>JBFWQX010000007.1:0-245738 GCA_050249215.1 Afipia sp.
GCGTCGGAGACCTACGATCCCTATCTCGGAACGGCATGTTCCTCCACGCATCTTGCGATGGTCGAAATCGACCCGCAAACCTTTGGCGTCAAGATCAAGCGATACGTGGTCGCGGAAGATTGCGGCCGCATCATCAATCCGCTGATCGTCGACGGCCAGGTTCATGGCGCGGTGGCGCAGGGAATCGGCGCGGCCTTGCTTGAAGAGCTTGTCTACGACGAGAAGGGGCAATTTCTCACGGCGAGTCTTGCGGATTATCTCGTTCCGGTCGCCACGAACGTGCCGGATATCGGAATCGTCCACATCGAGGCGGAGCTGCCGAACAATATCGGCGGGTTTCGCGGCATGGGCGAGGGCGGCACGATCGGCGCGCCGGCGGCGATTGCCAATGCTGTCTCGGATGCATTGTCGCCGCTTGGTATCGAGATCGATACGCTGCCAGCCACTCCGGAGCGCATTTTCCGTCTGGTCGAGGCTTCGCGTTCCGGCGGAGGGATGGTGTAGGCAAGACACGGCTTCGGGCCGACTGGCTTGTTCTGGATTGAACAACTGGTATACATTGCTGCATCTCGTGCGTTGAGATACGCGCCTTTCAATCCGTGGAATGTCTCGTCAGGGGCACTTGGTCAGAGCCAGACATGCGGCCAGCGGTTGCAGCAAAAGACAAGAAGCCGGCCAGATCCCCCAAGTCCGATTTGTCGGTTCGTTCAGATGATAAAATCTCCGATTTGCTCGAGCGCAAATGTTCGATTGCAAGTACGGTGGGGATTCTGTCCGATGCCTGGGCGTTTCTTGTCATTCGTGAAGCGTTCTTCGGTGCGCGGCGGTTCGAGGAATTCCGTTCGGGTCTCGAAATTTCGCGCGCGACACTGACTGACCGGCTGCGGCGGCTGACCCAGGAAGGCATCCTTCGCGAGGCCAGCTATTCCGATACGTCAAGCCGGGTCGAGTACAAGCTGACAAAGTCCGGGATCGATCTCTATCCGACATTCATGGCGCTGATGCAGTTCGGCGACCGCTGGCTCGATCCGACCGATGGACCGCTCCAGCTCATTCATGAAGACTGCAATTGCGTGAGCAAGCCTCTGGTCGCCTGTTCGTGCTGCCAGAAGAAAATCACGGCGCGCGAGGTTACTTATCTCGACGGCCCGGGGGCGGGCGTTGTGAGCGCGGAAACCAATGCGCGGCGCACCCGCCGCACCGCCGACGATTTCATGCGCGGCCGTCCGAGTTCGGTGTCCCGTGCGCTGGAAGTCATCGGAGACCGCTGGAGCTTTCTGATCATTCGCGAAGCGTTTTATGGTGCAGCGCGTTTCGATCAGTTTCAAGCAGAACTGAAAATCGCGTCCAACATTCTCACCGATCGGTTGAGCCGCCTTGTCGATCGCGGTGTTTTCAAGAAGCGGAAGTACCAGTCAGCTCCTGAGCGGTTTGAATATCTGCTGACGCCGATGGGAGCCGATCTGCACGGGCCGATCATGATGATGATGGCCTGGGGGGATCGCTGGCGCGCCGGCGGCGAGCCGCCGATGCTTCTCAAACATACGGTTTGCGGCAAGGTTTTTACGCCGACCGTTGTCTGCAATCGGTGCGGCAAGCCAATCCATGCCTACGCCATGAAGTACCGGATGCGCTACGACCCCAACAAGTTCGGCGGACGAAAAAGCAGCCGGGCTGTGCCCGGCCGCGTCTGATCGGCTTCGTCCGGATTTGGGGACGAATTACTTTTTCACAAGCGGACACTTGCTTTCGGAAAGCGGGCGGAATGCCTCGTTACCGGGAATGACGGCGCGGAGCTTGTAATAGTCCCAGGCATATTTCGACTCGGACGGCTTCTTGACCTCGTACACGTACATGTCATGGACAAACCGTCCATCCTCGCGAACGCGCCCGTTCTTGGCGAAGAAGTCGTTCACCGGCATCTCGCGCATCTTCGCCATAACGGTCTTGGCATCGTCCGTACCGGCCGCCTTGATTGCATTGAGATAATGCATGGTTGAGGAATAGTCGCCGGCATCTCCCATATGCGGCATGCGCTTCATCTTCGCGAAGAAACGCTTCGAGAAAGCGCGGGTGTCCTCGTCGCGATCCCAGTAGAAGCCGTTGGTCAGAACAAGGCCCTGCGCGGTCTTGAGGCCCATCGAATCGATATCGGTGATCCACACCAGGAGCCCGGCGATGGTCTGCTTGCCGCCGTCGGTCAGTCCGAAATCCTTGGCGGACTTCACGGCGTTGATGAACGTCGTTCCGGAGCCTGCGACGGCGACGACCTTTGCCTTGGAAGCCTGCGCCTGCAGCAGGAAGGATGAATGGTCAGGCGTGTCGATAGGATAGCGGATGGATCCGAGAACGGTTCCGCCATTCGCCTTGACGACGTTCGCTGTATCGCCTTCGAGAGCATGTCCGAACGCATAGTCCGCGGTGAGGAAGTACCATGAATTCAAGCCCTCCTTGATCAGTGCCTTTCCGGTGCCCTGGGCGAGGGCGTAGGTGTCATAGGCATAGTGGATGCTGTTGGGTGTGCAGGAATCGCCGGTCAATCGCGACGAGCCGGATCCGTTGACGATGGCAATGCGGTTCTTCTCCTGCGCAACGTTGGTGACAGCAAGCGCAATGGAGGAGTTGATCAGGTTGGCAATCATGTCGACCTTGCCGACATCATACCATTCACGCGCTTTCGCGATGGCCACCTCGTTCCTGTTCTGATGATCGGCTACGATGACCTCGATCTTCTTTCCGAGGACCGTTCCGCCGAAATCCTCAACGGCCATTTTCACGGCCGTCACAGAACCCTCGCCGGATTCGTGGGAAAATTGCCCCGACATATCCGTCATCACGCCGATCCGCACCACGTCGTCCGAAATCTTGTCCTGCGCAAATGCCGATCCGGCGAGCGCTACACTTGCGGCCAGTGCCAATGCAGTTGTTCTCATAGTGCCTCCTCCCGTTTTCTAAAACCTGCGGCTGCTCAGTCAGCTCGAAATTACAGGCTTGCATAACTAGACTAATTTGATATGACTGTGTCAACAGCGTTGCGCGGACTCATTGCGTTGCGGCGCACAAGCAAATCGGGAGGAGGAACGGATGGGTGCAACAGCGCGTCATCCGACGACGGAGGTCGTTCTGCAGGCGCGGGAGCTGCGTAAGGATTTTCGCGGCTACACGGCTGTCGGCGGTGTCGATCTCGACATCCATCGCGGCGAGATTCATGCGCTGATCGGGCCGAATGGTGCGGGGAAGACCACGGTCTTCAACCTGCTCACGAAATTCCTTGTGCCAACCTCCGGGCAAATTCTCCTCGATGGAATCGATGTCTCGCATGAGCCGCCGGCGGCATTGGCGCGGCGCGGACTTGTGCGTTCGTTTCAGATTTCAGCGGTGTTTCCGCATCTGACGGTGAGCGACAACATCGTGATTGCGCTGCAGCGGGCTTGCGTTTCCCCCGTGGCCTTTTGGCGCGGACGAAAGCGCCTTGGCGATGTTTCGGTGCGGATCGGCGAACTTCTTTCGCAGGTGGATCTCGCCGCATTCGCGAAAACGCGCGCCGGCGACTTGCCTTATGGGCGCAAGCGGGCGCTGGAACTGGCGACGACACTCGCGGCTGAACCTAAGGTGATGCTGCTCGACGAGCCGACCCAGGGATTGGGACACGAGGATGTCGATCGCGTTACCGCGCTGATCAAGCAGGCGGCGATTGGTCGCACGGTGGTCATGGTCGAGCACAACATGAAGATGGTCGCGCGAATTGCCGACCGGATCAGCGTTTTGAGGCGGGGAGAGATTATCGCCGAAGGCACTTATGAAGAGGTCTCGCGTGATCCGCAGGTCGTGGAATCTTATCTTGGTTCACGATCACGCGCGGAGAAGAAGCAATGACGGCCACAGCCGAGTTTATTGCTCCTGAAAGTACGGCGGATGTACTGAGGGTCGATGGCCTTCACGCCTGGTACGGCGAATCCCATGTGCTGCACGGCATGTCGTTTTCGCTGCATCCCGGAGAGGTTGTGGCTTTGCTCGGCCGCAACGGCAGCGGCCGGACCACGACGCTGCGCGCGGTGATGGGCCTGACGGACCGGACCGAAGGAGAAATCAGGATCGGCGGCAGGAACGCCACACGATTGCCACCACATCTGATCGCACGCATGGGGGTCGGCTATTGTCCGGAAGAACGGGCGATTTTCGCATCGCTGTCATGCGAGGAAAACCTTCTGTTGCCGCCCCGGCAGACGGACGGCGGCATGCCGCTGGACGAAATCTACGCGCTGCTGCCCAACCTCGCGGAGCGGCGGCACACGCCGGGCACGCGGCTTTCGGGCGGGGAGCAGCAGATGCTGGCGATTGCGCGCATCCTGCGCACCGGCGCCCGTCTGCTGTTGCTGGACGAAATCTCCGAAGGCCTCGCGCCGGTGATTGTCGACCGGTTGTTCGATCTGGTCGTCGAACTGAAGTCGCGCGGCTACACCATTCTGTTGGTTGAGCAGAACAAGTATTTCGCGGCGCCGCTGGCGGACAGGTTTCTGGTGGTCGAACGTGGAGGCATTGTCATGCGCCTGACTGCCGATGAACTGGAAGCGCAAGCCGATCTTGTCGATCGCACGCTGGGTGTTTGAGAGGCATCATGTTCGATATTCCAATTCAGGTGCTGTTGGGGCAGGTGACAATCGGTCTTGTCAACGGATCGTTCTACGCCATTCTCAGCCTTGGCCTCGCGCTCATCTTCGGGCTTCTCAATGTGATCAACTTCGCGCACGGCGCCCTCTACATGCTCGGTGCATTCGGCGTGTATCTGGCCATGCAGAAGCTGGGCGTGAACTACTGGTGGTCGTTGCTTCTGGTTCCTGTCGTCGTTGGCGCATTCGGCGCATTGATCGAGCGGCTTCTGCTGCGGCGGCTGTCGGGCCTCGACCATCTCTATGGCCTGCTGTTCACCTTCGGTCTTGCGCTGGTTCTGGAGGGCATCTTCCGCGACATCTATGGCTCGGCCGGACTTCCATATCCGACGCCGCCGGCGCTGCGCGGGCTGATCGATCTGGGGTTCATGCGGCTTCCGATCTATCGTGTCTGGATCGTCTGCATGTCGCTGCTGGTCTGCATCGGCGTCTGGTTCCTGATCGAGCGGACGCGGCTCGGCTCCTATCTCCGAGCAGGTACCGAGAATGCCCGGATCGTGCAGGCGCTCGGCATCAACGTGCCGCTGATGGTGACGCTGGTCTACGCGCTCGGCGCGGCGCTTGCGGCCTTCGCCGGTGTGCTGGCAGCTCCGATCTATCAGGTACAGCCGCTGATGGGCTCAAACATCCTGATCATCACCTTTGCCGTCGTCGTGATCGGCGGCCTCGGCTCCACCGCGGGCGCGATTGCGACAGGGCTTGCGCTCGGCGTGATCGAAGGCCTGTCCAAGGTGTTCTATCCTGAAATTTCGTCAACCATCGTGTTCATCGTCATGGCGTTCGTGCTTCTGATGCGCCCTGCCGGCTTGTTTGGACGTGAAGCATGAGCATATCCATGAGGACGTCCACCGCGTTGCTGATCGGTCTGCTCGTGGCCGGGTTGATCGCGCCGTTCGCAGGCCTGTACACGCAGTTTCTGATGAAGTGCGTCGCTCTCGCTCTGTTCGCCGTGGCTTTCAATTTCTTTACGGGGAACGTCGGCCTGCTTTCTATCGGCCATGCGGCCTTCTTTGGAATGGGCGCCTATGTCGCTGGTTACGTTACGAAAGAGTGGGAGCTGACGCCTGAACTCGCTCTCGCGGTCAGTCTTCTGACGGGTCTCGTGCTCGGCCTTGTGATGGGCGGTATGGCGATCCGGCGTCAGGGCATCTATTTCGCCATGATCACTCTGGCTTTGGCGCAGATGGTCTATTTCTTTTGCGTGCAGGCACCATTCACCGGCGCCGAAGATGGATTGCAACGCATTCCAAGGCGTGACCTGTTTGGTGTCATTCATCTGACCGACGACCACGCGATGTACGGTTTCGTGCTCGTTGTCATGGTCGCGATGGTATGGGCGTTCCAGCGGCTGATGGAAGCGCCGTTCGGTCAGGTTCTGCTTGCCATTCGAGACAACGAGCCGCGCGCAATTTCGCTCGGCTACGATGTGCAGGGCTACAAGCTGTCGGCATTCGCGATGTCCGCGGCGGTTGCCGGGCTGGCGGGCGGCATGAAGGCGCTGACGCTGGGCTTCGCGGGATTGCCCGACGCGCACTGGACCCAGTCGGGCAGTGTCATTCTCATGTGTCTGCTCGGCGGACTCGGCACGCCGCTCGGACCCATTATCGGCGCCATTCTGGTGGTGACACTGGAAAGCAGGCTTTCAGGGCTCGGTACGGTCCAGGTCGGTTCGGCTTCTGTCGATCTCTCGACCAAGGTTCCGATCATCATCGGGCTGATCTTCATGGTGTGCGTCCTGCTGTTTCGGCGCGGCATTGTCGGCGAGATCGCAGCCGCTTTCGACGCCGCGCGGGCGCGGCGCAAGCCATCGCCGGAGAGCAGCAATGCCGCGAAACGTGTTGACATCGCCACTGCTGATTAGTCTACTTATGCAAGTCACATGGCCGAGCACGAGACAGAAGCGCGCGGCGACAAGATGATTTCGGGGCCGCTATCCGGGCTCCGTGGAGCGGAGTTCGCAGTGCAGGGGTTTGTCTTCCAGTCCACGAAATCGGTCCTGGTCGAGCCGGGATCGTCGTCCCGCATCGGAGAACTTGTCAGTTCGCTCGGCTGCAAATCCGTGCTGATGGTGAGTGATCCTGGTGTCAGCGGCGCGGGACTTCTTCAGCCCGGATTGAATGGATTGCGGCAGAGCGGCATCGCCGTCACTCTCTTTACCGATGTTCAGGCCGATCCGCCCGTGCATGTGATCGACGCAGCGGTGAAACTGGCGAGGGAAGCCGAGGTCGACGGCGTCGTGTCCATCGGCGGTGGAAGCTCCATGGATGTGGCGAAGCTGGTCGCGCTGTTAGCCGTCGGTGAGGAGCGGCTGGATGATATTTACGGCGTCGGCATGGTGAAGGGGCGGCGTCTCCCGCTGGTGCTTGCGCCGACAACGGCGGGTACCGGCTCGGAGGTCACGCCGATCTCGATCGTGACCACAGGCGAGGGCGAAAAGAAGGGTGTCGTCTCGCCAGTCTTGCTGCCGGACTGGGCGGTACTCGATGCGGACCTGACCGTTGGCCTGCCTGCTTCGGTCACTGCAGCCACGGGCATTGATGCGATGGTCCACGCCATCGAAGCCTACACCAGCAAGCGGCTGAAAAATCCGCTGTCGGATGCTCTCGCGCGCGAGGCGTTGCGCCTGTTGGGTGGAAACATTCACGAGGCCTGCCGTAATGGCACGAACCGCGAGGCGCGCCACAACATGCTGTTCGGGTCCATGCTTGCAGGCATGGCCTTTGCGAATGCGCCGGTCGCCGCCGTTCACGCGCTCGCTTACCCGGTCGGCGCGCGCTTTCACGTCCCGCATGGCTTGTCGAATTCTCTGGTGTTGCCGCAAGTCATTCGCTTCAATGCCGGTTCGGCCGAGAGCCACTATGGCGAGCTCGCCGGCATTCTCGTGCCCGCGGCGAAGGGAAATGCAGCCGACCGCACCAAGGCGCTGGTGGACATGCTTTGCGCATTACCGGTTGAGCTTGGGCTGCCGACACGGCTTCGGGACGTCGGCATCACGTCCGGCGATATTGGACTGCTGGCCGACGACGCGATGAAGCAAACGCGCCTGCTGGTCAACAACCCGCGCGATGTCGCGCACGCGGATGCGGTGGCGATCTACGAGGCCTCCCTATGAGTGAGCGTCCGAAGCCGGATCTCCGCAGCGGTTATGCCTACTTTCAGCTCATGACGACGCGCTGGATGGACAACGATTCCTACCGGCACATGAATAACACGACGTACTATTCGTTCTTCGATTCCATCGTGAACCAGTATCTGATCGAGAACGGCGCGCTGGATGTGGAAAAGAGCGAGGTGATCGGTCTGGTGGCCGAAACCATGTGCCGATACTTCAGATCGGTCGGCTTCCCGTCCAGGCTCGATGTTGGATTGAGAGCCAGTCATATCGGCAACAGCAGCGTTCGCTACGAGGTGGCGCTTTTCAGGGGCGATGACAACGAGGCATCGGCGCAGGGGCACCTTGTCCATGTTTATGTCGAGCGCGCTAGCGGACGGCCGGTGCCGATTCCCGAGAAACTGAAGTTGGTGGTGAAGCCGCTGTATCGGGGCGAGGTATGAAGTTCAGTCGATCATCTGTGATACTGCGGGAGAGATCATTGGCCGACATAGATGTTGCCGTTCAGGGCAGGATTGCGATGGTGACGCTCAACCGGCCCACCGAACGCAATGCCATGACGCTCGCGATGTGGAAGGGGATTGCCGATATTTTTTCTCGTCTCGGCGGTGATCCAGAAGTGCGTGCCATCATCCTGACCGGCGCAGGCCGGAATTTCAGTGTCGGTGCCGATGTTTCGGAGTTTTCAAAGGTCCGTTCCAATATCGCGGAGAGCAAGGCTTACGAGGTCGCGGTGGATGCTTCGTCCGATGCGATTGCCAGCGCGCCAAAACCGGTCATTGCGGTTCTTGAGGGGTACTGCCTCGGCGGCGGATGTCATCTGTCGATGGCATGTGATTTCCGCTACGCCGATGCCGAGACGTCGATCGGAATCCCCGCGGCGAAGCTCTCGATTGTCTATGGTGTGCGCAGTACCCAGCGGCTGCTTGCCCTGGTCGGGTTGGCGAATGCCAAGCGCATTCTTTATTCCGCCGAACGGTTCAGGGCAGATGATGCGGCTCGGATGGGACTGATCGACCATGTCTCCACGAACCCGATGTCAGCCGCGAGGGCGCTGGCAGCGGAGATCGCCGGGCTGGCACCCCTCTCGGTTGAGGGAGCCAAAAGGATATTGACCGGGCTTTCAATGGGTGCAGGGGCGCTCGATCTACGCGCGGCTGATTCATTGATCGACGCGGCGTCGGCCAGCGAGGATTATGAGGAGGGCCGACGGGCGTTTGCCGAAAAGCGCCCTCCGGTTTTCCGCGGCAAGTGAGGATAAAGCGATGAAGATGCATGTTCTGTCAGGTGGGCGGCTGCGCATGCGCAGAAGCATCTATTTTCCCGACGCGGGTCGCGACGAAACAATTGAGCTCCCCGTCTCCTGTCTGCTGATGCGTCACAAGCAGGGCAATGTGCTGTTCGATACCGGATGCCATCCTTCGATTGCGGAAAATCCGGAAATGCGATGGGGTAGCGTCGCCAAGTATATGACGCCGATCATGCCGCCGGGCGACAACGTGCTCACAGGCTTGAAAGCGGTCGGTCTTGGTCCGGATGATATTGATGCCGTCGTCTGCTCGCATCTTCATACGGATCACTGCGGCTGCAACGAGTTCTTCAGAAAATCGACGATTGTCGTGCATGCGCGCGAATTGGATGCGGCCAGGGCGCCCGATGCCGCCGGATATTTCGCCGCGGACTGGGATCATCCCATTCCCATGAAGACCATTGATGGACAGTTCGACCTGTTCGGCGACGGGAAGATCGTGCTCGTTCCGCTGCCCGGCCACACGGCCGGGACCGTTGGCGCGCTTGTGAAGTTAGATCGCAGCGGCGAGTTTCTGCTCGCGTCGGACGCCGTCAGCATCCGGGAAAACCTCGATAAAGACATCGTTCCAAAGAACACGAAGAACGCGGAGGAATTCCTCAAATCGTTCGAGGAAATCCGTCGCATCGAGAAGGCCGGCGCAACAGTGATCTGCAGCCATGATGAAGCGCAATGGAATTCGTTGCGCAAAGGCATGGACGCTTACGAGTGATACGCGGACTGGCCGCGAAACATCACAATTTCAACGATGAAGGATACCGGAATGGACATGCATCTGAAAGGCAAGGTCGCTCTCGTCACCGGCGCGGGCCGTGACGTTGGCCGCGAAATCGCGCTCGGTCTGGCGGCGGAAGGTGCCGCGGTCGCGGTCAATTACAACGGATCGCGTGAGAAGGCTGAAGCTGTGGTTGCGGAGATCGAAAAGGCCGGTGGCAAGGCCATCGCCTGCAAGGCCGACGTTGCGAATTTCGATGAAGTCCAAGCGATGGTTGCGAAGGTTGTTGAGCATTTTGGCGGACTCAACATCGTGGTCAACAATGCCGGCGTGGCGCTGCGCAATCGCTTTGTCGATACAACGCCCGAGGAATGGAAGAAGCAAATCGACATCTGTCTCTATGGCGCCATTCACGTTTCAAAGGCGGCGGCGCCTCATCTGGAAAAGGCCGGGGACGGCAGGATCATCGCGCTGGTGGGCGACTCATCCCGTGTCGGCGAATCCGGGCTTGCCATCGTCGCAGCAGCGCGCAGCGGCGTTATTGCCTTGATGAAATCGCTGGCTCGGGAACTTGGGCGCTTTGGAACGACGGCCAACACGATCTCGCTGGGATTGATCGAAACCCCCCACGATCTGGCATGGGTGAATGCAAACCGCGACAAACTCACCAAGCTCTATCCGTTGCGCAGGCTTGGCTTCCCGGCGGACATCGCGCCGATGGTCACGTTGCTGGCATCGAAGCATGGCGGCTGGATTACTGGTCAGACGATCAGTATCAGCGGCGGTTTCAGCATGGTCTAACGAGCGAGCCGAGAGGGAGATATGCTCCAGACAGATCTTATCGCGCCGATTCCTGCGCTGCTGCGCTGCCATGCGGAGGCGCGAGGTTCAAAAATCGCCTTCCGCGATGCGGAGACGGCGGTCACCTACGCCGATCTGGCGGCGCGCACCGCCAATCTGGCCGGTCATCTCGTTGATCACGGCGTGAAGCCGGGCGACAGGGTGGCGATCTTCCTGCCCAACTCGGTGGCCTGGATTGAAAGCTGTTTCGCCGTCAATCGGGCTGATGCCGTCAGTGTTCCTGTCAGCTATGAGGCAACAGCATCGGAGGTTCTCTATCGGCTTCAGGATGCCGGATGCACAGCCATCGTCACCACCGATGAGCGGATGGGCATGATTGCGGCTTTGCGCGCGGACGCGCCGGCGCTGAATTTGATTGTGCTGGCGGACCGCGGAACGGAAAGCCGGAAGGGCTTAAGGTACTCAGAACTTGCGATCACGAAGGCGAAATCCGCTCCACCGGATTCACTCGATATCCACGCGCCTGCTTTCATTATCTACACATCCGGAACGACCGGCCGCGCAAAGGGGGTGCTGCTTTCGGTTCACAGCATGCTCTGGGTGGTCGCGGCTTGCTGGGCGCCGATCGCGGGCCTGTCCGAAGCAGATACCGTGCTGTCTCCGCTTCCGTTGTTTCATTCCTACGCGCTCAACCTTTCCGTGCTCGGCATTCTTGCGACCGGAGCGACCGAGTATGTCATGGAGAAGTATTCGACGACCGAGGCGGCACGCCTGCTGAAGACCGGCGAGTTCACGGTATTCCCCGGCGTGCCGACCATGTTTCACTACTTTCTCGAGGCGGCGAAATCGGAACCGGCGCGGGCGTTTCCGAAACTGCGCATTGGCATGTCGGCCGGTGCGATCATGCCTGCGGCGCTCAATCGCGAATTCGAGTCCCGTTTTGGAATCAAACTGCTCGACGGTTACGGCATCACCGAGACATCGACGATGGTGACGATGAACTGGATGACCGGCGCCCGCATCATGGGATCGTGCGGATTGCCTCTGCCCGGACTGGCTGTTCGTATTGTCTCCCCGGCGTCCGGAGACGATGTTGCGATCGGTGAAGAGGGCGAATTGATCGTGCGCGGCCCCAACCTGATGAGCGGCTATCATAACAAGCCGCAGGAGACCGCCGCGGCCCTGCGAAACGGCTGGTATCATACCGGCGATCTGGCGAAGAGCGACGAGAACGGCTTCCTGACGATCACGGGACGTCTCAAGGAACTGATCATTCGCGGCGGTCAGAACATTGCTCCGGCCGAAATCGAGGAGGCGGTCAGTTCTCTCGAAGACGTGATCGACAGCGCCGTCGTAGGTATTCCCCATGAGCATCTGGGCGAAGTTCCGGCCTTGTTTGTCGTCACCCGGGGCGACGGGCGTATCGACGCGGAAGCTGTTTTGGAACATTGCCGGGGCCGTTTGTCTTCTTATAAGGTGCCATTCTCGGTTCATTTCGTGACGGACATCCCGCGAACCGGATCGGGCAAGATCATCCGCTTCAAGCTGCGCGAAATGCTGGTCGCGCCGGAAAACAAGGCGTCATAACATGCTGGACAAGGTCGCAAAGCTCCCCCTCAAGGATTCCTCGCTGCTGCGTGATGCCTGTTTCATCGGTGGCGAATGGGTTGCCGCCGACGGAGGCGGAACGATCAAGGTCGATAACCCGGCGACGGGCGCGGTTGTCGGCAGCGTGCCGAACATGGGCGCGGCGGAGACGAAGCGCGCCATTGAAGCGGCCAACGCGGCGTTGCCGGCCTGGCGCGCCCGGACCGCGAAAGAGCGCTCGGCGATTCTGCGGAAATGGTTCGACCTCATGATGGCCAATCAGGAGGACCTCGCGATGATCATGACGGCGGAGCAGGGCAAGCCCCTTGCCGAGAGCCGCGGCGAGATCGCCTATGCGGCGAGCTTCATCGAGTGGTTCGCGGAAGAAGGCAAGCGTGTTTACGGCGATACGATTCCGCCCTTCACATCCGACCGCCGCATTGTCGTGCTCAAGCAGCCGATCGGCGTCTGCGCCGCGATCACGCCGTGGAATTTTCCGGCAGCGATGATCACCCGCAAGGCTGGCCCTGCGCTGACGGCGGGTTGCACCATGGTCGTGAAGCCGGCGAGCCAGACGCCGTTGTCGGCCCTGGCGCTCGCCGTTCTTGCGGAGCGCGCCGGCGTGCCGAAGGGTGTATTCTCGGTGGTGACGGGATCCGCTTCCGCCATCGGCGGTGAGATGACGTCGAATCCAGTCGTGCGCAAGGTGACGTTCACCGGTTCGACGGAAATCGGCAAGAAGCTGATGGAAGAAAGCGCGTCGACGGTGAAGCGGACTTCCATGGAACTGGGCGGCAATGCTCCATTCATCGTGTTCGACGATGCCGACATCGACGCTGCGGTGAAGGGCGCGATGGCGTCCAAGTATCGCAATGCCGGCCAGACCTGTGTCTGCGTCAACCGCATCTTCGCGCAGGACAAGATTTACGACAGGTTCGTCGAGAAGCTCTCGCAGGCCGTGCGCGAGCTGAAGGTCGGAGACGGCTTTGCGGAAGGCGTCACCATTGGGCCGCTGATCAACATGGCTGCGGTGGAAAAAGTCGAAGAGCACATCAATGATGCCACGTCAAAGGGTGCCAAGGTCGCGGTCGGCGGTCATCGCCATGCGCTTGGGCGCACGTTCTATGAACCGACGGTTCTGACCGGAACCACACCCGACATGATGATCTTCCGCGAGGAAACCTTCGGGCCTGTTGCGCCAGTGTTTCGTTTCAAGACCGAGGACGAAGCCATACAGCTTGCCAACGACACCGAGTTCGGGCTCGCGGCCTATTTCTACGGCCGCGATATCGGGCGGGTCTGGCGCGTTGCCGAAGCCCTTGAATACGGCATGGTCGGCATCAACGAGGGGATCATCTCCACGGAGATCGCGCCCTTCGGCGGCGTCAAGGAAAGCGGTAACGGCCGTGAAGGCTCAAAATACGGCATCGAGGACTATCTCGAGATCAAGTATCTTTGCATGGGTGGGATCTGAGATCACCCAAGCAGGCTTGCCTGATCAGGCCGCGCCGGATTTTCTGGACTTCCGCGCCGGCTGGATGTCCAGCAATTTTCCGGGCAGATCGTAGTTCTTCGGCACTTCGGGGAATTTTCCGCCGAGTGTCTGCGTGACCGTCGTTGCTGCGGCGAGCAGCAGATCGCGCATCCGCGTCACGGTTGCCGGTGTGAAACGCTCGCGTGGTCCTGACAGAGACAACACGCCTTTGATTGCGCCGTCCGGCCCGAAGACGGGTGAGGCGGCGCCGGCACAGGAAGGATCCCGTTCGCCTACCGACAGAGCAAAGCAGCCTTCGCGAAGTTCTCTGGCCCCCGAACTCTCCTCGCCATCGAATGCCGCCAGCAACCGGCCCGCGGCGCCGCGATCGAGCGGAAGGATGTCGCCTGCCTGAATGCGATCCAGCGTTGAATGATTGGAGTCGACGCGGACGATGCATATCCGGGACGTGGCGTTGTGCCGTATATGAAGCGATGCGCTCTCAGTGCCGTTTTTCACCAGCGATTCAAGTACCGGGAGAACGATTTCCCGCAGCGGATGCGCGTGCTCGTATGCCAGGCCCAGCCTGAAGACCGCAGGACCGAGGGTATAGTTTCCGTCGCTCAGGCGCGTGACATAGCGCGCGTTTTCCAGCGAGCCGAGCAGACGCAGGATGGTGCTCTTGTAGAGTTTTGTCGCCACGGACAGTTTGGCAAGCGACCACGGTTCGGGCTGGGACGAGATCGCCTGAACGATAGCCAGCGCTCTGTCCACTGCCGCGACGCCGGCGGGCGCCCGCTTTTTCCTGGTAGCCAAGGAGACTTCTCCGCGAATAACCGGTTCTTCGGGAGAATACATCACGGGTGCTGAAAATCGAGTGTTGTTCATGATATCCGCCGCCGATCGGTACCGCTCGCTTGTCTCGCGACCGAGCCGGCCACGCGGTCTCGGGAGAGCATGACTTTGCGCAAGCCCTGCAACGCCGGATCAATTGAACTTCTGCGAGACATTCTTTGTCACTGTGTAACAGGTAAGCCCCTCGGTGCCGCCTTCACGGCCATAGCCACTGTCCTTGACGCCGCCGAAAGGTGTTTCCGCTGTGGATGCGACAAAATGGTTGATCGAAAGGTTTCCTGTTTCCATATCGTTCGACAGACGCTGGACGTTGTTCGCCGAGCTGGTAAAGGCATAGGCGGCAAGGCCGAATGGCAACGCATTGGCCTTTGCTATCGCCTCATCCAGGTCGCGCACCGGATTGACCAGGGCCAGGGGACCGAAGGGTTCCTCATTCATGGCGAGAGCAGAGTCCGGTACGTCGGCGAGCACAGTTAGCGGATAGAAGTAGCCGCGATTGCCGATGCGTTGTCCGCCGGCAAGTACGCGTGCGCCGCGCGCGGTCGCATCGGACACCAGCCGCTCCATCGCGTCGATGCGGCGTGGATTGGCGAGAGGCCCAAGCTCGGTCGATGGATCGAGACCGTTGCCAACCTTGAGCCGGGACGCGCCGTCGGCGAAGGCCTGCGCGAACGTCTCGAAGCCGGATTCCTGAACGAAGAAGCGTGTGGGCGCGACGCAAACCTGACCCGCATTGCGCGACTTCGCCGTGACGGAGAGCGCGGCCGTGGCCACCGGATCGGCGTCGTCACACACAATGACCGGCCCGTGTCCGCCTAATTCCATGATCGCGGGCTTCATGTTCTGTCCCGCCATCGCGGCCAGATGCTTTCCGACCGGAACCGATCCGGTGAACGTGACGAGACGTATAGCCGGACTCGGAACGAGATAGTCCGATATCTCCGCGGGATCGCCGAAAACGAGATTTAGCACACCGGGGGGCAGACCTGCGTCGTGAAACGCACGAACGAGTTGCAAGGCGCCGGCCGGTGTTTCTTCCGATGCTTTCAGAATGATGGAGCAGCCTGAGGACAACGCACCTGCAACCTTGCGCGCGGGCGAACTCATCGGGAAATTCCATGGCGAGAATGCAGCCACCGGGCCGATCGGCTGGCGATGGACAGTGTGCTGCAACCCCGGACCTCCCGGAATGACGCGGCCATAGAGCCGCATTCCCTCTGTAGCGTCCCATTCGATGATGTCGCAGCCGCGCAGGATTTCCAGCCGGGCCTGATCGAGCGGTTTGCCCTGTTCGAGCGTCATCGCTCTGGCCATATCGTCAACGCGGTCCCGGATCAGCGCAGCGGCGCGCAAAATAATCTGCGCGCGCGTATTCGGAGCGGTGTTCCGCCATAGCGCAAACCCCTTCACTGCCGCATCGAGTGCATCGTCGAGGTCGGCCATGCTCGCGTGTGGAACGATCCCCAGCACGCTCTCATCTGCGGGATTGAGGACAGGCGAGCCAGATCTCCGGCGCCATTGCCCGCCGACATAAAGCTCAATCTCGGGATAATTCATCATCTTTGAAACTCATTCTTCATGACCGGGGAGGCCTCGGAACGCCTCTCTTGCACGGCATCCAATCATATGTTGATATTACAGAACAAGAGTTCTGTCAGACAGAACATTGCGCGGGGCGCTGTCGACGGCGGTTCGTGCGAAACGGAAGGAGCAGGCGTTGGAACGATCTGAAGCGGATGTGGTGCAGGCATTTGCGCGAATTCCCGGATTACTGGATCGCGATGCCGCGCTCGTTCATCGGGGACGCTTTCTGGATGTCGATTGCCTGCTGGGATCGACAGAAAAATCCTTTCACGTTTCGATCCGGAGCGGCCGTATTACGGAAATGGCGGCGGCTCCGATGCTGATGCGTCCATGGCGGTTCGCTTACCGAGCGACTCCGCAAGCATGGATGTCATTCTGGGAGGCGATGCCGAAAGCCGGATGGCACGATCTGCTGTCGCTTACCAAGCGCGGTGAGGCGTCACTGGAAGGCGACATCCAACCCTTCATGACCCATCTGCAGTATTTCAAGGACGTGCTGGCGCTCCCGCGTTTGGCGGGAGCTGCGTCATGACCAGCTATATCGAGCCGATGGTCGGGCGCTACGTGCATGTCGATATTGATGGCACGCCGCACCGGATCTACTTCGAGGAGGCCGGAAGCGGCATTCCGCTGGTCTGTCTGCACACGGCGGGTTCCGACGGTCGTCAATGGCGATACCTGTTGGCGGACGAGGAATTCACGAAATCTTTCCGCATCATCGCCTTTGACATGCCCTGGCATGGCAAATCCAATCCGCCAGCGACTTGGGACGGAAGCGAATATCAACTCACGACGGCGCGCTATACCCAGACGATCCGGTCGTTCTGCGCGGCGCTCGATCTGGATAAACCAGTTGTCATGGGCTGTTCGATCGGCGGCCGCATCGTGCTCAATCTCGCGATCGACCACGCGGCTGAGTTTCGCGCACTGATCGGTCTCGAAGCGGCAGATTTCCAGACACCGTGGTACGACACCGCATGGCTGAACAGGCCGGACGTCCATGGCGGCGAGGTCTGTGCCGCGCTGGTGTCAGGTCTTGTGGCGCCGCAAAGCCCGGCAGCCGCGCGGATGGAAACGCTGTGGGCCTATCGGCAGAGCGGACCGGGCGTCTTCAAGGGCGATCTCTACTTTTATCGTGTCGACGGTGATCTGCGCGGGCGCACGAACGGTATCGATACCAGCGAGTGCCCGCTCTATCTGCTCACCGGCGAATACGATTTCTCCTGCATGCCGGAAGATACGTTGCGCACCGCATCCGGCATCAAGGGCGCCGACGTCACCATCATGGAACAACTCGGTCATTTCCCGATGAGCGAGAATCCACCGCAGTTCCGGCGTTATATAGCGCCGGTGCTGAAACGCATTCAACAACAAAACTCATGAGGGAAGAGACATGAAATTCAACGTAATCACGAGAGGCTTGTATTTGTCGGCATCGCTTTTGGTGGCGCATGCGGCGAATGCTGCGGAGACCATCAAGATTGGCGTGCTGAACGACCAGTCCGGCGTATTTGCCGATAACGGCGGCACCGGTTCGGTCGCGGCAGCGAAACTTGCCGTCGAGGATTTCGGAGGCGAGTTGCTCGGGCAGAAGATCGAGGTCATCAGCGCCGATCACCAGAACAAGCCCGATATCGCTTCGGCAACGGCGCGCAAATGGTTCGACACAGAAGGAGTCGACGTCATCGCCGACGGCGCGGCCTCGTCGGCCGGATTCGCGATCCTCGAAATCGCGCGGCAGAAGAACAAGATTTTTGTGATCAGTGGGCCGGGCTCTTCGGATTTCACCGGGAAAGCCTGTTCGCCGGTGAGTTTCCACTTCAATTACGATACTTATGCGCTGTCCAAGCTGACCAGCGAAGCCATCACCAAGGCAGGCGGAAATACCTGGTACTTTATCTCCGCAGACTATGCTTTCGGACATGCGTTGCAGCGCGATGCGACGAAGTTCATCGAAGCCGCCGGCGGAAAGGTGATCGGCTCCGCGGCGCATCCTCTCGGCTCCGCTGACATGGCATCCTTCCTGTTGCAAGCTCAGGGCTCGAAAGCCAAGGTTGTCGGTCTTGCGACCTCAGGTGCGGACGTCCAGACCGCTATCAAGCAAGCGGGCGAATTCGGCATTGTGGAGGGCGGCCAGCAACTCGCGGGTCTTCTTGTCTTCATTACGGACGTCAACGCATTGGGCCTCAAGGCGACCCAGGGACTGCAGGTCACCACCTCGTTCTACTGGGACCTGAATGACCAGACGCGCGCGTGGGCCAAGCGCTATTTCGCTGCGACAGGCGGAAAGGTGCCCAGCATGGTTCAGGCGGGAGTCTATAGCGGCGTCCATCACTATCTGGCGGCCGTGAAGGCGGCGGGCACTAAAGATCCGGCCGTGGTGGCCAAGAAGATGCACGAGATGAAAGTCAACGACATGTACAACAAGGATGTCACGATCCGTCCAGACGGGCGCGTCCTGCATTCGATGTATCTGGTGCAGGTCAAAAAGCCGGACGAATCAAAGTACAAGTACGACTACTATAAGGTCATTACGACATCGCCCGGCGAGCAGGCCTTTCGGCCGATGGGTGACGGCAACTGCCCGCTGGTGAAGGGCTGATCCTGTATTGTGACGGGCGCGGGATTCCGCGCTCGTCGAGGTTCGATGTTCAAGGAGTTTGGCATGACGGGTGCCATTGGTTTTGTCGGTCTTGGCGTGATGGGCGAGCCGATGTGCCGCAATCTCGCACGCAAAAGCGGGCGTGCTGTTTTCGGCTTCGACCGGGCGGACGATCCGCTGCAGCGGCTGGCGACCGCAGGTGTCAAACGGTCCGCTTCGCTGGCCGAACTGGCGAAGCAATGCGACACCATCTTCATTGCGTTACCGAGCGGAAAGCATGTGCAGGCGGTCTGCGATGGGGAGGACGGCCTTCTGAAGCACGCCGAAGCCCGCCATATCATTGTTGATCTTGGAACGTCTCCCGTGGAGATGAGCCGTGAACTGGCGAAGCGCTTCGCCGCAAAGGGCGCGCGATATGCCGATGCTCCGATCGCGCGGACAAGGCAGGCCGCGGAAGAGGGGACGTTGAGCGTCATGGTCGGTGCGGACGCTGCGACCTTCAGCGAACTCCAGCCGCTGATCGCGACCTTTGCCACGGACATCACCCATTGCGGCGATGTCGGCGCGGGTCAGGTCGTGAAAATCCTCAACAACATGGTCCTGATGCAGACGGTCGTGGCACTTGGTGAGGCACTGGAAACGGCGAAGCGCGCGGGACTTGATGCGAAGCTGCTGTTTGAAACCCTTGCGAAGGGCTCGGCTGACAGCTTTGCATTGCGCAATCACGGCATGAAGGCGATGCTGCCGGATATGTTTCCGGAGCGTGCGTTTTCCGCCGAGTATGCCCGCAAGGATATTTCCTACGCTCTCGACCTTGCCCGTTCGATGGACATCAAGCTGCCGGGAGCCGAACTGGCTGACAAGGTGCTCGGCGAGACGATCGAGGCCGGATATGGTGATCTCTATTGGCCTGTGCTCGCGCGGGTCATCAGGGCATCCCGTGCATGAGGCGTCAGGTGAAAGGCAAGCCTTGCAAGATTCTCGTTCATGATTGACGTCCTTGTCATCGGCGGCGGGAATGCTGCGCTGTGCTCCGCGCTGATGGCGCGCGAGGCAGGCGCGTCGGTGCTGATGCTGGAGGCCGCGCCGCGCGAATGGCGCGGCGGCAATTCCATGCATGTGCGCAACCTGCGCTGCATGCACGATGCACCGCAGGACGTTCTTGTCGAAGCCTATCCCGAGGAGGAGTACTGGCAGGATCTTCTGAAGGTGACAGGAGGACTGACCGATGAACCTCTTGCGCGGCTGGTGATCCGTCATTCGTCGCGGTGCCGCCCATGGATGCGCGGTCACGGCGTTCATTTCCAGCCGCCGTTGTCCGGCGCCCTGCATGTGGCGCGCACCAACGCCTTCTTCATGGGCGGTGGCAAGGCGCTGGTGAATGCCTACTATCGCAGCGCCGAAAATCTTGGCGTCAGGATTCGCTACGATGTGCCAGTGAAAATGCTGGAGCTGAAGGATGGGCACTTCATCGCCGCCGTCACGGAAGCCGGGGAGCGGATTACGGCGAAAAGCTGCGTCCTTGCCTGTGGCGGCTTTGAGTCAAACATCGAATGGCAGCGCGAAGCCTGGGGACAGAATGACCTTGGCGAGTGGGTCGCCGAGAATTTCCTGATCCGCGGCACGCGATTCAATCAGGGCGTGCTTCTGAAGTTTATGATCAACGCCGGAGCGGACTCCATCGGCGATCCGACACAGGCGCATTGCGTCGCCATTGATGCGCGGGCGCCGCTTTACGATGGCGGCATCTGCACCCGTATCGACTGTGTTTCACTCGGTGTCGTGGTGAATCGCGAGGCGCGCCGGTTCTATGACGAAGGCGAGGATTTCTGGCCGAAGCGCTATGCGATCTGGGGCCGGCTGGTTGCACAGCAGCCAGGCCAGACGGCCTGGTCGATCATCGACAGGAAAGCCGTCGGGCGCTTCATGCCGCCGGTGTTTGAAGGTACGCGGGCGGATACACTCGAAGATCTCGCGGGCAAGATCGGTCTTGACCCCACGGCCTTCATGCGTACGCTGTCAGCCTACAACGCCGGATGCCGTCCCGGCACATTCGACCACACGACGCTCGACGATTGCCATACCGAGGGTGTGACACCCGCCAAGACCCACTGGGCACGCGCAATCGATACACCGCCGTTTTATGCCTATCCGCTGAAGCCGGGCATCACTTTCACCTATCTCGGCATGAAGACCGACGCCACCGCAGCGGTGCGCTTCAAGAATAATCCAAGCGACAATCTTTTCGCGGCGGGAGAGATGGTGGCGGGGAACGTGCTGGGCAAAGGCTATACAGCCGGGGTGGGTATGAGCATCGGCACGGCGTTCGGGCGAATTGCCGGAGTCTCCGCAGCGCAGAGCGCGGGCTTCCGTCATCCGACATTCCGGGAGGAACTGGCTTATGCAGCCGCTCGCTGACATGCCGAATGCCGCGGCCGACAATGGGGCTTGTGACGGCGGAATCTCGCTTGTGAGTGCACTCACCGCGGATGAGCGCGAGGTCGCGCGTGTCATGCAGATTTGCAACGCCTGCCGCTATTGTGAAGGATTTTGCGCAGTGTTTCCCGCGATGACACGGCGGCTTTCGTTCGAGATGGCGGATACGCACTATCTCGCGAACCTTTGTCATAATTGCGGATCGTGTCTGCATGCATGCCAATATGCGCCTCCGCATGAATTCGCGGTCAATGTGCCGAAGGCGATGGCGAAGGTGCGTAAGCACACCTACCAGGACTATGCATGGCCCTCGTTATTCGGCCAGCTTTATCGGCGCGCGGGGTTGACCACGGCGCTCGCACTTGCTGGCGGGCTTTCGCTGTTCCTTGTGCTCGCAGTTGCGCTGAACGGAAAGCTCATCCACCCGCCATTGGCGGGAAACTTCTACGCCATCTTCCCGCACAATTTTCTGGCAATTCTGTTCAGTGTCGTTTTCCTGTTCGCGCTTCTGGCGCTCTTTATCGGCGTGGTCCGGTTCTGGCGTGAGATTTCTCCGTCTAAGGACACCGATGCGCGCGATGTGGCATCCATGGCACCGATAAGAGTGCCTGCTGCGGTGGAGTCCATCTCGGACGTCGCACGACTGCGCTATCTCGGCGGCGGACATGGCGAGGGATGTAACGAGGAAGACGATCATTTTACGCTATGGCGGAGGCGCTTTCACCATTTCACGCTCTACGGGTTTCTGCTGTGCTTCGCGGCGACCTGCGTTGCAACGCTTTATCACTATCTTCTCGGCCTTCATGCGCCTTATGCCTTCACCAGCTTGCCGGTGATCCTGGGGTCGCTCGGCGGTGCCGGCCTTGTGATCGGTCCGGTCGGGTTGCTGTGGCTGAATCTGCGCCGCGATCCGCAACACGGTGATCCCGAGCAGCATGGGATGGACCGCGGCTTCATCCTGTTGCTGCTGCTGGTCAGCGTCACGGGCTTTGCGCTCCTTCTTTTGCGCGATACGCGATTCATGGCGCTGTGGCTCGCCATTCATCTCGGCACGGTCATGGCGCTGTTCCTGACATTGCCCTACGGCAAGTTCGCCCACGGATTTTTCCGCTCTGCGGCGCTTCTGAAATTCAATATTGAGAAGCGGATGCCAAATCGTCTTGGAGTCGGCGGAGAGTAGTGCGAGGCAAGGTCTGCGCCGACCGCTGCAGGGTTACGTCAGGTCCTTCGGCATTGGCATGGCGTCGCCCATGCTGCGGTAAATCTTCACCGGGACACTTATCGGTCTTCCGGATGTCGGCTTCAATGCGCTAACAGTGGAAAAGAGGGCGAGCATCGCCGGCATCGCAGCCGAATTCGGAGAATGAGTCACTGTTCGCCACTCAGAAAAACCCGTTTGTGTACAGAACATGGCCGGCGATGATCGCTGGTTCTATATCGAAGGCTGCATGGGCAAATCCAAAGGTTTCAGAGAGGCATGACAGCGCCGTCATGCCTCATCTTTTCCCGATGACGACCGCAATCAGTGACGTCGCGTGCTCGGGATAAAGCTGATACGGGCCGCCAGCAGATCGTAGGTTGTGGGGCATGCGCCGGGGACACCGGTTCTGCGGTTGAACGGCTGCTCAAGACTGATGGTCTGGCACGAGAACCGGGCAGCGAGTTCGTTTGCGCTTGCGATGATCGCCTCGTCGATCAGTTGACCAGGCATTCGCGCAACCACAAGGTTGCCAAGACAGAGCTTCTTGCGGGCCCTGAGGTCGATGTCGATCCGGTAGCCGAACAGGGCATGGATCAAGCCCCGCCGGTCCCGGATGGCAATCAGACCCGTGCGGTCTTCCGGCTGGCGGCAGCGGCGCCGGGCAAAGCGCATCCATTCGTCCAGCGAAATGCTGGCGTCATGCAGGTAGACCAGCGGGTAGGCCGACTTGGCGTCCCTGAGGCCAATCGGATGCGCTTGAAAATGCTGGTCCATCGCCAAGAACCCGTTGCCGATCCGTCTCTGAAAATGGCAATCTGGCCGTTCTTCAGCCCTTATCGCATTGACGTGTATCAACGATTCCGGATTTTGATTTAGGTCAAAAGTGCTCAGGGAATTGGTGTATATAAAGGGTCAGGTCAACACAGGCGGCAGAGATGGACACGGTCGAGCAGTGCGCGGTGGGTCAGCCTTGCAAGCACAATCGCAGCAGCACCGGATGCGCGGAATGCGGCGTCCGGCTGGTCAGCGTTTGTGGCGCGCTCGAACTTCCCGAACTTGAGGCGCTGGAGCGAATTAGCCACCCGACGACCTTCGCACCCAAGGCGATGCTGTTCGATCAGGGAGCGCTCGCCAGCCACGTTTTCAATATCACCGAGGGGGTCGTGCGGCTCTATAAGTCTCTGCCCGACGGCCGGCGGCAAATCATGGGATTTGCCCTGCCTGGGGATTTTCTCGGGCTTGCCCTGATGGATCGTTACGGCGTGACCGCCGAAGCGGTGACGCCGGTCAAGGTCTGCCGTTTTTTGCGCTCGTCGTTCGTGTCCTACATCGACGGGAAGCCGCATCTGCTGCGGCGCTTGCATGAATTCGCGGGACACGAACTCAGCCTGGCGCAGGATCAGATGCTTCTGTTGGGGCGCAAGACAGCCGAAGAAAAGGTTGCCGCGTTTCTTGTCAATCTCCAGATGCGCTATGCGCGGATCGGGCCGATGTCCGTTACTGTGGCGCTTCCTATGGGACGGCAGGACATCGCGGACTATCTCGGCTTGACCATCGAAACGGTGAGCCGGACGCTGACCAAGCTCGCGCGCGAAAAAACCATTCTGATTGTCCCCGATGGTGTCCGGCTTCTCAGCAGTGAACGGCTCGATCATCTGACCGCGGCGTGAATCGCTACGCGCGAATGCGCGTTTGATCGAGGTCAATTCGTGCATCGTCTATCGGCGATAGGTGTTCTCCACTGTAATGGAGACAACAATGCCGAAAGACACCGTCATCGCGATGATTCCCATCCTTCTCATGTTCGGGTTCTTTGCAGCGGCCATGATCTGGGCCGATATCTATTCGCGCAAGCCGAGATAAAGAGTCAGGGCAGGGGTTTGGCCGAATCGGCGAGCGTCTGCCGTGTGAAGTGAGCCAGGGCGCGGGGCCGATAAGCATCCCCGCGCCAGCAGGACTTCCGCTCGGCCCGGGAAGCCTTCAGCGTCAGATCATGTGATTGCTGATTTCGTCCGCTGCCCTGATCAGCCGCGGCAGAAACTTCTTCACCAGCGCGGCGGGTGAATGCCGCGCCAGGTTTGTCGACAGATTGATCGCGGCGACCGTTTTGCCGCCTTCGCCCCGGATCGGGGCCGCAATGCCGAAGGCGCCCACTTCGAGTTCATCCGTGACGATGCTCCACCCCTGACTGCGGACGGTCGCGATTTCCTTTTCGAGTTTGCGGATATCGGTGACGGTCTGGCGAGTCCATGCCCGGCGATCCGAATTCGTCAGAATGGTTTTGCACTCCTCCGGCGGCAAGCCTGCCAACAGGACTCGCCCCATCGACGTGCAAAAAGCCGGAATGCGGCTGCCGATCGTCAGGCTCCGCCGCAGTACGCTCGTGACTTCCGCGCGGGTAATATAAATCACGTTCGAGCCGTCGAGCACCGAGATGGCGACAACTTCGTCAGCCTCACGAGACAATGTCTCGATAATCGGCTGTGCGACCTCGCGCAGCGAGAGCGAAGACAGATACGAGAAGCCAAGCTGCAGAACGCGCGGCGACAGCGAGAACATGTCGCCGTCCTGACGCGCCATGCCCAAAGCGACGAGCGTATGCAGAAGCCGCCGGACGCCTGCGCGGGGCAGGTTTGTTCGCTGGGCGACACCAGTCAATGTCAGGCCGCGCTCCTGACTGAAAGCGGCGATCACCAGCAGGCCTTTGGCGAAGGATTCCACGAACTGGTCGCTGCCGGGGGGCCATCGTGTCGCATCCGTCCATTGGTCATCGAGCGTGAGCATGGATTGCCATCCCAGAAGTCTGTGTTATCGTGTTCGATAATAGACAATAAGTTCGACAGTCGAACAAGAGGAAACTATGCGACGGGTTCAGTTCTTTTCCATTTTGGGTATGGTGACGGCACTTGCGGCGGGCGCGGCGTCCGCTGAGGATTTCCCTGTTCGTCCGGTCAAGATCGTGGTTCCTGCGGCGGCCGGCGGGCCGACCCACATCACGGCGCAGCTCCTTGCCGATAAGATGCAGGCATCGCTTGGGCAGCCGGTGATCGTGGAGCCGAGGCCCGGCGCCGGCAACAACCTTGGCGCCGAAGTGGTCGCCAGAAGCGCCCCGGATGGATACACGCTGTTGTTCGCGACGACCGGAACGCATGCGATCAACCAGACCCTATTCAAGAAACTGCCGTTCGATCCGATCAAGGACTTCGCGCCGGTTTCGCTTGTCGTGCAGTATCCGCTGATGCTGGTGGTCAACAACGACCTTCCGGTCCATTCCGTGAAGGAATTGATCGAATACGCGAGGAAGAATCCCGGCAAGCTCAATCGGGCTTCGGGCGGAAACGGCACATCAATGCATCTGTCCGGAGAGTTGTTCGTCAAACAGGCGAACATCGACGCGCCTCATATTCCATACAAGGGTAGCGCGCCCGCGCTGAACGATCTGATGGGCGGGCATGTCCAGCTCATGTTCGACTCGATGATCACCACCATGCCGCTGGTGGAGGGTGGAAAGGTTCGGGCTCTGGCCGTGACCGGCAAGAAGCGCTCGCCCGCGGTGCCAAACATTCCGACGCTGGCCGAAAGCGGCTTGCCGGACTACGAGGCGACCGGATGGACAGGAATCGTCGCGCCGGCGGGCACGCCGCCGGATGTGATCAAGAAGCTGAATGCATCCATCGTGCAAGCCATCAAGTCTCCCGACGTTCAGCAGGCCTTCGCGCGGCAGGCGGCCGAACCGGCCGGCTCGAGCCCGGAGGAATTTGCCGCCTTCATCCGGAAGGAAACCGACAAGTGGGGCAAGACCATCCGTGCCGCCGGCATTAGCGCGGACTAACGGCGCCCTGTACGTTAGCAAGAAGGAACGATCCGGTGCTGCAACGAGTCAATCCGACACCAAAGATCGACTGCGATCTTCATGTGACCTTGCCGACGACGCAAAAGTTGCTGCCGTTTCTTGACGATTACTGGCGTGAACAGGTGACCAGCCGGGGAATTGACCGGCTGGAGTTGACAAGCGATCTGTCGAACATGCCTCCGGCGGTCAGGCCTGACTGGCGGGGCGAAACCGAAGTCGATCAGGTTCGCAAGAAGGCGTTGGACGACATGGGTTCGGACATCGCGATCTGCAACTGCTTGTATGGCAGTCAGGCGGTCTACAATCAGGACCTCGCTGCAGCGCTTTGCCGAGCGACCAATGATTGGCTGGCGCAAGAATGGCTCGACAAGGACGATCGCTTTCGTGCGTCGGTCGTGATCCCCTGGCAATCTCCCGAACTTGCCGCCGAAGAAATCGAGCGCCGTGCTTCCGATCCGCGTTTTGTCCAGGTGCTGATGATGGTGCTGGGGGAGACGCCGCTCGGCAAGCGGCAGATGTGGCCGATCTATGCCGCTGCGGAAAAGCACGGACTTCCGATCGGCCTCCATTCGGGGACGATCTATCGCTCCGCGCCATGGACCAACGGGTGGCCGTCCTATCATATTGAAGATCAGGCTGCGCAAAGTGTGGGATTTCAGACCCAGCTTCTGAGCCTGGTTGCGGAGGGTGTCTTCGAGCAGCTTCCCGGGCTGAATGTCGTGCTGCTCGAATCGGGCGTCACCTGGCTTCCGTCGTTCCTCTGGCGGATCGACAAGCTCTGGCGCGGTTTGCGCATGGAAGTGCCGTGGCTGAAGCGCGCGCCAAGCGAGATCGTGAAGGAGCGGGTGCGGCTCACGATGCAGCCCTTCGACGGACCGAATGATCCGCAGATTGTGCGCGAGATGATCGACCAGATTGGTCCTGACATGATGCTGTTCTCGACGGACTATCCCCATTGGAATTTTGATGGTTCCGACTTCGCGCCCGCCGGATTCGATGCCGACCTGATGGCGAAGCTGCGCACCGAGAATCCGATGAAGACATACACACGCCTGCAGGGGGCCTGAGATGAGCATCGTCGAAAGCACGCAAAAGGCCGCCGACGCCAGGAGCGCCGCCGGCATTATCGATTGCGATATTCATCCGCTGCCGAAGAACGCCAAGAGCCTGCATCCGTACTTGCCGAAGCGCTGGCAGGAGCATGCCGAGGAGTTCGGCATTCACCTCAGGCAGCCGTTCATCAACACGACGCAGTATCCCCGCTCGGCACCTCTTATCTGCCGCCGGGATGCGTGGCCGCCGGGAGGCGGACCTCCGGGATCCGACCTCGCGTTCATGCAACAGCAGCATCTCGATCCATTCAATATCGTACATGGCGTTCTGATTCCCCTGTTCGGAAATGTCGCGAGCGAACGGAATCTCGGCTACGCCCGGGCCATGGCGACGGCTCACAACGACTGGCAGATCGCGGAGTGGTGCGAGCGCGACAAGCGGCTCTACGCGACGCTGGTCGTCGTGCAGGACGACGCGGCCGCGGCCGTCAAGGAAATCGAGCGCTGTGCCCGTGACAAGCGTTTTGTCCAGATCATGCTGGCGCCACGCAGCAGCGAGCCGCTCGGCCGGGAACGATACTGGCCGATCTATGAAGCGGCGCAGGCGTTCGATCTGCCGCTCGGAATCCATTCTTACGGTGTCGGCGGGCATGCCTCGACAGGGGGCGGCTGGCCGTCCTTCTATATGGAAGAACACTACGCCACGACGATGGGCGGTCCCGCCGTCATGAGCAGCATGGTTCTTGAAGGCGTATTTGAAAGATTCCCGAAGCTGAGAGTTGTCCTGGTGGAGATCGGCTTCGCCTGGGTGCCGAGCTTCGCGTGGCGTCTTGACCGGTTGTGGCAGCGCATGGGCCGGGAAGTCCCGCATCTGACCCAGCCGCCGTCGGAATATATCAGACGGAATTTCTGGTACACGACACAGCCGATGGAAGAGCCGCCGCAGCCGGAGTTGCTCCGGCGTACGTTCGATTGGGTCGGCTGGGATCGCTTGTTGTTCTCCAGCGATTACCCGCATTGGGATCAGGACGATCCGGCCTATGCGTTCAACATGAAGATGACGCCGGCGGAGCGGCGGCAGATCTGCCGTACCAATGCGGAACAGTTTCACAGGTTCTGATCATGGCGAAGGAAAAAGTCGGACTGGTAAGGGAAATCCCGCCGGGACATCGCAAGGTCGTGACGGTTCGCGGCCGCGAGATTGTCGTTTTCAACGTGAAGGGCGATTTTTACGCCTTGCTCAACCGCTGTCCGCATGAGGGCGCGAACCTGAGCCGGGGGATCATCACAGGCTTGCCGGAATCCAGCGCGCCGGGTTGTTACAAGCTGTCGCGGCCTGATGAGATTCTGCGCTGCCCCTGGCATGGATGGGAATTCGACATCAAAACGGGGAAATCCTACTGCGATCCGCAGCGGCTGTTTACGCGGCAGTACAAGACCAGCGTTGAAAGCAGTTGTGAGCGTGTGGAGGGACACCTGACTGCCGAGACATTTCCGGTCGTGGTTGAAGAGGCGACGGTTTTTGTCGAGGTTTGATCCGGGCAAATGGTTCTTCGCGCAATAGAAGACGACGCCTTAAAATGGCTTCCGTAAAATCTCTGAACACAGGAATGAATATGAGTGAAGTTTGGCATTCCGTTTGCGCGCGCGATGAGGTTCAGGCCGGAGCAATGCTTCCGATCGAAATCGGCGACATGCATATCGCTGTCTACAACGTCGATAACGAGTATTTCGCGACCGATAACATCTGCACGCATGGCTTCGCGCTGCTGACAGACGGATTCCTTGACGGGGATAGCGTTGAGTGCGCCTTGCATGGCGGATGTTTCAACATCAGGACCGGAAAAGCGCTGTGCGAGCCGGTCGATGTCGATCTTCGCACCTTCCGGACACGGCTTGTGGATGACCGTGTCGAAGTTTGCATCGACGGACCATAATCTCTGGTTATCGCAGCGGCATCGGTGGGCGCGGGACGCTGGTGTCGCCGGGCTGCGGCGGAAGCTGCGCAGGCGCAGCCGGCGCGGCGTAGGTGTCGCGTTGTGCGGGCGCACGGGGATAGGCCTGAGGCTGTGACGGCGGCGGATAGGGCGCCGCTTGGCGAGGGATCACGACGGGCGCAGCAAGGGCGCGCTCCGGCTGCGCCTGCCGTTTTGGCGCGGATTTTGTGTTTTTCCCGCTGGCTGCCCGGCGTGCTTCCTGCTCATTGATCTTTGCGACATCGCGGCCGAGCTGCTGCTGACTGGTCTGAAGTTGTTCAACGGTTTGCCTGAGCGAGGCGATTTCCTGCTTCATGCTCTCGATCGACTGGGCGATCTCGGGCGACAACTGAGCTTGGCCGGGAACAGAGCCGGTCTCTGGTACGGCGGGCGCAGTGTTGGCGTCCGCCGTGCCGGCAGCGTTCGGTGCGATTGCGGGCTCGGCTTTCAGCTCGGGCGCAGATGCCTGGTCCGCTGCATCCCGCGATTCAACAGAAGCGGTTTGTGGGACAAGCGCGGCAGGGCGGAGCTGCGGAATCAGATGTGAAATCTGCTGCTTCGCTGTGTCGCCATAGACGTACCAGGCTGCCGCGACGATCATGCCGGCAGATACAGTCGTCATGAAAAGACGGCGGCCCGACCTAGCAGGATGCGACGAATCGAGAAGGTCGCCGATATTGTCATTCAGCGGCGCAGTGTGAAATTCCGGTTCGCGTGCGATCTCCGGTGATACAGAAGGCGCAATGCTGAGTTGGGCGGAATCTTCCATGACGCGGGGAGCGAGGTCTCGGAGCTGCGCTGCGATCGCGTCATGGGGATCAGCCGAAGGGTCCGCGTGCTGCAGGTTGGGTTGCATGGTCGTTCCGTGATGTGTGCGAAGTGCGATGCGGCTCGGGCATTCCGGGCAGTCTGCATCCGGAAAGAGGCATCGCGCTTTGACCACAACAAGGCGCAGGGGTGAAAAGTCTGAGGCAGGGGAACCGGCTATTTCTTTGCGCGCGCAATTGCATCGACGATCAACTGGCGTGCATCGGCTGCATCGCCCCAACCGATCATCTTGACCCACTTCCCTGGCTCAAGGTCCTTGTAGTGCTCGAAGAAGTGCTGAATCTGTTCGCGTGTGATTGCCGGTAGATCCGCGTGACTGTGGACGTTTTCGTAACGCTTTGTCAGTCTCGGCACTGGAACGGCGATGATTTTTTCATCGCCGCCGCCATCGTCGACCATTCTGAGAACTCCGATCGGCCGGACATTGATGACCGCTCCAGGTACGATCGGTCGCGTATTTGCAACCAGCACGTCAATGGGATCTCCATCGTCGGAGAGCGTATGGGGCACGAAGCCATAGTTTCCGGGATAGCGCATAGGTGTGTGCAGGAACCGGTCGACAATCAGCGTTCCAGCCGCCTTGTCCATTTCGTACTTGATTGGCTCGCCGCCAATCGGAACCTCGACAATCACATTCACGTCCGCCGGCGGGTTGTCGCCAATTGCAATCGCGTCGATATTCATGACCGGCTGTCCTCTGAGCGGGATGTGTGAACGAAGCGAGAAGTAGTCGATCTCAGACGAATGCACTCAGACCAGTAATGGCACGTCCTGTGACGAGCGAATTCATCTCGCGGGTGCCCTCATATGAATAGATGGCTTCGGCATCGGCGACAAACCGGCCGACATTGTAATCGAGCACAATCCCGTTGCCGCCAAGAAGCTCGCGAGCCCATCCTACAACTTCGCGCATCCGATAGGTGCAGGTTGCCTTGGCAAGTGCAGAGTGTTCGTCGCGATAAACGCCCTCATCCTGAGATTGGGCGAGACGAACAACCAGTCCGAGACAGGTTGTGATGTTGCCGAGCATGCGTACCAGCAGGTCTTGGACGAGTTGGTAGCTCGCGATGGGCTTGCCAAACTGCTTGCGCACCTTCGTATAGGCGAGCGCATATTCATAAGCGCCCATCATGATGCCTACCGAACTCCAGGCGACCCCGGCGCGGGTGCGGCGCAGCAGTTCGGCGGTGTCGCGGAAGCCTTTCGACGTCAATTGATGTGTGAGCGGGACGTAGCAGTCCGTCAGTATGATGTCGGCGTTTTGCACCGTACGCAGCGCCATCTTGCGTTCGATCTTGGTGGCGCTGAAGCCGGGTGATCCCTTCTCTACCACGAAGCCCTTGACCTTGTTGTCGGCTTCATCTCGCGCCCAGACCACGACGTAGTCCGCGAACGTCCCATTACCGATCCAGCGCTTGGCGCCGTTGAGAATCCAGCCGTCGCCGTCGCGACGTGCGACCGTCCGCATGCCGCCGGAGACGTCCGAGCCGCCTTCCGGTTCGGTCAACGCAAAAGCCCCAATCTTCTCCATGCGGATCATGGCGGGCAGCACGTTCTTCTTCAGATAGTCGGAGCCGAAGGTCCGGATCGAACCGGTCGCGAGCCCGGAATGAACGCCGTAGAATGTCGAGTGTGAGGGATCGACACGACTCATCTCCAGCGCGATCCATCCGGTCAGCAAACTACGCGCACCCTCGTCTGGGAGTTTGACGATGTCGAGCGCGGCAAAGCCGGGCAGGAGGTCGAACTGGAATTCCGCGGAGGCCCAGGCATCATTGGCGCGCGGCGCGATCTTGTCCTCAAAGAAACGACGCACCTTGGCGACAGTCTGCTGCTCCTGTTCGGTCAGCAGGCTCTGGAAGTTGTAGAAATCACTGGGAAGTTGCTCGAGGGTCATTGCAGATATCCCAACTGGACTGGTTGATGGATCGGATGACTACGCGACGGCTTTCTTCTCTCGCAGTTGAGCGATTGTGGCGTCGTTATAGCCAGCTTCGCGCAGGATCTGGTCGGTGTGTTCTCCGAGCGCAGGAGGCTTCCGCGGCGGCACCTTCCTGGAGCCGGTGACAAAGAACGGGCTGTTGACCGTCATCAGCGTATCGCCCTCGAATGGAATCAGAACTTCCGCATCAAGCGCCTGTCTGTCGCTTGCCACCTGATCCATCGTCGAAACGGCCTCGAACACCAGGCCGTTTTCCCGGAACAGCGCCTGCCAGCCAGGGCTGTCGCGGGTGGCGAAAGCTGCGTCAAGTATCGCGATCAGGTCGCGCGAGTTCTTGGAGCGCGAGGCGCGGTCGGTGAAACGCGGATCGGCGACCAGTCCCTCGTTGCCGATACATTTGGCGAGGATCGGAAAATGCTTGTCTTCGTTCACCAATGCCAGGAGCAGCCATCCGCCGTCGCGGCACTGATAGTAGCAGGAGAGGGCGTTGAAGCTGTGCTCGCGAGGCGGGCGGGGCTGAAAGGCCGCGCCGCACAGAGCAGCTTGCGTCCATACGCCGTTGGCCCACATGCCGTTGGCGATCAGCGACGATCCGACATGAGCGCCACGGCCGGTTTTCTCGCGCTGATAGAGCGCGAGCATGATCGCGGCGAATAGCGAAACTCCCGAAGGATGATCGCCCATGCCGCTCAAGGCGCGGGCCGGTGTCGCCCCGGCATTCGGCACGACCTGATCCATCAGGCCGGAGCGTGCCCAATAGGCCGTGAGATCGAAGCCCGGTTTACCGGCCTCGGAGCCGGTCTCGCCGTATCCGGTAAACGATGCATAGATCAGTCGGCCGTTCAGCGCGGAGAGAGTTTCATAGTCGATGCCCAGCTTGTTGCGGATCGCCAGCGGCTGGTTGGTGATGAAGACGTCGGCGTCCTTGATCAGCCTGTGAAGAATCTCCTGTCCTTCCGCTGACGCCAGGTTGAGCGCAAGGCCGCGCTTGTTCCGGTTATCGAGAAGCCACGCATAGTTATGTTCGGATTTCGGCATGCCGGGATTACGGGTGACATGCCGATAAGCATCGCCCATCCCGGGCGGCTCGATCTTGATGACATTCGCGCCAAAGTCACCCAGCACCGATCCCGCGACAGGGGCTGCGATAAAGCTACCGCAGTCGATGACTTTCAGCCCTTCGAGAATGCCGGTCATGAGTCTTCTCCCAAAATTGCGACAATGCTTCAGTCTGGGTAATTGATTTGCATAATCGATCCGGACGACGCATCGGCGCCGTCCGTTCGAGCCTCAGCCAAGGCTGGTCTGATCTCCGTCGACAGGAATGGCCTGGCCGGAGATGTTCCGGCCCGCATCGCTGACGAGAAACACGACGAGCGCGGCAACATCTTCCGCGGTCACTCCGCGTCTTAGCGATATGCGCTGGAATGCGCGCTCCTGAAGTGCTTCGTAGGAGATGCCCGCTGATGCCGCTTTCTCGCGCATGACGCGTTCGACGCGCGGACCCTCCACCATTCCAGGCTGAATGGCGTTGACACGAATGCCAAGCGGGCCAAGCTCGATCGACAGCGTCTTCGTGAACCCGATGATCCCCCACTTGGCGGCCGCATAGGCGGCGCGCTTCGGATAACCGAGCCGCCCGCCGATCGAGGACATGTTGACGATGCTGCCGCCTCCGGCGTCGCGCAACAGCGGGATTGCCCGTCGCGCGCAGAGAAAATGCCCGTCGAGGTTGACGGCGATCGTACGCTGCCAGTCTTCAAGAGACAGTTCTTCCGCCGGCAAGGTTGGCCCGGAGATACCTGCGTTGTTCACCAGAATATCCAGGCCGCCGAGCTGTTGCTCGACCTGATCGAACATGACATCGACCTGCGCTTCGTCCGATACGTCGGCGCGCATCGCGAGACCCTTCCCGAACGCCGACGTGAATGTGTCGAGTGCCGTGGTATCCACATCGCAGACCATGCAGCGGGCGCCGGCGGCGATCAGCCGTTCGGCGATGACGCGGCCGATCCCGGACGCTCCGGCTGTCACGAGCGCCCGCCGACCGTCGAGGAGGGCACTCATGCTGGTTTCTCATCTCTGGCGTTGACAGCAGCCAGCGCATGCAGGATCGCAAGCTGTGAATCATCGCGCCTGCGCTCCATGTCCGGAATGGATGTGCGTCCGAACGAAGCCGCAGCCTGGTCGATAATGCGCCGCTGGAGTTTCTCGTCGAGCTCGACCTGGAGAATGACCTTGAACGAATTGGCCATGTTCTTGCCGAGGTGCTGGAAAAATGATTCCAGCCCTTTCGGTCCGCCGCCCATATGAAACGAGCTGAACGGACCGTTCACCGCCCATCGAAGGCCGATTGAACTCGTGACGATGTCGTCAAGTTCATCGACAGTCACGACGCCCTCCTGCACAAGATAGCAAGCCTCCCGCATGATGGCGCGCTGCAGACGGTTCGCAACGAAGCCCTGAATTTCCTTCTTGAGAACGCGGGGGACCTTGCCGATCGCTTCGTAGAACGCCACTGCATCGGCGATGGCGTCGGGAGAGGTGCGTTCTCCGGGTACAACTTCGACAAGCGGAATCAGGTGCGGAGGATTGAATGGATGGCCGACAAGCATCCGGCTGGCATCCTTCATCAGCGTCGCCTGCTCTGTGGCGGGTCGCGCGGAACTGGAGGACAACAGCAGCGCATGCTTCGGCACGAGCGGTTCGATCCGCGCCCAGAGCTGTTGCTTCCATTCCGCCTTTTCTGGGCCGTTTTCCTGGATCAGGTCGACACCGGTGATTGCGCGCGCAAGATCCGGCTCGAAACGCAGGTTCTTGTCGAGTCCTTCATGCGGCAGGCCGAGCGCCTTCAGCGTCGGGCCGGCCTTCGCCAGCATCGTCCGGACGACCTTTTCGATATCCGGCTGCGGATCGTTGACGACGACATTAAGGCCATGGGCAAGAAAAAGCGCTGTCCACGATGCGCCAATCACACCGGCGCCGATGACGCATGTGTTCTTGTAGCGGCTCAGAATCGCCTGATGATCAACTGACAGTGGCATGACGTTCCCCTGATGCAGCCTTGGTTGGTTTATCCAGATAGTTGTAGCAAGGCTTGGCGCGGGCCAGCGTCAGATCCGTCAGGATGTGAGAGGCTCCGATAATTTCCCTGACGGGGAAGTCGGCCATTGGCGCGAGCGCGTGCGCGAACAATTCCAACCTTGCCGGGCCTATCCATGCACCCTTGACGGTAATGTCGGTAATTTCGGTGCGCAAGAGTTCGCAGATGCGCGGCTCGCCAGCCGGCTTCGGGCTGTCATAAGTCCAGAGGATTTTCAGCATAAAGGTTGGCACACAGATCTCTCGCTTGGCTTCTTCGAGGTCCATCGCGCGATGCTTGTATCCCATGGTGGCCTGGGCAACGCGCAGGGTCCCGTAGTCCATGGTTCCTACGAGCGTGTCGGAGTCGACGTACAGCCGCGGCTTACCGAACACCTTTGGATAGGCACTGATCTCGCGACCGGATGCGAGTGCCGGCAGGTTATCGAGATACATCGCATGCAGGTATTCGCCCTTTTCTTCGCCCAGGCGTACCTGGATTGCCTGTCCGCATTCTGTGTAGTCGCCCAGGCCGGACGTATCGGGCATGCGCATGATTTCCCAGCGCACCAGCGGCTCGTCGATCTCCAGGGGTTCGGGAACGACAGCGCGGAGTGCCTCGATGTCGGTCCGATACAAAATGTTGAAGTATTCGCGGTTGTTGAAGCGAAACGGTCCGCGCGGAAAGGCCGGTGCGCCGATCGGAGTTGTTAACTGTTTGACGACGTCCTTTTCCTTCATTGCACTCTCCCCATTGTGCGATGCCGAAAACTTGCTGGCGATCGGCTTATTTGTTTTGTTGAGTAGCCGCATCGCTTCAATCGACGATGCACATGACGCATTTAGACCGGCAAGGTGCGATCTGACCGATTGGAGGGTTACTTCAGGACATGCGCTTTGACACGAAACCCTTTTCTAAACTTTCGGTCGTCGATATCGTGTGCATGTAACTAGTCGGATCGTTTCGCTGCCAGAGTAGCGAGGACTTGCGGGCCGCTCTCAACAAAGATCCCGAATAAGGGGACGCAAGCCGAGCTATGGATGGAGGAAGTGAATGGTCAGGGTGAGCAAGCGTGTTTCGGACGGAGCCGGGACTGAACTCGTTCGCCGATGTCCGCCGGACTTCGATATGCGCATTTACTCACCGCATTCGATCGCAGCGCTTGTTGCCGAACTTGCAACGCAGGGGACTCCGCCGGAAGCAGTGCTTGCGGGTACGGATATCGTTGCCTCACAGCTTGATGCCCATACAACAAAGATATCCTACAGACAGCTCGATCTTGTGATTCGTAATGTGCTGAACTTATCGACTGATCCCGCTGTCGCCCTGCGCGCGGGCCGACGAATGCATATTACGGCTTACGGGATGTATGGCTATGCGCTGTTGAGCAGCGCGACGCGGGAGGAAGCACGTGAATTCGGCGCCCGCTACATCCGGGTGGTCGGACCGTTCTGCGATTTCTCCGTGTCGCAAGACAAATCCACCGTTGCATTAACCTTCGAGCCGTTGCATTGGCCGAATCCGACGGAAGATCTTCATCGCTTCGCGGTAGAGTTCGCGTTGTCGGCGCACTTGACTTCGACGGGAGATCGTCTCGGCCCGGCGTTCAAGTTTTCCCGCGTTCTGCTCGATTATGCGCCGCCGCCTCATGCCGGGATGTACGACGATCTATTTCAATGCCCGGTGCTCTTCGCGCAGCCAAGTTGCGGTTATGAGTATGAACGAGATGACGGTCCGGCGAGGCTGGCGGACGCGCGAACCCATGCGATGGCGCGCGAGATGTGCGAGCAGCTTCTGGTTGATATAAACCGGTCTGGCGGCATTGCCGCGGATATCCGGCGAATTCTGATCGAGCATCCGGGAAAGTATCCGAGCATTGAGACAATTTCGGAGAAACTCGGGATGTATCCCCGTTCGTTGCGGCGCAAACTGGAGGCTGAGGGGAATTCCTATCGCGATCTGCTGGCAGAGGTGCGCATGCGGCTCGCCATTGAATACCTGCGCAAGACACATATGACGAACGACGAGATCGCCACCCGGCTCGGCTATAGCGATGCGGCGAATTTCCGCCATGCGTTTGTCCGTTGGACGGGCAAAAGCCCGTCGGACTTCCGAAGCGCCGTGCGCACCTGAGTTCTGCGATCAGTTCATTTCGTCCGCAAGTCACCGGGAGAAGGGATCAATCGCACCTCCCGCGTGTAAAGCAGCAGCGCTATGTTTTGGGGATCATAGGTTTTCACCCCCAAAACTCGACCGCTGGCGCCGCGCAACCAGCGGTCTCTTTTTTTTGAGACCGCTGCGGCATAGCCGCTGGGTAACGCTCATGAGGTTGTCCGGAATTCACCCTGAGAACAAGTAGATTTGACCTTCCAATCTGCCGGGATTATCGGATAGCGTCTGTTTCCGATCAGCCGGCGCTCTTTCGAGGCGTCAATACATCGCGCCAGATGGCATGTAAAAAGCCAGAGGAGAGCGGGATCGTGTATCGGCCTTCGCCCAATCTCATGCAGCGGGTGCATGGAGCTCACCGCATCGCGGCGGTTGTCGCCGTTCTCAGAGAGGATGGAGTGCCTGCGTCGCAGGCGTTGTCGGGATCCGGGCTCAAGGTATCGACTTTCAGGGCCGGCACCACGCGGGTATCCTATCAGCAGGTCGAAACTGTATTCCGCAACGCCATTCACCTCTCGAAAGATCCTGCCATTGCGTTCCGCGCCGGGCAGAAGATCAACGTGATGGCGTATGGGCTGTATGGTTACGCGCTCTTGAGCAGCCCGACTCGTGCCGAGGGGATTGATTTCACCACCAAGTACAGTCGCGTGCTTGGCGCGATCGCGGACGTCATCTTTTCGCGCGACGAGGATACGGCGACTTACGCGCTTGAGCCACTGTTGTCGCGAAACCATAACGACAATGTTTATCGGTTTGCGATGGAGTTTGCATTTGCGGCGCTGATCACGCTTTGCAGGGATGTGTACGGCGGATCGTTCGGAATTTTGCGCCTGCGCGCGGCTTATCCTGCGCCCGCCCATGCCCGCATTTACAAACGCATGTTTCAATGCCCGATCAGTTTCGACCAGCCAAAGAACGAACTGGAATTCAACGCTGGCTGGATTGATCACCCGATGGTGAAGCCGGACCCGATCACCAATGTGATGGCTGCGGAAATGTGCGAGCGCTTTCTTGGCAAGGCGAAGGGATATGGTGGGGTCGCCGCCGATATTCGCCGCGCGCTGCTTGAACATCCCGGACGATTTCCAAGCATCGAAGCCATGGCCGCGGAATTGTCCATCCATCCACGTACGCTGCGCCGCAAACTGGAAGCGGAGCAGGTTACGTACCGTGATGTTGTCGCGGAAGTCCGCATGAAGCTGGCCGTTGAATATCTGCGCAACACGCGCATGACCAACGAAGAGATCGCTGCGCGGCTGGACTATAGCGATGCTGCGAATTTCCGGCACGCATTCGCGCGCTGGACAGGCCGAAGCCCTTCAGACTTCAGGGCTGGTTGAGCGGCTGCGGAGTTAGCCGAAAGGCGTACCGTTGTCCCAAATTCACCGGTCAAATGGTTCAATTGCACCTTTCCCGGCTTTGGAGCGCTGGCTAGCGTTTGTTCAGAAATCAAGCGGTGCGCGCAAGTGATCGTTCGCAATAGCGATCACGGACGAAGACAAAGACTTGATGCTGAATGATGCGGAGATTCCGCAAAACCGGGGGACATTCTGACATGGGCACTGCAGCGAGCTCTTCACATCCGCCATCGCAGTTACTTCTCGCGCTCGAATTGCGCGGGCTTTGGGAGCTGCAGGCGTTCTTCGCCGCTTATCCTTTGCTGCGATACGCGCCACGCGGTGACGGACATCCTGTCCTTGTATTGCCCGGACTCGCCGCAAGCGACGTTTCGACGCGGCCGCTGCGGAGTTATCTGAAGGCGCAAGGATATGCCGCGCATGGCTGGAAGCTCGGCCCGAACCATGGTCCACGCCCCGGCGTGGAGGACGGCATTGATGCGCGTCTTGCCGAACTTTCCGATCGCTATGGCCGCAAGGTGAGTCTGATCGGATGGAGTCTCGGCGGTGTCTTCGCGCGAGAGGCTTCGCGGCGCGCTGCTGAACGGGTGCGTCAGGTGATCACGCTCGGAAGCCCTTTTGCGAACGAACCGAAGGCAAGCAATGCGTGGCAGCTTTACGAAGCCCTGAGCGGACGCCGGGTCGAGGATTGGCCTGGCCGTGAAGCCATGAAGCTGCCGCCGCCAGTTCCCAGCACCGCGATCTACACACGTTCCGATGGCATCGTCGCCTGGCAAGGATGCCGCGAGCAGCAGAGCGACACGACGCAGAATATTGAGGTGGAGGGCAGCCACTCCGGTCTCGGTTTCAATCCGGCGGTGCTTTATGCGATCGCGGATCGGCTGGCACTGGCGGAAGACGAGTGGTCTCCGTTCGACCGCAGCGGCTTGCGGAGCATGGTGTATCCCGATCCGCATCGCAACGACAGCGAATGGGAAGCCGCGTTGCGGACAGGCGCCGCCGGGTAACAGTCGGAATTTTCGTCTTTCCCGTTTCATATTCAAGAAGGAGAAATTCATGAACGCTGACAGCAAGCAGCCTTTCAATCCCGCGGCAATGATGCCCTGGATGGATGAACTCAAGAAACTTGTCGAGCAGTTCAAGCTGCCCGGCATTGACGTGGCCGCGCTCATTGAATGGCAGCGCAAGGATATGGAAGCTCTGGCCGAAGCAAACCGTCAAGCGTCGGAAGGCATCAAGGCGCTTGTCGAGCGCCGCAACGAGATCATGCAGGAAGCGCTCGCGCAGTGGCAGTCGGCCGTAAAGGATGTCACCAGCGGCGACGCGATGTCGAAGCAGGCGGAAGCCATGAAGCAGGGTGTCGAAAAGGCGGTCGCCAATTTCCGCGAGCTCTCCGAGCTCGAAGCAAAGGCGCGCACCAATGCGTGGACTGTCGTTCAGCAGCGCATGCAGGAGAATCTGACGAATCTTCAAAAGCTGCTGCAGCCGAAATAGCGGCGGAGCGTCTGGCCCGGCGGGACAGAAACGGTGAGCCATCCGCGCTGAAAGACGGAAGGCCTCCGAAGGGATGAGAGACCGGAAGGGGGAGAGCATGAGTCTTGCCAAGTTGCAGGATCTGACGGGCCGTGTCGCGCTCGTCACAGGTGGATCCAGAGGCCTGGGCTTGCAGATGGCCGAGGTGCTGGGCGAGCTCGGCGCCAAGGTTGCGATCACGGCGCGGAAGGCTGAAGAACTGACAGCCGCCGCGGCGCACCTGAAGTCACTCGGCATCGAAGCGATGCCGGTTGTCTGCGACATGGGGCAACTGGCGACAATCGGCCCCATGGTCGAACAGGTCATCGCGACGCTCGGGCCCATCGATATTCTTGTCAACAATGCCGGGACGTCCTGGGGCGCAGCCACAATCGATCATTCCCTCGATGGCTGGAACAAGGTCATCACCCTGAATGTGACGGCAATCTTTGTTGTCACGCAGGAGGTCGGGCGCCGCTGCATGGTTCCGCGCCGGAGTGGCAAGGTCATCAACATCGCTTCGATCCAGGGGCTGACAGGGACATATCCGGAGAGTGTGCCGACGCTCGCCTATAATGCCAGCAAGGGCGCAGTCGTGAACATGACGCGCACACTTGCCAACGAATGGGCTCCGCTCGGAATCAATGTGAATGCGATCGCGCCGGGTTACTTCCCGACCAAAATGACCGCGCAGCTTAACGAAGATAACACCTCGGACATGGCGCCGATGAAGCGCGGTGGCGGCCCCGAGGATTTGAAGGGAGTCACGGCTCTGTTCGCGTCGGACGCCTGTGCATTCATTACTGGCCAGACACTCGCCGTCGACGGCGGAGTCACGGCTGTCTGAGCAAGCAATAAAATAAAGGGAGGAATGAAAATGAACGATATGCCCTGGATCAAGTCTTATCCGGCCGGCGTGCGCTGGGACATCAACATTGTTCCCGAACCGGTGCAGAAGATTCTTCAGGATACCGTGGCAAAATATCCCGATCGCCCGGCAATCGACTTCATGGGCAAGCGCCTGAACTATCGCGAAATGAGTGATCTGGTGAATCGCGCGGCGTGCGGCCTGCAGAAACTGGGCGTGAAGCCGGGCGTTCACGTCGGGCTGTTCCTGCCGAACACGCCGCACTACCTCGTCGCGTTTTTCGGTGTGCTGACGGCCGGCGGCACCGTGGTGAATTACTCGCCGCTCGATGCGGCCAAGGTGCTCGAGCACAAGATCGAGGATAGCAAGACGGACCTCATCATCACGCTCGATCTTGCGGCGCTGTATCCGCAGATGGCGCCGATGCTCGGAACGACTCGTTTGAAAAAGCTGATTGTCGGCAATGTCGGTGAAATGTCAGCCGCTCCCGATGCCGTGAACGCCGAGATGAAGGCTGGGAAACAATTGAGCGAGGTGCCGAAGGACGATCGGCATGTGACCTTCGCGGAACTGCTCGACAACGATGGAGCTTACCAGGTCCATCCGATTGCCGATCCTAACGAGACGATCGCGGTGCTTCAGTACACCGGCGGCACGACCGGTTTGCCCAAAGGCGCAATGCTGACGCACTCCAATCTGTCGAGCGCCTGTCAGCAAGCATGGGAGACCACCACCGGAACGCCACCGGTTCTGGTCGAGGGGCAGGAGAGTGTGCTCGCGGTGCTGCCACCGTTCCATATCTATGCGTTGACGGTGAACATGCTGTTTGCGGTCCTCGGCGGAGCTGTCGTCCTGCAGCATGTTCGTTTCGATCCGAAGGCAGTGCTCGAGGACATCGCCAACAAGAAGCTGACGGTCTTTTGCGGTGTGCCGACCATGTTCACCGCGCTGATCAATCACCCGGAGACGTCAAAGTACGATCTGAAGTCGCTCAAATATTGCGGCTCCGGGGGGGCGCCGCTGCCGCTTGAGGTGGCCCAGCAGTTCGCGGCGATCACAGGCTGCAATCTCAGCGAAGGCTGGGGCATGACTGAAACCTCACCCACAGGGACGTTCACACCGGTCAACGGCATGCGCAAGGCAGGCTCTTGCGGAATGCCGATGCCGGGTATTGATATCAAGTTTCTGAATGTCGAAGACCCCAGCAAGTATGTCGCGCTCGGCGAGCGCGGCGAGATTTGCATCAAGGGTCCCAACGTCATGAAGGGCTATTGGAATAACCCGAAGGCGACGGTCGATGTGACGACGTTCGACGGCTATTTGCGCACCGGCGACGTTGGCTACATGGATGATGATGGTTTTGTTTTCATCGTCGATCGCACCAAGGATATGCTGCTGTGTAGCGGTTACAACGTCTATCCACGCGTTCTGGAAGAGGCGGTTTACAAGCACCCCTCGGTCGCCGAAGTCGCTGTCATCGGCATTCATGATGAATATCGCGGGCAGTCGCCGAAAGCCTTCATCGTGCTGAAGGCCGGTGCTCAGGAAATCACGCTCAAGGATATGCAGACGTTTCTGAAGGACAAGCTCGGCAAGCACGAGATGATTCAGGCGATTGAACTCCGCCCTGAGCTTCCAAAAACGGCGGTCGGCAAGATTTCCAAGAAAGACCTGTACGACGAAGAAGATCGCAAGGCGAAAGCGCAGGCCTGAGCGCCCCGTGCTTCATGCAAATCCGTCGGAACTGGACCTTTCAGCGCCGGCGCCGGACCAACTCGGGTGGCCGTGGCCGCCGTCTAACCTCTGGAGGCAAGACAATGGATCAGCTTAGCGGAATGGATGCCTCTTTTCTGCATATGGAAACGCCTGAAACGCCGATGCATGTCGGCAGTTTGATGCTCATTGATCTGCCGGATGGTTACGAAGGCGACTACTACGAGGACGTCAAGGCCATGTTGGCCAAGCGTATTCATCTTGCATCGGTCATGAGCCGGAAGCTGGCGCAAATGCCCTTTGAGCTCGCGGAGCCGGTATGGATCGACGATGACGATATTGACCTGGACTACCACGTGCGAAGCCTGACGCTTCGCCGCCCCGGCACAATGGCGCAGCTTGAAGTGCTGATTGCGCGGCTGCATTCGACACTGCTCGACCGGAGCCGCCCGCTCTGGGAGATTTATGTCATCGAAGGACTCGAGTCCGGGCAGGTCGCGCTTTACACCAAGGCGCATCATAGCGGTGTCGACGGCAAGGCCGGCGCCGAGCTCGCCAAGGTGCTGTACGATACGTCCCCCAAGATGCGTGACGTCCCACCGCCGCGGCGCAAGCGGTCGAGCGGGCAGTACCAACTCGGCATGACCGAATTGCTGCAAGCGGCGGCCAACAACGCGGCCCAGCAATACCGGAAGCTCGCGGAGCTTTTGCCGACGGCCGCAAAAGCCTTCAGCACGGCAGCCGGCGTCGTCGCAAGCCAGCGCACGACCAATGGCAGCCGGTCGCTCAATCTTGGATTGGCGCCAAAAACCATCTTCAACGATTCCATCACCAACCAGCGTTCCTACAGCACACTGTCGCTTCCGTTGGCGGACGTTAAGGCACTCGGAAAGCGGGTCGGCGGAACGGTCAATACGATTGTGATGGCGATGTGCAGTATCGCACTTCATCATTTCCTGAAGGAGCGTGGACTTCTTCCGAAGGAAGCGCTCATCGCGATGGTGCCGGTGAGCCTTCGGGCGGAAGGCGACAGCGCGATGAACAACCAGGTGTCGATGGTGCGGGTCGATCTTGCGACCGATGTCGACAGTCTTCCGGAACGGTTCAAGGCGATCCATGCCTCATCGGAGGCGGCAAAAGCCGTTGTGAGGGAGCTGAAACCCGTGCTTGGTGTCGATGTGCCGATCACGGGCTCGCCATGGCTGATGACCGGTCTCGCCTCGCTGCTCGGCCGCTCGAACATGGCGAGCCGTTTGCCTGCGGTTGGCAATGTGCTGATTTCAAACGTTCCGGGTCCGCCGATGCCGCTCTACGTCGCCGGTGGCCGGATGGTGCATTACTATCCGGTCTCGATCCCGTATCACGGCAGTGCGCTGAATATCACGGTGCAGAGCTACGCTGGGCTGCTCGATCTCGGGATTACCGCCTGCCGCCGTGTGCTGTCGCAGGATGAATCCCACGAACTCATCGCGCATCTGCGGACAGCGTTGCGGGAAATCGAGGCGCTGCCGGCGGTTTCGGAAGTATCCGGCGGAGAGGTCGCGGTGCTGGAGCTGAACGATGCGGGCAAGGCGTCTGCGAAGAAGAAGTCCGCGTCAGGTCAATAAAGCACGCTGCAATAGACTCGGACTGGCAGGAAGAAAAGATTTCCAAGGGAGGACAAAATGGACCCATCACAGGCACGGCAAAGCGGACCTATCGTACAGAGCGCAGCGGATAAAGCGCTGTTTTCCAAAGTGAGCTGGCACCTGCTGCCGCTGCTGATCATCTGTTACATCATCTCATTCATCGACCGGATCAATATCGGCTTCGCCCAGCTTCAGATGAAGCAGACCCTCACGTTTAGCGACGAGGCCTATGCGTTCGGAGCCGGCATCTTCTTTCTCGGATACTTTCTCTTTGAAGTCCCCAGCAACCTGATGCTGGAGAAGATCGGCGCGCGAAAAACCCTGCTGCGCATCATGTTCTGCTGGGGCATCGTCGCATCGGCGATGATGTATGTGCAGACGCCGACACAGTTCTATATTCTGCGTTTCCTCCTCGGTGCGTTCGAGGCAGGCTTCTTTCCCGGGATCATCCTCTACCTGACGTTCTGGTATCCATCCGCTCGCCGCGGCCAGATCATCGCGGTTTTCATGACAGGAACCGCGATAGCCTACCTGCTCGCAGGGCCGTCCTCCGGTGCAATCATGAAGTACATGGATGGATTCCTCGGTCATCACGGCTGGCAGTGGCTGTTCGTGGTGCAGGGGCTGCCGGCCTCGTTTCTCGGAATTATCGCCTACTTCTATCTGAAGGATAAGCCGGAGGATGCAAGCTGGCTGACGGCCTCGGAGAAGACGGCGCTCCGCAGCCATCTCGATAACGACAAGCAGTGCGTCGAATCCGCATCGCACGGATCTCTGGGAGCGCTGCTGCGTGACCCGAAGGTCTATACCCTGTCGCTGATTTATGCGGTGTTCCTCGGTGCCACCTATGCGATGCTGTTCTGGACTCCGACCTTGATCAAGTCCTGGGGTATCAGCGATCTGTTCTGGATCGGCATGGCGTCATCGCTACCAGCGGTGTTCGGCATTGTCGGCATGGTGCTGGTTGGCCGCAGTTCGGACAAGCAGCGTGAACGGCGCTGGCACTTCATGTTTACCACTGCGATTGCCGCGGCGGGCGTGCTGACGACGGTCGTGACCCAGGGCAGCCTGATCGGATCGCTTGCCGGTCTCTGCCTGGTCGGCATTGGTCAGTCCGCCATGACGCCGATCTTCTTCGCGGCAGTCAGTGAATATGTGCCGAAGAAGACCGCGGCAGGCGGTATCGCGCTGATCAGCAGTCTTGGCAATCTCGGGCCGTTCGTGACGCCGTCGATCATCGCGTCGATCAACAAAGCGACGGGAACGCCGGTGGCAAGCATGATCCTCGTTGCGGTCTTGTGGATAACGGCGGGCCTGATGCTGACGTTCATTCTCCGTCCGGCACCGGCTTCCCGGTTGGCGATGGCCTGATGACAAGACTTTGTCGGGACATCCGGCGCGGGCCGGATGTCCCGGCAGAAGCCGACAGACGGGCGTCCTGGATGCGAGATGATCGGAGGAGCCATTGCATCTGGGGATCACAACGCGAGAACTCATTCCGGAGGAGCGTTCGCGGCTCCTCGCTCATCTGCTGGCTCTTGATGCGGAAGATCGCCGCCTGAGATTTGGACAGGTTCTCTCCGACGACGGTATACGCCAATACACCGACAGCATTGATCTCTCGCGTGATGCCGTATTCGTCTCGACCGACGACGAACTTGTGATTGTGGGAGCGGCTCATCTCGCCCGCGAGGAGGATCATGCTCAATTGGGGGTATCCGTTCTGGCGAAAAGCCGCGGACAGGGGATTGGCGAGGCGTTGCTTGAACGGTGTGCATCGCGGACCCGTATCTGGGGTGTGCGTGTTCTGTTCATGAACTGTCTTGTCGAGAATGCTCCGATGATGCACCTCGCCCGGAAGCAGGGTTTGAGGATCGTGTCTTCGGGCGCCGAGGCAGAGGCCTTCGTGCGATTGCCTCGCGCCGATCTTGCGAGTGTCGCGGCGGAAGTTACTGCCGAGCACGTCGGTCTGTTTGACCATGCATTGAAGTCGGGATGGCTGGCCTTGCAAGGACGTCGGCCAGGGTAAGCGGTAGAATTTCGACCATCAGTGCAATGGCAGTTTGGGGAGGGGACAGTGAGGATTGTTTTGTTGGGCCCGCCGGGAGCGGGAAAAGGCACGCAGGCGGAAAGCATCGTTAAAAAGTACGGCGTACTGCATCTGTCAACTGGCGACATGTTGCGCGCGGCGGCACAGGCGGATACGGAGATCGGGCGGAAGATCAGGCAGACCATGGCAAGCGGCGCGCTGGTGTCGGACCAGCTCGTCATCGCCGCCGTTGTCGAGCGAATTTCCCAGGATGATGCCAGGAAAGGCTTTATTCTCGACGGCTTTCCGCGAACCGTATCGCAGGCCGTCACGTTCGACGATGTCCTTCACACGGAGCATCTGGAACTCGATCATGTCGTCGAATTGCAGGTCGACGAGAAGGTCCTGCTCGGCCGTATTCTGATCAGAGTGAACGAGGCGAAGGAACGTGGCATCGCGCAGCGCGCGGATGACAACCACGACTCGTTGAAGGTTCGACTTGATGCATATCGCGCGCAGACGGCACCGGTGATTGATTACTACCGTGCGCGAGGTGTTCTGAAGAGCGTCGATGGATTGCAGCCAATTGAGCGTGTGACAGCGGATATATTCAAAGCGATTGATACCGCAGCCTCGCCGAAAGTTGCAATGCGCAGATAGGAAGATCAGTCGTGTTCGCAGTCCAGCGAGGCGATTATTGAGGCAGCGTCGCTGACAGTGGGTTGGTAGAGACTGGAAAAGGATCGCCCATGACTACAGAAAAGAATCGCGGCCAGTGTGCGCTTGTAACCGGCGCATCGGGTGGTATCGGCCTGGAATTTGCGCGCGTACTGGCCGCTAACGGTTTCGATCTGGTTCTGCTGGCACGAAGCGCGGCGAAACTTCAGGAAATCGCCAATGAACTGAAAGCCAATCATGGCAGCAAGGTTACGGTCCTTCCTGCAGATCTGAGCGATCCCGGCGCGCCGCAAGCTGTATTCAATACTTTGGCAGATTCCGGAATTCAGATTGATCTACTGGTAAACAATGCGGGTCTTCTGTTTGAGGATCGCTTCAATATCATCAGTTTCGACAACACCATGCAACTGCTGCGGGTCAACATCGAAGCGACCACCGCGATGACCCATCTTTTTCTCCCGCCCATGCTGGAGCGGAACAGCGGCAGGATCCTGAATGTTGCGTCGATAGCTGCATTTGTACCTGTACCGAATCTGGCGGTTTATGCAGCATCCAAGGCCTACGTCCTGTCATTCGGAGAAGCGCTGTCCCAGGAGTTGAGCGGCAGCAAGGTGACGTTGACGACTCTGTGCCCCGGAGTAACCGAGACCGCCATGGTTCACGGGACCAATCTCACAAGCGTTCCAAAAATGATGATTATGGACGCCAAGACCGTGGCTCTGGAGGGATACCGCGCCTGCATGTCCGGGAAGCCCGTTCATGTCGCGGGCATCGCCAATGAACTGGCGGTTCAATGGATCAAATATCAGCCGAGCTGGCTGATGCGTGCGGTCGGCGGTTTTCTAAGCAGGAACCGGACTTCCTGAAGACAGCGTCGCGTCTCAGGAATGTCGTTGGCTGGCATTGGCTGCCACGGCGGCGGCAGCGGTGCGATTCTCAACGCCAAGTTTCGCGTAAATCTGCTCGAGATGCTTGTCCACGGTGCGCGGACTTAGTTCAAGTATCTGTGCAATGTCGCGATTTGTCTTTCCTTTACTCAGCCAGGAGAGGACTTCGCCTTCGCGGCTGGTCAGCCCCAGTTCCTTGCTGAATTCGGCCGGTGAATCGGAACTGGTTTCCCGGGTCAGTCTGAGGAGAAACTGGTCCGCATTCAGTCGGCCCATGTACTGAAGGCGATGCTTGCTGTCTCCAAAGGGTGTCGACGGGGGTGACTTTGGCGCGGCCCCGCCTTGCTGCATTCGCTCGAGCCAGGCAAGCCAGGACTCGGGCAATTCAGGGGCATCATTGCCGGATTCGCTCCGCACCAGAAGTTTCTGTGCCTGCGGTGTCGCCCAGATCATTCGTCCCCGGTGATCGACCGCGAAAAGGATGCGCCCGGAGACATCGAGCGCGGCGCGCGCGCTCTGGGTGAGGCGCGCATTGGCAAGATGCACCTTGATGCGGGCAAGCATCTCCGCGATTACGATGGGCTTTGTGACATAATCCACGCCCCCAACTTCAAGGCCGCGCACGATGTGTTCGGTTTCAGCGAGGCCGGTCATGAAGATCACCGGAACGTCGGTGAGGCCGGGCAGGCGCTTGAGCCGCCGGCAGGTTTCAAAGCCGTCGATTCCTGGCATGACGGCATCCAGAAGAATGATGTCAGGCAGGATTTGCTCGACAACGCGCATCGCCGAGGCGCCGTCGAGCGCCACCATGACGGTCATGCCGACGCCATCCAGCGCATCCGTCAGCATCCGCAACGTTTCGGGGGAATCGTCCACGATCAGAACGGTGTCGCGCTTTTTCTCAATGGTCATGACGCTGCACGGTTTTCAGGGTTGCCATGTACTGGCCAAGGTCGAACTGCTCGATCAGGGACCGCATCCGGGCGACGAATGCCGCGTGTTCGGGATGATCCTGATTGATCTGGTCGAGTTTGGTGTGAATGGCCGTCACGTATCCGATCTGCCCAAGATTGATAAGCTCATCGACGTATTCGACGGGCGGGGCGAGGTCGTCCTTGACGCTCCAGACCGCGGTTGGAGCGTCGTCCGGCTCATACCGCCATTCGATTTTCAGCAACTGTCCGACAAGCTCCAGCAATCGCGGAACGTCAATTGGCTTCATCAGGTATCCGTCGTGAAACGGTTGCGCGAGTGGTGCCCCGTGCGCCTCCAGTGCGCTCGCCGACACCATCAGAATACGGGCGTGATGATGCCCCATTGTGCGCAATGTCTCGGCGACGGTCCAGCCGTCGATGCCGGTCATGGAGATATCGAGGAGAAAGAGGTCGGGCTGGCAGTGTTGTGCGAGGTTCAGGCACGATTCGCCGTCATGGGCGCTGAGAATGATGAATCCGAGCGGGGTCAGAATTTCTCGCAGCAGGTCACGCTGCGTCGGATCGTCGTCGGTGACCAGAATGGTGCGGCGCGGACCGTGATAGCCGAAGATCGGCGCGTTGATGGCTTTCAGGCGGGTTGGATTGGTGACTTCAGACAGCAGCATCTTCACATAGAAGGTGCTGCCCTTGTCCACCACGCTGGTGACACGAATATCGCCGCCCATAACGCCGGCCAGAAGTTTGCTGATGGTCAATCCAAGTCCGGTTCCGGTCTGGGGCTGTGCGACCCCCAGTGCGCCGCGCTCGAAAGGTGCGAAAATGCGCTCCAGGTCATCCGCATGAATTCCGGGGCCGGTGTCGCGCACCTCGAACTCTGCGACAGGACTGCGGTAATGGACGATGAAGTGAACGCTGCCCGTTTGGGTGAACTTGATGGCGTTCGACAGCAGGTTGATCAGAATCTGGCGCAGACGCTTCTCATCGGCATAGACCACCGGCGGCAAGGTTTCCGGCCGCTGGAACACAAACTCGATATTTTTTGCCGCGGCCTGAAGACGGAACATGCCGACGAGCTGATCAAGAAAGGCGTGCAGACGGACTTCGTCGCGGGACAGATGCAATCGTCCAGCCTCGATTTTCGAGATGTCCAGAAGGCCGTCGATCAGGCCGGACAGATGGTCCGCGCTGCGGCGAACGACGCGAATTTGGTCGCGCGGTTTCGGCTGGATGGTGTCATCCTGCTCCAGGAGCTGGGCATATCCGCTGATCGCGTTTAGCGGTGAGCGCAGTTCGTGACTGAGGCCAACCACATAGCGGCTTTTGGCGAGGTTGGCGGATTCCGCGACCTCTTTTGCGCGCTGAAGCTCCAGGTCCGTCTTCCGATGGGCGTCGATTTCCTGCATTAGCAAAGTTGTCTGCCGCCGGGTTTCCGCTTCCGCGGCCTGCCGGCTTTGTCTGGCGAGGACAAACAGCCAGGCGACGACACCGATGATGATGGTCAAGGCAAAAAACACCTTCCACAGCACATCGGAGAGCTGGATCTGGTCGAATCGTATGGCGTTGGCGGTCTGCAGGTAGATTAGGCCCAGCGTCAGGCCGACAAGCCCGGCGGCTGCGGCAAAGACACCGAGATAGTGGCCGAGTTGAGAGTTGATGCGGGCGTAGATGGCCTGTGGCAGAAGCCGTCCGAGAGTTTCCGAAAGCTGCGCCTGCACACGCGCATGCGGCTTGCAGAGATCATGGCAGCGTGCATCCAGTGAGCAGCAGAGCGAGCAGATCGGTCCGGCGTAGGCGGGGCAGGAGGCCATGTCCTCCGGCTCGAACGCATGTTCACAGATACAGCATTTGATGGCTTCGGCGGATTGCCAGCTTCGTTTCGGTTTGCGCGCGATGTAGTATTTTCCGCCGGTCGCGTAGGCGATGAGCGGGGCTGCGACGAACGCCGTGGTGAGCGCCACAAATGGGGCCAACGCCTTGGCGGTGGGGCCGAAGAATCCATAGAATGCGCTGATCGAGACGATTGTCGCGATCGTCATGGCCCCCACGCCGACGGGATTGATGTCGTAGAGATGCGCGCGCTTGAACTCCATGTGCGGCGGACGCAGCCCCAGTGGTTTGTTGATGATCAAATCCGCCACAAGCGCGCCGACCCACGCAATCGCGACGTTCGAGTAAAGCGCCAGGGTCTGCTCGAGCGCCTTGTAGACGCCTATCTCCATCAGCAGCAACGCCACAAGAACATTGAACACCAGCCAGACGACGCGGCCCGGATGGCTGTGTGTTAGCCGCGAAAAGAAGTTCGACCACGCGATGGAGCCGGCATAGGCATTAGTGACGTTGATCTTGAGCTGTGAGAGAATGACGAACGTGCCTGTCAGCGCCAAGGCGAGATCGGGCTGCGACAGCACGTAGCGGAACGCCTCCAGATACATGTGAGAGGGCTCGGCGGCGTATTCCGCGACGACGCCGTGCTTGAGCGCGAAGAACGCGAGGAATGAGCCGGCCAGCAGCTTGATTGCGCCGGGCACGATCCAGCCCGGTCCGGCGCTGATCATGGCGAACCACCAGGCGCGCTTAGATGTGCGCCGATCGCGCGGCAAAAAGCGCAGGAAGTCCACCTGTTCGCCGATCTGCGCCACCAGCGAGAATACGACGGAGGCGGCGGTGCCGAACAACAGCAAATCCAGTTGCCCGGACGGGCTGCCATGTTCTCCCGGAAATGCGCGCCATTCGGCGAACGAGCCGGGGCTCTTGATCGCGATCGCAGCGAAGGGAAGAATGTGGAGGAATATCCAGAACGGCTGCGTCCAAAGCTGGAAGCGGCTGATGAGCGTGATTCCGTGTGTCACCAGCGGGATGATGACCACCGCGCTGACCAGATACCCGATGGGGCGAGGCAGGCCAAAACAGAGTTCCAGCGCCATTGCCAGAATGACGGCTTCGATTGCGAAGAAAATGAAGGTGAAGGATGCGTAGATCAGCGATGTGACCGTTGATCCGATGTAGCCGAAGCCGGCGCCGCGGGTCAGCAGATCAATATCTACGCCGTATCTGGCTGCATAATAGGCAATCGGCAGTCCGCAGCAGAAAATGACCGCACTGACCACGAGAATGGCGGCAGTCGCATTGGTCACGCCGTAGTTGAGCGTGATGGTTCCGCCGATGGCCTCAAGGGCAAGGAAAGAGATCGCGCCCAGTGCCGTGTTCGCCACGCGGGCCGCAGACCAGCGCCGCGCACTCTTGGCTGTGAAGCGGAGCGCGTAGTCCTCAAGCGTCTGGTTGGCAACCCATTGATTATACTGGCGCCTGACACGGTCTATGCGCTGCCGCCCGACCAACCTGTTCTCCTCATGGTCCACATCGCCCGCTGAAAAATCTACGTCGCGCTTTTGCGGTGCCGTATGCGCGATTTCACGTATGCGTGCGATGCACAATCCGGGCCATCGTTCCCCTATCGAAGCGTTGTTCAGCCAACACAAGGGGCGGTCATGTCAGACAAAAAAGATCAGGGATTGCAGTCACCTTTCCGGCGCAAGATGTTGATGGGAATGGCGGCGCTGCCAGCCATGTCCATGATGTCTCGCCCATCATTCGGTGCAGGACCGGCGACTTCAGCCGTCAACACAACGGGTCTTGCGGTGACCGATACCGAGGTCACCGTCGGTATCCTGCACTCGGTGACCGGTACGATGGCGATTTCGGAAACCGGATCGGTGCAGGCTGAAAAGCTGGCGATCGAGCAGATCAATGCCTCGGGCGGCGTTCTCGGACGCAAGATCAAGTTCATTCAGGAAGACGGCGCGTCCGACTGGCCGACCTTCGCCGAAAAGGCGAAGAAGCTGCTGGTCAACGACAAGTGCGCGTCGGTGATGGGCTGCTGGACATCGGCCTCGCGCAAGGCGGTGTTGCCGGTGTTCGAGCAGTACAACGGCATGCTCTACTATCCTACTTTCTACGAAGGCCTCGAGCAGTCCAAGAACGTCATCTATACCGGCCAGGAAGCCACCCAGCAGATCATCGCCGGCCTCGACTGGGTCAACAAGACCAAGGGTGCGAAGACCTTCTATCTGCTCGGATCGGATTACATCTGGCCGCGCACCTCGAACAAGATCGCGCGCAAGCATATCGAAGGCCATTTGCAGGGCGCGAAGGTGGTCGGCGAGGAATACTTCCCGCTCGGCCACACCCAGTTCAACTCGGTCATCAACAAGATCAAGCTGACCAAGCCGGACGTGATCTACGCCATCATCGTCGGCGGCTCGAACGTCGCTTTCTACAAGCAGCTCAAGGCGGCCGGTATCGACCTGTCGAAGCAGAAGCTGCTAACCATCTCGGTCACCGAGGACGAAATCGACGGCATCGGCGGCGAAAATATCGCAGGCGCATTCGCTTGCATGAAGTACTTCCAGTCGCTCGACAATCCGAACAACAAGGAGTTCGTCGCCGCGTTCAAGAAGATGTGGGGCGAAAAGACCGTGATCGGAGACGTCACCCAGGCTGCCTATCTCGGCCCGTGGCTCTGGAAGATGACGGTCGAAAAGGCCGGCAGCTTCGATGTCGACAAGATCGCGGCGGCATCCGCAGGGATCGAGTTCACCAAGGCGCCGGAAGGTTACGTCAAGATCCATCCAAACCACCATCTCTGGTCGAAGACCCGCGTCGGTCTCGCTGGTCTCGATGGCCAGTTCAAGGTTGTCTACGAGACGCCGGATCTGATCGAGCCGGATCCGTTTCCAAAGGGCTACCAGTAAGCCGCGCGTCCGGTCTCTCACAACAATCAGCTCCCAGGTGTGGGTCGTCAGCCCACACCCGCAGCGCTCGCGCCGCGGATTCGTCCGCGGCGCGAGACTTCCCTGGCGGAGAATTGAAATGTTCGGCGACTACTCGATTGGCGATCTCGGCTCGATCTTTGTGATGCAAGGATTTGCGGGCCTTATCCTGTTCTCCGTCTACGTTCTAATGGCGCTCGGCCTTGCAATCATCTTTGGCCAGATGGGCGTCATCAACATGGCGCATGGCGAGTTCATGATCCTCGGCGCCTACGTCACCTGGATGACCTCGAATTTCTTTCAGGCCTATCTGCCGTCGCTCTTTGGCGGCTACTTCTTCATCGCAATGATACTGGCCTTCATCGCATCCGGTGCGCTCGGCATGGTGGTGGAGTGGGGGCTGATACGCCATCTCTACAAGCGCCCGCTCGATACGCTGCTCGCAACATGGGGATTGAGCCTCATGCTGCAGCAGGCCTATCGTTCGATCTTCGGCGCCCGTGAAGTCGGCGTCGAACTTCCGCAGTGGATGCTGGGCTCGCTCAAGCTCACGGATACGATCGAGGTGCCGATCAACGGCATCTTCGTGATGTGTCTGACAGTCCTGATCACGCTCGGCGTCGCTTACATCATGTACAAGTCGCGCTGGGGTCGCCAGGTCCGCGCCGTGGTGCAGAACCGCGTGATGGCAGGCGCCACCGGCATCAACACGGAAAAAGTTGATCGTTACACCTTCGGTCTCGGTTGCGGAATCGCCGGCGTCGCGGGTTCGGCCTTCACCATGATCGGTTCGACAGGCCCAACATCCGGTCAGCTCTACATCGTCGACACATTCCTTGTCGTAGTGTTCGGCGGCGCTGCCAGCCTGCTTGGAACCATCGCCTCAGCTTTCACCATCTCGCAGGCCCAGTCGACCATGGAATTTTTCCTGTCGGGCTCGATGGCCAAGGTTCTCACGCTGCTTGCCGTTGTCGGCATCCTCATGCTGCGGCCGCAGGGACTGTTCGCCCTCAAGGTCCGGAAGTGAAAAGGCCAGGAAAATGTCCAACAAAAGCGTAGAGAAAAGTGTTGAGCAAACTTCTGTCGCCAAAGCGGTCAACGACAATCCGCGATTTGCCAACCGCACCGAATTCGTCGGCATTCTGGCGCTTGCGGTTCTGCTGGTCGTCATCCTTCCGCTGATGCTCGATATCTTCCGGCTCAATCTGGTCGCGAAGTATCTGACCTACGCATTTGTCGCCATCGGACTTGTGATCTGCTGGGGTTACGGCGGAATTCTCAGCTTGGGGCAGGGCGTGTTCTTCGGCCTCGGCGGCTACTGCATGGCGATGTTCCTCAAGCTGGAAGCGTCGAGCATCGCCAACACGAAGATTCAATCGACGCCAGGTATCCCCGATTTCATGGACTGGAACCAGATCACGCAACTCCCTTTGTTCTGGAAGCCATTTCACAGTCTGACTTTCACGATCATTGCGATCATTCTGATCCCCGCGATCTTCGCTTTCATCGTCGGCGCCGCGATGTTCAAGCGGAGGGTCGGAGGCACCTACTTCGCGATCATCACCCAGGCGATCGCCGCGATCCTGACCATCCTGATCATCGGCCAGCAGGGCTACACCGGCGGCGTCAACGGCATCACCGACCTGCGGACGCTGAAGGGCTGGGACATTCGCACCGACAATGCCAAGTTCATTCTCTACTTCGTGGAAGTGGCCTTGCTGTTCGGATGTATCGGCGTTGCACTCTTCATCCGGCATTCCAAGCTCGGCCGTATCCTGGTCGCGATGCGCGAGAAGGAAGATCGCGTTCGGTTCTCTGGCTATAGCGTGGCAAACTTCAAGATCTTTGCCTTCTGTGCCGCCGCGGTCTTCGCCTCAATCGGCGGCGCGTTGTTCGCCCTTGAGATCGGGTTTATGTCGCCGTCCTTCGTCGGCATCGTGCCCTCCATCGAAATGGTGATCTACACGGCAGTCGGCGGACGTCTGTCGATCCTCGGGGCTGTCTACGGGACGCTGCTGGTGAATTTCGCCAAGACTAGCCTTTCGGAATCGTTCCCGGAATTGTGGCTGTTCGGTCTTGGCGCACTGTTCATCGCCGTGGTGCTGGTCTTCCCCAACGGCCTGGCCGGAATCTGGCGCGATCACATCCAGAAGCACATCGACCGTCTGCTTTCATTGCGCAAGCCGAAGGTCGGTGGAAAGAACGGCTGGACCGGCGGCTCGGTCGCCGACGGCGCGCCCGCGGAATAGGAGAGCATCATGCTTGTCGGTCATCAGCCAAAGGAATTTCTTCTCGCAGTCGAAGGCCTGACGGTTTCTTTCGATGGCTTCAAGGCCGTGAACGATTTGTCGTTCTATGTCGATGAGAACGAAATCCGGGTCATCATCGGTCCCAATGGCGCCGGAAAAACTACGGTGCTGGATCTGATCTGCGGAAAGACCAAGGCCACATCCGGCTCCATCCAGTTTCGCGGCAAGGAACTGACCCGAATGAAGGAGAACGAGATCGTCCAGACGGGCGTCGGCCGCAAGTTCCAGACGCCGTCGATCTATGACGACCTCACCGTGTTCGAGAATCTCGAAATCTCTTATCCGCGCGGGCGCACGGTGTTTGGCGCATTGACATTCCAGCGTGACAAGGCAGTGCGCGAGCGCGTGGAGGAGGTCGCCGAGATGATCTTTCTGAAAGATCGCCTCGGGATGAGTGCCGAGCTTCTCAGTCACGGCCAAAAGCAATGGCTGGAGATCGGCATGCTGCTGATCCAGGACCCTGATCTTTTGATGCTGGACGAGCCGGTTGCCGGCATGAGTGTCAGCGAACGGGTGAAGACCGCCGAACTTCTCAATCGCATCATCAAGGACCGCTCGGTTCTGGTGATCGAGCACGACATGAAGTTCGTCGAAGACATCGCCCACAAGGTGACTGTGCTGCATCAGGGCAAGATCCTTTCGGAAGGCTCGATGGAAGCGGTGCAGAACGATCCCAAGGTCATCGAAGTCTATCTCGGTCACTAGGTCCGCTATTCAAGGAAAGACACCATGCTTGCGATTTCCGATCTTCATGTCGCATACGGGCAAAGTGAAGTCCTTCACGGCCTCAACGTATCGGTTCAGCCGAACGAGATCGTTGCGATCATGGGCCGCAACGGCATGGGCAAGACCACGCTGATGAAATCCCTGATGGGCATTGTGCCGACCAAAAGCGGATCGGTGTCCATGGAAGGGAGCGAACTCAGCAAGCTGAAGAGCTACGAGCGGGTCGCCAAAGGTCTTGCCTACGTGCCGCAGGGCCGCATGATCTTCTCGACCATGACAGTGAAGGAGAACATCGAAACCGGACTGGTGGCGTCGGGCGGAAAAGAGGTTCCCGGCAATATCTACGAGCTGTTTCCTGTTCTTCTCGAAATGAAGGGCCGGCGCGGGGGCAACCTGTCCGGCGGTCAGCAGCAGCAGCTCGCCATCGCCCGGGCTCTCGCAACCAATCCGAAGGTTCTTCTGCTGGATGAACCAACGGAGGGCATCCAGCCCTCAATCATCCGCGAGATGGCGCGCACGCTGAAACGCATTCGCGATGAGCGCGGTCTTTCGATCATTGTTTCCGAGCAAGTGTTGAGTTTTGCGCTCGATGTCGCCGATCGTGTTCTCGTCATCGAGAACGGTGAAATCGTTCGCGACGAAGCACGCGACGGCATCGACGCTGCGCAGGTCGCAAAATATCTTTCCGTTTAACCAAGCCGTTCGTAACCAGGGGAGCATCCTAAATGCCAGATACACTGATCAAGGTCGATCTCAATCAGTCGGCCTACGACAATGACAAGGTTCATAACCGCTGGCATCCGGACATTCCGATGGTGGAGTGGGTCAATCCCGGTGATGATTTCATCATCGAGACCTACGACTGGACCGGCGGATTCATCAAGAACGACGACTCGGCGGACGACGTGCGCGATATCGACCTGTCGATCGTCCATTTCCTGTCGGGTCCTATCGGCGTCAAGGGTGCAGAGCCAGGCGACCTTCTGGTGGTCGATCTGCTCGACGTCGGCCCGATGAAGGAGAGCTTGTGGGGCTTCAACGGCTTCTTCTCCAAGCAGAATGGCGGCGGGTTCCTAACCGACCATTTTCCGCTGGCGCAGAAGTCGATCTGGGACTTCAAGGGCATGTATACCTCATCGCGGCATGTTCCCGGCGTCAACTTCGCGGGCCTGATCCATCCGGGCCTGATCGGCTGTCTGCCTGATCCCAAGATGTTGTCGATGTGGAACGAGCGCGAGACCGCGCTGATCGCCACCAATCCGACCCGCGTCCCGGGCCTCGCCAATCCGCCGTTCGGACCCACCGCGCATATGGGCCGCCTGAAGGGCGACGCCAAGGCGAAGGCGGCCGCGGAGGGCGCGCGCACCGTTCCGCCGCGCGAGCATGGCGGCAATTGCGACATCAAGGATCTGTCGCGCGGCTCGAAAATCTACTTCCCGGTCTATGTTCCGGGCGCGGGCCTTTCGATGGGCGATCTGCATTTCAGTCAGGGTGACGGCGAAATCACGTTCTGCGGCGCCATCGAAATGGCTGGCTGGCTGCACATCAAGGTCGATGTCATCAAGGACGGCATGGCGAAGTACGGTATCAAGAATCCGATCTTCAAGCCGTCGCCGGTGACGCCGAACTACAACAACTACCTGATCTTCGAGGGCATCTCCGTCGACGAGCAGGGCAAGCAGCATTATCTCGACGTTCATATCGCCTACCGCCAGGCATGCCTGAACGCCATCGAATATCTGAAGAAGTTCGGATATTCCGGCGCGCAGGCCTACTCCATCCTCGGGACGGCGCCGGTGCAGGGGCACATATCGGGCGTGGTCGACGTGCCGAATGCCTGCGCGACGCTGTGGCTGCCGACGGAAATCTTCGACTTCGACATCATGCCGTCGTCGGTCGGCCCAATCAAACACATCAAGGGCGGCATCGACATGCCGCTGTCGCCTGACAAGTAACCCGCGAGGCAACGTGGAGACGGCAGAATATGCGCCGTCTCCACGTCAGCGCGGATCAGATATCGACTGAGCAAACCGAGGGAGACGGGCTGTGCCGGTTTACGAGTATCTTTGCAAGGATTGCGGACCTTTCACCGAGATGCGGCCGATGTCCGAATACGACATGCCGCAGGACTGTCCGCATTGCGCGGTTTCCGCGCCGCGCGCCATTCTGACGGCGCCGCACTTTTCATGCATGCCGGCGGCAACACGCAAATCACATGCGGTCAATGAGCGCAGCGCCAACGCGCCGAAAACTCTGGGCGAATACAAGGCATCGCACGGCCCCGGTTGCGGCTGCTGTTCGGGCGGCAAACCGTCGCGGCTGATGACGAAGTCCCGTTCCGGTGCGAAGGGCTTTCCGACGGCACGGCCGTGGATGATCAGTCACTGAGCCGTTGATGTTCGGCTAAAATGGGCGTCGGCCGGGCAGGCCGATGCCGATGACATTCAGGCGCCCACGGTCGTGCGTGGCGCAGCTTTTGCCTGAACCTCGCCGCCCAGATAGCTGGCTTCGAGCGATGGGTCTTCAGCGATGATTCCGGCATTGCCGCTTTTCACGATGGCGCCGGTTTCCAGCAAATAAGCCCTGTCAGCCACCGCAAGGGCATGTCCCGCCATCTGGTCGACAACGATCAGGGTCATGCCTTCGGCGCGGAGCCGCTCGAACGACGCGAACAGCTCGTCGACCACCAGCGGTGCGAGGCCGAGGGAGGGTTCATCCAGCATCAGCACTTTCGGCGATGTCAGCAGGCCGCGGGCAACCGCGAGCATTTGCTGCTCGCCGCCGGAGAGCAGGCCGGCCCGTTGATCAATGCGCTGTCTCAGACGCGGGAAGCGTGTCAGCATGGTTTCGACCTCGGCATCGAGGTCAATGCCGGGGCGGGCATAGGCGCCGAGTTGAAGATTCTGGCGGACGGTCAGTTCAGGGAAGACCTGCCGTCCTTCGGGCACCAGAACGACGCCGATACGAGCCCGGGCATAGGCCGGAAGGTTGTCGATCCGCTTGCCGGAGAGCTGTATTTCGCCGTTGGCCCGGGGCGGCTCCAGTCCGGCGATCGAGCGCATCAGCGTGGTCTTGCCCGCACCGTTCGCTCCGAGCACGGCAATGGCTTCGCCGTTCGCGACCGTGACGTCGATGCTCTCGAGAGCCTGAGACAGACCATAGAATGCATCGAGATTCCTGATCTCCAGCATGATTTCCGGCGAAACCTGACGCGGCGGACGGTGCTGTTGCTCCTTCGCTGCGGCGTCGCCAAGATACGCCTTCCGGACCAGAGGATCGTTGCGGATGTCCGCCGGTCCGCCGACGGCGATCCGCTTGCCGCCGTCGAGCACCACGATATGGTCGCTCAGAGCCATGATCATGGGCATGTCGTGCTCGACAATAATGACCGCGACACCAAGGCCTGCGATGCGGCGAAGTAGCTCTGTCAGCCGCTGTTTATCGCCTTTCGACAGGCCGGCGGCCGGCTCATCGAGCAACAACACCTTTGGCCGCAGGGCCAGCGAGCGTGCGATCTCGACAAGACGCTTCTCGCCATGCGGCAGGGATTCCGCCGGCCGGTCAAGGTCGCCGTCAACGCCGGCGAACCGCAGCAACGACCGTGCGAACCGCTCGGATTCCGGATTGCGCAGGGGCGAGACGATGCCGCCGAGCTTTCCTGCCGTTTCCGCGAGGAGCGTATTTTCGATGATGGTGAGCGAGCCGAACAGTTGGGTGGTCTGGAATGTGCGCGCGACACCGAGACGGGCGAGAGTATGCGACGGCAGGCCGGTCAGGTCGCGGTCTCCCAGCTTCACCGTGCCAGACGTCGGGCGATAGAAGCCGCAGAGCAGGTTCAGCGCGCTGGTCTTTCCAGCGCCGTTCGGGCCGATCACACTGGTGACATGACCCGGCTGTGCGGTGAACGAGACATTCTGCACAGCGCGGACGCCGCCGAATGCAATTGAAAGATCGGTGACATCAACCGATGGAGCCCCGCTTGCCACACGAAGTGCGGCGTCCGGGCTGCCGATTGTGGAGTGTTTCGACGCTTCGTGCTGCGCAGATGCGGCGGGGAAGAACTTCGCGATGAGCTGGGAGACCAGGCCTGCGATTCCGTTCGGCGCCACACGCAGCACCGCAAACAACAGGAGCCCGAAAGCGAGCAGGCGGTACTCAGCGAGATCCGAGAGAAGTTCCGGCAGCAGCACAACCAGCAGCGCACCGATGATCGGGCCGAGCGCTGAACCCGCGCCGCCGATCATCACGCCGAACAGCAGGAGGATCGATTGCAGGAAAGGAAATGAACTCGGGCTGATATATCCCTGAAGGGGCGCGAACAGCGAACCCGCCAGCGCCATCGCCGCGGCGGAAATGACAAAAGCCATGGTTCGCACGCTGACAAGGTCGATGCCGATCGAGCGTGTCGCGACTTCGGAATCGCGCGCAGCGCGCATGGCATAACCCCACCCGCTGCGCTTCAGCCGGTCAAACAGGATGACGCCTGCGAACATCAGGACAACGCTGGCGATGGCAAGGCCGCGTTCATTGAGGAGCAGGCCGAAAATATCAGGAGGCGTAGTCAACACGAGACCATTGCCGCCGCCGGTGAGATCGCGCCATTCGACTGTGCCATGTTCGACGATGAAGCCGAATGCGATGGTGACCATCGCGAGATAAGGACCCCTGACGCGCAGCGCAGGCATGGCGAGAAGCCCGCCGACAATGCTGACAAGGACAATGCCCGCGCCGGTCGCCGCCAGATAAGGCCAGCCGGCCTTTTCCATCAGCAGCACGGTCGTATAGGCGCCGATCGCCATGAAGCCGATGTGCCCGAGCGAAATCTGCCCGGCCAATCCGAGGAGGACATTCAAGCCGATGCAAGCGATGGCCGTCAGCGCGATCGTCGCAATGAGAAACACCGCATAGCTATCAGCAACCGCGGTATAGCCGAGGATCGCCACAAGCGCGGCGGCGGCGAGAAAAGAGGCGCGAGCGGTCATACCTTCTTCACTCCAGCGCGGCCGAGCAGCCCGTGAGGCAGAACGACGAGAATGACGATAACGGATGCAAATGTGATGATCTGTGTGTAGACCGATCCGAGATAGCTGGTGGCGAAGACTTCGATCAAACCGAGGCAGAGGCCGGCCAGCATCACGCCCCAGGCGCTGCCCAGGCCGCCGATGATCGCGGCGGCGAAGGCCTTGATGCCGAACAACGTGCCCATCTCGGACGAGACGTTGAACAGCGGCGCAATCAGAAGGGCTGCGATTCCGGCAAGAATCGCCGATACCGCGTAACTTCCGGCAATGGCGCGGCCGACATCGATACCCATCAGCTTGGCGGCGCCGGGATTCTGGACGACCGCGAGCATGGCCACGCCATGACGGGTGCGCCGCGTGAACAGATGAAGCGCGCCCGCCAGCAGCAGGCCGATGACCGGGATCAGAAGCTGAAGGGGATAGACGCCGGCGCCATCGACAATCTGGATCGGAGTCACCGCGAGCGGAGACGGAAAGCCGCGCGGCTCCTTGCCGAACACGAACAGCATCAGGTTGTCGACGATGATGCCGACGGCGACGGTCGCCATCAGCCAGTTGTCCGATCCGCGTTGCACGAACGGGCGCACGGCATATCGCTCGATTGCAAGGCCGTATAATGCGCAGATCAGAAGAACGGCGGGGATGCCCAGCGCGGCCGGCCAGCCCCAGAGAACGAGAACGAAGTATCCGGCAACGGCTCCCAGGGTCATCGAGCTGCCCTGGGAAAAGTTGACCGTTCCGGATACCGCATAGGTGACGTGAAAGCCCAGCGCGAGCAGTCCGTACATGCTGCCGAGCGCCAATCCTGTGATGATCGCAGGAAGAAGTGACATGTGCTGACTGCCCTGTTTGCGAGGACGGAGGTTACTTCTGTGCGACAGGCATGATGTGATTGTCTTCAAAGCGCGTCCAGATGTAATCCTTCTCCGTCAGCGCGTCGTGTCGGGCCTTGGTGAAAGGCTTGTCGTAGGTCTTGATCAGGCCATTTACCTGGTCGACGTCATAGAGCCCGTTGCGAATGGCGGCAGGGTCCGCGCTTTTGGCTTTTTCGATTGCGCGCGCGATCACGAGAACGGAGTCATAGGCGTTGGCCACGCCGACAGCCGGCGTCACGTCCGCCGGCCCCTTGATGTCGGGATACTTCGCCTGCAACGCGGCCAGCACCTTCTTGCCGACAGGTGAAAGGTCGCCGAAGAAGCTGTAGGTCTGAACGAAGATCACGTTTTTCGCGTTCGGGCCTGCGAGCTCGGTGAAACGGCCGCCAGCCGGACCCCAGTGCGAAACGATCGGGGGCGCCCAGCCCATGCGGTCGAGCGATTTCACGACTTGCGATGCCGGGCCGACATTGCCGACCAGGAACAGCGTGTCGGCACCCGCCTGCTTCAGACGCGAAAGCTGCGGAACGACATCGACATCGTTGCCTTCAAACTTCTCGATGCCGGCGGGCTCGATGCCTGCCTCTTTCATGGCGTCCTTGAGCCCGTGCTCGTTCGACTCTCCCCATGGATTGTTGACAAGGATCAGGCCGGGTTTTTTGGTGCCGTAGGTCTTGCGCGCAAACTGGACGATAGCCTTGTCGACTTCGCTGTCCTTCGCGGAGACACGAAACACATAGTTGTCGGCGGCGCCGTTCTGCGTGATGTTGGTGCCTGCGGCCCACGGCACAACGAATGGCATCTTCGAGTTGTTCACGAACGGCACGATCGCGAGAGCGACTGGCGTGTCGAGGCCGCCGAGCACGGCGGAAACCTTTTCGCGCTGAATCAATTCGCGCGCGGCGATAAGGCCCTTGGCCGGATTGCTTTCATCGTCGCGGCGGACGAGCTGGAGTTGTCGGCCGAGAACGCCGCCCTTGGCGTTGATCTCGTCGATGGCGATTGTTGCTCCGCGGGTGAGAGCTTCACCGGCCCGCGCCGATTGGCCCGACAGGGCGGTGACAAGACCGATCTTGATGGGTTCTGCGGCGTGAGCCGCCGAAACGGAGAGTGTCGCGGCGAAAGCAACGCCCATCATGCCACGCAGGAACGAAGGGTGGGAAAAGGCACGGTTCGATGATGTCGAATTGTAGCGCATTCTGCTATTCCTCCCGATAGGGCGAGTCCTCGCATCGAGAACTGTTCGCCAGCATTTCCGCCGCTCATCGTGTCGCGAACTTGACGGAAGTAAAAACTTTCTTCAACAATGCGCGAAATGTCAAGCGGCGGTAGTTACTTTGACGGAGTTTTCGGATGAATGGGAAAATTTCTATGCCCACAATTTCGGCAAATGATGCCGCGTCTTCGCGCAGTGCGGGAGATGACGCAGCACGCGCGGCATTCGAGATTTCCTCACATGGACGATACGGTTACAGCGCCATCGTCAATCGCCCGGACTTCAGTTGGCCGGGTGGAAAGCGCCTTGCGGTCTACATCGGTTTGAATCTCGAACACTTCACGTTCGGGGATGGTCTGGGTGCGGAACTTTGTCCAGGCGGTCCGCATCCGGATGTCCTGAACTACGCCTGGCGCGACTACGGCAATCGCGTCGGTGTCTGGCGATTGATGGATCTTTTCGACGAACTGTCGTTTCCGGTCTCGGTACTCGTGAACAGCAGCATCTACACGTACTGCCCTGAAGTCATGGATGCTTTTCGGGAGCGCGGAGCGGAAGTCGTCGGTCATGGCCGGACCAATTCGGAGCGGCAGGGCATCATGCCTGAAGCGCACGAACGGCAATTGATCGCCGAGTGCACGTCGGTGATAGCCAATGCCGAAGGGCGCAAGCCTGCGGGCTGGCTCGGGCCATGGATATCGCAATCGCATCTGACGCCGGACCTGCTCGCCGAGGCCGGATACGGTTATCTGCTCGACTGGTGCATGGACGACCAGCCGATATGGTTCAAGACGCGGAACGGCGGACGGATTCTGTCGGTGCCTTATCCGCAGGAGTTGAACGACATTCCATCCATCGTCGGTCGGAAGGATTCCGGTGAGCAGTTCGCCCGAATGATCGTCGATAGTTTCGAGGAAATGCTGGACCAGTCAGCGAAGCAATCCCTCGTCATGGGAATTGCGCTGCATCCTTATCTTGTCGGCCAGCCGCATCGGCTCCGACCGCTGCGTCAAGCGTTGCAAGCCATTGCCGCAAAGCGCGACGATATCTGGATCACGACGGCGGGCGGCATTGCCGATTATTGCCTGACCCTGCCGGAGGGGATCATCCAGTCCTGACGCTGTGCGGCCATGATCATCGGCTCAAAACCCATTCCCCAATCGAGGACGTGAACGTGACCGCGATCGAAACGCTTTTCCAGAATGCGCGACTGACTGATGGACGTATTGTCGATATCGCAGCGGCAAACGGGCGCATTACCGCGATGGAACAGGGGCTGCATCCATCACAGGTGCGGCAAACCGTCGATCTTGAGCGCCGGCTTGTGCTGCCAGGATTTGTCGACGGCCATCTTCATCTGGACAAAGGTTTTGTCGGAGACGACTGGAAGCCGCATCGACCCTGCACGGCGGGCTTCAACGTGCGTGAGCGGGTTGAGTTCGAGAAACAGGCGCTTGCGAAGGCAAAGGCGATCCCCGTGCGCGCCGCTGCCTTGATCGAGCTTTGCGTGTCGCAGGGCACCACGCACATGCGCAGTCACGTTGACATAGATCCGCAGGTCGGGTTGCGAAACCTCGAACAGGTTGTGGCTGTGCGCGACGCGCATCGCGACAAGGTTTCGATCCAGATTGTGGCTTTTCCGCAAAGCGGAATCGTGACGGCGCCCGGTACGCGCGAGTTGCTCGATGCGGCCATCCGGGGCGGCGCGGACCTTGTGGGAGGTCTCGATCCCGCGAGCTTCGACGGCGATATCGCAGGGCATCTCGATGTGATCTTCGATATTGCGGAGCGCCATGGCGTTGGAATCGACATCCATTTGCACGATGGCGACCTGCTCGGCGTTTTTGAGATCGAGGAAATCGCGCGTCGCACCAAGGCGCTCGGTCTTGGCGGCAAGGTCACGATCAGCCACGCCTATGCGCTGGGGCAGGTGCCCCGGGATGTCGCGCAGCGGGCCGCGAACCGGTTGGCCGAAGCAGGGGTTTCGATCCTGACAAATGCACCCGGCGCCCATGCTTTTCCGCCTGTCATGCTGTTGCATGAAGCTGGCGTGAATGTCTTCGCCGGCAACGATAATATTCGTGATTCCTGGTGGCCTTATGGCGACGGCGATCTGCTCGAAAGGGCGATGATTGTGGGATATCGCTCCGGCTTCAATACTGACGCGGAACTCGAACTGGCATTCGGCATGGTCACCGGGCATGCGGCGCGGGCGCTTGGTGTCAAGGATTACGGGCTCGCCGAGGGCGGGATGGCCGATTTTGTCGTGCTGGATGCGGAGCATGTCCAGGAGGCGGTGATTGCGCGGCCGAAGGCCCGCGATGTCTATAAGGCAGGCCGTCTGATTGCACGAAATGGCGCCACAGTTTCTGTTGCCCAATAAGAGGCCTGCCTGCTGACATATCCGCCGGTTGGCGCGGGCGGCGCGCCGGATGATTTGATTGAGGGAGCGGCGATGTGGTAGTCAGGGCAGATATTGCCCATAGAATGCAATTTTCAGAGGCCGAATGGCCCGCCGGCAACGGCTCCGTGCTAGATCGCCAGATTCTTCCAAGGGTGTTGACCAGGTGCAGGAATGAACGAGACGTCAGCCAAAAAAACTCCTGCGCGGAAGAAGACCGCAGCGGGCAAGCGGAAACGCGATTCTGCGCTCACCAAGGAATCGATTCTTCAGGCCGCGACTTACGAGTTTTGCCGGAACGGTCTTGGCGGCGCGCGTGTTGATGCCATCGCCCATCGTGCGAAAGCCAATATGCGGCTGCTCTATCACTACTTCGGTGACAAGGACGGGCTTTATCTGGCAGCCCTCGAACATGTCTACACGGACATCCGCGCCGCCGAGCAGCAGCTCAATCTCGACAGCCTCGATCCTGCGACAGCGCTGCAGGAACTGATTGATTTTACATTCGCGTTCTTTCAGAACCACCAGGATTACATCGCCATGATCAACACGGAGAATTTGCAGCGTGGCAAATATCTCCGGAAATCCCGCAAGATCGCCGCGCTCACAATGCCGCTCGTGTCCAATATCGAAAGCATTCTGAGGCGGGGCGTGGCGGCCGGAATTTTCCGCAGCGGCGTGGACCCGATCCAGCTCTATGTGACGATCACCGCCTTTAGCTATTTCCATGTGTCGAACAGGCATACGCTGTCCTTGATGTTCGACAAGGACCTGGGCGATCCAAAGTGGCTTGAAGATCGCCGCAAGCATACGCACGATGTGATCGGAACATGGCTGGCTGCTCCGGGAGCTTCCCGCGAGGGGCAGAAGATGGTCTCGCCAAAACTTTCGCCGGTGCGGGGCAAGGCGTCCGATCTCGTGTGACGCTCCGCCCGGGGCGAACCCGATGCGCTCCCCGCGGCTGATCCTGCAAGCCTCAAAAATTCCGGCCGTCTTCTGCTCACCCAAGCCTACCCGATTTTCGCCGCGCGGCATAGCTGGATGCCATTTGACAACGATAAGTAAGAATATTATTACTTATTAGGTCGCAGCTTGTTGCGGGATTTTTGGATCGGGAATGGCCAGTCAGGCTCATTGGACGCATACGGAATTTCTCCGGCCGGGAAGGGTGGGGCATTCGCCGTTGCCGTCTATCCGGGAGATCGGGCTGTTCGCTGACGTCACCCTCCGGAATGCGCGGGCCGGCCGTGTGACGGCTGCTTTCGACAGTTCTTTCTACGCGACCTTCGGCCGCGAATGGATATGCGTGGGCCTGCCTCACATCGGCTCGGGACCGCTGCATGTCGTGTGCGAGAGCAGGCCGCATGCTTGGCCGCAATCGGAAAACGCGATCACGCTCGACGGCTCCGCCCTTTCTCTCGACGGCATGCCGTTCGCGACCCTCGAAGGCGCATCCGTCTGGCGACCGGAAAGGCTCGTGGACTGGACGCTCGCCGATCTGCAGCGAGGGGTCGGCGCGGCCAGCGCGCTGTGGCGCAGGGAACCATCCGGGAGCGGGTTGGCAGCGGCGGGCTGCTTGCCGTTTCCCGCAAGCCTCTCGCGGCTGATATCCGCGGCCCGTCCTGCGGTTGCAGCCCTCGAGCGGATTCTCGCGCAGGCATGCGCGGGCCGTGACGCCTCACCCGAGGACGAAACGCTGCTCATCACCCTGATCGGGCTCGGACCGGGGCTCACGCCATCCGGCGATGACCTGCTCGGCGGCGCGCTCATCGCGCTGGCGTCTCTCGATCTGCTGGATGTCAGGGACAGGTTGTGGAGCGTGTGTTCTGACAAGCTCGACCGCACCACTGACATCAGCGCATTGCATCTACGGACGGCCGCGCGCGGCTACGGCGCGGCTCCGCTCCACGGCGCGATCCATGCCACGATCGGCGGTGATGTGTCGCGCCTTCCGGATTTCCTCAGTGCTGTTTCAGCAATAGGTCACACTTCAGGTCGCGACAGTTACGCCGGTGCATTGATTGCCTTGCGCGCGGCCGAGCGTCACTTCTCTCGCGATGACACGCGGACATGGAGTTCTGCCGAAGCCTGACGTTCTGCGTCTGGTTTCTCCTAACTTGGCTGCTCCGGTGTCATGCCGGAGCAGCCTTTTTCTTGTCCAGTCGCCCGCCGGGAGCCGATGTTTCTTGTTGTTTGTTGTCGATTGAAAAGCGGCAAACGTTGCAATTGACAAAGTAAGAATTTTCTTACTATCTTGAAGTCTCGATAGAGTGGAGGACGATGTTCGTGGCAACTGAAACCAACAAGCCGTACCAGTCGCTGCTGACCGGCAACGTGAAGGTCGTAAATGTCGGCCTTGAAGGCTTTGTGAAAGATTTGCGTGATTGCGACATCGAAGTCGTTCATGTGGATTGGTCTCCGCCCGCCGGTGGCGATCCGGAGATGGCGGCCTTGCTCGCGAAGCTCGGCGTGTGAGGGGGCATCCATGAAACTGATCGAGGAAGCGAACAAGCAGGCTCTCGCGCGCATTCTGGAGGGTGAACCAAAGCTGATCGACATCGTTCCCGCGCGCGATGTCCTGAAAGGCCTGAAGGAGAGGATGATCCTTCACGCCGGTCCGCCGATCACATGGGACAGGATGTGCGGGCCGATGCGGGGCGCGGTAGCCGGCGCAATCGTCTTTGAGGGCTGGGCGCCCGATCTCGAATCCGCCACGGAGCTGGCCGCCGGCGGCGGCATGGAATTCCATCCCAACCACCATTTCGGCGCGGTGGGGCCTATGACCGGCATGACCACGGTGTCGATGCCGCTGTTCGTTGTCGAGAACATGCGGTTCGGAAACCGCGCCTACTGCGCGATCAATGAAGGCCTCGGCAAGGTGATGCGCTTCGGCGGCAACGACGCGAGCGTGCTGGCGCGGCTGGCCTGGTTGCGTGACGTGTTCGGTCCTGTGCTCGCCAAGGCGATCCGGGCGCGTGGCGGCATCGAGCTCAAGTCGATTATCGCGCGCGGTCTCTCGATGGGCGACGAGATGCATCAGCGCAACCTGGCCTGCTCGAGCGTGTTCCTGCGCGAGATCGGGCCATCGCTGGCGCGAACCTCGACTGACAACAACATTCTCGCCGACTGCATCGCCTTCATCGCGCAGAACGATCAGTTCTTCCTCAATATCGCGATGGCGATGGGCAAGGCGATGACCGATCCGGCAAAGGGCATTCGCGGCTCCACGGTAGTCACCGCCATGTGCCGCAACGGCACCGACTTCGGCGTGCGCGTGAGCGGTATGGGTGACCAGTGGTTCACCGCGCCGGTCGAGATGCCGGAAGGCCTGTATTTTGCCGGCTATTCCGAGAAGGACGCCAACCCGGACATGGGCGATTCTGCGATTGTGGAGACCGTCGGCCTCGGCGGCTTCGCGATGGCGGCGTCGCCCGCCGTTGCCGGGTTTATCGGCGCCGGTGCGCCGTCGGAGGCCGGGAACTTTACCCGCGCGATGGGTGAAATAACCGTGGGGCAGAATTCCGAGTGGACCATTGCAGCGCTCGATTTTGCTGGAGTGCCCACAGGGATCGACGTGCGGCTGGTTGTCGAAACCGGACTGGCGCCCATCATCAATACCGGCATTGCGCACCGTGAACCCGGAATCGGTCAGGTCGGTGCGGGCGTGGTGAAGGCGCCGATGGCCTGTTTTCAGCAGGCCGTCCGGGCGATTGCGAAAGATCTGGGGGTGTCATGAGCGCGTTTGTTCTGAACGAGATCCGCAAGGGATTTTATCTGGATTCCGTCGCATTGATGCGGCTGTCGCGTGAGATCGCCGCGGCGCCGGGCATTGTCGAAGCGGCGTTGATGATGGGAACGCCATCGAACACGGCCATCATGCGCAATGCAGGGCTTCTTGACGGTGACATCAACGCGCAGGGCAACGACCTCATTCTTGCCGTGAAGGCCGGGAGCGAGCAGGCTGCCCGCGCCGCGCTTGCCGATGCGCTCAAGGCGCTCGACAAACCGAAGAGCCAAAGCGCGGAAGGAGCGGTGTGGCGGCCGCGCAGCATCGGCGCGGCGGTCAAGGCGGCGCCTGACGCCAATCTTGCGCTGATCTCGGTTCCTGGCGAGTTCGCGGCCGCGGAGGCCCGCAAGGCGCTGAATCTCGGACTGCACGTTCTGATGTTCAGTGACAATGTTTCGATCGCGGATGAATTGTCTTTGAAGCAGCATGCGCTGGAACTCGGCTTGCTGATGATGGGGCCGGATTGCGGCACTGCCATTATCGGCGGAGCGCCATTGGCTTTCGCCAATAAGCTGAAGCGTGGGAGAATTGGAATCATCGGTGCATCCGGAACAGGTACGCAGGAAGTCTCCTGCCTCGTTTCGGAAGCAGGTGAGGGCATCTCACATGCCATCGGCGTCGGCGGACGCGACCTAAAAAAGGAGATCGGCGGGATCACCACGCTGATGGCTATTGACGCGCTGGATGCTGATCCCGAAACGGAGCATGTGGTGCTGATTTCCAAGCCGCCGCATCCCGACGTCGCAAAGGCTGTCATCGCGCGGATCGCGAAAAGCCCGAAATCCTACACGGTGTGCTTCATCGGGGCCGACTCGGCGGATTTGCCGCTCAATGCGAAGTTTGCCCGCACGCTCAAGGATGCAGCCGAACTCGCGCTCGGCGGCAAGACGATCGGCGGTAATTTCAGCGTGACGAAACTGGCGACACGTCTGCCGAAACGCAGGGGTGATCGCCGGATCGAGGGTCTGTTTGCCGGCGGAACGCTTTGCGCCGAGGCGCAGGTAATCCTTGGTGCCGGCGGCCGCCAGGTCGCATCGAATGCGGCAATTCCGAACGTGCCCTGTCTCGACGCGCCGGAAAGCGCAGGCCGCGACCGGATCATTGATCTGGGAGCCGACGAATACACCCAGGGCCGTCCGCATCAGATGATCGACCCGTCTGTCCGGGACGATGCCTTGCGCGCCGCCCTGAACGATCCTGAGGTTGGGGTCGTTCTCGTTGATCTCGTGATTGGCTATGGCGCGCATGCCGATCCTGCCGGACACCTGGCAGGGATTGTAGCGGATCGCTCCGATAGCGCGCCGGTCATCGTCGCCTCGGTGACAGGCACCGAGCTTGATCGGCAGGTGCGTTCCGCACAGGTTCGCCGTCTGGAAGAAGCGGGAATTCTGGTGGCGCCATCGAACGCACAGGCTTGCGAACTGGCGCTCGCCTTCACCGCTAACGACATCAAGGTGACACGCTATGCGCACTCTTAACGAGGTCCCGCGCCGTCTCGTGATCGCGATCGGCGGCAACGCGGTTCATCCCGAAGATATCTCCGGGACGTCCGAGGAGCAGAAGAACGTCGCCCAGCACACAGCGAGGGCGTTGTTGCCGCTGGCCAAGATCGACAACGAGCTTGTCATTACCCATGGCAATGGGCCGGTGGTCGGCAAGATCATGATGCGTCAGATGCTGACCATGAGCCGCATCCCGCCGATGTCGATGGATATCTGCGTCGCGCACAGCCAGGGCGGGATCGGTTATCTGCTGATGCAGGCGATCGAAAATGCGCTGCGGGAGGACGGCAATCAACGGCATGTCGCAAGTCTGCTCACGCAGGTCGAAGTCGATGCCGATGATCCTGCGTTCAGGAATCCGACGAAATTCGTGGGGCCGTTCTTCACGGAGGAGGAAGCAAAAAACATCAGCAAGGAGCTCAACTGGGCGATGCGCGAGGATTCGGGCCGCGGCTGGCGTCATGTTGTGCCGTCGCCCAAACCGAAACATGTCTGCGATATCTCGCTGGTCGACGCGCTGGTGAAGCGCGGCACGATCGTTATCGCAGGCGGCGGTGGCGGCATGCCGGTGGTGCGCGATGCGCGAGGTGTTCGCACCGGTGTTCCGGCTGTAATCGACAAGGATCTGACCTCGGCGCACATCGCTAATGTTCTCGGCATTGACGAACTGTTGATTCTGACGGCGGTGCCGCGTGTCGCCATCAATTTCGGAAAGCCCAACCAGAAGGAGTTGGCCGAGGTCACCCTCGACGAGATCAAGATGTATCATCGCGAGGGGCATTTTCCGCCGGGAAGCATGGGGCCCAAGGTTGATGCCGCGATCCGCTTTCTGGAGGGGGGCGGCAAGCGCGCGATCATCAGTCATCTCGATCATGCGATGGCGGCGCTTCGCGGACAGACCGGCACACATATCGTCCGGAATCCCTGACCGCGTCAGAATGCATCCGGCACAAGGCAGCTAGGCTTCCCGCGCTATCCGATGCGGCGGGCTGGATGCAGGCGGCATGGCCTCGTCGATGATCGCGGCCAGGTCCTGTTGTCTGAACGGTTTGGCGAGTTTCGGAATTCCGTCTGCTTCCCCGTGGGGAAGCTCGGCGTAGCCGGTGGCGATGATCGCCGGAAAGTCCGGCCTTTCGGCGCGGATGGTTCTGATCAGGTCGATGCCGGTCATATGCGGCATGGCCTGGTCGGTTATCAGAAGCTCGATGTCGGTCTCGCGCTCAAGGATTTCGAGTGCCCGTGTGCCCGAGGAGGCGCTATGAACCTTGTGCCCGAGTTCTTCCAGAATTGAGGACGTGTTCAGTCCGACGAGCGGATCGTCGTCCACGGTGAGGATGACGAGCTTCCGGTCGGAGCGCGTGGTCCGCATATGAGTGACGGGCGGTTTCACGGACGCGGCTTCCGCCAGTGCGACAGGTAGCCAGAGTTCGGCAGTCGTTCCGACGCCAAGCTGGCTTTTCAGAACGAGCTTTCCTCCCGATTGCTGCGCCATGCCGTGAACCATCGGCAGACCGAGGCCCGTCCCCTTGCCGACACCTTTGGTCGTGAAGAAAGGCTCCATCGCGTGCGCGAGGGTTTTCTCGTCCATGCCGGTGCCGCTGTCGGCGATGGTGATGCAAAGATAGCGTTGCGGAGCCGAGCCGGCTGAACCGGAAGTAACGTGCTCTCGAGCGCCGACGACCATTGTTCCGCCTTTGGGCATGGCGTCGCGCGCGTTGACCGCCAAATTAAGAATCGCAAGCTCGAGTTGATTGGCGTCCACCAGAGCCGGGGGCAACGATGCCGGAAATTGTATGTCGATCCGGATTGAGGGATCCAGCGAGCGCTGCAAAAGTTCGGTCATTCCGGTCAGCAGGGCCGGAACATTCACCGCGATCGGCTTGAGTTCCTGGCGGCGGGCGAAGGCCAGCATGCGCTGCGTCAGCGCCGCGCCGCGCTGCGTGCCCTGAAGCGCGTTGTCGAGAAGCTGTCTGATCTTCGGATTGTCGTTGGGAAGGTTTCTCTGCAGCAGTTCAAGGCTGCCCTGAATGGCCATCAGCAGATTGTTGAAGTCATGCGCGACGCCGCCGGTCAACCGGCCGAGGGCTTCCATCTTTTGCGATTGAACAAGCGCCTGACGTGTTTCTTCGAGCGCGCGCTCAGTATCCTTTCGCTCGGTGATGTCACGGGTGATCTTGGCAAATCCAAGCAGGGATCCATCGGCATGGCGGATCGCGTCGATCACCACATTGGCCCAGAATGTCGTTCCGTCTTTGCGGACGCGCCATCCTTCTTTCTCAAATCGTCCTTCGCGTTCTGCGATTTCGAGGGCGCGTTCGGGGAGACCAGCACTCTTGTCTTTTTCGGTGTAAAACCGTGAGAAGTGTTGACCCACGATTTCGTCCTGCGTGTAGCCCTTGATCCGCTGCGCGCCGGAATTCCAGCTCGCCACCGTCCCGTTACGATTGAGAAGGTAGATTGCATAGTCGGTGACGCCATCCACCAGCAGCCGGAACTGCTCCTGGCTGTTGCGCAACTCAGTTTCCGCCTGTTTGCGTTCGGTGAGATCGCGGGTGATCTTGGCAAAGCCGACCGGATTGCCGGACGTGTCGCGGATCAGGTCGATCACCACATAGGCCCAGAATCTCGTTCCGTCCTTGCGGACACGCCAGCCTTCGCTTTCAAATTTTCCGTCGCGGATCGCGGCTTCGAGCGCGCGTTGCGGGAGACCGGATGCCCGGTCAGTTTCGGTATAAAATCGGGAGAAGTGCTGCCCGACGATTTCGGCTTCCTCGTAGCCCTTGAACCTGCGCGCTCCTGGATTCCAGCTTGAGACGATCCCCTGGAGGTCCAGCATGTAAATCGCATAGTCGGTGATCGCATCGACAAGCATACGATATCGTCCGGCGTCGGACCCTGATGCATCGAAACGTGCCTGGCCTTCCACGGACTCCCCCACCAATCGTCTGATCAACCTATTGAAACACGCCGGAACTGAAAAGGTTCCAGCCCGCCTGTCCCGAGACGGGTGGGCGGACATATCGTCTGTCTGCGCGCGTTGAGACGGCAGATATCCGGGAACGGTGCAAAAATGGCGTGGAATCAAGTGATCCGGACCAACTGGACGCAGGGACGTGATTTCAGGTTGGGGACATCGTGGGCCTGGTTGGCGGATCAGCTCGGGGGATGTTGGCGGCTTTTTGCGGCTGCGCCTTGCTGTATGCGTCGGTTCTTCCAGCGTCCGCGGCGTGTGATGGCGTCGTTAACAGCACCGGAAATATCTCCGTGGCGTCAGGTATGACCAGCACCAGCAGTGATAGCTCGCATTTCGACGACCCCTGACGCGGCTAACGAGCCGCGCTTTTCCGCCGGCGTGCGGTTGGTGCTGGGAGCGCCGATGTGACGGCGGCCCCGTTGTCAATTGTTCCGGCAATGTGTTCCGCCAGCTTGACGGCGTGATCGCCGCCAGCGGCGAGCCGGGCAAGCAGTTGCGACAGGAGTTTGAACTCCTCGCGGCTTAACGATCCGAACAGCGCATCGTTGACCGGACGCTGGAACGCAGCGAGGCGTTTCAAGCGATCGAGGCCTTCCCGCGTGGCGGTCAATTGCACGCGGCGGCCGTCGTTTGGATGAGTGCTCTTTTCGATCAGACCGCTGGAAACCAGCTTGTTCACTTCGATCGTGACAAACGCGCCGCTCAGATATAGGCGTGCTGCGATCTGGTTGATTCCCATCGGTTCCTTGTCCGTCGAATGCGCGACGGCGATCAGGATCAGATATTGGGTCGGCGACAGGTCGACATAGCTGGCGAATTGCGCGCGCGCCGCCTCCAGGCTGCGGCCAAAGGCAAAGTAATCATACAGAAGGCCGCGGAGCGTCCGGTCGCTATCGCCGTCGAGCAATTCGGGTTTCGACGCCGTCAACAGTACGTCAAGCACCGCAAGCCTCTCATTCTCTTTGATTTCCATGACTTTACCACAGTGCGTCAAACAAGCCACGGCCGCCTTGACGGATTCGGTTGACAGCGAATAATAGCTTTGTCATAAAGCTAAATAACAAAGATAAAAAGGGTCGGGATCGTCAAATGTCGGGTGCTTCATGGACGGCCGTGCTTTCAGACAGTCTCTTGGGGAATTTGCCACCGGCGTGGCGGTCGTAACCGCGCGCGGGAAGAGCGGCGAACTTGTCGGCATGACCATGAGTTCGTTCAACTCGGTCTCGGTCGATCCGCCTCTCGTGCTTTTCAGTGTCGACCGAAAGGCTCTGAGCCTCCCGGCCATGCAGGAAGCCAAGGGCTTTGCGGTCAACGTGCTGGCCCGCCAGCAGGAAAACGTTTCCAACCAGTTTGCGCGTGCTCTGGCCAACAAGTGGGATCAGGTCAAGACCAGCGTCGGCCATGCCGAAGCGCCCCTGATTTCCGGCGCGCTCGCGCACTTCGAGTGTGAACCTTACGCAAATTACGATGGCGGCGATCATGTCATCTTCGTCGTCCGCGTCGTCCGCCACACCGTTCATTCCGATGCGCCTGCGCCGCTGATCTTCTTTCGCGGGCGATACCGCGACCTCGTCGACGAAACCGAACGCGAGCCGACCTGGCCGCTGCCCATTCACTACTGATTTCACCGGAGGATTCATGATGCGCTCTGCAAAGGACTATCTGTCGAGCCTGAACGATGGCCGCACGATCTATATCAACGGGGCATCGGTGGACGATGTCACGACGCATCACGCATTCCGTAACGTCGCGACGTCGATGGCGGGTCTGTTCGATTTCGCCAGCGCGCCGGCCAACCAGGAATTGATGACCTTCGACAACGATGGCGCGCGCGCCAATCGCATCTGGCAGTTGCCGACGTCCTATGCGGAACTGGTCGAGCGGCGCAAGGCGCTCGAAGCGTGGGCGTCGCTCCATGGCGGTTTCATGGGCCGTGCTCCGGATCACGTCGCATCCTGTATCTCCGGACTCTATATGGGCCTCGATGTGTTCAAGGCCTACGATTCGGCGCGCGCGGGAGCGCTCGAGTCCTACTATCGCTACGCCCGCGATAACGATCTCTATCTGACCTATGTCATCATCAATCCGCAGGCGGACCGCTCGAAGGGCGCGGCGGAGCAGGCCGATCCGTTCCTGACGGCTGGCGTTGTCGACAAGGACGCGGAAGGAATCACGATCCGCGGCGCCAAGATGCTCGCCACCGGCGGCGTGGTCGCGGACGAGGTGTTCGTCACGACGATCCAGCCGATGCGTCCGGGTGAAGAGCGCTATGCGATGTCCTTCGCGATTCCGATGAACACCAAGGGCCTCAAGATGCTTTCGCGCAAATCCTACGAGGATGCCGCCGGAGCTGTTTTCGACAATCCGCTCTCAAGCCGCTTCGACGAGAACGACTCAGTTCTCTACTTCGATGACGTGAAGGTTCCTTGGGACCGCGTGTTCATCGAAGGCAATGTCGAGATGTGCCAGAAGCAGTTCCACGCAACACCGTGCCATGTCTATCAGAACTATCAGGCGATGGTTCGGTTGAGCGTGAAGCTCAAGTTCCTGGCGGGCCTCGCGCATCGTACCGCCGAGATGAATGGCGTGACGCAGTTTCCGCAGGTGCGCGAAATGCTCGGACAGCTCGCGGCGGAGACCGGAATGGTCGATGCGCTTGTGGCCGCGATGGAAGCCAAAGGCGCGCATGTCGGCCCATATTTTATTCCGCACCGTCACACCCTGTATGCGGCCCAGGTTCTGACCCAGCAGCTCTATTCCCACATCGTGAATACGCTGCGTGAACTGGCCGGGGGCGGCATGATCATGCTGCCGTCATCGGTCGCCGATTTCGCGAATCCCGAGATCGCGAGCCTGATCGACAAGACGCAGCAGTCGCCGAAGGCGAACTCACACGACCGCGTGAAATTCTACAAGCTCGCGTGGGATGCCGTCGGATCAGAGTTCGGGTCGCGACATCAGCAGTACGAAATGTTCTACGCCGGCGCGACCTTCGTGACCAAGGGGCATTCCTACCGCACCTATGACTGGGCGGGCTCGGACGCGTTGGTTCAGCGGATGCTCGATTCCTATGACATGAGCGGCGGAATCGTCTCTCCCAGCAAGGCGGCCTGACATATCGAAGAAGGAGATAGAAGATGCCAGTGAACAAGAAGCACGACGAATTCCATTCACTCGATATGAACACCGGCTGGGAGGTCCCCGCGGGCTATCCGGCAGGCATTCAGCAGAAGATTCTTTCCGGCGGACTGGACGAAGAGAACAGGCGCGGCACGCGCACCCGGCTTCTCCGCTTCGAGCCCGGTGTCTATACGACGGCGCCATTTTCTCACGAGTATTGGGAAGAAGTGTATCTCGTCTCGGGTGACCTGATCGTTGGCAACGATGCGAAGGGCGAGGGCGGCAAGAGCTTTCCGCCGAACACCTATGCATGCCGTCCGCCTCACGCGCAGCACGGCCCATTCAAGTCGGTGAATGGCTGCATGCTGATCGAAATTCACTACTTCGATCCGGTCTGATCCAGCGGCACTACCAGAACTCCATAGCCAACAGCGCACCGTAAAACGGGGGATGTCATGAAAATCACCACTTGTATGTCTGCACTTGCACTGACTGCGGGCCTCGCCTTGTCCAGCCCGGTTGCCGCGCAGGAAAAGCCGGCCTCCGTCGGACTCGGCATTTTCACGTTCACGTCGGGTCCGGCTGCTGCTTACGGGATGCCGGGCAAGAACGCCGCCGAACTGATGATCGAGCAGATCAATGCCAAGGGCGGTTTCGGCGGCGTGCCGATTGCGCCGACCTATGTCGATGAAGCCCAGGGCACCCAGGGCATCATCGCGGAATATCGCCGTCTCGCGGGCGATCCGAAGAACCAGGTGATGATGGCAGCGCTGTCGAGCGCCAACTGTCTTGCGCTGGCGCCGATTGCCGATCAGCTCGAAGTGCCCACCGTCGGCTGGAACTGCGATACGCATCAACTGCTGCTGGATGGCAAGAGCAAGTATGTGTTCCGCCCCAACGGCAACACCGTCCCGGAGTTCATCGCCTACGCGATCTATCTCCTTGCGAAGAAGCCGGACATCAAGACCGTTGCCATCATCAATCCTGATTATGCATTCGGCCATGACGCGGCGAAGATCTTCAAGGCCGCGTTGCAGGCGTTGAAGCCGGACGTTCAGGTTGTCGCCGAGCTGTTCCCCAAGCTCGGCTCACCGAATTATCAGACCGAAATTTCCCGACTCGCCACAGCGCGTCCCGACGTGATCTTCTCGAATCTCTGGGGCGCCGATCTCGAGAACTTCGTGCGTCAGGCTTCACCGCGCGGCCTGTTCACCTCGAGCCAGGTGGTTCTGGCGCTCGGTGAAACCGTGCTTCAGCGCGTCACGTTGCCCGACGGTGTCATCGTCGGTGTCCTTGGCGATGGCTGGTGGATGTCGCCGGACGCCAGGGCCAATGCCGAGACAAAGAAGTTTGCTGAAGCCTACAAGACGCGTTTCGGCGAATATCCGGTATTCCCGTCGATCAAGATGGCCAACACGCTTCTCTATGTTCGGGCGGCCTATAGCGCGGCCATGAAGAAGAACGGCGGCAAGTGGCCGAGCCGCGCCGAACTTGCGGAAGCGATGAAGGGAAGCACTGTCACGACGCTGACCGGAACAACCAAAACCCGCGCGGATAACGACGGCGTGGTCGACCAGATCGTTGGCGTGACGGCGAAGTCTGCGGATCAGGCGTTCCCTGTGATCGGAGACATGGTTCGCTACAAGGGTGACTCCCTGATGCCAAAGGAAGGTCAGGATCCCATTGCATGGATTTCGACTTTGACGCCGGACTTCGCGAAGTCGCTGCCGAAACCCGGAAGCTACAAGTAATCGCGCTTGCCGCATCGCCGCAGTCCGTCTGACAGGTGCATGAATGTCGACCACCATCATTCCGCTGTTACTGGATAGTCTCGCCAGCGCCGCCTTGATCTTCTTCGCGGCGGTGGGTCTGACGCTGGTGTTCAGCGTTCTGAGGGTCCTGAATGTGGCGCATGGGAGCCTTTACTCGATCGGCGCCTATGCGGCGGCCTCGATCTGCCTATTCATCGCGAGCAGACAGCTCAGTCCATATCTGTCATTCGTGGCATTGCTGTTCAGTGCGGTGTTTGTCGCGGCGATCTTCGGTCCGCTGATCGAGCGGACCTTGATCCGATGGACCTATGGAAAGTCCGAGGCGGTTCAGATTCTGATCACCTTCGGACTTTTCCTGATCCTCGAAGATGTCCAGCGCATGATCTTCGGCGTGCAGTCCCTGTACGAGGATACACCGATGCGGCTTCTCGGCACCTCGTCGATCGGCGGCGTGGTATATTTGAATTATCAGATCTTTCTGATCGCGATGGCCGTGCTTGTCATCATTGGCCTGCGTTTGCTCATCAAGCACACCCGGCTCGGGCGGCTGATCACCGCCGTCGTTGCCGACCGCGAAATGGCGCAGTCCATCGGCATTGATACCAACCGGATCTTCATTATCGCGTTCTCGCTCGGTGTGTTTCTAGCGGCGCTCGGTGGAGCGCTGGCGGTCCCGACATCCGGTGTCGCGCCGGGTCTCGGCGCCGACACGATGGTCCTTGCCTTCGCCGTCGCGGCCATCGGCGGCCTTGGTCAGATTGAAGGTGCAGCGCTCGCATCGCTGATTGTCGGCTTCGCGCGCGTGCTGGCCATTTATTTCGTGCCGTCGCTCGATGCCGTTGCTCCCTATGCGGCGATGCTGATTGTTTTGTTGATCCGTCCTTACGGGCTGTTCGGCTCGGTCACGGCCCGGAGGATATGATGCGCACAGGTCTTGCGATTGTGGCCGTTCTCGTTCTCGCGGTTGCGCCGGTGCTGGCGCCGTGGCTGGAATTCGTTCTCACGTTGGCGATTGCCAAGGGATTTGCAGCACTCGGCGTGGCGATCCTGCTGCGTGCAGGATTGATTTCGATCGGCCATGCCATGTTTTTTGCTGCAAGCGCTTATGGTGTCGCGTTCCTGGCACGCGCCGGAATTCATGACTTCGGCGCTCTGGTTCTGCTCTCCGTTCTGGTTGCCGCGATCGCAGGCGCCGTGGTCGGCGCGTTCATGGTGCGTTATCGCGCGATCTTTTTCGCGATGCTGAATCTTGCTGTATCGATGGTGTTCTATGCCCTGTTCGCCAAGCTGTATGGCGTGACTGGCGGCACCGACGGTATGGCGGTTCCGATCCCGACCGTCTTCGGGATTGTGTTGAGCGAACCCGCTTTCAAGAACGCGCTGTTCTACGGCAGTCTCGCGCTGATGATCCTGGTCGGTCTTGGCGTGCAGCGCTATCTGGACAGTCCGCTCGGTCACGCCCTGTCGGCCGTTCACACCAACGAGGTGCGCCTCGAGTATCTCGGAATTCCTGTCTGGGCCGTGCTGCTGATCGCCTATGTCGCTTCCGCGGCGCTCGCAGGGCTTGGTGGCGCGATTACGGGCTTCGCCATCGGACGTGTCGTGCCTGACTTTGCCTTCTGGACGGCTTCGGGACAACTCGTCCTTGTCGCGGTTCTTGGCGGCGTCGGGGGCGTTCCGGGCGCCTTTATCGGTGCGTTGTTTCTGGAGCTGCTTCATACCGCGGCTGTCACGGTGACCGATGCCTGGAATCTGATTGTCGGCGCCGCGCTGATCATTGTGATCATGTTCCTCCCGAAGGGGCTTTACGGACTGCTTGCGCCGAAAGAGGCGGTGGCAAAATGAGCGAAGCCATTCTTCAAGCGCGGGACCTTCATGTCGGCTTCAACGGTGTTAAGGCTGCGGATGGCGTCAGCCTCGATATTTATGCTGGCGAGTTTCTTGCGGTGATCGGGCCGAACGGGTCCGGCAAGACGACCCTTCTCAACCTTTGCACAGGTTATGTGAGGCCGGCTTCCGGCAGTGTTCATCTGGCGGGGAAGGACATCACGCGTCTTACGCCGCGCGCGATTGCGCGTCTTGGTGTTGCGCGAGCGTTTCAGATTCCGCAGCTCTTCTCCGATCAGCGTGTGATCGAGAACATGATGCTCGCGCTGGCCGCGAAGGATGGTCTGTGGACCGTTGTCCGTCCGCTCGAGACGGAATCGCGGAGCAGGGAGGCCAAGGCGCTTCTGGAACTCGTCGGGCTTGCGGACGACAGCAACCGCGTCAGCAGCACCTTGCCCGAGGGGCATCGCAAGCTGCTCGACATTGCCATTGCGCTGGCGTTGAAGCCGCGTCTCGTTCTGCTTGACGAACCGACCAGCGGGGTCAGTTCGCTTGAGCGTTTTCCGTTGATGGAAGCCTTGATGGGGGCGCTTCGCCAGCGCCAGATGACAGCGCTGTTTGTCGAGCATGACATGGATGTTGTTGCCCGCTACGCCAATCGTGTCCTCGTCTGGAACGCAGGAAAGATCATGGCCGAGGGGCATCCGGACGCGGTCTTCAAGGATGAACGGGTTCTGCAAAGCGTCGTAGGAGTGGCGTGATGCTGAGTCTCGACAAGGTTCAGGTTTCTATCGAAGGTGTCCGCGTGCTGCGCGATATCAGTTGCGACATCATCGAACGCAAGACGACAGTTCTGATCGGCCGCAACGGCGCGGGAAAGACCACGACGCTGAGGGCGATCATGGGACTGATCGCGCTCGACAGCGGCGCGCTCAGGCTCGACAGGGAGGATCTCAATCGGTTTCCCGCCTATTATCGCGCGCGCGCCGGAGTTGGCTATGCGCCTGAAGACCGCCGGCTGGTTGCGGACATCAGCGTCGAAGAAAATATCGTTCTGCCCGGTCTGGCCCTGAAACTCGACAAGGGCGAAATCAAACGCCGGCTTGACGAGATCTACACGCTGTTGCCGCAGTTGCATGTGATGCGCGAGCGGCCGGGCGGGGGAGTCTCCGGCGGTCAGGGCAAGATGGTGGCGCTGGGGCGAGCGCTTCTCATCGCCAGAAAAGTGCTGCTGCTTGACGAGCCGTTTCAGGGATTGGCGCCGGCGCTGGCGCTGGACTACGCACGTACACTTGGCGATTTGCGCAAGCACAGGCCCGAGCTTGCCTTGCTGATCACCGAATCGAGCCCGGTTCTGCTCGACAGGATCGCCGACAGGACATTTCAGATCGAACGCGGCGAAATCATCACAAAATCGGCGGAAGCCTGAAGGAACGCAGATGTTTCTGGAATTCAATCGCATCGCAAGCAGTGGAAGCGACCGTATCAGGATCGACATTCATTCGCTGATCATCGCCGGATGGGCCGGCCGGGATGAAGCCGCTATCGAGCATCACATCGAGGAACTTGCAGCCATCGGTGTTCCGCGCCCGTCCACCACGCCGCTTTATTACCGCGTGGCCGCGCAGACGCTGACGCAATCGGACGACCTTGTGGTTCTCGGGCCGGATAGCTCGGGCGAAGTTGAACCGGTCGTCGTTGCGATGGCGGATGGCCTCTGGATCGGCATCGGGTCGGACCATACAGACCGGAAAGCGGAAGCCGCCGGGATTGCCCTGTCAAAGCAGCTTTGCGGAAAGCCTGTCGGACGTGACTTGTGGGCCTATGCCGAGGTCGAAGGTCATTGGGACCAACTGATCCTTCGCTCCTGGGCGACGATCAATGGCGAGCGGGTTCTCTATCAGGACAGCCCTGTATCGTCTCTGCGGACGCCCCGCGATCTTATTCGCAGGCACACCGGCTTGGATACGCTCCCGGCGGGGACGCTGATGTTTTGCGGCACACCGGGCGCCATTGGCGGCATTCGCCCGGCAACCCGCTTTGAAATGGAATTGAAGGATCCTGTTCTCAACCGTTCGTTGACGCACGGTTATGATATTCCGGTGCTTCCCGTGATTTCCTGATCACTCGTCTTCATTCCGGCAAACTGAAATGACCTCCAGCTCCGACACGACGAAACTCTCTGCCGCCGAACGGCTGGAGGCCGCGCTGGGCCTGATCCAGTCCGCAGGCGGAAATGGCGGCAAGGCTTTCACGGATGTGTTTGCCGAGAGCGCCCGCCGGGAAGCCGAAGCATCGGATCGGCGTGCGGCGGCGGGACAGACGCGCGGATCGCTCGATGGCCGTATCGTTTCGATCAAGGATTTGTTCGACGTCGCGGGCAAGGTGACCGGCGCTGGATCGGCTGTTCTGCGCCAGTTGGCGCCGGCTGCGGTGGATGCCGTCGTTCTGAAGCATTTGCGCGCGGCAGGCGCCGTCATTATCGGCAAAACACAGATGACCGAGTTCGCGTTCTCCGCGCTCGGGACCAATCCGCATGATGGCGTCCCCGGCAATCCGCGAGATCGCCAGCGCGTGCCGGGCGGCTCGTCATCCGGTGCGGTAGTGTCTGTTGTCAACGGGATGGCGGAGATTGGTATCGGCAGCGATACCGGCGGTTCGATCCGGATTCCGGCGGCGCTTTCGGGAGCGGTGGGCTTCAAGCCAACGCGCAGCCGGATATCGACAGAGGGCGCATTCTCGCTATCTTCCAGTCTCGACACCATCGGGCCGATTGCCACAAGCGTTGCGGAATGCGCCGCGACGGATCGCGTCCTGTCCGGAGACCTGACCTCGGAGCCATTGCTCGCAGCATCTCCCGGCAGTTTTCGTCTGATCGTTGCGCGTGGCAGGCTGTTCGACCGGTGCGAGCCGGAGGTGCTGGACGGTTTTGAGGACGCTGTAAGGCGGCTTCGCGCCGGAGGTTGCCAGATCGAGGACGGCTCCATGGATCCGGCCCTCGACGATGTGGCCCGGATCGACAAGATCGGCACGTTTCCCTCGATCGAGGTCGGTGCGACGTTGCGCGGGCTTGGCGTTTCCAGTCTGGATGGTGTTGACCCGAAGACCCGCGTTCGTATCGAGGCGGGAGCCGGCATTCTTGCGACCGACTATGTGCGCATGGCGCGGCTGCGCAATGCGGCGGTCGAAGCGTTTGAGAATTCGTTCGCGGACGACGATGTATTTATTGTTCCGACGACGCCGATCCGGGCGCCGCTGCTTGCATCCGTGCAGGAAGATGCGGCTTTTCACGAGGCCAACGGGCTTGTCCTCCGCAACCCGCGCGTTGCGAACATGCTCGACTGCCCCTCGATCTCGCTTCCGCTGCCGATTGAGGGCCTGCCCGCGGGGCTTATGCTGATTGGCCGCAGAAATTCCGATCGTCGCCTGCTTGAAATCGCGACGCGGATCGAAGCAATCCTTCAGGGATTATAGAATCGCGGAGCAGGATGGTCCCGCCTCTCCGTCTGCTCTCCCGCACCCATTAGACAAACATATACAGGCGCAGCGATCTGCCCTTATCGCGGCTTGCCTTGCTTTTGCTCCGTGGCGCGGCGAAGCGCCTCAGCGAGTGCGCCGCCGCCCGACGTTCCGGATTGCGCGGGCTTGCGCTGGGCGGATGCGCTGGATGACGACGCGCGCGTGTTGCCGCGCGGCTCGCTCCTTGCTCCACGATCCGGTTTTGCTCCGACTTCATCGTCCAGACGCAGTGTCAGCGCAATACGCTGACGCGGCACATCGACCTCAAGTACCTTCACGCGCACGATATCACCCGGCTTCACCACCTCGCGGGGGTCCTTGATGAAAGATCGCGACATCGCCGAGATATGGACAAGGCCGTCCTGATGAACGCCGACGTCCACGAATGCGCCGAACGCGGCGACATTCGTGACCGCGCCTTCCAGAACCATTCCCGGTTTGAGATCGCTGACCTTCTCGACTCCATCCTTGAAGACGGCAGCCTTGAAAGCGGGCCGGGGGTCGCGGCCCGGTTTTTCCAGTTCGCGCAGAATGTCGGTCACCGTCGGCAGGCCGAACGTTTCGTCGACGAACGCCTGTGGCTTGAGCTGCCGTAGAATTTCGGTGTTGCCGATCAGCGCCTTGATGTCGCTTTTGGTCGCGGCCAGAATCCGCCGGACGACGGGATAGGATTCCGGATGCACGCCGGATGCATCGAGCGGGTCTTCGCCACCGGTGATGCGCAGGAATCCCGCGCACTGCTCGAACGCCTTGGGCCCGAGGCGCGGCACGTCCTTGAGCGCCTTGCGTGATTTGAACGGGCCGTTCGCATCCCGGTGCTGCACGATGCTTTGTGCGAGGCCGGACCCAATTCCGGACACGCGCGCCAGAAGCGGAGCCGAGGCGGTGTTGGCATCGACGCCGACGGCATTCACGCAGTCTTCAACCACGGCATCGAGCGAGCGGGAGAGCTTCGCCTCGCCGAGATCGTGCTGATACTGCCCGACGCCGATGGATTTCGGGTCGATCTTCACAAGTTCCGCCAGCGGGTCCTGAAGCCGCCGCGCAATCGAGACGGCGCCGCGGAGCGTGACATCGAGTTCCGGCAATTCCTCTGAAGCGAATGCCGATGCCGAATAAACCGAGGCACCCGCTTCGGAGACCACGATTTTCGACATCTTCAATTCGGGAAGAAGTTTCACCAGCTCCGTCGCCAGCTTGTCGGTCTCGCGAGAGGCCGTTCCGTTACCGATGGCGATCAGTTCGACGCGGTGTTCGCGGGCGAGCTTGCCGAGGATCGCAAGGGCCTCATCCCATCGGCGTTGCGGTTCGTGGGGAAAAATCGCGGTCGTCGCGACGACCTTTCCGGTTGCGTCGACCACGGCGACCTTGACGCCAGTCCGGTATCCCGGATCGAGCCCCATCGTGGCGCGCGCACCGGCGGGAGCGGCCAGCAAAAGGTCGCGCAGGTTCGATGCGAAGACACGGACGCCTTCCTGCTCGGCGGCAGTCCATAGCCGCAGCCGCAGGTCGATGTTGAGATGCACCTGTATCTTGGTTCGCCAGGCCCAGCGGACGGTTTCAGCAAGCCACTTGTCGCCCGGACGCTTCTGATCCGAGATGGAAAAGCGCTGCATGATGCGGAACTCATAGGAACTGACAGCAGCAGGCGTCGCGGAAACCGGCTCAGGCAGCATCTGAAGATCGAGGACTTCTTCCTTTTCGCCACGAAACATTGCGAGAATGCGGTGCGACGGCAGCTTGTTCAGAGGCTCGCTGAAATCGAAGTAGTCGGCAAATTTCGCGCCGGCTTCCTTCTTGCCGTCGCGCAGTTTCGACGCGAGCAGTCCGTTCGACCACATCTGCTCGCGCAGCCCGCCGATCAGATCGGCGTCCTCGGCAAAGCGTTCAACCAGGATGGCGCGGGCGCCATCGAGCGCCGCCGCGGCATCCGCGACCTGCTTGTCCGCATCGACGAAGGGCAGGGCGGCCGTCTGGGGATCGTTCTGTGGTTGCGTGAGCAACAGGTCCGCCAACGGTTCAAGACCGGCTTCCCTGGCGATCTCGGCCTTGGTGCGGCGCTTCGGCTTGTACGGCAGATAGATGTCTTCGAGGCGGCCCTTGCTGTCCGCCGCGAGAATGGCTGCTTCGAGGGTCGCATCGAGCTTGCCTTGCTCGCGGATGGAATTGAGGACGGTGACGCGGCGCTCTTCAAGCTCGCGCAGATAGGTCAACCGCTCTTCAAGCGTACGCAGTTGCGCGTCGTCGAGCGCGCCGGTGGCTTCCTTGCGGTAACGGGCGATGAACGGAACGGTGGCGCCGCCGTCGAGCAGGCCGATGGCGGCTTCGACCTGCTGTTCGCGGACGCCGAGTTCATCGGCGATTTTTTGAGAGATTGTTTTGGCCACGCGGAAACACCTTTCCAGGCAAGAAATCGCGATCCTGAATCAGGCACGCCGGGATTGGGCTTATGGACCAGGCAACGGTGATTCATCAATCCCGGGCTTCGTGAAAATGGATCTGTGGATGAACTTCCGCAACGTTTGCGGTCAATAAATCTGTCTCGCCGGGCCGCGTCGGAGCGCGCAGACACCATAATATATAGCGTCTGCGGACGTTCGGCCCCGGTATACGAGGGTCGCCGTTCGTGTCAGGGCCGCTTGGGATCGCCGAATCCCCTATTTTTGCAGGGCCAAACGATCATGCCGCCAAGGAAAGGCAACCCCGGTTGAGGGCGGCAGAGCCCATTTTGTGCGAAAATCCCCGGTAAAACCCCAACAAAGCTGTGCAAACGGCTAACCAGCAGCGCTTTTTGATGGAATTATCAATAGTGTGTTCTCACTCGAATCAAAGGAGTGACTATGGCAGTCCAAATGACGAAATCGCAGTTGATCGAAAAGATCGCTACGGAGACCGAGATTTCCAAGAAGGAAGTGAAGGGCGTTCTCGAGACGCTCGCATCGGTCGGCTACAAAGAACTCAAGAAGTCCGGCGTGTTCCTGCTTCCCGGCTTCGCAAAGTTTGTCGTGATCAAGAAGCCCGCGACCAAGGCCCGCAAGGGGACCAATCCCTTCACCGGCGAGCCGATGACCTTCAAGGCAAAGCCTGCCCGCAAGATCGTCCGGGCCCGCCCGGTCAAAGCTGCCAAGGACGCGGTCTAAGCCTTCAAAGCCCCTTCGGGGGCTTTCTTGTTTGCGTGCCGGCAAAGGCCGCTGCATGATGTGCCAGTATACCGGGCGGCTTGCGCCGCCGGGAGCTGTCTCCTAGTTTGCCGCGCTATCGTGATTTTGGTGCATCCATGAGACCGCGACTGGCTGATGTGGCCCGCATGGCGGGCGTGGACGTTTCCACCGCGTCGCGTGTGCTTCGTGGCGAAGCAAGCCAGCGTATCCGCGAGGAAACCCGCGAGCGCATTCTCAAGAGCGCGCGCGAACTCGATTACTCGCCCAATACCCTCGCGCAGGGCTTGCGGACATCGCGCAGTCAGACGCTCGGCCTCATTGTGCCTCAACTGGACAATCCGGTTTTTGCTTCCGCCATCCGCGGCGCGGAAAAGGCGTGTGCGCAGCATGGATACTCGTTGCTGATCGCGCACCGTGAATCGGGGGCGACCGACGCAGTCTATCATCGCCTGTCGCATGGGAACCGTGCCGATGGTCTGCTGGTGGCGAGCCTTGATGATGATCGCTTGCTGCGCGAGGAACTCGAATCCACGCATACGCCGTTTGTGCTGCTGAACCGCCGGCTCAAAGGCAGTCCCTACTGCGTTGTGCTGGACAGCCGCGCGGCCGCGGCCATCGCAGTGGACCACCTGGCGCAGATGGGACATCGGCGGATCGCGCATCTGGCGGGGCGTCCCGGTGGATTCAACGCAGGCGAACGTCTTGCGGGATATCGCGACGGTCTCAAACGTCACGGCATTGCCTTCGATCCGAAACTCGTGGCTGTCGCGGGCTACACCGCGGAGGGGGGCGCAGACGCGATGCGCGTTCTGCTCGCGCAAAAGCCGACAGCGGTTCTCGGCGCCACGCTGGTGACCGCGGCTGGCGCGATGGCCGTATTGCATGAGGCTGGATTGCAAATTCCGCGCGATGTTTCGGTGATGGGACTGCACGATGCGCCGGTCGCTACGATGCTCTATCCGCAGTTGACGTCGGTGAAGATGCCGACCGAACTGATGGGCGAGATTGCCTCCAATCTTCTGATTGATCTTCTCAAGGGCGGCGCGCCAAAGCCGGTTGCGCCGCTGGCGCCCGACGGTCTGGTCCTTCGCGCCTCCACAGGCCCGGTTCCCCGTTAAATTTTGACTTGACCTGCCTGGAAGTTTGTAAGACGTTTGAACAAACGATTGCGCAAACCGTTTGTTCAATCTCAGAAACAAAGCGGCCAGGGAGTACGTCGAGTGAGCGTGGCGAATTTGGCCTCTGAACAGGGGCTGTCATGACCGCAACCACCATTGCTGCAGTTCGCGACGCGGATCGCGTCGATGAAAGTCTTGCGCAGGCCTTTGGCGCGCTTGTCGGACCAGCCAACGTTCTGACCTCATTCGATCAGCGGCTTGGCTATTCGCGCGACCGGCTGCCATTCGCGGTTTTCCGTGAGAGGGCCGGAGAGCTTGCCGGTGCCATTCCCCGTCTTGTTGTGCGTCCGGCGAACCAGGATGAGGTCATTCGTATCGTTCAACTCGCGAAGGCGCGGAATGTCGCGATCATTCCCTACGGCAACGGCTCCGGCGTGCTCGGCGGGGCTATTCCGCTGGGCGGCGAGGTCATGGTGGACACGCGCCGCCTCGACAAGATCGTTTCGATCAATCCTGTCGACGCGGTGGTGACGGTGCAGGCCGGCATGAACGGCGCTGATTTCGAGCGGCAGCTCAATGAGGCCGGCTACACCAGCGGGCATCTGCCGCAGTCAATCGAGATATCGACGGTCGGAGGCTGGCTTGCCTGCCGAGGTGGCGGACAGTTAAGCAGCCGCTATGGCAAGATCGAAGATATCGTTGTGGGTCTCAAGGCCGTGATGCCGGACGGATCGCCGCTTGAAGTGCGGCCGGTTGCGCGCCGCTCGGTCGGTCCGTCGATACGCGACCTTATGATCGGCAGCGAAGGCACCCTTGGAATCATCACCGAAGCGACCTTGCGCATCTTCAAGAAGCCCGCGGTCGAGCGCGGCGTCGTGCTGGCATTTCCATCACTGCAGGCTGCGCTGGATGCCGCGCGCCTGATCATGCAGGCGGAATTGCGCCCGGCCATCGTGCGTCTCTACGACAGGGTTGAGAGCGACGAGCGCACCAAGGACATTCCACTCTTCAAAACCAAGCCGTTCCTTGCGGTGCTGCAGTTTACCGGCAGCGAGCCGATGGTTACCGCCGAACAGGGCATGGCGCTGGAAATCGCCAAGGCGCAAGGCGGGGAGGTCGGGCCGGATGGTCCCTATGAGCACTGGAAGCAGAATCGTTATGTTGCGTATTCGCAGAAGTGGCATGACGCGGGCTATTTCAACGATACGATTGAAGTGACGGGCAACTGGTCCGCGATCCCTGCGATGTATGAGGCGATCGGCGCTGCGGTGCAGGCCATCCATCCGGGCACGCACTTCGGTGCGCACTGGTCGCATGTTTATCCGGAAGGCGCGTGCCAGTACATGACCGTGCGCTTGCCGCCGATGCCGAAAGAGCAGGCCTTACCGATTCATCAGAAGTTGTGGGATGCCGTGCAAAAGCTGACGCTGGATCATGGCGGCTCCATCGCGCACCATCACGGCGCGGGTCTGTTCCGCAATCCGTGGATGCAGCGCGAACTCGGGACCGGCCTTGCGGTTTTGCAGGCGATCAAGGATGCGCTCGATCCGGGCAACCTGTTCAACCCCGGCAAGATCGGACTGCGGCCTGGCGCAGGCGCGAAAGACATCCGCCGTGACTGACCCCGCGCACATTCGTGCCTTCGCCAGGGAGGATGCCCACTATGGCAGCGTCTGATCCCCTTCTGGTGGGCATTGATCTTGGTGCGGGCTCGCTCAAGATCAGCATCATCAAGGCCGATGGGTCGCTGGTGAGCGAGGCTTCGGCGCCGGTTGTGACTTCGGCGCCGCATCCCGGCTGGAGCGAACAAAATCCGGAGGACTGGTGGCTGGCTGCTTGCGATGCCTTGCGCCGCGGGCTGAAAGCGTCCGGTCGCCCGGCTTCCGATATCGCGGCCATCTCGTTTTCGGCAGGCGCGCATACGCAGGTGCTTGAAGACGCCGACGGTCATGTCATTCGTCCGGCCATTCTTTGGAACGACCAGCGCAGCCGCGAGGAGACCCAGCAGCTTCGCGACAAGGCCGACGCGCGGATTCTCGAGGTCGGGGCAAACCGCGCCAACCCAACCTGGACGCTGCCGCAGATGCTGTGGCTGCGGCATCACGAGCCGGAATCGTTCGCTCGGGTGAAGCGGCTCTATGTCGCCAAGGACTGGCTGCGCGCACAGTTTACCGGCACATGGGAAACCGACACCATCGACGCGCTCGGCACCTTGATGCTGGATGCGCAGACCGCGCAATGGTCCAAAGAACTGTGCGACATGATCGGCTGGCCGATGGCCACGCTGCCGCCGATCGTTAAGCCAAGTACCGTCGTCGGCAAGGTGACGGCGAGGGCGGCGCAGGCGACGGGACTTGCGGAAGGCACGCCAGTCGTCTGCGGCTCGTCGGATACCGCGGCCGAGACGTTTGGCGCGGGCATGGTGCGCGAGGGCATCGGCGTCGTGAAGCTGGCGACCGCGGCCACGGTCAACGTGCTGTCGCCCAAGGCGCGGCCGGATTTCTCGTTGATCAACTACTATCATGTGGTTCCGGATCATTGGTATGTGATCGCGGCCACGAACTCCTGCGCGTCGGCGCATAAATGGCTGCGCGATACGTTCTTTCGCCGGGAGGGCGAAGACGGTAGCGCGGTTTTCGATGCTATGGATGTCCGGGCCTCGAAGGTGCGGCCTGGCTCCGAAGGCCTGTTCTTCCATCCCTATCTTAACGGCGAGCGCAGTCCTTACTGGGACCCGCTGTTGCGGGCTGATTTTGTCGGGGCCGGCTTCAATCATGGCGCGGGTCATTTTGTGCGCGCGCTTTATGAAGGCGTTGCCTATTCGCTGCGCGATTGCCTTGAGGTGATGAAATCGAAGGACCTAGGCTTCACGACCGCGCGGCTGACGGGAGGAGGCGCACGCAGCGCCTTATGGCGGCAGATCGTGGCCGACGTGCTGAACATCACCGTCGAGCTTCCCGCCGTTGCGGACGCGTCATTCGGTGCGGCGCTACTGGCCGGGGTCGGCGTCGGGATTTTCAAGGACGAGCGCGCGGCCGCCGAGGTGATCCAGATCGTGTCCAGCGCAACTCCGGATCCGGCACGCGCTGCTGTCTACGATCAAGGCTTCCCGATCTACCGCGACATCCAGAAGGCGCTCGCGCCGATCAACCATCGCATTCACGCCTTCGTGGCCGGTCAGAACAAGTAATCCATGGCAGAGATTAGGCTCGAAAAGGTTCGCAAGGCTTACGGTCCGGTGGTCGCCGTTCACGGCGTCGATCTGACGATTCATGACGGCGAATTCGTCGTTTTTCTGGGACCTTCAGGCTGCGGGAAGTCGACGACGCTGCGCATGCTGGCAGGCCTTGAAGACATCACCTCCGGCAAGATCTTCATCGGCGATCGCGACGTCACCGCGCTGGAGCCGAAAGACCGGAACATCGCGATGGTGTTCCAGAATTACGCGCTCTATCCGCACAAGACGATTTACGAGAATCTCGCATTCGGTCTGCGGATGCGGAAGATGGATCCGGCGCAGATCGACATGCGGGTCCAGCGCGCCGCCAAGATGCTTGGGCTCGATGAATATCTGCAGCGCAAGCCAAAGCAATTGTCCGGTGGACAGATGCAGCGTGTCGCGCTCGGGCGTGCGCTCGTCCGCTAGCCGGAAGTTTTCCTGCTCGACGAACCGTTGTCCAATCTCGACGCCAAGCTGCGCGTGCGGATGCGTGAGGAAATCGCCCGGTTGCATCAGGAAGTCGGCACCAGCATGGTGTACGTGACCCACGATCAGGTCGAGGCGATGACGCTCGCAAATCGGATCGTGATCATGCGTGACGGTCATGTGCAGCAGGTCGGCGCGCCGCTTGAAGTTTACGACCGGCCTGTAAATCTTTTCGTTGCAGGATTTATCGGTTCGCCGGAAATGAATCTGGTCGAAGGACATGCGTCCAACAGCGTGTTCAAAAGCGGTACGTTGCAGATCAAACTTCCCGCGGAATATCAGAATGTAAATGAGGATGTCGTTCTCGGTGTTCGCCCGGAGCATATCGCGCTGGGTGAGGGGCCGGACGCCCTTTCATTCGAGGTCGGGGTTATCGAGCAACTCGGCGCGCAGACGCTCAGCATCGGCGAGATCAGCGGCGCGCGTTTACGCATTTTGACCGACCGCGTCGACAACTGGTCATTCGGTCAGCGAATTCCGGTCCGGCTTCAGCCGGGACGGCTGCATTTGTTCTCGAAGGTGACAGGACAGCGAATCTAGACGGCCAAGAAACGAAAACGAATAGTCAAAGGAGTGAATTGCCATGGGAGACAAGGGAATGGCTAACAACGGAAAATCTGGTATCGACCGCCGCACGCTGATCAAGGGTGCTGGCGCAGTTGGCGCAGGCATTGCTGCTGGCACGCTCGGCGCGCCGGCTGTGTGGGGTCAGGGCAAGAAGACGATCCGCTTCCTCAACACAGAGACGTCCATCGACAGCATCCGCGCGCTGAAGGTGGCTTGCGCGGAATACGAACGCATGACCGGCACCCAGGTCGTTGTAGACTCCGTGCCGCTCGATGATGCCTTCACCAAGGTAACGACCTCGCTGCGCGGCGGCCAGCCTTACGACATCGCGACGTTCGCCTTCGTCGGTCACGTTCTGTTGCTTCAGGCCGAAGGACACCTGATGCCGCTCACTGAATTGACCGGCAAGTACAAGTGGGGCCCGAAGATACTGTTCCCGATCAAGGGTGAGACCTATTGGTACCCTTACGACTACAACCTCGCATGGATCTACTATCGCAAAGATCTGTACGAAAAGAAGGGTTTGAGCGTTCCCAAGACCTGGGCTGACATGCTCAAGAACTCGCAGGCGCTGAATGAGGACGGCCGCTCCGGTTCGCTGTTCCCGATCGGCAACAACGGCGCAACCAATTGGCTGTCGCCGGGCTTCATGTGGGCTGAAGGCGTCAAACTGTTCGACGACAAGTGGAACGTGGCGATCGACAACGCGACGAATGCGCCGAAGGTCGCGGCCTATCTCGACTTCTTTGCAGACCTCTACAAGACCATGCCGTCCGGCACCAGCCAGGCGAGCTTCGGTGAAGTTCTCTCCAATTTCTCTTCGGACAAGGTCGGCCACACCGCCTATGCCGGCCGTATCATCGAGGCGCTGGAGCGCACGTCGCCGGCTCTCGCGACCAAGTACGGCATTACGCCGTACATGGACAGCGCCGGAAAGGCCAAGGCCGTTAATCACGGCTATGACGGTTGGGTGGTCCTGAAGACACCGAACTCCAACGAGTCGATGAAGTTCATGAAGTGGTTCACCGAGAACCAGTACATCAATTTCCTTCACACCGCGCCGCTGCACTTCCAGCCGCCGCGCCTCGATGTCTACGAGGATGCCCGCTGGCGCGCGCATCCGCTGATCGAGAAGCACAAGGAAGCGGTCGAGACGATGAAGGGCTTCATTGTCGACAAGTCGATGGTGCTTACGTCGGTGGATACTGAAGGCCCGGCGCCTGACCTGCGTCCTGGCAAGGTGTTCGAGGGCTTTGTGATCCCCGAAATGCTGCAGAACCGCATCCTGAAGAACATGCCGGCTGCCGACTGCGTCAAGGCCGCGGGCGACAAGATGCGCAAGCTCACGGCATAACAAAAGCGACTGCCTAACTGCCTGGCCGGATGCTCCCGGCCAGGTTTTTCCCCGGATGAAACGTTTTGAGTTCAAAGGCGACGATATACACCTTCCTGGTGATCGGACTTCTCGTGACGCTCGCATTGATCGTCGCGCCGGTGGCCTATGCCATCAGTCTGAGCTTCTACAAGCTCGACTCGTTTGTCGGTCAAGCCAAATGGGCCGGCTTCGATAACTACATAGCGATTGTGAAGCTGCCCGAATTCTGGCGCGCGCTCTGGAACGGCGTGGTCTATTCGCTTGGCTCGATCGTGCTTCAGGTGGTGCTTGGCATTGGTTTCGCGCTGATCCTGAACGAGACATTTCCGGGCCGTAACTTCGTGCGCGGCCTCTCGATCCTGCCGTATCTTCTGCCCACAGTCGTGGTGATCCTCACATTCAAATGGATGGTGGACGGCAGCATCGGCATCATCACCAAGGCGATCGCGGCCATGGGGTTGCCACCGGTGAACTGGTTCGAGAGTTCCGGCGCGGCCATGAGTTCGACGATTCTGGTCAGCGTCTGGATGTGGACGCCGTTCGTGACAACCTGTTTCCTTGCGGCGCTTCAGACGATCCCAACCTCGCTCTATGAGGCAGCCAAGGTGGACGGAACGACGGCGGTTCAGCGCTTCTTCCATATCACGCTGCCGATGCTGAAGCCGATCCTGACCGTCGTGGTCTTGCTGCGCGCGATCTGGATGTTCAACAAGTTTGACGTAATCTGGCTTCTCACAAAGGGTGGGCCGGTCGGCTCCACCGAGAATCTAGCGATCTTATCCTATCGTCATGCCTTCAGCCTGTTCGACATCGGAGGCGGCGCCGCGATTGCCACGATCTCGTTCGCGATCCTGTCGGTGGCCGTGTTCTTCTATTTCCGGATTTTCCCGCTGGAGGATGATTAATGGCCATCGCCCGCCGTTCGCTTCCCGCGCGTCTCGGACTTTATCTCGCGGCTGCGATCATTGCCGTCTATTCGGCGTTTCCGATCTACTGGATGGTGATTTCGAGTCTGCGCGAGCCGACAAGTCTCCTGAGCCGCGTCTCGCTGCTGCCGGGGCCGTTCACGCTCGAATATTATAAGAATTTGCTCGAACTGACAGATTATCCGACACATTTCGTCAATAGCGTTATCGTTGCGGTGGTCACCGTCATGGTCACCATGGTGTTCTCGGTGATGATCGCCTATGCCGTGACGCGTCAGCGTATCCGCGGCAAGAAGCTGATCGTGGGTGCGATGCTTTATGCCTACATGTTCCCGCCGCTGCTGATCGCGATCCCGATGTTCACCATTTTCGCGCAGCTCGGCCTGAGCGATACGTTGACCGGCCTTATCGCGTCACACCTGACACTGACCCTGCCGCTGGGTGTCTGGTTCCTGTGGGGCTTTTTCAAAGGCATGCCGTTCGAGCTGGAGGAGGCGGCCATGGTTGATGGCTGCACGCGGCTTGGCGCGTTTCTCCGGGTCGTGCTCCCGCTGTCCTTGCCGGGCCTGATCACTGTCGCGATCTTCTCGTTCCTGTTGTCGTGGACGGACTACACCTTCGCACTGATCATGATCGGAAGCGACGCCAACAAGACCTTGCCGGTTGGATTGGCCTCGATGGTCGGATCGTTCGACCTGCGCTGGGGTGAGATCATGGCGGGGTCGACGCTGATTGCGCTGCCGCTGTTCGCTGCGTTTGCGCTGCTCACGCAATACTTCATTCAAGGTCTCGGCGCTGGCGCCGTGAAGGGCTGATCATGGATCTCGGACTTAAGGGCAGGGCTGCGCTGGTGACTGGCGCCGCGCGGGGTATCGGAAAGGCGGAGGCGCTGGCACTCGCGGCAGAGGGTTGCTCCATCGCCATCAACGATATCGACCGCGAGGCTGCCGAAGCCACGGCTGCGGAATTGCGAGCCGGGGGAACCGGCGCGGTCATTGCCATTGGCGATGTCTCGGAAGAAGCGGGAGCGGAAGCCGTTGTCCGTGAGGCGTATCGCGGCCTCGGCAAGCTCGATATCCTGGTCAACAACGCGGGTGCCGGTGGCCGGCATCTCGGAGCTCACGCCGAAAACATGTCTCTGGATGACTGGGACATCATTGTCCGGACCCATCTGCGCAGCACGTTCCTTTGCAGCAAGTACGCCGTTCCGCTGATGCGCGAAGGCGGGTTTGGCCGCATCGTGAATACTTCCTCGATGAATGTCACTGGTGGCGGTCGCCCCGGCGTAACGAATTACTCGGCGGCAAAGGCAGGTGTGATTGGCTTCACGCGCACGCTGGCCAAGGAGGTTGGCAGCGCCGGCATTACGGTGAATGCGATTGCGCCGGGCTACGTCGAGACAGCCCTGATCGCCGGTTTCTCGCCCGAGAAGCGCGCCGTCATCGCCGGGCAGAATCCGCTGGGGCGGTTTTGCCAGCCGGAAGAGGTGGGCGCGCTGATCGCGTTTCTTTGCTCCACTCAGGCAGCCTTCATCAACGGCGCTCTGATCTGTATGGACGGCGGCAAGCGCGATTTCTTCTGGGGTGACCAATGACCATTCGAGCCTTCGGCGGTCCGCATCGCTACGTTCAGGGGCCGGGTGCCCTCGGCGAACTTGCCATGCTGGTGCCTCTCTATGGAAGGCGGCCGTTCGTGGTTGCGGATGTGGCCGTGATCGGCGTTCTGCGCGCCCAACTCGCTGCGTTGCTCAAGCCGTGCACGGATCATGTCGAGTTCGCCGAGTTTTCCGGCGAATGCTCCGCGACCCAGATCGACGCAATGGCGACGAAGGCCAATGCCGCAAACAGCGATGTCATCATCGCGATCGGCGGCGGCAAGGCGATTGATACCGCGAAAGGTGTGCGGATTTTGCGCGGAGGAGCGATCATCGTTGCTCCGACGGTCGCGTCCAACGACGCGCCGACCAGCCGGCTGGCGATTGTCTATACCGACGACCATGTGCTGAAAGAAGTCCGGCTGATGCCGACCAATCCGGACGCGGTCGTGGTGGACACGTCGATCATCGCCCGGGCGCCGCGCCGTTTTTTCGTTGCGGGCATTGGCGATGCGCTCTCGAAGAAGTTCGAGGCAGAGCAGTGCTTCAGTTCCGGCGGCATGAATTTCTATAAGGCGCGGCCTGCGGGTCTTGCGGTCTCCATCGCTGACCAGTGCTATCAGGTGATCCGGCGGGATGCTGCGGCCTCGCTTGAGGCCGCAGACCGCAAGGAGCCGGATGTTGCATTCGAGAACATCGTCGAAGCGACGATTCTCCTGAGCGGCCTCGGCTTTGAAAGCGGTGGCCTGTCGATTGCGCATTCGCTCACGCGCGGCTTTTCGGCGCTTCCATCCCTGAATGCGTCGCTTCATGGCGAACAGGTGGCCTTCGGGCTTCTGACGCAGCTCTGCCTGGAGCAGCGGTCGGCAGATTTCATGGCCGATATGATTGGCTTCTATCGGCAGCTCGGATTGCCGACTTCTCTGAAGGACCTCGGTTTCTCGGGCGACCCGCAGGAGGGCATCCGGATCATCGCCGCGCGTTCGGTGGCTGAGGCGCCTTATCTCAGGCAGTTTGTCGGGACGGTGACCGTAGAAACCATTGCTGAGGCACTGACGAAAGCCGACGGCCTGGCCGAGGCTGCCTAGTCGCTTCGCCGGCCAAGGCCGGCAGGAGTAATCTCGGCATATTTTACTTCAGCCGCTTTATTCAGGAATTGAAGATCCCTGCGCAGGCGCCCTGTCGCTGGCGCTGAATATGCGCGTATTTTCAAAACTTTGTCGGGTATTGCTTCTCTTTATTTTCTCTTTATGTGCCGTTTCGGCAATTCGCATCGCTTCCTTATGTCCAGCGGCCTATCTGCATCGAAACCTCAACGCTGTTGGCGGGAGTTTCCATGCTTGATCTGCTCATGCTGGCCATTGGTTTTGGCCTCTTCATTCTGACGGTGGGCTACGCCGTCGCCTGCGACCGGCTCTGAGAGACGCGCCATGTCATTCGACTACACACTGGCTGCGCTCACCACGGCGGCACTGCTCATCTATCTCACCTACGCCTTGCTGCGTCCCGATCGCTTTTAGGAGGCCGCCATGACATTGATCGGCTGGGCCCAGATTTTTGCGTTCTGCGCCATCATCGTCGCCCTCACACCTGTTGCCGGCGGCTATATGACCCGTGTGTTCGTGGGCGAACGGACATTTCTCTCGCCCGTCCTGCGGCCTGTTGAGGCCGCACTGTATCGGTTGGGCGGCGTCGACGAGAAGCATGAGCAGCATTGGTTGACCTATACCGTCGCCATGCTTCTGTTTCACGTCGGCGGCTTTGTCCTGCTTTATGCGTTAATTCGCCTGCAGGGTGTGCTGCCGTTTAATCCGGCCGGCCAGTCGGCTGCTGCGCCGGACCTGACGTTCAACACAGCAATCAGCTTTCTCACCAATACCAACTGGCAGAACTACGGCGGTGAAAGCACGATGTCCTATCTCGTGCAGATGCTCGGTCTGACCCCTCAGAATTTTCTGTCGGCGGCAACGGGCATCGCGCTCGCACTCGCGCTGATCCGCGGATTCTCACGGACATCGATGCAGACGGTGGGCAACTTCTGGGTTGATATCACCCGTTGCACGCTCTATGTGCTGCTCCCGATTTGCGTGTTGTTCACGCTGTTCCTGGTCTGGCAGGGCATTCCGCAGACGCTCGGTCCGTATATCGAAGCAACCACGCTTGAAGGTGCCAAGCAGACCATCGCGGTCGGGCCTGTGGCGTCGCAGGTGGCGATCAAGATGCTTGGCACCAACGGGGGCGGCTTCTTCAATGCGAACGCTTCTCACCCGTTCGAGAACCCGACCGCGCTGTCCAATTTCATCCAGATGCTGTCGATCTTCGTGTTGGGCGCGGCCATGACCAATGTCTTTGGCCGGATGGTCCGGAATCAGCGTCAGGGTTGGGCGATCCTGGCAGCGATGGGCGTGCTGTTCATTGCCGGCGTGGCGGTCTGTTACTGGGCGGAGGCTCACGGGACGATCTTGCTTCAGTCGCTCGGCCTGAGCGGCGGAAACATGGAAGGCAAGGAGGTTCGGTTCGGCGTCGTCGCTTCGGCGCTGTTTGCTGTCATCACAACCGCTGCATCCTGCGGCGCTGTCAATGCGATGCATGACTCTTTCACAGCTCTCGGCGGCATGATTCCTCTGATCAACATGGAGCTTGGGGAGATCGTCGTCGGCGGGGTGGGAACGGGCCTTTACGGCATGCTGCTGTTCGTCATTATCACTGTGTTCGTTGCGGGTCTGATGGTTGGGCGGACTCCCGAATATGTCGGCAAGAAGATCGAGGCGCGTGAGGTCAAGATGGCGATGCTCGCCATTCTGATCCTGCCGCTGATGATGCTGGGCTGGACGGCAATCGCTGTGGTTTACGAACCTGCCGTGGCCTCGATGGCTAATGCGGGTCCGCATGGCTTCAGCGAAGTGCTTTATGCTTTCACTTCGCAGGCGGCGAATAACGGATCGGCCTTCGCTGGCCTGACAGGCAACACGCCCTTCTACAATCTGGCCGGCGCGGTTGCGATGTTCATCGGCCGCTTCTGGGTGATCGTACCTGCCATGGCGATTGCCGGCTCGCTGGCTGCCAAGAAGACCGTGGCGGCATCGAGCGGCACCTTTCCGACTACCGGCGGCCTGTTCGTTGGACTTCTGGTTGGCGTCATCCTGATCGTTGGAGGTCTGACGTTCTTCCCGGCGCTGGCTCTTGGTCCGATCGCAGAGCATCTCGCGATGCTCGCCGGCGGCTCGTTCTGAATTTTCCGGAGATAAGTCATGGAAACCGCAAAGTTACGCAAGCGCATGCCGGCAACGACACTGCTGGACCCGGCCATCGTGATCCCGGCTATCGGCCAGGCCTTCGTAAAATTGAATCCGCGCACGCTCGCCAAGAATCCGGTGATGTTCGTTCTCGAAGTCGTCACCGTGCTGACGACGGCGTTGCTGATCCGGGATGTTGTCATTGGTCAGTCGAACATTGCGTTTGAACTGCAGATCACTGTCTGGTTGTGGTTCACGGTATTGTTTGCCAATTTCGCTGAGGCGGTCGCCGAGGGGCGCGGAAAGGCGCAGGCCGACACCTTGCGGCAGACCCGCACGGAGACCCGCGCCAAGCGGCTTCTTTCTTCGGACAATAGCGAACTCTATGAAGGCGTCTCAGCCGACCAGCTCGAGGCGGGAGATCTCGTTGTCTGCGAGGCAGGCGACATTATTCCCGGTGATGGTGAGGTGATCGACGGCATCGCCTCGGTCAATGAAGCGGCAGTAACCGGTGAATCCGCGCCCGTGATCCGGGAATCCGGTGGTGACCGTTCGGCGGTGACAGGCGGAACGACCGTGATCTCAGACCGGATCGTGGTGCGCATCACGTCCTCTCCGGGATCGTCGTTTCTCGACCGGATGATCAAACTCGTGGAAGGCGCGGAGCGGCAGAAGACCCCAAACGAAATTGCGCTGAATATCCTGCTGGTGGGTCTGACCATTATCTTCGTGTTCGCGACGGCCACCATCCCGAGCTTTGTAACCTATGCGGGCGGCGCGATTTCGATCGTCGTACTTGTCGCACTGTTCGTGACGCTCATTCCCACGACGATCGGGGCACTCCTTTCTGCCATCGGCATCGCCGGCATGGATCGTCTTGTGCGTTTCAACGTGCTGGCGATGTCGGGCCGCGCGGTCGAAGCGGCGGGTGACGTCGACACGTTACTGCTCGACAAGACCGGAACCATCACGTTCGGCAATCGCTTCGCGACGGAAATCGTCGTTGTCCCGGGCTTTTCGGAGCGCGAGGCGGCTGAAGCGGCATTGCTGGCAAGCGATGCGGACGAGACCGCGGAAGGTCGCTCGATTATCACGATGGCAGCCGAAAAATACGGCGTGCATCAGGAAAAGCTGGCGGATAACTCCAGTTTCATTCCGTTTTCGGCCGTCACCCGGCTTTCCGGCGTCGATATTGGAACCCGCAAGCTGCGCAAGGGCGCGATCGAGTCGATCCTGAAATTTGTACGCGAACAGACCGGTGGGGATGTTGCCGAGCCGCCTGCGTTCCGCGCCGCGGTTGACAAGATTGCGCGGTCCGGCGGCACTCCGCTCGGACTGGCGGATGGCGGACGCATCCTGGGCGTGATTCATCTGAAGGATGTGGTGAAGCCGGACGTCAAGGATCGTTTCGCAGCGCTGCGCCGCATGGGGATCAAGACCGTTATGATTACCGGCGACAATCCGGTAACGGCTGCCTCCATTGCATCGGAAGCAGGCGTGGACGATTTCATCGCGGAAGCGACGCCGGAGGACAAGCTGCGCTATATTCGCGGCGAGCAGGCCAATGGCCGCCTGATCGCCATGTGCGGCGATGGCACGAATGACGCTCCCGCCCTGGCGCAGGCGGATGTCGGCGTTGCGATGCAGAGCGGGACCCAGGCCGCGCGTGAGGCCGGGAACATGGTCGATCTGGATTCCGATCCGACCAAGCTGATCGAGGTGGTTGAGATCGGCAAGCAGTTGCTGATGACGCGCGGTGCGCTGACGACATTTTCCATCGCCAATGACGTTGCAAAATACTTTGCGATCATTCCGGCGATTTTCGTGGCGTTTTATCCGCAACTTGGCGTGTTGAACGTGATGCAGCTCTCGACCCCGCAGAGTGCGATTCTGTCGGCCATCATCTTCAACGCTTTGATCATCATCGCATTGATCCCCTTGGCCTTGAAGGGCGTCAAATATCGTCCCGTGGGCGCGGCCGCGCTGCTCCGGCGCAATCTTCTGATCTACGCTCTGGGCGGAGTCATTCTGCCCTTCATCGGGATCAAGGCGATTGATCTTGCGATTACAGCCCTGCATCTGGCTTGAGAGGTTACGGTCATGTTGAGAGAAATCCGCCCCGCCATTGTTTTTCTGGTCGGCCTCGTGGCGATCACTGGCCTCGTCTATCCGCTCGCGATGACTGGCGCCGCCCAACTTCTGTTCCCTTATCGGGCGCAGGGAAGTCTGATCGAAAAGGATGGCAAGGTGATCGGCTCGTCGCTGATCGGCCAGCAGTTCTCGGAGGGGAAGTATTTCCGCGGCCGGCCTTCGGCAACGACAGCGCCGGACCCGCAGGATTCGTCCAAGACAGTCTCGGCTCCCTACAATGCGGCGAATTCCGGGGGATCAAATCTGGGGCCGACCAGCAAGGCACTGGCTGAACGCCTCAAGGAAGGCGTCGAAACCCTGCGGAAAGAAAACCCTGCTGCCGCCGTGCCGGTCGATCTTGTGACCACATCGGGCAGCGGGCTTGACCCGGACATCTCGCCGGAAGCCGCGTTGTTTCAGGTGCCAAGGGTGGCCAGGGCCAGGAATCTGCCCGAGGCGCGGGTCCGGTCGATTGTCGAAGGCATGGTTACGCCGCGGACCCTTGGCTTCCTTGGAGAACCTCGCATAAATGTGCTGCAGCTTAATCTCGCCATGGACAGGCTCGGGTCCTGAGCGACAACGTCAAGGAGCCGGATGCCGCACGAGGAAACGAAACGCGCATCGCCTGATGCCTTGCTCGCCCTCGCTGGCAGAGAGGGGCGAGGGAGGCTGAAGATATTTCTCGGCGCCGCGCCCGGCGTCGGCAAGACTTATGCCATGCTGACCGCAGCCCGGAGCGAGAAGGCGGGCGGAAAGGATGTTGCCGCCGGCCTGATCGAGACGCACGGCCGTCGCGAAACTGAACAGCTTGTCGAGGATTTCGAGGTGCTGCCTCGCAAGCCGATTGTTTATCGTAATCAGGTCATGCGTGAGTTCGACCTTGACGCGGCCCTCGCGCGCAGGCCGGAGATCCTGCTGGTCGATGAGTATGCGCACGCCAACGTGCCCGGCAGCCGGCATCCCAAGCGCTGGCAGGATATCGACGAGTTGCTGCGCGCCGGAATCAATGTCTGGACGACATTGAATATCCAGCATCTCGAAAGCCTCAATGACGTTGTCCAGAAGATCAGCAAGGTCCGCGTTCGTGAAACCGTACCGGACAAGGTATTTGACAACGCCGATGAAGTCATCCTTGTCGATTTCCCGCCGGATGAATTATTGCGGCGGCTGGCGGAGGGGAAGGTCTACGTTCAGGATACCGCCGCGCGCGCCGTCGACAATTTCTTCAAGCCGCAAAATCTGACGGCACTGCGTGAACTGGCCTTGCGCCGCGCTGCGGAGCGCGTCGACGCGGCGCTTGTCGAGAGCATGCAGGCGCAGGCGATCGAAGGGCCGTGGGCGGCTGGCGAACGCATTCTGGCCTGTGTCGGGCCTGACCAGATATCGCCGAGTGTGGTGCGCGCCGCCAAGCGCCTCGCGGACCTGATGGATGCGCCCTGGATGGCCGTCACCGTCGAACGGCCGGGTGCCTATGCGGATGGAGCCGCGCGCCGGCGGCTGGATGACATCATGAAGCTGGCCGAGAGTCTCGGTGCGGAAACCCAGACATTGACCGGGACCGATTTGCCTGCCGAACTCCTGCGTTTTGCGAAGTTCGAGAACGTCACGCAGATTGTTGTCGGCCGCGCGCCCGGAGGATTTTTCAGCGAACTGCTGCGCCGGTCCTTGCCGCACGAACTGGTGCGCCGGACCCGGGACATCGCGATACACCTCGTTACGCGCGAAGCCGATGGTGCGGTAAAATCCGTGCCCTCATCGCGGCGCTGGACGTCGGAAAAGGTCAATTGGCAGCATTTCATCTACGCGGCCATGACCGTCGGCGGGGCCGTCGGGGCGGGGGAAATTCTCACCAGACTGACGCCCATTCCGAATCTGTCGATCGTGTTTCTTCTGGCAGTCCTGTTCGTCGCCATGAATTTTGGCATTTGGCCGGCTGTCTTTGCATCCTTGCTGTCATTTCTGGCCTACAATTTCTTTTTCATTTCCCCGGTTCATACGCTGACGGTCGCGGAGCCATATGAGCTTCTTGCGCTCCTCATTTTTCTGGTCGTCGCCATCACCAGCGCGGCGATGGCCGCTCGCGTGCGCGAGCAGGCGCGTGTGTCGGCCGACCGTGTACGTGCGACGCGGCGTCTTTATGAATTCACGCGCCGGTTGTCGGGATTGGCTAGTCCGGAGGACGTAGCTGAAGGCGCGGCCAGTGAGATTCATATCAGCTTGCGGCGGCCCGTCGTTGTGCTGTTGGCAAGGAATGACGACATCGTCCTGACGGCGGCATGGCCGCCGGAGGATGATCTCGACGCGGCGGCGATGACGGCTGCCCGCTGGGCCTATAATCACGGCGAGGCCGCCGGAACGAACACCGGAACGCTGCCGATCATTCCCTGGCTTTTCACGCCGCTGAAGATCGGGGACAAGGTCCTGGGAACCATCGGTGTCGCGACCGCCAAGGACACCCCGTCGCTGGATTCCGAGGAGCGGGCCTTGCTCGATACATTGTGCGAGCAGGCCGCGGCTGCGCTCGAGCGCGCGTCGCTCGCCGGCGAGATGGTGGACGCAAAGACGGCGACCGAGGCGGAGCGGGTTCGCAATACCTTGCTTGCTTCGATTTCCCATGATTTCCGTACTCCCTTGTCGTCGATCCTGGGAGCGGCGACCAGTCTGCTTGACTATGACGACAAGCTGGATGCGGCGTCGAAGAACGACCTGCTCGGGCAGATCAAGGATGAGGCCGAAGGCCTCGACGAGATGGTGCGCAATCTTCTTGCGATGACCCGGATTGATGCCGGCGCGCTCGAACTGCGGAGCGATTGGATCGACCTGCGTGAGGCCGCCGCACGGGTCGTGAATGCCGCGCGTCGACGTGGTGCGCCTCAGACATTCGCGATTGAATTGCCTGCCGAACTCCCTTTGGTGAGGGCGGATGCGATTTTGGTCGAGCAGGCCATGGGCAATATTGTCACCAATGCGGTATTGCATACGCCGCATCAGGCCCGCATTGTGATCGACGCCGAAACGGGAGCTTCCGAAGTCCGTCTCCGCTTCACCGATGACGGACCGGGTATCGCGCCCGACATCTTGCCGCGAATTTTCGAGCGCTTTGTAAAGGGCGAGGCCTTGAAGAGCGCGAGCGCCGACGGCGGGCAGGGAACGGGACTTGGCCTTGCCATTGCCAAGGGCATCATGGAGGCTCATCACGGAACGATCATGGTCGAAAGTCCGGTGGCCCACGGTCATGGCACCCGTTTCACGATGGTTTTTCCGCAAAAGGAATTGGCGGCATGAATGCCAAGACCCAGGTTCTGGTCGTCGATGACGAGGCAGCGATCCTGCGCTTTCTCAAGCCGGCGCTGGAAGCGAACAGCTATGACATGACGAGCGCCGGCACCGTGGCTGAGGCAGTCAAACGGATTGCTGCCGAGACGCCCGACATCGTTTTGCTCGATCTCGGTCTTGCCGATGGTGACGGGAAGGATGTGATCCGGCGGGTTCGGGAGTGGTCGGATGTACCGATCATCGTCCTGTCCGCGCGGGACCGGGAAGCGGAGAAAATCGACTCTCTCGATCTCGGCGCCGATGACTATGTCAACAAGCCGTTCAATGTGGGTGAACTGATGGCGCGGATGCGGACCGCGCTTCGCCATCGCCTGCAGCGCAAGTCGGAAACGCCGGTTCTTCGCGTCGGCGACCTGGAAGTCGATTCCGTGCGCCACCGCGTCACCCGCGGGGGAACTGAACTGAAGCTCACGCCCAAGGAGTTCGAGTTACTGTCCTTTCTGGCGCGGCATGCCGGCCGTGTCGTGACACATCGGCAGATTCTCGCGGCGGTCTGGGGCCCTGCGCACACAGAGGACACCCAGTATCTGCGGGTCTATATCGGACAGTTGCGGCAAAAGATCGAAGAGAAGCCGGACGATCCGCGCGTGGTTTTGACGGAGCCGGGAATTGGCTACCGGGTGATTGAAAAGTAGACCGCGTAAACGGCTACGACTCGGTCTGAGGAATTGGCTGCGCTCCGGCCTCCTTTTCCTTGCGGCTGTTGAGCCAGTTCTCGAACTTCTGAACCATGACAAAAAAGGTCGGAACGAAGAGCACCGCCAGGCAGGTCGAGGCGAGCATTCCGCTGAACACCGTGATGCCGATCGACTTGCGCGCGCTGGCGCCGGCCCCGGTGGCGAAGACCAGTGGCACCACGCCGAGAATGAAGGCGAACGACGTCATCAGGATCGGCCGGAAGCGCGCGCGCGCCGCCTCTACCGCGGATTCCAGCAGCGGCTTCCTGTCGCGGACATGCAGCTCCAGCGCAACTTCGACAATCAGAATGGCATTCTTTGCGGAAAGCGCGATCAGCAGAATTAATCCAATCTGGGTGTAAAGATTGTTCTCGATTCGTAAGCCGGTGAGAACGGCCATGGGGCCGAGCAGGGACAACGGCACCGCCAGGATCACGGCGATCGGCGCGTACCAGCTCTCGTACTGTCCCGCCAGAACGAGATAGACCAGCAGCAGAGCAAGGCCGAACACGTAGTAGATTTGACTCCCGACCGCCTTCTCCTGATAGGACATCGCGGTCCATTCGTACCCCGTCCCCGGCGGCAGCGTTTTATCTGCGATGTCTTCCATCAGTGCCATCGACTGGCCGGAACTATAGCCTTGCGCCGGCAGTCCGATGACGGTCGCGGAAGGATAAAGATTGTACAGGCTGATCAGCGAGGGGCCGACTGTCGGCGTGATCGTCGCAATCGTGCCGAGGGGGATCATCGCGCCCTGCTGGTTGCGCACCGTCAGGTTTTCAATGTCTTTTGTTGTGAGACGAAACTGCGAGTCCGCCTGGGCGTAAACCTGGAATGTGCGCCCGAACTTGTTGAACTGGTTGACGTAGGAGGCGCCGAGATAGGACGACAGGGTCGAGAACACCTGATCGGTGGTCACATGCAACGTTTGGGTCTTGATCCGGTCAACCTCGATATCGAATTGTGGCACCATCGAACGGAATGGCGAACTCACCCGCTGCAAGGCGCTTTGCGTCTGTGCATTGGCGACAATGGCCTGTGTGACAGCCTGCAGCTTGCCGAAATCTGAATTTCCGTCACGCAGCTCGATCTGCATGGCGAAGCCCGCGGCGTTGCCGATGCCCTGGATGGGCGGCGGCGGAATAACCAGAATCCTGGCTTCGGGAATCGTGTCGAGCTTCTTGTTCAATCCGACCACCAGCGACCGCAAATCTTCCCCGGAGCCGCGCTTGTCCCAATCTTTCAGGATGAGATAGGAGACGCCCGCGCTGGCAAGGCTCGAACTGTTATCGAGCGCCGATATACCCGCGATGCTGATCACTTGAGCCACACCCGGCGTCTTGCTGGTCATTTCGGTGACCTGGTCGAGGACGCGCTGGGTCCGGTCGAGCGAGGCGCCGTCCGGCAACTGGACGGCTGCGAGCAGATATCCCTGATCCTCGATCGGGATGAATCCCGTCGGCACGCGGGAGAGCCCGTAGCCGCCAATGCCAATCAGGATCAATGCCAGAATGACCGAGAAGCCGCTGTGTGCCACCATGCGGGAGATCAGCGCCGCATAGCGCTTCTCAAGCCGTTCATAAACGGCGTTGAAGCCACGATAAAACCAGTTGCGTTGTGCGAGGGGAACAGGGCGACGCAGCCAGAGCGCACATTGTGTGGGCTTGAGCGTCGCCGCGTTGATGGCGCTGATCAGGGCCGTCGCAGCGATCACGAGTGCAAACTGCGCATAAATCCGTCCGGTCATTCCGGGCAGAAAGGCCGCAGGCAGGAAGACCGATATCAGAACCAGCGTTATTCCGATGATCGGTCCGAAGAGCTGGTCCATCGCCTTGATCGCAGCGTCATGCCCGGACATGCCCTGTTCAATGTTATGCGCCGCGCCTTCAACGACGACGATCGCATCGTCGACCACGATACCAATCGCCAGCACGATCGCAAACAGAGTTGACAGATTGATAGTGAACCCGAGCGCGGCCATTGCGGCGAATGCGCCGATAATGGTGACCGGCACCGTTGTCGCGGGGACCAGCATGGCGCGCCAGTCCTGCAGAAATACCAGAATCACGACAAGAACGAGAAAGCCTGCCTCGATCAGCGTTTTGTAGACTTCATGGATCGAGGCCGAGACGAACTTCGTCGTGTCGAAGGGAATGTCGAATTTGATGTCCTGCGGGAATCCGCGCGCCAATGCGTCCATTTTCTTCCGGACGGCCTGTTCGACCTCGAGCGCGTTGGCGCCCGGAGACTGGAACACGCCGATGCCGGTGGCGGGCTTGTTGTTCAGCGAGAATATCTGGCTGTAGGTCTGTGCGCCAAGCTCGACACGGCCGACATCCCGGACGCGCGTGACGTCGCCGTTGTTGCCGGTTTTGACAATGACATCGTCGAATTGTGTGGTGTCGTCGAGCCGCCCGTTGATGTTGAGCGTGTATTGGAACGCCTGCCCTGCGGGGGTGGGCGGCATCCCGACCTGACCTGCGGTGACCTGCTGGCTCTGTTGCTGGATGGCCTGAATGACATCCTGCGGCATCAGCGACAGAGCCTGCAGCTTGTTCGGGTCAAGCCAGACGCGCATCGAATACTGGCCAGCGCCAAAGACCGTCACATTGCCGACGCCGGGAAGCCGCGACAGTTCATCGCGGATGTTGATGGTCGCGTAGTTGCTGAGATACAGGCTGTCATAGGTTGAGTTCGGCGATGTCAGTGTCACGAACAGCAAGATCGCGGTGGATTTCTTCTGCACCGTGACGCCCTGCGTTTGAACCGATTGCGGCAGGGACGACAGCGCACTGGACACCCGGTTTTGCACCAGCACTTGCGCGAAATTCAGATCGGTGCCGATCTTGAACGTCACCGTCAGGGAATAGCTACCGTCGGCGCCGCTGTACGACTGCATGTAGAGCATGTCTTCGACGCCATTGACCTGTTGCTCAATCGGCAGTGCCACTGTGTCGATAACGGTCTTGGCGCTGGCTCCCGGATAACGTGTCGTCACCTGGACGGTCGGCGGAACGACATTCGGATACTGCGCAACGGCAAGGCTGAACAGGGCGACGCCGCCGATCAAAATCATCAGGATCGCGATGACGTTCGACAGAACCGGCCGCTCGATGAAGAATTTCGAGATCATGGCCCTGTCCTAGTTCGCGGGTGCGCGGGTTTGTCCGATTGTCTGCAGTTGCGGATCGACTTTCTGGCCCGGAATCGCACGCAGCAATCCTGCGATGACGACGCGGTCGTCCGGCTTCAGGCCGTTCTCGATGACACGCAGTTCGCCATCGAGAGGACCGGTCACCACCTTGCGCTGTTCGACGACATTCTCGCCATTGACCACGAGAACATATCGGCCTCCCTGATCGCTGCCCAGCGCGGCGTCGGGAACGAGCAGCGCATCCTTCTGCTCATCGAGGGGCACGCGGACCCGGACAAAGTAGCCGGGCAGCAGGACGCGGTCGGCATTCGTCAGGACACCGCGAACCGCGAGCGTGCCGGTTGCCTGATTGACGGTGGGGGCGGCGTAGTCGAGCTTGCCCTTGTGGGGATAGCCGGCTTCGGTCTGAAGTCCGACCTCGATCGGCGTTTCCTTGAGGTCCTTGGATGTCAGCCCCTTTTTCGCGGCGGCGGCGCGAATGCGCAGAACGTCCTGCTCGTTGACATTGAAATTGACGTAAATCGGACTGAGCTGCACGATGGTTGCAAGCTGGGTCGGCGATGACACCCCGACGAGTTCGCCAACGGAAACCAGATGCGCGCTGACGATTCCGTCGAACGGCGCGATGACATTTGTATAGCCGTAATTGACCGCGGCGATCTTGGTATTGACCTGGGCCTGCTGCAAATTGGCCTGCGCATTGTCCCGTGACGATGTGGACTGATCGAGGGTCGCTTGCGAGACGACCTGCCGCGTCACCAGATCCGATTGACGTTTGAAGTCGGCTTCCGCTTGCTTCACCGTGGACTGTGCGCCGGCCTCCGCAGCTTGCGCCTGCTCCAGCTTCAGCTTGTAGGTTTCAGGTTCGACGGTGAACAGGGTACTGCCTTGTTTGACGAATGCGCCATCCTCGTAATTGATCGACTGCAGCACACCTTGGACGCGGGCTACCAGATCGACTGTCTTGATGGGAGCAGTGTTGCCTGTTGCCGCGAGATACCGGGTCACGGTGCGTTGCACAGGCAAGCCCACATCGACCTTGGCGGGCGGTGGCGGAACAAAAGTATTTTGGTCACAAGCGGTTAGTGTGAGGAGGACGAACGCGGCGGATAGCATTCGCGGCATCTTGTGTGCCTTGCACCCAAGACTGGGTGCCGGTGAAATTTGCAATATGGGACACGCAGGCTTCATTCAGATGCCTCGTCTCAAATTTCAGCGGACACAAAATGATCGTCCGCACTCCATGAATAGCAACAATAGGCTTGCGGCGGAACTCAAAAGCGAAAATGATGGCCGCCAAAGACTGTTCCAGAATATTTTGATCTCATTTTAATTGCAGTGGCCGTTTCGGCAACGGGAAACAGCAGAAGTACCAAAAGGAATTTTTACAATGAGCGCGTTGCAACGTGTCGTAAGTCACCTGGCTTTCGCGGCGGCGATCTCCTGTGTTGTTCCTGCCACCGCACAACAGCCGACCGACGAGCAGCGCAACGCGATCCGCTCGGCATGCCGTTCGGACTATGAAGCCAACTGCGCAAGCGTGCCACCCGGCGGCGCGGCTTCGTTGCAATGCTTGCAGAAAAACATGCCGAAGCTCTCCGGAGCTTGCAAACAGGCTGTGAACGCCATTGAGCCGGTGGCTTCGCCGCCGAAGACGGAGACAACAACAACTGCACCTGCACCGTCAGCACCTGCGCCCGCGAAGCCCGCCGCTGCGACGGCTGCGCCCAAGGCGGCAGGTCAGAAACCGACCGATGCGCAGGCCGCTGCCATCCGGAGTGCCTGCCGTTCCGACTATGAAAAGAATTGCGCCAGTGTGCCGCCCGGCGGCGCGGCGTCGTTGCAATGTTTGCAGAAGAGCATGCCGAAATTGTCACCAGGCTGTCAGAAAGCGGTGAGCGCGGTTGGAGGCGGCGGGGTGGCAGTTCCGGCGGCTGCCGCGGCAACAGCTCCTGCGGCCGACGCGCCGGCGCCTGCGCCATTGGTGCTGCGGCCGATGCGTCCGCGCGAGGAACTGTTTGTGCTCCGGTCGGCGTGCGGCGCGGATGTGCGCACGTTATGCGGCGGTGTCGCACCCGGAGGCGGACGTATCGTGCAATGTCTGGCTGTACGGGCGGCCTCTCTGTCGCCCGCGTGCAAGGACGTGTTTGCCCAGTTCGCCGCGCAGTAGGGTGATGCGCCGGTTGGTTACTCGCCGCGGAAGGCGAGGATCAACTGGACGAGGCGCACGCTCAACGCGACGTAGCAGAGGGCCATGAGGATCTGATACGGAATGTGCCATTTCAGTTTTGAAAGTTTGTAAAGGCCGTCGAGAAAATTCAGGGCAAGGAGGAAGATTCCAAAGAGCTCGACGCCGCGCCCGACGAGGCTGTGACGCAAATAGCCGAAAAGAAGGATGGCCGGATCGGTGCTTGAAACATGGGCGCCGGCAGAGATGATCAAGGTCGCGACGATCATCTTTTCGATGTGACCGAACAGTTCTTTGGAGAGCTGTTCGATGTTTTCCGCATAGAACGACTGCCACTTGCTTCTGATGTCCTGCATGATGGGCCCCGAGGGTCGCAATTGGTAAAGAAATGCCGTCGGTACGCTAGGGATTACGCGAATGCGGCGCAATGGTCTCCGCTCACATCATGCATGACCATGTGGCGAAGATACTTATTGTCTGACTGATTGTTGATGGAAGGAGTTTTGATATGCGGACGATCATCGTACTAACTGCCTTTCTCTCGCTTTCCGGCGTGGCCGGCGCGCAGGAATTGACTGCCGAACAGCGCAGCGCCTGTATGGGCGACTACGAGAAGTTCTGTAAGGGGGTTGAGCCGGGCGGCGGCCGGATCATTGCCTGCCTGTCGAAGTCCAGCGACAAGCTCACGCCAAACTGCAAGAAGGTTCTGGCTGCGGCCGAGAAGAAATAGCTGAGGAGAAGACGGCTTCGCGTTTGCCGGTGGTCTGCGCGAAGGATCAGCCACAATCATCCAGGAGGTAATCATGCGCTCATTTTTGTTTGCTGCTGCTGCCTTGATGGCGTTTTCGACCGCCATGACCGTTGGCCCGACCGAGGCGAACGCCGTGGTTTGTGCGAAGGGAGTCTATCGCGCTGGCTGTGCAGGCCCACGCGGAGCCGCGGTCGTCCGCAAGCCGGCGGTGGTTTGCCGGACGGTGTGGGTGAACGGCGTCAAAGTTCGCCGCTGCACCTGATACACTGACAGACTCGCGATCACGGTCAGGACAGGGCCTGCACTGGAAGCGCCTTGGCCAGCGGTGGCGTATGGACGCGGTGGGTCCATATCCCTTGACGCCAACGAAAACGCTTTCTTTTCACGCTGGGTCCCCAAGGCGTAGTCGCGCCGCTACATGCAGGAGATCGCTTTTTGGTTCGCATGTCGAGGTGATTACGGCCGATATGGGGACCCACGAGCAGGTATGGCGTGGCTCGTGGATAACATACGTGACATATTGCCGTGTTCCTCGGCATGATCGGTGTCACGGTATTTGGCCTGATCTTCACGCCGATCTTCTACATTCTGGTGCGTCGGCTGTTTCCGGGCAGCGTGACGATGGAGGAGCGCACCACGCAAAGCGCTCCGGGCTAGTCCTTCTGTTCTTTCATCCGGTCCACGAGCAGTTGCGCCACCCGAAGACTCGAAGGCGTGGTGTTCCTCGCCGCCTGCTGCACCAGCGTCACCTGCGTCGCTTCCAGCCGCTTGTCGCGCAGCGGCACAGCGACCAGCGTTCCCGCTAGCAGTTCAGGCATTGCCGCGTTGCGTGGCAGAAAGGTCCCCAGACCGGTCTTGGCGGCAATCGTCCGCAGGAAGGCGATGGAATTCGTCTCGCCATAGGGATCAAGCTCGATTTTTGCCTTGGCGCAGGCGCGATCAATCTCCTGGCGGATACCGAACGATGGATCCGGCAGAATGACGCGAAGGCCAGCCAGTTCCTTGATGGTGCATTGGTTCTTTGCAGCCATCGGGTGCTGCGGCGAGACCATCAGGCATAACGATTGCCGCATCCGGGCCAGTTCGATGAGGTCGCGGCGAGGGGCGCGGCCGAACACCATTCCAAGGTCGGCTTCGTGACGTCCGACCATTTCGGCCACGCCACGCGATCCGACGGTGGTCACCGTGATCGAGATGCCCGGATAGTCCCTCGAAAGATCGACCACGAAGTCCGACACAAAACTGGCCAGAAGACCTTCGACGGTTGCCAGCTTGACGTGGCCCCGCTGCAGCGAGTCGAATTCTTCCACCTGCGCACGCACACGGTCCAGCTTCACCTGGCTCTCTTGTGCATAGCGATAGAGCAGTTGACCGGCGTTGGTCAGGTTCATTCCGCGCGCGCCGCGCTCGAACAGCTTCACCGAAAGCTCGTCTTCAAGCCCCTGAACCTGCCGGCTGATCGCGCTGGGCGCAATCCGGAGGGATTCGGCGGCCCGTTTGATCGAGCCGCGCTCGGTAACCTCACGAAAATACCGCAGCGCGGTGGATTCAATCATGTTTCTCAAAACCGTCTGTTCGCGGTGCGAATGCTTTCCGATCGGGCATGCGTTGCACAGAGTTCTAATTTTCAGACCGATTGCTTCTAAATTCAATGCTTTTATTCGATCCCTGATTTTGCCAAGATTTCCATCAGGTGCACCCTCGGTCTTTGATGGAGAATCTGGATGGCTCGCTCCCGGCTTGTCTCGCGTGGTTTGAATTCGCTTTTGCTCGCCGCTTCGCTCGGATTGTCCGCAACCGCCGCGATGGCGCAGGACGTGATCAAGTTCGGCGCGCCGCTTCCGCTCACGGGGCCGCTGGCTCCGGAGGCCATCAAGCAGCAGCAGGGATATGACCTGTGGGCCGAGCAGGCCAACAAGGCCGGCGGCATTTCGGTCGGCGGCAAGAAGTACAAGGTCGAGATCGTGTATGCCGACTATCAGTCGAACACGCCCCGCGCGGTGCAGACCACCGAACAGATGATCACCCAGAACAATGTGAACTTCCTGTTCAGTCCGTTCGGCTCCGGTGCGGCCAAGGCTGGCAGCAGCGTTTCCGAGAAGTACAAGGTGCCGACCATTGCCGCGACCGCGTCGTCGTCGCAGGTCTACGATCAGGGCTACAAATATCTGTTCGGCACTTTCACGCCGAACGACACGCTGACCACGCCGCTCACGCAGATCGTCAAGGCAAAGGCACCCGATGTGAAGAAGGTGGCCATTCTGGCGCGAAACGATCTGTTCCCGCTCGCCATCGCGCAGGAAATGGAGAAGTCGGCGAAGGGCAACGGGCTGGAAGTCGCTTACTTCGAGAAGTATGCGATCGGTACGCTCGATCACTCCGCGACACTGTCTCAGATCAAGTCGCTGGCCCCGCAGTGGATCTTCGTGACCGGTTACATCAACGATCTTCTGCTGGTGAAGAAGCAGATGGCGGATCAGCAGATCAAGGCTACCGTGGTTTCGATGATCGCGGGCCCTGCTTATCAGGAATTCATTGATGCCGCCGGGCCGGGGGGTGAAAACATCACCAGCGCCGCGTGGTGGCATCCCGCCGCTCAATACTCCGGCAAGGACATTTTCGGCACGACCGCGAACTACGTGAAGCTGTTCAAGGAAAAGTACAAGTCCGAGCCTGATTACGCCCAGGCCTCGGCCTCCGTATCGGGCGCGCTGTTCCAGATGGCGATCGAGAAGGCTGGATCGCTCGACAAGGACAAGGTGCGCGACGAATTGGCGAAGATAGATGTGATGACCTTCTTCGGACCAGTGAAGTTCGGTCCCACAGGCCAGATCAACTCGCTCGAGCCGCCGGTCTTCCAGCTTCAGGGCGGCAAGCCTGTCGTGCTTTCGCCGGCGCTGATCAAGCAGGGTGAATTCAAGCTCGGCGTGAACTGATCGGCGGCGCGGGAGGCGAGGACATCACATGCTGGCGGCCCAGGTTCTGATCAATGCTTTGGTGCTGGGCTGCTTGTATGCCTGTATCGCAATCGGATTCTCGCTGGTCTGGGGCGTTCTTAACGTCATCAACCTGATCCATGGCTCGTTCATCGTTCTCGGGGCCTATCTGGCCTGGGGACTCTATCAGTCGCTGCATATCTCGCCGTGGTATGCGCTCCTGATCGCCGCGCCGCTCTTTTTCGTGCTCGGCTATCTGGTGCAGCGCCTGATCCTCAATCGGGTGATTACAGCGCCTGTGCTGGTGACACTTACGCTGACATTCGGCCTCGACCTGATCCTCAACAACGCGATGATCTATTTCTTCAAGGCGGATTACCGGAAACTGACGCTGACACCGCCGATGGGATCAATCTCGTTGTTCGATGTGGTTGTTCCGGTGGATCGTCTGATCGCGACCGTGTCCGCACTGGCGCTGACCGGCGTACTTTACCTGATCCTGCGGCGGCTGCGTGTCGGCCGCGCCATTGTCGCGGTTCGTCTGGATCGCGACGCCGCGACGCTGATGGGCGTGGATGTGAACTCGATCTACGCGATTGCATTCGGTCTGGGCGCGGCGCTGGCCGGGTGCGCCGGCGTGCTGATGGCGTTGATCTTCCCGATTTCGCCGCTGACCTCCACGGCCTATCTCGGCAAGGCTTTCGTCGTTTGCGTGCTGGGCGGCCTTGGCAGTGTATCGGGCGCGTTGGCGGGCGGAATCCTGCTGGCGCTGATCGAAGGGATTGGCTCAACCTTGATCGGTCCGGCGCATGCGACGACGTTGTCGTTCGTTCTTCTGATCATCTTTCTGATCGTTCGCCCGCAGGGCCTCCTTGGCCGGAAGGGCTTTGAATGACCCGCCCGAATATCACCTTGCTGATACTGGTTGCCTGCATCGCGGCGTTGCCGCTGTTTGGCGGCGCTTACGCCTTGCGCCTCGGCACCATTGCCTGCATGTACGCGATCCTGGCCTTGTCCTGGAATGTCGTCGGCGGACTCGCGGGCTATCCGTCATTCGCGACGGCTGCGTTCTTCGGGTTTGGTGCATACACGACGGGCGTATTGATGTCGCGCGGCGTGCCGCTCGCCGTTGCCGTCCCCGTGACGTGGATCGCATCGTTCGCGCTTGCTGCCTTGTTGGGGGCCGCGCTGCTTCGTTTGCGCGGGCATTACTTCGCGATCGCCAGTCTTTCGCTGATCGAAGTGTTCCGCGAACTTGTCAATAACGCTACCGACCTGACCGGTGGCTGCATGGGGCTGAACATCCCGCTCTCCGCCGGATCGGGTGTGATGTCGGATGCGACGTTCTTCTTCTATGCGATGTGGGCGCTGCTTCTCGCGACCGCATTAATGGTGATTATCGTTGCGGGATCGAAACTCGGTTTCGGGCTTGGCTGCATCCGGCAGAATGAAACCGCCGCCAATATGATCGGCCTCAACGCCACGCTCTACAAGAGCATCGCTTTTGGTTTGTCTGCGTGCTTTGTCAGTGTCGCGGGCGGTATTTATGCGGCGTGGGTGCATTACATTGATCCATCCGACGTGTTCGACATTCTTTATTCGGTCAAGCCGATTGTGATGGCGCTGATCGGCGGCCTCGGATCGCCGTTGGGTGTGGTGGTTGGCGCGCTGGTCTATCTCGGGCTGGAGGAGGTTGTCTGGCGCAACTACATCCAGATCCACAGCGGTGTCCTTGGTGTTCTGATCGTAGCGCTGCTGCTGTTCCTGCCGCACGGATTGATGTCGCTGCGCGACCGGCTGCTGTCATGGAGGCCGAAGCGTGTCTGAGATTCTTAGGCTTCAGTCTGTCTCCCGCCACTTCAGCGGCTTGAAGGCCCTGAGCGATGTGTCGCTCGGCATCAACAAGGGCGAGGTGCTCGGGCTGATCGGCCCCAATGGCGCCGGCAAGACCACACTTGTCAACGTCGTCACTGGCGTAACCCCTGCGAGTTCCGGAACGGTGACGTTCGCGGGACAGGACATCACGCGCGTCAAGACCTACCAGTCCGCGCGCCTCGGCCTGTCGCGCACGTTTCAGATCGTGCAGCCGTTTGCCGAGCTTTCCGCGCTCGATAATGTGGCCGCGGCCGCGCTGTTTTCGCAGCCCGGCGAAAGCCTGAAGTCAGCGCGTGAATCGGCGCGCGAGCAACTGGCCTTTGTCGGGCTGGAGGCGCAGTCCGAACAGCCGGCCGCGACGCTGACCCTGGCGATGCGCAAACGCCTTGAACTGGCGAAGGCGCTGGCGATGAAGCCCAAGCTGCTGTTTCTGGATGAAGTGAATGCGGGCCTGAACAGCGCCGAGGTGGAGCGCGCGACCCGCCTGATCCACGAACTTGCCGCCAGCGGCATCACCATCGTGATGATCGAGCATCTGATGAAGGTCGTCCTGAATGTCTGCACGCGGATCGTCGTGCTGCACAACGGCAGGCTGATCGCGGATGGCATGCCCCGCGACGTGATCAAGAATCCCGCGGTGGTCGAAGCCTATCTTGGCCAGCAATATGCCCAGAGGGCCGCGTCCCATGGCTGAATCTGATCTCATCCTGGAATTGCAAGGTCTTCGCGCAGGGTATGGCGAAGTCCAGGTGCTGTGGGGCATCGACCTCGCGGTGCGCAGCGGCCAGATCACCGCGCTGATCGGCTCCAACGGCGCAGGTAAGACGACATTGATGCGCGCGCTGTCCGGTCTCATTCCGGTGCAGTCGGGGTCTTATCGCTCGGATAGGGAAAATCTGGCGGGTGCGACGGCGGCGGCGATCCTTGCCCACGGGATCGTCCATGTGCCGGAAGGCCGGCGTCTGTTCGGCGCCATGAGCATCGAAGACAATCTTCTGATGGGCGCTTATTCGCGCAAGGCCTCTCGCGCGGATATCGGCCGCGACATGGACAGGGTCTACGCAACATTTCCAAAACTGTTCGAGCGGCGCAATCAGGCTGCTGCGACGCTGTCCGGCGGAGAGCAGCAGATGTGTGCGATCGGCCGCGGTCTGATGAGCGCGCCGAAACTGCTGATGATCGACGAACTGTCGCTGGGTCTTTCACCGCTGCTGGTTGAGCAACTCGTCGCCGCGCTGCGCGCGCTGAACGCGGAGGGCATGTCGATCCTGCTGGTGGAGCAGGATGTCACGACCGCGCTCGATTTATGCCACGAGGCCTTCGTCATGGATATGGGCCGGATCGTCAGGTCCGGCTCAGGCAGCGAACTGCTGGCCGATCCGATTATCCGGGATGCCTATCTCGGCGTTCTGGAAGAGTAACGGCGAGCCTGCGCCGCATCGAAAATTCTCTCAAGCTGGAAGAGGTAACATGATCAAGACTGTTGACGCGCCAAACGGCGGTTATCGTTTCATGCCAGGCGTCAGCCAGTACTCCGCCGGTGTGGCGGCGCTGCCCGGGTTTGCCCTTGAGCGGGTGCGCTTCACGAAGCCGGTGCCGCTGCGTGACGGATTTGAGCGGATTGCTCAGACCTTGAAGGAGGCCGGCCGGCCGCTGACGGCTTTCGCTGCATGTGAGTTGCGGTCCCCCGCGCCGTTCACCGAAAGCGGGTTCGTGGCCTTCAATGAGGTCTATACCGGCACTCTGAAGTCATGGGGGCTGATGTTGGATGGCGTCAATCCGGTCGCCCGCAGCAATGTATGTCCCAAGATCGACCCGCCGTCGGAGCCGGGCTTTTATGCATTCACCTATGCGGTGCCTGCCGAGAACGCGCCGGCGTCGTTTGTGATCGCCGGAAGTGGCGAAGCGCCGGAGGGCAAGGGGAATTATCGCGATCATGCCGTGCGCCTCGGCGACACGTCACCTGCTGCCATGCTGGAGAAAGCACAGTGGGTGCTGGGCGAGATGGAGCGGCGCATGAGCGCGTTCGGGGGTGACTGGAGTCAGGTGACAGCGACCCAGCTTTACACCGTCCACGACATCTACCCGTTCATCGAAACCGAACTCGGCAAACGCGGCATTTTCCGTCAGGGTCTGACATGGCATTTCAACCGGCCCCCGGTGCAGGATCTCGAATACGAGATGGACTGCCGCCGCGTTTATGTCGAACGTGTCCTTGAGGCCTGAGGTCAGGATCAATCAGACAAACAGCGTGGCCCCGTCGTAAATCCGGCGGGGCCGCGTTCCTTTTCCGGATCGCCGTCAGGATCGACAGCCGCCCAATCACCGGCTAACAATTTGAGCAAGAAGGATACCGCGACAACACCCTGGGGAGGGCCATGCCAGTTTCACTCGATCCCGATGCCTCCGCCGTGCTCAACGCCTTTCGCGAGGCCGGGCGTCCGCCATATGAAACGCTGTCCCCTGCGGAAGCGCGCCAGATGTATCTGGCCGGCCGCGTTGTCACCAATCCCGAACCGCCACCGCTTGCGTCTGTTCAGTCCCTGACGATTCCCGGGCCTGCGGGCTCCATCCCCGCGCGTCTCTACAAGCCGCTGAAGCTGCGCGCGGTGAATGGTCTGTCGCCATGTCTGGTCTTTTTCCACGGCGGGGGATGGGTGATCGGCGACCTCGACTCTCATGATGTGGTGTGCCGGACGATTGCGGACGAAGGCCAGCTCATTGTGGTTTCGGTCGACTATCGGCTCGCGCCTGAGTACCGCTTTCCATCCGCCGTGGACGATGCGATCGCTGCCACGCAGTGGGTATCGGCGAATGCATCATCTGTCGGCGCCGATCCCGCGCAGTTGTTCGTAGGCGGCGATAGCGCGGGCGGCAATCTTGCGGCGGTGGTGGCGATCAACGCGCGGAGGGAGGGGCCGAAGCTCGCGGGCCAGGTGCTGATCTATCCCGCCACGGACTTCTCGATGTCGCATCCCTCGCACAGCGAACCGGAGACGAGCGCGTTATTAACCCATTCCGTGATCCGGTGGTTTCGCGATCACTATCTCAACGGCGCCGACGGAGTTGGTGACTGGCGCGCATCGCCGGCGCGCGTGCAAAACCTGTCCGGTCTGCCGCCTGCATTCGTGCTGACCGCCGGTGCCGATCCGTTGCGCGATGAAGGCGACGAGTTTGCCGTTCGTCTGGGGAACGCCGGCGTGCCCGTCGTGTACCGGACGTATCCCGGCCAGTTCCATGGATTTCTCACCATGGGCAAGCTGCTTCCGAAGGCCGGCGAAGCCATGCGGGAAATCGGTAACTGGCTCAAGGCGATGGGATAGGTCCGATTTTCGCGTGGCCGCATGACGGCCACGCAGGCCCCTATGTGTTGTCTTTGTCCGTTTTTCAGGGTCAGATTTCACAACGAGGGTTGAGCAACAGCCTTCCAAAAGAAAATCGGGAGGCCGCGACGTGATCGAACCGCAGCAAGACTCAACCATTTCTCACGCGAGCTACGACGCCGTTGTCGTGGGCGCGGGGTTTGCGGGCCTCTATTTGCTTCACAGGTTGCGCGGTCTTGGCTTGTCCGTGCGTGTTTATGAACAGGGCGGTGACGTCGGCGGGACGTGGTACTGGAATCGGTATCCGGGCGCGCGCTGCGATGTCGAAAGCATGCAGTATTCCTATTCCTTCTCCGAGGAATTGCAGCAGGAATGGGAATGGAGCGAGCGTTACGCGCCGCAGCCCGAGATTCTGAAATATGCCAATCATGTTGCGGACAGGTTTGATCTGCGCCGCGATATCCAGCTCAACACCCGTGTTGAGGCTGCGATGTTCCATGAGGATGAAAGCCGATGGTCGGTCACCACCTCGGACGGCAGGATCGTTTCGGCGACTTACTTCGTTTTGGCGACCGGTTGCCTCTCCAATGCGCGCGTTCCCGATTTCAAGGGCATGGATCGTTTTGGCGGAGCCACCTATCACACCGGTCATTGGCCGCATGAAGCAGTTGACTTCACTGGGCAGAGGGTTGGCGTGATCGGGACCGGATCGTCGGCAATCCAGTCGATTCCGATCATTGCCGATCAGGCTAGCCACCTTTTCGTGTTTCAGCGCACCGCGAATTTCAGCGTCCCGGCTCACAATGCTTCGTTGACGCCGGAGGTCATGCGGGACTGGAAATCCCACTATGCCGACCTGCGGCGGCGCGCACGCGAAGAATCGCGCAACGGAATTCTCACGGTCATCCCCGAGAAGGGCGCGCTCGATGATACGGAAGAGGCGCGGCGCCGCGAGTACGAGGCCGGATGGGATCGCGGCGGCATCAGCTTCATGGCGTCGTACAACAATTTGCTGATCGACAAATCGGCGAACGAGACGGCCTGCGAGTTCGTGAGATCGAAGATCGCCGAGATTGTGGACGATCCCGCGATCGCCGAACTGTTGCAGCCTCGCGATCATCCCATTGGCTCAAAGCGAATCTGCGTCGATACCGGCTACTATCAGACCTTCAACCGGCCGAATGTCACTCTGGTCGATATCCGCAGCCAGCCGATCGAGGAGATGCTGACGGACGGGCTGCGGGCGGGCGGCGTGGATTACAAGCTCGACGCGATCGTATTCGCCACAGGTTTCGACGCCATGACCGGATCGGTCGCGAAGATCGATATCCGGGGCAGGGCAGGTATCACCCTCAACCAGAAATGGGCGGAGGGTCCAAAAACCTATCTTGGCCTGATGAGCGTCGGCTTTCCAAACATGTTCCTCATCACGGGCCCGGGGAGCCCGTCGGTGTTGAGCAACATGATCGTCTCCATCGAGCAGCATGTCGACTGGATCAGCGATTGCATCCATTACATGCGGCAAAACGATCTCGGCTGTGTGGAAGCGACAAGGGCCGCCGAGGACGGATGGGTGAAGCAGGTCAACGACGTCGCGGTCGGCACGCTCTACCCGCAGGCGAACTCCTGGTACATGGGAGCCAACATTCCCGGCAAACCACGGATTTTCATGCCGTATATCGGCGGGGTCGGCGTGTATCGCCAGATTTGCAGCGACGTTGCGGCGAAGGGATATGAGGGCTTCGCCATGACCGGCCCCGCGCGCGTTGCGGCCCCGGTCGCGGCCGAATAGCCGTTTGGTGGCTCGCGGTCGGCGTTCGCCGCCGTTCCGCGACCATCCGCAAAGTTACGAGCCTTGTCCGGGTCGGTAAGACCAAAGCAGCGCAGTGCGCTCGGATGCAATTTTATATTTGCATAAAAAATTTGCAGCCATTTTTCATGGCTAGATAATTGTGCAACTGAGCGACTTTGTATGCAATCCTTCCAGAACAAAAATGGTAGCGATTTTGAGGAAGATCAGGTATTTTGACGTAATTTCAGTGCCTTAAGCCGATTTTAGAGTTTCGTTAAGTCTTGGCATGAAGATTGCGACGTTCACTCCAGCAAAGTCTCAATGGCTGGAGGGCATGATGAAGCGTCGCGATTTCCTGAAGACTGTCACTGCAGCCGCGGCAGGTGCCGCGATACCGGGTCCGGCGATCTGGTCGTCTGCCAAGGCGGATGCGCGATCCGAGTCGCTTCTCATCGTTTCGGAGAGCGGGCCGAACAATCTCGACATCCATGGCGTCGGCACCAACGTGCCAGGCTACGAGGTGTCGTGGAATTGCTACGACCGGCTCATCAGCCATGAAATGAAGACCGGCGCCAATGGCGTGCCGTACTACGATCGCGACAAGTTCAAGCCCGAACTCGCGGAAGACATGAACGTCGGCGACATGTCGGTGACGTTCAAGCTGAAGAAGAACGCGAAGTTTCATGACGGCGCGCCGGTGACGGCGAAGGACGTGAAATGGTCGCTTGATCGCGCGGTCAGCGTCGGCGGCTTTCCGACCTTCCAGATGGCGGCGGGTTCTCTCACCAAGCCCGAGCAGTTTGTCGTGGTTGATGACAACACCTTCCGTGTGGATTTCGCCAAGAAGGATCGTCTCACCATCCCCGACCTCGCGGTGATTGTGCCGTGCATTGTTAATTCCGAACTGGTGAAGAAGTATGCCAGCGAAAAGGACCCATGGGGCCTCGAATACACCAAGCAGAACACCGCGGGCTCCGGTGCGTACCAAGTGAAGAGCTGGACCGCCGGCACCGAAGTGGTGATGGAGCGAAACGACAACTGGGCCGGCGGCCCGCTGCCCAAGATCAAGCGCGTGATCTGGCGCATGGTGCCGCAATCCGGAAACCGCCGCGCGCTGCTGGAGCGTGGCGACGCCGACATCTCCTACGATCTGCCCAACAAGGATTTTGTCGAGTTGAAAGACTCCGGCAAGCTCAACATCGTGTCGACGCCATACTCCAACGGCGTTCAGTACATCGGTATGAACGTCAAGAATCCGCCATTCGACAATCTCAAGGTCCGTCAGGCGGTGGCTTATGCGCTACCTTATCAGAAGATCATGGATGCCGTACTGTTCGGTCTTGCTAAACCCATGTTCGGGGGAAGCGGGCCGACCGAAGTCGCCTGGCCGCAGCCTCACAAGTACAACACGGACATTGCGAAAGCCAAGGCGCTGCTGGCGGAGGCCGGTTATCCGAACGGTTTTGAGACCACGCTGTCGTTCGATCTCGGATTCGCCGGCGTCAACGAGCCGCTGTGCATTCTCGTGCAGGAAAGCCTCGCCCAGATCGGGATCAAGGTCACGATTAACAAGATCCCCGGCGCCAACTGGCGCACCGAACTGAACAAGAAGGTGTTGCCGCTCTACACCAACGTGTTCTCGGGCTGGCTCGACTATCCGGAATACTTCTTCATCTGGTGCTACAGCGGCAAGAATTCAGTCTTCAATACGATGAGCTATCAGTCGAAGGACATGGATGCGTTTATCGACGGAGCCGTGACCGCCGCGGCGATCGGCGACAAGGCGAATTACGACAAGGACGTGAAGGGCTTTGTCGATCTCGCCTTCACGGACATTCCCCGAATTCCGCTGTATCAGCCTTACGTCAACGTCGCGATGCAGAAAAACATTTCCGGTTACCAGTACTGGTTCCATCGGCGTCTCGACTATCGCGCGCTGGTGAAAGCGTAACGGGCGGAAAGTGTCATGCTCGGCATGATCGGAAAACGGCTGGCCTTCGCGATCCCGAGTTTGATCGGGGTCGTGATTGTCACGTTCCTCCTGACGCGCGCGCTGCCGGGCGATCCGGCGGCGTATTTCGCCGGTCCCGCCGCGACCAAGGATGCCATCGAGCAAATCCGGAAACAGCTCGGACTCGACAAGCCGCTCTTTGAGCAGTTCGTCCGCTATGCGGTGGACCTGTCCAAGGGCAATCTCGGCAATTCGCTCACCACCGGCCAGCCGGTGGCGACGGAAATCCGCAACCGCCTCCCGGCGTCTGCCGAACTCACCCTGACCGGACTGTTGATTGCCATCGCGATCGCGATTCCACTCGGCATTCTGGCGGCAACCAGACCCGGCTCGTGGATTGACCATCTCTGTCGCGTGCTCACCACGGCAGGGGTTTCGTTGCCGGTCTTTTTCACCGGTCTTGTGCTTGTATATGTCTTTTACTTCAAACTTGGCTGGTCACCGGCGCCGCTGGGCCGGCTCGATGTGTTCGCCAGTGCGCCGCCGACGGTCACGGGCTTCTATCTGATTGACAGCTTGCTCGCACGGAATTTCGAGACATTCCGTTCGGCGCTCGGCCAGCTTGTCCTTCCGGCCCTGACGCTGGCGATTTTCTCACTCGCGCCGATCGCACGCATGACCCGCGCCTCCATGCTGGCGGTGCTGGCGTCGGACTTTGTCCGGACCGCCCGCGCCAGTGGCCTGTCGCCGTCCAAGGTGATCGTCACCTACGCATTCCGCAACGCCATGCTGCCGGTCATCACTACCCTGAGCATGGTGTTCTCATTTCTTCTGGGCGCCAACGTCCTTGTCGAAAAGGTCTTTGCATGGCCGGGGATAGGCTCTTACGCCGTCGAAGCCCTGATTTCGTCCGACTTCGCGCCGGTGCAGGGCTTCGTGCTGACCATGGCGGTGATGTACGTCATGCTCAATCTGATTATCGACATTCTCTATGGTGTCATTGATCCTCGGGTGAGGTTGGAAGGATGAGCACAGTCGCGCCGGCCGCTGACGTGGCCTCAACATCCCAGGCGTCGGGCTTCAAGGCCACGTTGCAGCACGCCCGCTATATCCTCGGCGAAAACCTCGTCACGGCATTCGCGTTCGGGCTTCTCGTTCCCATTATCTTCGCAGCCGTGTTCGGTCCCTGGATTGTTCCTTACGATCCGCTGGCCAGCGATACCGCGCAGGCACTCAAGCCGCCATCGGCCGCGCACTGGTTTGGAACCGACCAGCTTGGCCGCGACATTCTGAGCCGTGTCGTGGTTGCGACCAGGCTGGATTTCTTCATTGCGGCCGCTTCCGTCGTGCTGGTGTTTTTCATGGGCGGCATTGCCGGCATCGCGGCAGGCTACTTCGGCGGATGGACCGACCGCATTGTCGGGCGGATTTCCGACACGATCATGGCGTTTCCGCTGTTCGTGCTGGCGATGGGAATCGTCGCTGCGCTCGGCAACACCGTCCAGAACATCATCATCGCGACCGCGATCGTGAATTTCCCGCTCTATGTGCGTGTCGCGCGCGCCGAAGCGAACGTTCGCCGCGAGGCGGGTTTTGTGCAGGCCGCGCGGCTGTCGGGCAACGGTGAGTACCGCATCCTTCTTGGGCATATCTTGCCGAACATCATGCCGATCATGATCGTGCAGATGTCTCTGACCATGGGTTACGCCATCCTGAATGCGGCAGGCTTGTCCTTCATCGGCCTCGGCGTTCGCCCGCCCACGCCTGAGTGGGGCATCATGGTCGCGGAAGGTGCGACCTTCATGGTCTCGGGCGAATGGTGGATCGCTTTCTTTCCGGGTCTTGCGCTGATGATCGCGGTGTTCTGCTTCAATCTTCTCGGCGACGGATTGCGCGATATCGTCGATCCGCAGCGGAGGACATGAGCATGATCCGGAAAAGTGGAAGCCGGTTTTCTGATCAGATCATGCTCAAGGATAGAGAGCCATGACCGCGAAACCTCTGCTCGATGTCACCGATCTCACGGTGGAGTTCGCGACCCGGCGCGGCACCGTACAGGCCGTGAAGCATGTCAACATCTCGCTCGCCAAGGGCGAGACCCTGGGCATTGTTGGCGAGTCCGGTTCGGGAAAATCGGTGACATCCTACGCTGTGATGCGAATCCTGGATCGGGCCGGAAAGATCGCCGATGGGTCGATCATGTTTTCGGGGATCGACGTCAAGAATGCGTCCGAGCCGGAGATGCGCGACCTCCGGGGCCGCGAAATCTCGATGATTTTCCAGAATCCGCGCGCGGCGCTGAACCCGATCCGCAAGGTCGGCGACCAGATCGAGGACGTGCTGCGCCAGCATGTCCAATCCACCTCGAACGATCGAGGTGAGAAAGCAATCGAAGCGCTGGAGCAGGTCAGAATCGCGCGGCCGCGGGAACGCTATCATGCCTATCCGTTCGAGTTGTCCGGCGGCATGTGCCAGCGCGTCGTGATCGCCCTGGCGCTGGCCTGTAATCCGCAGCTATTGATCGCGGACGAACCGACGACCGGTCTTGATGTCACCACGCAGAAGGCGGTGATGGACCTGATCGTTGAGCTGACCAAGAGCCGCGGCATGTCAACCATTCTCATCACGCACGATCTGGGCCTTGCGGCTGCATATTGCGATCGCGTCGTGGTGATGGAAAAGGGCAATGTGGTGGAGACGGCGCTCTCGAAGGATATCTTCGCCAGGCCCGAGCATCCTTACACACGCAAACTGATGCGTGCGACGCCGAGACTTGGCGTCTCGCTGCGCGATCTGCTGCCGGAGGAAGACAGGGGTACAACGGCTGCCGTTGCTCCCGGTCCCGCGCCTGTCGCCGTTGAAACGCCGCTTCTGGTAGTAGAGAAGCTGGTCAAGGAATATCCTCGCCAAGGCGCGACCCGCACTTTGTCTTCGCTCTTTGGCCGCAAGCCTCCGGTTGAGCCGGAGCAGTTTCGCGCGGTCGACGGCATCAACTTTTCCGTCGCGCGCGGAGAAAGCGTCGGACTTGTCGGCGAATCGGGTTGCGGAAAGTCGACCACCTCGATGATGGTCATGCGCCTGCTTGGCCAGACCTCAGGCCGCATTGTCTTCGATGGTGAGGATATCGGCGAGATCCCACCGAAGGCATTCGCGCGGCTTCCCCAGCGCAAGCGAATCCAGATGGTGTTTCAGGATCCCACCGACAGCCTGAATCCGCGCTACACCGCGGCGCGGGCGATTGCCGATCCGATCATGCAACTCGGCGATATCAAGGGCGCGGCTGCGCTGCGTGCGCGTTGCGAGGATCTGGCCCGTCAGGTCGGACTTCCACTATCGCTGCTGGATAGATTCCCGCACCAGATGTCGGGCGGTCAGAAAGCTCGTGTCGGGATTGCCCGCGCCATCGCGCTGAAGCCCGACCTGATCATCCTGGATGAGCCGACAGCGGCGCTCGACGTTTCCGTGCAAGCCGTCGTTCTGAATCTGCTGCAGGACCTCAAGCAATCGATGGGAATGAGCTATCTGTTCGTTTCTCATGACCTGAATGTGGTGCGGCTTCTGTGCGACAGGGTTATTGTGATGAGGAGCGGGCGGATCGTCGAACAGGGATCGACCGAAGCTGTTCTGGACGCTCCGCAGGATGCGTATACACGCGAATTGCTGTCGGCGATTCCTCATCCGCCGCTGGCGGTAAGTTGAACAGAACAAACGGTGCGGGCCAATGTCATCGCCAGATCACCTGGACAAGTATATCGACGCCTCAGCGGACATTCTCGGTCTCAGAATTGATCCGGTCTGGAAGCCTGCCGTCCGGATGAACATGGACAACACCTTGAAACTGGCGCGGCTGGTGCAGGAATTTCCGTTGCCCGATGAAATCGAGCCGGCGGCGACTTATGAAGCATGAAACAACGATAACAGCCGCAAACGAATGGCTGTCCGCATCTGTGATCGCTGATGGCGTTGCCTCGGGAAGAATGTCGGCGCTGGATGTCACCAACCATGCGCTGGCGCGAATTGCAGCTATCGACGGAAAGCTGAATGCGTTCACCGATGTGGTGGCGGAACGGGCGCGGGCCATGGCGCGGAAAATCGACGCGACAGTGGCAAGCAGGGGACTTGCAGGCCCGCTGGCGGGCGTTCCGTTTGCGGTCAAGAATCTCTTCGATGTATCCGGTGTATCAACGCGTGCCGGCTCGAAGATCAATCGTGACCTCGCGCCGTCATCGCGGGACGCCGCACTGATCGAGCGCATGGAAGCCGCCGGCGCCGTGCTGGTCGGAACGCTCAACATGGGCGAGTACGCCTATGATTTCACCGGCGAGAATGCGCACGATGGACCGTCGCGCAATCCGCACGATCTGACACGCATGAGCGGCGGATCGTCCGGCGGGTCGGGGAGCGCGGTCGGGGGTGGACTTGTCCCGCTTGCGCTGGGATCGGATACAAACGGATCAATTCGCGTTCCGTCGTCGTTTTGCGGCATCTTCGGTCTGAAGCCGACCTATGGACGGCTGTCGCGTGCACGGACATTTCCGTTTGTCGCAAGTTTCGATCATCTCGGTCCTTTCGCGCGATCCACGCGCGACCTGGCGCTCGCCTACGACGTGATGCAAGGCCCCGACGCGGACGATCCTGCGTGCGCCGATCGGCCGATTGAAGCCACAATGCCGTCGCTCGCCAGCGGCATCGACGGTCTGCGGATCGCGGTCGCCGGCGGCTATTTCCAGAAAAGTCTGACCCCCGAGGCGATCGAAGCCGTTGCGCGCGTTGCCAAGGCCCTGTCAGTTGCTGCCGAAGTGGACATACCCGAAGCGGCGCGCGCGCGGGCGGCAGCCTTTGTTATCACCACAAGCGAGGCGGCCTCGCTTCATCTGGACCGGCTGCGGACCCGTCCGCAGGATTTCGATCCCGCCGTTCGCGATCGGCTGATCGCCGGCGCAATGGTCCCTTCGGTGTTCGTCGATCGCGCGCAAAAGTTTCGCCGGTGGTATCGCGAGCAGGTTCTTGAACTGTTCAAGAGCGTCGATGTCATCCTGGCGCCAGCCACGCCCTGCATCGCGCCGAAAATCGGTCAGGCGACATTCGTGCTGGACGGGGTGGAACTGCCGGTACGTCCGAATATCGGGATACATACCCAGCCGATTTCCTTTATCGGCCTGCCGGTGGTTGCCGTGCCCGTTCCGCTTGACCCGATGCCTGTTGGTGTGCAGGTGATTGCAGCTCCGTGGCGGGAAGATGTGGCGCTGCGGGTTGCATATGCTCTTGAACAGGCAGGCGTGGTGAGTGCGCCGCGGCCCATGGATATCTGAAAATGACCATCGAAGTCGATTTGCCCGATGTCGTTGCCGAAGTCGGCGCGGCGTTCGCTGCTTATGAAAGGGCGCTGACATCGAATGATGTGGCAACGCTCGATGCCCTATTTCGCAAGGATTCTCGCACCCTGCGCTACGGGATCGGCGAAAATCTCTATGGCTACGAGTCGATCGCCGCGTTTCGTGCCGCGCGAAACCCGGCGGGTTTGATGCGTGACCTGTCCAAAACGGTCATTACCGCCTACGGCCGCGATACGGCCGTTGCATCCACGCTGTTTCATCGCGCCTCAAGCCCCGGCAAGGTCGGTCGCCAGATGCAGACCTGGGTTCGTTTTCCGGAAGGCTGGCGGATCGTGGCGGCGCATGTCAGCCTGATCGACGTACCGAAGGAATAACCGGGAATTCGATGTCCGATATCCGGCAAACTTTTGAGGAGCTATCGGGGCCGGGCGAGCTAGGCTCTTCTGTCGGGCGTGCAGGCGTTCAGCCTGCAAAGCGCACGCTCGCCGAGGAATTGCGGCTGCAACTGGCTGACGACATTGTCCGCGGCGCCCTTGAACCGGGCTCCTTGCTTGATGAGTCCGACATTGCGCGGCGATTTGGTGTGTCGCGCACACCGGTCCGGGAAGCATTGCGTCAACTGGTTGCGAGCGGACTTGTCAACGCGCGCGCGCACCGCAGCGCCGTTGTGGCGCGTCCGACAATCGCGCAGCTTAACAGCATGTTTGAAGCGATGGCCGAACTCGAGGCGCTATGCGCAGGGCTTGCGGCGGAGCGAATGCCGGTCGTGCAGCGGCGGGAGCTTGAGGGCCTGCACGAGCGATTGCGGGTTTTGAGTTATGACGGAAATCCGCAACTGTTTCACGAGGTGAACGAAGCCTTCCATAATGCGATCTATGTCGGATCGCAAAACGGTTATGTGGCTGAAATGGCGCTTTCGACACGCGCGCGCGTACAACCGTTTCGCCGCGCTCAATTCCGTAACCTCGGGCGGCTCGCCAAGTCCTATGCCGAACATGATCGCGTTGTTGTTGCCATCATGCGTGGTGACAAGACCGGCGCTGCAAGCGCGATGCGGGATCACATTGAAACGGTCCGCGAGGAGTACGAGGTTTACGCGGTGTCGCTGTAGTCCCGGCGCAGGCGTTCACTTCTTCGCGGCGCCGAGTCCGCTGAACATCTTGAACATTTCGCCGAACTGTTCCGGATTGAAAGACATCCAGTTCTTCAGGATCGTGTCGGGCGACATCGCGGCCATTCCCGAAAGAAGCCGCTCCTCGAATTGCTTCATGGCCCGTTCCTGCATGGGCTGAACATTCGGAAGGCCGAGAAACTCGCGTGCTTCCTGTGGCGTGCAATCAACGTTGACGGTGAATTTCATCATATCGGTCCTGGCTCGGAGAGAGTGATTTCGGGATGGAGCTGATGCCAGTTTATAGCGGATGATACCGGGTGAAAACCGTCACACATGCACGGCGGTTCGGACACGGCCTGCATTTCCGAACACGCGCAGATAGCGCGCAATCTCGGCGGGGCTGCCGGTCGCCTTTTCAGGATTGTCCGAGAGTTTGACCGCGGGCTGTCCGTTGACGGACGTCACCTTGCACACCAGCGAAATGGGATCAAGATCGGCGGTGCCGTCCGGCGCGCAGCCGACAAAGTCGTTCGTGAGATTGGTGCCCCAGCCGAAACTGGTGCGGACCCGCCCGGCAAAATGCCGGTGTGTTTCCTCGATAGACCCGACGTCCATGCCGTCCGAGAAAATCAGCAGCTTCTCCTTTGGATTGCGTCCTTTTTCCTTCCACCAGGCGATGATTTCCTCGCCCGCGGAAATCGGCGGCGCGCTGTCCGGGCGAAAGCCGGTCCAGTCGGCGACCCATTCAGGCGCATCCCTAAGGAAGGCCTTGGTGCCGAAGGCGTCGGGCAGGGCGATCAGAAGATTTCCGTCATAGGTCCGGCGCCACTGATCGAGGATAAGGTAGGGCGCCCATCGAAGTTCGGTGTCATCCTTGGCCAGCGCTGCGGCGACCATCGGTAGTTCATGCGCATTGGTGCCGATCGCTTCGAGGTCATTGTCCATGGCCAGCAGGACGTTGGACGTGCCGGTGAACGCCGGTCCGAGGCCTTCCTTGACGGCCTCGACGCACCAGCGCTGCCACAGGAAGCCGTGCCGCCGTCGCGTTCCAAAGTCGGAGAGACGGAGACCTTCGAGTTTGCGCAGCCGCTCGACCTTGGTCCAGAGCTTGGCCTTGGCGCGCGCATAAAGCACATCGAGAACGAACCGGCCCTGGCCCTTCATGGCCTGCCGCGACCGCAGTTCGTTGATGATGGCGAGCGCGGGAATTTCCCACATGGTGGTGTGGGTCCACGGTCCGTGGAAGTGCAATTCATACTGACCGTCGACCGTGTGCAGTTCATATTCGGGAAGCTGGAATGCAGCGAGCCAACTGATGAAATCCGGCGAGAACATCTGGGTCTTGCCGTAGAACGTATTACCGGCCAGCCAAATCAGTTCCTTCTTGCTGAACCGGACGGTGCGGGCATGGTCAAGCTGCGCGCGAAGCTCGCCCTCGTCAATGACGTCGCCGAGGCGAACATGGTGAGACCGGTTGATGACCGAGAAGGTGACATGCTCGTCCGGATAGAACCTCCGGATCATCTGAAGCATGAGAAGTTTGTAGAAATCGGTATCGAGAAGACTGCGCACGATGGGATCGAGCCGCCAGCCGTGATTGTAGGTGCGTGAAGCAATATCTGTAACAGTCATGCCGGGATCATATCCGGCTCCCCGGCGGGCAACCAGAGCGATTTTATCGCCCGGCGGAGCGCCGGATTCGGTTAACGGTGGCCGCCAGATCGGTCCAGGGTGCCTTGTCCGGCGCGAACTGCTGCCGCAGATAGGACACCAGGTCCGCGACCTGTCCGTCGCTCAGGCTGTTCCTGAAAGCCGGCATGTATCCGAGATCGGAGGACACCGGCTGCTCGATCCCGTGCAGGATAACCTGGATGAGATTGTCCGGCATCGCGCTGTGGAGGTTGCTGTTCAACGCCAGCGACGGCTTGGTGCCGAACAGTGCCGGGCCGCCGACCTGATGACAGACCGCGCATGCGCCCTCATAGATGCGGGCTCCGACAGGCGATGCCGATGGCGTTCTCGCGCGCGTGGCGTCTTCGAGACGGGCGGCGAGGGCGTCCTGCGCTGCCGGAGTTATTTTTGTCTCATTGAAGGACGCCAGATAGGCCGCCATGGCGCGGATGTCGCTGTCCGGCACCGCCGCCAGTTCCTTGACGATGGGCGCCATCGGTCCTGCGGCCACGCCGTGAAAGCGTGAGGCGCCGGTTCGCAGATAGGCGAAGAGTTCGTCCTCGGTCCATGGAATCGGCGCCTGCGACAGCGAGGTGAGCGGCGGCGCTTCCCAGCCGTCAGCAACGCCGCCTGCCAGATAGGCCCGGGCATCTCTCTCAGCGCCGAGGGCGTTTCGCGGCGTATGGCAAGCGCCGCAATGACCAAGGCTCTCGACCAGATAGGCCCCGCGATTCCATGTCTCCGACCGCGAAGGATCGGTCTGGAATACCGCAGGCCTGTGAAACAGCGCATTCCATCCCGCCATGAGGGGGCGAAGGTTGAACGGGAATGCGAGCGTGGTCTCGCGGTTCGTCGCGTGGACGGCGGGCTGGGCCATCAGGTAGGCATAAAGCGCCTGCAGGTCCGCATCGGTCGTTTGGGCAAAGTGATTGTAAGGGAAGGCTGGATAAAGATGCCGCCCGTCGCGATGAATGCCTTCACGCATGGCGCGCTCGAAGGCCGGATAGGACCACGCGCCGATGCCGGTCTCCGGATCGGGCGTGATGTTGGTGCTGTAGACAATCCCGAACGGTGTCTCGAGCGCGCGGCCGCCTGCGTTGACCACGCCATGGATATCGGTATGGCAGCCCGCGCAGTTGCCGAGGGCCGCGAGTTGCTGGCCCTTGGCGATCGTTGCGGCGGAATAGGCGGATGCGTCCGGCCGTGCGATTGGAGGAATTGACCGCCACGGCAAAGCGGCCGTCGCGACACCGACAACGGCGGCGCAGGCCGCCGCGATACCCGCAAGCGCTCCCCGTCGTTTGACAAGAGGATTTCGGCTTTCACGAAACTGCGCCTGCGGTTGAACGGTTGTTTTCGGCAGCGCTTTCGGCGCGGGAGGTTTTCCGCCATTGAGGCCGGCAAGGATGCGCTCGGGTGTCAGCGGGAGTTCGCGGAAGCGGACCCCGGTTGCGTCGAAGATGGCATTTGCAATCGCAGCGGCGCTCGGCACCGATGCGGATTCGCCGACGCCGAGCGGAGGTTGATCCTGACGCGGCAGCATCAGCACGTCGATCTTCGGCACATCCGGAAACTTGATGATGGGGTAGGTGCCCCATTCACGGCTCGCGACCGTGGTGCGATCGAACGAGACTTCTTCCATCAAGGCACGGCTGGCGGACTGGATGACGTTGCCATGAATCTGATGCCGCACCCCTTCCGGGTTGATCATCAGCCCGGAGTCCTGTCCGGCGACGACACGGGTCACGCTGACGTCGCCGGTGGATTTGTTGACGGCCACATCCGCGATCCACGCGGACCAGGCCGCGCCGTAGCCCGGAAACTTGCTGTGGACATATAGCGCGTAGGCAAAGCCGCGCCCGCGCACCACATCGCCGTCTGCTTCCGGTTCTCTCCAGACCGGGCGAGGGGCCCATTTGGCGCGTTTCGCGACGGCATTGATCAGATCGACCGCGCGCGGGTCTTTCAGGTAGCGCAGCCGGTATTCGATCGGATCGACCCCGGCTTCCGTCGCCAGTTCGTCGATATAGGATTCGTGTGCGAACGTATTGGGCAAAGCCGACACGCCGCGAAACCACGACGCGCGAACGATGGGTGGCATGTCGTGAGCGACCACCCGCATCGCGTCATAATCGTAAGGCGGGATCGCCGTGCGATCGCCCATTTCAAACACCGCCGGAACGGGCGCGACGGCGCCGGTGAGCAGCAGCGCCAGCGTCGGCGCGCCATTCGACGGATAGCGTGTGGCGAAGTCATAGGCCGCGACGCTGCCATCAGCGTTGAGGCCGCCGTTGACGTCGATGAGTTGCGCTGTGCCCTTCGGCTCCCATTCGTGTTCCTGTTCGCGGGTGAGCTGCACGCGAACAGGCTTGCCGACTGCGCGGGACAGCAGGACGGCGTCGGCAGAGACGTCATCTGCGCAGTTGCGGCCGTAACAGCCCGCAGCTTCCATCCGGATCACGTCGATCTGCGATTCGGGCACCGACAGGAGCAATGCGAGATCGGACCGGAGAATGTGAGGATTTTGCGTGCCGGACCACACACGCACCGTGCCGCCCTGCACGTCTGCAACCGAGCAGGATGGGCCGATCGAGGCATGCATCTGATACGGCCAGACATAGGTCCGCTTGATCGGCTTGTCGGCGCGCGCAATCGCGTCATCGACATCGCCCTTGTCGAGCAGCGTTCGCGGCTTGCTCGGATTTGCGCGCAGCGCATTTTCAATGTCTTCGAGGTCAGGCAGCGTCGGCGTAGGCTTCCATGTGACCTTGAGCTGGCTGGCGGCCCTGATCGCGTTTTCCTCACGCTCGGCGACGACGCCAACAAAATCTCCGATCTGCACAACGGCCACCAGTCCCGGAACATCCCGAACAGAGGATTCATCGACGGCGATCAGGCTGGTCCCGACAAAACTCCCGGCATCGACACCGGCATAGGGCGGGCGAACCACGCGGCCATGCAGCATGCCCGGCACGCGGACATCGTGGACATAAACCAGCTCTCCGGTTGCCTTGGCCGGCAGATCGACGCGGGGAATCGACTGACCGACGATTTTGTATGAATCGGCTGTCTTCACCTCGACATCGTCGGCCAGCTCAAGCCGGATCACCTCTTCTCCGATCAGTTCTCCGTAACTGACGCTGCGGTTGTCGTGTCCCCGGATCAGGCCGTCTTCGATCGACAGATCGGCCGCGGGAAGACCAAGCCGCCCGGCGGCGCGCATCATGAGAAAGTGGCGCGCCTGCGCAGCCGCCTTGCGCAAGGGGACTGCGGTGATCTGGATCGTCTCGCTGGCGATGGTCGCGCCCTGATTGGGGACCTGCGAGGTGTCGCCGAGCACGACGACAACGCGGGCGAACGAGACATCGAGTTCTTCCGCGACGATTTGCCCAAGCGCCGTGCGGATGCCCGTGCCGAGATCGACATGGCCGTTGAATGCGGTGATCGTTCCGTTCGCGCCGATCCTGATGAAAGTCTCGAAACCCGGCTCCGCTGTGTCCGAAGCTGCGGGGCGGACAATGGCAAGCGACCCCGATGGTTGTTGGCTTTCTCTCAATTCCTCCGCCATCACTCGCGGTCCTCGACGGCATGTCCCGCCGCGCGCCGGACCGCGCGCAGGATTTCGACATGAGCGCCGCATCGGCACAGATTGTATTGCAGGGCCTGCCGCACGTCCGTCTCCGAAGGCTGCGGGTTTTGCATCAGCAGCGCCTTCGTGGTCATGATCATGCCGTTGAGGCAATAGCCGCATTGTGCGGCCTGTTCTTCGATAAAGGCGGTTTGCACCGGATCGGGGCGCTGGCGTGAGCCGAGGCCTTCGAGAGTCAGGATGTTCCGATCCGTACAGCCGCTGATCGGAATTACGCAGGATCGCGCCGCCACGCCGTCAATAATCACCGTGCATGCGCCGCACTCGCCAAGTCCGCAGCCATATTTCGGGCCGTTCAGTTCCAGATCGTTGCGCAAAACATAAAGCAACGCGGTGTCCGGAGCCGCGGCGACGTCGCGGATGTGGCCGTTCACCGTCAGGCGGATCGTCGTCTGCGTCATGCTCATCGTCGCGGCCCGATCTGCTGCGTTGCAAAAGGTCGGTCATATGTCGAGGTGACGATACCGTTTGTGTACAAACGTGCAAGCGCGAGATGTGACGCAGGCAAATTCTGCGTTTGGCGGGATGATGCATTGCACGCTTTGTGAACACGGAATGTAGGCAAATGAGTTTTTATGCGGCAGTTCCGGCTTTCGCGCGCGACAGCGCTTGACAGCTTCCGGGACTCCGCGCACCATCGTTCGTATACGAACAAATCCGGTGCCGGCTGATCGAGCCGGCGGAAGCCGGGACGTACGCGAGTTTGGTCATGCCGACTGAAGCGACCTCTGTTGCAGTAGCTGGCAGCGCGGACAAGATCCGCTGCGATGCATGTCCGGTCATGTGTTATATCAAGCCGGGCGCGGCGGGCGCATGTGACCGCTATGCCAACAACAATGGCGAGCTTGTCCGCGTCGATCCGCACATCGTGCTTGAACGCACGGTGTCCCATGGCGGGCGGCTCGTTCCGTTTCAGGCCGGCGGTGACTGGGATGGAAAGATCGTTCATGAGCCGGCGGTGTTCGTGACGGCCATTGGTGCAGGAACGACCTATCCGGATTACAAGCCTGCGCCCTTCATCGTGTCGTCGGAAGTCGATGGCGTCGACATGGTCACGGTGGTGACCGAAGGCATTTTCAGTTATTGCGGCGTCAAGGTGAAAATCGACACTGACCGTTATCTCGGCCCTGAAACGGCGACAGTTCGCGTGCAGGGTGAGGCGATCGGTCATGTCACGACCGGCGAATATGGATCGCAGATGCTGTCGCTCGGCGGCGTGCATCATCTCACCGGCGGCTCGAAGAAGGAAGGGCGGGTCACCTGCGACGCCCTGATGGATTTATCGAACGGCAAGCCGGTTGAACTCACCATTGATGGCGGCGCGACGGTTGTCGTTCAGGCGGGTTATCCGCCGATTGTGAACGGCGTGACCGAAGAGCGCATGCGTGTCGGCTGCGGTTCGGCGACGATCGGCATGTTCGCCAAGCAGTGGCATGGCAAGGTCGATGAGGTTGTGGTCGTGGACGACCACATCACCGGCGTTCTGTCCGAACATCAGGCCGGCAAGCTGCTCGATATTCCCGATACCGGGATCAAGATGAAGGGCCGCCGTTCGACGCCGGGCCGCTATTTCCAGGTCGCCGAGCCGGGCACCGGATGGGGCGGGACCAACATCTCCGATCCCCTGTCCGTGTTGGGACCGTTCGATCCGAAGACGGCGCAGCCTGGCCTGCGCATGATGATGGTGAGCACCACGGGCGAACACGCGGCCTATTTTGAACTCGATGAAGCGCTGAAGCCTGTCGAGAAGGAGATGCCTGCCGATCTCAGATTCTCCGTGGAGCGAATTCAGGAGAACTGCGAACCTGCACTATGCACGGTTCTTTTTATGGGTGGGGCGGGCGGATCGCTCAGGGCGGGCGTTACGGATAATCCGGTGCGGCTGACGCGCTCGGTCAAGGAGGCGTTGACGTCGGTGACCTGCGGCGGCGCCCCGGTCTATGTATGGCCCGGCGGCGGCATCACGTTCATGGTCGATGTGACGCAGGTGCCGCAAGGCGCTTTTGGTTACGTGCCGACGCCGGCGCTGGTCGCTCCGATCGAATTTACCTTGCCATTGTCGGACTACGCCGCGCTTGGCGGCCACATGGATTATGTGCGGCCATTGGCGTCATTGAACGGGAATACGGAAGTCCGCCAACTGCCGCGGAAACGGTCAGACCCGGGATCGCAGCCATGACACGGCTCCCACAAATCGGATGGCTGGTGGACGGCAGGCGGCTTCATCTGCAGGATGGTCCGATTGATCTGATTGTCGAGGCGCATGGCGCTCCGCCGATGGTTCGTGCGGGTTATCAAGCTGCCATCCGCCGCTTCACCGGACTGCTCGATGAACTCTGCGAGGAATTGTCGGAACTGCGCCGGGCCGCGCAACCGGGTGTGTGCTCTTTGAAGAGCGTTGTCGCGCGCCGGATGCACGACGCGGTTGTGCCGTTTGCGACGGATTGTTTCATCACCCCCATGGCTGCTGTGGCTGGCGCTGTCGCCGAGGAAATCCTTGGCGCGATGACGAAGGTTGCCGATCTTGATCGCGTCTATGTCAACAATGGCGGCGACATCGCGCTTCATCTTGCTGAAGGGCAGTTCTTTACAGTCGGCCTTGTTGATCGTCCGGATACGCCTGGGTTAGTTGGAAAAACGAGAATTGCCGCGGATGACGTCACGCGAGGTGTCGCAACCAGCGGCTGGCGCGGCCGCAGCTTTTCGCTCGGTATTGCCGATGCCGTCACGGTTCTGGCGCGCACGGCGGCGCAGGCGGACGCCGCCGCGACTATTATTGCCAATGCCGTTGATCTGCCGGATCACCCGGCGGTGGTCCGTTGCGCGGCGCGCGACGTCCAGCCTGACAATGATCTTGGGGCGCGTCTCATAACGCGCGATGTTGGCCGGTTGCCGTTCGGCGATATCCAGATCGCCCTCGCGTCTGGTGTTGACTGCACGCGCAACCTGGTCGCGGCGGGTCTGATCGAAGGCGCTGCGCTTCACCTGCAAGGGCAAACGCGCGTCGTCGCCTTGAAAGATATCGAGACTCAGCGGTCTCTTCCGTTCCGGCCAGATCCGATGCCAACAAAAGCTGAAAGCCTGATGTATGCCTGACATTGTCGTCCGCAAACGCGCAACGGTGATCGAGGAGATTTTCCACGAAGGTGGAAAGCCGTCGGCGACGCCGCTGCGCCGCGGTGCGATCCTCTGCGTGATCCGCAACCCGTTCGCGGGGCGCTATGTGGAAGAGATCGCGGGATTCATGGATGACCTGACGCCGCTCGGCGTGTCGATGGCTGGCTCCCTGCTGAAAGCGTTGGGCGGTGATCCGGCCGCTATTCAAGGTTACGGCAAAGGCGCGATCATCGGTTCCGCCGGCGAGCTTGAACATGGTGCGCTGTGGCATGTGCCCGGCGGCTATGCGATGCGCGAGATTCTCGGTGAGGCGAAAGCGATCGTGCCGTCCGCCAAGAAGGTGGGTGGTCCCGGAACGCGGCTTGATGTTCCGATCACGCATATCAACGCTTCCTATGTGCGCTCGCATTTTGACGCCATGGAAGTCGGCATTCCGGACGCGCCACGCGCGGACGAGTTGCTGCTGGCGCTTGTCATGACAACGGGCTCGCGCATTCATGCGCGCGTCGGCGGGCTCAAGGCCAGCGAGATCAAGGGAGAGGATGGACTGCGATGAGTGCCGTCATTCGCAAGATCGTCACGGTGGTCGAGGAAACGCTTGTGGAGGGCGGACGCGATGTTGCGCCGCCGACCCGCCGTGCGGCTGCAATTGCCGTCATCGAAAATCCATTCGCTGGAAAGTACGTCGATAATCTCGATCCTCTGATCGCCATTGGCGAGGAGCTGGGCGAACTGCTTGCAGCGAAGGCGGTTGCCGCGCTTGGCATCGAGGGCAGCAAGGCGCAAAGCTATGGCAAGGCGGCCGCTGTCGGCGAGAATGGTGAACTCGAGCATGCGGCAGCGATCTTGCATCCCAAGATGGGTGCGCCGGTGCGCAAAGTCCTCGGCAAGGGTGCGGCGTTGATCCCGTCGTCAAAAAAGCGCGGCGGACTGGGAGCGGTGCTTGACATTCCGCTCGGTCACAAGGACGCGGCTTTCGTGCGCAGTCACTTCGACGGCATGGAAGTGCAGATCAACGATGCGCCGCGCGCCAATGAAATCATGGTCGCGGTGGCTGTGACGGATAGCGGGCGGCCGCTGCCGCGCGTCGGCGGTCTCACCGTGGGCGAGGTCAAGGGCGAGGACGGGTTGCGTTAGCGGCTTGTCCGCATTTGATGCGAAAGAAAATCCGAACCGTTCCACCGGGATAAGGAACGGACGGAAAGTGAACGAGGGCGTGGGTCCTCGGTAACAATGGAGGTTGGGATGCAACGAAGCAAACGTCTTTTCGGCAGTCTGTCCGGGCTTGCGATCGCCGCAGGTCTTGGTCTGGCGGGTTCGGCTCTGGCGACAACCGCCATGGCGCAGAGCGGTGAAATCAAGATCGGCGAGATCAACAGCTACTCGCTGCTGCCGGCGTTCACGGAGCCTTATCGCAAGGGCTGGCAGCTTGCTGTCGAGGAGATCAACGCCGCAGGCGGCATCAATGGCAAGAAGCTCGTTGTTGTCTCCAAGGATGACAGCGGCAAACCGGCCGACGCGCAGACCGCCGCCAACGAACTGGTCTCGAATGAAAACGTCGCGATGCTGACCGGCACGTTCCTGTCGAACATCGGTCTTGCCGTCAGCGACTTCGCCAAGCAGAAGAAGGTTTTCTTCCTTGCCGCCGAACCTCTGACCGACGCCATCACCTGGTCGAAGGGCAATCGCTATACGTTCAGGCTGCGTCCGTCGAACTACATGCAGGCGGCGATGCTGGTGGAAGAGGCTGCGAAGCTGCCGGCCAAGCGCTGGGCAACGCTCGCGCCGAACTACGAGTATGGCCAGTCGGCTGTGGCGGTGTTCAAGAAATTGCTGTCCGAGAAGCGGCCGGACATTCAGTGGGTCGATGAGCAATGGCCGCCGCAGGGTAAGATCGACGCGGGTCCGATCGTGCAGGCGCTGGCGAACGCCAATCCGGAGGCCATTCTCAACGTGACCTTCGGCGCGGATCTCGTGAAGTTCGTGCGTGAAGGCAACACACGCGGTCTTTTCAAGGATCGTGCGGTGGTGAGCTTCCTGACCGGTGAGCCGGAATATCTCGATCCACTCAAGGAAGAAACGCCGTCGGGCTGGATCGTCACCGGTTATCCCTGGTACAGCATCAAGACGCCGGAACACGATGCTTTCCTGAAAGCCTATCAGGGCAAGTACAACGACTATCCGCGACTCGGTTCGATTGTCGGCTATCAGACTATCAAGGCTGCGGCCGAAATTCTCAAGAAGGCCAATTCGACCGATCCGGAAAAGCTGATCGCCGCGGCGGAAGGCTTGTCGATGTCGTCGCCGTTCGGCCAGATCACGTTCCGCAAGATCGACCATCAATCGACTCTTGGCGCTTTCGTCGGCAAGACCGCGCTCAAGGACGGTAAAGGCATCATGGTCGATACCGCTTATCGCAAGGGCGAGAACTTCCTGCCGAGTGATGCGGAAGTCGAAAAGATGCGTCCGAAAGACTGAACTGAACACCGCGGGCGCACGCCGCGCCCGCGGCAACTTCCAGCCGTGGATCGTCTATGAGCTTCTACTTTGCCCAGTTCCTGACCGGTCTTGCCAGCGCGGCTTCGCTGTTCCTCGTTGCGTCGGGTCTGTCGATCATCTTCGGCGTGACGCGCATCGTGAACTTCGCCCATGGCGCGTTTTACATGCTTGGCGCGTATGGCGCGTTCACGCTGACGGAGCGGCTGTCCGGCACGCTGGGATTCTGGGGCGGCATCGTTATCGCTGCACTCTTCGTCGCGCTGCTGGGTGTACTGGTCGAAATGGTTCTGCTGCGGCGAATCTACAAATCGCCGGAACTATTCCAGCTTCTTGCGACCTTTGGCCTGACCTTGATGGTCGAGGATATCGTGGTCCTGATCTGGGGGCCTGACGATCTCGTTGGCCGCCGCGCGCCCGGATTTCGCGGTGCTGTGGATTTCTTCGGGCAGAACATCCCGTCCTACGATCTGTTTCTGATCGTGCTGGGTCCGGTGGTGCTCGGTGCGTTGTGGCTGCTGTTCCGCCGGACGCGCTGGGGCATTCTGGTCCGAGCCGCGACGCAGGACCGCGACATGGTGGCCGCGCTGGGCGTCAACCAGAAATGGCTGTTCACCAGCGTGTTCGCTGTGGGCGTCTTCCTGGCGGCGCTCGGCGGCGCATTGCAGATTCCACGCGACGCTGTGCATCACGCGATGGATTTGCGGATCATCGTGGATGTCTTCGTTGTCGTGGTGATCGGCGGTCTCGGCAGCATCACGGGGGCGTTCGTTGCCGCGGTTCTGGTCTCCGAACTGAATGCTTTCGGCATCCTGATATTTCCGAAGATTTCGATCATCCTTGTTTTCCTTGTCATGGCCGCTGTTCTGATCGTCCGGCCATGGGGCCTGTTCGGAAAGCCGGAAGCCGTCGCGCGCAAAACCCCGGGCCTCAGCGTTCGTCCATGGCGTCCGCTGACGACGAACGAGCGGCTCGTGGCGCTGGCTGTTCTGGTCGTCGCGGCAGCCCTGCCGCTGTTCGGCGGCAACTATGCGCTGACGGTTGGTGCGGAGATTGCGGTTTTCGTGGTTTTTGCAGCCAGCCTGCACTTCCTGATGTCGGCGGGAGGCCTCGCGTCGTTCGGCCATGCGGCTTATTTCGGGCTTGGTGCTTATGGTGTCGCTTTCCTCGCCAAGGCGGCCGGTCTTCCGATGATCGCATGCCTGCTGCTCGGCCCGCTGCTGGGCTTGCTGGGCGCCGCGGTTTTCGGGTTCTTCGCGGTTCAGCTCTCGGGCGTTTATTTCGCGATGCTGACACTGGCGTTCGCGCAGATCGTCTGGTCCATCGCATTCCAGTGGGTCTCCGTCACCGGAGGCGACAACGGCATTCTCGGGGTCTGGCCTGCGGCATGGGCGGCAAGTCCTGCGAATTTCTACTGGCTGTCGCTCGCTGCCGCGACGCTGATGGTCATCGTACTGCGGATCATTGTGTTTTCGCCGTTCGGCTATGCGCTCCGGGCGACACGGGATTCCATGCTGCGCAGCGAGGCGATCGGCATTGATGGCAAGCGCATTCAATGGACCGCGTTCGTGATCGCGGGCACCGCGGCGGGCGTCGCTGGGGCTCTGTTCGCCTATCTCAAGGGCAGTGTGTTTCCGGACAGCCTCGGCATTCCGCTGTCGGTCGATGCGCTGGTGATGGTGCTGCTCGGCGGTATCGAGACCGTCTCCGGCGCGGTGGTCGGCGCAATCGTCTTCAAGGCGCTCAACGTCTGGCTGGTCAGCCAGACGGACTGGTCCAAGCTCGTGCTGGGCGCGATTGTTGTGCTGATCGTTGTTGCTTTCCCGAAGGGCATCGTCGGCATGATTGAATCCATCCGCGCCCGGCGCGAATCGCAATCGTCCAAGTCCGCCATTCTGGCATCGCGAATCGAGACCGCAGAATGAGTGCCGCATCCAAATTGCTGTCGGTTGAAGGCCTGACCAAATCCTATGGCGGCGTTCACGCCGTGCGGGGCGTATCGTTCTCGCTGGCGGCGGGCGAAATCCTCGCATTGATCGGCCCGAACGGCGCGGGCAAGAGCACCTGCTTCGACATGCTGAACGGCCAGAACATGCCGGACAGCGGCCGGATCCATTTGCTGGGCCGGGATACGACCGGTCAGAAACCACGCGCGATCTGGCGGCTCGGCGTCGGCCGGACATTCCAGATCACGGCAACGTTTCCCACCATGACGGTGCGCGAGAATGTGCAGGTTCCGCTGGTGTCCTATCATTCCCGGCTTTTCAACATGTGGCGCTCCACGCCGCAGTTCGAGCGCGACGAGGCAGATCGGCTGCTCGATCTTGTCGGCATGAGCGGCTACGCGGAGCGGCCCTGTGGCGAGCTCGCCTATGGTGATCTGAAGCGCCTGGAACTCGCCATCGCGCTCGCCAACCAGCCGAAACTGCTTTTGATGGACGAGCCTACCGCCGGCATGGCCCCGCGCGAGCGGGTCGAACTGATGAAGCTCACCGCGCGGATCGCGCGCGAGAAGTCGATCGGCGTTCTGTTCACCGAGCATGATATGGACGTGGTGTTCGAGCATGCCGACCGCATTCTGGTGCTCAATCGCGGCACGCTGATCGCGGAAGGCTCGCCCGAGGAGGTGCGGCGCAATCCTCAGGTTCGCGCCATCTATCTCGGCGAAGGTCTGGTTTACGATGCGCGCCATCGCGAAGGAGCATCGGCATGAAGCTCCAGGTTCAGGGATTGAACAGCTATTATGGTCCGGCGCACATCCTGTTCGATGTCGCGCTTGAGGTCGGAAATGGCGAGGTCGTGGCGCTTCTGGGCCGTAACGGCGCAGGCAAGTCCACCACGTTCCGCTCGATTGTCGGTCTGGTTGAGCAGCGCGAAGGGAGGATTGTGTTTGAAGGGCAGGACGTCTCGAAGCAACCGACCCATGCCATTGTCCGCAACGGTCTTGGCTATGTGCCGGAAGAGCGCCGCATCTTCACCGATCTCACGGTCGAGGAGAATCTCGAAGTCGGCCGCCAGCCGCCGCGATCCAACGCGCCGGAATGGACGCGCGAGAAACTGTTTTCGCTGTTTCCGAATCTTGGGGAGATGCGCGGCCGGATGGGCGGGCGCATGAGCGGCGGTGAACAGCAGATGCTGACGATCGCACGAACCCTGATGGGAAATCCGTCGCTCGTGCTGCTGGATGAGCCGTCTGAGGGTTTGTCTCCCAAGATTGTCGAGCAGATGGTCGATGCAATCCTTGCGATGAAAAAGGAAGGCGTCAGCATCGTCGTCTCGGAGCAGAATTTGCACTTCGCCAATCTGATATCCGATCGCGCCTACATCATCGAACGCGGCCGCATCTGCTTCAGCGGCACCATGGCCGAGCTTGAGGCACGTCCGGATATTCGCGACGCGCATCTGGCGGTATAGGCGCAGGAACGAAGCGTAGGGGGCGGGAATGGCCAAGACTGTGCCGAGCAAGGTTGCCGCGGCCAAGGTGACGGCTTCGGTCAAGGCAGCCGCGCCGAAGCGGAACGGCAAGACGTCGAAACCGCCTTACATCCTCGACGATCAGATCGGATTCATTCTCCGCCAGGTCTGGCAGCGTCATGCGACGATCTTTGCGAAGGAGATCGGTATCAATCTCACGCCGACCCAATGGGCGGCGCTGGCGAAGCTCACCGAAACCGGGCCTTGTTCGCAAAACCAGCTCGGCAGGTTGACCGCAATGGATGTTGCCACCATCAAGGGCGTCATTGATCGTTTGACGGCGCGTGGCCTGACCGAAACCAGTCCGGATCCGGATGATGGCCGCCGGCTGCTGGTGAGCCTGACGCGCGCCGGGCAGGCGATGGCGGAGAAGGCCGCGCCTCATGCGCTGGCGATCTCGAAGGAAACGCTTGCGCCACTCGACGCGAAGGAGCGCGAAACCTTTATCGCGCTCCTCAGCAAGCTGCGCTGATCGACACAGGCCAGAAATGGACGCAGGGTTTTCCATCGTCATGGCCGGGCTCGTCCCGGCCAAACCACGACTTTCTTCCCGCGGCAGTCGTCTGAAGGCGTGATGCCCGGCACAAGGCCGGGCATGACGAGACAGATCAGTCCGGAAAAACTTAGTGACCCACGATTTCCGGCACGTTGGTCGCCGGTGGCGTGTTACGGCTGCGCTGGGTGCGAACGATGCCGTCGATAATCGTCATGCCGATGCCCGGCAAGTCGCCGAGCTGAACGCTCTCGAGCAGGTTCTTTCCGGCGGAATGCTGGGCCTTGTCCATGATGACGAAATCGGCGGCGCGGCCGGGCTCAATGATTCCGCAATCGAGCGCGCGCATCCGCGCGGTATTGCCGGTGGCGAAACAGAAAGCCAGTTCAGCGGGCACCTCGCCGAGCGATGACAGCAGCGACACCATGCGGAGGATGCCGAGGGGCTGAACGCCTGATCCGGCAGGCGCATCGGTGCCGAGGATCACGCGGTTCAGCTCCTTCATCTCGCGTGCAAGCCGCAGCGTGTAGAGGGCGGCGCGTTCATTGCCGTTGTGAACCAGTTCGAGGCCGCGCTTGCAGCCTTCGCAGATACAGCGGATCTGTCCATCGGGCAGGGCGGTATGGCCGCCATTGATATGGCCGACAATATCGGTGTCGGCTTCAAGCACCACGTCTGCGTCGATCAGGCCGGAGCCGGGAATCGACGGGCCGCCGGTATGAATCGTGCTGTTCATGCCGTACTTGCGCGCCCAGGCGACCATCTTCCGCGCGGTCGGGCCGTCCTTGACGCTGCCAAGCCCGACTTCGCCGAGCCAGCGGACACCGGCGGACGCCATTTCCTTGAAGTCTTCTTCTGTCATGCCGTGCTCGATCACCGGCGCACCGGCATGAACCTTGACGCCGCCGGGGCGCAGATTGTCGAACGCGCGCTGGGCGAAAATCGCCATCGCCTTGACGCCCACGATGTCCTTCGGTCGGCCAGGCATGTGGACCTCGCCCGCCGAGATCATGGTCGTTACTCCGCCATGCAGGAAGCTGTCGATCCAGCCGATCTGGTTCTGGCGCGGCGTCCATTCGCCGGCGACGGGATGCACGTGACTGTCGATCAGGCCGGGAGTGACGACGGTCCCGTTGGCATCGACGAGAGTGGTTGCGCCTTCCGTGTCGATGTCCTTGGCGCGTCCGATGGCGGTGATCCTGCCGTTGTCCGCCACGATGGTGTCGGCATCGAGGATCGGCTTGTCCATGTCTCCGCTCAGGATCAGGCCGATATTGCGGATCACCAGCCTGGTCGGGCCGGCAGCGGCCTGGGGCGCATCGTGGGACATGGATTGTTCCTTTTGTTCAATGCCTTCGCGGCAGTCCTGATCCAACTTGAGCGCGGCTTGACGGCGGGATCAAGCTGGATTATTCATTAGTATACAAATGAAATTTGGCGAGGCAATCCGTCTCTGCGTTTTTTGATTTTGCCCCGCGGCCGGGCCACCGAACTGGATCGAGCGACATGAGCAATTTCAATCAGGAAAGCGTCCTCAGCGTCCATCACTGGACTGACACGCTGTTCAGCTTCACCACCACCCGCGACCCGTCCTTCCGCTTTCGCAACGGCGAGTTCACGATGATCGGCCTGAAAGTCGGCGAGAAGCCACTGCTGCGGGCTTACAGCGTGGCGAGCGCCAACTACGAAGACAGACTCGAATTCTTTTCGATCAAGGTGCCGGATGGGCCGCTGACCTCGCGCCTTCAGCATCTCAAGGAGGGCGAGCAGATCATCGTCGGACGCAAGGCCACCGGCACGCTGGTGATCGACAACCTGAAGAACGGCCGCAATCTTTATCTGGTCGGCACCGGCACGGGCCTCGCGCCCTTCCTGAGCATCATCAAGGACCCGGTGACCTACGACCGCTTCGAGAAGGTCGTGCTGCTCCATGGCTGCCGGCATGTCGCCGAATTGGCCTATGGCGAAATGATCAACGATCATTTGCCGAAGGACGATCTGATCGGCGAACTGGTGCGCAATCAGTTGATCTACTATCCGACGGTCACACGCGATCCGTTCCGCAATCGCGGCCGGGTCACCGATCTGATGACATCGGGGAAGCTCTTCAATGACATCCGCGTTGCGCCGCTTGAGGCCGCGCATGATCGCGTCATGATCTGCGGTAGCCCGGCCTTGCTGCAGGACACCCGCACGCTGCTGCTCGACCGGGGATTCACCGAGGGCAATCACGGCGAGCCGGGCGAGTTCGTGGTCGAGAAGGCCTTCGTCGAACGCTGACGTCCGAAGTTGCGGGGGCAGGCGCTACGCCGCCTGCACCTTGCCGTCTCGTGCGACGTGAATACGCTCCGCGTATGGAACCGTGAGATGACGGAATCTCTCCGGGACCGGCGTATCCGTGAAAAAGTAATGACAATCGCCGAAGTGGCCGCCGCGCACTGTTGCGTTGCGGCCAAATTTGCTTGCGTCGGCCACCAGCAGGGACGTGCGGCAATTGGCGGCGATGGCCTGACGGGCCTGGACTTCGCCGGCATAGAAATCGAGTAGCGCGCCGTCGTCGTCGATTCCGCCAACGCCGAAAATCCCGATATCCGCCTTGAAGTCGGAAAAGAATCTGACTGCCGTGTCGCCGATGATGTCCCGATCGAACGGCCGCAATGTTCCTCCCGCCATGGTGATTTCCACGTCGGGGTTGCGGGCGAAAGCCATCGCCACGTTCAGGTTGTTGGTGATGATGCGCAAATTCTGACGGTGGGAGAGCGCCTGCGCAACATATTCCGGAGTCGTGCCGAGCCCGATCATCAGCGATGCGCCATCCGGCACGAAGTTGGACACGGCCTGGCCGATTTTGCGCTTGGCATCCGGATTGAGGCCCTGCCGGCTTCCATAAGCCAGATTGGGATTCTGCACCGGCAGGCTGACGCCGCCATGGACGCGGCGCAGCAAACCCTGGTCGCAGAGCTGGTTCACAATCCGCCGGACCGTCTGCTGGGTTACCTCGAAATGGGCTGCGAGATGTTCGATCGACGCGAATCCTGCTTCGCGCACAATCTCGAGGATGCGGGCCTGACGTTGGCTGACAATTTTGAGCATCGGACCCCGTTTGTCACAAAAACTTATCATTCGAACTATAGAGGAGGCAATTGCTGTTTCATGTGCGCATATACTGTGTTCATATGAACAAAATAAAACACGCGGGGTGTCGAAGGAGGAGTTTCGACAGACCGCGGCGGCTGCAAGGCCGGAACAGGGAGGCTGCTGCCGTTTCATTCGCCTGCGGAAATGCGGGTCTTGATGGAATGGTTTGAGGCGCTTCGCCGAACGTTTCCGCGATTGCAGACGCTCTAACCGGGGCAGTCATGTCGGCGATTTCGCTCGATCACGTTTCCAAGCACTGGGGTCCCATGCGGGCCGTGGATGACGTGAGCCTGACAGCGGACGAGGGCTCGCTGCTGGTTCTTCTCGGGCCGTCCGGTTGCGGCAAGTCCACGACGCTTCGGCTGATTGCCGGTCTTGAGCAACCCGATGGCGGCACGATCCGGATCGGCGGCGCCGATGTGACCCATCTGTCGCCAGCCGAACGAAATATCTCGATGGTGTTCCAATCCTACGCATTGTTTCCGCATCTCAGCGTCGCCGAGAACATCGTCTTTGGCCTGCGGGTGCGCCGCGTCTCCCGCGCCGAGCGCGATGAACGCCTCAAGCGCGTCGCCGACATTGTGGGGCTGTCCCATCTTCTGGAGCGCAAGCCGGCCCAATTGTCCGGCGGCCAGCGCCAGCGTGTCGCGCTCGGGCGTGCCATCATCGCGGAAGCGCGCGTCTGTCTGATGGACGAACCGCTGTCCAATCTCGACGCCAAGCTGCGCCATGAGATGCGCACCGAAATCCGCTCGCTGCAGCAGCGTCTCGGCATGACCATGGTCTATGTCACCCACGATCAGACCGAAGCCATGACCATGGCGGACCGCGTTGTGTTGATGCGCGACGGCCGTATCGAGCAGAACGGCACGCCTGAAGAACTTTACAACTGCCCGGCGACGGCATTCACCGCGCGTTTCATTGGAACGCCGCCGATGAATCTCATCACTCGCGGCGATCAGTTGATCGGCATTCGTCCCGAGCATATTCGCATCGTGTCGCATGATGGTCATCCCGCGCGCGTAAAGGCGGTCGAACATCTCGGAGCGGACAGCATCATTCTGTGCGAGATCGACGATCAGCCGGTTTCGGTGCGGCAGGACGGCTTCAGCAAGTCGCAGCCGGGCGACGACGTCAGGATCGCATGGGATGCGTCTTATGAGCATCGGTTCGAGAAGACGTCGGAGCGGCGGATGGATTTCGCCACCGATGAAACGAAACAGGTTGCGGTTGTCTGATCCGGATATGGCAGCCAGACGATAACAGGGGAGACTCAAATGAAACTGTTTGGACGAACGATGGCCGCCGTGGCAGCACTGGCTGTCTCTGCTCTTGCGCAGCCCGCGTTGGCTGTCGATCTCACGATGTACTATCCCGTCGCGGTCGGCGGACCGGTCACCAAAATCATCGACGACATGGTCGCGCGCTTCCAGAAGGAGAACGCGGACATCAAGGTCACCGCGGTTTATGCCGGCAACTATACCGACACCATGACCAAGGCGATGACAGCGATGAAGGGCGGCCAGCCGCCGCAGCTTTCGGTGCTGCTGTCGACCGACGTCTTCACGCTGATGGACGAAAACGCGATCGTGCCGATGGACGATCTCGTCGCCGACAAGGCATGGTTCAAGGAGTTCTATCCGGCATTCATGGCCAACGGCCAGATCGGCGGCAAGACCTGGAGCATTCCGTTCCAGCGCTCCACGATTGTGCTTTACTGGAACAAGGATGCCTTCAAGGAAGCCGGCCTCGATCCGGAAAAGGCGCCGGCGACCTGGGACGAAATGGTCGCGATGGGCAAGAAGCTCGTCAAGAAGGATGCCTCCGGTAACACCACCCGCTGGGGCGTCGAAATCCCGACCACCGGTTACGGCTACTGGATGCTTCAGGCGCTTGCCATCGAGAATGGCCAGAAGCTGATGAACGAAGCGGGCAATGAAGTGAATCTCACTGCGCCGAAGACGGTCGGCGCGCTGGATTACTGGACCGATCTGTCGCGCAAGCACAATGTGATGCCGACGGGCAGCATCGACTGGGCGACCCTGCGCACCGATTTCCTTGAGGGCAAGACCGCGATGATGTGGCACACCACGGGCAATCTGACCGCTGTGAAGGACGGTGCGAAGTTCAACTTCGGGGTCGCCATGCTGCCTGCCAAGGAACGCCGCGGCTCGCCGACCGGCGGCGGCAGCTTCTACGTCTTCAAGAACGCATCCCCCGAGCAGAAGAAGGCAGCCGTGAAGTTCATCCAGTGGATGACCGCGCCCGAGCGGGCCGCGGAGTGGAGCATCAAGACGGGATACGTCGCTGTGTCGCCCGCGGCCTACAAGACCAGTGTGATGCAGGACTACGCCAAGGGATTTCCGGCGGCGACGGTTGCCCGCGATCAGCTTGAACATGCGGTTCCCGAACTCTCGGTTCATGAGAACGGCCGCATCTACAAGTTTGTCAATGACGCCATTCAGGCGGCCGTGACCGGTTCGCAGAAGCCGTCGGAGGCGCTTGCCGCGGCACAGCAGCAGGCCGACCGCGTTTTGCGCGCATACAAGTAAGAGAAGGTCGGGTGGCGGTTCGCCGCCACCCGCTTTTGCCGATGACTGATCGAGCCGCCACCGGACCAATTTCGTCGCGCAAGCCGAAGTCGCATGCGTGGTGGAATACCGTGAATGCGTGGCTGCTGTTGTTACCCGCGTTCGTGTTGCTGATCGCCTTCACGCATTATCCCGTTCTGGCGACGATCCGGAACTCATTTTTCATCACGCGCCGGAATGGCGCCGAAGTGTTTGTCGGGCTGGACAGCTATCACGCGATGGCGAGCGATCCGATTTTCTGGAAGGCGCTGGTCAACAATTTCTGGTTCGCGCTCGGGACCATTCCGACATCCATCGCGCTCGCGTTGCTGATGGCCGTCTGGGTCAATCGCAACATGCGGGGGCGCGGCTTTCTCCGCCTCGCATACTTCACGCCGACCGTGCTGCCGATGATCGCGGTGGCGAACATCTGGCTGTTTTTCTATACGCCCGATTACGGTCTGCTCGATCAGTTGCGCGGTGTCTTCGGTCTTGCAGGCTGGAACTGGCTTGGTGATCCGAGCACCGTGATGAGCTGCCTGATCGTCATGGTGATCTGGAAGGAAGCCGGTTTCTTCATGATCTTCTATCTGGCGGCGCTGCAGCAACTGTCGCCCGATCTCGAGGAGGCGGCGGCGGTGGAAGGCGCGAGCCGCTGGTACACCTTCCGGCGCATCACCTTTCCCTTGTTGATGCCGACAACGCTGTTCGTCACCATCAACGCCGTGATCAATTCGTTCAAGCTGGTCGATCACCTCGTCATCATGACAAAAGGTGGCCCGAACAACGCCTCGACGCTGCTGCTCTACTATATTTACGAAGTCGCCTTCACGTTTCAGGACTCAGCCTATGCCGCCACGCTGACCGTGGTGCTGCTGATCCTGCTCAGTACGCTGGCGCTGATCAAGTTTGGTTACCTCGACCGCAGGATTCACTATCAATGAACGCCCGCACGCATCCTCTTGAAGCGATGGCTGCCTGGCTGCTGGCGCTGCTGTGGCTGGCGCCGCTGGCCTATGCGTTCTGGAGCGCGCTGCATCCCGCAGCCTATGCGACGTCGTTCAGCCTGTCCGCGCCATGGACGCTGGAGAATTTCGTCCGCGCGTGGAATCAGGCGCCGTTCGGCCGCTATTACATCAACACGGTCGTGCTGGTCGTCATCATTCTGGTCGGGCAGTTGATCCTGTCGACGCTCGCAGCCTATGCGTTTGCACGTTTCAAGTTCAAGGGCAGCGGGATCGCGTTCGCGCTGGTTTTGCTGCAGTTGATGATCATGCCCGATGTGCTGATCGTCGAGAACTACCGCATGATTGGAAAACTCAATTTGCTCGATACGATCCCGGCCATCGCGCTGCCTTATCTCGCCAGCGCCTTCGGTATCTTCCTGCTCCGACAAACGTTCAAGAGCGTGCCGCAGGAACTGGTCGAGGCCGCGCGTGTGGAAGGGGCAGGGCCGCTGCAGATTCTCTGGAAGGTATATGTGCCGCTCGCGCGTCCCACCTATGTCGCGTTCGGCCTCGTGTCCGTCAGCTATCACTGGAACAACTTCCTCTGGCCCTTGATCGTGACCAACTCCGTTGAAAGCCGTCCTCTCACGGTGGGTCTCGCGGTTTTCGGCGCGCCTGAAACCGGTGTGGACTGGTCGATCATCACGGCGGCGACCGTCATGACCATGGCGCCGCTCCTGATCGCATTCCTCCTGTTCCAGCGGCAGTTCGTGCAATCCTTCATGCGCGCGGGTATCCGCTGATGCGGTTGCTCACCTGGAACATTCAATGCGGCAAGGGCTGCGATGGCGTGACCGATCTTGCGCGGATTGTTTCCGTCGCAAGAGAGTTTTCGGATGCTGACGTCTATTGCTTTCAGGAAGTGTCTGACAATTTCCCAAATCTCGATGGCGGCAAGGATCAAAGCGCCGAACTGGCGTCATTGCTTCCCGGATACGAGACAGTGTTTCGTCCCGCGATCGAAGCCGTGGACGCCGCGGGGCGGACTCACCGGTTCGGCAACATCACGCTCTCCCGCCTGCCGGTGATGCAGATTGCCAATCACCTGCTGCCCTGGCCGGGCGCGGCTTCGGTACGCAGCATGCGGCGTCAGGCGCTCGATGTCACCGTGCAGACAGCATTCGGCCCGCTGCGCGTGGTCAACACGCATCTTGAATATCATTCGGTGTCGCAGCGTGAGGCGCAGATCGGGCGTCTGCTCGATCTTCAGGAAGAGGCTTCGGCAGGCGCGATGCTGGCTCGGACGCACAGGGAGCCGTATGCCGCCCAGACGCTCGCGGCTTCGAGCCTGCTGTGCGGCGATTTCAACTTCGATGTGTCGGACCGCCAGCATGCGCTGATCGCGGCCTCGGCTCGTCCGGGGCTGAACTACCGGGATGCCTGGTCGATCTGTCATCCCGGCAGACCGCATGCCCTGACCTGCGGTCTCTACGATCATGCGCAGTGGGCGGACGGCCCCGATTGCCGGGATTTCATCTTCGCGACGGAGGACCTGGCGGCGCGAATTCGGCGGGTGGAGGTCAACGTCGAGACCGACGCCTCGGATCATCAGCCGATCCTGATCGAGCTTGCGGACTAGGTTCTGGCTGCCGCTCCGCTCCCCGCCAGAGGGGCGTTTTTTGGGCTTTATCGCCGAAAGATGTCTCCCCCAACAGCCTGCAGACACGCTAAAATGCCGGCAATCGTGGCGCGTAGGGCCGTTGGCATGGCGATTTCAGAAGGCGACAGGCATGATGCGTATCTGCCGCGCGGTCAGCCGCCTGTTCTGGACATGAAAAGCCTCGTGGCGATGCTGCGCCGGCGGGCCTCCTTCATCGCGGCCGTGACTCTCGCATGCTTCGGCCTATGCCTGATCTGGATATTGCTGTCACCGCCAAGGTACATCGCAACCGGGCGCATCTTGCTGGATGTATCCGAGGCCACAGCGGAAGCCGGAGACTCCAAATCGGTCGGGATTGAAAACGAGCTTTACGTGATGACATCGCGTTCCGTTTTCGATCGCGTCATCGCGCAGGAAAAGCTCGATGGCGATCCGCTGTTCGGCGGAAAGCCCGGAGGCCTTCTCTATGCGCTTGTCTCGAGCGTTGGCCTTGCACGAAATTCCGATTCCCATGCCCTTGCTTTGCGCCAGCTTGAGCGTTCTGTGAACGTGCGGCGCAATGCCGGCTCGACTGTCGTGGATGTGACTGCCGCCACGCCGGATCGCGAGACGTCAGCCCGGATCGCCAACGCCGTGATGGACGGCTATCTCGCGGAGCAAGCCGTCGGACGCGGAAACACGTCATCTGAATCTGCCGTTCCATCCGGTTCGCGGCTGGAGACACTGCAGTCTCGTCTCAAGGCATCCGAGCAGCGCTACGAGGCGTTTCGCGCCCAGAATCTGAAACCGGACGGTGAGAGCGAGAAGCAACTGGCGGACCTGTCGGCGCAGGCAAACGCGGCCGAAGCCAGGGCCGGTGCGTTGCGTTCGCAACTCGCCCAGCTTCAGCGCGCCGGACGAACGCTCGATGGCGGGGGAATTCCCGATATGGCGCGCAGCGGCGCGTTCGGCGCGGCGGGTTATCGTTATGCCGATGCAAGGCAGTTGGAACGCGATCTTTCCGAAACACTCGGGCCACGGCATCCCGATCTTGTTTTTACCCGGCGGCGCGCGGCAGAAGCCGCGAGGGCACTTGAACAGACAATCGGCAGCAGAACCCGCGCGGTCACCGCTGATCTCGAACAGGCACGGTCAACCGCGAGCGGGCTCAAAGGCCGCGTGGACAAGGTGAAGAAGAACCTTGCGGTAAAGGCCGAAACAGCCACCCGCCTGAAGGAACTTGCCAACGATGTCGAGGCCAGCCGGGCCGCCTATCAGGCCGTTCTGGCGCGCTCGTTTGATGCGTCCCACCAGCAACGCGCCGATGGCTCGAATGCACGGATTCTCAGCCGCGCGGCGATGCCGCTCGCGCCGACCGGGCCGTTTCCCGCACGCATATTGCTGATGAGTCTGCTGCTCGGGCTCGGCCTTGGCGCCAGCCTTGCGCTGTTGCTCGAACTGATGGCCGCCGACAAAGAGTCCGTCAGCGCCCCTTGAAGTTCGCCGGACGCCGCTCTTCCGTGGCCTTGATGCCTTCCTTGTGGTCTTCGGTCTCGCGCAGCCAGGTCTGCTCGGCGAGTTCATGATCGGTCTGCGCCTTGACCCGATCCGCAAGTCCTGCGCGCAGCGTTGCGCGTGTCGACATCAGGCCGAGTGGGGAGTTTTCGGCGATCTCGCCCGCCAGCTTGAACGCTTCGGCGCGGACCTGATCCTGCGGTACCAGCACATTGGCGAGGCCCATATTGTAAGCCTCTTCGCCGGTGACGCGGCGAGAGGTGTAGAACATCAGTGCGGCGTTGTTCTTGCCGATTAGTTCGGGGAGCGTGACGGTCAGGCCGAAGCCCGGATGAAAGCCGAGACGGGTAAAATTCGCGGCGAAGCGCGCCTCGGGGCAGGTGACGCGGAAATCCGCCGAAACCGCGAGGCCAAGTCCGCCGCCGATGGCAGCGCCCTGAACAGCGGCCACGATCGGTTTCTTGTTGCTGAAGATGCGCACGGCTTCGCGATAGAGATCGCCGGTGGTCCCATCGCCTGAGGCGGCATCCCCGGAGAAGCCGGCGGGGCGGTTGAAGTTGGCGCCTGCGCAGAACGCCTTGCCCTGCGACGCAAGAACGACGGCGCGCGCGTCCATGTCGTTGTCGATCTGTCCGAGTGCATCGGCGATCTGCCGAATCAGGGAGAGGTCGAAGAAATTCAGCGGGGGCCGGCGGATTTCGATCAGCGTAACATGCCCGTGTTTCTCGACGCCGATATCGGTAAAGCCGCTCATGGATGATCCTCGTTTGATATTTGTTTGTTAGCGCAGGCCGAGGCCGCGCGCGATGATACCGCGCAGAACCTCGGTGGTGCCGCCCTGAATCGTCAGTTTCGGTGCGGTCTTGATCGCGAATGCGAGCTGGTCTTCCAGTGTCTGGTGATTGGAGGCATCGAAGTCGATGAAAGCGGCGAGATCGCGCACACGATGCGGCAACTGCTGCTCCCAAAGTGTGCCGATATCCTTGACGATCGACGCTTCGACCACCGGTTCCTTGCCGGCCTGCAGCATACCTGCGACCGAGACCGACATGCGGCGCATGGTGTGAAGCTGCGCGACGAGGCGGCCCACGCCTTCCGCGCCGCGCGTGTCCGGGTTCGCGCCGAGCGCACGCACAAGTTCGGTCAGGACATAATAGGTTTCAAGAAAGCGCTCCGGTCCGCTGCGCTCATAGGCCAATTCGCTGGTGGCCTGCTTCCACGCGCCGTCGATCTCGCCGAGCGCATGATCGTCGGGCAGGAACACATCCTTGAAAACGACCTCGTTGAATTCCTTCAACCCGCTGATCTGTTCGATGGGATTGACGGTGATACCCGGTGTCTTCATGTCGACCAGGAACTGCGTCAGGCCATGGCGACGATTCTCCTTGGTCGGCGGCGACGTGCGGAAGATCGCGAGCATGTAATCGGCCATGTGCGCCGAGGTGGTCCAGATCTTGGTGCCGTTGATCAGCCAGCCGTCGTCGGTTTTGGTGGCTTTCGTCTTGGCCGCGAACAGATCGGAGCCGGAATTCGGCTCGCTCATGCCGATGGCAAAACAGACCTCGCCGCGGCAGATGCGCGGAAGGATGTCCATCTTGATCTTCTCGTTGGCATATTTGAGCAGGACGGGACCGCTCTGGCGGTCGGCAACAAAGAAGCGGCGGGTCGGCGCGTTGGCGATGCGCATTTCCTCGGTGACAATGTAACGCTCCAGGAAGGTGCGTTCATGGCCGCCATATTTCTTCGGCCACGTCATGCCTATCCAGCCGCGCTCGCCGACGCGGCGGCTGAATTCGGGAACGTCGGTGTCCTCCCGTTGCGGCTCATGCGGATTGAACACACCGGCGGCGATCTCCTCGGCGAGGAATGCGCGCACATCGCGCCGCAAGGCCTCGTATTCTTCCGGCAAACGGATCTGATCGAAACGGAGCGCTGCGGTCATCTGAGAGATCCTGAAATCCGATTGTGGTTCGATTACCGCGATGCGACCAGCGGCCAGAGTTCGTCGGCGCCGCGCGCCGCAACGAACTTGCCAAGCTCGGTCGCCCAGTAGCTTTCGTGTCCGAAGTCATCGCGCCAGCCCAACGCGCGCAGTGTGTAGCGATGCAGGATATGTTCCATCGAAAAGCCGATGGCGCCATGCACCTGATGGGCGATGGCGGTGCCCTTCTCAGCGGCCTCCGCGCAGCGAATTTTCGCGGCCGCGGCCTCGAAAAACACCGTCTCGTCGAACGATGTGCTGTTCGCGATTGTATCGGCGGCGGATCCCGCCGCCGTCACGGCGGCTGCGACCTCGCCCGCAAGCCGTGCGAGGTTGTGCTGGACGGCCTGAAATTTCGAGATTTGCTTTTCAAAAGCCACGCGCTCGTTGGAATAGCGCACTGTCATCTCAAGCATCGTTTCCAGCGCGCCCGCGATCTGCAGGCTGCGCAGCGTCGCCCCCATCAGCATCAGCGACTGGCTCGTAAATCCGGACGGAGCCGCCCTGGACGCAATTGGCCGGACGTTGTCCAGTGCCACGGTGTTGGATGCGTCGCTGCCGAGAGCTTTACCGGCCTCGATCCGGCAGGCCGAGGCTTCGACCAGAGCAATCGAATCTCCCTTCGCGCCATGAGCGATGACCGCGATATGCGCGGCTTCGGACGCAAAGGGGATGCTGCGAACCCGTCCGCTGAGGGAGCCGTCCGGATTGAGGGTGATGCGATCCTGCGGACGCGCCGGAGCGACCGTCATTGTTCCGGCAGGCGAGGGAAGACCAGCCTGCGCCAGCAGCCAGCCAGCCAGCATGGTTTCGACCAGCGGAACTGGAATCGCGAATTTTCCGCTGGACGCGGCGACCGCAAATCCATCGGCTAGACCCGCACCGGAACCGTCGCAGTCTTCGGGGACCCATGCGAGCGGCAATCCCGCGTCCGTCAGCGCTGTCCAGAGAGGCGCTTTCCAGGTGTCATTTGCCGCGCTGTTGATGGCCTGCGCGTCGGCAAGGTCCGCAAAAATCCGCTCCGCCGTCTCCGCAACAATGTTCTCGCTCACGCTATCGGGCCTTTTTCAGTGATGTGCTGAGACAGGTGGTCATCCATCATAGTCCTGCACTTTCTTTTGCCCAGCCGTCCGGCCGGGATGAGCTTTTTGCAACGCAGCGTGCGTCGGTGGGATGTCGAGCGCATGGCGGGGAGTCATGGAAATGACGTCGCCGGGACGCTAGCCCTTCGTTCCGAACGGTGTCAAATCAGATGAGGTCTTCAGAAACAGGAGAACAGAACGTCTCAGGGTTGCGAGGCTGTTCGCCGCAGTTCGGCAAGTTCGCGCCGCAATGCGAGTTTCTCTGCAAAACTTCTGGTCACGTCGCGCAGAACGGCAACCGTTCCGTCTGGCAGACCGCGTTCATCGCGAAGCATGACAATCGTGAACTCGACGGAGATTCGTGTGCCGCCTTTGGTCAGCGCCGGAACGGAGAGAAGGTCTCCGGCGCCGTAGCGGCTTTCGCCCGTGGCCATCGTGTGCCGATACCCGTCCCAGTGCCGCGCCCTGAGATTTTCGGGGATGATGAAATCGAGCGATTGTCCGATCGCTTCATCGGAGGAAAATCCGAAAATACGCATCGCGCCGGGATTCCAGTAAGTGACGACGCCATCGCGGTCGGTCGCGATGATGGCATCCGATGCGGAGGCCAGAAGCGCCTCCGCAAGACCAACGGGAACGGACATCATGTCGGTTCAGTTTGCGCGGCGACGGATTTGAACGCTGACGCCGACGTTTTGGCTGACTTGCCGGAGATGGCGTTCGATCCGTCGTCGCGCGGCCAGCACGGGCCGGATGTGTGTTTGCGGATCGCGCTGGCAAGTTCGGTTTCTTCTCCGGATGGTCTGCGATACATCGTTCCTCCGATCGCCTGAAGTCCCATCCTCGTCTCCGCACGGGCTCTGGCAAGCGAGAAATATCGGCCTGTCGTATCGAAAAGCCGAATAGATCGCGCGTTCGCTCCGGCCGCCTATCGTTTGCCCTGCGCAGGCCGCCTTGCGGGCTTTGCCGCGATCTTGCCTTTTGTCGCCGCGGCCAGCCGATGCATGCTGTCGACGGCGACTGAAATCGCCTCGTGTTCGCTGTCGGCCGGGTAGACAACATAAGCGGGAATTGAAAACTCCGGCGCCCCGGCGACGAGATGCAATCGTTTGGCGGAGACATGCGGCAGCACGATCCGCAACGGAAAATAGCCTGATCCTCCGTTCTTCATCAGATGCTGCAATCCCAGCCAGCCGATATTGACCGTGAGGGAAGGGCTGCCGAAATTCGGAAACGAGGCGCTGTGCCGGGTATAGAATTCCGGGCCCCAGTCCACATAAACGTAATTATCCAACGGCTCCGGCGTATGCCTTGGGCTGGTCGAGACCATCACAAGGCGCTCGTCGAAGAGTTGTTCAACCTTCAGGCCCGGCCGGCTTTGCGGCGTATACATCACGCCGATATCAACCCGGCCCTCGATCAGCCCCTGCATGATCTCTGGCTCAAGGCCGCTTTCCGCCCGAACCGAGATTGTGGGTGCAGCCTTCTGCATCAGCGGCAGCCATTGAAGCAGGAATTCCTCCCACAATCCGATCCGGCCGCCGATCACGAGCGTCCCGCTGAAGCCTTCGGGAATGCCGATATCGTGCCGCGCCTGGGCGACGGTCCGGACCAGCGCGGTCGCGTGCTTCTGGAATTGCCGTCCGGAATGCGTCAGCGTGGTCCCGGCCTTGTTTCGCACGAACAGGACGCAGCCCAGCAGATCTTCGAGGGTATGAATTCGCGTGCTGACGGTCGATTGACTGACATGAAGCCGCTCGGCGGCGCTGATGAAATTACCGGCCTCCACGACCGTCAGGAAAGTCCTCGCCAGTTCGGTGTCCATGGCCGTTTCTCATATCGGAAAATCCGATATTAACCCTGCATACTATCCCTTTGTCAAAATTGTTGAAATCGGGGCGGACGTTCGCTCCACGCGCGAGATTGTCGCAGTTCGCCCGAATGTTTCTAAAGTGCGAAGGGAATACATGCCCTGCGATTGCCGCAACCATAATTGGCCGGGATGCTCTTTCGCTTCCGCGGCAAGGGCGCTACGATCCCGCCAAGCCGGTGAGGGCCGGTCCCCTATCTGCCGATCGCCCGATCGCTTTCAAAATACTCACACACGAACGCCGCGACCAAAGGAAACGTCATGACCAATCGTATGCAATTCTATATCGACGGTAGCTGGGTCGATCCCGCCGTCAAGAAGTCCATTCCGGTCGTCAATCCGGCGACGGAAGAAGCGATGTACGAGATTGCGGTTGGATCGAAGGCGGACGTGGACAAGGCGGTTGCCGCTGCGCGCCGTGCATTCGAGACCTTCTCGCTGACGTCGCGCGAAGAGCGCGTCGCGCTGCTGGAAAAGATCATCGCGGTCTACAAGACCCGGCTGAAGGATATCGGCGCCGCCGTTTCCGACGAAATGGGCGCGCCGCTGCCGATGGCTGAAAAGATGCAGGCCGGTGCCGGCCTCGGACATTTGATGTCGACGCTCGATGTCCTCAAGAAATACGAGTTCGAGGAAGCCATCGGCTCGGCCGTCGTGGTGCGTGAACCGGTCGGCGTGATCGGCATGATCACGCCCTGGAACTGGCCGCTCAACCAGATCGCCTGCAAGGTCGCGCCCGCGATTGCCGCCGGCTGCACCATGATCCTGAAGCCGTCGGAATATACCCCGTCGTCGGCGCTGATCTTCGCGGAAATCCTCCATGAAGCCGGTGTGCCGAAGGGCGTGTTCAACCTGATCAACGGCCTCGGCCCCGATGTCGGCGTCGCCATGAGCGAGCATCCGGGCATCGACATGATCTCGTTCACCGGCTCCACCCGCGCGGGTATCGACGTCGCCAAGCGTGCAGCCAACACCGTGAAGCGCGTCAGCCAGGAACTGGGCGGCAAGTCGCCGAACATCATTCTCGACGATGCGGACTTCACCAAGGCCGTGACCGGCGGCGTGGCGCATATGTTCAACAACTCTGGCCAGTCGTGCAACGCGCCGTCGCGGATGATCGTACCGCAGGCGAAGATCAACGAGATCGCGGCCATCGCCAAGACGGTTGCCGACAAGACCAAAGCGGGCGATCCGCGTGCCGAGGGCACCACCATCGGCCCGGTGGTCAACCGCATCCAGTGGGACAAGATTCAGGCGCTGATCCAGAAGGGCATCGACGAAGGCGCAACGCTTGTCGCCGGCGGTCCCGGTCTGCCGGAAGGCGTCAACAAGGGCTTCTATGTCCGCCCGACCGTGTTCTCCGATGTCACCAGCGACATGACGATTGCGCGCGAGGAAATCTTCGGACCCGTGCTCGTGATCATGGGCGCGAAGGACGAAGACGAAGCGGTGAAGATCGCCAACGATACCCCGTACGGTCTTGCCGGTTACGTCTCGGCGGGCACCGTCGAGCGTGCGCGCAAGGTCGGACGCCAGATTCGCGCCGGCAACGTCAACCTCAACGGCGTTCCCAACGAGCGCACCGCGCCGTTCGGCGGCTACAAGCAATCGGGCAACGGCCGCGAGTGGGGCAAATTCGGCCTCGAGGAATATCTCGAAGTGAAGGCGGTCGCAGGCTTCAACGCAGCCTGAGACTGTTCGCTGAAACAAAGCCGGCGCGAGTCACTTCGCGCCGGCTTTTTCTTTCCAGGCAAGTCCGCCATGAATGCACGGGTTCACAGCGGACGCGATATCTACCTCAATGCCGCGTGCGCCGCTGCTGTGATCGCTGCCAGCCCTTTGGCGACATCGCCTGCGATGTGAAGACGCAGCGCTCTGCGTCCGCGTTCGGTCAGCACGCCGAAATCGCCGCGCGCCTGCGCGGCCTCGATCACACCGAAACTGGTCTTCTGGCCCGGCACATCGAGATCGCTGGCGTTGTCGGCCGTGATTTGCAGGAAAACGCCGTTGTTCGGCCCGCCCTTATAGGCCTGTCCGGTGGAGTGCAGAAAGCGCGGGCCGAAGCCGACGCAGGTGGCGATGCTCTTGCCGTCACGGATCGCCATGCGGAGACTTTGGATCGCTGCGATGTTGGTATCGTTGCGGTCGAGATAGGCGAGGGCCGCGACGTAATCGTTCGCGTTGATGCGGCCGAAATGCGCCTTGAGCCATGAGGCGAGATCGCCGCCGGCCCCGGCTTTGCGCAAAGCGTCGGCGTTCGCCGCGTCGGTATAGATGCTGATCGGCCCGTCCGTTGCAACGGCAATCTCGGCAGGCAATGCGCCGGACTTCTCGAACGCCGACGTCAGTTCGCGCGTCTTGATCTTCGCAGCTTCGACGTCGGGCTGGTCGAACGGATTGATGCCCATGACCGCGCCTGCCACGGCGGTTGCGATTTCAAAGCGGAAGAATTCCTGCCCGATATGGGCGGGACTTGTTACGGTGATGCGAATGACTGGATGACCTGCGGCTTCCAGCGCGGCAAGCGCAGTCTCGCGCGTTTTGTCGCCATCGTCCTTCAGGCGAAGGTCGATGAACACGCGGTCATTGCCGTAAGTTTCAGGCTTGCCGAGTAGCTCGCCTTCGAGAGGGATCAGCGCCTTGCCGTTCTTGCCGGTGGATTCGGCGATCAACTGTTCGGCCCATGCGCCGAAGCTGGTGATGCGCTGCGAACCCGTGAAGGTGAGCTTGTCGCGTCCGTGTTTCGCTGCAGCGGCGAGTGCGAGACCAAGCTGAACGCCGGGATTTTCGGCAGGCGGCACATCGGGACCGCAGGAGAGTGCCATGATGCCCGCAAGACCCAGAAAATCCGCGATATCGATTCCGGCCGCGGCTGCGGGCACGAGGCCGAACGGCGAGAGCACCGAATAGCGGCCTCCGATGGTCGGCTCGCCGTGAAAAATCTGTGCGAAGCCGCGTGCGGTCGCGGTTTTTTCCAGCGACGAGCCAGGATCGGTCACCGCGACAAAGCGTTCGGCAGCCTTCGCACCCGCGCGGACAAAGAAATACTCCATCAGCGCGTTCGGTTCGGTGGTGCCGCCAGACTTGCTCGAGACGATGAACAGCGTCGTGTCGAGATTGATCGAAGCTTCGGTCCGCCGCACCTGCGCGGGATCGGTGGAATCGACGATGCGCAGTTTCGGAAAGCCGTCGGCCTGGCCGAACGTTTCCGCCAGCACCTCCGGCCCGAGGCTCGATCCGCCCATACCGAGCACGACAACGTCGGTGAAGTTTTTGCTTTTCACCCAGCCGGCGAAGGCGACATAGCGTTCGACTTCGTTCTGCTCGCGTGCAACGGCATCGAGCCAACCAAGCCATTTGTTCTCATCCGTGCCGGTCCAGACCGAGGCGTCGCGCGCCCACAGTGCCCGGATGGTGCCGTTCGCGCGCCACTGTTCGGACAGAGCCTTTGCGTCCTTTTCGATTGCAGCCGGAAGTTTGATGTTCTGCGCATCAATGCGTGAACCGAGAATGGCGGCGCGCTTTTGCGCAACCGCGCCAAGCAGCTTGTCGAAGGCTTCGGCGAACAGCTTGACGCCATCTTCCACCAGCGCGTCGGTGATGGCGTCGAGCGAAATGCCGGTCTTCGCGAGATCGGCGAGAACGCGCTCGGCGTCGGAAATGTTTTGCTCAAGACTGTCGCGCGGCTTTCCGTGGTCGCGGAACGCATCGAGCGTCGCGGGCGGCACGGTGTTGACCGTGTCGCGGCCGATCAGTTCCTCGACATAAAGAACATCGCTGTAAGCCTTGTTCTTGGTGCCGGTGGACGCCCACAGCAGGCGCTGAACCTGCGCACCTTTCGCGGCGAGTTTGTTCCAGCGTTCGCTGCCGATCACCTTCAGATAGTGCTGATAGGCCAGCTTGGCGTTGGCGATGGCGACCTTGCCCTTGAGGGTCTCGAGCCGGGTTTTCTCATCACCGCCTGCTGCGGCAATCTTGCCGTCGAGTTGCGTGTCGACCGCTGTGTCGATGCGGCTGACAAAGAAGCTCGCCACGCTGGCGATGCGCTTCGGATCGCCGCCCTTCGCGACGAAATCCTCCAGCCCGGCGATATAGGCTTCGAGGACCTCGGCATACATCTTCTGCGAGAACAGCAGTGTGACGTTGATGCTGATGCCCTGCGCGATCAGGGCGCGGATCGCAGGGATACCCTCGGCGGTGCCGGGCACCTTCACCATCAGGTTGTCACGCGCGACGCTGGTCCAGAGCCGCTGGGCCTCGGCAATCGTGCCGTCGGTGTCGCGCGCCAGATACGGCGAGACTTCGAGACTGACGTAGCCGTCCGCGCCTTTCAGTTCGTCGTAGACCGAATGCAGCGCATCCGCTGCCCGCTGGATGTCTTCCACGGCGAGCGTTTCATAGAGGTCGCTGGCCGAACGGTCGCGCTCGCTCAGGAGCGCGGAAACCGCCTCGTCATATTCGCTGCTGCCGCCAATTGCCTTTTCAAAGATCGACGGATTGGACGTGACTCCGCGCACGCCGTCGCTGTCCACCAGCGCCTTGAGGTCGCCATTGGCGATAAATCCGCGTGCGAGGAAATCGAGCCAGATGGCCTGGCCGTGGGTCGTCAGAGCTTTAACTGGGTTCATGCCGTCTCTTGCGGGATTGCGGTGGGGAAACTGTTGTCGGCTGCGAGCCGTGTGATTGTCAAAGGCTGTCGTTGTCAAAGACTCTGCCGGGCCGATGGTTTCATGGGGCCAGAATAGACCGTCTGTGCGGCAGCATTATAGAGAGTGCCGCCGTCGGCCGGATTTTCTCCCGGGCGAGGGGAGAAGAATTTCCGCCTGCCGCATCCGGAAGTAGAAGGACTCTCTCCTTTTTCAGCCCTGATGGCAAGAATATCGTTAGTTTTTGGGCGATCTGGACCCATTTCCGGCAGGCGAATAGATATTTGTTCTCTAAACGTCGTGGATTGTGGTCAAGGAAGCACGTCATGCCCGGTATCCCGGTCTCTGCTGGTTTTGCGATTGGTCTCGCCTTCGGCGTCGTCGGCCTTCTCAGCGGCTTCTGCCTGATGAGCAGCCTGCGCGACTGGTGGACGGTCAATGATGGCCGCAAGATCCGCAGTTATGCCGTGGCGCTGGCGGTTGCGATCCTCGGCACGCAGTTCGTCGCGGGCGCCGGCCTCGTCGATATCGCCAAGTCGCTTTACCTGCAGCCGTCGTTTTCCGCGCCGCTGATTTTCGTGGGCGGTCTGCTGTTCGGCTTCGGCATGGTTCTTTCCAATGGCTGCGCCTCGCGCGCGCTGGTCCTGCTCGGCAAGGGCAATCTCCGCTCGCTGGTGGTGATCGCCATCATTGGTGTCACCGCGCAGATGACGCTGAAGGGCCTGATCGCGCCTGCGCGGCTCGCTTTCCTGCAGGCCACGCAGATCACGCCCACCGCGGTTTCCGCGCCTGCGCTGCTCGCCACCATGGGCATTGACGAATCCGTCGCCCGCATCGCTGTGACGCTGATCGCGAGCGGCGCGCTGCTGATCTTCGCGTTCTCGGACGGTCAGTTCCGCCGCGCCTACGGCCAGATCGCAGCCGGTCTTGCGATGGGCCTTCTGGTCACCGCCGGCTGGCTCGCGACCGGCTGGCTCGGTGCCGACGATTTCAACCCGATCCCGGTGACGTCGCTGACGTTCGTCTCGCCGATTGCCGACACGCTGCAATATACCATGCTGTCGACCGGCCTGACCCTGAGCTTCGGCATCGCGCTGGTGGCTGGCGTTCTCAGCGGCAGCCTTGTGACGGCGGTTGTCTCCGGACGCTTCAAGCTCGAGGGCTATACCTCGCCGAACCACATGCTGCGCTCGATCTCCGGCGCGGCGCTGATGGGCATCGGCGGCGCAATGGCTTACGGCTGCTCGATCGGTCAGGGACTGACCGGCCTGTCGACCCTTGGCATGCCGTCATTCATCGCGGTCGCCGGCATCCTGTCCGGTGCTGCGCTCGGCATCCGCGGCGCGGCTGTCGTTCCGGCTCTCGCAACCCGCTAACCCCGGAACATTTCCGGCAACCGGCTTGTTCTCCCTGCGACGCTCCGGCATCCTCCGGCGCGTTGTCTTGAGAGGCTGGCCGTTATGAATCGCCGTGAAATCTTGTCCGCCGCTGCTGGCTTTGCGCTGATTGGCGCGGTGCCGCGTCTCGCGCACGCACAGACCAAGCCGAAACCGCCCGAGGACAAGCCGTTCGCGGAACATTTCATCGCGCTGCAGATTTCCGATTCCGATCAGAAGAAGCAGCGGCTGGTGCTGAGTGTAGCCAGCAACCTTCAAAAGGCCTACGGGCAGGACAAGATCGCCATTGAGGTTGTCGCGTTCGGCCCCGGCATTGATCTCCTCCGCGCGGAAAGCGAGAACCGCTCGCTGGTCGATAGTCTCATCACGCAGGGCGTTCGCTTCGATGTCTGTGGCAACACACTCGACACCATCGAACGCGAGACCGGGCAGCGGCCGAAGACCAATCCGCATGCGATTGAAGTCCAGGTCGGCGTCGGGCAACTGCTGACCCTGAGCGAGGGAGGCTACACCGTTATCCGCCCCTGATCCTTACTCCGCCGGATCGCTTTTCCCGAGCAGGCTGGCCCACTGGCGCTGAAGCAGGTCGCGCGGCGACCCATCGACAAGAATGGCGATGCCGAGCCGTGCGCCGATCACCATGGCGCCGATCGCAAGCGGCGCCGAGAGTGCGAGCGCAGACCCGGCCGTCAGTCCTTGCCCGATGGTGCAGCCGCCGGCAAGAATCCCGCCGACGCCCATCAGCACGCCGCCGGCCAGATAACGCCGCATCTCGTGATCGTCGTCGAACGCTTCCCAGCGCAGTTCTGCCGAGCGCCAGGCCGCGAGCCACGATCCGGCAACGACGCCGAACACGCTGCCGACGCCGAAGTCTGCGAAATTCGTGATGTTCTGCAGGCCGGCGTAAAGCGCTTTGCCGACGGTGGAGACGAAAGTCAGGCTTTGCGGTTTTGCCGGGCCCGCGAACTCGTCCACGATATTTGTCGTCACAATCCACCCGGCCACGATCAGGATGCCGAGCACGATTCCCGAGGACACAAGGCGCGGCGCGCGGCGCAGCCGCCGATCGCGCAGCGCGAGCCAGCACAGGGCGGTTCCCGCAATCACGGCGATCACGGTGCGGGTGTTGAGACCGAGAAACTGTGAGGACAGCGATGCGATGTCCGCCTGCGTGCCGCCCGGCATCGGCACGGAAAGAGATTCGAGAACCTCGATCCGAAAGGTAGAAAAAACGCCGCGCAATGTCGCATAGGCCGCGCCGCCCAGCACGAGAATAACCACGAGGCTGCGCAGATCGCCGGTGCCGAGCCGCACCAGCGAACCGAAGCCACAGGTGCCGACCAGCGCCATGCCGACGCCGAACATGACGCCGCCGATCAGGATCGAAACCAGCGGCAAGGCCGCCGGCGTGTAGGTTACAAGCGCCGGATCGAGCAGACCGCCGACAACCAGCGCCTGTGTGCCGAGAATGGCGATGCCGAGCGCGAGGCCGAACACGCGCAGCCTGCGGCTGTCGCCGCCCATCAGCGCATCTTCAATCGCACCGAAGGTGCATAGCCGCGCATGGCGCACGGCGAAGCCCGCGATGACGCCGATGGCGAAACCGCCGAGTGCTTGCATCCAGGCAGACATGTTCTGCATGGCGTTCTCCCGGACCGGTGCGGCGTAAAGCCTTGCGGGCTGCGTCGCATCCGCCTGCCGTGATGGCAGGTTTATTTCTTGTCTGCCGCCTCGGGCGCGCAGAAAATATCGTAGACCACCGAAATCACCCGGCGGACATCCTCGTTGGCGAGGCTGTAGTAGATGGTCTTGCCGTCGCGGCGCGTATCCACCATGCCGTCGTAGCGCAGGCGCGCGAGTTGTTGCGACACCGCCGACTGACGCAGCGAAAGAATGTTCTCAAGCTCGGTGACCGAACGCTCGCGTTCGGCGAGCAGGCACAGCAGCAGCAGGCGATTTTCGTGCGACAGCGCTTTGAGGAAATTGCTGGCCTTGCGCGCCTTGCGCATCAACTGGTCGAGTTCGGGCGAATATTCCGCGCCGTCGCGAAGCTCGGTTTCCAGTTCGGATGAAAGGATTGATGTCATGGTTCTATCGTTTCATTCAACGGAGGTCAGATTCGGCTGGGCGAGGGCTGCAACTTGGCTTTGAGCGCGTCGAGCAATCCCCAGAAGGCGTTGTCGTTGCTGTAGCCGGTGATGCGTCCGATCTCGCGGCCGTTGTCGGCGACCACGAAGGTCGGTGTGAACCGGACCGGCGAGGCGAGCGTGATGCCGCTCATCGCCTGATTCCGGATATCCACGCGTCGGAGCGGAAGCGCTTTGGCCTCATCGGTCCGTTCGTACAGCGAACCGACATCGCGCTCCCAGCGCTGGCAATAGACGCAGCCGGCCTGATCGAACATGACGAGTTCGGCGGCGTGAGCCATGCTGCACCACAGCACACCTGTCGAAAAGGCGGCGGCGGCAACGGTTTTTACGAGCGTTTGTCCCAGCATATGATACATATACACGAATTCGCATGTATCTGCCAGAGCCGGGAATTCCGTGGTTTCTTCCATTTCAATCGCCGGAGCGCTGGGGGCGGGGGTGCTGTCGTTCCTGTCGCCCTGCGTCCTGCCGCTGGTGCCGCCCTATCTCTGCTTTCTGGCGGGCATCAGCCTCGATGACCTGACGCATGAGGACAAGCGCGGCTGGCGGCCGGACTGGCGCGTGGTCGCGCTGTCCTTCGCCTTCGTGCTCGGCTTCGCCACGGTGTTCGTCGCGCTGGGCGCATCGGCCTCGGCGCTGGGCAAAACCGTCACCGCCTACTTCGACACGCTCGCGATCATCGCCGGCGTCATCATCATCATTCTCGGCCTGCACTTCCTCGGTGTCTTCAGGATCGGGCTTCTGTTCCGCGAAGCCCGGTTTCAGGTCGCATCCAAACCGGCTGGATTTCTTGGCGCCTACATCGTCGGGCTTGCCTTCGCGTTCGGCTGGACGCCCTGCGTCGGGCCGGTGCTGGCGGCGATCCTGATGGTTGCAGGCATCGAGGGATCGGCCGGTCGCGGCGCACTCTTGCTCGGCGCTTATGCGCTCGGCATCGGCATTCCTTTCATGCTTGCCTCGTTGTTCTCCGGTCCTTTCATGCGGCTGATGGCAAGGCTGCGCGGACACATGGGCACACTCGAAAAGGTGATCGGCGGCGCACTTGTGCTGACCGGCGTGCTGTTTTTGACTGGCGGCATGCCGCGCATCGCGGGCTGGCTGCTGGAAACATTTCCCGTCTTCAGTTCATTCGGCTGACGCGACAGAGGGAGGCTCACTTGCCCGATAACAAGAACCATCTGACCCGGCGGCATGCCATCGCCGCGCTCGGCGCGGGCGCGCTGGCGTTGCGCAGCGCCCCGTCTTTCGCCAAGGCGACGCTCGGCGACGACGGCATTTATCACATGGACTGGTATCTCGAGAGCTTTCTCGATGTGTCCGAAGATCTCACAGCCGCGACAGCGAAGGGCAAGCGCTTCGCGATCATGTGGGGCCTGAAGGGCTGCCCGGCCTGCAAGCGGATGCACGAGGTGCATATGATCGACCCGAAGATTGAGGGATACATCCGCGACAATTTTGAGATTTTGCATCTCAATCATATCGGCGCGCGCGAGGTCACCGACTTCGACGGCCGCAAGCGCAGCGAGAAGGCTTTCGGCGAATCCTACGGCATCCGCTTCACGCCGACGATCCAGTTTTTTCCCGAGAAGACCGACGGGCTTGCGGCGTTGAAGGGGCAGGCGCGGGAGGTTGCGCGCATGCCGGGTCTGCTGGAGCCGGCCGAGTTTCTCGCGATGTTCCGTTACGTGCGCGAGAAGGGTTACGAGTCCGCGCCGTTTCCGGAATGGCTCAAGCGCCAGGCGTGAGTGGCGCGGGCGCGTTGCGTTATTTGTGTGTGTCATCACCGGGCTTGTCCCGGTGATCCCGATTGATTTGGCATAGTGCTTCGATAGTCGGGATGGCCGGGACAAGCCCGGCCATGACAATGGTGAGGTTGACGCTTACGTAAAACGCCCGCTGCATCCTCCGATTCAATTTTCAAACAGCCACTTCATTTACGCGCATGCTTCATCACTCCCGCGCTTCAATCGCGCGAGGTGAGCTGTCGTTGTGCCCCTCAACAATGAGGGGCATGGAGCGCCGCGAGGCGCAAATGTCTTGTTTCGCTTCCGGCATCGCGTGCGAAGCGATGTTGGTCCGGAAACGCATCGCCTCACGGCGCTCCATTCGCGGCGATTTTGGGCGAGGGGACCGTACTTCCGGATGGGACGGGCGAACCCTGATCCGGTCAGCTTTCGCTGCCTTCATCTCCATCTCGTGCAGCCGCCAACGGCAGAGCCACGTAGTTGGCCCGGACGGTGACCCCGCAGACGAGCCTAAAGCTCGTCACGCCTCCCGGACGCAACGGGTGCGAACCGTGCGCGCAGGCGCCGCATCCTGCTCCGCTTCAAAGCGCCCTCGAGAAGCGCCCCTCATGAACAGGATGATGCGGATTATATTCCTAGATCGGAAAATGTCAAGAGGCGTTGTCAGGATCGCAATGGCCCAACAACCGTCATTCCGGGGCGCGCGGAGCGCGAGCCCGGAATCCACAATCACGTTCCAAATTCGAGAGAAGATGGATTCCGGGCCTGCGCCTGAGGCGCATCCCGGAATGACAAGCAGAGACATCGCGTCATCCTGAGGTGCGAGCCGCGTTTGCGGCGAGCCTCGAAGGATGAGCGGCAAACACAACGGATGTTGCGTCATCCTTCGAGGCGCGCAAGGGCGCGCACCTCAGGATGACGGACAAGCGTGTTAAGGCAAGATACATCACCCGTCATTCCGGGGCGCTCGCACACTTGCGAGCGAACCCGGAATCCATCGGAATGTTGGAGAAATGGATTCCGGGTTCGCGCTTTGCGCGCCCCGGAATGACGGACGGGGAGATCGTCCGGTGGTTATGAGTCCCGCCCGCGCGGGGACGACATTGTATGTTTGGCGAGTGCAGCGTCTGACTTGAATGCGCGAGATCAGAAATCCAGCTTGTCGCTGATCGCCGCGACGCCCGCCTTGGCGCAGGCTTCGTCCGCGTTGCCGCCCGGCGCGCCGGACACGCCGATGCCGCCCAGCATCGAGCCACCGGCCTCGATCATCACGCCGCCGCCGATCAGCACCACATTGGGAAGCTGACGCAAGCCCTGCATCGCAGGCGCCTGTGTTGCGGCGACGAGATCGGTGGTGTTGCTCTTGAAGCTGACCGCGGTCCACGCCTTGCCGGTGGCCGTCGGCGGCGTGTGCGCGCCGGCGAAGCGGTCGCGCAGCATCACCTGCGGCATGCCCGAGCGATCCACAACCGCGACCGCGACCTGATAGCCGCGCTTGCGGCATTCGGCGAGCGCGGCTTTCGCTGCATCGAGCGCGATCTCGGGTGTGAGTGATTTGGTGGCGACGGTGGCATCCTGCGCGCGCGCCGGAGACGAGGCGAGGGCGCAGAGCGCCACGAGTGCAAACAGATTTCGTGCGTTCATCTTGTCCACTCCTTGAGTTGTCAGGGGCTGATCCTTGAGACGCGCGGAGCGCGCTTTTTCAGGATCTGATTCAAAAAGACAATTGAACGGAGACGACCAGGTGCGCGGCTTTTTCTTCCGTCATGCCCGGCACAAGGCCGGGCATGACGGAAGAAATATCCGAGACTGGCGACTGCATTTCAGTCAGGCTCTCAGAAAGAAGCTCACTTGTTGACCGGCGACTCCGGATCGAACAGCAACGCCACCAGATCCTTGATCTGCTGCTCGGTCAGAACCTTGTTCGCGCCGAAGCGCGGCATGTTGGAACATGCGAACACGGCCTGCGAGTCGTAAATCTTGGTGAAGGCATTTTTGATTTCGTCCGGCGCGTATTTGCGATCCTTGCCGTAGTTGGTCAGGCTCGGCCCCAGCGTACCGTAGGAGAGTTCGGACTTCTCCAACTGGTGGCAGGCGTAGCAGTTGCCGCCGCTCACCGTGTCGGGCTTGTCCGAGAACTGTCCGCCGCGGCCGTTGTTGGCGGTTTTCTTGCCGGCCTTCCAGTCGCCGAGGAATTTTCCGTCGGCGGGATAGACCACCTTCGCCAGTTCGCGCTTGGTGATGGCCTCGGCTTCCTTCGGCGGCACGTTGTTGTGGAAGGCGTTGCAGGTCTTCAGCGTCTCGTCGGGGACGATGCGCTCCTGCCATTCCGGGGGCGCCTTGCCGAAAGTCGCCTTCACATAGGCATCGACGATGGCGGGGTCCGCGGCCTTGACCGGGCTTTTGGGTGAGGTCTGCGCCGACGCACCGAAGGGAAGGGCGATAAAACCAGCGGCGAGAGCCAGCGCGGTGATCTTCTTTGTGTTGGTCATGATGCGCTCCTCTCTCAACGCTTGATCGACGGGACGTTGATTTCGCCGCCGGCGCCCTGCTTCTGCAGGAACACGGTCAGCGCGGTGAGCGCATCGGACGCATATTCAGGAACCGGCCAGCGCTGCTGGCGATAACAGTCCCAGAGCCGATGCTGCATGGTGCGCAGGGCGCTTGCCGACACGCGATAGGTCGGCCAGCTCGCCATGGTTTCCTGCGGCTGCTTGCCGGGCTTCGACAGGTCGGGCAGGCCCTGCAGGCGAATGCGCTTGCCTTCTTCCGCATGACAGGTGGAGCAGGAGAAATCGTTTACGCCGCCGCGCCGATAGAACAGCGCTTCGCCGACAGCGGCCATTTCCTGTTCCTTCGGATGGCTGAGAGGGATGTCGATCTTCATGCCGTTCGACTTGTTGGCGATGTAGGCGACGAGGTCTTCCATGTCGGACGCCTTGCCCGGGCCGGAGAAGCGGCGCGCGATCACGTCCTTGGTGTCGAGGCCCTGGATGTTGGTCATGCACCACAGCAGGCGCTGCTCAAGATCCATGACCTTGTCGGCGTCCTTGAAGTAACGCGGCATCCTGGCAAAGGCGCCTTCGAGCTTGCCGGGCCCCTGGCCGAGATCGCAGGTTTCGAGCGAGACGTCCTTGGTGCCGCGCTTCTGCTTCCAGAGCACTTCGCCGCGATCCACCGCGAGATAGCCGGGATTGGACATCGGATCGGAAATCATCGCGCGATAGCGCTCGATTTCCTTTTCGCTCGCGTCCTGCGCGCGCACGGGGGCGCTCGATACACCCATCAAAATCGCAAAGGCGATTGCCGACCGAATCGTGGTCCGTCTCATTCTTTGGTCCTCCCCTCCGTCAGACCGTCTATGCGGTCTTTTCGGCTTCCGGTTCAGTCTGATGCCGCAGCGCTTTCCGCAGTGCAGTGCTTTGATAAGCGCCACAAAAACGGATACTGAGTCGCGAGCCGTCAGACTAGAACATCTTTACATTCATGAAAAAGAATATAATGATGTGTCCCGGATCATGATAGATCAGGCTTGGCATCGTCAAGCGATACTATCGTCAAGGGATGCAAAAGACTCCCGCAGGAGGAAGCATAGATGAAGTTCACTGAACCCACGCGCCGTGACGCGCTGACTCTCGCCGCCATCGCGGGACTGACCGCCGTGCTGGCACCGAAAATGGTGTTCGCGGACGAGGCGGCGGTCGCGGCCGAGATCAAGAAGCTGTATGGCGACAAGAAGCTGGACAGCGGCAAGATCAAGCTCGATGTGCCTGAGATCGCCGAGAATGGTCTGGTGGTACCGGTCAATGTCGAGGTCGAAAGCCCGATGACCGACAAGGACTACGTGAAGGCGGTTCATATCTTCGCCGACGGCAATCCGCTGCCGGGCGTCGTCAGCTACAAGTTCACGCCGGCCTGCGGCAAGGCTTCCGCCTCGACCCGCATGCGCCTCGCGCAGACGCAGAACATCGTGTGCGTCGCGGAAATGTCGAGCGGCGCGCTCTATACCACAAAAGCCAACGTGAAAGTGACCATCGGCGGCTGCGGCGGCTGATCGGATCACTCAAGAAAAAATTCTGGCGAGGACGTTTCCGAGGATAATTCTATGGCCAATGCACCCACACCGCGCGTTCGTGTTCCTGCCACCGCGAAGGCGGGCGAACTGATCGAAATCAAGACCCTCATTTCGCACGAAATGGAATCCGGCCAGCGCAAGGATTCCTCCGGCAAGGTCGTGCCGCGCAAGATCATCAACAAGTTCACGGCGACCTTCAACGGCAAGCCGGTGTTCGAGGCGGACTGGAATCCGGCGATCTCGGCCAATCCGTATCAGTCGTTCTTTTACAAGGCGTCCGAGACCGGCGAGTTCACCTTCACCTGGAAGGATGACGACGGTTCGGAATACACCGCCAAGAACAAGCTGACGGTGGGTTGATCTTTCTCGCGCGGCCGCGTGCCGCGCGACGGCAACTTCTGAAAATCGTTTCCCTCGGTTGAGGGGACAAAGGTGGTCTGATGATATCGAGGCGGGAATTCCTGCAGGCGAGCGCGGCTGCGTCTGCGCTCACCATTGGCGGCGGACTTGGGCCGCTCGGGCGTGTCGCCGCGCAGCAGAAGCTGACGCAGGCGGATATCCTCAAGTTTGATCCGCTCGGCACGGTGACCATCCTCTATGTCGCGGACAACCACGCGCAATTGATGCCGCTCTATTTCCGCGAGCCGTCGGTCAATCTCGGGGTCGGCGCGGACAAGGGCCTGCCGCCGCATCTCCCCGACGAGGCGTTCCGCAAATACTTCAACATCGCCGCCGGCTCTGCCGATGCGTATGCGCTGACGGCGGATGATTTCGTCGCGCTGGCGCGCAACTACGGCCGCATGGGCGGCATGGACCGTGTCGCGACTCTGATCAATGCGGTGCGCGCCGAGCGCGGCGAGGACAAGGTGCTGCTGCTCGATGGCGGCGACACCTGGCAGGGGAGCTGGACCTCGCTGCAGACCAAGGCGCAGGACATGATCGACGTCATGTCGGCGATGAAGGTCGATGCCATGGTCGGCCACTGGGAATTCACCTACGGCGCGGATCGCGTCAAGGAAGCCGCCGACAAGGCGCCGTTCGCCTTCCTCGCGCAGAACATTCGCGACAACGAATGGCAGGAGCCGGTGTTCGAGGCCCGCAAGATGTTCGAGAAGGGCGGCGTGAAGGTCGCCGTGATCGGACAGGCGCTGCCGCGCACCGCGGTCGCCAATCCGCGCTGGATGTTCCCGAAATGGGAATTCGGCATCCGCGAGGAAGACATGCAGAAGCAGGTGGACGAGGCCCGCGCCGAAGGCGCGCAGATCGTCGTGCTGCTGTCGCATAACGGCTTCGACGTCGACCGCAAGCTGGCCGGCCGCGTCAAGGGTCTCGACGTGATCCTCACCGCGCACACCCATGACGCGATGCCAGGTCTGGTACGTGTCGGCGACACCGTGCTGGTGGCGACCGGTTCGCACGGCAAGTTTGTCTCTCGTCTGGACATCGAGGTGAAGGACAAGAAGGTCACGGGTGTCCGCTTCAAGCTGATGCCGGTGTTCACGGATGCGATCAAGCCGGACAGCGCGATGAGCGCGCTGGTGGAGAAGGTGAGGGCGCCGTTCGCGAAGGATCTGGCGAAGGTGATCGGCAAGACGGATTCGCTGCTCTACCGCCGCGGCAACTTCAACGGCACGTTCGACGATCTGATTTGCGATGCGATGCTGGCCGAACGCGATGCAGAGATCGCGCTGTCGCCCGGCTTCCGCTGGGGCGGGACGCTGATTCCCGACAGTCCGATCACATGGGAAGACATCACCAACGCCACCGCGATCACCTATCCGAACTGCTATCGCAACCAGATGACCGGCGCGCAGCTCAAGGAAGTGCTTGAGGATGTGGCCGACAACATCTTCCACCCTGATCCCTACTTCCAGGGCGGAGGCGACATGGTGCGGATCGGCGGCATGGGCTATTCCATCGACGTGTCAAAGCCGATGGGGTCGCGCATTTCCGATCTCACCCATTTGAAATCCGGCAAGCCGATCGACGCCGCGAAGAGCTACACGGTCGCGGGCTGGGCCAGCGTCAACGAAGGCACGCAGGGTCCGCCGATCTGGGATGTGGTGTCGGCGCACATCTCCAAGCGCGGCACGGTGAAGGTCGAGCCGAATGCGGCGGTCAAAGTGTCGGGCACGTAAGTGAGAACGCTGACATGGCACTCTCGCGATCAACATATTCACGTATCGAGATAAATAGAAAGGATGCCGCATGAGTGACAAATCATCTGCGGATATTCTCAGCCGCCGCAAATTTCTCGGCGCAGCCGGTCTTGCGGGCGCAGGCGCTGCGCTCGGGGCGAAGTCCGCGATGGCGGAAGCCGCGAAGCCCGATCCGCTGATCACCGAGATTCAGGACTGGAATCGCTATCTCGGCGACGGCGTGCAGAAGACGCCTTACGGCATGCCCTCGAAGTTCGAGAAGAACGTGATCCGCCGCGATGTGCCGTGGCTGACGGCCTCGCCGGAATCCTCCGTCAACTTCACCCCGCTGCATGAACTCGACGGCATCATCACGCCGTCGGGCCTGTGCTTCGAGCGGCATCACTCCGGCGTCGCGGAGATCAATCCCGCCGATCACCGGCTGATGATCAACGGTCTCGTGGACAAGCCGCTGGTGTTCACGATGGATGACATCAAGCGCATGCCGCGCGTGAACAAGGTGTACTTCCTCGAATGCGCGGCGAATTCCGGCATGGAGTGGCGCGGCGCGCAATTGAATGGCTGCCAGTTCACCCACGGCATGGTTCACAATGTCATGTATACCGGCGTGACGCTGAAGACCGTGCTGGATGAGGCGGGCCTCAAGCCGAACGCGAAATGGCTGATGTTGGAAGGCGCGGATGCCGCCGCCATGAACCGCTCGCTGCCGGTCGAGAAAGCGCTGGACGATTGCCTGCTCGCCTTCGGCATGAACGGTGAGGCGCTGCGGCCCGAGCAGGGCTATCCGCTGCGCGCGGTGATCCCCGGCTGGGAAGGCAATCTCTGGGTCAAGTGGCTGCGCCGCATCGAGGCGGGCGACCAGCCCTGGCAGACCCGCGAGGAAACATCGAAGTACACGGACCTTCTGGCGGACGGCCGCTCGCGCAAGCACACCTTCATCATGGATGCGAAGTCGGTGGTGACCAATCCGTCGCCGCAGGCGCCGCTGAAATTCAAGGGCCGCAATGTTTTGTCCGGCCTCGCCTGGTCCGGACGCGGCACCGTCAAGCGGGTCGATGTCACCATGGACGGCGGCCGCAACTGGCAGACCGCGCGGATCGACGGGCCGGTGCTGGAGAAGTCGCTGGTGCGTTTCTATGTCGATTTCGACTGGAACGGGCAGGAACTGATGATTCAGTCCCGCGCGATGGATTCCACCGGCTATGTGCAGCCGACCAAGGATGAGCTGCGCAAGGTGCGCGGCGTCAATTCGATCTACCACAACAACGGCATTCAGACCTGGCTGGTGCGCGCGAGCGGGGAGACTGAAAATGTCGAGATCGGTTAGCCCTATGCGCCCTTGGAAAATGGTGCGCCGTTTCTTCACCTCTCCCACAAAAGAGCGTTCACGCTCGTCTTCGACGAGCTATGGGGGAGAGGTCGGATTGCGTAGCCATCCGGGTGAGGGGGATCGAATTTCGCTTTTGATATCTAAAGCCCCTCACCCCAACCCTCTCCCCGCCGGGGAGAGGGGGCAGATATCGCTTGATCGCGCGAGTCTTTTTCAGATCAGTGGACCTGCCGTTGCTGCTTTCGTTATCGTTGCAGCGCTTGTCCTTGCTGCGCCGCGTGCGGGCTATGCGCAGCAAATTGCCACACAGGCGGCGGTGAAGACCTCGTCTAAGCTCGGACTCGGACGTCCCGCGCTGCCGGAGGAAATCAAGGCGTGGGACACCGATGTGCGGGCGGACGGCAAGGGCTTGCCGCCGGGCAAGGGCACGGTGAAGCAGGGGGACGCGTTGTTTCAGGAGCGCTGCGCCTCGTGTCATGGCGAATTCGGCGAAGGCGCGGGGCGCTGGCCGGTGCTGGCCGGTGGCGCGGGAACGCTGACGGCGGACCGCCCCGACAAGACCATCGGTTCGTTCTGGCCGGACCTGTCCACCGCGTTCGACTACATCAAGCGCGCGATGCCTTACGGCAACGCACGCTCGCTGACCGACGACGAGGTTTACGCGATTGTCGCCTATCTGCTGTCGATGAACGACATCGTGAAGGGCGAGAATTTTGAACTTAGCGACAAGAACTTCACGTCGATCAAGATGCCGAACGCCAAGGCCTTCTTCGATGATGACCGGGAAATCTCGGAAAAGCAGTTCTGGAAGAAAGACCCGTGCACGAAGGATTGCCGCAGCGCACCGAAGGTAACGGGACGGGCGATCTCGGTGGACGTGACGCCTGACAGCAAGGCGGGACCGAAGGTCGATTGATGAAACGCCCGCCGGCCCACGCGATGCTTTTTGTTCTGGCGGCGGGCGCTCCGCTGGAAAATGCTGCTGCGGGAGACCGGGAACTTGGAGAGTATTTGTCGGCGGAATGTGTAACCTGTCATCGCGCTTCAGGCGGGGCCCAGGGCATTCCGAAGATCACGGGATGGCCGGAAGATCAGTTCATCGCCGTGATGAACGCCTACAAGGACAAGCAGCGCGACAATCCCGTGATGCAAACAATCGCGGGGCGGCTTGCGGCAGGTGACATCGCGGCGCTGGCGGCTTATTTCGGGACCCAGAAGTGATGGTTTCAACATTCTGGAGGGTATCATGACAGATCGGAACGCTTCGGCGACACGCCGCAGTCTTATCGTCGGTGTTGCGGGAGGTCTGGTTGCGGCAACGGCGGCACAGGCCGCGCCGAAAGACCTGTCCATGGCCGACCTGAAGAAGGAAGGCGATATCGCCTGTCTCTATCACTGCGACTACGGCGACAACGCCCGCTTCGCCCAGACGCTCAACAACATTTCCAATCACTATTCGGCTTATGGCGCGGACCCGTTCGGCCTGCAGCTTGTCGTCGTCGCGCACAGTGTGGCGGTGAAGTATTTTCTCTCCACGCTGGACGGCACGCCATGGAAGGACGAGACCATTGATCCGGCGCTGTTCGAGCGCGTCACCGCGCTCGCGAAGAACGGCCTCAAGATTTATCTGTGCGAAATCACCTTCCAGCGGCTGAAGCTCGACAAGGCCAAGGTGAAGGACGCGCCGTTCATCAGCTTCGTGCCGTCGGGTGTCGCCACCGTCGCGGCCCTGCAATCGAAAGGCTTCGCCTATCTGAAAGTGGGCTGACGCGGCCGATGTCTGAAACCGCATTTTCAACCGTGGCATACCGGAGGTCGTTATGAGCATCAGTCGTCGGCAGTTGATTTCAGGATCGGCATCGTTCGCAGGCGTCATGATGCTGGGCGCGCCTGCGGTGTTGGGGCAAGGCAAGCCGCGGGTCGTGGTGATCGGCGGCGGCGCCGGCGGCGTGACCGCCGCCAGATACATAGCCAAGGACAGCGCGGGAGCGATCAGCGTCACGCTGGTCGAGCCGCTGGCGAAATATCAGACCTGCTTCCACAGCAATCTTTATCTCGGCGGGTTCAGGGACTATCCGTCGATCACCCATGGCTATGGCGGGCTGAAGAAGCTGGGTGTGACGGTGGTCGCCGACCGTGCGGCAAAAATCGACCGGGACAAGAAAGAAGTCGTCCTCGCGAACGGAAAGAAGTTGCCGTATGACCGGCTTGTTGTCTCGCCGGGCATCGACCTGAAATACGATTCCGTGCCGGGCTGGTCGCAGGCGGCGGAAGAAGCGATGCCCCACGCCTGGAAGCCGGGCGCGCAGACGCTGTTGCTCAAGAAGAAGCTCGATGCCGTGCCGAATGGCGGCGTCATCGTGATGATCGCGCCGCCCAACCCCTATCGCTGCCCGCCCGGCCCATATGAGCGCGTGTCGATGATGGCGCACGCATTGAAGAAGGCGAAGAAGGACCGCAGCAAGATCATTGTGATTGATCCGAAGGAAAGTTTCTCGAAACAGGCGCTGTTTCAGGAAGGCTGGGAGAAGCACTACAAGGGCATGGTCGAATGGCTCGGCCCCAAGGTGCATGATGGATTGAAGTCGGTCGATCCCAAGACCGGCACCGTGGTCACCGGCTTCGAGACCTACAAGAACGCCGCGCTGGTCAATGTCATCCCGGCGCAGATGGCGGGCGCGATTGCGCGCGACGCCGGCCTCGCCAACGCCAGCGGATTCTGCGCGATCGACCCGGCGAACATGAAGTCCGCCGTCGATGGCAACATCTACGTTCTCGGCGATGCGTGCATCGCGGGCGATATGCCGAAATCGGCTTTCTCCGCCAACAGCCAGGCCAAGGTCGCGGCGATGATGATTCGCGGCGAACTGGTGTCCGCGCGCACCTTCCCGGCACGCTATAGCAACACCTGCTGGAGTCTCATCGACACCGACGACTGCGTGAAGGTCGGCGGCGCCTACGAGCCGAAGGACGGCAAGATCGCCGCCTCGTCCACCTTCATCTCGAAGACCGGCGAGGATGCGGCGCTGCGGAAGCAGACGCAGGCGGAAAACATGGGCTGGTACGCCGGAATTACAGCCGATATGTTTGCGTGATCTTCAAAATATCCGGAATCCGCCGCCGCGCGGCGGGTTTCGGTTTCTTCAGACGTCACCGTTCCGATGCATCTTCACCCACCTGCCAGCTTTCCTGCCCGCCAAAGGTTACATCCCATGATTGCTCGTTCGCTCGCCGCTGCTCTCGCTGTTGCCGCCGCCGGCTTTGCTGTTCCCGCCCGTGCCCAGGACGTCGCCGCCGGTGAAAAGTCTTTCAACAAGTGCCGCGCCTGCCATCAGGTCGGCGAAACGGCGAAGAATACCGTGGGCCCTGAACTGAACGGTCTGTTCGGCCGCAAGTCCGGCAGCGTCGCCGGTTACAACTATTCGGACGCCAACAAGAATTCAGGCATCACCTGGGATGACGCGGTGTTCGCCGAATACATCAAGGACCCGAAGGCGAAGATCCCCGGCACCAAGATGGCGTTCGCGGGCATCAAGAAGGACGAGGAAATCAAGGACCTCACCGCGTTCCTCAGGCAGTTCGGCGCGGACGGCAAGAAGAAGTAAAGTGCCGGTCGTTAGCCGCGCCTTCGCGAGGGCGGCCACGCATGCGTAGCGCCGTCCCGGCGAAGCCCGGGGCATTGATCCGCAAAGTATGATGACGTCGCGTCATCCTGAGTTGCGAGCCGCTCTCGCGGCGAGCCTCGAAGGATGTACGGGATGACTGACGCGGACCACGCCGTCATCCTTCGAGGCTCACAAGTGCTCGCACCTCAGGATGACGGCGATCCGGATTCAAATCCGGTCGTGATGGGTCCCCGTCTTTGCGGGGACGACGTGTTCTTGCATTGTCTGCGGACACTTCTGCCCGCAACGACTTGTTAATCTCTTCGCCTCCGGCGGTGCCCGGATATAGGGCCGCGTCGCCGCGCCCGCTCAAATTCTGCAGGAAATGCCCGCCAGACGGGCATTTTTTGCTGCGCGCGGTAGGGATTTACGGCGCGTTATCCAATTCTTCCTACCCTTCAAGGATCGCGCGCCGGTGGGCTGTCCGGCGGACGGCGCATGCAAAAAGAATTTTTGGGGAATGGAAATGGGCTGGTTCAAGAGCACTCCGGCAACGCAGAAGGCGCAAGGCGGCTTCCTTTCAAATCTGAGATTCCGGACCAAGATCATGCTTGGTTTCGTGATCGTGCTCGGCATCTCCGCGATCAACATGGGGGTCTCCTATTTCGGCTTTGAGCGCATCGCCGCAGGCGTGCAGTCCTATCAAACCATCGTCGCCGAGAGCGACAGCGCGCGCGAAATCGACCGCGAACTGGTCGCCTATCAGCTTCTTGCGCGGGCTTACGTGACAACCGGTCTTCCGAAGGATGAGGAGGCTGCCCGCGCAGCCGAGAGCAATCTCGGACAGGCGATCGAGCGCGCCGCGCGTGTCGCGACCTCGGAGAACCGCAAGAGCGTTCTCAATCTCTCCGCCAGCTATGGCGAATTCGCGTCGCTGTTCGCCGACGTCATCAAGCTCAAGACCGAGAACGCCGCGATTGCCTCCAACCAGTTGCTCCGCATGGGCAATGTGATCCGCTACAAGTTCGACGATCTCGCGGACACCGCGATCCTCGCCGGCCTGTCGTCGGTGCAGCAGAACGCCAAGGAACTTGCGACGCATTCGGCGGCGATCACTTCCAACATCAGCAATTACATCCTGCGGCCTGACCATGCCGTCGCCAACAGCGTCAACGCGCGGATGCAGCTCCTCAAGAACAGCCTCGGTTCGCTCTCCGCGGACGATGCGAAGATTTCGACCAAGATCGCCGAGGTCACAGCCGAACTCGACGCCTACAAGACCAGCTTCACCAAGTTCGTGGAGAACACCGCGAAGATCGCTGCGCTCTCCACCAAGATGACGGAAGCCGCAGGCTCCGTCACGCAGGAAGCCAAGACCATCAAGGACACGCTGCTGGTCCGTCAGACCCAGCTTGCGAAGGAATCGGCGACCGCCGCGCATACCACGAGCACGTTCGTGACCGCGCTTGGCGCGGGCGGCATCATGTTCGGCGCGCTGCTGGCATGGATGCTGGGCCGCGGCATTTCCCGCCCGATGATCGGCATGTGCAAGGCGATGCGCGAGCTTGCCAACGGCAATTTCGATGTCGTGCTGCCGGGTCTTGGCCGCAAGGACGAGATCGGCGAGATGGCTGGCGCCGTCGAGGAGTTCAAGATGCGTGCCGTCGCCAAGGCGCAGGCCGAGGCAGCGGAGCGCGAGGAGCAGGGCCGGTCGGCCAGCGCCGCGCGCAGCGCCGAACTGCATCGCTTCGCCGACGACTTCGAGACCGCTGTCGGCGTGATCGTGTCGAGCGTGTCGGCCTCCGCGAGCCAGCTTGAGGCCTCCGCGACCACGCTGACCCGCACGGTTGAGACCGCGCAGGACCTATCCGGCAAGGTGGCCGGCGCTTCGGAAGAGGCCTCCGCCAACGTGCAATCGGTGGCCGCTGCGACGGAAGAACTGTCCGCCTCGGTCAACGAGATCGGCCGCCAGGTTCAAGAATCGAGCCGCATCGCGGCCGCCGCCGTACAACAGGCCGAAGCCACCGACGCGCGCATCAACAAGCTGTCGCGCGCGGCACAGGAAATCGGCGATGTGGTCAAGCTGATCACCGCGATTGCCGAGCAGACCAACCTGCTGGCACTCAACGCCACCATCGAGGCGGCGCGCGCCGGCGAGGCGGGGCGCGGCTTTGCCGTGGTCGCTTCCGAAGTGAAGTCGCTCGCCAGCCAGACCGCGAAGGCGACCGACGAGATTTCCTCGCATATCACCGGCATGCAGGCGGCGACGCAGGAATCGGTGACCGCGATCAAGGAAATCGGCGGCACCATCGGCCAGATTTCCAGGATCGCCAGCAACATCGCCGAAGCCATCGAACAGCAGACCAACGCCACCACCGAAATCGCCCGCAACGTCCAGAGCGCCGCCAGCGGCACGCTGGAAATCGCGGAAGGCATTTCGGAGGTGAACCGCGGCGCCAGCGAGACCGGCACGGCGTCCGGCGAGGTTCTGAACTCCGCGCAGACGCTGGCCGTGGAAAGCACGCGGCTGCGTCAGGAGCTCGATCGCTTCATGGCGAATATCCGCGCGGCGTGATCCTCACGCCTCCCGTGGCGAGAGGTCGATGCACCACAAACGCGTTTACGCGCGTCTTTGAAGCGCTTTGGTGCATCCGGTGAGGGGTACGCTCTCACGATAGATTCTACGCCCTCACCCCAGCCCTCTCCCCACGGGAGAGGGAGCAGATTGCGCGCGCCACGCTATCATTCCGAAGACTTGATTCCCGGTCTTCGCGGGGATGATCGGGCAACGAGGTCCGGGCCGCGTAACGATCGCCGTCATCCTGAGGTGCGAGCACTTGCGAGCCTCGAAGGATGATGGCGGAGTTTGTATTCTCTTTCTCTCGGCCGCGCATCCTTCGAGGCTCGCGCGCTACGCGCGTCTCGCACCTCAGGATGACGCGCTATCGTGCCGGATACGGCTGGCCTGCGCCGGGACGACGCCGGTGGTCCACCTCAATACGCATCCTTCTTCGCCCGCGCGTCCTTCGCGCTCTGCACAAGGTCGAGCTTGCGTTCGATCTTGCCGAGCGTGGCGGCGAATTCCTTGCGTTCCGCTGCCGTCAGGCATGACAGGATGTCCTGCTCCTTGCGGAGCAGTTGCGGGATCAGTTCCTCGTAAAGTGCATGTCCCTTGCGGGTGAGCTGCAGGGCGAGTTCGCGGCGGTCGTCCGCATTCTCGACCCGCTCGACCAGTTGCTGCTCCAGAAGATGCGCGACGGCCCGGCTGATGGTCGATTTGTGCGTCCGGGTGCAGTAGGCGATATACTGCGCCGTGCAGGCCTCGTCCCGGAAGCCGAGCGTGGCCATCACCCGCCATTCGGGAATATCGAGGCCATAGCGGTCGCGATACTCGCTGGAGAGTTCGGCGCTGACTTCCGCCGCCAGCCGGTTCAGCCGGAACGGCACGAAGCTGAAAAGATCGAGTTTGCTCAAGGACAGGTTCCGGACAAAACCGCGCCTCCGCGATTTGGTTGCAGTTGCAACGATCATAACCTTGGTTTATCTTTCTGACCAGAGGCTTCATTCAAGGGGCCCGTCAGTCAGGCAGGGTGGAGAAACGTGCCGGAACCCCGGGTCATTCAGTTCGGTTATCGCCGCCATTCCGATCAGGACAGGGCGCCGGCGCAGTCCGCGCGGCATCCGGTGGTGGTGGTCGGCGCCGGGCCGGTCGGCCTGACGCTGGCGATTGATCTGGCCCAGCGCGGCCATGCCGTGGTGCTGCTGGACGACGCGGACAGGATCGGTGACGGCTCGCGCGCGATCTGCTTTTCCAAACGCTCGCTGGAACTGTGGGACCGTCTCGGCGTCGGCGAGCGGATGGTGGAAAAGGGCGTGGTCTGGAAGGTCGGCAAGATCTTCCTGAACGACGACATGCTCTATCGTTTCGACCTGCTGCCGGAAGACGGCCACAAGATGCCGGCCTTCATCAATCTGCAGCAGTATTACGCCGAGGCCTTTCTGGTGGACCGCGCCCGTGAGCTGCCGCAGGTGGACCTGCGCTGGCGCAACAAGGTGGTCGGCCTCGACCAGCGCAACGATCATGTGGTGCTGGCCATCGACACGCCGGACGGGCGCTATCACCTGAAGGCGGACTATGTGGTCGCCTGCGATGGCGCACGCTCGGCATTGCGCAGCTTTGTCGGCGCCGAGTTCACCGGCGAAGTGTTCGAGGATCAATTCCTGATCGCGGACGTCAAGATGACGGCGGAGTTTCCGACCGAGCGCTGGTTCTGGTTCGATCCGCCGTTTCATTCGGGACAATCCGCGCTGCTGCATCGCCAGCCGGACGATGTCTGGCGCATCGACCTGCAACTCGGACCGGCCGCCGATCCCGCCATCGAGCGGATGCCGGAGAATGTGCGCCCGCGCATCGAGCGCATGCTCGGCCACGCCGATTTCGATTTCGAGTGGATTTCGGTTTACAAATTCCAGTGCCGGCGCATGCAGCGTTTTGTCCATGAGCGGGTGATTTTCGCGGGCGATGCGGCGCATCAGGTCTCGCCGTTCGGCGCGCGCGGCGCGAATTCCGGTCTGGAAGACGCGGAAAACGTCGCCTGGAAACTGTCGCTGATTCTGAATGGCGCTGCCCCTGTGGCGCTGCTGGACAGCTATGAGATCGAGCGCAGCTTTGCCGCGGACGAGAACATCCGCGCCTCGACTCGGTCGACCGATTTCATCGCCCCGCATTCGGCGCAGGAACGAAGGATGCGGCAGGCGGTGTTGCGGCTCGCCAAGGAAACCGAATTCGCCAAGCGCATGGTCAATGGGGGGCGGCTCTCCACGCCGTCCACTTATGAGTCGCCGCTGTCGACGCCGGACAGCGAGACGTGGAGCGCAGGCCCGCGCCCCGGCGCGCATATGCTCGATGCACCGCTGACAGCAGAGAGCGGCGAGCCGGTTTATCTTACCGAGGCCTTTATCAAACAGGGCGAGGGCGGGTTTGTCCTGCTGCAAGCAGGATCGAACGGCGGCGGACATGCCGATTGCCGGACCATCGCTGTCGGTGACAAGACCCCGCTGCGCGATCCATCCGGGCTATTCGCGAAGCGCTACGACGCATCCGAAGGCGCGGCCTATCTGCTGCGGCCTGACGGGTATGTCGCCGCGCGTTTCAGGAAGCCGACGGCGGGAGCGGTGCAGGCCGCGATGGCTCGCGCCAGCGGGAGGGCCTCATGACGCTCTCGATTACATCGAATTTCAGCGATCCCGACACCGCCTATCGCATGGTTGTGGAAGCGCATCGCGGCCTTGGCGATGAGGACAGCGCATTGCTCGACACCGCGCTGGTGCTGATCCTCGCCAATCATATCGGCGATGCGGACGTGCTGCGCGACGCGATTGCGCTGGCGAAGCGCCAGCTTTCACAGAACAAGACTTCAGAAAAGGATGCCAGATGAGCGCAAAGGGTTTCGCATCGACCGGCGACATGGCGGCGAAGACAATCACCTTCTCCGAGATCGGTCCGGACATTTATGCTTTCACTGCCGAGGGCGATCCCAACACGGCGGTGATTGTCGGCGATGACGGTTGCATCGTGTTCGACGCGCAGGCGACGCCGGCGATGGCGAAGAGCGTGATCGAGCGGGTCAAGACCGTCACCGACAAGCCGATCAAGTATGTGGTGTTGTCGCATTATCATGCGGTGCGCGTGCTTGGCGCATCGGCCTACAAGGCGCAAGGCATCGTGGCGTCCTCCGAAACCCAGCGGTTGATCGTCGAGCGCGGCAAGCAGGACTGGGATTCCGAATATGGCCGGTTTCCGCGCCTGTTTCAGGACGCCGAAAGCATTCCCGGCCTGACCTGGCCGACCATCACCTTCGACACCGGCATGACGCTGTATCTCGGCAAGCGCGAGGTGCAACTGATGCATCTCGGCGCGGGCCATACCTCCGGCGATATCGTCGCGTGGGTGCCGGATGCGCAGGTGATGTGCTCCGGCGACCTGATCGAATATCACTCGGCCTGCTATTGCGGCGATGCCTTGCTGCGCGAATGGCCGCTGACGCTGAATGAAATCCGCGAGTTCAATCCGAAGGCCGTTGCGCCGGGGCGCGGCGATGCGCTGAAGGGCGAGGCGACAGTGAACGAGGCCATCGCCATGACGCGCGATTTCGTCGGCTCGCTGTACGGTGCGGCGGAACTGTCGGTGGCGAAGGGGCGTTCGCTCAAGGAAACCATGGCCGCGACCCGCGAGGTGATGGACCCGAAATTTTCCAGCTTCGCGATCTATGAACACTGCCTGCCGTTCAATGTCTCCCGCGCGTTCGATGAAGCATCCGGAATCGACGATCCGGTGATCTGGACCGACAAGCGCGACCGCGAAATGTGGGCAGCCCTGCAAGGAGGATAGCGCGATGAACATCAACACCGCTCCCGGCGCTGTGAATCGCAACGCCGTCAATGTCACGCCGGGCTATATGTCCGGCTTCGGCAATAGCTTCGAGACCGAAGCCTTGGCAGGCGCGCTGCCCATCGGGCGCAACTCGCCGCAGAACTGTGCTTATGGACTTTATGCCGAGCAACTGTCCGGCTCGCCATTCACCGCGCCGCGCGGCACCAACGAGCGCTCGTGGCTTTACCGTATCCGTCCCTCGGTGAAGCATTCGGGCCGCTTCACCAAGGTCGATGCCGGGCACTGGCGCACCGCGCCGTGCACCGAATACGATCTGCCGATTGCGCAGTTGCGCTGGGATCCGCTGCCGTTGCCGAAGGAAGGCCAAACCTTCCTGCAGGGCGTCTACACCATGACCACGGCGGGCGACGCCGGCACACAGGCCGGCATGGCGGCGCATGTCTATCTGATCACCAAATCCATGGTGGACCAGAATTTCTACAATGCCGACGGCGAGATGATGTTCGTCGCGCAGGAAGGCAACCTGCGGCTGGTCACAGAGTTCGGCATCATCGACATCGAGCCCGGCGAGATCGCGGTGATCCCGCGCGGCGTCAAGTTCCGCGCCGAGATTCCGAACGGTCCGGCGCGCGGCTATCTTTGCGAGAACTATGGCGGCGCGTTCACGCTGCCGGAGCGCGGGCCGATTGGCGCCAACTGTCTCGCCAATTCGCGCGACTTCCTGACGCCGGTGGCGGCCTACGAGGACAGGGAAACGCCGACCGAGCTTTATGTGAAGTGGGGCGGCTCGCTGTTCGTGACCAAACTGCCGTATTCACCCATCGACGTGGTGGCGTGGCATGGCAACTACGCGCCCTATAAGTATGACCTGCGGACCTTCTCGCCGGTCGGCGCCATCGGCTTCGATCATCCCGATCCGTCGATCTTCACCGTGCTGACCTCGCCGTCGGAAACGGCGGGCACCGCGAATATCGACTTCGTGATTTTCCCCGAGCGCTGGATGGTGGCGGAAAACACCTTCCGTCCGCCGTGGTATCACATGAACATCATGTCGGAGTTCATGGGCCTGCTGTATGGCGCCTACGATGCCAAGCCGCATGGCTTTGTGCCGGGCGGCATCAGCCTGCACAACATGATGCTGCCGCACGGGCCGGACCGTGAGGCGTTCGATCACGCCAGCAACGGCGAACTGAAGCCGGTGAAACTGACCGGCACCATGGCTTTCATGTTCGAGACGCGGTTCCCGCAGCGGGTGACGCAGTTCGCCGCCACGACAAGCGCCTTGCAGGATGATTACGCCGATTGCTGGCAGGGGCTGGAGCGCCGCTTCGATCCGTCGAAGCCTTAACGTCTTTGAATTGATGCGCGGTATTGAAACGGCGGCAATGTCACTCCCTCTCCCCGGCGGGGAGAGGGCTGGGGTGAGGGGATCTCAATCTCTCGATAGATTCTACGCCCTCACCCGGATCGCTTGCGCGATCCGACCTCTCCCCACGGGAGAGGTGAAAGAGAATGTTGGATTCGAGATGTCGCATGACTGACGCAGTTCTTTACGGTTACTTCCGCTCCAGTGCGGCCTATCGTGTGCGCATCGCGCTCAACCTGAAAGGGTTGAGCGCGGGCCATCGCTTCGTGCATCTGCGCAAGGGTGAGCAGACGCAAGACGCTTATCGCAGGATCAATCCGGCGGGCCTCGTGCCATACTGGATCGACGGCGATCTCGAACTCGCGCAGTCGATTGCCATCATCGAGTATCTCGACGAGACGCATCCGAATCCGCCGCTGCTGCCGCCGGATGCGAAGGGGCGGGCGATCGCACGCGAGATCGCGCTGGTCGTGGCCGCCGATATTCATCCCATCGGAAATCTGCGGGTGCTGAGCCGGCTGATCGACATGGGCGTCGATGAAGCGGCGCGCGGCGCCTGGTCGAAGCACTGGATCGAGACCGGCTTCGATGCGGTGGAGGCGCGGCTGTCGCATCTGCCGGGGCCGTTCGCGCTCGGCGACACACCGACGCTGGCGGATATCTGTCTCGTGCCGCAGGTATTCAACGCGCGCCGCTTCGGTGTGGACCTTGCGCCTTACAAACGTATCGTGGCGCTCGATGCCGCCGCCGCCAAACTCGACGCTTTTGCTGCGGCCGAGCCGGGCCGCCAGCCCGACGCCGAATAAAGATGGATGGAACCGATGCACCCGAATGATCCGAAGCTGCGCTCTTTCATTGAGGTCGATCCGTCGTCGGATTTCCCGATCCAGAATTTGCCTTACGGCGTGTTCTTCACGCCGGAGCAGCCGGACCTGCGCGTCGGTGTCGCCATCGGCGATTTCGTGCTCGATCTGGCCGCGCTGGAAGCTGCCGGCCTGATCCGGTTCGACAATGCCGGCGGCGTATTCGCGAAACCCTCATTGAATGCCTTCATGGCGCTCGGGCCGAAGGTGTGGAGCAGCACGCGCGCACGGATCAGCCAGTTGCTGCGGCATGATTGCCCCGAACTGCGCGATAATAAAGACCTGCGCAATCGCGCGCTGATCCCGCGCAATTTCGCAGACATGCATATGCCGATTGCGGTGCAGGGCTTCACGGACTTCTATTCGTCGAAGGAGCACGCGACGAATGTGGGCATCATGTTCCGCGGCAAGGACAACGCCCTGATGCCGAACTGGCTGTCGATTCCGATCGGCTATAACGGCCGCGCCTCGACCGTGGTGGTCAGCGGCACGCCAATTCGCCGCCCGCGCGGACAGCTCAAGCCGCCGACGGCGGAGCATCCCGTGTTCGGGCCGTGCAAGCGGCTGGACTTCGAGCTTGAGATGGGCGTGGTGATCGGGCAGGCGTCCGCCATGGGCGAGATGTTGACCGAGCAGCAGGCCGAGGAGATGATCTTCGGCTTCACGCTGTTGAACGACTGGAGTGCGCGCGACATCCAGGCGTGGGAATACGTGCCGCTCGGGCCGTTTCAGGCCAAAGCCTTCGGCACCTCGATCAGTCCGTGGATCGTGACGCGCGAGGCGCTGGAGCCGTTCCGCGTGAAGGGGCCGGCGCAGGACCCGGCGCCGCTGGCCTACCTGCAGCAGAAGCACGCGCAGAACTACGATCTGCAGCTTGCCGTCGATCTCAAAACCGAAGCGATGAAGGAGGCGGCGGGTATCTGCCGCACCAATTTCAAATACATGTACTGGTCCTCGGTGCAGCAGCTAGTGCATCATGCCTCCTCGGGCTGTGCGATGAATGTCGGCGATCTGCTCGGCTCGGGCACCATCAGCGGTCCCGAGAAAAGCGAGCGCGGCAGCATGCTCGAATTGAGCTGGGGCGGCGCGGAGCCGCTCGATCTCGGAGGCGGCGTGCAGCGCTCGTTTCTCGAGGACGGCGACTCGCTCACCATGCGCGGCTGGTGTCAGGGCAATGGCTATCGCGTTGGCTTCGGCGAGGTCGAGGGGACGATACTTCCGGCGGCATAGGCATTCGACGTGAATCTTTAGATTGATCCGCCGTCATGGCCGGGACAGCCCGGCCATGACGAGATGATGATCGTGCTATCAACTCGCTATTTTCTTCAGCGGCAGCTTTCGCGTCGTCTTGAGCCGGTCGAGAACGATGGACGAGCGCACATGCGCGACGCTCTCGTGCGGCATCAGCACGTTGTTGACGATGTCGGACAGGCTCTTGAGGTCGCTCAATACGACCTTCAGCAGATAGTCGGCATCACCGGTCAGCGAATAGGCTTCCTGGATTTCATCGACCCGCCGCATCAGGTAGCGAAAACGCTTGGCGTTGTTCGGCGAGTGTGTCGCCAGTGTGATCTGGATGAACGCCAGCACGTTGAAGCCAAGCGCCTCGCTGGCAAGATCGGCGTGATAGCCTGCGATCACCTTTTCGTCCTCCAGCCGCGTGCGGCGGCGCGAGCATTGCGAGGCGGAAAGACCGGCCAAATCGGCGAGCTGCTGATTGGTCAGGCGGCCGTCGTCCTGAAGCGCGGCAAGAATTTTGAGGTCGAAACCGTCCAGCGATATCATGCGGAAAAACCTTCATATGTGCACAATCCGTGCATGATACTAGCAAAGAATGCCTTATTTTGCACGCCCATTGCACGAGAAGCGGCGCACGATGCACACCTGAGACAAGAATCAAGAGAGATCGCCATGGGTCCGTTTCCGCACGACGCGCCGGCCGCCGTCATTTCCGAGCACAATCCGATGGGCACCGACGGCTTCGAGTTCGTCGAATACGCCCATCCCGAACCCGAAAAGCTGCACGCGCTGTTCCGCCTGATGGGCTTCACGGCGGTCGCCCGCCACAAGACCAAGGCAATCACGGTCTATCGCCAGGGCGACGTGAACTATCTGGTCAACGAACAGCCGGGCACCCACGGTCATGATTTCGTCGCGGCGCACGGCCCCTGCGCGCCGTCGATGGCGTTCCGCGTGGTTGACGCGAAGCGTGCCTATGAGCGCGCGCTGGCGCTCGGCGCGGAGCCTGCGGATGTGACACCGGCGCAGAAGACGCTGGATGTTCCCGCGATCAAGGGTATCGGCGGCAGCCTGCTGTATTTCGTGGATCGTTACGGCAAGAAAGGCTCGGCCTACGACGCCGAGTTCGACTGGCTCGGGCTGAAGGACATTCACCCCGAGGGCGCCGGACTGTTTTATATCGACCATCTGACCCACAATGTGCATCGCGGGCGGATGGATGTGTGGACCGGCTTCTATGAGAAGCTGTTCAACTTCCGCCAGATCCGCTTTTTCGACATCGAGGGCCGGGCGTCCGGCCTGTTCTCGCGCGCGCTGACCAGCCCGGACGGCAAGATCCGGATTCCGATCAACGAGGACGCGGGCGATTCCGGGCAGATCGAGGAATATCTGACGACGTATCGCGGCGAGGGCATCCAGCACATCGCCTGCGGCGTGAAGGACATCTATCACACCATCGAGAAGCTGCGCGCCGACGGACTGCCGTTCATGCCGCCGCCGCCGGATACGTACTTCGAGAAGATCGACACGCGCCTGCCGAAGCATGGCGAGGACGTCGCGCGCTTGCAGAGAAACGGCATCCTGATCGACGGCGAGGGCGTGGTGGATGGCGGCCACACCAAGGTGCTGCTGCAAATCTTCTCCGCCAATGCGATCGGGCCGATCTTCTTCGAGTTCATCCAGCGCAAGGGCGACGATGGCTTCGGCGAAGGCAACTTCAAGGCGCTGTTCGAGTCCATTGAAGAAGACCAGATCCGGCGCGGTGTGTTGTCGGTGGACGGCAAGAACGCGGCGTGAGGTTTCTTTCCCCGTGGGGGAGAGGTCGACATGCCACAAGCGCGTTTACGCGTGTCTTCGACACGCTATGGCATGTCGGGTGAGGGGGTCGGAATTCATTTCTGACATCTATTGCCCCTCACCCCAACCCTCTCCCCATCGGGGAGAGGGAGCGCATTGTACCGGTCGCGGTCTACGACCGCCGCAGGTTCAGCAGATTACCCGTCAAAATCAGCGCCGCGCCGGCGATGGTCGCCGCATCCAGCCGTTCCGAGTAAACCAGCCAGCCCACGGCGGCCGACAGCGGCACGCGGAGAAAGTCCATCGGCACCACCACGGTGGCGTCGGCATAACGCATCGCCTGCGTGAAGCAGTAGTGCGAGTAGGTGCCGCAAAAGGCGATCACCACGATCCACGGCCAGACATGCGCCGATGGCCAGTGCCAGTCATAGATCGCCGGGATCAGGCCGATCACCGACTGGATCACCAGCATCCAGAAAATGATGACCACCACGCTGTCGGTGCGGGTCAGTGATTTCACCATGACAATGGCGACGCCGAATCCGAGGGCGGCCAGCACCATGACCAGTTGTCCCGGGCTGACCGGCGCCGCACCCGGCTGCACGATGACGATCACGCCGACGATGCCGAGCACGATGGCGAGAATCTTCCAGACATTCAGCTTTTCGCCGAGAAAGCTCACCGCGAGCAGCGCGGTCCACACCGGCATGGTGAATTCGATGGACACCACCTGCGCCAGCGGAATCATCGTCAGCGCCAGAAACCAGCCATATTGCGCGGCATAGTGAACCACGTTGCGCCCGATATGCTGTAGCGGGCGCGCGGTCTTCATGCCGGCGAAGCCGCCGTTGCGATGGACCAGCGGATAAAGCAGAAACAGGCCGATCACCGAGCGCATTTCCATCACCTGGAAAACACTGAGTTCGCGCGTGGCTTCGCGCCCGGCCACCAGCATGATCAGCATCAGCGTGAGCCAGCCGGCCATCCAGCTCGCGGCTTTGGTATTCGATGGCGGCATGGCGACGAGGGTCTGTGTCACGAGTGAACCTGTGTTGCAGCGCAAATCGACATAAGGTCTTTGCGGGACGCCTGCTTACGCAATCTCATTTTTGCGTGCAATATCGCCAAAGTCTCGGCAGGCCCGGCAAGTTTGCATCTTGCATCGCTTGGCGAACCTGCAACGATCCAGGGTGCGGGACGCAGAGTCCGCCATGTCAAAAACAAACAATCCGAGAGGACGCGCCTTGCTTGATCTGATGTCCCTTCCGTTCGACGTTGAAACCATGCTTACGGGCCTGCGCCCGTGGATAGAGTGCGAGAGTCCGACCTGGGACGCCGCGGCCGTCAACCGCATGCTTGAACTTTCCGCGCGGGACATGGCGCTCGGTGGCGCGTCGATTGAATATATCGCGGGGCGGCAGGGGTTTGGCGGCTGCGTCCGGGCGCGGTTTCCGCATCCCAAACAGGGCCAGCCGGGCATCCTGATCGCGGGACACATGGACACGGTGCATCCGGTCGGCACGCTGCAGAAGCTGCCGTGGCGGCGCGAAGGCAGCAGGTGCTACGGCCCCGGCATTCTCGACATGAAGGGCGGCAACTACGCCGCGCTGGAGGCGATCCGGCAACTGGCCAAGGCGTCGGTTGCGACGCCGCTGCCGGTGACGGTGCTGTTCACGCCCGATGAGGAAGTGGGAACGCCCTCGACGCGCGACATCATCGAGGCGGAAGCGGCCCGCAACAAATATGTGCTGGTGCCGGAGCCGGCCTTCAGGAACGCGGGCGTCACCACCGGACGCTATGCGATTGCGCGCTTCAATCTCGAAGCCACCGGCAAGCCGAGCCACGCCGGCGCCACGCTCGCGTCGGGCCGCTCCGCGATCCGCGAAATGGCGCGGCAGATCATCGCCATCGACGGCATGACCGGCGACGACTGCACCTTCAGCGTCGGCGTGGTTCATGGCGGGCAGTGGGTCAACTGTGTCTCGTCGAACTGCCGTGGCGAGGCTCTCAGCATGGCCAAGCGCCAGGCCGATCTTGACCGCGGCGTCGAGCGGATGATGGCGCTGAACGGCACCACAAACGACGTCACCTTCACGGTGACGCGCGGCGTGACGCGACCGGTCTGGGAGCCGAATGCGGGTACCATGGCGCTGTATGAACAGGCGCGGGCTGTGGGGGTTAAAATCGGCCTTGATCTGATTCATGGCAGTTCGGGCGGCGGATCGGACGGCAATTTCACCGGCGCGATGGGTATTCCGACGCTCGACAGCCTCGGCGTCCGCGGCGCGGACTACCACACGCTAAACGAGCATATTGAGGTCGACAGCCTTCCCGAACGCGGACGTTTGATCGCCGGTCTCTTGGCCAGCCTGCAATGATTTGCCAAGATGACTGCGCACTGTTCCTCCTGTTCACGGATGTTGCCGCATGCCCAACATTGATCTGATCGAGAGCTTCGCCGACGAACTCACCGCCATCCGCCGCGATCTGCATGCGCATCCGGAAATCGGTTTCGAGGAGCACCGCACATCCGGCATCGTTGCCGAGAAACTCGCGGGGTGGGGCATCGAGGTACATCGCGGCCTTGGCGGCACAGGCGTGGTCGGCCTGTTGAAAGGCAAGGGCAACGGCAGCAAGCGGATCGGCCTGCGCGCCGACATGGATGCGCTGCCGATGGAGGAGAAGACCAATCTGAGCTGGCGTTCGACCATCCCCGGCCGTTTCCATGGCTGCGGCCATGACGGCCATACGACTATCCTGCTCGGCACGGCGCGCTATCTCGCGCAAACGCGTAACTTCGACGGCACCGTGGCGTTCATCTTTCAGCCCGCCGAAGAAGGCCTCGGCGGCGCGCGCGCCATGATCAAGGACGGGTTGTTCGAGAAGTTTCCAGTGGATGAAGTCTATGGTTTGCATAACGCGCCGCAGCTTAATCCGGGGCAGGTCGCGGTGGCTCCCGGCCCGACCATGGCCAGCGCGGATTTCTTCGACATCACCATCAACGGCTATGGCAGCCACGGTGCGATGCCGGAAATGTCGCGCGATCCGGTGGTGATCGCCATGACGCTGGGGCAGGCGCTGCAAACCATCGTCAGCCGCAACGTCGATCCGCTGAAATCCGCGGTGCTGTCGATCACGCAGATTCACGCGGGCTCCGCCTATAACGTCATTCCGGGGGAAGCAACGCTGGCCGGGACGGTGCGCACGTTCTCGGAGAAGGTGCGCGAGCAGATTCGCGACCGCATCCGCACCATCGCGGCCGGCATGGCGGCGGCGTTCCAGGTCGAGATCAAGGTCGATATCCGCGACATTTTCTCGGTGCTGATCAATCACGAGGAACCGTCGCATTTCGTGGCGGACGTCGCGCGCGAAGTTGTCGGCGGCGACAACGTACTGACGCGGCCGACGCCGAAAATGGGCAGCGAGGATTTCGCGGACATGCTGCTGGCGGTGCCGGGCGCCTATTTCTGGCTCGGCCATGAAGGCGACGTGCCGCTGCACAATCCCGGTTTCGTGCTCGACGACAAGATTTTGCCGGTGGGCGCCAGCCTGTTCTCGCGCATCATCGAGAAGCGGATGCCGCTCGCGGCGTAAGCGGTCTGCGCGGTGTGAGATCGTTGGCCGGGGTCGCGGGCTCTTCGCGCCTCGGGATGACGAAGGAAGGAACGTCCCGTCCAACTCCGTAGGAGCGCACTATGCAGGTCTGCAATGTCGTCAGGTTCAAAGTGAAGGCTGGCAAAGAGGCCGCCTTCCTCGATGCGCACCGGAACGGCAAGGCCAAATGGCCGGGCCTCGCGCGCGGCTTCATCATCCAGACCGGCGAGCAGACATTCTGCCTGATCGGCGAGTGGCACAGCCAGGACGCGCTGGTTGCCGCGCGCCCCGCCATGATCAAGACGCTCGACAGCTTCAGGGACTTTCTCGAGGATCAGGGCGAAGGACGTGGCATCACGGATGCCGTTTCGGGCGCCGTTGTGCTCGATCTCTGAAGTCTGATATTGCGCGTGCGGATTAGTTGCTCGGCGTTTGTGTGAACAACTGCCGCGCCAGCACGGTGAGCCGTCCTGACGGCGAGGCCAGTTCATCCATCATGGTGAAGTGGTTCGCGCCGGGGATTTCTTCATAAAGAACGGGCAACCCATACGCGGCGCGGTGCCCGGCATAATCGGCGGACTGCTTGCGCAGCAGAGGCAGTTCGCCGCTGCCAGCGACGATCACAAGCGGCTTGTCGACCCCGCCCGGATTGCGCGTCGGCGAGTTGCGCTGGATGGTCCCATCATCGAGGTTGAGTTTTGCATTCAGGTAGCTGTGGCGGATCGGTTCGAGATCGTAGATCCCGCTGATCAGAAGTCCGGCCTTGATCTGCGGATGTCCCAGCGACATCGACGACAGATGCCCGCCGGCGGACCAGCCCGACACGATCATATTGTTGGGGTCGCCGCCGAGCGCGGGAAGTTCGGCCGCCAGATAGTCGATGCCGGCGCGAACCTCGCTGACGATCTGGTCCAGCGTGGCGTCGGGCGCGAGGGTGTAGCCGATCAGCGCGACATTGATGCCGTGCGCCAGCGGTCCCGCGGCACAGAAGGTGAAATTTTCCTTGGCGCGGGTCTGCCAGTAGCCGCCGTGAATGAACACCAGCGTCGGCCCGCCGTCCTTCGCTTTCAGAAAGTCGATCCGGTTGCGCTCGCGCGGACCATAGCGAAGATCGAGCGATTGCGGATATTGCGCGCGCATGCCGGCGGAGAGGCGTTCCCATTCGGCGACGATGGAGGCCGTCTCGGGCACATGCAGCGTATTGTTGAAGCCGAGATCGAGCTGTTCCTGCGTCAGCTTGCGCCAGTCCGGTGCGTCGGCGGGTGCGCTCATGAGATCGTCTCCGGTTGACTGCCGCGATGATTGCAACTGAACGATCCTCACGCAACCCGTCATTCCCGCAGCGCGCGGATCACCAGAAACGGGATCAGGCCGAGGATCACGCTGATGAGTGCGAACAGCAGCAGTGCATCGTAGCTGCCGGTCATGTCGTGGATCAGGCCGCCGGCCCATGAGCCGAAGGATGAGCCAAGCCCGCTGCCGATGGTGATGGTGCCGTAGATGGTGCCGACCCGTTCGCCGCGAAAGATTTTCATCGCGGTGGCGGTAATCAGCGGGCCGCGCGAGCCGATCATGCTGCCGAAGCACAGCACAAACGCCGTCAGCATCCAGATGTTCGGATAGGTTTTCAGCAGCCAGAGCAGGCCGATGCCGACAATGGACATGGCATAGCTGAACAGCACCGAGCGGCGGCGGCCGATGACGCCATCGAGCCAGGTCACGCCGAGCATGCCGAACAGCAGCACCACGCCGCTGAAGCCCCATGCGGTCGCGGCCTGCAACGGCGGAAATCCGGCATCCACCAGATAGGCGACGACCTGCGCGGAAATCGCGAACATGCCGACCGCCGTAAAGAAGAAGGTGGCGAACAGCGCCCAGAAGGCGTGATGGCGCATGGCGCTGACCAGCGTCCAGCCTTCGCCGATCAAATCGGCGGCGGCGCTTTTCCTCAGCACTGGCGAGCCGGACGCAAACCGTTTCCACGGCAGCAGCAGCAGCGGTAGCAACAGGACCAGCGTGGCGAAGCCGAATATCTGGTACGCGCCGCGCCAGCCGAAGCGGTCGATCAGGATTTGCGACAGCGGCAGCAGGAGCAGGACACCAGCGCCCGCGGCGGAATAGACCACCGACATCGCGGTCGGCAGTTTTGGGCCGAACCATCGCCCGAGCATGATCGAGTTCGGCACATTGCCGATGCAGGCGATGCCGAACCCGGCGCACAGGCCGAGGCTCAACTGGAATTGCCAGAGTTGCTGGGCATAGGCGGCGCAAAGGAAGGCGCCGCCGAGCAGGGCAAGTCCCAGGGAATAGACCGCGCGTGGCCCGGAGCGGTCGAACAGGCGCCCGATGATCGGAGCCGCAAACCCGCCCGCCAGCGCGGCCAGCGAATAGATCGAGATCACCTCCGCCCGGTCCCAGCCGGAGCTTTGCGAGATCGGCAGCAGGAAGACGGTGAAGCTCTCGCCAAGGCCGCGCCCCAGCACCGACAGGGCGAAGCACAGCGCCAGCACATTGAGTGCGATATGCACCGGCTTCATGCCCGGGTTCGGGTCCGGTGTGGCGGGCGTCATCGGGCTGGCCCGGAGAGCGTGATGCGAGTCATGACTCCATGAACCGCAATTTGCGGCTCAGGAGCAGGGGCAGTTTGCGAATACGCCTATGCAGCCCATGCGGTCAGGCTGGCGGCTACACGCCCAGATAAACCTGCTGGATGTATTTGTCGCCCGCGATTTCCTTGGCCGTGCCCTCGCGGATGGTGCGGCCGTGTTCCAGCACGTAGACGCGGTCGGTGATCTTGAGCGTCGAGGTCGCGTCCTGTTCGACGATCAGGATCGCGGTGCCGTCCTTGCGGATCTGCTGGATCGCGTCGAAGATCAGGCCTTTCAGCCGCGGCGCGATGCCGACCGATGGCTCGTCGAGCAGCAGCAGTTCGGGCCGGCCCATCAGCGCGCGGCCGATGGCCACCATCTGCTGTTCGCCGCCCGACAGCGTGCTGGACTGCTGCCATTGCCGCTCGCGCAGCACCGGGAACAGCGCGAAGACGCGCTCAAGATCGGCATTGATCTCGGCCTTGTTGCTGCGCAGATAGGCGCCGAGCTGCAGGTTCTTCAGCACCGACAGCTCCGAGAACAGCTTGCGGCCCTCGGGGCAATGGCAGATGCCGCGCGCGACCACATCGTAGGGCGCGACACCATCCAGCGATTGGTCCTTGAACAGCAGCTTGCCCTGTGAGCCGATGGATCGCGAGATCGCTTTGAGCAGCGTGGTCTTGCCCGCGCCATTGGGGCCGAGCACGCCGACCAGCTCGCCCTTGTCGACCTTGATCGACACGGATTCGATGGCGAGCGCCTTGCCGTAGCTGACCCGCAGATCGGAGACTTCAAGCAGAGGCATCGGCGTCCTCCGTCTTTCCGATATAGGCTTCAATCACTTTCGGATTTTTCACGATGTCCTCGGGCGGTCCAACGGCGATGATCTCACCGAAGTTCATCACGATGACCCGGGAGACCAGCGCCATGAACTCGCGCAGCTTGTGCTCGATCAGCAAGATCGTCAGGTTTTCCTCGCGATGGAGTTTCTTGATCAGATGCGCCAGCGGCTCGATCTCGCTGGAGCCGAGGCCGGCGAATGGCTCATCCAGCAGCAGGAGGTCGGGCCGGGTCGCCAGCGCGCGGGCGATTTCCAGCCGCCGCAGGTCGCCGTAAGGCAGCGTTTCCACCGGCTCCGCGCCGCGTCCGCCGAGGCCGACCTGTTCGAGCAGGTGGCGGGCGCGCTCTTCCTTGTCGTGATCCTGATGCGCGCGCGGCGACATGCAGGCGACAAGGACGTTTTCCAAGAGGTTCATGCCGACGAACGGACGGCAAAGCTGGAAGGTACGGGCCATGCCGCTATTGACCACTTTGTAAGGCGCAAGGCCGCGCAGCGGTGCGCCGTTGAACGTCACACTGCCCGAGGTGGGCTGCATGAAGCCGGTCAACAGATTGAACAGCGTGGTCTTGCCTGCGCCGTTGGGACCGAGGATGCCAGTAAACTCGCCTTTTTCCAGTTTGAAGGTCGCATTTTTCACGGCGGTGAGGCCGCCAAAGCGTTTGGTGACGTCGTTGACTTCAAGCAGCGCCGTCATCGGAAACGCTCCGTCAGCTTGCGCCACAACGGCGCGACGAGGCCATTGGGAAGGAAGAACAGGATCAGCATCAGGGTCAGGGTGTAGATCCACAGCCGGTACTCACCGAAGCCGCGCAGCATTTCGGTGAGCAGTGTGAGCAGGATCGCCGCCACCGCCGCGCCGAAGATCGAGCCGATGCCGCCGACGTAACACATGATGATGACGGTGATGGATACCACCACGGAGAACAGCGGCGGAGAAACCTGTAGCTGATAGTGGGCATAGAGCGCGCCGCCGAGTCCGGCGAACGCCGCGCTGATGGCCAGCGAGGCGATCTTGTAGAACGTGACGTTGATGCCCGCCGCCTGACAGGTGGCCTCGTCGCCGCGGATCGCCCGCAGCAGCAGGCCCCAGTGCGACTGCGCCAGCAGCATGAGGATGACGACAGTGGCGACAAGGGTCGCCAGCACAAACCAGTAGTAGTGCAGGGGATTGCGCATCAGGGGTTCGAGGCCGTAGAGCCCTTCCTCGCCGCCGGTATACTCCCAGAAGATCAGGCAAAGACGCTGCAGGATCGCGGACGCGGAGAGCATCGCCAGCGCGAAGTAAGGCCCGCGCAGCCGCAGCGTCGGGAAGCCGACGATGATGCTGAAGGCGACCGCGACCACCACGGCGGTCGGCAGGCTGTACCACGGGTTCGCGAACCAGACGGTGGCCAGAAAGCCCGCGACATAGGCGCCCGCGCCGATGAACAGCGAATGGCCGAAGTTTTCGCGTCCGGTCAGGCCGGACATGAAGTCCCAGCTCGAAGCCCAGATGCCATAGATCACGCAGACGGTGAGCACGCCAGTGAGATAGTTGCTGGCGATCAGCACCGGTGCGATGGCGAGAATGGCGACGAGAATAATGCCGCCGGCGATATCAATCGGTGAAAGCTGCCGCATGTCAGAACGCCGCCCGCCGGCCAAGGATTCCCGAAGGCCGGATCATCAGCGTGACGACCACCGCGACGAGAGAAACGAGTTCGGTCCACGAGGTCGAGACCAGATAAGCCACGATGGTCTCGGAATAGCCGAGAATAAGCGCGGCGATGATGCTGCCGGGGATCGAGCCGAGGCCGCCGACGATGACGATGGCGAAGGCCTTCACCATCGGCAGCAGGCCCATGGTTGGCTGCACGGTCAGGAACGGCGACACCAGCACGCCGGCGAACGCCGCGGTGCCTGCGGAGATCGCCATCACGATGGAGAAAATGCGGTTGGTCGGGATGCCCATATATTGCGCGGCCTCCGGGTCCTGTGAAACCGCGAGGATCGCCGCGCCAAGGCGGGTGCGCTGAATGAACAGCCACAGCACCAGCAGCACCAGCACGCTCATGACCAAAGCCAGCAGCCGCTGCCCGCCGATATCGACTCCGCCGATGGAAATCTTGTCCGCCACGAAGGAGGGGACGTTACGGTATTCCGAGCCGAAGGTGATGAACAGCGCCTGTTCCACCGCCAGCGACACCGCCAGCGTGATCATCAGCACCGCGAGTTGCGAGGCGCGCAGCGGCCGCACCAGATATCGCTCCATCAGCACGCCGAACCCCGCGACCAGCAGCACCGCGAGCGGCGCCGCGATGATCAGCGGAAAGTTCAGCAGGGAGGTGAAGACATAGGCCGCGTAGGCGCCGAGGGCATAGAACGAGCCGTGGGCCAGATTGAGGATGCGCGCGACGCCGAAGATCAGCGTGAAGCCCACCGCGAGCAGCGCATAGATCGCGCTGGAGACAGCGCCGTAGATCAAAATTTCGAGCATAACCGCCTGCTGGTCGTATTCGTCAGAAGAAGGCGAACTTTCGGGGACGGCAGCCGGTAAGGTCGTTACCGGCCGCCGTTCTCACGACATCAAGTGCAGTTCAGTTCATCCAGGGCGGCGGGATCATCTTCCCGGTTTCGGAGGCCTTCGGCCATACGACGACGCGCTGGCCGTCCTTCTGCCACTGTGCGAACAGCAGGTTCTGCAGGCCGGGGCCTTGCTTCACATCGTGAGTCTCGTCGAACTGGATCTTGCCGGCGATGCCGACATAATCGGTCTTTTCGAGTTCCTTGATGACCGCATTCGGCTCGACCGAATTGGCCCGCTTGACGGCTTCCGCATAGACGTAGATCGCATCATAAGCGCCGACACCGGTGTAGACCGGCGCGGTGCCGAAGCGCTTCACGAATTCATCCCAGAAAGGAATGGTCTTCGGCGTCAGCGGGGCACGGGTTGCGAACAGGCCGACGGTTTCCGAGAGCGCTTTGCCGCTCACACGGGTGAAGAAGTCCGCGTCCTGGCTCTTGACGTCGATGCCGCCGATCGGAATTGGCACCTGCGCGTCATGCCACTGCTTGACGAAGATGTCGGAGGAGGCATGTGACAGGATCACAATCAGATACTGCGCGCCGCTCGACTTGACCTTCGCGAACAGCGGCGAGAAGTCCGAGGTCGAGGTATCGAAGAACTCGGCCATCGGCACTTCGGTGCCGCCGGCGACCGCGCCCTTCTTCAGGATCGGCACCAGGTCCTGCACCCACTTCGCATTCTCGCCGACGATCGCGACCTTCTTGAGGCCCATTTCGCCCTTGAGCTTGCCGTTGATGAAGTCCACCAGCGCGCGCGCCTGATGCGCCGCGTTGATCGGCGACACACGGAAGATGTACTTGTAGTTCTCGTAGTCGGCTTTCACCTTCGCGGTGATCGAAGGCGAGGCCGCACCGACGCCGAGGTAGATCGTCTTCGCATTCGCGATGTGCGGCAACTGGGCGAGCGTGACGCCGCTGGTGTAGCCGCCGATCAGCACGTCGACCTTGTCGTCGGCGGTGAGCTTCTTGATCGCCGCGATGCCCTGTTCGGGATTTTCGGTTTCGTCCGCGACGACCATTTCGAGCTTGCGTCCGACAAGACCGCCTTTGCTGTTGATGTCCTCGATCGCCATCTTGATGGCGTTCTGGGTGTCGCGTCCGACCTGAAGCTGAACCGAGGTTGGAACGCCGATCTTGATGGTTTGCTGGGCGGAGACGGGAACCGAGGCGAGAAGGGTTCCGGCGCTGACGATGCTCGCTGTTGCGAGCAGGCTGAGAAATGACTTCATGACGTTTCTCCCTGTTGCATCCGAATTCGTGTCCGGTGCTTTTTCTTTGCGCCGACAGACTGCTGGCGAGACAAGTTCGAGTCAAGCAAAGATCGGATGATTGAACTGTGTAGCGTTTGAAACAGTGGCGCAGGTAGCAGGGGCCGTCTGCATTGTTGCGGCGAGTTAATGTTGCGATGCCGAAGAGTCGCGGTGCTGCTCGCTGTGCGGACACGCAAAGTTTGTGCAGCGCTGGCCTGTACGCCAACCGGTGTCGCCTTACGGCGCGCGATGGGCGTCCATAAAATGCGCGAAACGCGGATCGCCGACATGGGCGATATTCACGCGCATGGCGGGAGGGGCAGGCGTTGCATCCGGATTGAACGCCGAGCCGGGCGCAAGCAGTATGCTGCGTTCGGCGGCGATGCGCGAAAGCTGCGTGTCGTCGATATGTCCGGGAAGTTTGCACCACATGTAAAAGCCGCCGCGCGGCTGCCCGAACACCGGCAGGGCGAGCTGCGACAACGTGTCGTTGGCCTGCGTTGTCGCGGCTTCGATCCGGCCGATCAGCCGTTTGAGATGACCCCGATAACGACCGCTGGTCATCAGATCGTAGATAATCTGTTCGATGTAGCCGGAACTGTTGGCGCGCGTGATCATCTTCAGGTCGGCCAGCCGTGCAATGGTGTCGATGTTCGCGGCGATGTAACCGGAACGCAGGCTGGCGGAGAGCGTCTTGGCGAAGGTGCCGACATAAATCACGCGGTCGAGCTGGTCGAGCGCGGCGAGACGGGGGCTTGTGTTGGGCAGCACATCGGCGAACGGATCGGAATCGACAATGCGCAGATTGTGTTCGGTCGCGGTGCGCAGCAGCCGATACGCCACGGGCAGGGTGATCGAGCAGCCGGTGGGATTGTGTGCCAGCGACTGCGTGAAGAACATCCGCGCGCCGGTGCTGGCGGCCTTGGCGGCAAGGTCGTCCGGGTCAGGTCCGTCGGCGGTTCGCTGCACACCGATCAACCGCGCTTTGGCGAGGCGCAGCTTGCCGAACAGCGGATAGTAGCCCGGGTTGTCGACCAACACCGGGTCGCCCGGCTCGACATACTGCCGCACGATCATGTCCAGCGCGTCGTTCGCGCCCTGCGTCAGCAGCACCTGCGTCGGCTCCGCGCCGATGGAGCGCTCGGCAAGAAGTCCCGCGATGCGCTGGCGCAGCGTCAACAGGCCGTAGGGACTGCCGTAGCTTTCCGGCAAGGTGCGCTGGCCGGGGCGGCTGACAGGACGCAGGTAAGGCCCGACTTCGGAGCCTTCCATCCACGCGGCAGGCGGGCGGCCATCGCCGACGCGCACCTCATAGCGCTTTTCCAGTTGCTCGCGCAGTAGCCAGACACTGTCCACCGCGCCGACCTTGGCGGGCTCAATCGCTTCGGCGCGCTTGGGACGATGCAGCGAGACATAAAATCCGGAGCCGGGCTTGCTCTCGATCTGGCCCGAGGCCACCAGCCGCTCATAGGCATCGACGATGGTATTCTTTGACGCGCCGAACAATTCCGATGCGCCGCGGATGGATGGCAGGCGTTCACCGGGCCGGAGCGCGCCGCGTTCGATTCTCGCAACGATTTCATCGGCGATGGTCTCGATACGCGAGCGCGCGGCTCTGCTGTTGAACTGAACTGTACCCATATTTTGAATGGTACGGACCTTCCTGAAATTGTGCAAAGTGTTCCTTGTGGTGTACCCCCGTCACCATACAGTTTCCGCAGCCGAAAATCCCCTCAAGAGGACCATCGGTTCGGGAGACGCTGAAGAATGACTGTTGCCAGGCTTGGCGCGAACCGCTCGTCGCGGATCGCTGGATTTCACCGCAAGTCGCCGCAGGAGCGGCTCGACCTGGTTGCTTCGTTCGCCGGCCTCGATGCCGCGACCGCGGCGCATCTCGCCGACATGGGCAACCTTTCTCCGCCGCTGGCGGACAAGATGATCGAAAACGTCATCGCCACCATGAATGTGCCGATCGGCATCGCGACCAATGTGAAGGTCGATGGCGAGGATGTGCTGATCCCGATGGCGACGGAAGAGTCATCGGTGGTCGCGGCGGTCTGCAACGCGGCGCGGCAGACTTACGACGCAGGTTTCACCACATCAGTGTCCGGCACGCTGATGATCGCGCAGGTCCAGGCCGTCGATGTATCCGATCCTTACGCGGCAAGGCTCCGGCTTCTGGAGAAGCGCGACGAGATCAAGGCGATCTGCGATGCCTGCGATCCGCTGCTGGTGAAGCTCGGCGGCGGCTTCCGCGATGTCGAGGTGCGGATTCTCGACACCCTTGGCGGGCCGATGGTCATCACGCATCTGATCGTCGATACACGCGACGCGATGGGCGCCAATGCGGTCAACACCATGGCCGAGAAGATCGCGCCGCATGTGGCGTCATGGAGCGGCGGGCGGGTGTTCCTGCGCATTCTCTCCAATCTCGCTGACCGCCGTCTGGCGCGCGCCCATGCGGTGTGGAAGCTCGACGACATCGGCGGCGAGAGCGTGCGCGACGGAATCATCAGCGCCTATCAGTTCGCAGAAGCCGATCCATATCGCGCGGCCACCCACAACAAGGGCATCATGAACGGCATCAGCGCCGTCATCCTCGCCACCGGCAACGACACCCGCGCGGTGGAGGCAGGCGCGCATGCTTTCGCGGCGCGCAGCGGGCGCTATACCAGCCTGACGCGCTATGAGATCACCAAAGACGGTCATCTCTCCGGCTCCATCGAACTGCCCCTTGCGGTCGGCCTGATCGGCGGCGCGACAAAAATTCATCCGACCGCGCAGGCGTGCCTGAAGATTCTCGGCGTCACCACGGCGGAACGGCTGGCTCGGATCATCGCGGCGGTGGGGCTGGCGCAGAATTTCTCCGCGCTGAAAGCGCTTGCGACCGTTGGCATCCAGTCCGGTCACATGGCGTTGCATGCGCAGAACATTGCGATCATGGCCGGTGCCACCGGCGATGAGGTCGATGCCGTCGCAAAAGTGCTGGTCGAGCGCGGCACGGTACGCATCGACGTCGCTCAGGAGGTTTTGGAAACACTTCGGCGCTAGCAGTTTCCGGATCAGCCAACAATCCATAAAAATCCAAACGGGAGGATCAAGAATGATGACGACGAAATCGGCCTTTCTGACAGGAGTCGCGATGCTGCTGGCGCTGATGAGCCCGGCTCAGGCGCAGATCGCCAACAACACCATCAAGCTCGGCGTGCTGACCGATCTCACCGGGATCGCCACGGACTCGACCGGTGCGGGATCGGTCGCCGCGGCGAAGCTCGCCATCGAAGATTTCAACAAGGAGAAACCGGACATCAAGGTCGAACTGCTTCAGGCGGATCACCAGAACAAGCCCGACATTGGCGGCGCGATCGCCCGGCGCTGGATGGACATCGACAAGGTCGACGCCATTCTCGACGTGCCGTTTTCATCGGTGGCGCTTGCGGTGCAGGAGGCCACGCGCGGATCGAAGACCGCGTTCATCGCCTCCGGTCCCGGTTCGTCGCTGCTGACCGGCGAGAAATGCTCGCCCAATACCGTCCACTGGACCTACGACACCTGGGCGCTGGCGCATGGCACGGCGCTGGCGCTGCTCAAGGCGAAGAAGGACACATGGTTCTTCGTCACCGCTGACTATGCGTTCGGCCACTCGCTCGAGAAGGACGCATCCGATGTGGTGAAGGAGCAGAACGGCAAGGTTCTCGGCAGCGTGCGGCATCCGCCGGGCGCATCGGATTTCTCGTCGTTTCTGCTGCAGGCCCAGGCCAGCAAGGCCAAGATCGTCGCGCTCGCCAATGCGGTGAACGACACCGTCAATTCCGTGAAGCAGGCGACGGAGTTCGGCCTTCAGGCTGGCGGACAGGAACTGGCGGCGTTGCTGATGCAGGTCACCGACGTTAACGCCATCGGACTGCAGGGCGCGAAGGGCCTTTATCTGACCGAGGGTTTTTACTGGGACGCCAACGACGGCACGCGCAAGTTCGCTGACCGCTTCACGGCGGCGGTGGGCGGCGGCAAGCGCCCGACCGCGATCCAGGCGGGCGTCTATGCCGGCACGCTGCATTATCTGCGCGCGGCTGCTGCGGCGAACACGACCGACGGCCTGAAGGTTGTCGCCAAAATGAAGGAAATGCCATCGAAGGACCCGCTGTTCGGCGAAGGGCATATCCGCGAAGACGGCCGCCACATCCACGACATGTATCTGTTCCAGGTGAAGACTCCCGCCGAGTCCAAGGCGCCGTGGGATTTCTACAAGCTGGTGGAAACGATTCCGGCGAAGGACGCGTTCCGTCCGCTGGCCGACGGCAACTGCCCGATGGTGAAAAAGTAGGGCCGATTCCACGGCTGTCCACCGCCGCGGGCTTCCGCGGTGGTCGTTTAGAGAAGGTGTAATTTCCTCCCGGCGGGCTCCGTTCGGGAGGAAATTTCTCTCTGTGGACATGATCTTAGAATGCAATGCGGGTCTGCCCATGTGGCATGACGCAGATGCGGTATGTAATTGACCAAAAACGGAAATTCGGCTATTTCAACGCCGTCGTGAATGCTGCCGCCGTTGTCGCCTGCCAGGCAGGCTCCCAGCAAAGTTCATTGGCATGACGAGTCTGCGTGAGCGTGATCGCCCGCAAGTCCGGCGATTGTGTGCTCACTGATTGCAAGAGCATGGGTCCGTTATGAGCAACTTCAATCAGGAAACGGTTCTGAGCGTCCATCACTGGACCGATAATCTTTTCAGCTTCACCACCACACGCGATTCCTCGTTCCGGTTTCGCAATGGCGAGTTCACGATGATCGGCCTCAAGGTCGGTGAGAAGCCGCTGCTGCGCGCCTACAGCGTCGCGAGCGCGAATTACGAAGAGAACCTCGAATTCTTCTCCATCAAGGTGGCGGACGGTCCGCTGACCTCGCGCCTCCAGCATCTGAAGGAAGGCGACCAGATCATCGTCAGCCGCAAGGCGACCGGAACGCTGGTGATCGACAACCTGACCGCCGGCCGCAATCTCTATCTGATCGGCACCGGCACCGGCCTTGCGCCGTTCCTGAGCGTCATCAAGGACCCCGAAACCTACGAGCGTTTCGAGAAGGTTGTGCTGCTGCACGGCTGCCGTCATGTCCGCGAACTGGCCTATGGCGAACTGATCACCGAGAAGCTGCCCCAGGACGAAATGATCGGCGAGATGGTGAGCAACCAGCTCATCTACTATCCGACCGTGACGCGCGATCCGTTCCGCAATCGCGGCCGTATCACCGACCTCATTACATCCGGGAAGCTGTTCGAGGACATTTCGCTGCCGGCGCTCGACGCCGCGAAGGATCGCGTTATGATGTGCGGCAGCCCGGCGCTGCTGGTGGACACCAAGAAGCTGCTGGAAGAGCGCGGTTTTGTCGAAGGCAATCACGGCGAGCCGGCTGACTTCGTGGTCGAAAAGGCGTTCGCCGAGCGCTGATCCTGATTATCAATCGCAATGAAAAGCCGCTGGCGTCGCCGGCGGCTTTTTGTTTGGCGCTTTGGTCCGTCATCCTGAGGTGCGAGCACTTGCGAGCCTCGAAGGATGACAGCTTATAATGCGCCGTCGCCCTTCGAGGCCTCCGCTTCGCTACGACACCTCAGGGTGACGGCATGCCTGCTCTAAAAAAATCGCTCACACTGATGAAGAGATATTTTCCAATCAGATAGAATCGTCATCACCGGGCTTGTCTTGATGATCCCGATACGTCTGGCACCTTGCTTCGTTATCGGGATGCCTGGGACAAGCCCGGGCATCACGTAACGCGGCGTGCCTACACATCCATCAGGCTGTCGCGGAGGTTCTTCTTCATCACCTTGCCGTTGGCGTTGCGCGGCAGCGGCTCGGTGCCGATGTCGATGGTTTCCGGCACCTTGTAATCGGACATGCGCTCGGCGCACCAGGCGCGCAGCGTCGGAGAATCGATATCCGAACGCACCACAACGACGGCGTGGACGCGTTCGCCGAGCACCGGGCAGGGGCGCGCGACGATGGCGCTCTCGATCACGGCAGGATGACCGGCGAGCACGGATTCGACCTCCGCCGAATAGATTTTCAGGCCACCGCGGTTGATCATGTCCTTCTGCCGGTCGAACACGCGCACGAAATTCTGCTCGTCGATCGAACCGAGGTCACCCGAATGCCAGTAGCCTGCGGTGAAGCTCTCCGCCGTGGCGCGAGGATTGTTCCAGTAGCCCTTGATGACCGAGCCGCCGTGAATCCACAGCTCACCGACCTCGCCGCGCGGCACCTCGCGCCCCGCGGCGTCGACCACGATGATATGCGCGCCGGGACAGGGCAGACCGACGCTGTCGCCGTGGGTGGCGGTGAACTCCGGCGGCATCACCGTCGAGGGCGATGAAGTCTCGGTCGATCCATAGGCGTTGACCAGCTTCAACCCGGGAAGTTTCTCGGCGAGTTTCTGGATGGTGGCGGTCGGCATCGGCGCGCCGCCATAGCCGCCGATACGCCAGGCGGACAGGTCGTAGGAGTCGAAGTCGGCCTGCAGCAGACACAGATTGTACATCGCGGGCACCATCACGGTCTGCGTGACGCGCTCGCGCGATGCGATCTTCAGATATTCCGCCGCCTTGAATTCCGGCACGATAATCAGCGCACCGGCGCAGCGCGCCATCGCCATGATGTTGGCGGCGATGCCGGTGACATGGGCCAGCGGCACCGCGGCGATCGAACGGTCGGCCTGCGTCAGCTCGAGGCAGGCTTCATAGACAATCGCCGAGTGAATCAGGTTGCAATGCGCCAGCATCGCGCCCTTCGGCTTTCCCGTGGTCCCTAACGTGTAGAGGATCATCGCGGTGTCCTGCTCGTCCACCTGCGCAGGGGGCGGCGGGGCTTCGGTCGCGACCAGATCCTGAAACGCCAGCGCGTCACTCGCCGGGCTGATCGACACGCGATGAAGCAGGCCGGGCAACTCGGCCGCGTCTGGCAGGCGGTCGGCCATCTCGTTTTCATAAATCAGCAGCTTGGCGCCGCAATCCGTCAGAACGTAAGCGATCTCCGGTTTCTGCTGGCGCGTGCTCAACATCACGCTCACCAGGCCGAGATAGGCGGCGCCATAGAGCGTCAGCACGAACTCGTTGCGGTTGCCGAGCAGCAGCGCGATCCGGTCACCGGATTTGAGGCCGATTTCCTTGAAGCCTGCGGCGACCTGCATGGACTTCTGCATCACCTCGCGCCAGGTCAGGCGCTCGCGGCCGCAGATCAGCGCCTCGCCATCGGGATTGCGGGCGGCGGCCTCGGCGACCATGGCCCAGATGTTTGAAGGCCGCTGCTCGAAAGCGGGGACGATACGATCGCCGAAACGGGTTTCCAGCCGCATGGCCGGAATGGGATATTGCGACCAGTTCATCTCTGTGTGTCCTGCCCTGACTGCAATGTCAGGCTGAAAGGTTGGCTCCGCGCTCGATCACGAATTCCGCATCGAACAGAGTATGCGAATGGTTCAAATCGGATTGAGACATCAAAACAGTTAAACCTTTGCCTTTCAGCGAGGCAAGAACGTCTGAAATCCGTTCGGACAGGGCAGGTGCGATTCCCTCGAATGGCTCGTCGAGCAGGAGGCATTTCGTCCCGATGCCGAGCGCGCGCGCGAGCGCCACCAGTTTCTGTTGCCCGCCGGACAACAGCAGGGCCTTGCGGTCGCGCATGGCCACGAGTTCGCCGATTACATCATAGACGAAATCCAGCCGCGCCTTGCGGTCGATATCCTTTGCGACCCAAAGCGGCAGCAGGATGTTTTCCTCGACGGTGAGCTGCGGCACGAGGCCGCGGTCTTCCGGCATGTAGCCGATGCCGAGGCCGGCGCGGGCATGACGCGGAAGGGCAGCCAGATTTTCGCCCGCGAAGCGGATGGAGCCGTTTCTCGGCGCAAGATGTCCCATGACCGAGCGCATCAGCGTGGTCTTGCCGGCGCCGTTGCGGCCAACAAGGCTCACCATGGCCCCTTCGGCAAGATGCATCGTGAAGCCGCGCAGCGCGGGCATCGACTGGATTTCGACCGCGAGATTGTCGATCTCGAGCAGTGGACGGGATGCCGTCATTTCGCGCCTCCCGTCACATAGCGGCGCACTTCCTGATCCTTCAGGACGGTGGCGGGTACCCCATCGGCGAGAATGCGTCCGTTGTAGAAGGCGACGACGCGGTCGGCATACTTGCTGACAATATCCATGTCGTGTTCGACAAAAACGATGGTGGCGGCGTCGCCCGAGACCGCGTGAATCACGCGGTCCATGGTCGCGAATTTCTCCTCCGCCGAGACGCCGGAGGTGGGCTCGTCCAGCAGCAGCAGTTTCGGCCGGCGCGCCAGCGCCATGGCGATATCGACCAGCTTGCGCACACCGCCCGCCAGTTCTGACACCGGGCGGTCGGCATGACCGGCCAATGCGAAACGTTCGAGCAGCGCAATGGCCTTGTCGCGGCGCTCGCCGCCGTCCGCTGGGGATGTTGCGGACAGCCGCCCGCCTTCCGCGCTGGAAACTGCGACAGTGAGATTCTCCGCCGCGGTCAGTTCAATGAAAAGCTGCGGAATCTGGAACGAGCGGGAAATCCCGAGCCGTGCCACGTCGCGCGGGGAGCGGCGGCCGATCGGCGAGCCATCAAGCTCAATCGCGCCGCTGTCGGGTTTCAGGTAGCCCGTCACCATGTTGACGAAGGTCGTCTTGCCGGCGCCGTTGGAGCCGATCAGGCAGAGCTTCTGGCCCGCCGGAATGTCGATGCTGACATTGTCGGCTGCGACCACGGCGCCGAAGCGTTTCTGCAGTCCGCGCACGGAAAGAACGGGTGTCATGATGCCGCTCCTTCCTCGGTCGCCGCGGGCTTTCGCTTCTTCCCGCTCCAGAGCGAGCCGATGCCACGCGGCAGGAAGAGAATGACAGCCAGCAGGAACACGCCGAGCACAAGCTGCCATGTGTTCGGCAGGTACAGGTTGGAGAACGAGCGCACCAGCTCGAGCGCAAGCGCCGACACGAACACCGCCGCCACGCTCTGTGTTCCGGCAAGCACCGCGACGAACACGAACTCGCCCGATGTTGTCCAGTAGGCGAATTCAGGATCAATGTGCCGCTGCGCCATCAAGGCCAGCGCGCCGCTGGCGCCTGCGAATGTCGCCGCGATGATGAAGTTGATGGTGATGATGCGGTTGGCCGAGGTGCCGAGATATTCGACACGCAGGTTGTTCTCACGCACCGCAAGACTGGTCAATCCGAACTGCGACTTGAACAGGATGGTGGCGAAGATGCCCGCGAGGCCGGTGGCAACCACCGATACCGCATACAGCATGAAATCCGCCTCGCGCGGGTCGTTGAACACCGCGCCGAACAGGGTGGGGCGTCCGACATTGAAGCCGTCCGACCCGCCAAGGATGGTGGTCTTCACCAGCGCGCCATACAGCACCATCGACAGCGCCAGCGTCAGCATGCCGAAGAAGATGCCGGTATAACGCGCGATCAAGGGGCCGATAATCAGGCCGAGCAGGCCGCCGAACACCGCTCCGATCACCACCTGTGCGACAGCGTCGGTCAGGCCCCAGTGATGGGCGATCAGGGCAACGCCATAGCCGCCGCCGGCATAGAACAGGCCTTGCCCGAACGAGACGTTGCCGGTCCGCGCCAGCACGACGATGCCGAGCGCGACGAGGGCTTTGGAGGCGGCGACGGTCGCGAGCGACAGCGTCCAGGCCGGAATGATGCGGCCGAACAGCACCGCGAGGACGACAAGGCCGAGAAGGGCCAGAGGATGCGTGGCGGATTTCATCAAATTCGCCTCGCAACTTCGCGGCGGAACAGGCCTTCAGGCCGGAACATCAGCACCGCGGCCATGATGAGATAGATCATGAACAGTTCGGCCTGCGGCAACAGATGCACCGACGCCGCGCGCGCCATGCCGACCAGAATGGCGCCGACAGCCGCGCCCTCGATGCTGCCGAGGCCGCCAATCACGACGATGGCGAAGCTCAGGATGATGATCTCGGAGCTGAGACCGGGCTGGACGGAAATCTTCGGCGCGGTGAGGCCGCCTGCCAATGCGGCGAGCATCACGCCGAAGGCGAAGGCCAGCGCATAGACGCGGTTGATCTTCACGCCCATGCTGGCGCTCATTTCGGCGTTGTGGATCACGGCGGTGACGATTTTGCCGCTGGTGGTGCGGTTGAGTGCGAACCAGACGGCGAAGCCGATCGCCGCCGACAGCGGGATCAGCATCAGGTCGTAGCCGACATAGAACAATCCGGCGAATTCGACATTGCCGAAGAGCTGATAGGGATCGTTGGCGTAGATCGGGTTGACGCCCCAGATCAGCTTGGTGACGTCCTCGAAGATCAGAAACACCGCGTAGGTCACGAGCAGCAGGACGACTTCATCCCGCCCGTAGAACAGCTTGATCAGCCCGCGCTCCATCAGGAGGCCGACGGCGGCGGCGATCAGCGCGACCGACACCAGCATCAGCACGAATCCGAGGCCCGGCGGGACCTTGTGCGCGGTCGCCATGGTGACAGCGGTGGCGGCCAGATAGGCGCCCAGCGCGTAGAAGCCGCCATGAGCGATATTCAGAATTTTCAGCACGCCGAACACAAGAGTAAGGCCCAGCGCGACGATAAACAGCCACGAGGCCTGAATCAGGCCGTCGAGGATAACGGTGAGAAAAGTATTCATATGTTGTTCGTGCCGCGACACAAAGAACACCTCTCCCCATGGGGGAGAGGTCGGCGCGTAGCGCCGGGTGAGGGGGATCGGTGGTTGAGCGGGGGCATCTAGTGGCCCACACCCCAACCCTCTCCCCCACGGGGAGAGGGAGCGCATCGTGCTCGAGGCGACATGTTGCGATCAGATCACTTGCACTTGTCGTTCTTCATTCCGCCCTTGATCCAGTCCAGCGCCTTCACGCCGGGAGGCGGGTTGACGCACTCGGCCTCGAAGTTGACGATATCGACCAGATCGACCCGCTTCTTTTCCGCGTTGTACTTGGTGCGGCTGAAGGCGATCGGCTGAATGGCCTGGTGGCCATCGCCGTTCTTCATCTGGATCAGGCCGCCGGGGCTCTGCCATTCGGAGCCGGTCATCGCCGCCACCAGTTCGTCGGTGGTCGGCTTCTTGCCGCCGTTCTTGGCCATCGCCTTCTCGACCGCGTTCTTCACGCCGAGAATCGACTGGGTGACGCGGTAGGCGGCCTGCACGGGATAGACGCCGTAGGTTTTCTCATAGCCATTGAAGAACCATTCGTTGAGCGGGGTCTTCGGCGACATCAGGCCGTAGGCACCGCGCGCACCGATGATGACGCCGTCCGGCATCTTGTCGCCGAGCGCGGGCAGAACGTGGTCGGCGGCACTGAGCACAAGCTGGCTGCGCTTGGCGAGACCGCGCGGCACCGATTGCAGGATGAAGGCCTGCAGGTCCCCGCCCCAGAGGCTCGAATAAACGACGTCGGAGCCAGCGGAGACCAGTGCCGAGATTTCCGTGCCATACTGGCCCGCGCCGAATTTCGGCATCAGGTCGGCATTGAGTTTGGCATTCGGATAAAGCTGTGCGGCGGCGGCGATAAAGTCGGCCTTGCTGTCCTGACCCCAGGCGTAGTCCTGATTGATTGCCGAGAACGTATCCATCTTGATGTTCTTCAGCTTCATGTAACGGATCAGGCCGACGTTATCCTGCGTCGCGTGGGCTGATGTCCGGAAGACATAGTTGTACTTGCCTTCCTCGAAGATGCGCGGCGTTCCGCAGTCGAACAAAAACAGCGGCTTCTTGAGTTCTTCCGCGATCGGCGCGACGGCGAGACAGTCGCCGGAGCCGATATAGCCGATGACGGCATCGACATTGTCGCGTTGGTAGAGATTGCGAAGTTCCTGCACCTGTTTGGTGGCGCCGCCGTTCTCGTCGATGACGACCGGCTCGATCTTCAGGCCGCCGAAGCCGACTTTATTATAGGGCGCGGGACCGGCACCCTTGTTCAGTTCGCCGATCACGAACTCGGCGGCCTTGCCGGCTGGAACACCGAAACTTTCCGCGGCGGGGCCGGACAGGAAGGTGACAATCCCGACCTTGAAGGTGTCTTGCGCCAGCGCCGGGCCGCCGAGCGCCAGAATGGCGGCGGAGGCCGTGAGTGCTGCGAGTGTGCGCTGGTAACAGGTTCGCGTAAGGCGATTCATACTCGGTATCCTCCCAATTGTCCGGTCATGCCGGTTTTTGTATCCGCATCCGTTTGCCGGATGTCAGTGGTTCCATGCCAGCTTAAGCGGGCTTTTCGTGCACGTCTATGATCCGGTGCGCTCGACGGTGCGACGAATGTTTGCACGTCGCATCGCGTTGCCCGTTACGCGATCTGCTTCCTCCGGAGCTTGCCATTGATTGTCTGCTTCCCGGATGACGCGCGCGTCCTGCCGTATTTCTTTTTTGACAGCTTGAACTGGGTATAGCCGAGTACTTGCTGCATCGCGGCGCGGGCTTTTTCGGCATGGCCATCGGCGATGGCGCGTGCGGCGATGGCATGGTTGGGCAGGTTCTCGTCGAACCAGCCCGGGCTGCCGGTGGCGACCATGAACACTGTGCTGAGAATGGTATCAATCGCGCCGCGGAAGCCCTGGAGGACCGGGTTATGCGTGGCGTCGATAATGGCGAGATGAAACTCCTTGTCGGCGACAATCGCAGACGGCACGTCATGCGAGGCTTCCATCGCGGCGAGCGCGGTCATGATCCGCTTGCGGTCCTTCGCCGTCGCGCGTTCGGCTGCGAGCGCGGCCGCCGCCGGCTCGATAATCAGCCGGACCTCCTGCAGCGCCAGCAGCAGTTCACGATTGGGTTCTTCCTTGCTGATGAGCCAGCTCAACACGTCGCGGTCCAGCAGGCTCCATTCGCCGCGCGGGCGGACATGGGTGCCATGGCGGGGCCGCACGCTGACCAAACCCTTGGCGGCGAGCGTCTTGATCGCTTCGCGCACCACGCCGCGTCCGACGCCGAAACGGTTTTCAAGATCATGCTCGGGCGGCAACGCGGAGCCGACCGGAATGAGATCATGCGCGATCTCGCTGCCGAGGGTGCGCAGCACGGACTGAATGCGCCCGGGCTTGACGAGCTTGCTGGCAGATTTCGGACGGGATTTGGCAGACGGCTTCATGGAACGAGGCTAACACGCAGTCCTTCGCGGCGGCAATCATCCGATGTTTGATGCCGGAGGGGTCGAGGTTGCTGCAATGCAGGAGAAATCGCCGATGGCGGATGCCATCACATAGCGGAATTGGAGCAAATTCGCAATTCCGGCGCGTGCGGCGCCGCAATTAGCTTAGCTCATGCGCTGGAGCAGAACGTAGGGCTGGCCGCCTTCGGATCCGATCGAGGTCTCGACATCGAAGACCTGCCGGATCATCTCGCCGGTGATGGTTTCGCCCGGAGTACCGTCGGCGGCGATCACGCCCTTCCGCAGAACAATGATGCGGTCGGCAAAGCGCACGGCGAGGTTGAGATCGTGCAGCACGGCGATCACGGCGCTGCCGGCGCGGGCGCGGCGTTTGGCGGTTTCCACCAGATTGATCTGATGACGCAGATCGAGACTCGATGTTGGCTCATCGAGCAGCAGCACGCCGGGACCATGCTCAGCTTCGCCGCACGCCAGTTGCACCAGGACGCGCGCGAAATGTGCGCGTTGCTGTTCGCCGCCGGAGAGCGTCGGCAATTCCCGGTGGCGGAAGGGGGCGAGATCAAGCTCGGCAATCGCCGCATCCACCAATGGCACGGCGGCGGCACGCGAGCGATCGCCCGCGCCCATCGTCACGATTTCCTCGACGGTGAAAGGGAAGCTAACATTGACATGCTGGGACAGCATGACACGGTGATTGGCGAGGTCGCGCGAGGAGTACGAGGTGAGATCGCGTCCCTTGAGGCGCACATGGCCACCCGTACAGCGAAGATCTCCGGAGAGTGAGCGCAGCAGCGTGGACTTTCCCGCGCCGTTCGGGCCGACGATGGCGACGGTCTCGCCGCCGCGCAACTGCAGGCTGACTTGATCGAGCAGCGTCGCCTGCCGCACTGTCATGCACAGCGCATCGGCTTCGATCATGGGAGCTGTGGCGATCATGATCCGATCAGTGCCCGTTGCCGCAGCAGGATAAACAGGAAGAACGGCGCGCCGATGGCCGCCGTGAGAATGCCGATGGGCACCTCGGCAGGTGCGGCGAGCACGCGGGCAATCGTGTCGGCGAGAATGAGGAGGATCGCCCCGAGACAAACGGAGGCAGGCAACAGCATCCGGTGGCCGGGGCCGATGACGATCCGCAGCAAATGCGGAACGACAATGCCGACAAAACCGATCACGCCGCAGATCGAGACCGCAACGCCGGTCATCGCCGAAATCATCACGATGGATATCTTCTTCAGCCGTTCGACGTCGATGCCGGTGTGGAAGGCCTCGGCCTCGCCAAGCACCAGCACATCGAGGCCGCGTGCGATCAGCGGGATCGCCAGCAATGCGAGCAACGCGACCGGCGCGACCATCGCGGCCTTCGGCCAGGTCGCGCCGCTGAGCGAACCCAGCAGCCAGAAAGTGATGTCACGCAACTGGCGGTCATCGGCGACGAACACCAGAAGCCCGATGCCGGCATTGGCAATGGCCGCGATGGCAAGGCCGGCCAGCAGGAAAATCGCAACCGAGGTGCGTCCTTCGCGGCTGGCGATCCTGTAGAGAAGGGTGGTGGTCAGAAGCGATCCCGCGAAGGCCGCGATGGGCAACAGTTCCAGTTGCAGCGAGCGAACGCTCGCGCCCCAAGGACTGTTTGAAATTGCGCTGTCGGAAATCACGATGGCGCAGGCCGCAGCGAATGCGCCGCCGCTGGAGACGCCGACCAGCGCGGGATCGGCGAGGGGATTGCGGAACAGGCCCTGCATGATCGCGCCGGACAATGCGAGCAGGCAGCCGATCATGCCGGCAACAGCGATGCGGGGAATCCGGATCGACCACAGCACGAGTTGGTCGCGGGCCAGCAGGGCGGGATCGGCGTCCGCGATCTTCAGTCCCAATGCCGCTGCAAGTCGCGGCAGCGGAATACCCGCGGCGCCGATCGTTGTTGCGAGTAGCGCGACGGACAGGAGACCGGCGATGAGACCGGTATAGACCAGAAGAGCCGATGGCCGCATGGAGACGCTCCGCGCAGGCGGCTGCGACATCGCGGACGCTGAACCGGCAGCCGTCATTTCCTGCAATCGACGGTCAGTGTCGCAGGTTTCCAGGACTCGGCCTTGCTCCCGAGGTCCGGATAAAGCGACAAAGCGAGGTCGCGGGCGGCGGCGGCGGTGCGCGGACCGAAGCCCAGCAGATAAAGTCCGTCCATCGCGACGAAGGACTTCTTTGCGGCGGCCGGTGTCATTGTAAACGCCGGATTGGCGAAAACCGTTTGCGCGTCGAGCTGCTCGCGGCCGCGCTGCATGGTCAGGATCACGTCCGGCCTGGCTGCGACGATGGCCTCATCATTGACTGGCTTGTAACCGTCGAATCCATCGACCGCGTTGACGCCGCCCGCCATTCGGATGATTTCGTTCGCCGCCGTCTTCTGTCCCGCCACCATGGCGCGGCCGTTGAGAAATGACATCACGAACATGACACGGGCCGGATGCCTGACGCTGTCGCGCAGTTTCTTCAACTCGGCGAGGTCGGTGGTCACGGCTTTGGTCAGGCATTCGCCGCGTGTGTCCGCGTCCATCGCATGGGCGATCAGCTTGATCTTGTCGATAATTCCTTGCTCGCTGTGGGTCTCGGGAAGCGACACGAACGGGATCTTGGCCGAATCGAGAACATCGAGTGTCTCCTTCGGTCCGGCTCCTTCGATGGCGAGGATCAGTTGCGGATTAAGACCGAGCACGCCTTCCGCGCTCAATTGCCGCATGTAGCCCACATTCGGCTTTTGGTCGAGCGCTTGCGGAGGATAGAGGCTGGTCGTGTCGATACCGACGATCCGGTCCTGAAGACCGAGGGCATAGAGGATTTCGGTGACGGCGCCGCCGACGGAGACGATCCGCGACGTGTTGCCGATGGTGACGTCGTGGCCACGCGCATCATGAATCACGATGCTGTCCGCGCGGGCATCCGCGATCGCGGCAGCGGCGCAAAGGCCGAGCAAAAATGCAAGCGTTGCGCTGATTGTTCGTTGAACGGCCATTTTACGGTTCACTTGGTCAGGATCAGTTTGTTTTGCGCTGTCAGCCGCAGGCGATAGGTCTCTTCGCCATGCGCGATGATGATCTCGCGCGACGAAACGAAAAGGTCGCGGCTCTGGATGCGGTTATCGGTCAACGGGATCGCGCGCTCAATTAGAGTGGTTCTAGACTGATCGCCGCGGTCGTTGCCCGAAGTGTTGTCCGGAGTTTTGGGCGAGCCGCCAGTCATCTGCCTTGCCAGTCCTTTTGCGAAGTCTTGTTGTTCTTAAGTTTGCCAGCGCGTGAATTCCAACACTCCAGTTTACAATAGGTTTAAACTGGCTTGCGCTCGGCTTGACCGCCACGGCGCATTTTACGAAAAGTGACAAGACGTTGGCGCAGACCAGCGGATTCCAAAATCAGCCAGCCAGCCGCCTTCGGGCGAAGCCCGCCAGCCGCATCACATAAGCAAGTTTTTAAGACTCGGGGCTGTCATGTCGGGGCTGAATGCGCGCGCCTGCGCGTTACTCTTATCTGTATCTGTTGTGGCGTTGGGGGCAGTGGCTGTTGTCACGCCGGCACATGCGCAATCCGCTGTAATATCGCAACCGGCCGAGCCGAAGCCGATCAAGCGCAAGCGTGCCGGCAAGCCGATGGCGGAGGTGCCATTGCCGCAAAACGTCGCGAATGCGAACGCGCAGGTGGGGCAGCCGGTCTATCAATCGCTCGATGAAATTACAGTTGGCGCGACCAAGCTGGAAGAACGCTCGATCGATTCGCTCGCGCCCGTCAGTGTGATGACGCTTGAGCAAATTCAGGGCCGCAACGCCTCAACCGTGGGCGATCTCGTTTACAGCATGCCCGGCGTCTGGCTGCAGGATCGCGGCGACGAGCCATCGACCTCCATCAATATCCGCGGTTTGCAGGATTTCGGCCGCGTCGCCGTGGTCGTGGACGGCGCGCGCCAGAACTATCAGCGTACCGGTCACTTCGCGAACGGATCGTTCTTCCTTAATCCAGAACTGATCGGCTGCATCGACATCGTGCGCGGCCCGACCGCGAATATTTACGGTTCGGGCGCGATCGGCGGCGTGGCGTCGTTCCGCACCAAGGACATTCAGGACGTGGTGCGGCCCGGCGAGCGCTGGGGCGTCGATACCAACACCGTGTTCGGCACCAACAGCGCCCGCGCGTTGCAGTCGGTATTTGCCGGCGTTCACGTCAACCCGAATGTGGATGTGTTCGCGGGCGGCAGCTATTCGACGCAGAACAACTACAAGGACGGTACCGGCTTCGAGGTCGCCAACACCTGGAACAGACTGTCGAGCGGTATCGGCAAGATTACGGTGCGCCCGGCGGACGGCCATGAGGTCAAGCTCGGCATGGTCTACCAGGAAGACCTTTACAATGTCGGCCAGCCTTATCGCCGGAGAGGCGAGCCGGGTGCGACCACCGGCCTGATCAGCTCGGGCACGTCGGTATATCACACCAACCTCCAGAACTACACGACAACGCTGGGCTGGAAATACGCGAAGCCGGACGACAAGATCTTCGACTGGGATTCCAAGATCTACTGGAACCGGACCGAGAACAACCAGACCAAGATTTCGCACAACGGCACGGCGTCGCTCGGCAATTGCGCCGGGATCGGGCCGGGCAACAACATCACCGGCTGCGTTGGCGATCAGCGCAATTACCTGATCGACACTTACGGTTTCGACGCGCACAACACCTCGCGCTTTGAAATGGGCGACTGGCGCAATGCCTTGACCTACGGCGCCGATGGTTTCCGCGACGAAGTCTCGACCAAGGACTCGCACGGCAACTCGAATATCACCACGCCGGGTGGCGAACGGACGGTGACCGGCGGTTTCGTCCAGTGGAAGGGTAATTACTCGTCCCTGCTGGAGGTCGTTGGCGCGATTCGTTACGACAACTACCGCCTCTCTTCGGCGCAGGGCGGGACCAGCGGTGATCGTTTCTCTCCGAAGATCACAATCGGGCTGATGCCGGCGAGCGTCGTCACGCCTTATGTGAGCTATGCGGAGGGTTACCGTGCGCCATCGGTCACGGAAACGCTGGTGTCCGGCGCCCATGCCGCCACAAGCTCCGGCGCAGGCGATTTCTCGATCTGCCCCGATGGTTCGCGCGGCTACTTCTGCTTCCTGCCGAATCCCAATCTGCGGCCGGAGGTCGGCAAGAACAAGGAAATCGGCTTCAATATCAAGAAGGACGGCCTGTTCGTGGCGAACGACACCTTCCGCGGAAAGGTGAATGTCTATCGCAACGACGTGGACGATTACATCAACTACTCGCTGTTCACCGGACCTCCGTTCAACAGCTTCCCGCCGATCCCGGGCGTCTTCCCCACGACGTACTATCAGTATCAGAACATTCCGCATGCCCGCATTCAGGGTGTCGAGTTCGAGACGATGTACGATGCGGCCACGTACTTCATCGGTGTGTCGGGCAGCTTCCAGGAAGGCAAGAACACCCAGACCGGCGTCGGCCTGCTGACCATTCCATCGCAGAAGATCACGACAACCGCGGGTGTGCGTCTGTTCGAGAGCAAGGCGATCTTCTCGGTGATGTGGACGTCGGTGAAAGCCAATACCGATCTGCCCGCCGGCAGCGTACCCGCGACCTCGTACGATCTCGTGAACATGTACCTGACGGTGAAGCCGACGCAGAACCTGACCGTGACGGGTTCCGTCGAGAACCTGCTGAACCAGTACTACCGTCCTTATGCGATCCCCGGACCGGATCCCGGATCGAACCTCGTTCAGAACGACGTGCTCTGGGCCAGCGCGGGTGCCGGGATCACCTTCAAGGGCGCGATCAAGTATCACTTTGGAGGCACCTGAACGCGGAACGACAACGAACTGCTGCTGAAAAGCAAACAGGGATGCCGCGCAGAGTTTTCTGCGCGGCTCGCTGCGTTTTCCGCGCGGCGCAGACGGGATCGAAACTTTGAGAACCGGCCATCCGGCCTTACAATGAGACAAACAGGAGACGACACATGTTTATCGCGATGAACCGCTTTCAGGTGAAGAAGGGCTCGGAGCAGGCGTTCGAGACGCTGTGGGCAACGCGCGAGTCCTATCTCGGCGAACTGCCGGGCTTCATCGAATTCCATCTGCTGCGCGGTCCGGATGCTGAAGATCACCGGCTCTATTCAACTCACACCCTCTGGGCTGACAAGGCGGCGTTCGAGAACTGGACGAAGTCCGAGCAGTTCCGCAAGGCGCATGCCCGCGCCGACAACCAGACCGGCGACAGCCTCTATCTCGGTCATCCGAAGTTCGAGGGCTTCGAGGTGATCCAGACCGAGCGCAAGACCAGCGCGGCGGCCTGAACGATGTTGAGCACCGGTGTGGCCGACCTGAAGAAGCACATGGCGGAAAATCCCGGCGGCGTCATCGAAGACGTCGCGCGGGAGAAGAATGTCACGGCGCGTGCCGTGATTGAGGCGCTGCCCGAGGAGATGCGCAGCTTCGCGCCCGGTTCCGCGTTCGTGCCCGCGATGCAGGATATCGCGACATGGGGCGAGGTGACGCTGATCGTCCACACCGACGACGGCATTTTTGAAGTCACCGAGCCTCTCGGCGGCGGCGAAGTCGGCCGCGGTTACTACAACATCATGAAGCCCAAGGGCATGCACGGCCATCTGCGGCACGAGCGCTGCGGCGGCATCGCCTTTGTCGAGCGCCCGTTCATGGGCAAGTCGTCGGCGTTCGCGGCATTCCTCAATGTCGATGGTGGCGTGATGTTCAAGGTGTTCGTCGGCCGTGACGAAAACCGCGCGCTGAAGACCGATCAGCTTGAGAAGTTTCGCAAGCTGGCGAAGACGCTGGTCTGATCTATTTACCTCTCCCCGTTTACGGGGAGAGGTCGGATCGCTTTTGCGATCCGGGTGAGGGGCTACTGCGCTCCATTCACTCAGTTCTGCCCCTCACCCCAACCCTCTCCCCGCAGGCGGGGAGAGGGAGTGCATCCCGCTCAACGCGGCATTTCGTCTCGCGCGAATCAAAAATGGCCGGGGTCATCCCCGGCCATTTTCATTTGCAGGATTGCGACGGAAGCAATCCGGCCTTTGGAGGGGCAAGGACCGGATTGCTTCGTCGCGGGCGCACCGCCGTCACGGGCAATGCAACGATGCGCCATCTCGTGACCCGCAATAGCGTTTTCAAGCGAAGTGGGTATCGGTTCGCGTGAAGAAAACGCGTCAAAACATTAGACGCCAGAGGCGGGGTATTCGGCGGCGTCCTTCAGCGCATGCGGCGCATGAGCGACGGCGACAGGCTGGATCGAGCCCTCGCCGTGCTGCGCCAGCGGCTTGTTGCCGGTCACCGCACGCAGCAGCACATAGAACACCGGTGTGAAGAAGATGCCGAACGCGGTGACGCCGATCATGCCGGAGAAAACGGCGATGCCCATGGCGTGACGCATCTCCGCGCCCGCGCCGACCGATGTCACCAGCGGCACCACGCCCATGATGAACGCGATCGACGTCATCAGGATCGGCCGCAGCCGCAGGCGGCTGGCCTCGATGGCCGCCGCGATTGGCGAGCGTCCGGCAAACTCAAGTTCGCGCGCGAACTCCACGATCAGAATCGCGTTCTTCGCCGACAACCCGACCAGAACGAACAGACCGATCTGGGTGAAGATGTTGTTGTCGTTGCCGGTGATCCAGACGCCGAACATCGCGGCCAGCAGCGACATCGGGACGATCATGATGATCGCCAGCGGCAGCATCAGGCTCTCGTACTGCGCGGCCAGAACCAGGAATACCAGCAGCATCACGATCGGGAAGACATAGAGTGACGTGTTGCCCGCGATAATCTCCTGATAGGTCAGGTCGGTCCATTCAAAGCCGATGCCCTTGGGCAGCGTCTCGCTGGCAATGCGCGCGACCGCGGCCTGCGCCTGGCCGGTGGAATAGCCCGGCGCGTTGTTGCCGTTGATGTCCGCCGCGAGGAAGCCGTTATAGCGCATCGCGCTTTCCGGCCCGGCGGTCGATTGCAGTTTCAGCAGCACCGACAGCGGGATCATCTCGCCGGTTGTCGAACGCACCTTCAACTGGCCGACGTCTTCAGGCCGGGCGCGGAACTTGCCGTCCGCCTGCACACGCACCGAATACACGCGGCCGAACTTGTTGAAGTCGTTGACGTAGTACGAGCCGAGATAGACCTGCAACGTCTCGAAAATGCTGGTGATTGGCACGTTAAGCTGACGCGCGCGGGTGCGGTCGATGTCCGCGTAGAGCTGCGGCACGTCCACCTTGTAGCTCGAGAACAGTCCGGTCAGCTCAGGCGCCTGCATCGCCTTGGCGAGGAAAGCCTTCTTGGCCTCGTCCAGCGCTTCATATCCCAGCCCGGCCTGATCCTCGAGCTGGAGCTTGAAACCGCCCGTGGTGCCGAGGCCATCAACCGGCGGCGGCGGCAGCATGGCGACAAAGGCATCCTGGATGACGGTGTACTTCTTGTTCAGTTCGGCCGCGATGGCGTTGGCGCTGAGGGACGGGTCCTTGCGTTCGCCAAACGGCTTGAGTGTCGAGAACACGATGCCTGCGCTCGACGAATTGGTGAAGCCGTTGATCGACAGGCCCGGAAACGCCACGGCGCTCTCCACGCCGGGCTGCTTCATGGCGATCTCGGACATCCGGCGCATCACGTCTTCCGTGCGGTCAAGGGTGGCGCCTTCCTGAAGCTGGGCGAAGCCGATCAGATACTGCTTGTCCTGCAGCGGCACGAATCCGCCGGGGACGACGCGGAACAGCACCGCCGTGACGCCGATCAGCACCAGATAGACGCCCATGACGGCCGCCTTGCGCGAGATCACGCGCTTGACGCCGCCGCTGTAGGAGTCTGACGCCTTCTGGAACACATTGTTGAATCGGCGGAAGAAGCCGCCGAGCACCTTGTCCATGCCGCGGCTGAGGGCATCCTTCGGCTGGTCGTGACCCTTGAGCAGAAGCGCTGCCAGCGCAGGCGACAGCGTCAGCGAGTTGATCGCCGAGATCACCGTCGAGATCGCGATGGTCATGGCGAACTGCTTGTAGAACTGGCCGGTGAGGCCGCTGATGAAGCCGAGCGGCACGAACACGGCCACCAGCACAAGGGCGATGGCGATGATCGGCCCCGACACTTCGTTCATGGCGCGATAGGTTGCATCGCGCGGCGACAGGCCTTCCTCGATATTGCGCTCGACGTTTTCCACGACGACGATGGCGTCGTCGACCACGATGCCGATGGCGAGCACGAGGCCGAACAGACTGAGCGCGTTGATGGAATAGCCGAACAGCAGCAGCACCGCGAAGGTGCCGATGATCGAGACCGGCACCGAGATCAGCGGAATGATCGACGCGCGCCACGTCTGCAGGAACAGGATGACGACCAGCACCACCAGCGCGATGGCTTCCAGCAGGGTATGGATCACCGCTTCGATGGAGGCGCGGATGAAGCGCGTCGGATCGTAGGCGATCCGGTAATCCACGCCCTCAGGCATGTTCGCCTTGATCTGCTTCATCGTGGCGTGGACTTCGTCGGCGATGGCGAGCGCGTTGGCGCCGGGCGACTGGAAGATGCCGATGCCGACGGCGGACTTGTTGTCGATCTGCGAGCGCAGCGCATATTCGGACGCGCCAAGCTCGATCCGGGCGACGTCGCGCAGGCGGGTGATCTCGCCGTTCTGTCCGGTCTTGATGACGATATCGCCGAATTCCTGCTCGTCCTTCAGGCGGCCCTGCGCGTTGAGCGGCATCTGCAGGGTGATGTCGGCGGAGTTCGGCGCGCCGCCGACGGTTCCGGCGGCGGCTTCGACGTTCTGCGCCTGAATTTCGCGGGTGATGTCGCCGGGCGACAGGCCCAGTTCCTCGACTTTTTGCGGATCGAGCCAGACGCGCATGGCGTAATCGCCCGCGCCCCAGATCTGCACCTGACCGACACCGCGGATGCGGGCAAGGCGGTCCTTGACGTTCAGCACACCGAAATTGCGCAGGTAGGTCGTGTCATAGCGGTCGTTCGGCGACAGCAGATGCACCACCAGCGTGATGTTCGGTGAACTCTTCACCGTGGTGATGCCGAGCTGGCGCGTGACCGCGGGCAAGCGCGATTCCGCCTGCGAGACCCGGTTTTGTACCATCTGCTGCGCGAGATCGGGATTGGTGCCGAGGCGGAAGGTGACGTTGAGGGTCAGCACGCCGTCGGTCGTCGCCTGGCTGTTCATATAGAGCATGTTCTCAACGCCGTTGATCTGTTCTTCCAGCGGCGTTGCGACGGACTCGATGATGACCTTCGGATTCGCACCCGGATAAAGCGCGCGCACGGTCACGATCGGCGGCGCGACTTCCGGATATTCGGAGATCGGCAGCGCAGGAAGTGAGAGCAGACCCGCGAGCAGGATCAGCGCGGAGAGCACACCGGCGAAGATCGGCCGGTCGATAAAAAAGCGAGAGATATTCATGACGTTATCTCATTATTGGTCTTGTTGTCGCGCTTTGGCCGGCGCGATTTCTGATCGGTGACGCGGTGAACCTGCCGTGTCATCATCCTGAGGTGCTCGCTTTTGCGAGCCTCGAAGGATGACCGGACAGGTCGCCGTCGCCCTTCGAGGCCTCCGCTTCGCTACGGCACCTCAGGGTGGCGGCGCGCAATGCGGTCGATGCTTTAACCTCGAACGTTCAGTTCGCATCCATCGCGATCACTTCCGGTGCAACGGGCGCGCCGGGGCGGATGCGCTGCAGGCCCTTCACCACGATCTGTTCGCCCGGCTTCAGGCCCGAGGTGACAACACGCAGGCCGTCGACTGCGACGCCAAGAGAAACTTCGCGATACTCCGCCTTGTTCTCCTTGTTCACGACCATGACGTATTTCTTGTTCTGGTCGGTGCCGACAGCGCGCTCGTTGATCATCATGGCGCGTTCGGTCTTGGGCTGGCCCATCTGCAGGCGGACGAACTGCCCGGGGATCAGATGGCCATCCTTGTTGTCGAAGATGGCGCGGACCCGCACCGTGCCGGTGCGCGCATCAACTTGATTGTCGATCAACTGCATGTGGCCCTCGAGCGGCAGGCCGTTGCTGGTCGCGGTGCCCATGCGGACGGGAATGCGGCCGGTCTTCGATGCGGAAGCGTCGTCGCCGAGCGCGTTCAGCGCGCGCAGGACGATCTGTTCGTCGGCATTGAAGCTGGCATAGATCGGCGAGGTCGAAACGATGGTGGTCAGCAGCGGCGAGCCGGGACCGGCGGCGATCAGGTTGCCGACGGTGATCTCACGCTTGCCCACGCGGCCGCTCACCGGCGCGCGGACTTCGGTGTAGCTGAGATTGAGCTGCGCGGTCTTGAGGGTGGCCTGCGCCGCTTTCAGGTTCGCTTCGGCTTCGCGATAGGCATTGATACGGTTATCCTGATCGCGCTGGGAGATGGTGTTGGAGCCGGTCAGTTGCTGGCCGCGCTCGAAGTCGCTCTTGGTGAAGACGAGGCGTGCCTGCGCGGCAGCAACCTGCGCGTCGGCGCGGGCGACTTCGGCGGCATAGAGCGCCGGGTCGATCACCACCAGAATGTCGTCCTTCTGGACCATCGCGCCTTCGCGAAAACGGATTTCCTGAATGGCGCCCGCCACACGGGAGCGGACCTCGACCTGTTCGATGGCCTCCAGGCGGCCGGAGAATTCATCCCAGATGGCAGCTTCGCGCTCCGCGACCCTGGCGACGGACACCGGGGTTGCGGCCGGGACCGCCGCCGCCGCGGAATCGGCCCTGGCGCGGTCGTTGGCGGTGAAAAAGACGAAACCACCGGCGGTGGCCAGGATCGCCAGACCAACGCCAGCGCCGATCAAACCGGTTCTTTTCGAGAGACTTGTCATTGCGTGCCCCATTTTCTTCTCGCGTTCGCGCCGGGCGCAAACTGCAGTTTTTTCAATGCGTTGCAGAAATGGATCGACAGGAGAAGAGAACAAAGTTTCCGGCCTGTCCCGCGTCGCAGTCTTTTATTGCTGCGCCGCAACTATAACGCTCGGTATAAATGGGGCTTGGACTTTCGCCGTCAAGGGACATATCTAACGAAAGGTACAAAATCAGAAAGGTTCTTACTGTGGCTATCGGACGACCCCGGGAATTCGATCTCGACCAGGCTCTGGAGAACGCGCTGCACGTTTTCTGGGAGAAGGGATACGAGGGCGCGTCCATGGCGGATCTGACCGAGGCCATGGGCATCACCAAGCCGTCGCTTTATGCCGCGTTCGGCAACAAGGAAGAGCTTTTCCGCAAGGCGCTCGATTCCTATGTCGATGGGCCGGCCGGTTACACCAAGCGCGCGCTGCTGCTGCCGACGGCGCGTGCCGTTGTCGAAAACCTGCTCTACAGCGAAGTGGACGCGGTGACCGATCCTGAATGCCCGGCAGGGTGCCTGTCGATCAATGGCGCATTGACCGGCGGTGACGCGGCGGAATCCATCAAGGAGGAACTGCGCGTGCGCCGCAGCCAGTTCGAGAGCGATCTGCGCGCGCGGTTCGAGCGCGCGAAATCCGAAGGCGATCTGCCGGACGCCGCGGACGCCACGGCGTTGGCGCGCTACATCGCGACGATTTCGCAAGGCCTTGCGGTGCAGGCCGTGGGCGGCGCCACGCGCGAAGAACTGAAGAAAACCGCCGAGATGGTTCTCATGACCTGGCCGCCGGTCGCGGCGGCATAGAGAGCATTGCTAATGTTCGTCATGCCCGGCCTCGTGCCGGGCATCCACGTCTTCAAATTGTCTCCGGGAAAAGACGTGGATGGCCGGGACAAGCCCGGCCATGACAAGTGGAAAGCCCGCTCCTCACGAGGCTGCTTGTCCCGATCCCGCCGCGTCGCAAGCCTTTGCTGCCGCGAGAATGCGCTGCGCACGCAACCGCACCGGTGCGTCCACCATCATGCCGTCCACCGACACTGCGCCGTCACCGGAATTCGCGATTTTCGTCGCCCATTCGACGTCCCTTTGCGAAGGGCGGAAACCGGCCAGCGTCGGTGCGATCTGTTTCGGATGAATGCAGAGTTTTCCGCCAAAACCCATCGCCGCCGCATAACGCGCATCGTCTTCCACCAGCGCCGGATCGTCGAACGACGGCGTGACGCCTTCGAGCGGCGCGGGCAGTTGCGCCAGCCGCGAGGCCAGAACGATTTCGGCCCGCGCCATCAACAGCGCGTCACGATCCATGCTGCAGCCGAGATCGGCGCTGAAGTCGATATAGCCGAATGCCAGCCGGTTCGAGTGAGCAGCGACCTCGCGCACGCCGGCGACGCCGTGGGCGGACTCGATCAGCGAGATCACCGGCATGTTGCCCAGCACCGCGCGCACGCTCTCGAGATGTCCGGCGGTTTCCGCTTTCGGAAGCATGATACCTGCGATGTCGAGGTCTTTCATGGCGACCACGTCGGCTTCATGCCAGCGCGTGCCGAACGCATTGATCCGGACAATGGCGTTCGGGGGCAGGGCTGCGGTCTTCAGCGTCTCGCGCGCGGCGTCCTTTTCATTGGCGGCAACCGCATCCTCAAGGTCGACGATGATGCCATCCGCGCCGGAGGACGCCGCCTTGAAATACCGGTCGGGCCGGGTGGCCGGAACGAACAGGGGCGCAAGGAAGCTGATGCGCTCGCGGGAATTCATCATGAGGCTCTCCGGCTGATCCCGTATCCGGCGTTGCCTGGAGGCGGGATGACTGATGTTTGTTTTAATCTTGGACAGGATGCGGAGGCAACCGGGATGCGTGGAGATCCATGCGTGCCAAAGTTTCCGCGATGTTGCGGGCATGGCGCGCCAGATCCGGCGCACCCATCAGTTCGCCAAACGTCCCGCGCGCGAGCGGGCCTGCGACAAAAAGTGTGTCGGCGGCGCGGTCATCGCGGCCGATCGCACGGCCCTGCAGATCGACATCAATGCCCAGACCCAGCGCATCGGGCCGCGCGAGTCCGTCGTCGCTCATCTGGCCAAGAAGCGGATTGCTGCTGAACACTGTTCCATGTGCCGGGCCCGTGGCAAGAACGATAGCGTCGAACGTTGCCGGCTCCCAGGTCTGGCTGCGCCGTGCGCGGAGTTCGACGGACAGCGCCTTGCCTTGGTGCCTGCTTGCGCGGACCGATGCCGCCCGAATTGTCAGCGAGCCTTCATTGATCCGGCGCACGATCACGGCGTCGACCTGTGGCGCGATACGGAAGCGATAGGTGTCCCAGAACGGGCGGAGATGCCGGATCAGCCGGACACGTTCATTCGATGGCAGTGCGCGCCAGATTTCAAAGCCTTGCAGGCGCAATTGATCGAGTACCGGATGCCATGACTGTCCCTCGCGTGCGGCTTCCGCGATGGCGCGTCGGACATGGCGCAGCAGCGCGAGCGTTGTGCGCGAAGGACTGCTCGCGAAATCGCCGAAGACGTCGCTGAACTGCGTGGCATGAGTCTGCGAGCGCAGGCCGCGCCGCGAGATCGCAGTGACATGTCCGCGATGTCCTTGGCGGTCGAGCGATGCGACAATATCGGCCATGGTCAGGCCGGTTCCGACAATCAGGATGCGATCGTCGGGCGCGATGCCGCTCAAGGCATCCCGCTGCCACGGATTGGCGATGAATCGGGGATTGTCGCGCAGCTCTGTGAGCGATGACGGCACCTCCGGCGGCGTATGGCATACCGCCAGCACCACGGCATCGGCGTGAATCTCTTCGCCGTCGTCACAGACGACACGGTGTCCGCATTGATTCGGGATGACCGCGCGCGCCTTTGCGTGCTTGTGCGTGACGGCACCGCCGAGTTGCCCGACATGCGCAATGACATAGTCGCCGAACGCTTTGCGTGTCGGGAACAGGTGAACATCTGCAATCACCGATGCCGGATCGCGCGCGGGATATCCCGACGCGATCAGCCATTGCTCGAAATGACCTTCCTCGTCGAAATCGAGATTCATTTTCAGCGCAGGCACATTGATCCGGTGCGCCGGATCGCTGCTGTCATAGGCGAGGCCACGGCCGATCTCGTCACGAGGCTCAACAATTACAATTTCATGGCGATGCGGTGCTGTGCGGTGAAGATGCCATGCCAGCACGGCGCCGGAGAATCCGCCACCGATAATCACAATGCGGGGGCGAGGATTGCCACCGTTCAAAGACTTGCTGTGTCCGCTCATGGCTGCATCAAAGCCGGATGATATCGCCGCCGTCCAGTCTCGAAACAGTGCGGCGGTCGTTTTTGGCCCCAATGCGTTTGCATTCGGGGGATCGCTCGCCGTATGTTGCGCCCGAACGGGCGTGATTTTATCGGGTGGAGCAGACGTGGCCGCAATTTCCCTGCGTATCGGAACGCGCAAAAGCAAGATGGCGCTGGCGCAAACCGAGGAAATCGCTCGCCGGCTGGAGGCCGCCGCGCCCGATCTGAAAGTCGAGATCGTCAAGTTCGAGACACGCGGCGACACCGACCAGACCGGCCTGCTGCTGCCCCATGGCGGCAAGGGCGGCGCCTTCGTCGCCGAAATCCGCGAAGCGGTGATCACCGGAAAACTTCATGCCGCGATGCATTCGCTGAAAGACATGCCGGGCAACGAGGACACGCCGGGCCTTGTGATCGGCGCGACACTGTCGCGCGATCCGCCGACCGACGCGCTGGTGCTGCGCGCGGGCGTGACCTTTGAGGATATGAAGCGTACCAGGGGCAAGGGCTTCAAGATCGGCACCAACGCCGTGCGGCGCGCCGCTTACGTGCGGCGGCTGTTTCCCGAGATCGAGGTCATCCATTTCCGTGGCGCCGCCGATACGCGCGTGCGCAAACTCGACAACGGCGAGATGCAGAAGCTGGCGGATGGCGGCGAGGTCGGTCCCGCCGATGCTCTGATCATGGCGCGGTCAGGATTGGAGCGCGTCGGGCTCGCGGGCCGCATCGCGCACGAGTTTGCTGCGCTGGAGATGCTGCCCGCAGCCGGGCAGGGCATTGTCGCGGTGGAATGCGCGGCGAACGACTGGCAGACCCGGCAATATCTGGCGCTGATCGACGATCCCGCCGCGCATCTGTGCGCCGACGCCGAGCGCGAGGTGCTGTGGGTACTCAATGGTCACTGCAATTCGCCGATCGCGGGATATTCCACCATTGATGGACGCGAGATGACGCTAACTGCGTCGGTGCTCGACCTTGAAGGTGACCGCTTGCTTGAAGCCACCCGCCGCGGACCTGCCGACAAGCCGCGCGAACTGGGCCGTGCGGTGGCTTTCGATCTGCTGGCGCAGGGGGCCGCTGCGATCATCGAGACGTCAAGGCCGGCTTGAATGGATGCCCGGCACAAGGCCGGGCATGACAGGGAGAGATTGCGCTGTAGTCGCGTGTGATGGCGAGGTGACGGCTAGCCCTTATACGCTCTCACGCGCTTCAGCATCTGCTCCACATGCGTAATCGGCGTTTCCGGCTGGATACCATGGCCGAGATTGAAGATGTAGCGTCCGCCGGCATAATTCGTCAGCGCGTCATCGACAGCGCGGTCCAGCGCCGCGCCGCCCGCGATCAGCGCCAGCGGGTCGAGATTGCCCTGCACGGCAACGCGATTTTGCACGCGCTCGCGGATCAATAACGGATCTGCCGTCCAGTCGATACTGACGCCATCGACTTTTGTTTGCTCCACATATAGCGGCAGTTGCGCGCCAGCCCCGCGTGGAAAGCCAATGATTTTCGCATGTGGTGCCTTGGCGCGGACGCCTTCTATGATCCGCCGCGTCGGTTCAACCGACCAGCGCTGAAATTCGCGCGGCGGCAGCACGCCTGCCCAGGTGTCGAAGATTTGCAGCGCGTCGGCACCGGCCTTGAGTTGTCCCAGCAGATATTGAATCGAATTCGCGACCAGCACGTCGATGATCTTTGCGAAAGCGTCGGGCGCGCGATAGGCGAGCATCCGTGCGGGCGCCTGATCCGGCGTGCCTTGTCCTGCGACCATGTAGGTCGCGACCGTCCACGGCGCGCCGCAGAAACCGATCAGCGCCACGTTCGGATCGAGTGCGCTCCGCACACGGCGAAGCGCTTCATAAACCGGCTCGAGCCTGGTGAAGTCCGCAGCGGTGGCCAATGTGTTGACCTTCTCCGGGGTGTCGAGCGGATCGAGGCGGGGGCCTTCGCCGGCCTCGAAACGCACCGCGCGCCCAAGCGCATGGGGGATGACCAGAATGTCCGAAAAGATGATCGCGGCATCGAAACCGAAGCGGCGGATCGGCTGCAGCGTGACCTCGGCGGCCCATTCGGGGTTGAAGCACAGATCGAGAAAGCTGCCCGCCGTGGCGCGCAGTTCGCGATATTCCGGCAGATAGCGGCCGGCCTGCCGCATCATCCAGACCGGCGGCACGGCCTGCCGGCTTCCGGACAGGACTTCAAGAAACGGCTTAACGGGCTGCGGCTGGCTCAAGCGGAAATTCCGTTGCGGGGCGATGGAGTTATGGCCGCTCTGATACACTTTGGATCGTCCTTTGACCACCAGAGTTGACGAGCCGGTTCATCCTGATACGTTCCGTTTCAGAACTGACGACATGGCTGGTCTGACGGGCCAAAGCATTGTCGCATCGCGCGGACCTGCGCTAACCATTGGGGCAACAGTCCGGTAACGGACGGCGCAGACGAGATTTTGGAATTCGATATCCTGAGAGAGGGAACACATGAAAACGGCGATTACGGAACTGTTCGGCATCCAGCACCCGATCATTCAGGGTGGCATGCACTATGTCGGCTTCGCGGAGCTTGCCTCCGCTGTCTCGAATGCGGGTGGCCTCGGCATCATCACCGGTCTGACGCAGAAGACGCCGGAACTGCTGGCGAAGGAAATTGCCAAGTGCAAGGATATGACCGACAAGCCGTTCGGCGTGAACCTGACCTTCCTGCCGACCTTCGCGGCACCGCCGTATCCGGAATACATCCAGGTCATCAAAGAGGCCGGCATCAAGGCGGTCGAGACCGCGGGCCGCAGCCCCGAGCAGTACATGCCGGCGCTGAAGGCCGCGGGCATCAAGGTGATCCACAAGTGCACGTCGGTTCGTCATTCGCTGAAAGCTGAAGCCATCGGCTGCGACGCTGTCAGCGTCGACGGCTTTGAGTGCGGCGGGCATCCCGGCGAAGACGATATGCCGAACATGATCCTGCTGCCGCGCGCGGAAGAAGAGCTCACGATTCCATTCGTCGCCTCGGGCGGCATGGCCGACGCGCGCAGCCTCGTGGCTGCGCTCGCCATGGGCGCGCAGGGCATGAACATGGGCACGCGCTTCATCGCGACCAAGGAAGCGCCGGTTCATCCGAATGTGAAGCAGGCGCTGTTGAAGGCCACCGAGCTCGACACCCGCCTTGTGATGCGCGCGCTGCGCAACACCGAGCGCGTTCTCACCAACAAGAATGTCGAGAAGCTGATCGAGATCGAAAAGGAAAAGGGCAAGAGCCTCAAGATCGAGGACATCATGGACCAGGTCGCCGGCGTCTATCCGAAGGTGATGCAGGAAGGTGACATGGACGCAGGCGCATGGAGCTGCGGCATGATGGTCGGCCTGATCCACGACATCCCGACGGTGAAGGAACTGATCGACCGCATCATGGCGGACGCCGAGTTCATCATCCGCAAGCGCCTGACCGGCTTCCTCGACGGTACGTTCTCCGCAGCGACGCCGCGCAGGAAGGTGGCGTGAGGAGCGTCATTCCGGGGCGCGAGCATTTGCGAGCGAACCCGGAATCTCGCAGTAGTTTTCGATGAACTCGTCTGGATTCCGGATCAGCCCGTAATGCGGGCTGTCCGGAATGACGCGATAGAAAATCTATCCCAACCCATACGCCTCGCGCATCTGGTCAATGGCGTCGAGCTTGGCGTGAAACACCGACCAGTCGTCGCTGTCGGCGATCGGCTTCCAGATCGCTTCGACCTCGTCAATTAGCATCGAACAGGCGTTGCTTCGCGCAAAGAAGGGGTTCGCGAGATTGATCTCTTCGCGCGGCACGAAGTCGCGCAGTGCATCGCGAACGGCTGTGAACGGCTCCATTGCATAGAAGTCTTTCGACGGACTATGCGCGGCGCGCTCAGAACTCGCCAGTCCGCCGAACCAATCGAAGAAGGTCTGCTCGAACGGCGCTTTGGTTTCAGCCAGAAAGACCCACAACGCGCGCACCAATTCGTTATCGAGCACCGCGCCGCGTGACTGGACGCCCAGCCGTTTCACCATCGCATCGGTGAATTCGCGCCGGATTGCCGGTTCGAATACGCCGAGCGCTTTCTCCAGATTCGGCTGATCGGCGATGCCGAGCAAGCATTCCGCCAGCCGCGTGACGTTCCAGAACAGCGCATCGGGCTGGCGGCCGTAGGCGTAGAGCCCGCTCTCGTCGAAATAAGCCGCGGTGAAGTCCGGCTCCAGCACGGGGAGGAAACGCCACGGGCCATAATCAAAACTTTCGCCGGTGACATTGATGTTGTCCGTGTTCAGAACGCCGTGAACGAATCCGGCCGCCATCCACTGTGCGCCGACCCGTGCGACACGGCGGCAGACTTCTTCAAGAAATTCGACAGCGCGCGCCGCTGGATCGTCACGCCAGAGATCGGGCATGTAGGTTTTGATGGTGTAGTCGAGCAGCTTGAGGATGTTCTCCTGACTGCGAAGAAAGGCCTGCCGCTGGAACGAGCCGATCCGGATATGCGAATGACTGAGCCGTACCATCACAGACGACCGCGTGGGCGAGGGTTCGTCGCCGCGCACGAGCGCTTCGCCGGTTTCGATGAGGCTGAATGTCTTCGAGGTATCGACACCGAGTGCTTCCAGCATCGAGGTGGCAAGCACTTCGCGCACGCCGCCCTTCAGCGTGAGGCGTCCGTCCGCGGTGCGTGACCATGGCGTCTTGCCGCTGCCCTTGGTGGCGAGATCGAGCAGGCGGCCCTTCTCATCGTACAGTTGAGCGAACAGGAAGCCGCGCCCGTCGCCGAGTTCGTGGTTGTAAACGCGAAACTGATGACCGTGGTAGCGCAGGGCCAGAGGCTCCGCGAAAGTATCGGCCAGCGGCTGAAAGCGCCCGAAATGTGCGATCCATTCCTCGTCGGTCAGGGTGTCCAGCCCCACCGACTTCGCCGCGCGCCGGTTGCGATAGCGCAGAATGTGATCGGGAAACTCCGCCGCGGCGACGATGTCGTAGAAATCCGGGCCAAGTGCGGCATGGCTGGCCGAAGCGCGGTATTGAGGTGAGACAGGCATTCAGAACTCGGATAATTTCAGCGGCGGGATCATCATAACCGGCGCCGCGGCATTCGGTTCGAGACAGGTGAGACAATGACCGACCGGCAGAAAGACGAGCGCAGTAACAAAGAACTGTCCCATCACATCCTGCCGACCTCCGCCACCATGATCGGCATATGTACGACCTTCATCGGCCTTGTGAAAGTCGTCGAAACCCGGATGGGACCGACCCATGTCGATGAATACGCCGCGCTCGCGGCTCTGCTCTTTCTCATCAGCGCAACGTCGTCCTATCTCTCCATCCGCTACGTGATGGCGACCGGCCTGAGCGAACGCTGCGAGCGGATCGCAGACGTGCTGTTTCTGACCGGCCTGTTCAGCATCACCATTATCGCGATGCTGTTTGCCTATGAGGCGATCTAGAAGGGCAGGTGACCTGTTTTATACCAGGTCATGGCGAGAAACCCGATCACCAGTCCAACCACAACGCCGAGTGCGACTTTCATATGAACCTCCGAGCTAGTGAATCTCAGCCGCCTTGGCGAGCGCCTCTTTCAGCTTTGCGACGGTGAACGACGGATCGCGCGCGATGCCGAGAATCGGCTCCTCGCGCCGTTCGCAGAGTCGTGCCGCATCCGGAAGTTTCTCCGCGATATTGGCCGGGATCACCACCGCGCCATGGCGGTCGGCGTGAATCAGATCGTCCGAACTCACCGTCATGCCTGCGACACACACCGTTTCGCCGAATCCGGCAAGATGAACGAAGGCGTGGGAGGGACCGATGCTTCCGGCCAGCGCCTGAAAGCCCGGCGCCCATGCCGGAATGTCACGGATTGATCCGTCCGTGACGACACCGAGGCAGCCCAGAGCCTTGTGGACCGAACTGTTGACCTCGCCCCAGAACGCGCCGAAGCCGATGTTGATCCCGTCGAGATCCTGAATGACGCTGATGCGGGGACCGTGACCCGTGCCGCAATACTCATAATAGGCCAGCCGCTGCGCGCGCTGGTCCGCCGGTGACAGGTTCGAGGCCGAGGTGGCGCGGATTGTTGCGGTGCGAGCGTATCCCACCATTGGTGGCAGATCCGGAAACGGGCAAACCAGCGGCTTGGTGGTGTAGCCGATCAGGCGGCGTTCCGGCGCGACCACTTCCAGCGCGTTGCAGATCGTCGGTGTGTCCCAGCGGGCCAGTGTCTCGAGCAGGGATCCGGGATGGGGCGCGGACTGACTCACGGGTTGATCTCCTGTTGTTGGTTGTTTGCGCCGGGATGGCAAGGCGCGGGGAGTGTGCCTTCGCGGCGGGGCGGCGGCAAGAGCGGGCTTCGGCATCTTTCCCGGCTTGCGGGAAACGGCCAAACGAGGCGATGATGGGCGGCTTGCGCCTCGCGCCAATCTGACAATCAACAACGCATCAGGGGATGAAATGGCCACCAACAAGAAGAAACTGCTGATCGTCGAAACCATGTCGCCCGGCGGCTGGGCGCTGCTCCGGGACCGCGAAGATATCGAAGCGATTGAATTTCCCAACACGATCTCTGCGCCGGACTTCAACAAGATGCTGCGCGAGCATGCGCCGGTGAATGGCGTGGCGCTGGGCGGGACGGCATTCGGCGCCAACGAGATCGCGTCTTCCGGCGAGATGAGAGTCGTGACACGCATCGGCTTCGGTTATGACGCAGTGGATGTGAAGGCCCTCAGCGCCAGCAGGATTCCGCTGATGACCACCGGCATTGCCAATTCGCCCTCGGTCGCCGAATGCGCGCTGTTCATGATGCTGTCACTGGCCAAACGCGCCGCCGAACTTGATCGCCTGGTCAAGAGCGGCAACTGGACCAAGCGTCTCGGCGCGATCCCATACGATCTGCTCGGCAAGACCGCGCTGGTGATCGGCTTTGGCCGCATCGGATCACGCACCGTCAAGCGGCTGGTGGCGATGGAAATGAACGTGCTGGTCTACGATCCGTTCAAGCCCGCGTCTGCGATTGAAGCTGCGGAAGCGGAGTATGTGACCGATCTCAACGCAGCGATCCCGCGCGCCGACTTCATCACGATCCATTGTCCGAAATCGCCGGAAACGGTCAACATGTTCAGCACCGCGCAGCTTCAACTGATGAAGCCGACGGCTTACCTCATCAATACGGCGCGCGGCGGCATCGTGGACGAGGACGCGCTTTACGCAGCGCTCACGTCCGGCAAGATCGCGGGCGCGGGTGTCGACGTGTTCGCGCAGGAGCCGCCGCGGCCGGACCATCCGCTGTTCAAGCTCGACAATGTCATCACCGCGCCGCATGTCGCCGGCGTGACGCGCGAGGCGCTTGACCGCATGAGCCTGCAGACCGCGAAGAACATTCTGAGCGCGCTTGATGGCAATCCGATTCGCGAGAATGTCATCAATCAGGATGTGCTGAACTAAACTTCAGGATTGCTTCTCGCAATGTCATCGGATTACGGATGACACAGTGCTTTGTGATTCGTCATTGCGAGGAGCGATAGCGACGAAGCAATCCAGTCTTGCTTGCTGCTTATGGATTGCTTCGCTTCGCTCGCAATGACGAAAGACTTGTTTAATGCCCCTGCAAAACCGTGTGTCGCCGTTCGGGGAGATCGTTGCCACCGCGCATCGCGGACGCTTCACTGGCAACCGCGGCATCATCCACGATCCGGCGACCCGAACGCTGCTGAACCGGCGCTGGTCGTCGAAGGCCTGGATCACCTGCGTCTGCGAGTTTCGCGGGCGCAGGCGCAAGGTGATGAGCCGACGAAGCTGGACAGAGTTATTCTTCCTCGATGAGGCGACATCCTTCGCGGCGGGGCATCGACCGTGTTTCTATTGCCGCCGTAACGATGCGACGGCCTTTCGCGATTCATGGGCAGAAGGAAACAGCATCACCACACCTTATGCGACCGAAATGGACGCGCGGCTTCACGATGAACGGCTGGACGGGCGCCAGAAGCGGCTGCATCCGCTCCCAAGCTCCGTCCTCCAGTTACCGGACGGCGCGATGATAGCTGTCGGCGGGGAAAGTTATCTCATTGCGAAAGGTGCGGTCTGGCGCTGGTCGTTTGCCGGCTATACCCCCGCGCCAGCAGACCTCACCGGCGCGATGCTGCTGACGCCGCCGTCCATCGTGAATGCATTGCGTGCCGGATATCGCGCGCAGATCGGATTGGGCTAGGCGGGCTTCGCGATCCGGTCCATCCGTCCTGCCACGGCGCGAACCTTTCGCGGGGCCGCGAGCCAGATCGCGGCGGCGGAGAGGGCGCTGGCCATGATACCGATCACGAATGCCAGCGTGTAATCGCCATAGATGTCATGCAGGATGCCGGTGATCCACGGACCTGCCGCGCCGCCCGCCAGCGCGGTGAAGCCGATGGTGCCGAAGATGGTACCGAAATGTTTGCCCTGAAAAATCTCTGCGACCACGGCGCCCATGATCGAGGTGAAGCCGTAACCGAGCGCGCCCTGCGCGATCACCATGACGTACACAAGCAACAGCGTCGGCGTGTATTGCAGCGCAATCAGCATCGCAAAGCAGATCGCAAAGCCGAGCGATGAGATGGTCCAGATCCATTCGCGGCCGATGCGGTCGGAGAGATAGCCGAGCGCAATCTGCCCCGGAATGCCGATCAGGCTGACCATGCCCAGCGCCCACGCGGCGGAGGTCGAACTGAATCCGATCTCAACCAGATATTTGGTCTGATGCACCTGCACGGCATACCAGACATACAGGCCGCAGAAGTAGCCCAGTGAAATCCACCAGAACCGCGCGGTGCGCAGCGCGCGCGCGAGCGTCCAGTCGACGGCCACCCATTCAGGATCAACCACATTCGAGGGCGGCGCGGTGGTTGTGGCTGTCGGCGCGGCTTCGCCGTCCGGCCGCAGGCCGATATCTTCGGGGCGCTTGCGCAGCAAGAGATTGAGCGGGATCAACACGACCAGCACGAGGATGCCCATCGCCCAACTCGCGGCGCGCCAACCGCTTCTGTCGATCAGAAACTGCACCCACGGCAGGATGATGATCGAGCCGATGCCGACGCCCGCGAAGGCAAGGCCGACCGCGAGGCCACGTTGTTTGACAAACCAGTTCGGAAGGAACAGCGACTGGCCGGAATAGCCGAGACAAATGCTGCCCGCGCCGACGAGGCAGCCGATGGTGCCGTAAAGATGCCAGGGCTGGGAGGTCAGCGGGGCAAGCAACAGGCCCGCGCCCATCAGCACCACGCCAAGCTCCATCACGGTCCGCGGGCCGGTGCGGTCCATCAGCTTGCCCATCAGCGGACTGAGCAGCGCCGAGACCAGAAAGCCGACCGAAAATGCGCCGGCGGTGACGCCGCGATCCCAGCCGAATTCGTCGACAATGGGCGAGAAGAACAGCGAGAACGAAGTGCGGGCATTCACGCCGATGCCCATGGTGATGAAGGTTACGGCGACGATGATCCAGCCGTAATAGAAGGGCAGGCGGCGCATGCAGGAATTCCGGACCAGAGGCGAGTCAGAGGCATTGGAGTATGGGCGGAGATTGGCGGCACGTCATGACGCGCTGCAACCGAATCCGATCAGCATCTTTGCAGCCGGGGCGCGGCTATTAAATTACCTTTGAGGTAAGCGCTTTAGCTTTGCGCCAATCCCACAGCCCATAGTGCGAATGCGTAGGCAATTGCGATTTCATCCAGCCGGTTGAAGCGGCCGGATGCGCCGCCATGGCCCGCACCCATATTGGTGCGCAGTATCACCGGTCCGCCGCCGGTCATGACAGGCCGCAGACGCGCGATCCATTTGGCCGGCTCCCAATAGGTGACACGCGGATCGGCGATGCCGCCCATGGCGAGAATGGCGGGATATTCCTTCGCGGCGATATTGTCATAGGGCGAATAGGACAGGATTGTTTTGAAATCGTCCGCGCTTTCGATCGGGTTGCCCCATTCGGGCCATTCCGGCGGCGTCAGCGGTAGCGTTGCATCCAGCATGGTGTTCAGCACATCGACGAACGGCACTTCCGCGACGATGCCTGCGAACAGTTCACCCGAGCGGTTGGCCACGGCGCCCATCAACATGCCACCGGCGCTGCCGCCATGGCCCACGATCTTCTTTGCTGACGTGTATTTCGCCTCGATCAGCGCGCGGCCTGCGGCGGCGAAATCATCGAAGGTGTTTGTTTTCTTCTCGCGCTTGCCGTCGAGATACCAGCCCCAGCCCTTGTCGGAGCCGCCGCGGACATGCGCGATGGCATAGACAAAGCCGCGATCGACCAGCGACAGCCGGTTGGCGGAGAACGAGGCAGGCATCGCGGTGCCATAGGAGCCATAGCCATACAACAGCAGCGGCGCGCTGCCATCGCGCTTCAGATCCTTGCGATGAAGGATCGAGACGGGCACCAGCGCGCCATCGTGCGAGACCGCCATGATGCGTGTTGTCACGTAATCAGCCGGGTTGTGGCCCGACGGAATCTCCTGCCGCTTGCGCAAGGTGCGCGCACGGCTGACCATATCGTAGTCGAACACTTCCGACGGCGTGGTCATCGACGAATAGGAAAAGCGGAGGTTGGTTGTGTGGAACTCGTAGCCGCCGAGCGTGCCGAGCGAATAGGCGGCTTCATCGAAGGCGATGGCGTGTTCCTGCAGCGTGGCGAGATCGCGAATGACGATGGACGGGAGGGCATTGGTCCGCTCCATCCGCACCAGATGGCCGGAATAAAGCTCGATGTCGATGATGTAGGTGCCGGGCCGGTGCGGGATCAGGTCTCGCCAGCTCTTGCGCGCAGGCGAGGCGAGCGGCGCGGTGACAATCTTGAAGTCGATGGCGTCGTCCGCGTTGGTCAGAATGAAGAGCTGGTCGCCGCGGTCGGCGACGGAGTATTGCACGCCTTCCTCGCGTTTGGCGACCAGACGCGGCCTGGACCCCGGTGCGCTCAGGTCGATCAGATGCTGCTCGGAAGTTTCGTGGTCGCCACCTGCGATCACACAGAAGCGGCCGCTGGCGCTTTCATGAATGTGTGTAAACCAGCCGGGGTCGCCTTCCTCATAGACCAGCGTGTCGTCCGATTGCGGTGTGCCGAGGATGTGGCGATAGACCTGCATCGGCCGATGGTTGTCATCGAGCTTCACATAGAAGAACGATTTTGAATCCGCCGCCCAAACGATGCCGCCGTCGGTTTCCTCGACACAATCGCTGCTGTCCTTGCCGGTTTCCCAATCACGGATGCGGATGGTGAAATACTCCGAACCGCGAACGTCGGCGCTCCAGGCTTCGAGCCTGTGATCGGGAGAATGCCGCGCTTCGCCGAATTTGAAGTATTCGGTCTGTTTCGCCAGTTCGTCACCGTCGATGAGGAAGCGCGCGGTACCGCCGTCGCGTGGCTGCCGTCCGATCTGCTCGTGCTGGCCACCCTCGTTGTACTTGTGGAAGTAGGCGAAAGGCCCGTCCGGCGACGGAACGCTGGAATCGTCTTCCTTGATGCGGCCGCGCATTTCGGCGACCAGCTTCTTCTGCAACGGCTCGGTGTGGCCCAGCACCGTGTCGGCATAGGCGTTTTCCGCTTCGAGATAGGCGCGGATATCCGGCTTGAGCACCGACGGGTCGCGCAGCACTTCCTGCCAGTTCTCATCCTTCAGCCACGCATAGTCGTCGGTTACGGTGATGCCGTGATGGGTGAAGCTGTGAGGGCGGCGCGGCGCGACGGGGGGGACTATTTTCTTTGAAGTCATGAGGCTCGGCTTTCAAGAAACGAAATCTCAACGGTCGTCCCCGCCAAGGCGGGACCCATACTCCCTGTCGTCTCATGTTATGAGGGATGTATGTCGTGTTCTATCGAGAGGCTAGGGATGATGGGTCCCGGCCTGCGCCGGGACGACAGTCTTAGTTTTCAGACTTCGCCTCAGACGAAACTCCCGCCAACGCCAGCACCGCATGCAGCAGAACGTTCGCGCCGGCGGCGCAGTCGGCCTGCGTCGCGTCTTCAAGCTCGTTATGACTGACGCCGTCCTTGCAGGGCACGAAGATCATCGCCGCCGGAATCACGGTGGCGAGGTTGCAGGCATCGTGGCCCGCGCCTGAGGTGATGCGGCGATAGCTGTAGCCCATGTCCTTCGCCGCGGCTTCGACCGCATCGACCAGCGCCGTATCGAACACCGTCGGCTCCTTGCGCCAGATCTGCTTGAGGTCGATGCTTACCTTGCGCCGGGAGGCGATCTCCGCAATGGCGAATTGAATTGCCGCATGCAGGCTGTCGAGGACTTTCGATTCCGAGCTGCGGACGTCCACGGTGAAATTGAGATCGCCGGGGATGACATTGCGCGAGGGATTGTCGATCTTGATTTCGCCGATGGTGCCGACGGCGTTCGGTGCGTGATCGCGCGCGATCCTCTCGACCGCGAGAACGACTTCGGAGAACGCGGCAAGTGCATCCTTGCGCAGCGGCATCGGCGTTGTGCCGGCGTGGCTGGCGAAACCGGCAATCGCGCCGTCGTACCACATGATGCCCTGGCCGCGATCGACCACGCCAATGGTCTTGTTCTCGGCCTCGAGCAGTGGTCCCTGTTCGATATGAAGTTCGACAAAGGCGCTGAATTTCTGCCGGCCGACCGGATCGGCGCCGCGATAGCCGATGGTGTCGAGCGCTTCCGCGACCGTGATGCCATCGGCATCCTTGCGGCCCAGAATATCATCGGTCGTATAGTCGCCGGCGTAGGCGGCCGAGGCCATCATCGCCGGTGCGTAGCGCGAGCCTTCCTCGTTGGTCCAGTTGCAGACGCAGATGGGAATATCGGTTTCGATCCCGGCGGCGTTCAGCGTGCGGACCACTTCGAGCGCCGCCAATGTGCCGAGGATGCCGTCGTACTTTCCGCCGGTGGGCTGGGTATCGAGATGCGAGCCGATGCCGATGGGCGATTTCGACATGTCGCGGCCGGGGCGGATCGCGAACATCGTCCCGAGCGCATCGACGCTGACGTCGCATCCGGCGGCTTCGCAAGCGGCGCGGAACCAGTCGCGCACCTGCTTGTCCTCCGGACCGAGCGTGAGACGCCTCACGCCGCCCTTCGGCGTTCCTCCGAATTTCGCAGTCTCATGAATGTCGCCCCAGAGGCGGGCGGAATCGATCTGAAGATTGGAGCGTGCTTTTTTCATGATGGAGTTGAATCGTTCACCTCTCCCCGGCGGGGAGAGGTCGACATGCGAAGCATGTCGGGTGAGGGGATCGGATTTCAATTTCGGCACTTAGCGCCCCCCACCCCCACCCACACCCCCGAGGGGCGGGGG
>JBFWQX010000008.1:0-185035 GCA_050249215.1 Afipia sp.
TCCTCCCGCAGAGGACGGCGCCGCTCCGATACGATGGTCGGCGCGGCGCCGTCTCCTGTCCCCTGACAGGCCGCCCTATGATATTTCTACTTTGCACAAATCGTGACATCTCAACTTGGTTGCAACAATGTCCGTATTCGCAGCAAGCGCCAGAAGGACACCCCGTGCGGCTTGCAACCCGGCAGCCTGACCAACCACGCCCTTCCGAGCCGCGCCGCGTTGGCGCCCCATGTCACGCTTGACCCAAACAATTATGGTTTTGGTGCATCCTTGGGGGTCGTAACAATGGATTGGGACGTCGCCTTCGTGCTGGCCATGAAAATGAACCGGCGTGCGTTTGACGGGCGGCGTTTCGCCTCCAAAGTTCCGGCGATACTTTCGAGCAAAACGTGGCGGGGAATGCGATGATTTGTCGTTCCGCCGCACCGCCCCGGATGATGTCTCCATGCGCTTCCCACCCATCGCGAAATCCAGCCCTCGCAGGCCGCGCGCCTTCAGTCATGACACCCGCCGCTGGACGGTTGGCCTGATCGTGCTGATCGGCTCGCTCGGCGTTTACGCGGCGGAGCGCTGGTTCAAGAGCTCCGAAGCTCCGGTGATCGGCCCGGCCTTCGTGGCCGATGGCGATACCCTGACCATTAACGGGACACGGATCCGTCTGATCGACATCGACGCGCCAGAACTCGACCAGATGTGCCACGACGCGCAGGACCGCGAGTGGCCATGCGGTCGGCAGGCGTCGGCTCGATTGCGCAGCCGTCTGCGCGGACACGATCTGAGATGCCAGCCGAAGTCGGTCGACAAGTACGGCCGGATACTCGCCACCTGCGCCCTTCCCGACGGCACCGACGTCAACGCCTGGATGGTTCAGGAAGGATTGGCGGTGACGTCGGGCTTCGCGAATGTCTACGACGCGCAGCAGGACGAGGCGAAGTCAGCGAGGCGCGGGCTGTGGGCCGGATCATTCACGCCGCCGCGCGAGTGGCGGCATCAGCATCCCCGCACGGACAATCGAAAAGACTGATGCTGCCGATCAACCGGCCTTTGCCAGACACGGCTGCGCGCGCAGATGCCGCTCGGTCGACGCCGGATATTTGCGGAGCATGGCGGCTGGCCTGATCGGACGCGGGACGAAACTCCCGCCGCAGTTCGGACAGGCTCCGCCAAACATCGTATCGGCGCAGGCCGCGCAGAACGTGCACTCGAAGGTGCAGATCACGGCCTCTGCGCTGTCCGGCGGGAGGTCCTTGTCGCAACACTCGCAATTCGGCTTGAGCTTCATCATCTCGCTTCTCCCTTGCGCTGTACGCCAAGCGTATGCGGCTGACCGGCGACGTGCAAGCCAGCCAAGCGGAGCCGAAACTTGCGCCCCGGCAGCTTTTGATTTTACCTGCGTGCAGAAAAACGAGGAAATGCCGATGTCAAAGGCCGCAACAATCGCGGAATCTCGCTCTGCGGAATCTGAAGTTCTTTATACGGTCGACGGCAACATCGCGACCATCACGCTGAACCGACCGGAGCGGCTGAACACCATCTCCCGCCCGATGCTGGCGCAACTCGGTGAGTTGCTTCTGCAGGCGGACAGCGATCCCGCGGTGCGCGTCGTCATTCTCACGGCAACCGGACGCGCCTTCTGCGCAGGCCTCGATGTCGGGAGCGCAGCCAGCGGCTCGGGGATCGGATCGCAGAGCGACGCCGACGGCGCACGCACCACACTCGACCTCAAGACCGCGCCGCCGACAATCCTGTTCAACATGGAGAAGCCGACGATCTGCGCGCTCAACGGCGCGGCCGCCGGTTACGGCATGGACACCGCGCTCGGCTGCGATATCCGCATCATGGCGGACAGCGCGAAATTCGCCGCGGCGTTCGTGAAGCGCGGCATCGTGCCGGAATCCGGCGGCACATGGTTTCTGCCGCGCATGCTCGGCTGGGCGAAGGCCGCCGAGATCATCTTCACGGGACGAACCCTGTCGGCGCAGGAAAGCCTCGAGATGGGTCTGACCAATCATGTCGTGCCCGATGCCGAACTGATGCCCCGCGCCCGCGCGCTGGCAGCGGAGATCGCCGCCAATGCACCGCTGGCGGTCCAGTCAGCCAAGCGCATGATGCGCGTCGGATTGTCCGAGAATTTCAACGATCATGTGCATCACGTTTTCCTGCAACTGCTTCCGCTGATGCGGACGCAGGACTTCCGTGAAGGCCTGGCGTCGTTCCTGGAAAAACGGCCCGCGGACTTCAAGGGGCGCTGACGTCAAACCGCGCCAAGCCGCTGGTCTCTGTTCCGGAGCCAGCGGATCGCAGGCAGCGTCAACAACACCATGATGGCCTTGCCGACGATCTGGCCGGCGAGGAATTGCAGGCTACCGAAGGCGAGCCAGAGAAACAGCAGCGAGTCCGCGATCAATCCGACCAGGCTGCTCGCCGCGACAGCCAGCACCAGTCCGCGCTTCTGCAAAGGCGTATAGACGGCGAAGTCGGCGAGTTCCGACAACAGAAATGCGATTGCCGATGCAGCCACCAGCGGCGCAGGCGCCAGCGCGGCTGAAAGTGCCGTCCCCGCTCCGATCGCAGCAAGGCCATATGTCACACCCAGCCGCCTCTGCACGAGATCGCGAAGCACCAGGGCAAGTCCGGCCATCAGGACACCACTCGGCGCCATCAGACCCGGCGCGACGGGGATCAGGCATGGTCCCTCCGGCGGGCACACCGTGCCAACATGCTGGATCAGCCAGTTCGCGACCGGGATACAGGCCATGTAGGCGGCGAGGAACAGGAAACCTTCTGTGCGAAGGCGGCTGCCAGTCATCGCACTTCGATCCTGGCTTTTGCGGCGTAGGCCGCCCAGCCCCTGGCGCGCAGGCTGCAGGCAGGACATTCGCCACATCCGTAGCCCCAATCGTGAGGCGCGCCGCGCTCGCCGAGATAGCAGGTGTGGGAGTGCTCGACGATCAGGTCGACGAGTTCCCTGCCCCCGAGCGTTTCCGCAAGCGCCCAGGTTTCGGACTTGTCGAGCCACATCAGCGGCGTGTGCAGTTCAAACGGCCGCGCCATGCCGAGATTGAGCGCGACGTTGAGCGCCTTGATGGTGTCGTCGCGGCAATCGGGATACCCGGAGAAATCGGTCTCGCACATGCCGCCAACGATGTGCGTGATGCCGCGCCGGTAAGCCAGCGCCGCGGCGAAGGTCAGAAACACCAGATTGCGGCCCGGGACGAAGGTATTGGGCAGGCCATCGTCGTTCATTTCGATCGCGGTCTCGCGGGTCAGCGCGGTTTCCGAAATATCGCCGAGGGTCGGAATGTCCAATGTGTGGTTTGCGCCCAGTCTCGCCGCCCATTCCGGCCGCAGCGCTGTCATTCCCTCGATCAGCTTCGTGCGGCTGTCGAGCTCGATGGCATGGCGCTGGCCATATGAGAATCCGATGGTCTCGACGCGCTCGAAACGCGCCAGCGCCCATGCCAGACAGGTCGCGGAATCCTGTCCGCCGGAGAAAAGCACCAAAGCTGCGTTGTTCTGACCCAATTCTGTCATGGGACTGCACTTAGCACCCGAATAACACGCCGCCAATTGTCTGAGGGCCGGCGTTCCGGCATAGAAGACCCGATCTGTTCAACTTGCGGTGCGCCATGCCCTCCTCTGCCGGAATCCTGAAACTTATCGACATTATGGCCGCGCTGCGCACACCCGAAACAGGATGCCCGTGGGATTTGGAACAGACGTTTGCGACCATCGCGCCCTACACGATCGAGGAGGCCTATGAGGTTGCCGACGCCATTGCGCGCTACGATCTCGATGACCTGAAGGAGGAACTGGGCGACCTGCTGTTGCAGGTGGTGTTTCACGCGCGCATGGCGGAGGAACAAGGCGCATTCGCATTCGACGACGTCGCCGAGGCGATCAATACCAAGATGATCCGGCGTCACCCACATGTGTTCGGTGAGCGGGCCGGACGCATGACGCCAGACGAGGTGAAGGGCCTGTGGGGCCGCATCAAGGTCGAAGAAAAAGCAGAACGCGCCGCCCGCCGCGGGGAGCCGGTGAAGGCAAATTCCGGATTGCTCGACAGCGTGAAGAAGAGTCAGCCGGCGCTCGCGCGGGCGATGGACCTGCAACGCACCGCATCGACCGTCGGCTTCGACTGGAACGATCCGCGCGCTGTCCTGGCGAAAATCCGCGAGGAAGCCGACGAGATCGAGGCCGCACTGGACAGCGGCGATGATGCTCACATTACCGAGGAAACCGGCGATCTGTTGTTCGCGGTGGTGAATCTGGCGCGCCATGCCAAGACCGATCCCGAAATGGCTCTGCGCGCCACCAATGCGAAGTTTGAGCGGCGCTTTGCCTATATCGAACGCACCCTCGCCGCACGCGGCTCATCGCTTGCGCAGGCGACGCTTGCCGAGATGGATGCGCTCTGGAATGAGGCGAAGACAGAAGCCAGATAGCTTCGCTGCGGGTAATCCTCATGGTGAGGAGGCGCTTTTGCGCCGTCTTGAACCATGAGGGCAATTCATCCCTCATCCTTCGATACGGCCATGAGGCCGCTCCTCAGGATGAGGGTCACGGCTTCAACCGTTGTGGTCACACGGCCGTCTGGCTGATAAACTTCGTATTGAAATATGCCTCCATCGCAAGCGTCACTGCGCGCTCGGGACTGCGCCGAATTTCGCGATTGTGATATCCCGCTTTGAGATATCGACACGGACGGTCATGGCAAACCGGCCGTTCTCCAGATGCTTGTCGAGGACTTCGGCATTGCGGTGCAACCAGCTTATGCCCGCGCCGTCCGATGGGTCGATAGTCAAATCCAGCGTGACGCGCGTTGTTGCGAGCCGATCCTCGATGGCAGCGAGCAGCGCGTCGAGGCCCTCGCCGGTTTCGGCTGACACCGGAAAGCACGGCTGCTCGGGCGGCCTGCGCGCGGCGATGTTCATCAGATTGATGCGGCCGTCTTCATCGAAGCGGTCGATCTTGTTCCAGACTTCCAGAATTCGCTGTCCGCCATCCGGGTCGATGCCGAGCTGCCGCAGCACACCTTCGACATCGTGCTGCTGGGCTTCCGCGTCCTCATGCGAGATATCGCGGACATGCAGAATGACATCGGCCTCGATCACCTCTTCCAGCGTTGCGCGGAACGCGGCCACCAGCATGGTGGGCAAATCCGAGATGAAGCCGACGGTATCCGACAACATCGCCTTGCCGCCATGCGGGAGTGTGAGGGCACGCAGCGTCGGATCGAGCGTGGCAAACAGCATGTCGGCGGCCTGCACATCGGCGCGCGTCAGGCGATTGAACAGCGTTGACTTCCCCGCGTTGGTATAGCCGACGAGCGCAACCACACGGTACGGCACCCGTTGACGCCCGGCGCGATGCAGCCGGCGCGTGGCCTGTACTTTCTTCAGTTCGGATTCGATTTTCGAGATGCGCTCGCTGATCATGCGCCGGTCGGCTTCGATCTGGGTTTCGCCGGGGCCGCCCATGAAGCCGAAGCCGCCGCGCTGGCGCTCGAGATGGGTCCATGACCGGACCAGACGGCTGCGCTGGTAATTCAGATGTGCGAGTTCGACCTGCAGCGTGCCTTCGCGGGTCTTGGCGCGGCGGCCGAAGATTTCCAGAATCAGGCCGGTGCGGTCCAGCACCTTCGCCTTCCATTCCTTTTCAAGATTGCGCTGTTGAACCGGCGACAGCGCGCAGTCCATCACCACCAGATCGACGTCATTGGCCTTGATCAGGCCGAGTACCTCTTCAACCTTGCCCTTGCCGAGATAGGTTGCCGGGCGGATGTCGTTCATTGGCGCGATCACGGCCTCCGCGACGGTCAGGTCGATGGCGCGCGCCAGACCGGCGGCTTCCTCAAGCCGCGCCTCCGGATTGCGTACTCCATGGGACATCGACGACGCGTCGGGATCGCCCCGCCGCGCTCGCTTGTAGGGACCGATGACCAGCACCCGTCCCGTATCGCCCCTCGCCGACTGTGGACGGTCGGCGCCCCCGCTAAAGTCTCGGGGTTCCAAATTATTTAGGTCTCAAGCTGGCGAATCCTCGCCGCCCTCGAACAACTGGATCGGAGCGCCTGGCATGATCGTCGAGATCGCATGCTTGTAGACAAGCTGCGAGTGACCATCGCGCCGAAGCAACAGGCAGAAATTGTCGAACCAGGTGACAATCCCCTGCAGCTTTACTCCATTGACCAGAAAGATCGTCAGTGGCGTTTTGGTTTTGCGAACGTGATTGAGAAACGTGTCTTGTAGGTTTTGTGCGCGGTCTGCCGCCATTTTCTTATCCCGCATTCTTGTTTTTGGGCCAGCCTGCCCTCTTCGGAGCGTGGTCTGGCTGCCGGCGTCCCTGAGATCCCCCTCCGGGTGCTGCAAGGGCGATTAAAGGGCACGTCCGGTTGTTAGGCAAGACCACGGTAACCCGTTAAGCGGCCAAACGACGGAAAAACTTACGAAAATGCCGAAAACCGGTGGAATTCTTCCCGTAATCGCAAGGCAATAGGACCAGGTTTGCCATTTCCGATATCGCGGCCATCGACCCGGACCACGGGCATCACGATCTGGCTGGATGCCGTGACAAACGCCTCGGCGGCCTCATAGGCTTCCGCCGGCGTGAAGGGCCGCTCCTCGAACTTGATCTGCAGCGAGGCAAGAACTTCCGTCAGCACCGCGCGCGTGATGCCGGCGAGAATGCCGCTCTCCGCCGATCGCGTCACGACCCGGCCGTCCTTGGTGACAATCCAGGCGTTGCTTGATGAACCCTCGGTGACATGGCCATCGTGATCGACGAACCATGCCTCGTAGGCGTTGTTCTCGCGCGCCTGCTGTTTCGCCAGCACGTTCGGCAACAACGACACGGACTTGATGTCGACGCGCGGCCAGCGGTTCTCGGGAATGGTGATAACGCCGATCCCCTTCGACGCCGTGTCCTGGTTCTTCTGAAAATTCAGGCCGCGCGCGGTCACCACCAGTGCAGGCTTCACCGGATTGACCGGGAAGGCATGATCGCGACGCGCGACACCGCGCGTGACCTGCAGATAGACAATCCCGTAATTGACGCGATTTCGCCGAACGGTTTCGTGGATCACGATCTCCAGCGACGCCAGCGGCATCGGCATGTCGATGCGCAATTCGCGCAGGGAACGCTGCAGCCGCGCCAGATGACGCGGCATGTCGACAACCTTTCCGTTCCTGATCTCGCAAACTTCGTAAACTCCGTCGGAGAACTGATAGCCGCGGTCCTCGATATTGACGCTGGCGTCCCGCATGTCGCGGTACTGGCCGTTCACATAGGCGATGCGGGACATGAAATTATCCGACCCCCAACGCCTTGAGCTTGCGATGCAACGCCGAGCGCTCCATGCCGACGAATTCGGCGGTGCGCGAGATATTGCCGGAGAAGCGGCTGATCTGCGCGATCAGATAATCGCGCTCGAACACCTCGCGCGCCTCGCGCAGCGGCAGGCCCATGATGTGCTCGCCGTTGTTGCCTGTCGGCATCGCGGGGATCATCGAGCCGACATCCTGCGGCAGCATGTCAGCGGTGATCGCGGCGTCGGCATCGCCGCCCGCCAGGATCATGACGCGCTCAACGTTGTTGCGCAGTTGCCGGACGTTCCCCGGCCAGACGTGGGATTGGAGAACCGCCATGGCGTCCTCGCCGATCCGCCGTTTCGGCAGGCCGGTCGCGGACGAAATCTGATCCATGAAGTATTCGACAAGATCGGGAATATCCTCACGGCGCTCCGACAAGGGAGGAACGCGGATCGGCACCACGGACAGGCGATGGTAGAGATCCTCGCGGAACTTGCCTTCGGCGATCTCCGCTTCGAGATTGCGCGCCGTCGAGGACACGATACGCACATCGACACTGACCTTGGTCGTCCCGCCTGCCCGCTGGAAGGTCTGATCCACCAGAACGCGCAGAATGCGGTTCTGGGTCTCGCGCGGCATGTCCGCGATCTCGTCGATAAACAGCGTTCCGCCATGAGCTTCTTCCAGCGCGCCCGGTTTGCGGCCGGTCTCGCCGTCGGACAATTCGACGCCGAACAGTTCGACTTCCATCCGTTCCGGCGTGATCGCCGCGGCATTGATGACCACAAACGGTCCATCCGCGCGGCTGGACATCGCATGGAGTGTGCGCGCCACAAGTTCCTTGCCGCCTCCTGAAGGGCCGACGATCATGATGCGGCTGTTGGCCTTGGCGGCGCGATCAATGGTCTGGCGCAACTGGTTCATGCAGGGCGACTTGCCGACCAGCGTGGCGGATGACGGCGCATGCTGTTTGAGTTCGCGCACCTCGCGTTTCAGCCGCGAGGTTTCCAGAGCGCGGTTCGCCACAAGGATAAGCCGGTCCGCCTTGAAAGGCTTCTCGATGAAATCATAGGCGCCGCGCTTGATCGCGGCGACCGCCGTTTCGATATTGCCATGCCCCGAAATCATGACGATCGGCACCTCGGGATGTTCGAGCTTGATCTGCTCCAGCAGTTGCAGCCCGTCCAGCTTGCTGCCCTGAAGCCAGATGTCGAGGAAGATCAGATTTGGGCGGCGGCCCGCGATCTCCGCCAGCGCGCTGTCACTGTCGCGCGCGGTGCGTGTCTTGAATCCCTCATCCTCGAGAATACCCGCAACGAGGTCCCGAATATCGGCTTCGTCATCGACGATCAGAATATCGTTGGCCATGAATCACGCCCGTTCTGTCAACTGCCGGTTACGGCTTCTGTTTTTGTTTCACTGGCTTCTTCGGTGCCGGCATCGTTCGCCTTGCCGAAGACAGAGAAGCGCATTCTCACCCATGCTCCCCGCGCACCGGGGCGAAGGGCAGATGCGTCGTTCAGTTCGATACGTCCGCCGTGATCTTCGAGAACACGGCCGACAATGGCGAGTCCGAGGCCGGTGCCCTTCTCGCGCGTGGTGACATACGGCTCAAGCAGCCGCGCGCGGCTTTCTTTCGGCAAGCCGATTCCGTTGTCCACAATATCAATCAGGATATCGTCGTTCTCGCGCATCGCGACAACATCAATGTGTCCGCGCTCGATCTCGCCGGCAGGAACCGCGGTGATGGCCTCCGTTGCGTTCTTGATGATGTTCGTCAGCCCCTGCGAAATCAGCCGCCGGTCGAACTTCGCATGCATCGGCTCCTGCTTGATGTCGACGTTGATGTCGATATCGGGATAACCGACACGCATCAGGAACACTGTCTGACGAACGGTGTCAGCGACGTCCTCGCCCTCAATCACAGGCTTGGGCATGCGCGCGAACTTGGAGAATTCGTCAACCATCCGGCGGATGTCGTCGACCTGGCGGATGATCGTATCCGTGCACTGATCGAACACCGGACGGTCTTCCGTGATGACCTTGCCGAACTTGCGGCGGATACGCTCGGCGGACAACTGAATGGGGGTCAGCGGATTCTTGATCTCGTGCGCGATACGGCGCGCCACATCCGCCCATGCCGAGGTCCGTTGCGCTGTTACAAGCTCGGTGATGTCGTCCAGCGTAATGATGTAGCTTTCGTTGGACTGGCCGGTCTGTTCGGAACTGACCCGCACCGAAAGCTGGCGCTCGACGCTGTCGCGGCTGATCTCGATCTGACCCTGCAACAGCCGCTGCGCGCTGCCGCGCGCCGTCGCCATCAGTTCATTGAGTTCTGGAACAATCTCGGCCAGCGGCTTGCCCATGACCTCGGATTCCGAATGGCCGATCAGCTTTTCCGCCGAACGGTTGAGAACCGCGATCTTGCCCTCGCCGTCCACGCCGATAATGCCGGCGCTGGCCGATGAGAGCACCGCTTCGATAAATCGCCGGCGGCTGTCGATCAATCCGCTGGCATTGACCAGATCGTCGCGCTGGGTCCGCAACTCTTGCGTCATCTTGTTGAACGTCTCGCCGAGGCTGGCGAGGTCGCCTTCGGATTTATTGACCGGCACCTGAACGTGAAGATCGCCGGTGGAGACCAGATTAGCCGCGCTCATGAGCCGGCGGATCGGAGCCACCAGCCAGTTCGCGAAGTTCAGTCCGATCAGCACCGACGACATCAACACTGTCAGCGCGATGACCGTGAACATCAGCGCGAAGGCGACCTGGATTCCGAGACGGCGCGATTCAAGCTCGGCATATTCCTTCACGCTGGCCTGCGTCTGCTGCAACTGCGCGACGACGCGCGGATCGAGCAGGCGTGCGACGTAGAGAAAACTATCCTGGAACGCGCGCAGACGAATAACGGCTGCGACGTAATTCTGCTCGATGAACACGCCGATCTGCGGTTCGTCTTCCGCGACATTCTTGAGAAAATCCGGCGCGGGTGTCTGGAAGTCCTGGCGAATTCCCGTCGCCGCGGTTTCAAGGATATGGCGATCCTTGTCGATGATCATGGCGCCGGGAAGATTTCGCGACGTCGCGCTTGAGGTCAGCAGATTGCGAAATGTCTGGCGGTCCTGATCGTAAAGCGGCCGCGCCCGCGCAATGTCGTTCGCCATCCCGATGATGTCGCCGCGAATGAGTTGCGCATGTTCGTAGACATAGGCATTGGCGACGATCAGCGAATTCTCGATCACCGCGCGGGTGCGCACCGAGAACAGACGATCGAGGCCGCGATCCAGCGTGACGTTGGCGACGATCGACACCAGCACCGCCGGCAATACCGCGATCACCGAAAACAGGCTGACGATCTGGACGTGGAGCCGTGCCGCGGCCCGCCCCCGGCGGCGCGCCTGAATCACCTGCCAGAGTTCACGGGCGATAATCGCCAGCAGCACCAGGATCGTCGCGCCATTGATCAGAAGGAAAGTGACCACGACCTGGTGGGTGGGCGCGATCGGGGTCAGCCCGGTCAGCACCACAAAGGTCAGAAAAGCCGAAAACAGCGCGAGAGCGACGGCGAACGGAGCCAGCAGCCGATGCCAAGGCCTGCTGGCCGGCTCGGCGATGGACGGTTCAAGCGACTGGGCCGACGCCTCTGCTGCGCTCATGCGGGGATCGTGTCAGGCCAATTGTGTGCGGGACAGCGGCGATGGCCGCATCCAGTGATGCATTCATATCACAATGTTGCCCAATTGCGACAATTCCTTGGCGCGCCGGACTGCAAAGCCACACCTTCCACGGGTTCTCTACCGGAAAAGGCGTCGGCACTGCTGCGGCGCCAAGTCCCACATTCGGTGGCGCTGCACGGATGCGGAACCCCGGTCTAGCTGCCGCTGCGGTAGACTTGGATATCGAGGTCCCGGATCTTCTTGCGCAAGGTGTTTCTGTTCAAGCCAAGAAGGTCCGCCGCCCTGATCTGGTTGCCGCGATTGGCCGCCAGCGCCGCGGTGAGGAGCGGAATCTCGATCTCCTTCAGGATACGATGGTAAAGGCCTGGCGGCGGCAAGCCGTTCGGAAAACCGGCGAAGTGGGAGGCAAGATACATCTCCACCGCGCCACCGAGGTTGTCGACGCTCTGCGGCATGCTGCCGCCGGATACGACGGCAGGCGGTGCCAGTTCGCCCTCGATCACCGAGCCGGTGATGACGTCCTGCGGATAAAGCGCGGCCAGACGGCGCGCGAGGTTTTCAAGCTCGCGGACATTGCCGGGCCAGCGATGCTGTTTCAGCCGTTCGAGCGCCTGTGCGTCGAGCTTCTTGGGCGGCAGGCCGTCCTTCTCGGCCAGAGCGAAGAAATGCCGGATCAGATCGGGCAAGTCCTCGATGCGCTCGCGCAGCGGCGGAAGGCGGAGCGGCACCACGTTGAGGCGGAAGAACAGGTCCTCGCGGAACAGGCCCTGCTGGATCAGGATGCGCAGGTCCTTGTTGCTGGCCGCGACGATCCGCACATCCGTCTTGATCGGGGTGCGGCCGCCGACGGTGGTGTACTCACCCTGCTGCAAGACGCGCAGAAGACGGGTCTGTGCCTCCATCGGCATGTCGCCGATTTCGTCGAGGAACAGGGTGCCGCCTTCGGCCTGCTCGAAGCGCCCGGTCGCGCGGGCATTCGCGCCGGTAAACGCGCCTCGTTCATGGCCGAACAGTTCGGATTCGATCAGATCACGGGGAATCGCAGCCATGTTGACGGCGACGAACGGGCCGTTGCGCCGCTTGCCATAATCATGCAGCGCACGCGCAACCAGTTCCTTGCCGGTCCCGGACTCGCCGGAAATCATCACCGTCAGATCGGTCTGCATCAGCCGCGCAAGCACGCGGTAGATTTCCTGCATCGCCGGCGAGCGGCCGACCAGCGGAATGGAATCGAACTCACCGTCGTCCTTGGACGCGGCTGGCCGTTCCTTCGGCTCCGACAACGCCCGGCCGACGATGGCGATCAGTTCCTTGAGGTCGAACGGCTTGGGCAAATACTCGTAAGCGCCCCGCTCCGACGCCCGAATGGCCGTCATGAACGTGTTCTGCGCGCTCATGACGATGACCGGGAGATTGGGCCGCATCTTCTTGATCCGCGGCAGCAGATCGAAGGCGTTCTCATCCGGCATGACAACGTCGGTGATGACCAGATCGCCCTCGCCCTGACTGACCCAGCGCCACAGCGTGGCGGCGTTTCCGGTCAGACGCACCTCGTAACCGGCGCGTGACAGAGCCTGATTGAGTACGGTGCGGATGGCTGTGTCGTCGTCAGCGACGAGTATACTACCTGCGGGCATTGTTATTCCTCATCTGCAGTCTGTGAGGCAGGCGACGGCGTTCCCGGGCGCGCGTCTCCGTTGCTGTGGTTCTGGGCTGGATTGAACATCGGCAACAGCACGCGGAAGGTCGTCTTCCGCGGCTGCGATTCACATTCGATAATGCCGCCGTGATCGTTGACGATCTTGGCGACAAGCGCGAGGCCAAGGCCGCTTCCCGTCGGTTTCGTCGTCACAAACGGATCGAACAGATTGGGCAGAAGATCGTCCGGAACACCCGGACCGTTATCCTTCACGCAAAACTCGAGCGGCAGCGACACCCGCGATTTCTTTCCCGGAATGGAAAGCCGCACACCGGGGCGGAACGCCGTGGTGAGATGAATCTCCGCGTCGGTGCCAAGATCAGCCACGGCCTCGGCGGCATTTTTCACCAGATTGAGGAACACCTGAATCAGTTGATCCTGATTGGCGAGGACCGGCGGCAGCGAGGGATCGTATTCCTCGATGAATTTGACGTTCCGCGCGAAGCCCGATTGCGCGAGCCGCTTCACATGATCGAACACCGAATGGATATTGACCGGCCCGCGCGCCACGGGCCGCTCGTCACCGAACACTTCCATGCGATCGACAAGAGTGACGATCCGATCGGCTTCATCGCAAATGAGCCGGGTCAGTGTGCGATCTTCCGGAGAGGCAGCCTGTTCAAGCAACTGTGCCGCGCCGCGAATGCCCGACAGCGGATTCTTGATCTCATGCGCCAGCATGGCGGCCAGCGCTGTCACCGACCGCGCGGCGCTGCGATGGGTCAACTGCCGGTCCATCTTGTCGGCGATGGAGCGCTCCTGAAGCATCACAACAATATGGCCCGGATGTTCACCAAGCGGCGCGACGTGAAGGTCAACCTGCCGATCGCCGCCGATCCGCGGCGTCCCCAGATCGACCTTGTATTCGTTGACGGCGGAGTTGGTCCGGCGCACCTGGTCAATCAGCGCAAGCAGCGGACTGCCGAACGGCACAAGTTCGCGGAGCATTTGCCGCCGCAGATGCGGGATGGATGTCTCGAAGAAGGATTCGGCGGCGATGTTCGCATCGAGAATCTTGCCGTCCGGCGCAATCAGCATCACCGGGTTGGGCAGCGCGTTCATCATCGCATCGCTGTTGGCAAGCTGTGGCGTGCGCTTTTCGGCGGCGTTGCTCATGCGGCGGCGCTCCAGGAAAATTCACCGAACGCATCATGAAGCGAACGGCGCACCTGTGCTGGCTCGGTCGCGGTCAGAATAACCTGACGCCAGCGCTTCAGGACTTCACCGGACGCAGCACTCCCTCTGGCCGCAACATCGAGGGCCCAGCCGAGATGCTTGCGGGCATGGCGGGTGCCGACACGCGATCCGTAATGCTCAACAACCTGATCGTAGAGATTGCAGACATGATCGAGCTGCGTGCTGAGTTGCGGCACCTGCTCCTCGTCGCCGCCCGCAAGACGACGCGCGATCTGTCCCGGCAACCAGGGCTGTCCCTGCGCGCCGCGGCCGACCATAACCGCGTCCGCACCTGATTCCTCAAGCGCAGTTACAGCCTGCTCGAACGAGGTGATGTCGCCATTGACCACCACAGGCACTCTGACCGCGTCCTTGACAGGACGAACGGCAGTCCAGCTCGCGCTTCCCTTGTAAAACTGGCAGCGCGTGCGGCCGTGAACGGTGATCATTTTCACGCCCGCCTCTTCCGCGCGCCGCGCCAGTTCCGGCGCGTTGAGAGAATCGTGATCCCAGCCGAGACGCATCTTGAGCGTTACCGGCACGCTGACAGCCGAAACCGTTGCATCAATCAACCTCAGGGCGTGATCAAGATCGCGCATCAGCGCGGAGCCGGACTGACCGCCCGTCACATGACGCGCCGGGCACCCCATGTTGATGTCGATAATGTCGGCGCCGCCGCTTTCGGCGATCCGAGCGCCCTCTGCCATCCAGCGGGTTTCGCAACCGGCAAGCTGAACGACATGAGGGCCGATACCGGTTGCTTCACAACGCAGCACGGACATCGGGCGGCCACGCGCGAGGTCGTCGCTGGCCGTCATTTCGGAGACGACGAGACCGGCACCCAGTTCGGCGGTGATGCGCCGGAACGGTGCGTCGGTAATGCCGGACATCGGCGCAAGCAGCACGCGATTGGCGATTTCGATATCGCCAATGGTCACTGAGGTCTGGCGGGCCGGAGGCTTAATCACCTTTATTTCGCTTTCTGACAGTCCCCGCGTCGTTGCGGAGAGCGCATAGCTCAATTTCTAAGCACCAAAGAACCATGCCTACAGTTTAGCCAATTGTCCACAGCTTGCAAGTGCGGCGCAACAATTCTTCCAAATTCTTCACAGGGTTGCGGAATTGTGCTGTTCCCGGCCCGAATGTGGTAAGGGCAGCACCCAAACCGCCAATATCGTAGCCAATTCACCCGTCCGGACTGTCGTTATCGCCTATGCCAACACCAAAACGGACTGCCGCCATTATCGTTGCCGCCGGGCGCGGGCTTCGCGCCGGGACCGGAGGTCCCAAGCAATACCGGTCAATCGGGGGGAAAACTGTCCTTGCGCGGGCGATGGAGCCGTTCTGCACCCATCCTGACGTGTTTGCCGTCCAGCCGGTCCGCAACCCTGACGACGCCGATATTTTCGATCAGGCAGTATCACACCTGACCTATCAGACGCCGGTCAATGGCGGGGCGACCCGGCAGGCGTCTGTCCGCGCCGGGCTTGAAGCGCTGGCGTCTCATGCACCGGACATCGTCCTGATTCACGATGCCGCGCGCGCCTTTGTTACGGACAAGGTGATCTCGCGTGCGATTGATTCGGCGCTGATCACCGGCGCTGCGATTCCCGTCGTGCCTGTAACGGACACTATCAAGGTGGTTGATAGCGCGGGCGCGATCACGGCGACGCCGGATCGTGCGGGTTTGCGGATCGCGCAGACACCGCAGGCCTTCCGGTTCGACACCATTCTCGAAGCCCATCGCCGAGCCGCGCGCGAAGGCCGCGATGACTTCACCGACGACGCCGCGATTGCGGAATGGGCGGGATTGACGGTAACGACCTTTGAAGGCGATGTTGCGAACATGAAGCTGACCACTCCGGAAGACTTTGCACGCGAGGAAGCGCGCCTCGGCGCGATGCTGGGCGATATCCGCACCGGCACCGGCTATGACGTGCATGCGCTGACCGACGGCGATCACCTCATGCTGTGCGGCGTCCGCGTGCCGTTCACCAAGGGCTTCCTGGCGCACTCTGACGGTGACGTTGGCTTACACGCGATTGTCGATGCGATCCTTGGCGCACTGGCCGACGGCGATATCGGTTCCCACTTTCCGCCGAGCGATCCGAAATGGAAGGGCGCGGCGTCCGATCAGTTCCTGAAGCACGCCGTCAGCCTGGTGCATCAACGCGGCGGCCGCATCGCCAATCTCGAAGTGACCATGATCTGCGAGGCGCCGAAGATCGGCCCGCTGCGCGACGCGATGCGCGCGAAGATCGCCGAAATCACCGGACTTCCTCAATCACGAATCGCCGTGAAAGCGACGACCAGCGAACGCCTCGGCTTCACCGGGCGTCAGGAAGGCATCGCGGCCACAGCCGCTGCAACCATCCGACTTCCCTGGGACGACACCCTGACCGGACCAGCCGCATGACCGCCAGCACCATCCGTGCCCTCTCCCGCTCGCTGCTGGATTTGTGCCGGATGCGCAAGCTGACCATTGCAACGGCGGAGTCCTGCACCGGCGGACTCGTCGCGGCAGCGCTGACCGAAATTCCCGGCTCATCCGACGTGGTCGATCGCGGCTTCGTCACCTATTCCAACGACGCCAAGCACGCCATGCTGGGCGTCGAGACCTCCACGCTCGAAACCTTCGGCGCAGTCAGCAAGGAAACCGCGACGGCCATGGCGTTCGGCGCGCTGGAACATGCCGACGTTGATCTGGCGGTCTCAATCACGGGCATCGCCGGTCCCGGCGGCGCAACGCCGGGCAAGCCGGTGGGGCTGGTGCATCTCGCCGTCGCAGCGCGCGATGGCCGCATCACCCACAAGGAATGCCGCTTTGGCGCAGTCGGGCGCAACAATGTGCGTGAGCAATCGGTGATCGAAGCACTGAAGATGCTGACGGAGATGGCGCGCGGACCGCAGCCGCCGCTCAAGAAGCGCCCACGCGCGGCGGCCCATAGACCGCATCCGCGCGTTTCTCGAACGCCGCGGCGAGCCGCTGGAAAGCGGCGTCGAACATCGCGCCCATCAGCACCGCGAGCATCCGACTCTTGAACTCGTAGGCGATGAAAAAGCCGACATCGCAGGCGCTCTCCGACTTCGCCTCGAAGGTCCAGCGGTTTTCCAGTTTGCTGAACGGCCCCTGCAGGTATTCAACGAGGATTTTCAGGTTCGGCCTGTCAAGCGTGACACGGCTGGTGAAGGTTTCACGCACCACCTGAAACGAGACGGTCATGTCGGCGACAATGACCTCGCTGCCGTCCGGTTTTTGCGTGCGCTGGCGAACCTTGAGCGACTGGCACATCGGCACGAATTCGGGATAGCGCTCGACGTCGGCGACCAGATCGAACATCTGCTGCGCGCTGTGGTGGACACGGCGCTTGTTGGAGAATTGCGGCATCGTCAGAAATTCAATCTCGACAAATTGAGATAGGCAAGACAAATACCCGAACTCGTCATCCTGAGGTGCGAGCGCTTGCGAGCCTCGAAGGATGACCTGCCACGGGCGTCGTCGCCCTTCGAGGCCTCCGCTTCGCTACGGCACCTCAGGGTGACGACGAACACAACACGTCGACTTGAAGCGATCACGCGCTAGCGCTTCGCTGCTGCGCGGGCCGCCTGCAGCTTGGCGAAATCCTCGCCGGCGTGATGCGACGAGCGCGTCAGCGGGCTTGCCGACACCATCAGGAAGCCCTTGGTGTAGGCGACCTTCTCGTAGCCGCCGAATTCATCCGGCGTCACATAGCGCATCACCGCATGATGCTTGAGGCTCGGCTGCAGATACTGGCCGATGGTGAGGAAATCCACGTCCGCCGAACGCAGATCGTCCATCACCTGCAGCACTTCGTGCCGTTCCTCGCCAAGGCCTACCATGATGCCGGACTTGGTGAAAATGGTCGGGTCCATTTCCTTCACCCGCTGCAGCAGCCGGATCGAATGGAAATAACGCGCGCCGGGCCGCACCGTCAGATAGCGCGACGGCACGGTTTCGAGATTGTGGTTGAACACGTCGGGCCTGGCCGCAACGACCTGCTCCAGCGCCCCGTCCTTGCGCAGGAAGTCCGGCGTGAGGATTTCAATGGTCGTGGTTGGGCAGCTCGCGCGAATGGCGCGGATGGTTTTTGCAAAATGATCCGCGCCGCCGTCGGCCAGATCGTCCCGGTCGACGGAGGTAATGACGACATGATGCAGGCCGAGTTTCTGGACGGCCAGCGCGACATGCTCCGGCTCCGCCGCATCGAGCGCATTCGGCAGACCCGTCTTCACGTTGCAGAAGGCGCAGGCGCGGGTGCAGGTGTCGCCCATGATCATGAAGGTGGCATGCTTCTTGTCCCAGCACTCGCCGATGTTCGGACACCCGGCCTCCTCGCACACGGTGACGAGGCCGTTCTCTTTCACGATGTTGCGGGTGTTGGCATAGCCGCGCGAGGTCGGCGCGCGGACACGAATCCAGTCCGGCTTGGCCGGCGACCTGGCATCGGGCCGGTTCACCTTCTCCGGATGGCGCGGGCGCACCTGATTGGGCGACACCGTATCAATCAGAACAACCATGAAAGTCCGCGATTTTCTTCAACTTACCTAAGCCTGCCGATCCCTTGGTGCAAGCCGCGGGGATGGTGATACTCTGGAATGAATATCACGTTTCCATCCCGGTCCGCACGGCTTCGCGCGCTCATCCCCTGCCCATAAATGCCAGAACTCCGTTCCCCGCCTGCCCTTGCTCGTCCTCTTGGCCGCCTGCTGACAAAGACGTTCTTTGCGCGCAGCGTCCATGAGGTGGCCCCCGACCTGATCGGCGCGACGCTGCTGGTGGATGGCGTCGGCGGCATCATCACGGAGGTCGAGGCCTATCACCACACCGAACCGGCGGCGCATTCTTATCGTGGCCCGACCCCGCGCAACATGGTGATGTTCGGCCCGCCGGGCTATCTCTACGTCTATCGCTCCTATGGCATTCACTGGTGCATGAATTTCGTGTGCGAGAAGGAAGGCTCGGCCAGCGCGGTGCTGATCCGCGCCCTTGAACCGACCCATGGCATCCCGGCGATGCGGCGGCGGCGCGGACTGCACGACGAGCGTTCGCTCTGCACCGGCCCCGGCAAGCTGTGTGAGGCGATGGGTGTGAGCATCAAGCACAACACGCTGCCGCTCGATGCGCCTCCGATTGCGGTCTATGCGCGAAAGCACAAGCCGGAGATCGCCAGCGGCATCCGCATCGGCATCACCAAGGCGGTGGAGCTGCCGTGGCGTTACGGATTGAAGGGTTCGCGCTTCCTCAGCAAGCCGTTTCCTGCATAAGGCGATATGGCGGCAAACTTCGCTGCAAAGGGCGAAGCGGTGACGAAAGCGCGGCGGCGCCGCTGACCGGCGCAGAGACGTTGCGCCCCGGTCATACCGAGCGATTCATCGCTCGATATGCGTCTGTCGCATACCCGGCGTTCATCATCGGCCCGCAAAACGGGCATCCATCAAAATGGATGCAGCGATGGCAGCACCTTTCCAAGATCGTCATGGCCGGGCTCGTCCCGGCCATCCACGTCTTGATTGCTTTGAGCGGAAGACGTGGATGCCCGGAACAAGTCCGGGCATGACGGTGGAGAGACGTTCCATTGATCGGCCAACAGACTTGTCGCGCTTCCCGTCATCCTTCGAGGCTCGCCCCATAGCAGGCGTAGCCTGCGTAAACTTGGCTACGGGGTGGCTCGCACCTCAGGATGACGGACCCACGCAATACTCACACCGCCGCGTGGCACACGGCCTCGATCCGGTTGCCATCGGGATCACGCAGAAACGCGGCGTAATAGGACGAGTGATAGTCGCGCAGGCCCGGCGCGCCGTCGTCGCTGCCGCCGGCTGCGATGCCGGCGTCCCAGAACGCATCGACCTGCGTCTGCCACTTCGCCTTGAAGCACCAGTGGCGGCCCGGCGCGTCGTCCGGTTTCGCGCCCTTGCGGATCGAGATGTAGACGCGATCAGGATACGACGCGCGCGACCGCTCGCCGTAGCCGAGCCAGTCGTCGCGCCGTCCGACCTTGACGATGCCAAGCGCGGCCATGACCGCGTCGTAGAATTTTTCGGCGGCGGCCATGTCGGAGACGGTAATCGAAACGTGGTCGAGCATGTGGCGCTCCCGGATTGAAATAATCAAACCCGGAGCAGAGTTCCGATGCAAGCGGCCATCAGGCGCGCCGGGAAAAGCCGGTGGCGAAAATCAGCGCGACGGCCGGCAGCAACCAGACCGTCACCGGCAGGAACGCGAACATGGCTTTTCCGCTGATGTCCCACGCGATGCCGCCGAGGATCGACATCACCATCGCAAAGCCGTAGCCAAGCGTGAACACGCCCGCCGACATGCGCGGCACGTCATCAGGCGCGACCAGCAGCGCCGGAAGCGCCAGCACGAGTGTCAGCGTGACGGCGCAGGCGAAGCCGATCAGGGCGGCGGAGGTGACGACGCCCCACGAACCCGCGAATGAAAGCATGCCGGCGATCCCGGCCAGACCGATGGCGACAGCGGCGAGCAGCGGCCACTTTTTCCGTTCCCACCGGCTCGCCAACGCCAGCAGAATGAAGGACGCGGGCAATTGCCCGACATTGAGCGCGGTGAGCGCCGGGCCGATCAACTCGGTGCGTCCTGTCTGCAGCAGGTATCCCGGAAGGAAGGCGTTGGTGCAGAAGTAAAGCTGGTTGGCGGCGCTCATGATGATGCCGACCTTCCAGAGCAGCGGATCGCGCCAGTCCGGCATCCACAGATGATGACGCGACACCGGCGCGCTCTTGCCGCCGGGCTGGAACAGGAAAATGACAACGGCAATCGCGACAAGCGGGATCGACCACAGCACGAGACTGGCGCGCCAGCTTCCCGCCAGCACCGGCAGCAGGAATCCTGCGAAGGCCACGGGGAAAATCTCGCCACACAGAAGGCCGTTGGTATAGACCGCGGTGGCGAAGCCGATGCGGTCCGGCACCCACTGGCGCACCGTGGGCGGCAGCGACGGCTGCATCACCGCGATGCCCGCCGCCATGACCACCGTCGTGATGTAAAGCATCCACGGATCGGATGCGAAACCGCGCAGCGCCGAGCCTGCCGCCGCGATCAGAAGGCCGATGATCAACGCGGGCACCGCGCCGACGCGTGCGATCAGCAGCGAGCCCGGCACGGCGACCAGCGCGAACAGGCTGACCGGAATGGCGTTGAGGATGCCGACCTGCGTGCCCGACAGCTTGAGATCGACAATGATCAGCGCCAGCACCGGCGGGATCGCAAGGATCGTCAGCCGCAGGCCGTTTCCGGCCAGCCAGAGCAGAAGCAGCGCCTTGAACGAGGACGACCGCCGCAGGATCATTCCGCGCCCTTGAGACGCTCCAAAGCCTCGAGGATCTTCGCCTTGCGGCTTTCGGCTTCCTCGCGCTTTTCACGCTGTTCTTCGATAACCTCTTCCGGCGCGTTGGCGACGAACTTCTCGTTGCCGAGCTTGGCGTCGACGCGCTGGATATCGGCGCTGGCCTTCGCAAGTTCCTTGTCGAGACGCACCTTCTCGGCGCCAAGGTCGATCACGCCCTTCAGCGGGATGGCGGCGACTTCGCCGCGGACCAGCAACTGCACCGAACCATCCGGCGCGCGATCCGCGAACGAAATCTCGCCGAGGCGCGCGAGCCGCTTCATCACGTCGCTCCAGCGTTCCGCACGCGCCTTGATATCGGCGGACGCGCCGACCAGCACCAGCGGAAACAGCGTCGCGGGCGGAATGTTCATTTCCGCGCGCATCGAGCGGATCGACGAGATGAGTTCCACCAGCCAGCCGATTTCGGCTTCGGCCGCCGGATCGCTGAACTGTTCGACCTCGGGCGCGGGCACGACGACCACCGGCATCGCCAGCGGATCGCCGGAGATGGCAGGTTCAATGATCGGCGCGGCAGGCGCCTTGAGTGGCCATTCGGCAAGCGCAAGCAGTCCGTCACGCTTTGCCGTCACCGCCCACAGCTCCTCGGTGAGGAACGGCATGAACGGATGCAGCAGTTTCAGGATTTCATCGCGCGCCCAGGCGATGCTGGCCTGCGTCTCGGCCTTGGCGGGCGAGTCCGGTCCCATCAGCACGGGCTTGGCGAGTTCGAGATACCAGTCGCAGAAGATGTTCCAGACGAAGCGGTACATGACGCCCGCCGCGTCGTTGAAGCGGTAGGCCTGGATGGCGTCGGTGACCTCGCGCGTGGCGCGCGCGGTTTCGTGCGCGATCCAGCGGTTGAGCGTTTCCTTCGCGTTCGCCGGATCGAAACCATCGGCCAGCGCGCAGCCGTTCATTTCGGCGAAGCGCGAGGCATTCCACAGCTTGGTCGCGAAATTGCGGTAGCCTTCGACGCGCTGGGTCGAGAGCTTGATGTCACGGCCCTGCGCCGCCATCGCCGCCAGCGTGAAGCGCAGCGCGTCGGCGCCGTAGTCATCAATGAGGTGCAGCGGGTCGATGACGTTGCCCTTCGACTTCGACATCTTCGCGCCCTTCTCGTCGCGGACGAGCGCATGGATGTAGACGGTCGGGAACGGCACGTCCTTCATGAAGTGCATGCCCATCATCATCATGCGGGCGACCCAGAAGAAGATGATGTCGAAGCCGGTGACGAGCACGTTGGTCGGGTAATAGCGCTTCACATCCACGTCGGTGTCAGGCCAGCCGAGCGTCGAGAACGGCCACAGCGCCGACGAGAACCAGGTGTCGAGCACGTCCTCGTCGCGGGTGATGAAGCCGTCGCGCTTCGCCGGATCGAGCGCCATGTCATGGCCCTGCTCCGCCGTGATCACCTCCTGCTCGACATAATAGCCGAGCGCCTTGCCGACCGCTTCGTCCTCGGTCTCGGCGACGAACACCTTGCCGTCCGGTCCATACCACGCCGGAATCTGGTGACCCCACCAGAGCTGGCGCGAGATGCACCACGGCTGGATGTTCTCCATCCACTCGAAGTAAGTCTTTTCCCAGTTCTTCGGCACGAACGCCGTCTCGCCGCTGCGCACGGCGGCGATCGCGGGCGCGGCCAGCGTCTTGGCGTCCACATACCACTGATCGGTCAGATACGGCTCGATCACGACGTTCGAGCGGTCGCCGTGCGGCACCATATGCGTGTTGGGCTCGATCTTCTCGAGAAAACCCGCCTCTTCCAGCTTGGCGACGATCAGCTTGCGCGCGACAAAGCGATCCTTGCCGTGAAGCTCTTCCGCGAAGATCAATGCGGCCTCCGGCAGGTCGCGCAGATAGTCCTCGTTGGCGGACAGCGACATCCGCGCTTCCTGATCGAGCACGCTGATGAGCCGCAGGTTGTGACGGCGGCCGACCTCGAAGTCGTTGAAGTCGTGCGCAGGCGTGATCTTCACCGCGCCCGAACCCTTCTCGGGATCGGAGTAATCGTCGGCGACAATCGGAATCAGGCGGCCGACCAGCGGCAGCACCACGTTCTTGCCGACCACGCTCCTGTAGCGGTCGTCCTCCGGATTCACCGCCACGGCGGTGTCGCCGAGCATGGTTTCGGGGCGCGTGGTCGCGACCACGATGAAGGTGGACGGGTCTTCCGGATTGAACTGTTTGCCTTCGAGCGGATAGCGCAGATGCCAGAGGCTGCCCTTCACCTCGATCTGCTGCACTTCGAGGTCGGAGATCGCGGTGAGCAGCTTCGGGTCCCAGTTGACCAGCCGCTTGTCCTTGTAGATCAGGCCTTGCGCGTAGAGTTCGACGAACACTTTCGCGACGGCGCGCGACAGGCCCTCGTCCATGGTGAAGCGCTCGCGCGACCAGTCGCACGATGCGCCGAGGCGCTTGAGCTGGTTGACGATGGTGCCGCCGGACTCCGCCTTCCACTGCCAGACGCGTTCGAGGAATTTCGCGCGGCCCATGTCGCGCCGGCCCGGCTCCTGCCGTTCCATCAACTGCCGCTCGACAACCATCTGCGTGGCGATGCCCGCATGGTCGGTGCCCGGCTGCCACAGCACGTCGCGGCCGCGCATGCGCTCGAACCGGCACAGGATGTCCTGCAGCGTGTTGTTGAGCGCGTGGCCCATATGCAGCGAACCGGTGACGTTCGGCGGCGGAATGACGATCGTGAAGGGTTCGGCGTCCTTGCGCTCGGGCCGTCCGGCCTTGAACGCACCGGCGTCTTCCCACGCCTTCGCGATACGGTTTTCGATCTCGGCGGGCTGGTAGTTTTTCTCGATCATCACACTGCAATCATGAATTCGCGTACTGGAACGTGTGGCCGGACCATTGCGTACCGTCACCCTGAGGTGCCGTAGCGCAGCGGAGGCCTCGAAGGGCGACGGCGTTTTACATCGTCATCCTTCGAGGCTCGCCAAAGACGGCTCGCACCTCAGGATGACGGACTCAGGGATTGTCACAACCTGACGCAATTATCGCGCTAGAAAGCCTCCAGCGCGACGCAAGTCAACTGTGGTAAATGTAGGGAATTCAAGCCGAAATGGCCAGAACTAGCGGCCGCGCGAAACCCGCTCGATCTCGGCCTTGACGATCCGCTCCACCAGATTGGGCAGATTGTCGTCCAGCCAGGATTTCAGCATCGGCCGGAGCATTTCCTTGACCAGATCTTCCAGCGTGCGGGCGTTGTTGCTCAGAACCGTGTTCTGCAGCGCGTTGAAGGCGGACTCGACCGCGGACACGGTCGAACCCGACATGATCTGTTGCACCGGCGTCTCGCGTACAGGATCGCGCTCGAAGGACCGTGGCGGTGCTGGACGGGGTGCGGGAATTTCGGCCACTGGCGTTTCGGCAAATTCGAGGTCGTCGTCGGGTTCGATCTTGTTGAACACCGGCTGTGGTGCCGGTTCGGGAACGGCCATCTGTTCGGTCAGCTCGAAGACATCTTCTTCGGGTTCGGGCTCGGGTGCAGCCTTCGCAGGCGCAGCCGGGGCATCGAAACTCGCCATCATGGCGTCGATCTCGGCCTGGCTGTTCTTCGCGGCAGGCGCCGGAGCCGGCGCAGGACGCGCGGGAGCGATCTTGGACGGCGGAATCCCCGTCATCACCGGGCGCGCAGGCGCGGCAGCCGGACGGGACATCTCAGCCTTTGGAACTTCGGTCTTGGGTGAAGCGGCCGGCGCGGGTGCCGGGGCTGGCGCAGCAGCGCCCGCGGCGGGCTTGGCTTCGTCATCGGAAATGATGCGCCTGATCGACGCGAGAATCTCCTCCATCGAGGGCTCCTGCGCCTTTGCCGGTTGCGTCATCTCGGACTCCACATCATCGGCCCGGATCCAAAAATCAGATCAACAGAAAGCCGCACACCCTCGTCACGAATCGCTTTGGCGATCCCTCTGACGGTATGTCATGGCAACAATTGATTGCAAGCAACGGCCGTTGTGCGCGGACGGTTGATCACAGCACTGATGTGACAGGGTTAACCGGACACCGCTCGAACCCGATCCGCATTCGCGCAGCCGCAAGGCAAACGCGAATGCGGATGATCGGTTAGCGGCCGTCGGGCGTGCGAACGCCGAACCAGCTATCGCGAACCTGATGATAGTGGACGCTCGGATCGTAGACGTTGGTCGCGAGCTTGAGTGTGCTTGGCGACAGGCGGCCGATGGAGTTCAGCACGCTGTAGGATGCGACCACGCGGTCATGCTGCGCGGTGACAAGCGCGACGCGCGCGTTCACCAGCGCCTGCTGCGCGTTGAGGACGTCGAGCGTGGTACGCTGACCGACCCTCGCCTCTTCGCGGACACCGTTGAGTGCGATTTCCGACGCCGTGACCTGCGACTGCGCCGACTGCACCTGCGCCTTGCCGGCGACCAACTGGCCCCAGGCCTGCGCGACGGTGGCGCGGGTCTGGTCGCGAACCTGTTCGAGGTTCAGGCGCTGCTGGGCGAGAGTCTCTTTCGACTGGCGGATCAGCGAGTATTCCGCGCCGCCCTGGTAGACCGGCACGGTCAACTGCGCGACAGCGGATGCGCCGAAAGCCCGGTAGGTGGCCATCGTGCTCTCGTAGGATTGCTGCACGCTGCCCTGCAGGGTGACGGTCGGGAACAGCGCGCCCTCGGCCACCTTCACCTGCAGGAAGCTGACGTCGATGCCGTACATGGCGGCGGTGACGTTCGGATTTTCCAGCAGGCTGAGATCGACCGCGCCGGACAGCGTCGGCGGCAGGTAACGGTCAACCGGCGAACCCGGCGCGAGATTGCCGGGATCGTTGCCGATGATGCGGCGGAAATTCGCGCGCGTCGTGGTCAGGTTGGATTCGGCGGTCAGCAACTGCGTCTTGCCGGCTGCGAGTTGCGCCTGCGACTGCGCCACGTCGGTGCGGGTGACTTCGCCGACATTGAAGCGGTCCTGGGTCTGCTTCAGGGTCTGTTCGAGCACGCGGACGTTGCTCTTCTGCACCTCGACGATCGCCGAGTCGCGCAGGTAGTCCATGTAGACCGTCGCAGCGGAGAACAGCACGGTCTGTTCAAGCACGCGCAGGCCTTCGCGCGCCGCCGAGACCTGGCTTTCCGCGGCGCGGGTGCGGTTGCCGGTCTGCCCGCCGTTGTACAGTGTCTGGCTGATGGTGGCGCCGACCGAGCGCGGCGCGTTGACACCAGCGATGCTGGTGGTGGCCACACGTCCGCCGGTGTTCGTGTTCTGCTGGGTGTCGGTGTATTGCGTTCCGGCGCTGGCGGTGACCGCGATGCGCGGACGGTAGCCGGACAAGGCCTGCGGGACGCTTTCGTCGGTGGCGCGCACCGAAGCGCGCTGGGCATTCAATTGAGGGTTGTTCTGATAGGCACGCACCAGAGCGGCCTCGATGGTGTCGGCATTGACCGGTGTGGTCAGCGCCTGACTCACCAAAAGGGCCGCAAGCGCGGCACCCGCACTGAGGTTCTTCCGATATTTAGCTTGCATTACGTCTGTCCCCAAACCGGCTCGGCTCGCCGTCAAGGCGCGCGAAAGCCGGGTCTCTGAGTCGCCTGTGCCCGTTCCGCGTAAGTCTATGCATCGCCAAGCCGGGGTGAAACCCTTTCAGCCCGGCCGCCGCCGAAACAGTGTGGATGGGACATTGTAGCCACACTTGACCAAATTAAAGGAATGCAGTCCTAGTGTGGTGGTTCGCAAGTCCGCATGATCTCCGCCGCGCATTCATTTGCGGACTTGCGAACCAAAACCACACTAGAATCATCACTCTAGTGTCCTTTTGAATCCGAAGTTCGCTATGGAGCGCGCTGCGATATCAAGCGAACTTCGGGTTCAGGACACTAGAAAACGAACTCCGCACGGCGCTCAAGACCGGCCAGAACCGGGGCCGAGGCGTCGAAAAGCACCCGGCTGCCGAAATCCGCTGGAGAGCGGGTCACCAGGGTCGCACGCGAAGGGCGGCGGGTTGCGAATATGCCGACGAGCCGCCCCCCCATCTTCAATTGCCCGTAGAGCGCCTCCGGTTCGAGTTCCGTGGCGCCGTCCAGCACAATGACGTCATACGGGCCGTGGGCGGGGTCGCCGTCCGCCGGGGCGGCGGCATTCACCGTCACATTGGACAGGCCGGCGAGATTGGCCTTGGCGGTGGCCGCCAGCGCCCCATCGGGTTCCGTGGCGAACACCTCGCCTGCCAGACGTGCGACAACCGCCGCGGAATAACCGCTGGCACAGCCGACCACGAGCACCCGGCCGGTCTCGGAAATATCGGCCGCCTGCAGCATTCTGGCGAGCAACGCCGGCTGGATCAGGCAGCGCTTCGCCTGCCCCTGCGGAGCAACGTCGATATCCATGTCCAGATAGGCGATGGCCCGCTTGCTGTCCGGCACAAAACGCTCGCGCGGCACGGCCAGCATGGCGTCGATGATGCGCAGGTCGGTCACGTCGCTCGGCCGCACCTGACAGTCGACCATCGTCCGCCGCAGGGCCGTGAAATCTGACATGACATAACCTCTTGAGAGCAAAGACCAGACCGCCGGATTCCCATCCGTGGTGCAGGCATATTTGCTGCAAGGCCGAATGCGTTGCAAGCCTGTCCTGGTGGTCCGATTCCAACATTCGCCCCCGTTTCGGCGGGCTTGTTTGCGAATGTTAGAATCGAAGGACCACCAGCAATCAATATTTCGAGCGGAGTTCTGGATTTGACATTCGCTGTCAGCGCTCGCCGCAGGTGCGGGCGAATGTCAGATCCACTCCACTCGCACTAGGCTTTTGAATGAAGACAGCCTATGCCGGGGATGGAGCCGGTGAGGTTTACGCCGGTTGTGGGTTGCCGATTGGCAAAACAGGATCACATGAGAAAAGTCCCGCGCAGACCCGACAATGAGCCGCCCCGCCCCTCGGAACAGGACTCCGAGACCGGTTCGCTGTCGGCCCACGGGTTGTCGCGCATGCGCAAGCAGATGGACGAGTTCGACGATCTTCCGGCGGAAGTGCGCGCCGCGCTGATGTCGGCGCTTGAGCCGAGCGATCAGATGATCGACGTGCTCTGCGCCATGAATCGCGGCGGTTTCCCGGTCGCGGACATGATGAAGGTGATCGAAACCAGCAACGCCAAAAGCGGTGGCTGAGAGCCGCGGCAGGCCGTTGCGCGCGCTGATTGGAGGCCACGACCGGAATTGAACCGGTGTACACGGTTTTGCAGACCGTTGCGTAACCACTCCGCCACGTGGCCTCACAGGCGGGACTAGTTACAAGGGCATAGGTCGTTATGCAATCGTCCCCGCTCAGGTTTTGCGCTCCTCGCGCGGCAGGGCTCTGGAAAGTTGCCGCTTTTATCCCATTTTCCCTTGAGGGCGATTTACGCTTTGCAAGACTTTACGCTTTGCAAGACTTTACGCTTTGCAAGACTCGGGGCCTTTGCTATAGGCGGCCCCATTGCTGCTTCAGCAGTCTTCCTCGGTAGCTCAGCGGTAGAGCATTCGACTGTTAATCGAATGGTCGCTGGTTCGAATCCAGCCCGGGGAGCCAGCAAATTCAATCACTTAATCAGCATTCCTCCAGTTCCGACTTGCGGGCGGTCAGGCGCGTGCATAGGTCAACCATCGGAATACCCTCCGGAACGCCTTTTCGGGGCGATTCCAGGATGGAACAGGCGGTTTTGACGTGAGCGCGCAAACCAAGGCTGAACTCGACCGCCACTTCGACTGGATCGCGGATCGCCTGCCTGACAGGGGCGCGCGTTTTGTCCGCTGGGTGCGGCAGCCGTCCTCGCGATGGGTGCGAATCCCCCTCGCCGTGCTGCTGGTTCTCGGCGGCATTTTCAGTTTTCTGCCCGTTCTCGGGCTCTGGATGCTCCCGCTTGGCCTGCTCCTGATCGCTCAGGACCTGCCATTCCTGCAGCGGCCGCTCGCCCGTGGGCTGGGATGGGGTGAGCGAAAATGGATGGACTGGCAAAACCGGCGCCGCCCGTCCTCGACGGAAACCGAAAAATGAATTCGCCCCTCGACGTCATCGTGCCGATTGTGATGGGCGCGGCGCTGCTGTGGTGGATCGGCCGCGGCATGGGTGGACGTGCCATGCTGATCGCGACCGCAGCAACCCTCGCCGTGATCGCAGGGGTGCTGCTTGTGCAGCATGCGGGCGGGCGCTGAAACGCGCGCCGTAAGTTCTTATTGCAAAAATGTCGCAGCCGCCGGGAGACTGCCGTGCTCCGGGTGCATCGGCTTGCGGCTGCAATCCGGCTCGGCAAAACTCTCCCATAATACCTTTTGGGGATGAGTCGATGCGGATCGGGCATTCTGGACAATGGGCCCTCGGTGCGGCTGCAAGTCTCGTGATCGCAACCGGCGCGCAGGCCGCTGATCTGCCGGCGAAAGCCAGGGCGGTCCAGTATGTCAAGATCTGCTCGCTGTACGGCGCGGGCTACTACTACATCCCCGGCACCGACACCTGCATCAAACTGAGCGGCTACGTGCGCGCCGACTGGAATCTCAACGGCGGCAACTACGACAAGCCGGGATGGGATCAGGGCAACGCCCAGGGCACCAAGTCGCGCGACCGCGACTACTTCACCACCCGCGTGCGCACCGAACTGCAGATTGATACCCGCACCCAGACCGAATACGGCGTGCTGCGCACCTACACCAATCCGCGCTTCCAGTTTGACACCGGCGCAGGCCCTTCAAGCGGCGTGCTGACTCTCGACTACGGCTTCATCCAGTTCGCGGGATTTACCCTCGGCAAGGCGGTCTCGGTCTTCCAGACTCCGTGGGGCTCGTCGGGCGCCAACAGCCTCACATCGTACCTGATCGGCGGATACGACAACGTCAACGGCATCTCGCAGATCGCCTATACCGCGCAATTCGGCAACGGCGTTTCGGCTTCGGTCGCCATCGAAGACAACCGTGTCATCAATCGCGCGCAATTGCTCAACGCCAGCCTGACGCAACCAGCCACCGGCGTCTTCACCGGCGTGTTCACCAATTCCTATGGCGGCAACGTCTCGCCGGATTTCACCGGTAACATCCGTGTCGAGCAGAAGGACTTCACGGCGCAGCTTTCAGGCGCCGCGCACAACATTCACGCCAGCTACTATGCCGGCCCCGGCGGCGCGGCCCCGGTCGAAACCGGCGGACACCCGAACGACACCTGGGGCTTCGCGGTGATGGGCGGCCTGCAGTTGAAGAATTTGCCGACCGGCCCCGGCGACAAGCTCTCGCTCGATGCAAGCTATGTGAACGGCGCGGTGAAATATCTCCTCAGCGGCGTCACCGGCACGGCGTTCGATTCATTCGGCGGCGGCTCGCCGGTTTTCGCGGGCAGCTACCAGACCATGGCGGTGCTGTCGCTGATGGACGGCGTCTACACCACCGGCGGCAACATCGAGAAAACCTCCGGCTGGGGTTTCCGCGGCGGTTTCGTGCACAACTGGTCGCCGGCATGGGAAACCGGCATTTTCGGCAGCTATTCGCGCATCGAATTCAGCAGCAACGGCGCGGCGGCTTTCTGCACCGCGTTCACCGCGCTGTCGCCGAAGTCGAACGGCTATAGCTGCAATCCGAATTTCAGCATCTGGCAGGTCGGCCAGCGCACGGCGTGGACGCCGGTCAAGAACCTGACCTTCTCGGCGGAGGTGATGTACACCTATCTCGATCAGTCGCACACCGGCTCGCAGACGCTGACCAATCCCGGCCAGTTGACCGGCAGTTTCAAGCCGACAGCCGTTTATGACTTCAAGGATCAGGGCGTGATTTCCGGCCTTGTCGGGGTGCGCCGGACGTTCTGAGCGCCGCCCTAAACCTTCGCGCCCTTCCCGCGCCGGTTCTCCGGGCGGCGATAGTCGCGTTTCTTCGGCTTGGGCGCGAGTTCGGGCATGGACGACTGAACCTCGCGGTACCGCGACAGCATCCGCTGGAATGTCGCGGTGAGTTCAGTTTCGATCTCCGGGCGGCCTTCAAGCCGGCTCAGAACCATGCCGGCGGCTTCGATGGTGGAAAGCCCGTCGCGCCGCGGCTCCTTGCGCAGCTTGCCGTAGAGCGAGGGCTGCGCCGGTCCAAGGATGATACGGCGGCAGCGGAGCATCCAGGCATTGCGCCACCACAGCGCCTTGGCCTGACTCCAGGTGCCGTCGAGCAGCACCACGCCTTCGAGGTCCTTCAGAATCTGGCGCTGGTGATCCTCGATCGCGCCCTGACGGTTGATCGCCACCAGATCCTTGTCGGTCGCAAGGTCGGCCACCTTGGCGGAGCCGAGATAGAGAATGGCCCAGTCCTGCGGATCGACGGTGCGGCCCAGCGCCTTCGACAGGCTCGGCCATGACAGGCCGATCTTGTGCGTCACCTTGGTGAAGTGCTGGGCGGTCAGCCGCGCGGTGCCGAGCGCCCTGTCCTGCTCCTGCGGATGCTGCAGGATCAAAAGCTCGACGCGATTGTCGATCGGCGTCACGCTGTCGCAGATGCACAGCGGCAGCGGCTTACCGCAACGCGGACATTCCTCGATCTCGTCGGGGGCAACGGCTTTGGGGGATTTGGACATCGCCCGGCTATACGCTGCGCTTGGGTAGACGGCAACCTGCGAGACCGCTCGCGGCGATATTTCCATCAAGCCGTCCCGGCAACGCGAGGTTATTCAGCCGGAGCCGCCTGCGCAGAACCGCTCGGCCTGTCTGCCCCGCGCAGGCGGTCGATCAGAAGATAGATCACCGGCGTCGTGTAGAGCGTCAGGACCTGAGACACGATCAGTCCGCCGATGATGGTGATGCCCAGCGGCCTGCGCAGTTCGGTGCCCGGTCCCGTCGCCAGCACCAGCGGTACGGCGGCGAGCAGCGCCGCCATGGTCGTCATCAGGATGGGACGGAAACGCGCGATGCAGGCCTCGAAGATCGCCTCTTCCGATCCAAGGCCGCGATGCCGCTCTCCTTCGAGCGCGAAATCGACGATCATGATGCCGTTCTTCTTCACGATGCCGATCAGAAGAATGATGCCGATGAACGCGATCACCGTCAGCGGCGTATTGGTCAGTTGAAGCGCCAGCAGCGCGCCGAGGCCCGCGGACGGCAACGTCGAGATGATGGTCAGCGGATGCGCGAGACTTTCGTAGAGAACACCGAGCACGATGTAGACGGCGATCAGCGCGCCGAGAATAAGCAGCGGCTGCTTGCTCGCGGTCTTCTGGCTGTCGGCGGCGTTGCCGGCAAATTCGCCCCGAATGCCCGAGGGCATATGCAGTTCCTCGACGGCACGCAGAATGTTGTCGGTCGCGGTCTGCAGCGGGACCCCGTCGGGGACATTGAATGAAATGGTGTTCGACGGGAACGAGGCCTGATGGAACACGGAGAGCGGCGACAGGCCGCGCTCCATCCTGACCACGGCCGACAGCGGCACCTGTGCGTCACCATTGCCCGCGACATAAATCCGATCCAGCGCGGCGGGATCGCCCTGCAGACGCGGATCGACTTCGAGCACAATCTTGTACTGGTTGCGCTGGGTGTAAATGGTCGAAATCTGACGCTGCGAAAAAGCGTTGTTCAGGGCGTTGTCGATGTCCTGAACCTGCACGCCGAGGCTGGCGGCGGTTTTCCGGTCGATGGAGAGATTGAGCGCGAGGCCCGCGGCGTCGCGGTCGCTCGACACGTCCGTAATGCCTTCGACGCTCTCAAGCCGTTTCGCGACAATCGGCGCCCACTTCGCCAGCAGATCGAGATCGGAACTGATCAGCGTATACTGATAGTTGGAGTCGCTCTGGCGACCGCCGGTCCGCAGGTCCTGCGCCGCGAACATGAACAGCCGGATGCCCGGCACCATGCCGAGCTTCCGCCGCAGCCGGTCGATCACCTGCGTGGTGGTCAGCCCCTCGCGCTCCTCAAGTGACTTGAGGCTGATGAACATGCGGCCGGTGTTGGAGCCGCCAAAGCCGTTGCTGCTGCCAAGGCTGGAGCCGACGCCGGCCACGGCGGGATCGGCCATCACGATATCGGCAATCCGCTGCTGCAGACCGAGCATGGCCTGAAACGACACATCCGGGGACGCGCGCGTGGCGCCGATCACAAGGCCGCTGTCGTCGGTCGGGAAGTATCCTTTGGGCGTCTTGATGTAGAGCGTGATCGTCAGCGCGATGGTCGCGAAGAACACCAGCAGCGTGAGGAGCGGAAACCGCAGCACCACATGCAGCGTCCGCTCGTAGAACCCGACCATGCGCGACAGACCGCCTTCCACCAGCCGGTCGAACCAGGTCTCGTCCGCCGATACCGTGCCCTTGATGTAATGCGCGCAGATCATCGGCGTCACGGTGAGCGAGACCACCATCGACACCAGAATGGCGAAGGTCAGCGTCAGCGAGAATTCGCGGAACAGGCGGCCCACGATGCCGTCCATGAAGATGAGCGGAATAAACGCGGCGACCAGCGAAATGCTGATCGACAGCACGGTGAAACCGATCTGCTTCGCGCCGAGCAGCGCGGCCTGATACGGCTTCATGCCCTCCTCGAGATTGCGGTACATGTTCTCGATCATGACAATGGCGTCATCGACCACGAAGCCGACACAGACCGCCAGCGCCATCAGGGACAGGTTGTTGATCGAGAACCCGGCCACCCACATCGCCGCGCAGGTGCCCGCCAGCGCCAGCGGCACGGAGATTCCGGCGGCAATTGTCGGCGTCATCCGGCGCACGAACACGAACACCACCAGCATGACCAGCACGCAGGTCGCGCCCAGCGTCCATTCCATGTCCTCGACATTGGCGCGGATGGTGCCGGTGCGATCCGACAGGATGGACACTTCGACGCCGCCGGGAATCCACTGCTTCAATTCCGGCAGCAGCGCCTTCACCCGGTCCACGGTCTCGATGACGTTGGCGTCCTGCTGCTTTGTGATCAGGATCAGAACGGCGGGCTGCTTGTTGAACCAGGCGATGGACCGGCTGTTGCGCGTGGCATCGAGCACGGTCGCGACGTCGGAGAGTTTCACGAAGTTGCCGTTGGCCGCCTTGATGACGATATCGCGGAACTGGGCCGCCGTGCGCATCTGCGGATTGACGGCCAGCGTCTCGCCCAGAACCTGACCGTCGAACGTGCCGACCGGCCCGATGGCGTTGGCATTCACGATCGCGGTGCGGACATCGTCGCTGGCGATCCCCGCCGTCGCCAGCGCACCGGGATTGAGCTGAATGCGCACCGCCGGCTGATCCGCGCCGCTGACGGTGGCTTCGCCAACGCCCGGCACCTGCGAGATGCGCTGCGCGATCACGGTGTCCGCGACGTCATAGATCGCGCTCGGCAGCATGGTCTTAGAAGTGAGCGCGATGATGAGAACAGGCGATGCCGCGGGATTGGCCTTGCGGAAATTCGGCAGCGTCGGCAGGTCGGTGGGCAGGTCCGCCAGCGAGGCGTTGATCGCCGCCTGCACATCGCGCGCCGCGCGGTCGATGTTGCGGCCGATGGCGAACTGCATGGAAATGTTGGTCGAGCCGAGCGAACTGGTCGAGGTGATCTGGTCGACGCCGGCGATTTCGCCGAGGCGGCGTTCGAGCGGCGCGGCGACGGTCGAGGCCATGATGGTCGGATCGGCGCCCGGACGCGATGCGCTGACGCGGATCAGCGGGAAGTCAACCGAAGGAATGCTGGCGACCGGCAGGAAGTTGTAGGCCACCGCGCCGACCAGAAACAATCCGATGGCCAGCAGCGTGGTGCCGACCGGCCTGCGGATGAAGGGTTCGGAGAGCGAGGCCATAGCTTATGTTCCCGCAACAAACAAAGTCTGTTCCCTCCCCCCTTGTGGGGGAGGGTTAGGGAGGGGCGGCACCCTCCGACTGGCGTTCGTTAAAATACCCCCCTCTCTGTCTCTCCCCCACAAGGGGGGAGAGAACGAAAGAGCCGAGAGTTCGCGCAATACCAGCAATGAGTTCGCGCCACTTGCAGCCGCGGCCTGCGGGATGATCGGTGACGAGACGATGCTCCGGATGCCCTCCGTCACTGTATGCCCTCCGTGGCTCCTGCAGCGGGTGGCGACGATTTTCCGGATTCATCGGGCGGCACGGCGGCCTCGATCTTCCGGTTGATGCGGTCGAGCGCGAGATAGATCACGGGCGTGGTGTAGAGCGTCAGCACCTGCGACACCAGAAGGCCGCCGATGATCGACACGCCGAGCGGAAAGCGCAGCTCCGATCCGGTGCCGCTTTCCAGCGCCAGCGGCAGCGCGCCGAACAAGGCGGCCAGTGTGGTCATCATGATCGGGCGGAAACGCAACAGGCAGGCCTTGACGATGGCGTCGTAGGACGACAGCCCCTGATGCCGCTCCGCCTCCAGCGCGAAGTCGATCATCATGATCGCGTTCTTCTTCACGATGCCCATCAGCAGAATGATGCCGATCAGGCCGATCACCGACAGGTCCTGCCCGCACAGGACCAGCGCGAGGATCGCGCCGACGCCTGCCGAGGGCAGCGTCGAGAGAATGGTGATCGGGTGGATGTAGCTCTCATAGAGCACACCGAGCACGATGTAGATCGTCACCAGCGCGGCGAGGATCAGCCACGGCTGGCCGGACAGCGACCTGGCGAATTCCGCCGCATCCCCTGAATAGACGCCGACGATATTGCCCGGCATGCCGATGCGCTTTTCGATCTCCGCGACACGCTGGACCGCATTGCCCAGCGCTTCGCCGGGCGCGAGATTGAACGACAGCGACACCGCCGGGAACTGCGACTGATGCGAGATCGACAGCGGCGCCGTGGTGCGCGTCACGGTGGCGACGGTTTCGATCGGCACCTGCGCGCCCGCCGCTCCGGGCACATACAACTTGGACAGCACGGACGGATCGCGCTGATATTCCGGCAGGGCTTCGAGCACGACGCGATACTGGTTGGCCTGCCCGAAGATCGTGGAAATCTGGCGCTGGGCGAAAGCGTCGTTCAGCGTGTCGTTGACCGCCTGCACCGAAACGCCGAGCTGGCCGGCGCGCTGGCGGTCGACGGTGACGAGCGCGCGCAGGCCGCCTTCCTGCCCGTCCGACGACACGTCACGGAACAGCGGATCGCGGCGCATCTCCTGCACCAGCTTCTTCGACCATTCGTTGACGGACGCCGCGTCCGTCGCGGTCAGCGTGTACTGATACTGCGAGCGGCTGGCCCGGGTGCTGATCTGCACGTCCTGCACCGCCTGGAAATAGACCGTCATGCCCGGAACAGTCGAAACGCGCTGCTTCAGCCGGTCCACCACCACGGCCATGTCGGTCTTCCGTTCGCCGCGCGGCTTCAGGGTCATGACAAGACGGCCGACATTCGTGGTCGGGTTCACCGCGCCCGCGCCGATCACCGACACCACGCCGACAATGTCGGGATCAGCCCTGATGGCATCCGCGACCTGGGTCTGCCGCAGCTTCATGTCGGCGAACGAGACTTCCGGCCCGGCCTCCGTCACCGCCGTGATCGAGGCGGTGTCCTGCAGCGGCAGGAAGCCTTTCGGGGCGACGACATAGAGAACGAGCGTCGCGACGATGGTGAGGAACGTCACCAGCAATGTGGCGCGCTGATGCCGCAGCACCACCAGCAAGGTGCGCTCGTAGAACGCCACCATCCGGTCGATCCAGCCGCTGAGGGTCGCAAGCCCAGGCACCTGCATTTCCTCGTGGTGCAGTTTCAGCAGCCGCGAACACATCATCGGCGTGAGTGTCAGCGACACCACAGCGGATGTGACCACCGCAATCGTCAGTGTCAGCGCGAACTCCCGGAACATGCGGCCGACAAGGCCGGACATGAACAGCAGCGGGATGAACACCGCGATCAGCGAGACCGTCAGCGAGATAACAGTGAAGCCGATTTCGCTGGCGCCTTTCAGCGCCGCTTCCATCACGCCTTCGCCGTCCTCCATATGGCGGACGATGTTCTCGATCATGACAATGGCGTCGTCCACCACGAAGCCGGTGCCGATGGTCAGCGCCATCAATGAGAGATTGTCGAGGCTGAAGCCCGCGAAATACATCACGCCGAAACTGGTGATCAGCGAGAGCGGCAGCGCCACACCCGCGATCAGCGTGGCGCGCAGCGAGCGCAGGAAGATCAGCACGACCAGCGTGACCAGCACGACGCTCAAAATCAGCGTGAACTGAACGTCGCGAACGGACGCACGGATGGTGACGGTGCGGTCGCTGACCACCTGCAAATCGACGCCGGCGGGAACCGCTTTTTGCAGCTTTGGAATCTCTGCCCGGATCTGCTTCACCACGTCGATGACATTGGCGCCGGGCTGGCGCTGGATTTCGATCACGACCGCCGGCTTGCCCTGAAACCAGGCGCCGGTCTTTTCGTTCTCCAGTCCGTCGACGATCTGCGCCACGTCGCCGATGGTGACCGGCGATCCGTTGCGATAGGCGATGATGATCGGCTTGTAGGCGTCGGCGGTGGCGATCTGGTCGTTGGCCGCGATGGTGTAGGCTTGCTGCGCGCCGTCGAGCGAACCCTTGGGACCGGACACGTTCGCGCCCGCGATCGCGGTGCGCAGGTCTTCCATCGAAATGCCGTAGGCGGCGAGCCGCGCGAGATCGGCCTGCACACGCACGGCGGGTTTCAATCCGCCGAGGATCGAGACGCGGCCGACGCCGGAAATCTGCGCAAGGCGCTGCGCCATCATGGTGTCGGCAAGATCGCTCATCGCGCGCAGCGGCGAGGTTTCCGATGTCATCGCCAGCGTCAGCACCGGCGCGTCCGCCGGGTTCACCTTCGCATAGGTCGGTGGATACGGCAGGTTTTTCGGCAGCACACCGGCTGCGGCGTTGATTGCCGCCTGCACGTCCTGCGTCGCACCGTCGATGTCGCGGTTGAGATCGAACTGCAGCGATATCTGGCTGACGCCGTAGGAACTGGTCGAGGTCATCGCGACCAGCGACGGGATTTGGCCGAGCTGGCGCTCCAGCGGCGCGGTGATCAGCGATGCCGCCACGTCCGGGCTTGCACCCGGCAATTGCGTCGTGACCTGCACCGTCGGGAAATCGACCTGCGGCAGCGCCGACACCGGCAGCGCCCAGTATCCGAGCGCGCCACCGATCATCAGCGCCACGCCGAGCAGCGAGGTCGCGATGGGCCGGCGGATGAATGGTTCAGAGACGCTCATGGATCCTCATCAGGGCATTCATCGCCTGGTCACCCTTGAAACGGCTGGTCATCCTTCGAGGCTCGGGCCGCGCGTCTTAAGAAGCGCTTTTGGCCCTCGCACCTCAGGATGACGAACCGGATGCGTTGCCGTCATCCTGAGGTGCGAGCACTTGCGAGCCTCGAAGGATGACATCTTGACGACGACGAAACATCACTGCGGCGCTTTCGTGCCGCCGCCCTGCTGTCCGCTTTGCGGTGCAGTTCCCAGCTCCTTTTGGCCGCGCCGCTCGCCCTTCTCTCCTTTGGGCGCCGGCCCCTGCTCGGTCTGCTCGCTGCGCGCTTCGCCCCGCCGCGGCCGTTGCTTGCGCGGCGCAAGGTCCGGCGTCGGCGCCTGAGACTCCCTGCTGATCGACACCTTCGCGCCCTCGGAGAGATTGGCGAACCCTGTGGTCACCACACGATCCTCAACCGTCACGCCCGATGCGATCACGGCGATGGTTTCGTTCTGCTGGGTCACGGTGACGGGCCGCGCGGTGACGGTGTTGTCCTGATTGATGACATAGACGAACGTCCCCGCAGGGCCGCGCTGAACCGCTGCGGTCGGAATCACCGTCGCCTTGTCGAGGGTATTCACCTTCAGCCGCACATTGACGAACTGTCCGGGCCAGAGCTGGAAATTGCCGTTGGGAAATTCCGCCTTCACCTTCACGGTGCCGGTGGTCTGATCGACCTGGTTATCGACGCCCATCACCTTGCCGGTGTCGGCGACGGTCTTTCCGTCATTTGCGAACACATCCACCGCGAGCGGCGCTTTGGCCAGCGCGGTGTTGACGCGGAATATCTGCTGCTGCGGCAGGCTGAACTGAACCGCGATCGGTTGCAATTGCGTGATGACCACGACACCCGTCGTGTCCGAGGTCTGCACGATGTTGCCCGGATCGACCTGACGCAGGCCGACGCGCCCGGACAACGGCGCCACGATCTTGGTGTAGCCGAGCGTGGCCTGCGCATTGTCGATGGCGGCCTGATCGGATTTGACCTGCGCTTCGAGCTGCGCGACCAGCGCCTTCTGCGTGTCGGCCTGCTGCGCGGAGCCTGCCTTGGCTGTGGCCAGTTGCTGATAGCGGACCAGATCGGTGCGCGCGTTGGCGAGCGTGGCCTCGTCCTGCGCCTTCTTGGCGACGGCCTGATCGTACTGCGCCTGATAGATCACCGGATCAATTTCGGCGAGCACGTCACCGGCCTTGACGTCCTGACCTTCCTTGAAATTGACGGTCAGCAGCTTGCCGTTCACCTGCGCGCGCACGGTGACGTTGTTGAGGGCGCGAACGGTGCCGACGCCGTCGAGATAGACCGGCACGTCTTCGATGCGCGGTGTCGCGGCGAGGACGGGAATGCCGAAATCGGGCCGCGTGCGCGTCGCCGTCTCGGTTTTCCTGAAGTAACCCCAGCCGAGATAGCCAAGACCGCCGAGGATCAGCAGCCAGACAATGATCGAGACCGTGCGCCGCCGCGCGCCCGATGCAACGCGCGCGACGCCTTCTCCCGCCGCTTTGGCCTTTTCATTCAGATCGGGCTTAAAGAGCATTCGCCGGACCTTCCACCGTCTTTGGCGACCAGCCGCCGCCCAATGCCTGATAGAGACTGACGACCGCAAGCAGCCGGGCGAGCTGGTACTGCGCCAGCGAATCTTCAGCCTGAAATAGCGTCAATTGCGTGTTTAGCACAGTCACGATGTCAGCCGTGCCGGCCCGGAGTTGCCGTTCCGAAAGTTCAAAGGCCCGGCGGGACGACGTCACCACGATGCGTTGCAGCCGCAGCCGTTCATTGGCCTGTTTCAGGGTCGTCAGCGCCGTGTTCACATCCGCGAAGGCCGCGATCACGGTCTTGCGATAGGTTTGCAGCATCTCGTCCTGCCGCGCCTGCATCAGATCGAAATTGGCCTGAATCCGCCCGGCATCGAAGATCGGCTGGGTCAGCCCCGCCGCCATGTTGAAGAACGCCGATTGCGGCGTGAACAGCGCCGCCAGCGCCGCGCTCTGATAGCCGCCCGATGCGGTCAACTGGATGCTCGGAAAGAACTGCGCCCGCGCGCTGCCGACATTCGCGGTCGCCGAGGCCAACTGGTTTTCCTGCCGCCGGATATCGGGCCGCTGGGTCAGCAGGTCGGACGGCAGGCCCGGCGTCACGCGCGGGATCGCGATGCTGCCGAGCGAGCCGCCGGTCAGCCGCACCCGCTCCGGCGGACGCGCGACGAGCGTTGCGAGGATGTTGGCGTTCTGCGCCAGCGCCTGCCGCAACGGGGGCACATTCGCTTTCTGGTTGGCCAGCACGCTTTCCTGCTGCGCAAGGTCGAGCTCGGAGCCGGTGCCCGCATCGACGCGCGCCTTGATCGCATCGTAGATGCGCTGGGCGCTGGCGATGTTGCGGGTTGCGATGTTGATCCGCTCCTGCGATGCGACCACGTTGAAATAAGCGTTGGCGACACTCGCCAGCGTGGTCAGCGCCACCACGTCGCGGTCGAAACGGTTGGCGTTGGCGGTTTCTTCGGCGGCCAGCAGCGCATCGCGGTTCTTGCCCCAGAAGTCGATTTCGTAGCTCGCGCTCATCGAGGCGACATGGTTGGTCACCTCGCCGCGGCCGATGGCGCTGCCCGAGGTCACCACGCCGGTGTTGCTCGACGACCGCGACCGCGAACCGGAGAATGTGCCGGTGACATTCGGTAGCAGCGTCGCGCCCGCGGTCTGGGCCAGCGCGTCCGCCTGACGGATGCGCGCCACGGCGGCGGCGATGTCGAGATTGACCGTCTGCGCTTCCTCCATCAGGACCGTGAGTTCCTGCGAGCGGAAGCCGCGCCACCAGTCGAGCGACGGCGTCGCGATTTCAGGCGCGGCTGGCGCGGCCTTGTAGTTCGCGGGGATGTCCAGCGCAGGGTCCGGCAGGTCGGTTGTCAGGATGCAACCGCCCGAGGTCGCCGCAAGGACCAGCGCCGCGCACAGCGCGAGCGGCAGCCGCGGAGATGCTCCACGTCTCGACCTGAGGGGCAGTTCAAACACCGGTGTAAACCATTCTCCGATAGCCAGAATCCATATTAGCTGGCCGTTATCGCGGCGCACAGGGATGTTCAATCACCCTCCCCAGGACAAGAGCGACCTGTGTCTCTTCGGTGTCAGGTCCAGAATTCGACTTGTCCCCATGAAACGGGCGTTTCTCGCGGCCACCGAGAATTCACCGGCCGTGCCTTACGAAGATTTCATCTGCAATTCGCATGGCGGGCCTCTGTCGCCCTCTTGCAGCGCACAGTGAACGGCCCGGTTCCCGGCTCTTGCGGATTCGGATCAAAGACGCAAGAATTATGGCAAGACCAACAACGAAGGACAGTTCGGCGAACGTAAGCCGGTACACGCGAGCAGAGAATCCAAACGCAGGGCTTCATCATACAGATGGATTTGCGCGATGCCTGACGTGATCCCCGTGACCCCCGACACCGTCGACGCGGTGTTGCCGGACGTGCCGAAACTGGCCCGATTGGCCATCAAGTTCGCATCCAGCCTCAGGCGCGGCACCCTCGACATGACGCTGCCGGATGGCCGCGTGGTGCGCTGCGGCGGACTGGAGCCCGGCCCGGCCGCGCACATGACGGTCCATAACTACAATTTCGCCTGGCGGCTGGCGCATGGCGGCGACATCGGCATCGCCGAAGCCTATCTGCGCCGCGAGTGGGACACGCCGAACCTGACGCAGTTTCTGTACGTGTTCTGCGTCAACCACGAGCTGATCCAGAGCATGCTCGGCGACAAGCCGGTCGCGCGGTTCGTGCAATCGGTCCGGCACTGGTTCAACCGCAACACCAAAAAGCAGGCGCGGCGGAACATCTACGCGCACTACGACATCGGCAATTCGTTCTACTCCGCCTGGCTCGATCCGAGCATGACCTACTCGTCCGCGCTGTTCGAGGACCATACGCCCGATCTCACCGCCGCTCAGAACAACAAGTACCGGCGGCTTGCGGAGGCGATCAACCTGCAACCGGGACAGAGAGTGCTGGAAATCGGCTGCGGCTGGGGCGGCTTCGCCGAATATGCCGCGAAGCATTACGGCGCGAAGGTTGTCGGCCTCACCATCAGCAGCGAGCAGCGCGACTTCGCGCAGAAGCGGATGCAGGCCGCGGGGTTGAACGAGAAGGTCGAAATCCGGTTTCAGGACTATCGCGACGAGCGCGGGCAATATGACCGGATCGCCTCCATCGAAATGATCGAGGCTGTCGGCGAGCAGTTCTGGCCGCAGTATTTCTCGCAACTTCGCGACCGCCTCGTGCCCGGCGGCTTTGCAGGAATTCAGGCCATCACCATTCAGGACAAGTTCTTCAACGCCTACCGGCGCGAGGTCGATTTCATCCAGCGGTACGTTTTTCCCGGCGGCATGCTGCCCTCGCCGCAGGTGCTGAAATCGCTCGGCGACAAGTTCGGCGTGCCTGTCATCCGTGAGCGCATTTTCGGAGAAGATTATGCCAAGACGCTCGCGACATGGAGAGACAACTTCCGCGCGGCGTGGCCGAACCTGATGCCGATGGGATTCGACGAGCGTTTCCGCCGCCTCTGGGAATACTACCTCGCCTACTGCGAGGCAGGTTTCCTCTCCGGCAACATCGACGTTCGTCAGGTGGTGTTCGCCAAATCCGGTTAACCACGGCGGACACGCCGCAGATCACGCTTGCGGGTGCTGCCCTTGCCGGGATGGCAGGCGGCCTCTAGGTTGACGGCTCACACCTTCGTCTCCTGACACAGCCGGTCCTTCCCAATCATGCCCATTCGCAATGACGTCATCGAAGCCATTGGCCACACGCCGCTCATCAAGCTGAAACGCGCCTCGGAACTCACCGGCTGCACCATCCTCGGCAAGGCCGAATTCATGAATCCCGGCCAGTCGGTGAAGGACCGCGCCGGCAAGCAGATGATCCTCGAGGCTGAGAAGCGCGGCGACCTCAAGCCCGGCGGCCTCGTGGTCGAGAGCACGGCCGGCAATACCGGCATCGGCCTTGCGCTGGTCGCCGCCGCGCGCGGCTATCGGACCATCATCGTGATTCCGGAAACGCAGAGCCAGGAAAAGAAAGACGTGCTGCGCCTGCTCGGCGCCGAACTCGTCGAAGTGCCCGCGCTGCCGTTCAGCAACCCGAACAACTATCAGCATGTCGGCCGCCGCCTCGCGGACGAACTGCGCAAGACCGAAAAGAACGGCGTGCTGTTCGCCGACCAGTGGAACAACCTCGACAACCGCAAGGCCCACTACGTTTCGACCGGCCCGGAAATCTGGGATCAGACAAACGGCAAGGTCGACGGCTTCATCTGCTCCATCGGCAGCGGCGGCACGCTGGCGGGCACGTCGATCTATCTGCGGGAGAAGAGCAAGAACGTGAAGATCGGCGTCGCTGATCCGCGCGGGGCCGCGATGTATAATTATTTCGACCACGGCGAAATCAAATCGACCGAGGGCGGCTCGATCACCGAAGGCATCGGCCTTGGCCGCGTCACCCCGATCATCGAGGGCGTCCATGTCGACAAGGCCTATCTGATCGAGGACTCCGAGGCCGTGCCGATCGTGTTCGATCTGCTTGAGAACGAAGGCATCTGTGTCGGCGGCTCGTCGGGCGTGAACATCGCGGGCGCTATTCGGCTGGCGAAGGATCTCGGCCCCGGCCACACCATCGTGACCATCCTCGCCGATTACGGCACGCGCTATCAGTCCAAACTGTTCAATCCGGACTTCCTGCGCTCGAAGGACCTGCCGGTGCCGGCATGGCTGGAGCGCAAGAGCACGATCAAGCCGCCGTTCGAGAAGGTGTGAGAATCAAATTCAAATCATTGCGAGCGAAGAAAACCTTTCACCTCTCCCCGTTCACGGGGAGAGGTCGGAGACTGAGCACTGCGAAGTCTCCGGGTGAGGGGCAATTGCAAGCGACAAAGAGGCCCCTCACCCGTTCGCTTTCGCTCACGACCTCTCCCCGCATGCGGGGAGAGGTGAAGTCACCTCAAAATCTGACTGAGAAACAGCTTGGTCCGCGCGTGCTGCGGATTGGAGAAGAAGCGGTCCGGCGTGTTCGCTTCAACGATCTGCCCCGCATCCATGAACACGACGCGGTCGGCCACCTCACGCGCGAAGCCCATTTCGTGCGTCACCACCAGCATGGTCATGCCCTCCTTGGCGAGGTCGACCATGGTGTCGAGCACTTCCTTGACCATTTCCGGGTCGAGCGCGGAGGTCGGCTCGTCGAACAGCATCACTTTCGGATTCATCGTCAGCGCGCGGGCAATGGCCACCCGCTGCTGCTGACCGCCGGAAATCTGACCCGGATACTTGTTCGCCTTGTCGGGAATTCGCACGCGCTCAAGGTATTTCATCGCGGCGGCTTCGGCGTCCTTCTTCGGGATGTTGCGCACCCAGATCGGCGCCAGCGTGCAGTTTTCCAGCACGGTCAGATGCGGAAACAGATTGAAGCTCTGGAACACCATGCCGACCTCGCGGCGCACGTCATCGACGCGGCGCAGGTTCGGCCCGAGTTCGATGCCATCGACGTTGATGCGGCCTTCCTGAAATTCCTCCAGCGCGTTGATGCAGCGGATCAGCGTCGATTTGCCGGAGCCTGACGGGCCGCAGATCACGATGCGCTCACCGCGCCCGACACCAAGATCAATGTCGCGCAGCACATGGAAATCGCCGTACCACTTGTTGAGGCCCGAGATGCTGACAATGGAATCTGCGGTCATGGTTTCATCTCAGACGTTCTTGTGGACATTCAGCCGCCGCTCCACGAACAGCGAATAGCGCGACATCCCAAAGCAGAACACGAAATAGATGATGCCGGTGAAAGCGAATCCGGTGAACAGCGTGGTCGGGGTCGCCCAGTTCGGATCGGCAAATGACGCGCGCAATTGCCCGAGCAGGTCGAAGATCGCCACGATCAGCACCAGGGTCGTGTCCTTGAACAGTGCGATGAAGCTGTTGACGAGGGCCGGAATGACATGGCGTAGCGCCTGCGGCATGACGATCAGGCCCGTGGTCTTCCAGTACGAGAGACCGAGCGCGCTGGCGGCCTCCGCCTGCCCGCGCGGAACGGCCTGCAATCCGCCGCGGATGACCTCGGCATTGTAGGCGCCCGCGAACAGCGCGATGCCGATCAGGACGCGCACGAGGCCATCCACGGTAAAGTTGCCCGGCAGGAACAGCGGCAGCATATAGGTCGCGAAGAACAGCACGGTGATCAGCGGCACGCCCCGCCAGAACTCGATGAAGGCGATCGAGAACAGGCGGATCAGCGGAATGGTCGAGCGCCGCCCGAGCGCCAGAATCATGCCGACCGGCATGGAAGCGACAATGCCGGTCACAGAGACCACGAGCGTGACCAGCAGGCCGCCCCATGAGCGCGTATCGACAATCGGCAGGCCGCCGCCATCGAGGCGCATCACCGCGATCACCGCGGCGATGCCGGCGAAGGTCGCGATGCTGGTGAACAGCGCGCGCCAGCCGTTGCGGAAACCGCCGGTGATGAAGAACGCGATCAGCGAGACGATGATGGCTGTGAGCAAAACATCGGCCCACAGCGGGGAATCGAACCTCTGGATATAATCGCGCAGCCATTCGAGCGGCCACACCAGCCAGCCGAGCGCGCGGCCGAACCACGCCAGCGCCTCGCCGGTCCATGCGGCGGGCTGGCTGAACAGGCCCCGGCTCATGCTGGTCCCGGCGTCCGCCAGTCGCATCCCGGCATCGACGATGCTGGCGGCGAAGCCCGATCCGAGATCGGCCAGCCAGTGAACCGCGAAGCCTTTCAGGCCGCCGCCGCGCAGCAGGAAGAAGCCGACGACGGGATAGGCGAAAAAGAACAGGCCGGAGTTCAACGTCTTGGCAGGCGCGCGCGGGATCAGCAGCGGCAACAGCAACAGCGCACCGAGCGCGAAGGTCAGATTGACCCGCCAGCGCTGATCCTCCGGATAGAAGCCGTAAATGAACTGCTCGAACTTGGCCTGCACGAACGGCCAGCACGCGCCCACGACACGCCCGACATTGGCTTCGAGACAGGCGTTGCGGTCGCTGCCCTGCCAGACCGCATCGACGAAAAGAAACTTCACGACAGGAACGAGGATCAGCCACAGCAGCGCCGCGCCGATCAGGGTGATCATGATGTTGAGCGGCGAATTGAACAGCCGCTCGCGCGCGAAGCCGACGACGCCGGTGGTCCGCACCGGCGCGCGGCGCTGTTCGACCATATCCGTTCGGACGAAGGCGGCCTGCTCCGTCATGCGGCAAGGCTCCGGTTCAAACGCCAGCCGTAGAAGCTCATGATCGCGCTCGTCACCAGCGAGATCAGCAGATACACGCCCATGGTCAGCGCGATGATTTCGACCGCCTGCCCGGTCTGGCTCAATGTCGTGCCGGCGAAGACCGAGAACAGGTCAGGGTAACCGATGGCAACCGCGAGCGATGAGTTCTTGGTCAGATTGAGATATTGATTGGTCAGCGGCGGCAGGATCACGCGCATGGCCTGCGGCATGACGATCAGCCGCATCGTCTCGCCGCGCGACAGGCCGAGCGATGCGCCCGCCTCCATCTGGCCCTTCGGCACGGACTGCAATCCGGCGCGGACGATTTCAGCGATGAAGGCCGCGGTGTAGGTCGAGAGCGCGATGGTCAGCGCCGCGAATTCCGGCAGCACCTTCGCACCGCCCGCGAAGTTGAAGCCCTTCAACTGCGGCATGTCGAGCGCGAACGGCGCGCCGAAGGCGAGGACGGCGAGCAGCGGCAGGCCGAACAGCATCGCCAGCACGAAGGGCCAGATCGCCAGCTTTTCGCCCACCGCATAGAGTTGCCGCCGCGCATAGAGCCGCATCAGGAGCGACGCGGCGATGCCGATGACAATGGCCGCAATGAAGACACCGAATGACTGTTGTGGAACAACGTCAGGAACAATCAGCCCGCGATTGCTCAGAAAAACCGTGCCAAACAGCGAAATGCTCTGGCGGGGGCTTGGCAGCGTCGCCAGCACCGCGAGATACCAGAACAGGATCTGGAACAGCAGCGGCAGGTTGCGGATCAGTTCGACATAGCCGCCGGCAATTCGTGCGAGCAGCCAGTTCGGCGACAGCCGCCCCAGCGCGACGATCACGCCGAGAATGGTCGCGATGACGATGCCGACGATCGACACCAGCAGCGTGTTCAGCAGCCCGACCAGAAACACCCGGGCATAGGTGTCGGTTTCCGAATACGGGATCAGCGCCTGACTGACGGCGAATCCCGATGTGTTGGACAGGAATCCGAAACCGGAAGCGATCCGCTGCGCCTGCAGGTTGGTACGCGCGTTCTCGATAATCTCGTAGCCGATCCAGAGCACCACGGCGACGAAAACGATCTGCACGATCACGCCGCCCCACCCGGCCTGCCCGCCGAGCGCACGGCGAAGCCGCGCAGCCAGTTGAAGCGGAGGCTTGCGGGGTTCGTCTGCCATTGCCGGGACCGGCAACGCCGTCAGCGGATCGGTGGCGCGTATTGCAGCCCGCCCTGATTCCAGAGCTTGTTCAGTCCCCGCGCGATGCCGAGCTTGGAGCCCGCGCCGACATTGCGATCGAACGATTCGCCGTAGTTGCCGGTTGCCTTGATAATGCGGGTCACCCAGTCCTTGGTCAGGCCGAGCTGTTCGCCGAGATTGCCGTCGGTGCCGAAGATACGCTTGAGTTCCGGCTTGGGCGATTTCGCCATCTCATCGACGTTCTTCTGCGTGATCGCATACTCCTCGGCGTTGATCATCGCGAACAGCGTCCACTTCACGATGTCGAACCACTGGTCGTCGCCATGGCGCACCACGGGGCCGAGCGGCTCCTTGGAGATCACTTCGGGCAGCACGGCATGATCGTTCGGCGCGGCGAGCTTGAGACGTTCGGCATAAAGCTGCGAGACGTCCGAGGTGAACACGTCGCAGCGCCCGGACTCGTAGGCCTTCACCGTTTCATCGGCGGTGCCGAACGCGATCAGTTCATACTTCATGTTGTTGCCCTTGAAGTAGTCCGAGACGTTCTGCTCATTGGTGGTGCCGGTCTGCACGCAGATCGACGCGCTGTTCAACTCAAGCGCCGAATTCACCTTGAGCGACTTGCGGATCATGAAGCCCTGCCCGTCATAGTAGGATATGCCGGTGTAATTCAGGCCGAGCGAGGTATCGCGCGACAGCGTCCAGGTCGAGTTGCGCGACAGCACGTCGATCTCGCCGGACTGCAGCGCCGTGAAGCGGTCCTTCGCCGACAGCGGCACAAACTTCACCTTGCTCGGGTCGTTGAAAATCACCGCCGCAAGGGCGCGGCAGACATCGACGTCAAGTCCGGTCCAGTTGCCCTTGTCGTCGGGCGCCGAGAAGCCGGGCAACCCCTGGCTGACGCCGCATGACAAGGTACCCCTGTCCTTCACCCCTTGCAGCGTTCCGCGATCCTTGGGCTTCTCCTGCGACTGACCGAAAGCAGGCGCGACAGCGAGAGCGGCAAGAGTCGAGGCAAGAGCCGAAATAAGAGCAAACGAGACCCGTTTCATGGAAAGACCTTTCCCGACAGTTCGGCACAATCGACGGACAACGTCGTATCGGGCCAAACGATCCTTTGATGCGCGATAATCCCAGCTAAATATCTGGTCTGCATAACAGAACGCCGAGCGCCACGGGTCAAGGGGTTGACGTCCGCCATCGCTGTCAGCTTACTGAGCATACCACTCGCGAGCCGCGCTTCGATCATTTCGGGCAACGCTGCGGCAAGATGTCTTCCAAAGTGACCATCACATGTCCCGAAACGACAATCGGCCTTCCTCCCCGCTCGATCCGCAGACCGAACTGGTCACCTCCGGCCGCGACACGGTCGCGCAAAAGGGCTTTATCAATCCCCCTATCGTGCGCGGCTCGACGGTGCTGTATCCCACCGCCGAAGACCTCCACGCCCATCGCGGCGAATTTCAGTATGGCAGGCATGGCACGCCGACCACGAAGGCGCTTCAACAGGCCCTGATGGCGCTGGAAGGCCCGAACTGCGCCGGGGTGGGACTGGCGCCCTCCGGAGTGGCTGCGATTTCCACAGCCTTGCTGGCGATTCTCAAGGCCGGCGATCACGTCCTTGTCATCGACAGCGTGTATCGCCCGACGCGCAACTTCTGCGACTCGCTGCTCAGGCGCTATGGCGTCGAGACCACCTATTTCGATCCGATGATCGGCGCCGGAATCGAAAAGCTGTTCAGGCCGAACACCCGCGCGGTGCTTGTGGAAGCGCCAGGATCGCAATCGTTCGAGATGCCTGACATTCCGGCCATCGCGGCGGTTGCGCACGCCAGGGGCGCGGTCGTGCTCGATGACAACACCTGGGCCACGCCGCTTTTCCATCGCTCGCTGGATCAGGGCGTCGACATCAGCATTCAGGCCGGAACGAAGTATATCGGCGGTCATTCGGACATCATGTTCGGCACCATCTCGGCCAACGCCGCGACATGGCCGCTGATGACGGAGGCGATCCGCCTGCTCGGCGTCTGCGCCGGGCCGGACGACGTGTTTCTCGCGCTGCGCGGCCTGCGCACGCTCGCGGTGCGTCTCGCTCATCATCAAAAGTCCGGCCTTGAGATGGCGCGCTGGTTCGCGGAGCGTCCGGAAGTGCTGCGCGTGATTCATCCGGCGCTGGAGAGCGATCCGGGACACGCGATCTGGAAGCGCGACTTCACCGGCGCGAGCGGCCTGTTCAGCATCGTGCTCAAGCCCGCATCGAAAAAGGCCGTCGACGCGTTTCTCGACACCGTGAGCCTGTTCGGCATGGGCTATTCGTGGGGCGGCTTTGAAAGCCTGGTCATCCCGTTCGACTGCTCATCCTACCGGACAGCGACGACATGGAATCCGGGCGGGCCGACGCTCCGATTCCACATCGGGCTGGAAAATCTCGATGATCTGAAAGCCGATCTTGAGCGAGGCTTCGCGGCGCTGAAGGCGGCGAGTTGACGGCGTTTCGTCATCCTGAGGCGCGAGCACTTGCGAGCCTCGAAGGATGACTGTCTGCGATACTGCCGTCGCCCTTCGAGGCTCGGCGGCTTTGCCGCCTGCGCACCTCAGGGTGACGGCGCTCCTCCTGATGCCGCTATTCCTTCTCGACCTTCGAGCCGGAGCCGCGGTTCTTCACGATCAGCATGATGTTGCGGATGTAGATCAGCGTCGCCAGTCCCTGCCCGAGGATGATCACCGGCTCGCGCTTGGCGATGCCGTAGATCAGGGTCATCAAGCCGCCGCCCATGGAGAAGAACCAGAAGGCCATCGGCACCACGCTCTGGCCCGCGCGCTCACTCGAAATCCACTGCACAAGGAAGCGTGCCGTGAACAGCAGTTGGGCGACAAGACCGAACGCCAGCCAGAAGTCGAACTTCGCGACGAACACGTCGTAGAGATAGTCGCCGAGTTGCTGACCGAACTGAATCAGCATCAGGTCACCTCCGTCGCGACCGGCGTCGATTTCTTGCGGCGGATCAGCCACCACACGCCCGCAAGATCCATGATTCCGATCCAGAGCCGGTCGAAGAAACCGTAATTCGACACGCCGGAATGGCGCGGACGGTCGATCACATCGACATAGGCGATGTCGTAACCCTCGCGCCGCACCAGCGCCGGCAGGAAGCGATGCAGACCATCGAAATATGGCAGGGCAAGGAAGACATCGCGGCGGAATGCTTTCAGCCCGCAGCCGGTGTCGCGGGTGCCGTCGTGCAGGATCGCGTTGCGCACGCCGTTGGCGGCGCGCGACTGAAACCGCTTGAAGCCGGTGTCCTTGCGTCCGACGCGCTGGCCCGCCGCGAGGCCGACCTTCTCGCCGCCCTGCTCGATCGCCTCGATCAGGTTCACCAGAAACGCCGGATTGTTCTGTCCGTCGCCATCGAGGGTCGCGACGATTTTGCCGCGCGCCGCGCGAACGCCCGTGCGCACCGCAGCGGACTGTCCGCTGGAGGCCGCGTGGCGAATCTGGCGCAGGTTGCCGCGCTTTTGCATCTCGGCGGCAAGCCGCTCGCCGGTGGCGTCGGTGGAGCCGTCGTTGACGTAGATGATCTCGTAAGCCCAGCGGCCATCGAGCGCCGCCACGATCTCGGCGATCAGCGGCGCGACGTTGTCCTGCTCGTTACGAACGGGAACCACGATGGACACGTCAGGGGCCGGCAGGCCGGATGTTGCTGATGAATCGCTCATATTGCCGATTGGGTCCGAAAGCCGGTAAATGCGGCTAAATAACCGCAAGGCGACCGCTTCTTATGGTGACACGGCCTCGCGGGCAACCCTTTTCAGGGAGGCCCAGGACGGTCCTGCGAGGGGTTCGACGGTCCCGTCCCGGTTGATCGTGAAGCCCAAACGCCGGGCCGCGAACCAGTAGCGCGCGAACATCGCCCCGATCACTCCGGTCAGCGCGCCGCCGACCACGTCGCTCGGATGATGCGCCAGCAGGATGACGCGGCTGACACAGATCAGAACCGCATAGAGCATCATGAGCGGCGTCACCTTGCGCCAGACAGCAGAGACAGCAAAGGCCAGCGCGAATGCCGTCGTGGCATGACCGGATGGCAGGCTCTCAAAAGCCGGATTGCCAGCGAAGTGATGGAAGTTGAAGGCATTGGCTTCGCCGCCGACAAACGGCCTGCTCCGCCCGATGATGTATTTCAGGACTTCCGCAAGCAGAACCGCTGTCAGCACAGAAAAAAAGATATACTGAACGCGAACCCCGAACGCCATCAGCACCTGCCGCGACAATCCCGTCAGCCGCGGTATCAGCACCAGCAGCACGAGCAGCGCTGCTGCCAGCGCCCACACAACATAGGTCGATTTTCCGAAGTCGGTGAAAATCCGCAGCGGCCACAGGCTGGCCGTCCCGCGCGGCGGCATCAGCTTGATGGTGGCGACATCCACTGCAACCATCAGAAGCCCGACGGCAACCGCCGTGAGCACTGCAAGGCCGAGCCAGCGCCGGGCCAACGCGCGGCGCGCTTCGGCACGGCGGGAATGCGACGGCGTGCGCACAAGCTGCGCCAGCGATTGCCATGCAACGGAACCGAGTTGCACGACATAGCTGGAGGACTGGCCGCCGCTGTTTCCGGCCGCCATCCTATTCGGTCCCTTCGGAGCGGAAGATCGCGATCGAAATCGCGCGGCCTGTCGAGATGTTGTAGCCGTCGATGCGGGTGGCGACGTCGTAGCGCAGACCGATGGTTTCGGCGCGCTGCGCGAAGGCGCGCTCCTCGCGCCATTCCACCAGCGCGAAGCGGCAGCTTCCCTGCAGCAGGAAGTCGGCCGCGCCCGATCCGTTGGTCAGGATGGTCTGGGTGCCGACCATGAACACAAGGCTCGGTTCATGGAAGCCCGCCGCCGCCGCCGCGGGGCCGACGCACTGGACGCTGCGCAATGCGCGCGCGACCTGCACGCTCGGAAACACCGGCGTGAGCGAGGGCAGCACAACGCCGTAGATGCAGACCGCGAGAAACCACGACGCGCCGACGCCGTTCAGCAGCGAGCGTTCGGCGCGGTAGTCGTCATACATCCACCATGCAAACAGCCCGAAGATCAGCGCGCCCGCGCCGAACGGCCAGGCAAGAAACTCCGGCTGCCGGAGCAGCGAAATCGCGCCGATGATCGAAGCCACCGCGATGATCAGCGGCAACACGAACCACCACGCCGTTCCGCGCACGATCCACGCGCCCTGCGACAGGACCCTGCGCTCGAGCGCGCCGATGATCAGGATCGCAATGGCGGGATAAAGCGGCAGCACGTAGTGCGGCAGCTTGGTGATGACGATTTCAAAGATGATCCACGCCGGCAGCAGCCAGGCGAGCAGGAATTGCGCGCCGGGTTCGCGGCGCGCACGCCAGACCGCGGGCACCGCGAGACCCGCCAGCGTCGCCCCCGGCCAGAACGTTACCCAGAACAGCAGAAAGTAAAGTCCCGGCGGCGCGCCGTGCGATTCCTGAGCGCGGGCGACCTTGTTCAGCATGTCGCTGCCCAGCGAATCCGCGAAGAACGTGTCGCCTGCCTTGAGGAAGATCAGGATGAACCACGGCAACACCAGCACCAGCGTCCACATCAGACCCCAGACCGGCCGCAGCCGCCACAGCCACGCCGCCGAGCGGTCGAGGATCGCCAGCGTGATGACCGTGAGCGTGACGAACATCAGGATCAGCGGCCCCTTGAGCAGGATGCCGCCCGCCATCGCCGTCCAGAAGATAAACGCGAGCTTCCACGATGGATTTGGATTGTCATCGCCGCGCTGCCACGACAGATAGGCGCGCGCCATCGCGCCCATCACCGCTGTTGTCGTCAGCAGCAGCATGGCGTCGGTCTTGGCAAGCCGCGCCTCGACCCCGAGCAGGATCGAACTGCACATCAACAGACCGGCGAGCAGCGCGCCGCGCCGCGTGACGAACGCCAGCGCCGTCCAGTAAGTCAGAAGCACCGCGCCGATCGCACCGATCAGCGACGGCACGCGATAGAGCCAGATGCGCACCTGCGCGCGCGGCAGGCCGAGCTTCGATGCAGTCTCGACGACGGCCGCCTGCGCCCAGTAGATGCCGACCGGCTTCTTGTAACGCACCTCATCCTGGAAACGGATATCGACGAAATCGCCGCTCTCGACCATCTGCTTGGTGGCCTGCGCGAAGCGGGCCTCGTCGCGGTCCACCGGGGGAATGTTGAAGAAACCGGGCAGGAAGAACAGCAGGCCGGCCACGATCAGCAGCAGAACCGCGCGGGTGTGGCTACGGGCCGCGAAATCAATGACGCGCACGAGACCGCTCCCGGGATTTTTCTGTTCCACGGGCTCGCGCGGCGCGCCAAATCGGGGTCTCGGGTAGCTCTCGGCCATCGGTTCCGCATACGCGGAAACCACCCGCCGGACAACAGCTTGGACCGGCTCTACTGAATTCTCACGACAACTGTGTCCGCCGCGCCAGTCGCATCCATCACCGTCAGCCGGGCAAACCCCGGACCCGGCGGATCCACCAGCTTCTGACGTCGGCTGTCGATATTGCCGACGGCAACCCCGTTAACCATCATGGTCAGGGGCAGCACCCCGCCCGCCACCTTCACCGGCATGGGCGAAATGTTCGCCTGACCGCCGCCGTAGGCGTCGATCCGTGAGCCATCGAGCGGAAACTGGATGCGCAGCGCCTGCTCGCTGCCGGTCCGGACGAATTCACCCGAGGCCCGGAAGCGGCGCAACGGCAGCGGCAGCCTAGCATTGCTGGCCATCAGCGTTCCCTTCGGGGCTTTGGCCAGACCCTGCGGCAACTTGCCGGTGCGCGCGAAGGCGTCGAACAGGATCGGGGCTGCCGCCGTCCGGCCAACCAGTCCGGGAACCGGGGCGCCGTCCGGGCGGCCGACCCACACGCCGATGGTCATCCGGCCATCGAAGCCGATCGACCAGGCGTCGCGGTAGCCGTAGCTGGTGCCGGTCTTGAACGCGAGACGGTTGCGTGGCGCGTTGTCCGGCGGCGGCGTTCCCATCAGGACATTGCCGACCAGCCATGCGGCGGACGGATCGAGCAGCCGCCGGGCTTCCGGCTCCTGTCCGTCATCCGGACGGACGATTTCCCGCAACGCGACCGTGTCTCCGGAACGCGCCAAACCTGCATAGAGCCGGACAAGGTCGTTCAGGGTGATGCCGACACCGCCGAGGCCCATGGCAAGACCGGGCGTTTCGTCCTTCGGCAGGATCAGGTTCGCGCCGGCCTGCTTGATCCGCGCCGTGAGCCGGTTCGAGCCAATGCGGTCGAGCAGCGCGATGGCCGGCACGTTCAGCGACATTTGCAAGGCTTTCCGCACCGTCACCGTGCCCTGGAAGGTCATGTCGAAATTTTCCGGCGCGTAGACGCCGTAGCGGACCGGCCGGTCCTCGATCAGGCTTTCGGGATGAACGAACCCGTCCTCGAACGCGAGACCATAGATGAACGGCTTGAGGGTCGAGCCGGGCGAACGCACCGCGCGGGTCATGTCCACCTGCCCCGCGCGCTTCACGTCGAAGTAATCCGACGAACCGACATGGGCGATCACGTCACCGGTCTCGTTATCGACCGCGAGGATACCAATGGAGACATCGGGCCCCTGCGCCAGGGCGCGGTCGCGTGCGAGATGTTCCAGCGCCGCCTGGATGGTGGAGTCCAGCGTCAACCGGATGACCGGCGTGTCTTTCATGATCGCGAGCGACTGGTCGGTCGAATGCGGCGCGAGCAGCGGCATCGGCTTGCGCAGGCGCGGTACGGCTTCGCGCTTCGCCTGAACCGCGTCGTCGGCGGAGACGCGCCCGGCCGCGACCATCAGCGATAGAACACGATCCCGCGCGGCGCGCGCCGCCTCCGGGTGCCGGTCGAGCCGCCGCGTTTCGGGCGACTGCGGCAGCGCCACCAGCAGCGCGGATTCCGCCAGCGACAGCCGCTTCGGCTCTTTGCCAAAGTAAGCGAACGAGGCCGCGCGCACACCTTCGAGATTTCCGCCAAACGGCGCGAGCGTGAGATAGAGGTCGAGGATTTCGTCCTTGCTGAGCTTCCGTTCGAGTTGAACCGCGCGCACCATCTGGCGCAGCTTGGCGTAGACCGAGCGCTCTTGACGCGGCTCCATCAGCCGCGCCACCTGCATGGTGATGGTGGAGCCGCCCGAGACGATGTGCCCGCGCGTCACCAATTGGAATGCGGCGCGCCCGATGGCCAGCGGATCGACTCCGATATGCGAGCGGAAGCGGCGGTCCTCATAGTTCAGCAACAGATTGAGATAGCCGGGATCCACGTCCTTCGCGTGGGCCGGCAGCCGCCAGCGCCCGTCCGCCATGGCGAAGGCGCGCAGCAGCTTGCCGTTGCGGTCGAGGATGGTGGTGGAGACCTTTGTTGCGTCGGCGAATGGCAGCGGCGGAAGTGACGCGACCCAGATGGCGGCGAATGCGGATGAAGCGATCAAACTCCCGGCGGCGACAGCAAACCATCGAAGAAACCAGCGGTTGCTTCTCACTCCGTCATGGCCGGGCTTGTCCCGGCCATCCACGTCTTTTGGTCCCTCATCAAAGGAAGTCGTGGATCCCCGGGACATAGGCGAGCGAAGCGACACCGTTCTTCGAACGGCTATGCCCGGGGATGACGATGGAGAGTTTCGAGTTTTGAACTCTTCGCTCATTTCGCCTTCGTCACCTCGACGGTTCCGGTGCCGGTGCGGCCGTAGCGTGAGGGATTGTACATGTCCTCGACACTGGCCTGCGGCAGCACGTATTTGCCGGGCGAGACCGCGCGCACGATGTAGGCGACGGTGAACACGGCTTCGTCCTTGGCTTCGCGTTCGATGGCCGCGCTGAAGCGGTCATCCCGGAACTCGGTGTGTTCCGGCTCCTCGCCGTCCTCGATCCAGTCGAGCGTTCCCGAGTCGCCAGATGACACCAGCTTCGGATTGTCGATCTCAAGACCTGCGGGCAGATAATCGACCACCATGATGCGGCCGAATTCCGGCTTGGCTTCGGTGACCTTGAGCACAACCGCAAAACGGTCGTTCTGCCTGGCCTTGCTCACGTCGGCGGGCTTGCCGTCGAGCGTGAAGAAATTGCGCTCGATCTTGAAGCCGTTCGAGGCGGCAGGCTCCGGTGTGATCGGCGCGCCGGTCACCGAGACCACCGCCTGCACCGGTGCATCGCCGGTGTTGGTGATCGTGATCGGCTTTGCCGCAACGTCCGCGCTGCGATAATTGCGGTACACCGCGCGCTTCGCCGCTTCGCCGTTGACGGTGACCGCGAGGCTGTTGGCCTCCTTCGCCAGCGCCCGAGAAGCCAGAACCAGCCACGCATTTTCCTGCGTCGAGGTGTAAGGCGTCAGACCGCGCGCGGCCTCGACCCGCTCGACCGCGAGACTGATCGTCGCCTTCGGCGCGTTGCCTTCGCTGGACAGCGACACCAGCGCCGCCGCGTCGCGCAGCGACGAGCCGTAGTCCATGCGTCCAAATTCCAGCGCGGGCTTCGGCGCGAGGCTGTTCACCGCCGCCGCGTAGACACGCTCGGCGCGTGCCCGGTCACCGACCAGCGCCAGCGCCGCGGCCAACTGCGCCTTGGCGATGGGGGTTGCGATGTTGTTCAGCTTGGTGTCGGCGAGATAACGCAGGTCGCCGATCGGCGCGGTGCCGTTCTTCGCCAGCACATAGAGGCCATAGGCGAGATCGCGGCCACCATCCTTCTCCGGCTCCTCGGCGTTGACGACCGAGTTGCGGATGCGATCCAGCGCCGTCTTGAACAAGACGTCCGGCACCGCAAAGCCCTTCTCGCGGGCCCGTGTCAGGAAGTCGGTGACATAGGCATCGAGCCAGGCATCGTCGCCGCCCGCCGACCAGAGGCCGAACGAGCCGTTCGAGCCCTGCCGCGCAAGCAGACGATCAATCGCATCCTTGATGCGCTGATCGACACCGGCGTCGAGCGCCAGATGGTTCTCCGCCGCCAGATCATTGACATAAAGCAGCGGCATGGCGCGGCTGGTGATCTGCTCGGAGCATCCGAATGGATAACGGTCCAGCGCCTTCAGGATCGTCGCCGCGTCGAGCGCGGTGGACAGGCCGACAGACAGTTGAACGCCGCCGGTGCCCTGCACCAGATCGGAGAACATGTCCGAGGTCAGCGTCAGGCTCTCGCCCTTCGCCAGCGTGCGCACCGAGCGGCGCGCCAGAATCTGCGTCGCCGGTTTGACGTTGAGATCGTAGTGCCGCGCGAGCGTCAGCCCGTCCGGCCCCGTGATGTTCACGTCGAGCGCCGCCGCGCCCGCCCCGTTCGCCGCGTCAATCGCGAGCGCAACGGTGCTGCGCTGCTTGGCAGCCAGCCGCATCGTAGTGGCCGGATTGCCGGTGATCTTCACCGGCCCCGATGGCTTGACGCTGATAACGTAGTCACCCGCCGCGCCTTCGACATTGTCGAGATCGAGATTCATGGTGCCGCGGTCGCCACTGAGCAGGAAGCGCGGCAACGTTGCGGTGAGCACGACAGGATCGCGCACCGTGACGTCGGTGTTGGCGCGGCCAACCTTGGTCGCCGTCCATGCGACCGCCATGACGCGGGCGGTGCCGGCGAACTCCGGAATATCGAACGAGACCGTCGCGGTGCCGTCCGCGCCGACCGTGACGATGCCGGAGTAGAGCGCAAGCGGCTTCTGGGTCGGAGGGCTGCCCTGAAGTTCAGCGCCTGCGCCGTCACCACCGGTGCGGATTTGGCCGCGCGTGCCCTGCATGCCGTCGATCAGTTGCCCGTAAAGATCACGGATTTCGGACGTCATGCGGCGCTGGCCGAGATAGTAGTCATCTGGCGCGGGCGGCTTGTAGTTGGTGAGGTTGAGAATGCCGACGTCGACGGCGGCGACCACGATCTTGGCGTCCTCGCCGCGGCTCAGACCCTCGACCTTGACCGGCAGCTTGAGCGCCGTGCCCGGACGCACGAGCGGCGGTGGCGTGAGCGACACCTTGAGCGTGCGCTCGGCCTTGTCGATGCCGAACCATTTCAGGCCGATGGCCCGGCCCGGCATGCGCTGGGCGGCGGCGTCGAGCGGACGGCGCAGCGTGGCGACGACATACGCGCCCGTGCCCCAGTCCTTGCCGACGGCGATGTTGATCTTGTTCTGGCCTTCCTTGATGTCGGCGGACTGCGTGGTCAGCAAGCGGTCGCCCAGCACGTTGATGGTGAGCTTGCCTGCGGTGCGCGCGTTCACGGACACAACCATCGTGTCGCCGGATTTGTATTCCGGCTTGTCGATGGAGGTTTCCAACAGGTCCGGCGTGTCGGCGCTGCCGTCGGAATACCAGCCGACATCGAACTGCACCGAGGTGATCGGACCGTCCACATCGGTGGACTTCACGTCGAGCCGGTAACGGCCCGGCTGGGGCGAGACGGTGATGCGCGCAGGCTTGTCGGCGGCGATGACAACATCGCCATCCGCCACGCGCTTGGTCGATTTCACCGGCTCATAGTCCCAGGACGAGCCTTGGCGGTACCACTGATAACGCGACTCCATCTTGAGCAGTTCGTAGCGCAGGCCGCTGCGCGCCAGCGACTTGCCGTCGGGTGCGACATAGACCACATCGAAGCTGGCCGGATCGCCTTCGGCGACGTTCTTGTCCGAGAACAACGGTTTCACGCCGATCATCTCGTCGCCGGGAGCGACCGGAATCGTGAGCTTGCGCTCCACGGCGCGTCCGCCGGTTTCCACCATGCGGACGAAGACCTGCGCTTCCTGCGGCCGCTGCGATGACGGCGGCTTGGGCAGGCTGACGTTGAACTTCGCCTTGCCGTTGGCATCGGCCTCCGGGAGGTTTTCCAGCGGCGTGCGTTCGTTGTTGGTGCTTTCGTCGTCGGCGATGCCGAACCTGTAGCCGGCATAGCCGGGGCGATCGGCCGCCGTCGCAATCAGCAGGTCGCCTTCGAGCGCCAGACCCGAAGCCGGCGCGCCGTAGAGGAAGCGGCCATCGACTTCAAGTTCTGCAGGAAGTTCAGCCGTAATCTGCTTCGCCTTGGAAATTAACGAGAATTCGATCCGGTCAGCGACATAATCCTCGACCATGAAGGTGGTTTCGCCGACCGACGGCGCCTTCGGATCGGTGAAGGCGCGCACCCGCCAGGTGCCGGTCGGCACCGCCGCGTTCAGCGGCAAAGTCAGGCTGCGCCCGCCAGCGCCCTGATCCGGCACCACGGAGCGGCGGAATTCCACGCCATCGGGGCGCTCGACCACCAGCGTCATCGGCGCGCCGGTGACGCCATTGCCCTTGCCGTCTCGCAGCAGCGCGGTGACGTACACCGTCTCGCCGGAGCGATAGACGCCGCGCTCGGTATAGACGAAGGCATCCGGACCGGCGGGCACGGTGCGCCCCGAAACGCCGCGATCGCTCAGGTCGAACGCATTGGACTTGAGGCTGAGGAAGGCATAGTCGCCCTTGTCGCCGGACACCGACAGCAGCGCCGGCGACAGGCCGCCCTCACCGCGCGCCAGCCCCGCCTCGAACAGCACATGACCCGCGCTGTCGGTCTTGCGGGTGGCGAGAATTTCATTGCTGCGCGACACCAGACGGACCTCGGCATTTGCCGTCGGCTCGGTGGAGGCCAGCGAATTGACGAACACATGCACCCCGTCATTGCCCGAATAGGCGGTCAGGCCGAGGTCGGAGACGATGAACCACTGGGTGGCGAGCGAGCTTGAATCGTCGTCGCCCGCGGAGCCCGGCCCCTTGGCCGCGGCGGTCATCACATAGACGCCGGGCTGCATCTCGCCGACGGCCTGATCGACCGGGAATGCGGTGACGACATCGGCGTTCAGGGTCGGCTGGGTGACGACCTCGCCGGTCCAGACCTTGACGCCCTTTTCGTTGCCGAGGTCGGACAGTTCATAGGTCGAGAGGCTGCGCTGGAAGTCGCTGCCCAGCACCGAGTTGATCAGGTTGCGGTCACCGATCCGGAAGATGTTCACCGCCACCGACGGTGTGTTGACGCTGACCAGCGGAATGCCCTTCTGGCCGGTGCGCGGCAGCACATAGGCACGGCCCGTGAAGCGCACGAACGGCTTGCGGTCGCGGACATAGATGTTGAACTCCGCCGACTTCGGCAGGGTTTCCTTCACGGTCGAGGGCATGCCGGCGCGCAGGTTGATGGTGTAGCGCTCGCCATGCTTGAGACCTTCGACGCAGAGCTGCTTTTCCTCGGTGGTGATCGCCGGGCTGTCGGCGCCTGCCAGCGCGACGAACGGATTGAAATCGGCCCGCTTGGGCAGTTCCTCGGAGAACTGGAAGCAGGCGCGCGGGGACGCAGAGTCCGAATCCACGCTGTAATCGAGCAGCCGGAAGCCCTTCTCGTCGCGCAGCTTCTCATACTTGCCGCGCACCTCCGCGACCTCTTTCTGGTCGAGCGACAGGCGCAGCGCATCGAGGGCCGGACGCCACAGCTTGCGCTCGGCGAGCGCGCTGCCCAGCACCGCGAGGGCGTCGGCTTCCTCGCCGGAATTGGCGGCGCGCAGGTAGGCGATGTAGGCGGCGGTGGAGGCCCGCTCGTAAAAGAAAATCCGCTCGCGGTTATCCGAGGGGCGGATCTGGAAAATGGTTTTGGCCAGCCGCAGCCAGTTGCCGCTGTCTTCCGGCGCAACGGCGGTCGTCTGTCCGAGGAGTTGCAGAACACCGCGCAGGTCGCCCCGCTTGAAAGCGGCGTCGGTATCCGACTTCAGCGTGGCTGCGGTCTTGTTGATGACCCCCGCCTCGGTCTTGATCTGGGCCTCGAGCCGGATGGCGGAATCCGCCAGATCATCCCGCTTGAACGCCTTGTCGGCGGCATGGGCGGACGCCAGACCGAGCGCCAGCGTGGCGCAAACCGAGATGGCGCGAACCAGACCTATCATGATGAAAACTCCCTAGGGAACTGGCGAGCAATCTTCGCCCCGAAAAGAAGACAATGCGCGAATCGTGACAGACTCATGGTCGTACCGATAGCGGCTCAAAATAATCCATGCGACAGCCGAAGCCCTTGCCAAAACACCACCGTGCTTGGGACCATTGACCCGGCGAGACCGGGACTTTAGGTCGGGAAGCGCCAACGGCACCAGACCACCAACATCAGACAGCCGAAGCACCCCGCCGGTTGTCGGAACATCCCTTGGGGAGGTTCACAACTTTCCGCACGATCCCGGTTCAGGCGCGATTTAACGGCAGTTATTTCTTGCTGGTATGGCGATCCCGGCAGGATTCGAACCTGCAACCCGCGGAGTAGAAATCCGCTACTCTATCCAGTTGAGCTACGGGACCGTTCGATTCTCATACCATTATCGCGCCAGCGGCTCCAAGCGCTTGCCACACAGCGCCGCTCGGAAATGAAGCACTTTTGCAAGTGCCGACCGGAGCAGGCACAACCGTTGCGTCATCATTCGTCGCGCAGCTTTCGGTCGCGCGGCGCGCAATCCGCGCCAGCCAACAAAAAGCCCGGCGCGAGGCCGGGCTTAAGTCTGAAAACTGGAGTTCAGAAAAGATAAGTCAGTAACGTCTCAATACCTGGCCCTGGGACTCGATCATCTCAGTACTTGGCGACGACCGGGCCGCCCCAGTTGAAGTGGTAGTTCACGCCAACCTTCACTGTGTGGAGATCGTCCTTGTAGCTGAACGAAGCCGGTGTGGTCGAACCGGCAACGGTGGCGAAGTTGGTGTCGCCGAAGTTGTAGTACTGATACTCGACCTTGGCCGACCAGGCCGGGGCGAACATGTATTCGAGGCCGCCGCCGACGGTCCAGCCGGTGGTATCGCGGCCGAGTACGAACGGAGTCGGCAGATTGGCGACAGTGAAGCTCACGCCGCCGTCGTCGCGGAAGGCGACACCGCCCTTGGCGTAGATCAGACCCGGACCCCAGGTGTAGCCGAGGCGGCCGGTGACCGACGCCAGCCATTCGGTGCCGCGATCCGTGATCACCATGCCGCCGCTGAAGGTGGTGGTGAAGGTGCGGTCGCTGCTGGCGAGGCCGCTGATCTGACCCTCGACACCAATCACCCAGTTCGGTGCGAACTGGTAGTCGGCCCCAATCTGGCCGCCACCGAGGAACGTCGCGTCGCGGTCGGTTGCAGTGATCGGAAACAATGCCGGGTTCGGCAGAACCTGCGAAACGCCCTCGTCGCCGCCAAAGGCCGCGCCGATGTGCACACCGGCGTAGAAACCGGTCCAGTTGTAAACCGGCGCGACATAAACCGGGGCCTTGGTGTACGGACGGGCCGCGATGTCGGCAGCCCGCGCCCCGGTTGCGCCAAAGGCCGCAACGGCAGCAGCGATCAGAAACTTTTTCATGAAATTCCCCAGCAAGAAAAGTGAGCGTGCTGCAACCATAGGGGGATTCGCGCGGGGATGATGTAACCCGCACGCAACACCGTTTTGCCATCTTTACCCTGCTTTTTCGGGATTTTCCGCAATGCCGCTCCCGCTCTTTGCGCAAGGGTTTTGCCGAGCCTTCGCCAAGATATTGGAAGCCTTGGGCGAATCTCGCCGACCGTGGTTGTGAATTGCAGGGCATTTCCGGTCGGGCAGCGACGCCGTCCTAATCGCCCTGGATATATTCCAAACCGGATGGACGGCCTGAGCCGGATGGGTGGCCTGACGATCAGCCTGCTCCGAATTGCCTTTGCCAGGAAGTCTTCAACAGGTATCCGCTGACAGGCGCGCAAAATCTGATACAAGCCGCGCCATTACCCTCAACAGAGAGACGACGACCTTATGGGTTTCAAGGAACCAAGTTTCGCAGACCGGGCTGCTGCCGCGCGAAACGCGAGGAAGAGCATTGCTGAGAAATTCAAGGCGCAGCCGGGTCCGGACGATCCGGCGGTTTTGAAGCGCGCGGCTGAACGTCAGGCACAGGCGGCCGCCCGCGCGGAAGCACAGAAGCTGCGCGAGGCCGCGAAGGCCGAACAGCGCGCCCGCGAGGCTGAACTGGCCGCACAGGCCGCAGCCGAGGCCCTGCGCGTTCAGGCCGAAAAGCAGGCCGCGGAAGCCGAACTCAAGGCCAAGCAGAAGGCGGCGCGCGACGCGCGCTATGCGGCCCGCAAAGCGAAGAAGTAAGGCCGTCAGCCACAGCTATCGCAGGCCCGCACCAATGGAGCGAGCCTGCGGAAAACGGATGAATGAACTTACTTCTTCATCCCGTCCTTCTTCATGCCGTCGTCCTTCTTCATTCCGTCCTTCTTCATGCCATCGTGGCCCATGGCATCTTTCTTCATGCCGTCCTTCGACATGGTGTCTTCTTTCTTCATGCCATCCTTGGACATCTTGTCCTGCGCGAAGGCAGCCGGCGCGAAGGCCAGACCCAGCGAAACGATTGCGGCGGTGACGCCGAGCGCGATGCGGGAAGTGCGAGCCATGAGAATCATCCTCTGAATTCGGTTATGACGCGGCGGATGCCGCTTTGAGGATGTTCGGGACGAACGCGCGTTCGTTCCGCCGGAGGACCGATTTTTTCCGCGCGGACAGGCTATTGCAGCGCAATGCTGCTTTCGCGATCACGAAAAAGAGATTTTAACGCCTGCCTCTAGCGCGCCTTGGCGTTCAGCGCCGACGCGACGCGGCTGACCGGCTTCTTGCCCAGCACGTCCGCGATGCCGTTGGTGGCGGCAAGAAGCTGCGTCATGTCCACGCCTGTCCGCACGCCCATGCCTTCCAGCATGTAGACCACGTCTTCGGTGGCGACATTGCCGGTCGCACCCGGCGCATAGGGACAGCCGCCAAGGCCACCGGCGGCGGAATCGATCACCCGCGCGCCCTCTTCCAGTCCGGCATAGAGGTTGGCCAGCGCCTGCCCGTAAGTGTCGTGGAAATGCATCCCGAGATTCGTCATCGGCACCTCGCTCGCAACTGCGCGCAGCAGCGCACGCGCCTTCGCAGGCGTGCCGACGCCGATGGTATCGCCCAGCGAGACCTCGTAGCAGCCAAGATCCCAGAGCTTCTTCGTGACGTCCACGACGGCGGAGGGCTTGACCTCGCCATCGTAGGGACAGCCGAGCACGCAGGAGACATAGCAGCGCACCTTGATGCCGTCGGCCTTGGCGCGCTCCAGCACCGGGATGAAGCGCTGAATGGATTCGGCGATCGTGCAGTTGATGTTGGCCCTGGAGAAACCTTCGGAGGCCGATGCAAACACGGCGATCACTGTCGCGCCCGCCACCTTCGCGGCGTCATAGCCCTTTTCGTTCGGCACGAGGACATGAAATTCATGGCCGGGATGATGATCGACGGCGCGCAGCACCTGATCGGAATTCGCCATCTGCGGAATGGCCTTCGGTGACACGAAGCTGCCGACCTCGATGATGCCGAGACCGGCCTTCACCAGATTCTCGATGAACGCGATCCGCGCCTCGGCGGTCACCGGGGTCTTTTCGTTCTGCAGCCCGTCGCGCGGGCCGACTTCCACAATCCTGACCTGATCGCTCATGGCCTATGCCTTCGGCTCGATCTCGGCGAGTTCGACGCCTTCCGCGACGATGTCGCCGACCTTGCACTTGAGCGCCTTCACTGTGCCGGCGAACGGCGCGCGCAGGGTCTGCTCCATCTTCATCACTTCGAGCGTCAGGATCGCCGCGCCCTTCTCGACCGACGCGCCCTCCTCAACCAGCAAAGCGACGACGGTGCCTGGCAACGGCGCGACCACGCGATCGGCGCCCGATTGCTCTTCGTCCTCCGTGCCGAACGGATCAATCCAGTGAACTTCAAACCGGCCATTGCGGGTGCGGACATAGACTTCGTGGCCGTCGAGCAGGCCGGTCACATGATGCTTCACGCCGTCGAGCACAAGGTCGATGCCGCCGCGTGACGAGGCCGAGCTTGCGAAAGCCAGCTTTCGTCCGTCGATCGCCAGCGTCGAAGGCCCCTGCCCGTATCGCAGCGAGGCCTTGCGCTCGGTGCCATCCGCCTGCCGGAACAGGAAGCGGCGGTGACGCGCGCCGACGGCGGCCCAGCCTGCCGATGCACGCCATGGAGACTTCGCATCGCTCCCGGCGGCAGTCGCCTCGCTCCGCAGAATGGATGCAACGGCCGCGGCAAGTTCGAGGTCGGAGAGTTCGCCTTCCGCGGGCGTCAGCTTCGCCAGCTCGCGCTCGATGAAACTGGTGTCGATGGTGTTGGCGCGCACATCGGGGTGCGTGATCAACGCCGACAGGAACGGAATGTTGGTGACGATGCCGCGAACGTCGGTTTCCTGCAGGCCGCGATTGAGCCGCGCAATCGCCAGATCCCGCGTCGGCGCCCAGGCGATGACTTTCGCCAGCATCGCGTCGTAGTTCGGCGACACCGTCTTGCCCTCGGCATAACCGGCGTCGATACGCAGCCCGTCCACCTCGTCGGGTGTGCGCCATGTGCGGATGCGGCCCACGGATGGCATGAAATTCTTGTTCGGGTTCTCGGCGTAAACGCGCGCTTCGATAGCATGGCCGTTGAGCGTCACCTGATCCTGCGTGAGCGGCAGCTTTTCACCGAACGCCACGCGCAACTGCAGTTCGACCAGATCGACGCCGGTGATCAGCTCCGTCACCGGATGCTCGACCTGAAGGCGCGTGTTCATTTCGATGAAGAACGTCTCCTTGCCGTCGGAGACGAATTCGATGGTGCCGGCGCCGACATAATTCACAGCGCCTGCGGCCTTGCGCGCCGCCTCGCACACCGCCTCGCGCTGCGCGGCATTGAGCGTCGGCGACGGCGCTTCCTCGATCACCTTCTGATGGCGGCGCTGCAAGGTGCATTCGCGCTCGAACAGCGAGATCAGATTGCCGTGGCTGTCGCCGATGATCTGCACCTCGATGTGGCGCGGATTGAGGACGAATTTCTCGATCAGCATCCGGTCGTCGCCGAAAGCGGCCAGCGCCTCGCGCTTGGCGCTGACAATCGCCGGTCCCAATTCCTCGGCGCTGCGGACGATGCGCATGCCGCGCCCGCCGCCGCCTGCGGATGCTTTTGCAAGAACCGGATAACCGATCTTCGCAGCGGCGTCGGCCAGCGTTTTCTCGTCCTGCGCCTCGCCGTGATAGCCGGGCACCAGCGGCACGCCGGCCTTTTCCATCAGCGCCTTGGAGCCGGACTTGGAGCCCATGGCTTCCATCATTTCGCCGGTCGGGCCGACAAACACGATGCCTTCGGCGGCACAGCGGCGCGCGAAATCCGCGTTCTCGGACAGAAAGCCATAACCCGGATGGACCGCCTCGGCGCCGGTCTTCCTGGCGGCCTCGATGATCCGGTCAACGTTGAGGTAGCTGTCGCGCGCGCGCGCCGGGCCAAGCAGCACGGCGTCGTCGGCCATGGCGACATGCACGGCATCGGCGTCCGCTTCCGAATAGACCGCGACGGTACGCAGGCCCATGGCCCGCGCGGTGCGGATCACGCGACAGGCGATTTCGCCGCGATTGGCGATCAGCAATGTATTGAAACGGCGATAAAGCGCGGCGGGAGCTTTTGCGTTCATCACATCAACTCCACGATGCCTTGCGCTTTTCAAGAAATGCCGAGAGACCTTCGCGCGCCTCGGGCTTCGCCCGCACGTCGGCGATCAATTGCGCGGTCTCATTCATCAACGCCTCGTCGATGGCGCGGCCCGCGATGTCGCCTGCGAGTTTCTTCGCGATGGCGCGCGCGCCGGGAGCGGCGGACTTCAATTGCATGAGCAATTTGCCGATGCGCTCATCCAGCGCGTCCGGTTCGACGACTTCATGCAACAGGCCGATCCGCATCGCTTCCGTCGCGTCGAAAACTTCGGCGGTCTGGAAATAGCGCCGCGCCGTCCGTTCGCCGATGGCGCGCAGCACGTAAGGGCTGATCATGCCCGGCACGATGCCGAGGCGGACCTCGGACAGGCAGAACGTCGCGCCGGAGGTACCGATGGCGATATCGCAGGCGGACACAACACCGACGCCGCCGCCATAGATCGGCCCGTGGACACGGCCGATGGTGGTCTGCGGCATCCGGTCGAGCGCGGACAGCATCCGCACCAGCGGCATGGCGTCCGCGATATTCTCCTCGCGGGTATAGGTGCCCGCTTCACGCATCGCGTTGATGTCGGCGCCGGCGCAAAGGCTCTTGCCCTCGCCCGCGAGCACCATCGTGGCGATGGAGCGATCGGCAGCGATGCTTTCAAACGCACCGCGCAATTCGTCGATCAGCGCACGGTTGAGCGCGTTGTTCAGTTCGGGGCGATTCAGCGTGACACGCGCCACGCCCTGATCGCGTTCGATGCGGACAAGATCGGTCATCATGCGCTCCGCATCACATCCGGAACACGCCGAACTTCGGCGGCTCGATCGGTGCGTTGGCGGCGGCGGAGAGACCGAGGCCGAGCACCAGCCGCGTGTCGGCGGGGTCGATCACGCCGTCGTCCCAAAGCCGCGCAGTGGCGTAGTATGGGTGGCCCTGCGTTTCATATTGCTCGCGGATCGGGCTGCGGAAGGCATCCTCTTCCTGCGCCGACCATGTGCCGCCCTTGGCCTCGATATTGTCGCGGCGAAGGGTACTCAGCACCATGGAGGCCTGTTCGCCGCCCATCACCGAGATGCGCGCATTCGGCCACATCCACAGGAAGCGCGGGCTGTAGGCGCGGCCGCACATGCCGTAGTTGCCGGCGCCGTAGGAGCCGCCGATCACCACGGTGAACTTCGGCACCGAGGCCGTCGCGACGGCGGTCACGAGCTTCGCGCCGTCGCGCGCGATGCCGCCCGCCTCGTACTTCTTGCCCACCATGAAGCCGGTGATGTTCTGCAGGAACACCAGCGGAATGCCGCGCTGGCAGCACAGTTCGATGAAATGGGCGCCCTTGAGCGAACTCTCGCTGAACAGAATGCCGTTGTTGGCGATGATGCCGACCGGATAGCCCCAGATGTGGGCGAATCCGCACACCAGCGTCGTGCCGTAGAGCTTCTTGAATTCCTCGAACTCGGAGCCGTCGGCGATCCGCGCGATGATCTCGCGCACGTCGAACGGCTTGCGGGCATCGGCAGGCACCACACCGTAGATGTCCTCGCGCTCGAACAATGGCTCGCGCGGGTCGCGCAGGCCGGTTGCGGAGGATTTCGCCGGGTTGAGATTGCCGACAATGCGGCGGGCGATGCCGATGGCGTGGCTGTCGTTCTGCGCGTAGTGATCGGTCACACCGGACTGGCGGCTGTGGACGTCCGCACCGCCGAGTTCTTCCGCGGTGACGACTTCGCCGGTCGCGGCCTTCACCAGCGGCGGACCACCGAGGAAGATCGTGCCCTGATTGCGCACGATGATGCTCTCGTCCGACATCGCGGGCACATAGGCGCCGCCGGCCGTACACGATCCCATGACAATGGCGATCTGCGGAATCTGCTGCGCCGACATCTGCGCCTGATTGTAGAAGATGCGGCCGAAGTGCCTCTCGTCGGGGAAAATCTCGTCCTGCTGCGGCAGGAACGCGCCGCCGGAATCCACCATGTAGATGCACGGCAGGTTGTTCTGCCGCGCGATGTCCTGCGCACGCAGATGCTTCTTCACCGTCATTGGATAATAGGTGCCGCCGCTGATGGTGGCGTCGTTGGCGACGATCACGCATTCGCGGCCCGCAACGCGGCCGATGCCGGTCACGATGCTGGCCGAATGCACGTTGCCGCCATAGAGGCCATAGGCCGCCATCGGCGATAATTCGAGGAAGGCCGTTCCCGGATCAATCAGCAAGTCGACGCGGTCGCGGGCAAACATCTTGCCGCGCGAGGTGTGCTTGGCGCGGGAGGCTTCGCCGCCACCGCCGCCCACCTGCGCGAGCTTGTCACGAAGGTCCGCGACCAGGGCGCGCATGACGTCCGCGTTGCGGGTGAAGTCGGCCGATTTGGGATCGAGTCCGGAACGAAGTGCCATTGTTTCCCGCCGCGTAACGTTTTGATCTTGCTTGTGTCCACCCCTTTTTGAGGCGGCTCGACCCGCAAGGTGTCACTGCTTGGCGGCGGATTGCAACCACAACTTTCGCGGCGATGCCTGCAGCGGGTCAGGCGTCCTCAATAGGACAAGGCTGTCCATTGAAATGTCGTGTCCCTGACATTTCCCGGCGCAATTTCCTGAGGGTCGACTACGGGACTTAATGCGTCCAGGGCTCCGGACGGCGGAACGCGAAGTTGTCCGCGTAGGCTTTCACGCGCGGCTTCAATTCCTTCGGCTCCAGCACCTGATAGGGAATGCCCTGCCGCTCGCAGTACGCCACGGCCTCCTCCTTGGTGTCGAAATGGAGGGTGAGCTGCTGCTTCATGTCGGTCGAGGAGGTCCAGCCCATCAGCGGCTCGATCACGCGCGGCTGTTCGGGCTCATAGTCGAGCTGCCAGAGCTTGGTCTTCGCCGCGCCGGACTGCATCGCATTTTTCGCAGGTTTGAAGATTCGTGCTGTCATGGAGATGGGCGGTCCTGAGCCTGTTCGCTGCGGCAGTTGTCGATAGGTAAAAAGCATGGGATTCGGGGATCGGCCAGCATCAAGATGTTGAGCACGCCTGACCCGAACGAGACTTTTCACCACGGATGCTGGTATAGTCGCTCCGGAACGAGGTGACAATGTCGGGCCGGTCCCGGTCCGGCGGGGGCATCGCGGGGATTTGGGCCCGGTCGCATCACGAAACGATATTCATTACGAAGCGGTACTCATGGAAATTCACGCCACACTTCCAGAAAAGGGCCGAGACCTGCGGCTCGACTTCTTCCGCGGTATCGCCAACTGGTGGATCTTCCTCGACCATATTCCCAACAACGTCATCAACTGGGCCACGCCGCGCAACTACGGGTTCAGCGACGCCGCCGACCTGTTCGTCTTCATTTCGGGTTACACAGCCTCGTTTGTCTACGCGCGGATGATGCTGGACCGCGGCTTCGTCGTCGGCGCGACCCGGCTCTGGAAGCGGGTCTGGCAACTGTACGTCGCCCATGTGCTGTTGTTCGTCATCTATATCGCGGCGATCGGCTGGGTCGCGTTGCGCTACGCCGACCCCGACATTCTCAACGAGTTCAACGTCGCCGGTCTTGTCGAAAATCCGATTCAGACCCTGACCCAGGGGCTGATCCTGCGCTTCAAGCCGGTCAATCTGGACGTTCTGCCGCTCTACATCATCCTGATGGGCTTCTTCCCGCCGATCCTGTGGCTGATGCTGCGCAAGCCGGACCTCGTGATGATCGCCTCGCTGGTACTGTATTTCGCGGCGCGCCAGTACGGCTGGAATTTCTCGGCCTATCCGGTCGGATCCTGGTACTTCAACCCCTATACCTGGCAGCTATTGTTCGTGTTCGGCGCATGGTTCGCGCTTGGCGGCGCGCGGGAATCGCAATCGGTGATCAAGTCGCAGTGGCTGCTGATCCTCGGCTCGCTCTATCTGCTGTTCGCGCTGGTCATGACCATGGCCGGACGCTTCGAGTCCTTCGGCGCCCTGTTCCCGAAGTGGCTCTATGATGCCTTCAATCCGAACGACAAGACGTTCCTCGCGCCCTATCGCGTGATCCATTTCGTGGTGATCGCATTCTTCATGACCCGGTTCGTGCCGAAGGACTGGAGCGTGCTGCAAGCGAAGTGGATGGAGCCACTGATCAAATGCGGGCAGCAGTCGCTCGAAGTGTTCTGCGTCGGCATCTTCCTGTCGTTCGTCGCGCACTTCGTGCTGATGCTGAGCTGGGGCACGGTGTGGGCGCAACTCGGCGTCAGCGTGGTCGGCATCGCACTGCTGTGCTGCGTGGCCTACTACAAGGACTGGTCCAAGAAGCAGGACAAGCCGGCGGCGAAGGCGCCAAAGCCCGCAGCCCAGCCGGCTGCTGGCGCCTGATTTCCCGGCAGACCGGATCGGGCCCGCATATGGTTGGTTTTTTTGCCGTCATAGGCGGGCGTTCCGCCTTGCTGCAGCCATGCGAAGCGTATAAGGACTGGGCCTTCTCGGGGTATAGCGTAGCCTGGTAGCGCGGCGGTTTTGGGTACCGCAGGTCGGAGGTTCGAATCCTCCTGCCCCGACCAAATTCATCAATCAGATCAAATGATTAGATAAACGCTCGACCGCAGCCGCGCGGGAGGGTCAGCGCGTTCCGAACAGCGGGTGGGCGACGCGGTCGCCGGGCTGAATGCCGTATTTCCGGGCCGTTCCCCCGATTACTTCCAGCACGCCCCGCGCCAGCCCGCCCGAGGAGATGATCTTCTCCGAATGCGGCTCGGTGTTCTCGGCAATCCGCAGGATGCGCCCATCGCTGCGGATGAAGATCATGTCCAGCGGGATGAAGGTGTTCTTCATCCACATCGACACCGGCTGCTCCGGCGAGAAGTCGAACAGCATGCCCCGCCCCTCGGGCAACTCCTTGCGATACATCAAGCCGGTGGCGCGCTCCTGTTCGGTCTTGGCCATCTCGACCGTGAAGACATGCACGCCGGACTTCGTGACAATCTCCAGCGGCTGCATCTCCGCGGCGGAGGCACCGGCGAGCGAGAGTGCAAACCAAGCGATCGCCGCAGCGACGGCGGCCCGGATTGTCAGATTGAAGCGGGGGGAGCGAGGCGAACGAACAAACAACATGCGCAGACAGATCCAGACCGGGTTATCCCGGTACCCTAGCCCGCCAATCATGGCAAATGCCAGACAGCAAAGGCCAGACACTGGTCCGGCCTTTCCGCAGGATGACGAAGATGTGGTGGTTGAGGTCAGTCAGTGCGATGACAGACCGGGGGCGCCGGTCTCCGGCTGGATTTCCGCCGCCATCATACCCTTCGAGCCGGGTCCGAAGCGGACCAGCACATACTGGCCGGGCCGAAGCTCGGTCATGCCGTAACGGCGCAGGGTTTCCATGTGAACGAAAATATCCGGCGTCCCCTCGCCGCAGGTGAGGAAGCCGAAGCCGCGAAGGCGGTTGAACCATTTCACCTGCGCCCGCTCCAGCCCGCTGGTGGGCGTGACGCTGACATGGGTCCGCGCCGGCAACATCTGCGCCGGATGAATGGCCGTCGACTCGTCCATCGAGACGACGCGGAAGGCCTGATAGCCCTTCTGCCGCTGGACGCATTCCACGACCAGACGCGCGCCCTCATAGGCGGTCTGATAACCGTCACGGCGCAGGACGGTGACGTGAAGCAGCACGTCGGCGGCGCCGTTATCGGGCACGATGAAGCCGTAACCTTTCGACGCATCGAACCATTTGATGACGCCGGAAATCTCGACGAGGTTGACCGCCGCGCCGTCAGCGGCGGCGAAAGGGTCCGTGGCCGAATTCCGCTCGACCGCGGAAGACAACTCGCTCGGGGCGAACCTGTCCGATCCCGCTCCCCCTGGCGAACCGCCTGCCTTCTTGGACTCAAAAGCGTCCGAACCCATGACCCCCGGACCTCAAACAAATCTGCCGTCAGTGTCGTGACCGCATACGTTAAGCAACGAACCCCGTTTCGCGCTCAGTCACCATGACGAATCAAAATGAACCAAGGCGAATCCTTGATTTAACGATAACACTCCGGAACAGGGCTGAAAGACAAAAAAGAAATCAGCGGCGACCTATAAACAGCCTTGAAGGATTACGAATCAATCAGGCGGGCCGTGATCCGTTCCACGTCTTCAATTACCGACGAACGGTCCCAGCGTTTCGCCGATATCGTGGCGGATGACGAGGTCAGCGACATCATCTTGATCCGTCGGCTCATTATTGATGATGACGAGCTTTGCGCCACAGTTCCGGGCCATCAGTGGAAAACCGGCGGCGGGCCACACCACGAGCGAGGAACCGATCGCGATGAACAGGTCGCAATGCTGTGCAAGTTCCGTCGCACGGCGCATTTCTTCCTCAGGCATGGCCTGACCGAACGAAATGGTCGCCGACTTCACCGGCTTATCGCATGACGTGCAGGATGGCGCGATGCCTTCCGGCTCGAAACGCTCCCTGACCCAGGCGATCTCGTAGCGCGCTCCGCATCCGATGCAGCGGGCATAGGTGGTGTTGCCGTGCAGTTCGACCACATGCTCGGCATCGAAACCCGAGGCCTGATGCAGATTGTCGATGTTCTGTGTGATGATCGCCGGGACTTTTCCCACCTTGTACAGCGACGCCAGCGCGCGATGCCCCCGGCCTGGACGCGCGGCGGCAAAACTCGGCTCCATGGCAAAACGCCGCCGCCAGGATTCATCTCGCGCTTCCTGACTGGCGACGAACTCGTCAAACGGGATCGGGCGGTTGCGGGTCCACAAACCTCCGGGCGAACGGAAATCGGGAATTCCGCTTTCGGTCGAGATGCCCGCGCCCGTAAAGGGCACGATGGCCCTGGCCTCGGCGATCATGTCGCCGAGCATGTCAATTCCGCTGCGAAGGTCAGGTGCAATCATGTGAAGCCTGATGATCGAATGGCGCGGGACTATACCCACACCGAACCGGGGCGCGAAGCCCCGGCTTGCATCATGACAGCTTTGACGATCAGCAGCCCGTGAACTTCGGTGAGGTGCCGTCCTGCCGGTTGCGCAGATAGGCCAGTCCGCAGACGGCCAGCCGCTGCGGATCGGTTTCGCCGGCTGATGACAGCGTGTCGATATAAGTGCAAAGACTTTCCCGCGCCTCGTTCAGCGCATCCTCGCTCAGATTGCGCATCATGCCAAAGGTATGAATAACGCGGTCAATCACCTCGTTCAAAAGCGCCTCCATGATCTCGACGTTGTAAAGGATAACGGCGACGCAGCAAAAAAGTTCCCGCGTCGGCAACCTGCCATCGGGGCTTCTTTGCTGCTATTGATCCCGCTGCCCGCCAACGAGACCCTGTCAGCAACGTCCGAAGAAGGAATAAGAAACATGCGTTACCTGCACACCATGCTGCGCGTCCGTAACCTCGATATCGCGCTGAAATTTTACAGCGATGCGCTCGGCCTCAAGGAAGTCCGCCGCACCGAGAGCGAGAAAGGCCGGTTCACGCTGGTTTTCCTCTGCGCCGACGAGGATCAAACCCTGCTCAAGCAAGTCAAGGGACGCGGCGCACCGCTGGTCGAACTGACCTACAACTGGGATGAAGAGACCTATGGCGAGGACCGCTACTTCGGTCACCTCGCCTACGAGGTCGACGATATCTATGCGACCTGCGAACGGCTGATGAAGCTCGGCATCACCATCAATCGTCCGCCGCGAGACGGCCAGATGGCCTTCATCCGCTCGCCCGATCTGCATTCCATCGAACTTCTGCAGAAGGTCGACGCGCTCGCGCCGAAAGAGCCGTGGACGTCGATGCCCAACACCGGTCACTGGTGATCGGACGACCGCGCTCCGCTCCAGGAACATTGTTCTGGCTTTGACGTTTCCATGTCCCTGAGGCTGATATGGAGGCGAAAAATGGGACGTGGAATTCTGTTGTGGCTGCTGGGCGTGCCGATCCCGGTCATCATCCTGTTGTGGCTGTTCTTCGGCCGCTAAATCGCAACATTATGAAAGCTCCCGCACAAGCGGGGCTTTCATCCGCGAGACACCCGCGCGGACTATGGCTTTCTGCAATCCGCGGCCGCTTCGACCAGCTTCAACAGCTTGTTGCCCGCCGCCTTGAGTATGCACATCTCGACCTGCTTGCCCGCAGGCACCGGCTTCGCACAGACGATCTGCGGATTGTCATCGTAGACGGCGGTCGAGAACTTGCAGTTCACCTGACACGAAGCGTCCGCATTGAGCGGGTTGGTGATGACCACACTCGCCGATTCACCGTCCGGCATGATCGTACAGATCACGGGCGCAGGTTCGGCATGCAAGGCGGCGGGGGCGATCCCGATCAGTGCCGCTGCGACGATCGCAAATTTGCCCCGCATAAGTCCGTCTCCACTTTCCTGAAAACAGGATATCAAGGCCGGGCGTCCGGCACGAGCCCTTGATGGCCCGCTGTACGGGATTGCCCGCGAACCGGATCGCACAGTTGCAAACCTCCGCGATCTCTGTTGGAAATCAGGACTCACACGAGGTGCTCGGGGCGGTTACCTTGCAAAACATCCTCAATGCGTTCCTGCTGGTCTATGCGGCGTTGTTTCCTATCGTCAACCCGATCGGACTGGCTCCGCTGTTTCTGCGTCTGACGCGCGACCGCAGCACCGCCGAACGCAGCGCGCTCGCATTGAGCGTTGCGCGCAACAGCTTCTTTCTTCTGCTCGGCTCGCTGTTCATCGGCTCGCACGTTCTCGAATTTTTCGGCATCACGCTGCCGGTCGTTCGGGTCGCGGGCGGCCTGGTGGTGGCGGCGTTCGGCTGGCAATTGCTTCACGCACCGGAAGTACCAGATGCAAGCCATGCGAAGGTCGAACCGAGCGGCCCGGCCGTCGATGCGTTCTATCCCCTCACCATGCCGCTGACCGTCGGTCCCGGCTCGATGTCCGTGGCCATGACTCTCGGCAGTCAGCGCCCGACGCCTTCGGGCGATCTTGCGCAATTGGCGATCCTTGGCGGCGCGGCTATCGCCGGGCTTGCCGCCATCGCTTTGACGATTTTCGTCAGCTACCGCTTTGCAGACCGGATCATCGCCTTTCTCGGCACACGCGGGACCGATGTGGTGATGCGGCTTTCTGCCTTTATCCTGTTTTGCATCGGCATCCAGATCGTCTGGAACGGATGCAGCGTGCTGTTCGGCAAGACCGTTTGAACGTTCAGAACTCGGCGCGCCTCACAACCTTGTGCAGCGCAACAATCCGAAATCCTTCTCCAAGCGACTGTTTTTGTGGATACTTTTGATTAGGCATGAGTTCCCATCCACCGAACGGCGCATTGAACAGGACGGTATTTTTCGCTAGGTATTTTCGCATGCGGGCCTGAATGGCCGCGTCGCCAGGGTTCGCGTCTTGATGTTCAATCCCTTGCCCAGCCGAGAAACGGCTTCGATGTTCGTCGTCACGCGCGCATTCGCGCTTGGCCTGTCCGTGCTGGCCGCCTGCACAACAGCGGCGCGCGCCGAACAAGCCACCAGCACATCTGCCCTGACCGACGATCTGAACAGCGTTTTCAAGACCCAGCCCTGCGTTCAATCGAAATCGCTCGCGCAGTTCGATGCGCCTGTCGCGCGTGTCGCCAAGCGACTGGATGCGCATGAACCCGTGACGATTGTCGCCGTCGGTTCGTCTTCCACCGGCGGATCGGGCGCCAGTTCACCCGCGTTTGCCTATCCCAGCCGCCTCGAGCGTGAGCTGCGCCAGCGGTTTCCGGAATCCCCGATCACCGTCATCAATCAGGGCGTGAACGGCGAAGACACCGCCTCGATGATGGCGCGCATGGAGGCCGTTCTCGCGCCCAGCCCGGATCTCGTGATCTGGCAACTCGGCACCAACACCCTGCTCCGCGATGGCAACATTCCGGAGACCGGCACCCTGCTGCAGGCCGGCATCAACAGGATCAAGAAGACCGGCGCGGATGTGCTGCTGATCGACCCGCAGTTCGCGCCGCGCGTGAACGCCAAGCCCGCCGTCAGCGAAATGGTCGGGCTGATCGCCTATGTCGCCAAGCAGACCCATGAGCCGGTGTTCCGGCGCTACGTCGCGATGCGTCACTGGCACGAAGATCAGGCCATCGCCTTCGACCGCTTCATCACCGCGGACGGCCTGCACATGAACGACTGGGGCTATTCCTGCCTCGCGCGTTTGCTGGCGGATAACATCACAGCCACGGTCGCCCGCTCGCGTACCGTCGCCGGCGCAAGGCCCTTCCAGTAAAAGCCTTCCAGTAAAACGCATTCGCAAGAGTGCTGTTTCTCGCGCGTTGTGATAGTATTCGCTTTGCGAATGCCGCATATCCCATGCAGCGACTGAGCCTTCGGGATTCAGACTATGGGACCTGCATGACGCATTCACACACCGCCCACGATCATGCCGATCATCGACACGACCACGCGCATGACCACTCTCTTGGTCATTCTCATGGCCATTCTCATGGGCCCGGCGGCCACTCGCATGCGCCCGCGAATTTCGGAATGGCGTTCGCCGTCGGCATCACGCTCAATACGATCTTCATTATCGTCGAAGCGATCTATGGCTACACCAGCAACTCCACGGCCCTGATCGCGGATGCCGGGCACAACCTGTCCGATGTGCTCGGCCTGATTGTGGCATGGATCGCGGTGATCCTCGCAAAGCGCCCGCCCTCGGAGCGCTACACTTACGGACTGCGCGGCTCCTCCATCCTGGCCGCGCTGTTCAACGCCGTGTTCCTGCTGATCGCCGTCGGCGCCATCGGCTGGCAGGCGATCCTGCGGTTGTTCAATCCGGAGCCTGTCGCCGAAGTGACGGTCATGGCTGTCGCGGCCATCGGCATCGTCATCAACGGCTTTACCGCCTGGCTGTTCGCTTCGGGCCGCAAGAGCGATCTCAACATCCAGGGCGCGTATCTTCACATGGCCGCCGACGCAGCGGTGTCCGCCGGCGTCGTCATCGCCGCGCTGGTCATCATGTATACCGGCTGGCTGTGGCTCGATGCCGTCACCAGTCTGGCGATTGTCGCCGTGATCGTGTGGGGCACATGGGGGTTGCTACGCGATTCCACAGCGATGTCACTCGGCGCGGTCCCATCCAATATTGATCCCGCGGAGGTTCGGCGTTACCTCGAACAGCGGCCCGGGGTGACGCAGGTCTGCGATCTTCACATCTGGCCCATGAGCACAACCGAAGTGGCGCTGACCTGCCATCTGGTGATGCCAGCCGGCCATCCCGGCGACATGTTCCTCGTCGAGGCGTCTCATCACCTGAACGACGAATACAGGATCAAGCATACGACCATCCAGATCGTCACCAGCGCCGTCACGGCATGCGCATTGGCATCCGAAACGGCCGTCTGACCGGCCTTGAAAAGGCCTGACAGGGACTTTACTGATAGATCATGACTCGCAGTCCTCAGATCGGTGCAACGCTGGGAAACGGAAGGCAGCGCCGCCTGTCGCTTGTCGCCGCGCTGGTCTTTGGTTTGCTGGCGTCGCTGTTTCATTGCACGAGCGAGTTCAGCGCAACCGATCTCGGCATGGCGGGCACCGACGCGACCGTTGTGGCCATGGATTTCGATCGCACGACGCCTCCCGATACACCGGATCACAAGCTGCCCGCGCATTGCGGTCATTGCCTGAACCATGTGACGGCGCAGCCCGCGTTTGCGGTTCAGATGCCGGCTGACTTCGATCACCGGGCCCCTCTGGCCGGGCGCGAGCAAGTGCTTGCGTCGCTGACCCGCCTGCCGCTTTTCAAACCACCCCGCGCATAGATCCCGAAGGCCGCAAGGCCTGTTTGCCTGTCCGCAGCCAGGTGGCCGCGCGACAGCACGCCTGCAATCGTTTTGCAGGCTTCGCACCGCATTGAATTGACGATGCATCAGAGCTCGCGGGATTTGAGCAATGACCAGACTTCCTTTCCGTGTCGTACTTGGCGCGCTTTACGCCATTGCGACCTTGTTTTTTACAGCCGCACGCGCACATGAAACTCCTCCGGCGCAAAAGCAGTCCGCATCCCAGAGCGACGGCGGCATCCGGCTGACCGAACGCCAGATCACCGCAGGAAACTTCGCGATCAGCGAAGCAGCCCCCGGTATACTCACCAAGCGCATCGCGGTGCCGGGAACAATTGTTCCCAGCGGCGAGCGCATCGCCAAGGTGTCTGTCCGTTTGCTTGGTGCCGTTGCGGAACTGCGCAAGCGCCTCGGCGACACCGTGCGCGAGGGCGAGGTTCTCGCCATTATCGAAAGCCGTGAGGTCGCCGATGCCAAGAGCCAATATCTTGCCGCGCGCGTCGCGTTCGATTTGCAGGAAACGCTGTTCAACCGCTCGAAAAGCCTGTTCGAGTCGAAGGTCAGCAGCGAGAATGACTACCTGCGCGCCAGAACCGCGTTCGAGGACATCCGGATCAAGTATGATGTCGCGCGACAGAAACTGTTCGCGCTCGGATTGACCAACGACCAGATCGTCGCGCTGCCGCAGCAGCCGGTCGAAAGCCTGCGGCTTCAGGAACTGCGCGCGCCGATGAGCGGACGGATCGCCGACCGCCGCGTCGATCTCGGATCGCTGGTCGGGCGCGAGGGGCAGGAAAGCGAGCTGTTCACCATCGTCGATTCAAGCACGGTGTGGGCCGAGTTGGCGCTTTCGGTGACCGATCTGGCTGTGGTCCGCGAAGGTTTGCAGATCAGCATTGAGGCGGCGAGTGCAGGCCCCCTGCCTGCAACAATCATGTTCGTCAGTCCATTGCTGGATAAAGACACGCGGCTCGCGCGCGTTGTCGCCTCCGTGGACAACCCCGCTGACATGCTTCGTCCCGGGATGTTCGTCACCGCGCACATTCCCTCGCAGCAGGTCAAGGCCGACGTGATCGTGCCGAAAGCCGCCGTGCAGAACATCGACGGCCGGAACGCCGTATTCGTCAGGACGACAGACGGTTTCATGCCGCGCAAGATCGTCACCGGCGGCGAGGACAGCAAATCCTTCGAGGTGACATCCGGCCTGTCGCCGGGCGAGCAGATCGCAACCGCCAACACCTTCGTCCTCAAGGCCGATCTTGGCCGTGACGAAACACAACACGCACATTAGGCGGCAGGGCAAATGATCAGTCGTATTCTCGATCTTTCGATCCGGCATCGCTGGCTTGTGGTACTTCTCAGTCTCGGTCTTGTTGCGCTCGGTGCGTGGTCGCTCGCCCGCCTTCCTGTGGACGCGGTGCCTGACATCACCAACAAGCAGGTGCAAATCAACACCACGGCACCAGCCCTGTCGCCGGTTGAAATCGAAAAGCAGGTCACGTTCCGCATCGAAACGGCGCTTGCCGGAATTACCGGGCTGCAAACCACGCGTTCGTTGTCGCGCAACGGCTTTTCACAGGTCACCGCGATCTTCAGCGAAAACACCGATATCTACTTCGCCCGCCAGCAGATCGGTGAGCGGCTGACCGACGTCCGCGCCAGCCTGCCGCCCGGCGCCGAGCCGCGGCTAGGCCCGATCTCGACCGGCCTTGGCGAAATCTACATGTGGACGGTGTCGCTCGATCCGCAGTTCAGCAGCGGCACATCCGGCTGGCAGAAGGACGGCTCATTCCGGAGCACGGAGGGCGATGTCCTCAGAACCGATATCGAACGCGGCGCCTATCTGCGCACGGTGCAGGACTGGATCATCCGCCCGCAGATCAAAAACGTCCCCGGCGTCGCCGGCGTCGATTCCATCGGGGGATACATCAAGCAGTATCAGGTGAAGCCGGACCCGGCGAAGCTGATATCCCTCGGCCTGTCGTTCGGCGACGTGGTACGCGCCATTGAAACCAACAATATCAGCCGCGGCGCCAGCACCATCGACCGCAATGGCGAAGGCATCGCCGTCCGTACCGGCGGACGTCTGGAGAAGCTCGCCGATATCGGAGACGTGACTGTTATTACGCGCGGCGCGGTCCCGGTCCGGGTCCGGGATATCGCCGAAGTCTCCATCGGCGGTGAAATTCGCACCGGCAGCGCAAGCCGCGACGGGCGTGAGGTGGTTGTCGGCACCGCCCTGATGCTGATCGGGAGCAACAGCCGGACGGTCTCCGCGGCCGTCGATGCGAGAATGGCGGATATCCGCCGCTCGCTTCCGCCGGGCGTCACTATCGAAACCGTGCTCAACCGGACGCAACTGGTCGATGCCACAGTGAATACGGTGACGAAAAATCTCGCTGAGGGCGCCCTGCTCGTTATCGCCGTGCTGTTTCTGCTGCTTGGCAATGTCCGCGCGGCCTTCATCGCCGCACTGGTCATTCCGCTGGCCATGCTGATGACGGCAGCCGGCATGCTGCAGGGACGGATCAGCGCCAACCTCATGAGTCTCGGCGCGCTCGATTTCGGCCTGATCGTTGATGGCGCGGTGATCATCACCGAGAATGCGCTGCGCCATCTGGCGGAAAAGCAGACCGGGACCGGACGGCAGTTGTCCCTGCAGGAACGTCTTGTAACGGTGAAGCAGTCTGCCGAGGAAATGATCGGCCCGAGCGTCTACGGTCAGGCGATCATCATTCTGGTGTATGTTCCGCTGCTGACATTCAGCGGGGTCGAAGGCAAGATGTTCGAGCCGATGGCGCTGACCGTCATCCTTGCGCTGGTGTCGGCCTTCGTGCTGTCTCTTACTTTCGTGCCGGCGATGATTGCCATTGCGATCACCGGCCGGGTGACTGAAACCGACAACCGCGCCGTGCGCAGCCTCAAGACATGGTACGCGCCCCTGCTCCGGCGAACCATCGCGCGCCCGGCCATTGCCATCGCCATGGGGTTTGTCCTTTTTGCCGGTGCATTGCTGCTGTTCTTACGCCTCGGTCAGGAGTTCATCCCGACGCTGGACGAGAAGAACATCGCCATGCACGCCTTGCGGATTCCCAGCACCAGCCTGAACCAGTCACAGGCAATGCAGCTCAAGATCGAAGAAGCAATCATCGCCTTTCCGCAGGTCGCCCATGTCTATTCCAAGACGGGCACGGCCGAAGTCGCGTCCGATCCGATGCCGCCCAGCGCTTCGGACACCTTCATCATCCTCAAGCCGCAGGATCAGTGGCCCGATCCAAAGCTGACCAAAGCCGCGCTGCTCGACCGGATCGCGGACGCGATGCGCGAATTGCCGGGCAACGCCTATGAATTCACCCAGCCGATCCAGATGCGTTTTAATGAGCTTCTAGCTGGCGTGCGCGGTGACCTTGCCGTCAAGGTTTTCGGCGACGAGTTCGAGCCGTTGCTGCGCAGCGCCGGGCAGATCGCCGCGATCCTGAGGAAGACCAAGGGTGCGATGGACGTTCGCATCGAGCAGGCCAGCGGCCTCTCCGTGCTGGACATCACCATCAACAAGACAGAAATCGCGCGGCGTGGTCTCACGCTCTCCACCGTGCAGGATGTGATCGGCACGGCCATCGGCGGACGATCCGCCGGTGTCGTATTCGAGGGCGACCGCAGTTTCGAGATCGTTGTCCGCTTGCCGGAGGATATCCGGAGCGATCTCGATGCGCTCAAGAATCTGCCGGTGTCATTGCCGGTGGTGGGGCCGACTCCATTGACGGTGCCGCTCGGCGAACTGGCCACGTTCAGGATCAGCGACGGGCCGAACCAGATCAGCCGCGAGAACGGCAAACGCCGCGTTGTGATCACCGCCAATGTGCGGGATCGGGATATTGCCTCCGTCGTGAACGATGCCCGCGCCCAGATCGAGGCGAGCGTGACGCTACCGCCCGGCTATTGGATGACATGGGGCGGCCAGTTCGAGAACCTCGCAGCGGCGCGTGAGAAACTGTTGATCGTGGTTCCTGCGTGCTTCGTCCTGATCTTCCTGCTGTTGATGGGCGCGCTCGGCTCCGCGCGGGACGCGGCACTCGTGTTCAGCGCGATTCCGCTGGCACTGACCGGGGGCGTTGTCGCGCTGTGGCTCCGCGGCATGCCGTTTTCGGTCTCCGCAGCGGTCGGCTTCATCGCGCTGTCCGGCGTCGCCGTGCTCAATGGCCTGGTGATGCTGACCTACATCAAGCAGCTCATCGCGAAAGGGCATGACAAGATGGAGGCCATCTTCACCGGCGCCCTCACCCGGCTGCGGCCTGTCGCCATGACGGCGCTGGTCGCCTCGCTTGGTTTTGTGCCGATGGCGCTGGCGACAGGTACTGGTGCGGAGGTTCAGAGGCCGATTGCAACGGTGGTGATCGGCGGGCTGATCAGCGCGACGCTGCTGACGCTGTTTGTGCTACCTGCGCTTTACGCATGGTTCGGTCTTGTTCCAGCCGTTGAAACGACGACGGAACAGCGGGCGAACCCCGAACCCTTGCGTGGATGAAACTATCAGGCTGCGCCGAGATACGCGGCCTTCACCTTCGGATCGGACAGCAGGGTCGTGCCCGCGCCTTCAAGCGCGACCTTGCCGGTCTCCAGCACATAACCGCGATCCGCGATCTCGAGCGCGGCGCTGGCGTTCTGCTCGACCAGCAGGACGGTCACGCCACTGGTTCGCAACGAGACGATGGCCGCCAGAATCTGATCGACCAGTGTCGGCGACAGGCCGAGCGATGGCTCATCCAGAAGAAGCAGCTTCGGCTTGCCCATCAGCGCGCGGCCGATGGCAAGCATCTGCTGCTGGCCGCCGGACAATCCGCCCGCGAGCTGATTCCGCTTTTCGGCCAGAATGGGAAACATCTCGAACACGCGGTCGCGGTCGTGCTCGATCTCCTTGTCGCGGCGCATGTAGGCTCCGAGACGCAGGTTATCCTCGACAGTCAACGGCCCAAACACCTGCCGCCCCTCCGGCGACTGGGTCATCCCCCGCTGAACACGCTTATGAGGCGGTAGCCGGTCGATACGCTCACCGAGGAACGTGATCTCGCCTGCCGTGATCGGCTGCACGCCGGACAGCGCCCGCAGCAACGTGGTCTTGCCCGCGCCGTTCGATCCGATCAGCGCGACGACCTCGCCGGCGCGAACGGCGAGATTGACGCCGTGCAGCACCTCGATGCGCCCATAGGCGCTGCGAAGATTGACAACCTCAAGCACGGGCCGCCTCCTTCGCACCATGCTTGCCGAGATAGGCTTCCAGCACGGCGGGATTGTCACGCACCTCGCGCGGACGGCCTTCCGCAATCGGCTTGCCGCGATTGAGAACAAGGATGTGATCGGAGATTTTCATCACCAGCTTCATGTCGTGCTCGACCAGAACGACAGCGATACCCCTGGCGGCAACACGGCGAATCAATTCGTCAATTTCTTCGGTCTCGACCGGATTGCATCCGGCAGCAGGCTCATCGAGCAGCAAGACGCGCGGCTCGGCGGCGAGCGCGCGCGCGATCTCAAGCCGCTTGCAGGCGCCGTAGGACAGCGAGCCTGCGGACACATCCGCGCTGCTCTTGAGGCCGACATCATCGAGCAGCGCCAGCGCCGTCTCGCGGGTCTCGCTGTTCTGCCGGGTCACCGACGGCAGGCGGAACATATCCGCGAACAGGTTGCAGCGTTCGCGCAGGTGACGGCCAACCATGACGTTTTCCGCCGCCGTCATGCGCTGGAATATCTGCAGGTTCTGGAAGGTGCGTGACAGGCCGCGCGCCGCGAGCTTGTCCGGCGTCAGTCCCGTCACGTCTTCGCCGGAGAGGTCGATGCGGCCCTGATCGCGTTCGTAGACGCCGGACACGATATTGAAGAGCGTGGTCTTGCCCGCGCCGTTCGGCCCGATAATGGACAGGATTTTTCCCGGACTGACAGCGAAGCTCACGCCGTCGATGGCCTTGATGCCTCCGAACGAAATGCTGATATCCCTTGCGGCAAGGATCGTCATGCTTTCGTCCTCCTCGCCAACACACGCGAGAGCGTCGGAACGATGCCGTCGCGCATGAAGATCATTGAGACGATGATGATGAAGCCGAGCAGCAGATGCTCGTATTCCTGAAACACGGTGAGAACCTGCGGCAGCGTAATCAGAACGGCCGCACCGACAATGCTGCCGACCACCGAGCCGAGGCCGCCCAGCACCACCATAGTCACCATTTCCACGGAATGCAGGAAGCCTGCCTGATCGGGATTGATGAAACCGTTCATCAGCGCAAGCACCGATCCAGCAACCGACGCATAGGCGGCGGCAATGACGAAAGCCTGCAGCTTGAACCGCGCGACGTCGATGCCTGCGACCCGCGCCGCCACTTCACTGTCGTGCAGCGCGCGGAAGGCGCGCCCGGTCGGCGTGTTGTAGAGATTGAGCGCCAGCCACGTCCCCAGCCACAGCAGCCCGCCCGAAATCCAGTACCAGGTGTCCGAGCCGCTGACCCGCCAGCCCAACAGCGTCAGCTTCGCAACCGGCATACCGTCCGGGCCGCCGGTCCAGCGGCTTTCCGTGGTGATGACCAGCGCCACCAGCACGCCGAGGCCGAGCGTCGCGATGGCGAGATAATGTCCCTTCAGCTTCAGGATCGGTCGGCCGACCAGATAGGCCAGCACCGAGGAGATTGCGCATCCGATAATCAGCGCAGCCCAGGGCGGAATGCCGAAATGCGCTGGCCCGATGGCGACGGCATAAGCGCCGATGCCGAAGAACCCGGCATGGCCGAGACTGACCTGCCCGGCGTTGCCCATCAGGACATTGAGGCCGATAGCCGCGAGCGCGGACACCCACACCAGAGACGCCACGCGGAAGTAGTAGCTGGACGGAAAGACCAGCGGCAGCACTACGACGATCACCGCAAGCGCGATCAGGATCAGATAGCGGTTGTCGATCTTCCGCAGCACCGCTCAGACCCTTTCCACGGTGCGGCGGCCGAACAGGCCGTGCGGCATCGCGAACAGCACCAGCAGGATGACGATGAACGCGAAAGCGTCCTTGTATGTCGAACTGATGTAGCCCACCCCGAGCGCTTCGAGCAGTCCGAGGATCAGGCCGCCGGCGACCGCGCCGAGCGGATTGCCCATCCCGCCCAGCATCGCGGCGGCAAATCCCTTCAACGCCAGCAGCGTGCCCACATCGTAGCTTGTCAGCGTGATCGGCGTGATGAGAACGCCCGCCACGGCGCCGATGGCGGCCGATCCGCCGAAGGCCAGCGCCATCACAGTCGCGGTGTTGATGCCGACCAGCCGCGCCGCCAGCTTGTTTGCGGCGGTCGCCAGCACAGCCTTGCCGATCACGGTACGCTCAAGGAAGGCGTACAGCAGAATCACGATCACGGCTGTGCCGCCGAGAACCCAGAAGCTCTGCGGCTGGATCGCCGCCCCCAGCAGATTGACCGGCGTATCGCCGGAAATGCTCGGCAGCTTGTGAAACTGCTTGTCGAACAGAATCTGCGCCGCGCCGCGCAGCAGGATCGACGCGCCGATGGTGATGATGATCAGCGTAACAGGCGACGCATCGCGCGCGGGCTCGATGGCGAGCCAATACAGCAAAAGCCCGACAACAATGGAGACGGCGATTGCCAGCAGCGCCGCCAGCGGCAGCGGCACACCAGCGGCGGAGGCGAACACGGTCACCATGCCGCCGAGCATCACGAACTCGCCCTGTGCGAAATTAACGACGTCGGATGCGTTGTAGACCAGCGTGAACCCAAGCGCGACGAGTGCATAGACCGCGCCGACGGTCAGTCCGGAGACGAGAAACTGGACAAACTCTGGCATTCCGGCTCCACGAATGCGATGGCAGCCCAGGGCTGCGGTCCCGGCAATATCAATTGTTCAAGCTGAGAAACGTTGCTTCCGGACGAAACCTGTCCGTCCGGAAGCAGCCGATTGCGAGCGCTTACGTGCCCGGCGCGACCAGCGTCCAGTCGCCACCCTTGATCTGCAGCATCCGGAAGGCCGACAGATCGAGACCGAGGTGATCGGTCGGCGACATGTTGACGATGCCGCCGGTGCCGACGAAGCCCTTGGTCTTTTCGATTTCGTCGCGAACCTTCTTCGGATCGGTCGAATTGGCGCGCTTCATGGCGTCGACCAGGATCATCAGGCCGTCATAGGCATGGCCGCCGAAGGTCGAGACCGGGCTCTTGGCCGTGTCCTCGTAAGTCTTCTTGTAGTCGACGACGACCTTCTTCTGCGGATCGTTGTCCGGCAGCTTGTCGCCGACCAAGAGTGCCGCTGCAGGCAGGCGGATGCCTTCAGCCGCAGGACCGGCCAGCTCGATGAAGCTCTTCGAGGCCACGCCGTGGCTCTGATAAAGCGGCGTCGCAGTCATGCCGAGTTGGGCATAGTTGCGGGTGACGATCGCAGGTCCCTGCCCGAAGCCCGGATTGACGATCGCCTGCACGCCGGGGGTGTTCTTGATCTTGGTCAGCTGGCCGGTCATGTCGCTGTCACGCGGGCCGTAGCTTTCCTCAGTCACAATCTTGATGCCGTAGTTCGGCGCGACCTTGGTGCACTGGGCCTTCATCGACGCGCCGAAGCCGTCGGTGCCCGAGATCATCGCAATGTTGGTCAGCTTGCGCTGCTTCAGGTTCTCGAAAATCTTCTCGCACGCCATCTTGTCGGTGTGCGGCGTCTTGAAGGTGTACTTGCGCACCGGGTCGATGATTTCGACCGCGCCGCCGAACGAGATGAACGGGATCTGCGCTTCCTCGAACACCGGGATCATCGCCATGGTGGTGCCGGTGGTCGAGCCGCCCGCCATCGCCACGACCTTGTCGTCCTCGATCAGGCGGGTGGCGAAGGTACGAGCCTTGTTGGCGTCGCCGCCGTCGTCATAGATCACCAGTTCGATTTTCTTGCCGTTGACGCCGCCTGCCGCGTTGATCTTGTCGACATACATGCGCAGCGTCTTGTCCTCAGGCTCGCCGAGGAACGACGCCGGGCCGGTCACGGACAGGACAGAGCCGATCTTGATGGTCTGCTGTGCAAGCGCGGAGCCGCTGAATGTCAGCGCCGCAACGCCGGCGGCCAGCATGAATCCCAATGCGGATGTGGATTTCACAGTGTCGTCCCTCCCTGATGATGGGCGCCTGTTGTTTTTGAAGGCTTGCCCGGTTCGTTTCCAACCACAGAGCGGAGATAGTTTCAAGTGCAACCATCGCCGCCACTGATCAACAATATAATTGACCGGACGGTTGGTCAATAGTAACCTGCTTCCAACGGCCGCGACAAACAGGCTGACAGGGAGAACGCTGTGGACAATGATCTGGTCCTGACCGACATCCGTGATGGATATCGCGTCATCACGCTCAACAGGCCTGACAGTCTGAACTCGTTCAATCGCAACGTCCATGCTGCGATGAACGCAGCATTGGATGCAGCGGAAGCTGACAGGACATGCCGCGCGCTGATCCTCACCGGCGCGGGACGCGGATTTTGCGCCGGGCAAGACCTCTCCGAGGTCGAGTTCGTCCCCGGCCAGAAGCCTGATCTCACGGTGACTCTGGAGCAGAACTACAATCCGCTGATCCGCCGGATGCGGAAGATGCCGCTTCCCATCATCTGTGCGGTGAACGGTGTCGCTGCGGGCGGCGGCGCCAACATCGTCTTCGCCTGTGACATCGTGCTTGCGGCACGTTCGGCGAAATTCATTCAGGCCTTCTCGAAAATCGCGCTCGTCCCCGATTGCGGCGGTACGTGGTTTCTTCCGCGCCTGGCCGGAAGCGCGCGGGCACGCGCTCTCGCGATGCTGGCCGAACCTGTCTCCGCAGAACAGGCCGAAGCCTGGGGCATGATCTGGAAGGTCGTGGACGATGCCGGCCTGATGGCCGAAGCGCACAGGCTTGCCGCGCATCTGGCCAAGCAGCCGACCAGCGCCCTCGCCCTCACCAAGCAGGCGCTGGACGCCTCCGAGACCAACACGCTCGATCAGCAGCTCGATCTTGAGCGCGATCTTCAGGGCACGGCGGGCCGCGGGCCCGATTTCGCGGAAGGCGTCGCTGCCTTTCTCGAAAAACGCGCGGCGCGCTTTACGGGGGGCATGTAATGGACACCTCAGCCACGACCAGGCAGGACCCGCAAGCCATCGCACAGGCCTGCGCCGACAAGATGTGGCAGGACGATCGGGCGAGCAAGGGCCTCGGCATGAACCTGCTCAGGATCGCGCCGGGCGAAGCCATGATCTCGATGACCGTCCGCAAGGACATGACCAACGGTCACGGCATCTGCCATGGCGGCTTCATGTTCACGCTGGCCGATTCCACCTTCGCCTTCGCCTGCAACACCTACGACCAGCGTACCGTCGCGCAGCAATGCGCGGTGACGTTTCTCGCAGCGGTTCCTGAAGGTGAAACGCTGACGGCTCATGCCATGGAACGGAACCGCGCCGGACGCGGCGGAATCTATGACGTCACCGTGCGCGACAGCAACAACAAGGTGGTTGCTGAGTTTCGCGGACACTCACGGACGATATCCGGTCGGTTGCTCGACGATCATACGCACGACAACAAATAGGATTGGGAGAGACCCTTGCTTCAGATTCCGCTTCGCAAGCTCGACCGGCTGAAACCAGAACCGGCAGAACTCGACCGTTACGAGATCGCCTCCCGCGAAGATATCCGCGCGCTCCAGCGCGAGCGCCTCGCGTGGTCGCTGCGGCACGCCTATGATAATGTCCCGCACTATCGCGCGAAGTTCGACGCGGCGGGCGTTCACCCCGACCAGTTCAGGGATTTGCCTGATCTGGCCAAATTTCCGTTCACGCTGAAGACCGATCTGCGCGACAACTATCCCTTCGGCATGTTCGCCGTGCCGGAATCGCAGGTCGCCCGTATTCACGCCTCCTCTGGCACCACGGGAAAGCCAACAGTCGTCGGCTATACCAAGCGCGACATCGAGACGTGGAGCGACGTGGTCGCACGTTCGATCCGCGCGGCCGGCGGCCGTCCCGGCATGAAGGTTCACATCGCCTATGGCTACGGCCTGTTCACCGGCGGACTCGGCGCGCATTACGGCGCGGAGCGGCTTGGCTGCACCGTGATTCCGATTTCCGGCGGAATGACCGAGCGTCAGGTTCAGCTCATCAATGATTTCAAACCTGAAATCATCATGGTGACGCCGAGCTACATGCTGGCGATCCTCGATGAATTCAGGAAACAGGGCCTCGATCCGCGCAAGTCATCACTGCGCGTCGGCATTTTCGGCGCCGAGCCATGGACCAACGCCATGCGCGAGGAAATTGAAGACGCATTCGACATTCACGCCGTCGATATCTACGGACTCTCCGAGGTGATGGGTCCCGGTGTCGCCAACGAATGCGTGGAAACCAAGGACGGCCTTCACATCTGGGAAGATCATTTCTATCCCGAGATCATCAATCCCGCGACCGGCGAAGTGCTGCCCGACGGCGAGAAAGGGGAACTTGTCTTCACCTCGCTGACCAAGGAAGCGATGCCCGTGATCCGTTACCGGACCCGGGACCTGACGCGGCTGCTGCCGGGCACGGCGCGTACCATGCGGCGGATGGAGAAGGTCACGGGGCGCTCGGATGACATGATGATTATCCGCGGCGTTAACGTCTTCCCCACCCAGATCGAGGAAAAGCTGCTCACCATCCACGATCTCTCCCTGCACTATCAGCTTGTGCTCACCCGCGACGGCCGCATGGACAATATGGAAATTCAGGTCGAGGCGCGGCCCGACGCCAGCTTCCCGGCACGGGAAGCCGCGACGAAGCAACTGGTTCAGTCGGTGAAGGACACCATCGGCATCACAGCTACGGTCACGGTGCTCGATCCGGGCAGCATCGAGCGCTCGGTCGGCAAGGCCAAGCGCATCATCGACCGTCGCCCGAAGGAACAAATCTGAAATGGCACGCAAGCGCGCCAACGATTACGACGACAAACGACAGGCGATCCTCGATCGCTCGGCGGAGCTGTTCTCGGTGTACGGTTTCGATCGTGCGTCGATGAACAAGATCGCTGAAGCCTGCGGCGTATCGAAGGCGAACCTCTATCACTACTACAAGGACAAGGAAGGCCTGCTGTTTGACGTCATCCGCTTCCATCTCAAGGAACTGCTGGACGTCGTCGAGGCCGCGGATAATCCGGACGCGCCGCCTGAAACGCGGCTGCATGATTTGGTCGCAGCCCTGCTGGAGGCCTATCGCGACGCGGATTCCCAGCACAACGTGCAGATCAGCAGCATGCGTTTCCTGCCGAAAGAACGTCAGGCGGAGCTGAAGGGGATGGAGCGCGAGCTTGTGGTCACCTTCTCGTCGGCGGTGGCTGGCGTTGCCCCCCATCTCAAGGGCACCAAGATGCTGACGCCGGTGACCATGTCACTGTTCGGCATGGTCAACTGGCATTACCTCTGGTTCAAAAGCAACGGCTCGGTCTCGCGCGCTGAATATGCCGATCTCGTCACCCGGCTGATTTCCGACGGCGCGCGCAACGTGCTCAAGCCGCCTGCGAAAGCCTCGCCTCCCGCCAGAACCTCGAAACGAACCGCCCCGGCTGAATAGGCTGATTGTCCAACCGGTGCTCCCGCACCCAACATCAAAGTGGCGCCATGAAACTCGACAGCTATATCAACGGACAATGGACCGCACCGAACGGTGATTTCACCGAGGTGCGTAGCGCGGTGACCGGCGATGTCGTCGCGGAGGCGATGACCGGCGGGCTGGATATGCGTGGTATCCTTGCCTATGCCCGCAACACCGGCGGCAGGAACCTGCGGCGGCTGACCTTCCATCAGCGCGCGGACATGCTGAAGAAGCTGGCGCAGTATCTGACCGAGCGAAAGGAGCAGCTCTATACGTTGTCGTTCCAGACCGGCGCGACACGCACCGACAACCTGATCGACGTCGATGGCGGCATCGGCACGCTGTTCGTCTATGCCGGCAAGGGCCGCCGCGAACTGCCGAATTCGACCTTCCTGCTGGACGGCGCGGTCGAACCGATGGGCAAGGCGGGGACATTTGCCGGGCAGCACATCGTCACCTCGCTGCATGGCGTCGCGGTGCATATCAATGCCTTCAATTTCCCCTGCTGGGGGTTGCTGGAAAAACTGGCGCCCGCCCTGCTCGCCGGTGTGCCGGTGGTCTCCAAGCCAGCAACTGTCACCTCCTATGTGGCGCACGCGCTCGCGCGCATGATCGCCGAATCCGGAGTTCTGCCTGAAGGCGCGTTCCAGTTCATCGTCGGTTCGACCGGCGACCTGTTCGATCATCTCGCCTGCCAGGACGTGGTGTCGTTCACCGGCTCCGCCGAGACATCCGAGAAGCTGCAGCGGCATCCGGTGATCGCGCGCGAAGCCGTGCGCTTTGTGGCCGAGCGGGATTCACTCAACGCCGCGATCCTCGCGCCGGATTCCGGTCCCGGCACGCCGGAGTTCGATCTTTTCGTCAAGGAAATCGCCAAGGAGATGACGGTCAAGGCCGGGCAGAAGTGCACGGCGATCCGCCGCGTGCTGGCGCCGACGTCTCATGTCGATGCCGTGATCGGGGCGCTGCGCGAACGGCTGGACAAGGTCGTGATCGGAAATCCCGAACAGGACAATGTGCGGATGGGTCCCGTTGTCGGCCTCGACCAGCGCCGCGATGTGCTGAACCACGTCAAGGCATTGCGGACCGAGGCGCAGCTTGTCGCTGGCGATCCCGACAACTTCGATGTTCAGGGCGCGGATGTCGTTCGCGGCGCGTTCGTGCCGCCGATCCTCCTGCATTGCGCGAACCCCGTTCAGGCGACGAAGGTGCATTCCATCGAGGCGTTCGGCCCGGTCAGCACCGTGATGGGCTACGGCGATCTTGACGAAGCGGTCGCGCTCACCAATCGCGGCGGCGGCAGCCTTGTGGCTTCTGTCTACACCCACGATCCGAAGGTGGCATCCGATCTTGTGTTCGGTGTCAGCAGTTTCCATGGACGGCTTGTGCTGATCGACCGCGACTGCGCCAAGGAACAGACCGGCCATGGCTCGCCGATGCCGCAGATGGTCCATGGCGGCCCGGGCCGCGCGGGCGGCGGCGAGGAACTGGGCGGCGTACGCAGCGTGCATCACTACATGCAGCGCACCGCGGTTCAGGGTTCACCGCGCATGCTGACCGGCGTGACCGGAAGCTGGACCAAAAACGCGCCCATCGTCGAAAAGGACCGGCATCCATTCCGGTTTCATTTCGAGGATCTCGATGTCGGCCAAACTTTTTACTCGAAGGAGCGCACCATCACGCTGGAGGACATCGAGCATTTCGCGCATTTTACCGGCGATACGTTCTACGCACACATGGACGAGGAGGCGACCAAAGGTCATCCGTTCTTCCCCGGCCGCGTGGCTCACGGCTATCTGCTGCTCTCGTTTGCCGCGGGCCTGTTCGTCGATCCCGATCCGGGTCCGGTGCTGGCGAATTATGGCCTCGACTCGCTGCGCTTCATCAAGCCGATTCAGCCGGGCGAAACCATCAAGGTCCGTCTCACCGCGAAGGACAAGTCGCCGCGTAACAAGCAGTATGGCGAAGTGCGCTGGGATGTCGAAATCCTGACCGACAAGGACGAGTCGGCCGCGACCTACGAACTTCTCACCATGAATGCCGTCCGGCCGGCGGCCTGACCAACAACACCATTGAGGGAGAAACCCATGATCCTTGTCACCGTGATGTATCCAGCCGGCGAGGCATTCGACACCGACTACTATCTCAAGACGCACATGCCGCTGGTGAGGGACCGCTGGGGCCCGCACGGGCTGAAAAGCGCGCAGGCGATCAAGGGCGTGGCAAAGCCGGACGGCAGCGCGCCCGACTATCAGATGATCGCGCTGATCACGTTCGGCTCGATGGATGATTTCAAGGCCGCCGGGAAGGCGCACGGCAAGGAAATCTTTTCCGATATTCCGAACTTCACCAAGGCGCAGGCCGTGGTGCAGATCAACGACGTCGTGTCCTGAACAGCAGGCCCTCGCGTGTCGGCAACGACGCAGACTGGAATGGATCAGAGCGCGCCTCGCCCGGCATCGGGCGAGGACGCCGCGATTGCGCGCGCGTTCTCGCTGAAGGACCTGTCCGATGCGTTTTATGACGATCCCTACCCGACCTATCGCGCGCTGCAATCCGTCGATCCGATCCATCGGATGCCGGATGGTTCGCTATTCCTGACGCGACACCGCGATCTGGAAGCCATCTACAAGGACACGGTGCGGTTCAGCTCCGACAAGAAGGTCGAGTTCGGACCGAAATACGGTACGGACTCCCTGCTGTTCCAGCACCACACCACGAGCCTCGTCTTCAACGATCCGCCTCTGCACACCCGCGTGCGGAGATTGATCGCCGGCGCGCTCAATCCCCGCGCCATCGCGGAAATGGAGCCGGGGCTGATCGCGCTGGTCGATCGCCTGCTCGATGACATGCAAGCACGCGGCAAGGCCGATCTGATCGAGGATTTCGCCTCGGCGATTCCTGTCGAAGTGATCGGCAACCTGCTGGCCGTGCCGCACGAGGATCGCGGACCGCTGCGCGGCTGGTCACTGGCGATCCTCGGCGCGCTGGAGCCGTTCCTGACCGAAGAAGCGCAGGCGCGTGGTGAGCGGGCGGTCGGAGAATTTCTCGATTATCTCCGCCGCCTCGTCGCGGACCGCCGCGCCCGTCCGGGCAACGCGGACCACGACGTGCTGACGCGGCTCATTCAGGGCGAGTCAAACGGCGAGCGCCTGAGCGAGATCGAGCTTCTTCAAAACTGTATTTTCATCCTGAATGCAGGTCACGAGACCACCACCAACCTGATCGGGAACGGCCTCGAACTGCTGCTGCGGTTTCCGGACCAGCGCCAGCGCCTGATTGACGATCCAGCTTTGATCAAAAGCGCCATCGAGGAATTCCTGCGCTTCGAGAGTTCAAACCAGCTCGGCAACCGCCGCGTGGTTCAGGAGACCGAACTCGGCGGCGTGGCACTTCCGGAAGGCGCCCTGATCACGCTCTGCATCGGCGCAGCCAATCGCGACCCGGAGGTGTTCGCTGAACCGGACCGTCTCGACATCGCCCGCGCGCCGAATCGGCATCTTGCCTTCGCGTCCGGCGCGCATGCCTGCGTCGGCCTCACCCTCGCTCGCCTCGAAGGCCGTATTGCGATTGGCCGGTTTCTGGCACGCTTTCCTGATTACGCAGCCAGCGGCCCGGCACACCGCGCAAGACGCGTGCGCTTTCGCGGCTTCACGACGCTTCCCGTTACACTCACCTGAATCCTCAAGCCCTGGAATGCATCATGTCGTTCGACAAGTCCGCCGCCGACACCCTGCTCACATCGGTATTCGCCAAGTGCGTGCAGGACCTCGGTCTCTCCGTTGAGAGCGTCAACAAGGATGGCGCGGTGCTGCGCATGCGGTTTTCGGAGAACCTCTGCCGCGATAATGGCGTGATCTGCGGTCAGGCGCTGATGAGCCTCGCTGATACCGCGATGGTCTTTGCCATCAGCGCGGCGGCTGGCGAATACTTCCCGATGACCACGGTCGACCAGACCATCCACTTCACGCGCCCGGCGATGCGCGCCGATGTCCTGGCCGAAGCGCGGGTCGTGCGCCTCGGCAAGACCATGGCTTATGGCAGTATCATGCTGCGGACAGATGGCGACGAGCGGCCTGTCGCCATGGCGCAGACCGCCTACGCGCTGCTGCGCGAGGGGAAATAGCGACAAACATATCATGTTATCGCGCAATCGTCGTTCTATCGGCGATGCCACTCCCTCTCCCCACGGGAGAAACCTGAACGCCTCAATCTCAAGTTACAGAAGCAACCTCACATCTGGTCGTAATCGACCACGACGCGCGATGAAATCGGATGCGCCTGGCAGGTGAGGACGAAGCCCGCCTCAAGCTCCCACGGTTCGAGCGAATAGTTCACGTCCATCGTCACATCGCCTTCGACCACCTTGGCGCGGCATGTCGAGCACATGCCGCCCTTGCACGCATAAGGCAGATCCATGCCGGCGCGCAGCGCGGCGTCGAGAATAACCTCCCCCTCCGCGATCGGTACATCCTTCCGCTTGCCGTCCACGATCAGTGATGCGACGGCTTTCGGCGGCGCTTCCGGCGCCACTTGAACCTTGGGGCGCGGCTTGCCGCCGAACTCGGAGACGAAGCGCTCGACATGGACGCGGCCGGCAGGAATCCCCATGTCGAGGCACGTCTTCTCGATCTCCTCGCTCATGGCGACGGGGCCGCAGACAAACACATGATCGACGGCCGCGGCAGGCACCATCGCGCGCAGCAGCACCTCGACCTTGTCGCGGTCGAGACGGCCATAAAGGATCGGCAAGTCCTGCTCTTCCTGCGACAGCACATGGAACACAGAGAGGCGGCCCATGAAGCGGTCTTTCAGTTCTTCCAGGGCTTCGCGGAACAGGATGCCGTTGGTCGCGCGGTTGCCATAGAACAGGAAGAAGCGGCTGTTTGGCTCGCGCGCCAGAATTCCGCGTACAATCGACATGATCGGCGTAATGCCGGAGCCTGCCGCAAAGCCCACGTGGATGCGCGCCTGATCCGGTGTATGTGCGACACCGAAACGTCCGGTCGGCGTCATGACATCGAGTTCGTCGCCGGCCTTCAGTTCTTCCAGGGCCCAGCTTGAAAACGCGCCGCCATCGACCTTCTTCACCGCGATGCGCAGTTCGTGATCGTCCGGGCTGGAACAGATCGAATAGGAGCGCCGCACCTCTTCGCCATCCATGGTGGTGCGCAGCGTCAGGTACTGGCCCGGCGCGAAGGTGTAATCCTTCGCCAGTTCGCCCGGAATGGCAAACGTCATCGACACCGCGTCCGCAGTCTCGCGCTTGAGGTCGGCGACGGCCAGACGATGAAACTTTGGAACGTGCGACATCGCAGCCTCGCTTAATGGCACTTGAAATAATCGAACGGCTCGCGGCAGGTCTTGCAGCGCCACAACGCCTTGCATGAGGTCGAGCCGAATTCGGACAGCACTTCGGTATCAACCGATCCGCATTGCGGGCACGCGATCTGTTGTTCGCCGAACAGCGCACGGCGGCCGCCTCCGGCCTGTGGCGGGGCGATACCATACTCTTTCAGCTTCTGGCGGCCCTGCTCGCTCATCCAGTCCGTGGTCCAGGCCGGCGACAGAACGGTGCGCACTTTCGGATTGCGGATGCCTTCGCGCTCCAGCGCCAGTTCGATTTCCAGCGCGATCATGTTCATCGCGGGGCAGCCGGAATAGGTCGGCGTGATTACCACTTCGACTCCGTCATCCGTCACGGTCACTTCACGCAGCACGCCAAGATCGGCGATGGTCAGAACCGGAATTTCCGGATCGACCACCTGCGCCGCCGCATTCCATGCGGTTTTGCGAAGATCGTGCGTGCTGGTGCCTGCGCTTACCATGTCGCGTTCGGAAACGTCCGCTGCATCGACTGCAGTTCGCTGAGCAGATGCCCGAGATGTTCGGTGTGATTGCCGCTGCGGCCGCCCTTCTGCATCCAGTCGCTCGCCGGACGCTTCAGCGTCGCGACGCCGAGGACATTTGAGACAGTCTCCATCCAGACGCCGCGCAACGTTTCCGGATCGACGGCGACGCCGGGTGAGATCAACTCCGCATCGCTCGCATCGGCATGAAACAGTTCGCCGGTGAACGCCCAGAGGTCGTCGATGGCTGTCTGCGCGCGGCGGTGGCTTTCATCCGTGCCGTCGCCGAGACGGATCATCCATTCCGAGGTGTGGCGCAGATGATAGGCGCTTTCCTTCTCCGACTTGGCGGCAATCGCCGCCAGCGTCGCATCCTTCGAGTTCATCATCGCGCGCCAGTACGGATCGGCGAATGCGGAATAGAAGAACTGCCGCACGATGGTGCGCGCGAAATCGCCATTCGGCTGCTCCACCAGCAGCAGATTACGGTACTGACGAACGTCGCGCAGATACGCGAGCTTGTCTTCGTCGTGGCCCGCCCCTTCGACCTGGCCCGCGTAGGTGTAGAGTTCTCGCGCCTGCCCAATCAGGTCGAGGCCGATATTGGCCAGCGCCATGTCCTCTTCCAGCATCGGCGCATGGCCGCACCATTCCGACACACGATGGCCGAGGATCAGCGCATCGTCGGCGCGGCGCAGCGCGTAGAGCACCAGCGGGCTTTCGGTGATATTGATAGAAGGCGTCGCCATGTTCATTACCCGTTGATGTCATTCCGGGATGCGCCTCTTGGCGCAGACCCGGAATCCATCTGTCAAAATGGTATGGATTCCGGGTTCGCTCGTTTCACTCGCGCTCCGGAATGACGAGTAAGTGCAAATCACATATGCCCGACTTCGTCCGGCACGTCGTAGAACGTCGGATGCCGGTAAATCTTCGACATCGCCGGCTCGAACATCATGCCCTTCTCAGACGGATCGGACGCGACAATCGCGTTCGACGGCACGACCCATATCGAAAGCCCCTCGCCGCGCCGTGTATAAATATCGCGTGCCGCCTGAAGCGCCAGCGTCGCGTCGGCGGCGTGCAGCGAGCCAACATGCTTGTGCGCAAGGCCATTGCGGCTACGGATGAAAACCTCCCAAAGCTGGGTGTTCTGCGTCGTCATCATCGCCTCCTCAGGCCGCTGCGGCAGCGGTGCTGCGCGCCTGCTGTTTCGCGGCATAGGCTGCCGCCGCTTCACGGACCCACGCGCCTTCATCATGCGCCTTGCGGCGCGCGGCCATGCGATCGCGGTTGCACGGGCCATTGCCCGCAAGCACCTGCTTGAATTCGTCCCAGTCGATCGCGCCGTATTCCCAGTGCTTTGTCGCCTCATTGAACTTGAGGTCGGCATCAGGAATGGAAAGGCCGAGATAGTGGGCCTGCGGCACGGTGGCGTCGATGAACTTCTGGCGCAGGTCATCGTTCGAGAAGCGCTTGATCTTCCATGCGGTCGACTGGTCGCTGTGCTGGCTCTGGCTGTCAGGCGGGCCGAACATCATCAGGCACGGCCACCACCAGCGGTTCAGCGCGTCCTGCGCCATCGCTTTCTGCTCGTCGGTGCCGCGCGACAGCGTGAGCATGATTTCGTAGCCCTGACGCTGATGGAACGACTCCTCCTTGCAGACGCGGATCATCGCGCGCGCATAGGGACCATAGGAGCAGCGGCACAGCGGGATCTGGTTCATGATCGCCGCGCCGTCCACCAGCCAGCCGATGGCGCCGATGTCGGCCCATGTGGGCGTCGGATAATTGAAGATCGAGGAATACTTGGCCTTGCCCGCGAGCATCGCGTCATAGAGTTCCTCGCGCGAGGAGCCGAGGGTTTCGGCGGCGGCGTACAGATACAGGCCATGGCCGCACTCGTCCTGCACCTTGGCGAGCAGCGCGGCCTTGCGGCGCAGGGTCGGCGCGCGGGTAATCCAGTTGCCTTCCGGTAGCATGCCGACGATCTCGGAATGAGCGTGCTGGGAAATCTGCCGTGTCAGCGTCTTGCGATAGGCTGCCGGCATCCAGTCATTCGCCTCAATGCGGTCGTCGGCATCAATCCGCGCCTGAAAGTGCGCGGCGCGCTGCGCGTCCTCGACGTGGATGACTTCAGCCTCGGATACATTGAGCGCTTGGGTGTACATCGCCGTTTCCTCCCGGGAGACGGCGATCAATATATAACAAAAATAACTACAAGCAAGCTATTTTTGTAACATATTGCGCTGCACGTCGGAGAACCGCCGGCCGAGTTCCGGCCCCGGCGGACGCAGGGAACCGGACGCACTCTCCCCGTATTCGTCGAGCCAGGATTCAGAAGCAGGCAGAAGTGCTTGATAGAGGCTGGCGCAGAATATCCGCGCCTCCAGCGCCGGCCATGCAGGCGGCAAAAGCGCCGCTGGCAGCAGCGGATCGCGCAGGATCACCCGCCGATAGTGATGGATCAGAAGCACCCGCGCGAGGATGGCGTCCGCCGGCGTGATGTCATTGGCGGCGCCGGCCCACGCTTCCAGCGGCGCGAAGGTTTTCATGAACTCCCGATAGGACTCCGCGGTCCGTTCCAGCGACCAGCTTGCCTCGACCAATCGCCGGCCCGTGGCATCATTGGCCGAAACTTCCAGCCGGATCGCGCCCTTGGCGAGCGCTGGCGTCGGCACACTGGACGGCGCCACCCATACGCCGGGCATCGGGCTGCCAAAACCCGCCTCTGATAATGCCGCCCGCGATGCGTCGCGATCCGCGCCGTTTCCGATCAGCAGCAATTCAAAACGCCCTGCCCAGTCCGATGGATGCGGATTGTAGACATGCTCGACAGCGGCCTCGAAGCGCTCCCGGCCGCGCTTGGCGAGTTTGTAGAAACTCTTGCGGCCCGCCTTGTCACGGTCGAGCCAGCCGTCCGCGGCCAAGCGCGACACGGCGGTCCGGACTACGCCACCGTCGGTCCCGAGCATATCGAGAAACCGCAGCAGCGTGCCGAGCCAGACCGACCCGCCACGCGGCAGGATCGCGTCGCCATAGAAGGTGATGATGAGGGAGCCGGTGCGCGAAGGCTCGCGCTTGAACCGGCTAACAATGCGGGAGAGCGGATGGGGACTCATGGCCCGCAGCATAGTGCATTCCGCCACCGCGGCGAGCCCCGGATGCGGCCATCACCAAACCCGACTCAAAAGAAGCGATCTAAAACCCCTTAGAATCTGTTTTCAGCGTTACACATGAAGAACTTCAACCAAAACATGAAGCCGCAAAGAGCATCCTGCGTCCCGCATGGGCGGGCCGATTCTTGCGGGATCCAAGCCGGCACCGGTCAGATATTGAGCTGCCAGACCAGCAGAACGACGCCCAGCGCCGCCGAGCAACTCAATGCCCAGCCGGCCACGTAGGCAGCCTCCTCAAGGCCGGGCGTGCCGATATGATCGTCGGGACTTACGTGGATATGTTGCAGGCGATCAGCCATCGCAGCCTCCAATGACGCCTCCCTGTGGCAATAACGGCGGGATATGGCCGCGAGTTCCGGCCCTCCTGGAAAAATCCGCCGGCCATCGGACGGCCACCAGGCAAAAGATGAAACCAGCGGTAACCCCTCACTCCCAATGGCGTGTCCACATTCATGAGGCACCGAACTCCAGGTGCGTTTCTGACCGCGCCTGCCCCGGACGCCTGCTCTATCCATGCGGGTTCACGATCCGGCGATTCCGAGCCGGACCGTACCGGGCGAAGGAATTCAGGAATGGCGGGGCCCATGGCCGAACGGCCGGGGCCAGAGTGCAAAACGGCCAAACGACAAAAGCGAGAACGCCGCGAAAGGATTGTCCTGCCGCGCACGCTTGCGGTTGCATCGCTGACTCTGAGCCTCACCGGCGCGGTTTCATCGCTCAGGGCAGCCGACATCTCGGTGACCAGCGGCACCACAGTCGTCAACACCGCCGCCGATCTCGGCGGCAATGACGTCATCGTGGATAACAGCGGCAATCTCGGCGCGACGCTTCAAGTCAACAGCACCGCGATCCTGAGCAACGGGATCACGCTCAACAACGGCGGCACCCTCGACAATTCCGGCATCATCAGCCGTAGCGCTGCCGGCGTCACCGGCGACATCGGCGACGTCATCAACCAGACCGGCGGCGCGATCACGTCCACCGGCGACAACGGCATCTATTTTTCGGTCGGCGGCATCGTCATCAACAAGGCAGGCGCAACGATTTCCGGCACCAGCGGGATCTATAGCGACTGGCCCTCGTCACAGACAGGCACTGTGACGAATTCCGGGATCATCACCGGCACCACCGACAACGGAATTGATCTGGAAAACGGCGGTACGGTCACCAACCAGGCGGGCGGCAAAATATCGGGCGCGGCAAACGGCGTGCTCCTGTGGGGTGGCACCGTTACGAACACGGGCATCGGGAGCCAGATCAGCGGCACCGCCAATGGCGGCGTCAACCTCGCCGACGTGAGTACGCTGATCAACACCAACGGCGCTAAAATCACCGGCGTCGACGGCGTCGATGCCTTTTCCGGCAGCAGCGTGATCAACAGCAATGGCGCGACGATCTTCGGCACCCAGTCGGGCGTCTACACCGCCGGCGGCGAGAGTACCGTCATCAATGCCGGGAATGGCAGCAGCATCACCGGCGGCTGGGTCGGTGCTTATCTGAATGACGGCGGCACACTGCGCAACGAAAACGGTGCCATGACCGCTTCCACGGGCACCATTGGCGGCGGAGCAGCCGTCTATCTTTACAGTGGCGGCACGGTGATCAATGGAGCCGGATCGAACATCACCGGAAACAGTTCGGCCGGCATTTACGGCATCTATGGTTCAGGCAACGCCAGCACCATCAGCAATGCCGGCACGATTACCGGCGACGTGCGCCTGAGCGATTATTTTTCCAATACGGTCACGCTTTTCACAGGCGGCAGGATCAACGGCGATCTCTACATCAATACGGACCCGGTCTCGAAACTCACGCTCGACGGCAGCGGCCGGCAAATCTATTCGGAGGCCGTCACCGGTCTGACCACATTTGTTGGCGGTGTCCTGACCAAGCAGGGCAGCGGAACATGGGTTATCGACAAGGACGTGAACATCTTCACGCCCTCGATCTCGCCCGGAAGAACAATCATCAAAGCCGGCACGCTTGAGGTGGACGCAACGCTGCCCGGGACCGTCACCGTCCAGAGCGGCGGCACGCTGGCCGGAACAGGCAAGGTGCGGGCGACCACGGTGCAGTCAGGTGGAGCGGTTGCCCCGGGCCGCGACGGCATCGGCACGCTCAACGTGAACGGCAATTTCGTTCAACAGGCCGGATCGGTTTACAGCGTGGAGGTGAATCCCGCCTCGGCCGCATCCGACCGGATTGCGGTCACCGGCGCCGTCACTTTGTCCAGCGGCGCAACACTGAGCATCGCAAAGACAAGCGCCGTCCCCTATCTGGTCGGCACCCGGTACACGGTTCTCACCGCCACCGGCAACATCACCGGCACTTACACGTTGACCGGCAATCCGTCGGCGTTTCTCGGCCTGACCGCCAGCTACAACACCCACAACGTCTACCTTGATGTGGTGCAGTCGCGCGCGCTGACGCAGGCCGGCGCGACGCGGACGCAACTCGCCATTGCAAATTCCCTTCAGGCGTTGCCCGCCAGCAATCCGCTGTTCACGGCCATCGTGAATCTTCCGACCGATGCCGCAGCCCGCAGCGCGTTCGATCAGCTCTCCGGCGAGCTGCATGGGTCGATGGCGGGAGCGATGCTCGAGGACAGCCGTTTCGTCCGCAATGCCGCACTGGAGCGGCTGGCGGACACGAACTGCGGCAACCGCGCAACCGCTCTTGGACGCAACAAGGAAGCCGAAAAGCCGACCGCGACCATCTCCTGCACAGGCACCGGCGGGCGGCTCACCATGTGGGGCAGCGCGTTCGGATCGTGGGGACGCAGCAGCAGTGCGCCGCTCGATCGCACCGTCGGCGGCTTTTTTGCCGGGGCGGATATGCCCGTACGCGATACGTGGCATCTCGGCGTGCTGACCGGCTACAGCCAGACGCGCATCAACACAGGTTCAGGCACGGGGACGAGTGACAACACCCATCTCGGCCTCTATGGCGGCACGCAGTTCGGCAAGCTCGCCGTGCGGCTCGGCGGCGCGTACACATGGCACGACCTCAGCACCAGCCGCGCTGTCGCCTTTACCGGCTACTCCGACCGGTTGACGGCGGATTACGGCGCGGCGACCGCGCAAGCCTTCGGCGAACTTGGATACCGGATACCGTTCGGCGGTGCGACCATCGAGCCATTCGCCAACCTTGCTTACGTGAACGTCAGAACCGGCGGATTCGCGGAGGCCGGTGGCGCTGGCGCGCTCGTGGGACATGCCGGCGACAACAGCGTGACCTTCACCATGCTCGGTGTTCACACCTCGGCGGATTTCACGCTGGGCGGCGTTCGCATGTTCGCCCGGCAGATGTTTGGCTGGCGGCATGCGTTCGGTGATGTGACACCGGTGGCCGCCGTGTCCATCGCCGGGGGAAGCGCGTTCGGCGTGAACGGAGTTCCGGTTGAGCGGGACGCCGCTGTGCTCGACGTCAGTCTGGGGATGAGGCTGGCGGGACATGTCACCCTCGCCGCTTCCTATGTGGGGCAATTCGCCTCCCAGGCCGTCGATCAGGGCGCGAAAGCCCATCTGAGCATCAAATTCTGAGAAAGCTCCCGAACATCCGGCTGGCCGCTTGCCGCAGTGGCGAAACGTCATTATACGTTCCCCCGCGTCGGCCAAATCACCCCTGCGGGGCTGTGGGCCGGAGCCGCCAAAACCGATACTAATCTATTGATTTTGCGCGATTAATGCTCCCTTCGTCTATCGGTTAGGACGCCACCCTTTCACGGTGGAGAGAGCGGTTCGATTCCGCTAGGGAGCGCCACCAGTCCAGCTCAATGTATTGAGCGATCCTGACATCCTCATGCACACTCCGCTGACCTGCCGCCCGCAGTGGGATCGGCCAGGACGCCGGAGCGCCATGCATGACCCGCAAGCTGATCGACATTTCCGTCCCCCTCCAGAATGACGTGCCGGCGGACCCGCCCGGAGGGCATCCGACAATCCAGTACATCGACCATCAGCAGGGCCTGCCGCGCATGCTGCAATTCTTCGACGGGTTGAGGAAGGAGGATCTTCCCGACGGTCAGGGCTGGGCCGTCGAACAGGTCAACCTCTCCACCCACAACGGCACCCATCTCGACGCGCCCTACCATTTCCACCCGACCATGAATCGCGGCGAGCGCTCATGGACCATCGACGAGGTCCCGCTGGAATGGTGTCTGCAGCCCGGCGTGAAGCTCGACTTCCGGCATTTCCCCGACGGCTATGTCGCAACAGCCGCCGATGTCGAAGCCGAACTCAAGCGTATCGGGCATACGCTCAAGCCGCTTGAGATCGTAGTCGTGAACACCAGCGCCGGTATGAAGTACGGCCAGCCGGATTACGTCATCTCCGGCTGCGGCATGGGATATGAGGCGACGATGTATCTTCTGGAGCGCGGCGTTCGCCTTACCGGCATCGACGGCTGGAGCTGGGACGCGCCGTTTGTCTACACCGCGAAAAAGTATGCGGAGACCAAGGACGCCAGCCTGATCTGGGAAGGCCACAAGGCCGGCCGCCATATCGGCTACTGTCATATCGAGAAGCTGCACAATTTAGAACAATTGCCGCCAACCGGTTTCATGGTGTCCTGCTTCCCGGTGAAGATCGAACGCGCCTCCGCCGGCTGGACGCGGGCTGTCGCAATTCTGGATAACTAGCCGCGATATTGAACTTAACAAAAGCGGCGGCGCGGGACTAAGCTGCCTTTGCCGGCCTCGACGGATCAGAAACAGGAGAGCACGATGACGATGCCTCAGGATGTCGCCCAGCTTCAGGCCCGGATGAAGGAAGCCGTCAAGGCGAACTGGAAGGCCTTTCTGATCGAAGGCATCGTGCTGGTCATCCTCGGCATGGCGGCCATCGCGATTCCGCTACTGGCCAGCATCGCGGTCACGATCTTCCTCGGCTGGCTCTTCCTGATCAGCGGCGCCGTCGGACTTTACCTGACCTTCACCACGCGCGACCTGCCCGGCTTCTGGTGGTCGCTGCTCTCGGCGGTGCTTGCACTCGGCGCAGGTCTCGTTCTGCTGCTTCAGCCGGTCGCCGGAACGCTCACACTCACGCTTGTGGTCAGCGCCTATTTCATCGCCGAGGGCATCACCACCATCATGTTCGCCCTCGCCCACCGCAAGGAACTGTCCGGGCGCTGGGGCTGGCTACTGGTGTCGGGTCTGGTCGACCTGATTGTCGCGGCGCTGATCATTGCGGGACTGCCCGGCTCCGCTGCATGGGCCATCGGATTGCTGGTCGGCATCAACCTCGTGTTCGGCGGCACCTCCCTGATCGGGATGGCGCTCGCCGCACGAAATGCCTGACCCGGCAGGCTGCGATCAACAGCCCCGGCAAATGCTCTTGATCTTGCGGTCGAGCGCCTTGTCCTCAGCGGACTCGGTGAAGTTCTTCTCCTGTCCGGACGGCACATCGCTCGCGCGCGGCTGACGGTGTCCGACAGGCGCCGGGGGAATGCCGCCAGAGCCGCCGCTTGTTGCTGAGGGGGTCGTGGTCGTTCCGCTCTTGCTCTGGGCCACGGCTCCTGACGCGGCCAACAGCAAAGCCATCATGGCGATCGGGATGGATTTCCTCATGTCACACCTCCACCAATACGATTCCTCAGCACGGGCATCCTACCGGGAACGCGCAGGATTATCTATTGTTGCACAGTTGCGCCTGCCTTGCGCCGCACAATCCTGCGCCTTGCGCACATCGGCCATCGACCCGAGCAGCCAGATGCCTGCCGCCACCAGCACGACGAAAAAGCCAAGCATCACGGCGTTTTCAACAGCGCGATTGCCATCGTCGTCAGGAGGCTGGGGTTTCGTCATCTTTCCACAGGCGGATAGATGTGAACATCGCCGCAATAATCCGCAACGCGGTACCGGCTTTCGCTGTCATCACGTATGCGCGACAGGTATTGCGGGCCGACCGGCGCCTTGCCATGACCGCCGGGAATATCGAGCACGTAGTCCGGCTGGCAAAGGCCCGACACACGCCCGCGCAGGTGCTGCATCAGCTTCTGCCCTTCCTCCAGCGTGGTGCGCAGATGCGCTGTGCCCGGCGCAAGGTCGCCATGATGCAGATAGTATGGCTTGATCCGGCACTCGACGAAGGTCCGCATCAAGGCTTCCAGGGTTTGCGGATTGTCGTTCACGCCGCGCAGCAGCACCGACTGGCTGACCATCGGAATGCCTGCGTCGATCATCCGCGCGCACGCCTCGCGCGCCTCAAGGGTGAATTCGCGCGGATGATTGGCATGGACGGCGACCCATGTGGTCGCCCCCTTCACACGCAAGACGGCAGCCACGTCGTCCGTCACGCGCGCGGGATCGGCCACCGGCACACGGGTGTGAATGCGGATGATTTTCACATGTTCGATCGCGGCGAGATCGCTCATGATCTCTTTCAGCCGCCGCGCCGACAGCATCAGCGGATCGCCGCCGGTCAGGATGACTTCCCAGATTTCCGGATGCGCGCGGATATAATCCAGCGCCTTTGAATAAACTTCATCGGAGAGGCCGGTGTCCTTGCCCGGACCGACCATTTCGCGGCGGAAGCAAAACCGGCAATAGACCGCGCAGACATGGACCAGCTTGAACAGCACACGATCCGGGTAACGATGCACGATGCCGCCGACCGGCGAATGCGCATGGTCGCCGATGGGATCGGCGTCCTCCCCGGGCTGCCTCTCAAGTTCGTCGGCGGAGGGAATGTACTGGCGCGCGATGGGATCGTCCGGGTCCGTCCTGTCGATCAGTGCGGCCACGTCGGGCGTCACCGCGGCGGCATAGCGCGCGGCCACCTTCTCGAGCGCGGGCAGACTGTCCGGCGAGGCAAGACCTTGCACGATCAGTTCGGCAGGCGTCCGAAGCGTTGTGGCGCTGCGGGTCATGCCTCGCCTCCCATCGGCGTCCACACCACCTGATCGACCCGCGTTGCTCCGCTGGCCAGCATCACAAGGCGATCGAACCCAAGCGCCACGCCGCAGGCTTCCGGCATCCGCGCCACAGCCGCGAGGAAATCCTCATCGAGCGGATAGCGCTCGCCATACCGCCGTTCCTTCTCGTCCATGGCTTGCGTGAAGCGCTGCCGCTGCTCGTTTGCGTCGATCAGTTCGCCAAAGCCGTTGGCGAGTTCAACGCCGCAAGCGTAAACCTCGAACCGCTCCGCCACGCGCGGATCGGACAGCTTTACACGCGCGAGCGCGGCTTCCGGGGCCGGATACTCATAGAGAATGGTCAGGCGCTCCCGTCCGAGATTCGGCTCGACATGTTCGACCAGCACCTTGCTGAAAATGTCGGACCAGGTGTCATCGTCCGTGATACGCACGCGATCGGCTGCGGCAACAGCGAGTTGCTCCCGCAGCCCCTGTCCATCGACAATGGTCGCCAGCAGGTCAATGGACGCATAATGGGAAAACGCATCCGCGACCGTGAGTAGTTCCGGTGTCGCAAACGGGTCAGCCGTCCTGCCGCGAAACGAGAACGTCCCGATCCCGGTTTCCTGAGCCGCGCGCGCGATGACAACGACGCAATCGGCCATCACGGCCTCGTAGCTCTCGTTGGCGCGATACCACTCCAGCATGGTGAACTCAGGCAGATGCAGCGGTCCCCGCTCGCGGTCCCGAAACACCCGTGCGAATTCCACGATCTTGGTCTCACCCGACGCGAGCAGCTTCTTGCAGGCGAATTCGGGCGAAGTTCGCAGATAATAGCGGGACCGTTCGCCATCCCCGGATGTCAGGTCCGCGAACGGAGCATGCAGATGGGTCTCGTTTCCGGGCGATTTCTGCAGAATTCCGGTCTCGACCTCGGCGAATCCCTCACCGGCGAACCATGCCCGCGTCGCCCGCGTTATCGCGCTCCGCGCCAGCAGAAACGGCTTGCGGTCGAGGTGACGATCCGGCGTCCACCAGAGGGAAAGTTCCTGTCCCGCATTCATGCCGGAAAAGCCCGATTCGGCTGTAAAATGCTGGCTTTACCGGTCCAAATGGTTATGTTGCGGCCCGAAACAGCCTTGCCGGACGGCGAAGCGCCGCTCCGGCGCCGCACCCGGCCCTGAACATTAGGAAACCAATCTGTGAAAGTCATCGCCAGTTCGATCCGCAAGGGCAACATCATTGAGCAGGACGGCAAGCTATATGTCGTTCTGAGCGCCGAGAACATCCATCCCGGCAAGGGAACCCCGGTCAGCCAGATCGAAATGCGCCGAATCAGCGATGGCACCAAGGTGTCCGAGCGCTACAAGACCACCGATCAGGTCGAACGCGCCTATGTCGAGGACCGCGACTTCAACTATCTCTACGAAGACGGCGACGGCTTCCACTTCATGAACAACGAGACCTACGACCAGCTCCTCGTGCCGAAGGACGTGGTCGGAACACAGGCGCCCTACCTGCAGGAAAACATGACCGTGAAGCTCTCGATCCATGAGGGCAACGCAGTCTCCATCGTGCTGCCGCAGCGTGTCACCCTCGAGGTCGTTGAGACCGAGCCTGTGACCAAGGGTCAGACCGCATCCTCGTCCTACAAGCCTGCGATCCTTTCCAATGGAGTCCGCACCGGCGTTCCGCCGCATATCGGCGTCGGCACCCGCATCGTCGTCATGACGGAAGACGGTTCCTACGTCGAGCGCGCGAAAGACTGAGGGCGGATTTGGTGAGGGCGGATTGACGGCAGCGCATGCAGCAAACCGCAGAATGATGGCATCGGGAAGTAGCCGGTGCCGTGTTCTGCCTCTTGCCTCGCTGGTCGCCGCCTTGGCTCTCTGCGCGACCAGCCAGGCAGCTCAAGCGCAATCCAGCGAGTTCCGGACACCGGCGATCTCGGTCGTGCAGCCGGACTGGCCCGCAGCCGCGATCCAGCTCAAGACTGAAATCGAGTCGCAGCCGGCGGCCTCTGACAGTTTCGACTTCATGGGCCCTCGCCCGCGGCCGCGTCAGGCCGCCGCGAAGCGCATCACCGCGATCTCGCAAATCAACGCGGTCACATCGCCGATCTTTCCAGGTATCGAAACCAGTCCGGTACCGGTGCTGCTGCCGTTCGACAGCGCCCTTTATCTGAACGACCAGCGCAGCGGCGCCGTCAATCTTCTGATCCCGCGCTATCAGGCCGGTTTCAGCGCGGCGGCGATGTTCGAGGCCGGACCCGCCGGTTACGACGCGGTTTTCATGCTGGAGCGCGGCGCCGGCGACAACATGCCGCCCCGGGTCTATTCGCAGCCCGTCGAGGTTCAGATCACGGCGTCGCTGCTGCTCTACAACATCAAAGACCCGCTGGCCGGCAAGGGCGAGCCAGTGAAGGCGCTCGCCACGCAGTTTCCGAACCTGCGCCGGGTGATCCGGGAAGGATATGTGCGCTACGCTTTCACACGGTTCGGCGTACCTTATGTGGTGTCGATCCAGTGTCTCGACAGCGTGGCGCGCAGCAGACGTCTGTCCTGCCGCGAAGCATCGCCGGTGGCGGAGCGGTTTATCAAGGCGCTGCGCGTCGCCGGCGGCACGCCGCGCGATCCGCGCTACAACATCGCCTCGTATGACTCCGAGCGTCCGATCGAATATGCGCCGGATTTCACCTACCGGACCCCCGGCGAAATTATCCCGAACAGCGGCTATCGCGGCCAAAGCGGTTATCAGGACTTTACGGTCTATTCGCAAATCCGCTTTCCGGTCGAAAAGGCTCCGGCGTTCGCCAACTCGCAATCCTTCATGAACTGGGGCGACTGCAACCTCACGGGCCGCATCTCGTTTTCTCCGACAAAAGGCGATGCCTATCGCTGCAAACGCAACGATAAACCGCTCGTATTCGACGAGTCCGCGAAGGAAAACTACAGTTATCCCTGGCAGGACAATTTTTGCGAGACGCGCGATTTCCAGGTCGGTCAATGCCCCAACGGGATGGGCCATCAGGGGCAGGACATCCGCCCCTCATCCTGCCATTTGCGCAACGATGGCGCTGACCGCTGCATTCCCGATATCTTCGCGACGGTCGCTGTCCGTGACGGCGTGATCGTCAGGTCGCCAAAACAACAGGCCGCCTTCCTGCTGGTGAACGCGCGCAACGAGCACATCCGCTTTCGCTACATGCACATGAATCCCGCCCGCATGGATGCGGACGGTCTTTTTCACGGGCGGCATGTCAGCGAAGGCGAAAAAATCGGGCTGGTCTCGAACTTCCAGGACCGCCCCGGCGGCACCACGACACATCTGCATTTCGATGTGCAGGTGTTCACGCGCGATGGCTGGCTCTGGGTCAATCCCTACGTCACCCTGATTTCAGCTTACGAGCGCCTGATCGGCGGACGCGGGCGTGAATACATCCAGCCGCCCCCGGAAGCACCGGCGATGGCCCATGCCCAGCCGCCGGCGGAGACGTCATCCGAGGCCGCGAAAGAAGGTCAAGAGCACTAGGCGGCAAGGAACCTGCTTTTGCGACAAGTCCGACTGGTATCATCCGCGGCAGATTGGCCTTTGGCTGGACGGGACATGTGGCGCTAAAGTGTCGGCATGACCCAAAGAGATTCTTCGCATCCCGCCTCCCTCACCCGGCGCGAATTGCTCGGCTCCGCACTCGGCGCAGGCGCGCTGATGGCAAGCGCGCCTCATGCGCTTGCGGCGACGCCGCCCGGCTTCGATCAGTGGCGCGAGAGTTTTCGCGCTCGCGCGCTGGCGCGCGGCATTTCCGAGGGCACCTATATCCGCTGCCTCGCGCGCATCGAGCCGGACATGAGCGTATTCCAGAAGATGCGCAAGCAACCGGAGTTCAACGAACAGCTCTGGCAGTATATCAACCGCCGCGTGTCCGACTGGCGGCTGGCCGCGGGCAAGACAGCGCTTCAGAAATACGGCGCGCTGTTCGCGCGGATCGAAAAGGATTTCGGCGTCGAGCGCGGTACACTACTGGCGCTGTGGGGCGTCGAGACGGCCTACGGCGATCCGCTGGTTCAACAGAACCATATGCGCCCGGTGTTTCCGTCCCTCGCCGCGCTGGCGTGGAACGAGCCGCGCCGCAAGAAATATTGGGAAACCGAACTCATCAACGCGCTGCGCATTGTCGACAAGCACTGGAGCACGCCGGAGGAAATGCGCGGCTCATGGGCTGGCGCCATGGGGCACACCCAGTGGATGCCGGAAGTCTGGCTCAATGTCGGCTTCGATTACGACGGCGATGGCCGTGTCTCGCCCTTCGGCAGGCCGGACGATGCGCTGGGCTCCAGCGCGCGCTATCTCGTCAATCGCGGCAAGTACCGGCGCGGCGAACACTGGGGCTACGAGGTCAAGGGCGCGACCGGCAGCGGCGGCAGCAGGAGCTACGCGCAATGGGCGGCGGCAGGTGTCACACGCGCCGACGGCCAGCCGTTTCCGCGCCCGAACGATTCCGCGCAACTCTGGACGCCCGTTCAGGGCGGACCGTCGTTTCTGTTGGGACCGAACTTCTATGCGGTGAAGAGCTACAATCCGTCGATGAACTACGCGCTCGCCATCGTCCATCTCGGTGACCGCATTCAGGGCGCCGGTCCCTTCATTCAGCCGTTCCCCGGCTCGGAACGCGCATTGACGCTGGCGGAAATCCAGGAAGTTCAGACCCGTCTCACCAAAGCAGGCTTCGACACCGGCGGTACTGACGGCCGCGTTGGCAACGACACCATGAAAGCGGTACGCGATTTCCAGACCAAGGCGGGATTGCTGCCCGCGGATGGATATGCCGGATTGAAGGTGCTCGCGCGGCTGAGGCAGATGTAGCGCCGTCATTCCGGGCGCGCAAAGCGCGAACCCGGAATCTCGCAGAGCTCATCGAGATTCCGGATCAACGCGCAAGCGCGTTGTCCGGAATGACGATCAATTATCGAATAAAATTCGGCCCCGGATCAGGCACCGCGACGTCCGTGACACGCATCTGCACGCGCTCGGAGCCCTGCCAGCGGTCCACGGTCAGCGATCCGGCGACATGCAGCATCTGGCCGCGATTTTCGATCAGCGCATTGCCGAGTTTCTGGCCAATCGAACGGAACGCGATTCCATTGACGAACGCGCCATCGCCAGACTTGAAGCGCAGACGCAGATGCGCCTGCCCGACTTCGTCGGCATAGACAAGCTGATGCGAGGGCAACGCAATCAACGGTTCGGGATTGCCTGCGCCGAACGGACCAGCCCGGTTCATCATGTTAACAAAATCCGTGGTCACCGCGCGGGCGCTTACCGCGCCATCAATGAAAAGCTCATTGGCATGGCGCGCCTCGGTCACCGCCGCCGCGAGCGCGGCTTCGACGAAAGCACGGAATTCCGCAAGGTTCTCTTTCTTTAGCGTGACGCCAGCGGCCATGGCGTGACCGCCGCCCTTGAGCAAAATCCCTTCATGCACGGCCTCGCGCACCACCTTGCCGAGATCGACGCCCGGAATCGAGCGACCGGAGCCGGTGCCGATGCCGCCCGGCTCCAGCGCGATGGCAAACGCGGGGCGCGAAAACTTCTCCTTGAGCCGTGATGCCACAAGACCCACCACCCCCGGATGCCAGCCTTCGGACGCGGTGACGATCACAGAACCCTTGTCGTCGAGGCCGAGCGAGGCGAGCGCCTCCGCTTCGGCCTGCGCTTCCGCCATCTGTTCGATCACGCGCCGCTCGGTGTTGAGACGATCCAGTTCGGCGGCGATGCGCGCGGCTTCCGATACATCGCCCTCCAGCAAGAGCCTCACCCCTAAATCGGCGCGACCGATGCGCCCACCGGCGTTGATGCGCGGCCCGAGCATAAAGCCGAGATGCCACGCTTCCGGCGGCCCGCTGAGGCGCGCGATATCCATCAGCGCGGTGTGACCGACATGATCGCGGCGGCGGAGCGCGATCAGACCCTTCGCGACAAACGCGCGGTTCAGACCCGTCAGCACGGCCACATCGGCGACGGTGCCGAGCGCGACATGATGGAGCGCGTCGAGCAGGTTGGGCTCGGGCCGGACATCGCTCCAGAAATTGCGGGCGCGCAGTTCCCGGTTCACAGCCACCAGTGTCACGAATACAAGACCGACAGCGGCGAGATGCCCGAGGCCAGACAGATCATCGAGCCGGTTCGGATTGACCAGCGCATCGACGATGGGAAGCTCATCGCCGCACTGATGATGGTCGATCACCACCACGTCCATGCCGAGGCGCCTGGCCTCCGCCAGCGGCTCCATGCTCGTGGTGCCGCAATCGACCGTGACCAGCAGCGTCGCGCCCTTGCTGGCAAGACCGCGCACGGCTTCGACATTGGGGCCGTATCCCTCAAAGATACGGTCTGGAATATGGATCAGCGGATCGAGCCCGCAGTGGCGCAGATGCCAGGTCAGAAGCGCCGCCGAGGTCGCGCCGTCCACGTCGTAGTCGCCGAAGATCGCGACCTTCTCGCCGCGCGTAGCGGCATCCGCGATGCGTTTCGCCGCGGCTTCCATGTCGGTCACCGTCAGCGGATCGGGCAGCAGCTTGCGGATGGTCGGATCGAGGAAGTCTTCCACCGCGTCAATGTCGATGCCGCGTCCCGCGATGATCCGCGACAGCATTTCCGGCACCTGATAGCGCTGCGCGATCGCCATGGCCCGCGCCGTGCCGCGCGGATCGAGCCGGTCGCGCCAGACACGGCCGGTCGCGGACCGCTCCACACCCAGAAAGGCGGGACCAGTCTCGACAGGCAATGCAGATGCAGGGAACGTCATGATGCCTTCCGCAGATAAGCACGCGGCACACGGCGATCAACGGTTCGCCGAACGTCATTGCGAGCGAAGCGAAGCATCCATCTCTCCTGACACAAAGCTGGATTGCTTCGTCGCTGCGCTCCTCGCAATGACGAGAAGCCGCAACGTTTACCTTACTCTAACAACCGAGTTTGTCCGCCAGATCGTTGAAATCGGTGACCACGTAGTCCCAGTTGCCGTCGGCCTCGAAGTCGCGGTCCTGGTGCGGGCCGTATTCGGTCACGCGCGGCACGAAAGCTGTCTTCAGGCCGAATGATTGCGCCGCGGCCAGATCGTTGTTGTGCGCAGCGACCATCATCACCTGCCCCGGTGTGAGGCCAAGAATCCTCGCCGCGCCAAGATAGGTTTCGGCGTCGGGCTTGTAGTGCCGGAAAATCTCAGCGCTCAGGACCAGATCCCATGGCAGACCGGCGTACTTCGCCATGTTGGTCAGCAGCGCGACATTGCCGTTCGACAGCGGGCTGATGATGAACCTGGTCTTGAGCCGCGTCAGGCCGCTGACACTGTCCGGCCAGGGATTGAGGCTGTGCCAGCCTTTGGTCAGGTAATCGAAATCAGCGGACGTCAGTCCGGTGATGCCGAGCTTCGCCGCCAGCGGCTCGATCGACTGCCGCTGCAGATCGTCCAGAATAACGAAATCGCTTTCCGGACGTTTACGGATCACATCCATCGAGGGCATGTACGCGCCGCGCCAGCCATCGACCAGCGCGGTCCAGTCGCCCTTGATGCCCTTCCTGGCTGCCCATAGCGTGAAGTTGTCGATCAGGCTGGTGCGCCAGTCCACAACCGTTCCAAACACATCGAACACCAGCGCCTTGATCTCGGACATCGGACTTCCTCAAAAAATCTTGCGATACGGCATGAAGCCCGAGCGATCAGCGACTTCATCATACAGAATCTGCGCGCGTGCATTTTCAAACTGCGTCAGCCAGTGAACCCGGCTCGCGCCGGCCGCCCTGGCCTCCTCGTAGACAGCCTCGATCAGCTTGCGGCCGACGCCATGGCCGCGCGCGCCTTCATTCACGAACAGGTCCTGCAGGTAACAGTAGTTGCCGACCGTCCAGCAGGAGCGGTGATAGAGAAAATGGACGATGCCGATCAGTTTCCCATCGACGAACGCGCCGAGCACGTACATCGGCTCTGCATCGTCATGAAACCGCTGCCATGTGATCGCCGTGGTTTCGTCAGGAACGGTGGACTTGTAGAATTTGAGATAGCCCTGCCAAAGTGGCTCCCACGCCTCGCGCTCATCCATGCGAAGCGGCCGGATGACAACGCGATCGGTCATGGGGATTTCCTTGGCTTAGTCGAGATGGAATTTCTCGAACTGGCGATGCTCGCCCTTGATGATGCGGACCGTGCCGGTGACGGAGCGCATCACCACGGTTTCGGTCTCGATCACATTCTTGCGGAACTTGACGCCCGAGAGCAGCGAGCCGTCGGTGACGCCGGTCGCGGCGAACAGGCAGTCGCCGCGCGCCATGTCCTCGATGCCGTAGACCATGTTGTGGTCCCGGATGCCCATCTTGGTCGCGCGTTCGCGCTTCTCGGCGGTATCGAGAATGAGGCGGCACTGCATCTGGCCGCCGATGCAGCGCAGAGCGGCCGCAGCCAGCACACCTTCCGGCGCGCCGCCGGTGCCCATGTAGATATCGACGCCGGTGTTGTCGGGATCGGCGGTGTGGATGACGCCCGCAACGTCGCCGTCAGTGATCAGGCGCACAGCCGCGCCCGTCGAGCGGATCGCGTTGATGATCTCGGCATGGCGCGGACGATCCAGCACCAGCGCGGTGATCGCGGACGGATGTACATCCTTGGCGCGGGCCAGGCGGCGGATATTTTCAGCCGGCGGCGCATCGAGATCGACAACGTGCTTCGGATAGCCCGGCCCCACCGCGATCTTCTGCATGTAGACGTCGGGCGCGTTCAGCAGCGTGCCGCCTTCCGCCATCGCCATGGTCGCAATCGCGCCCGGCATGTTCTTGGCGCACAGCGTGGTGCCTTCCAGCGGATCGACCGCGATATCCACGTCGGGACCGCCTTCCGCGCCAACTTTCTCGCCGATGAACAGCATCGGCGCTTCGTCACGCTCGCCCTCGCCGATCACCACCGTGCCCTGGATTGGAATCTTGTTGAGCTCACGGCGCATCGCGTCCACCGCGGCCTGGTCGGCGGCCTTTTCGTTGCCGTGGCCTCTCAGGCGCGCCGCGGACACCGCCGCACGTTCCGTCACGCGAACGATTTCGAGTGTCAGAATGCGTTCCAGCAGAAGCTGCGGCGGAACGGAAATCGTAGCGGACGACATTGGCTAACTCCTCAAACAAGTAGCGACAGACCCGGCGAACCGAACTCTATCAATTCTTTTCGATCCGGATGACCTGCGGACGGCCAGTGATCACGCGGTCTTGCTGGACAGCATGCAAGGCGCGGCGCACCGCATCCTCGGTGGTGGCGTATGTGATGAGAATCACGGGCACCGGCGACGGCTTGCCGCGGCCCTTTACCAGTTCGACTGCGCCGTCCGGATGACGCTGCACGATCGATTCAATGGAAATCTTCTGCTCGGCGAGGCGCGTCGCAATGGTCGCCGCCGTGCCGGCGAGATCGCGCGCCATCAGGCGAATGTAGTAGCCGCCCTCATGACGCTTCATCGGCGCCTTGGTCGTGGTTTTCAGCTTCGCAACCGGCCTGCCGAACGGCGCGGCACGAATGCCGCGCGCAACGTCGGCGATGTCGGCCAGCACGGCGGAAGCGGTCGCAGCACCGCCGGCGCCGGGACCCACCAGGGTGATCGGTGGAATGCCTTCGCCATCAATCGTGACGGCGTTGGTCACATCCATCACCTGTGCAATCGAGGACGAGCGCGGCACCATGGTCGGATGCACACGCTGCTCGATGCCGGACTCGGTCTTCACCGCGACACCCAGCAACTTGACGCGATAGCCAAGTTCTTCGGCGGCGCGCAGATCTTCCGGCGCGATGGACGAAATGCCTTCCACATAGACCGCGCTCTGGTTGACCTTGGTGCCGAACGCGAGGCTCGCAAGAATGGCGAGCTTCTGCGCGGTGTCGTGTCCGTCGACATCGAACGACGGATTGGCTTCGGCATAGCCGAGGCGCTGCGCGTCCTTGAGGCACTCGGCGAACGACAGCTCTTCGCGCTCCATTCTTGTAAGGATGTAATTGCAGGTGCCGTTGAGAATGCCATAGACGCGATTGATGCCGGTGCCGGCAAGGCCTTCGCGCAATGTCTTGATGACGGGAATGGCTGCGCCGACGGCAGCCTCATAGTTCAGCGCGCCACCATGTTTCTCGGCAAGCGCCGCAAGCCGCGAACCGTGCTTGGCGATCAGCGCCTTGTTGGCCGTGACGACAGACTTGCCATTTCGCAGCGCTGCCTCGATGGCCGACAGCGCCGGTTCACCGGCGCCGCCCATCAGCTCGACAAAACAGTCGATCCTCGGATCATTGGCCAGCGCCAGCGGGTTCTTCGCCCAGTCGATCCCGCGCAGGTCGAGACCACGCTTCTTGGCCTTGGAGCGCGCGGAAACCGCGACAACCTTGACGCCGCGCCCGCAACGCGCAGACAGCGCCCTGCTCTGACTTTCGATCAGGCGGACTACCTCGGCACCCACGGTGCCGAGGCCCGCGATACCCACCTTGAGGGGTGCGACCATCTTGCTGAAAACCTGCCGGAAAACTCGAGTTGGACTTGGCGCGACCGGGTCCGGAAAGCGGCAAGCCGCTTTCCGGGATCATGCCTACCGCCGGTTGGCGAGTGGAACCACGTTGTGCAACGATTCAACGCCACTTTCAAGGAAACGCCGGATATTGCGGGCGGCCTGACGGATTCGCTGCTCGTTTTCCACCATTGCGATGCGGACGTAGCCTTCGCCGTGCTCGCCGAACGCGACGCCCGGCGAAACCACCACGCCGGACTTCTCGACCATCAGGGTCGCGAAGGCCATGCTGCCGACATCGCGGAACTTCTCCGGCAACGGCGCCCAGGCGAACATCGACGCCGCAGGCGGCGGAATATCCCAGCCTGCCCGGCCGAAGGTCTCCACCAGCACATCGCGGCGCTTGCGGTAAATGTCGCGCACTTCCTTGATGCAGTCCTGCGGGCCGTTGAGCGCGGCAGTCGCCGCGACCTGCACCGGTGTGAAGGCGCCATAGTCGAGATAGGATTTCACGCGGGTCAACGCCGCGATGATGCGCTCGTTGCCGACCGCGAAGCCCATGCGCCAGCCCGCCATCGAGAATGTCTTCGACATCGACGTGAATTCGACGGTGACGTCGATAGCGCCCGGCACCTGCAGCACCGACGGGGGCGGCACGCCTTCAAAATACAGTTCCGCGTAAGCCAGATCCGACAGAATGAAAATCTCGTGCTTCTTCGCGAAGGCAACCAGGTCCTTGTAGAAGTCCAGCGACGCCACATAGGCCGTCGGGTTCGACGGATAACAGGCGATCATGGCGATCGGCTTGGGGATCGAGTGGACGATCGCGCGCTCCAGCGCGCTGAACAGTTCCGGAGTGGGTTCTGCCGGAACAGAGCGCACCACGCCGCCGGCCATCAGGAAGCCGAACGCATGAATCGGGTAGCTCGGGTTCGGGACCAGCACCACGTCGCCCGGCGACGTGATCGCCTGCGCGACGTTGGCGAAACCTTCCTTGGAGCCGAGGGTAGCGACGACCTGGGTCTCGGGATTGAGTTTCACGCCGAAGCGGCGCTCGTAATAGGCCGCCTGGGCCCGGCGCAGTCCGGTGATGCCCTTTGAGGCGGAGTACCGGTCGGTGCGCGGCTTGCCCAGGGTTTCCTTGAGCTTTTCGATCACATGCGGCGGGGTCGGCAGGTCCGGATTGCCCATGCCCATGTCGATGATGTCAGCCCCGGCGTTCCGCGCGGCCGCCTTGGCCCGATTGACCTGTTCAAACACGTAAGGCGGCAAACGGCGGATGCGGTAAAACTCTTCCATGGGTCGGGGCTCCGGGAGCCGGCAAAACCGGCGATAACGACAGATAGGTACCGTGTTTTGTACCGAAGTGGAATTCGGCACTGGGTTAGAAGACGCGGAATTTCAGCATATTACGCGGATTCGAGCGCGATGCGTGGATGCACCGCGAAGAATGTGCGATTTTGCGATTGAATCGTGGTCTTTTTAGCACCACCGGCAGTTGCGGCGAAACTTAATTGCTGCGGCGCTGGGCTGCCTTGGCGCCGGATGTCTGGCGGTCGCGCGCCGCGAGCAATTCCTTCTCCAGCTTGTCCTGCTGGGCCTGATCCAGAACCGTCTCCTGCCGGGGCGCCGGCAGGTCGTGGACAGGAAGATATTCTCCGGGGTTCGCAGGCCGGGGGGGCGTATTCGCAGGCAACCCCATCAGAGGCGCGTCGGCAATCTGGCTGGCGCAACCACCGAGCGCGAGGCCGAGCATCAGCGCACCGGCCAGAGCCGGTGAGCGCCAACCGTGTGGCATGTGGCATCGCACAGAAATGATTTGTCCCCTGCTCTCAGTCGGCACGATTCCTGCTCTGTCATCGCAGACGAACCTACGGCGGCGGTGAGCGTTATCCGCGCGTCATGTTCGCCAAGAGCAGATCGTGTTCATGAGGCTCTAATGTGACCGAAGTATTAATCATGCCGCAACGCAGCACATGGAAATCACCACAGCGATCCGAACTATGCCATGATGATCGTGCGAACTCGCGTCGTTCGCAGCAGACCGAAACGAAAGTTCAGAAGTAAGCGATGAGTGACACCCAACTCAGCACCAATTCCGCCAACGGCTCCACCAAAGGTTTCGACCCGGAAGCATTCTCGGCAAATCTGGCACGCGCTCTGGAATCCAGCGGCCGCGCGCTCTCCGCTTATCTGAAGCCCCGCGAGAACGGCGAACCGAAGGATCGTCCGCCCGGCGAGTTGAACGAGCTTGTGAAGACCTTCACCTCGGTCGCCGAATACTGGCTCTCCGACAAGGACCGTGCCGCGAGTGTTCAGGCGAAGCTGGGCAAGGCCTATCTCGATCTGATGACAAGCGCTGCGCGCCGCCTGTCGGGAGAGGCAACCACGCGCGCCGCCGATCCCTCGCCGCGCGACAAGCGCTTTCAGGACCCGGAATGGAAGTCCAACCAGTTCTTCGATTTTGTCATGCAGGCCTACCTGCTAACGACACAGGCCGCGAACGATCTGGTCAAGAACGCCGACGGCCTCGATCCCCATACCCGCAAGAAAGCGGAGTTCTACGTCCAGCAGGTCACCAACGCGATCTCACCGTCGAACTTCGTGTTGACCAATCCGGAAGTCCTGCGGCAAACGCTATCCAGCAACGCCGACAATCTCGTGCGTGGCATGACCATGCTCGCGGAAGACATCGAAGCAGGACACGGCAATCTCAAGATCCGCCAGTCCGCCGGCGACCTGCAGATCGGCCGCGATGTCGCGGTCACACCGGGCAAGGTGATCTATCAGAACGATGTCATGCAGCTCATTCAGTACTCGCCTGCGACTGAAAGCGTGTTGCGCACGCCGCTGCTGATCGTGCCGCCGTGGATCAACAAGTTCTACATTCTCGATCTCAACCGGGAGAAGTCGTTCGTCCAGTGGTGCGTCAATCAGGGCATCACGGTGTTCCTGATCTCATGGGTAAACCCCGACAAGAAGCTCGGCGGCAAGACCTTTGAGGATTACATGCGCGAAGGCCCGCTGACGGCGATGGATGTCATCGAAAAGGCCACCGGCGAAATGCGCGTTCACACCATGGGCTATTGCGTCGGCGGCACGTTGCTGGCGACGACGCTGGCGTGGCTCGCGGAAAAACGTCAGGTGCGCGTAACATCGGCGACCTTCCTCGCCGCGCAGGTTGATTTCACCCATGCAGGCGATCTCCTTGTATTCGTCGATGAAAGCCAGATTTCAAATCTCGAACGCGACATGAACCGCGCCGGCGTGCTCGAAGGCAGCAAGATGGCGATGGCCTTCAACATGCTGCGCTCGAACGACCTGATCTGGTCCTATGTCGTCAGCAACTACCTCAAGGGCAAGGAGCCTGCCGCCTTCGATCTGCTGCACTGGAATTCGGACGCCACCCGCATGCCGGCGGCGAACCACTCGTTCTATCTGCGCAACTGCTATCTGGAAAACCGCCTTTCCTCCGGTTCCATGACCATCGATAACGCGCAGCTCGACCTCTCCAAGGTAAAGGTGCCGGTCTACAATCTCGCCACAAAGGAAGATCACATCGCGCCTGCCGAATCCGTGCTGTACGGCTCGCAATTCTTCGGCGGTCCGGTGAAGTATGTCCTCGCCGGATCGGGCCATATCGCAGGTGTGGTCAACCCGCCAGAGATGAACAAATACCAGTACTGGACCAACGACCGCATCGGCGACGTCACCCTCGCCGACTGGGTCAAGGATGCGCAGGAACACAAGGGATCGTGGTGGCCGGACTGGCGCTCGTGGCTCGAGTCGATCGACGCCGAAATGGTCCCGGCCCGCAATCCGGCATCCGGCCCGCTGGAAGTGATCGAGGACGCACCGGGAAGCTATGTCCGGGTCCGCGCCTGAGAATAACGGCGTCCGCCACATTGGCCTCGCATCGCCAATCGTTTATGACTTCTCACGTTATTTGCTTCGGCGACTCGCCCCGTTATGTGACGGGGCGATGAAGGCATTTCCACCGGCCTCCGGGCTGGCCCTACAGATTGAAGGAAACCGTCGATGACCCGTGAACTGTTCTGGCTGACGCTGACCGTTATTCTCACCGGCCTGCTGTGGGTGCCCTATGTTCTCAACCGCTGCCAGGTGCGCGGTCTCGGCGGCGCCATGGCGAATCCCTCGCGCAACGACAAGCCATTGGCTGAATGGGCAAACCGGCTGCTGTTCGCACACGACAATGCGGTTGAAAACCTGGTGATCTTCGCGCCGCTGGTGCTGATCCTCAACGCCATCGACTATTCGACGAAATGGACCGTGCTCGCCTGCGCCGTCTACTTCTGGTCGCGGCTGGCGCATCTCATCGTTTATTCGCTTGGCGTGCCGGTGCTGCGCACCCTCACATTCCTGATCGGGTTCGCCGCTCAGGCCGTTCTCGCGCTGGCGATCTTCAAGATTCTCTGATCGCGCGCTGATGGTGCGACAATAAAAAAGGGACGGCTCATCGCCGTCCCTTTTCGTTGTGCATTTGATGCGGCGCTACGGGAACATCGGCGGCTGGTCGATGCCCATGGTCTCTGGGAAACCAAGCACCAGATTCATATTCTGCACCGCCTGTCCCGACGCACCCTTGGTGAGGTTGTCGAGCGTCGAGACGATGATGGCCCGGCCCGGGATGCGATCCGCAGCGACGCCGATGAAGGTCATGTTCGAGCCGCGCACATGCCGTGAATGCGGTGTCTTGCCGAACGGCAGGACATGAACGAACGGCTCCTTCTCGTATTGCTTGACCAGAATCTCATGCAGGTCCTGCGCGATCTTGCCCCGCCGTCCCCGCACATAGATGGTCGAGAAGATGCCCCGGTTCATCGGCAGCAGATGCGGCGTGAAGGACACCACGACGTCCTTGCCCGCCGCTTTAGAAAACTCCTGATCGAGTTCGGCCATGTGCCGATGCTGGCCAACGCCATAGGCGTTGAAGCCTTCGGAGACTTCCGAGAACAACATCTCTTCCTTCGCAGAACGGCCTGCACCGGTCATGCCGGATTTGGCGTCGATGACGATTTCGTCGGATTCGATCGCCTTGGCCTTCAGCAGCGGGATCAACGGGAGTTGCGCGCAGGTGGTATAGCATCCCGGATTGGCGACCAGCCGCGCCTTCTTGATGTCGCGCCGGTAGACTTCCGCGAGTCCGTACACCGCTTCCTTCTGCAGTTCGAGCGCATGGTGCTCATGGCCATACCACTTCGCATAGGCCGCAGGATCTTCCAGCCGGAAGTCGGCGGAGAGATCGACGATCTTGATGCCCGGCGCCTTGGCGAGAACGTCCTTCAGCACCTTCTGCGTGGTGGCATGGGGCAGCGCGCAGAACACGAGATCGAGTCCTGCGTTCGCCCAGTCAACCTCGTCGATGGTCACCAGCCGCGGCAGGTCATAGGGCGCGAACTGCGGGAACACATCGCCCATCATCTGCCCTGCCCGCCGGTCGGCGGTGAGCAAGGCGATTTCCACGCGGGGATGGCGCAACAGCAGCCGGACAAGCTCCGCTCCGGTGTAGCCGGAGGCTCCGAGAATGCCGATTTTCTTCTTCGTGCTCATGGCGCGATCCCTTCGTGCGCGGTGCTCAACATTTCATTGTCGTCGGCGGCAAAGGCCTGCGGGCGCATGGCGCGCATCGCAGCCGACAGAACGCCCGCACCCGCCGATGTCTGTAAGGCCAAAGCGCGGGTCACCGCAACATGATCCGCGTCGGATTTATGCTGGTTCAGCTTGAAGCTGCCCTCGACCTCCTCGACGGTCATGACCAACCCCACGATGGCCTTCATCATCGCCTCGAACCGGCCGGGTGACATCTTGTCCGCCGTCCAGGGCTTTTTCGGCGCAAGATCGTTCTCGAACCGGGCGCTGGCCTGATTCAGATGATTGGGCAGTTGCTGTCCTGTCATAATCCTTACAGCACCGGTCATGTGAACCGACCGGTAAAGCCAGGTCGGCACCTGATCCGGCGACACGTACCAATCGGGCGACACATAGGCGTCCGCCTCATTCACCGCGAACAGCCACGATGTCACGCCGTCGGCGTGCGCGATCAGCGGATTGTGACGCGCCAGATGAAAGCACAGCAGCGGGGTGCCGTCGCTCCCATACTCGATATGGAACGGCACCGGCGACGCGATGGGTCTGTCTCCGTCATGAGCGCACGCCAGCCCGAACCCGCGCGCGGCAGCGAACGCGAGGCAAGTGGCGCGGTCAACTCGGAAGGCGGGTGGAACGTACATGGCTATCTCCTGCTTCTGCGAGGAGCCGCCTGAGATCAAACCGCGTGGTGGAGGAAGCAAGAAGTGCCGCGGGCTGTCTCCGGCGGCACGGGGGTGATTTTCAAACGCAATCGACCGCCCATACCGCGAAAATGCGGCGGCGGCTGGCGGCGGTGATGGTGGCGCTCAAAATCATGGGCGCGGATATAGGTCCGCGCCCATTCGCCGTCAAGCGATGATCCGCAGGTCAGATCACCGGATTCCACGGGGCTGGCACCCAGCGGTAGCCGCTCCCGTCCTTCTCGATATTGGCGAGGCCCGGGAACGGATAGTGGAAGCCCTGCACCCGCATCCTGTCTGCGGCGATCATGTCGTAGACCTTGCGGCGGGTGGTTTCGGCCTGCGCTGGGTCCTGATCGAACATCAGGTGCCAGCCGGGATTGCGCGCGAAAAGGTCCGGATCGTTGGTCACGTCCGACTGGATAAAGACCTTGTCCGCGCCGGAGGACAAGACAAACGACGTGTGGCCCGGCGTGTGGCCGATGGACTCCACACTGAGCAGGCCCGGCGCGACGTCCTTGCCCCACTCGTACGGCGTCACCTTCTTCTTCAAACCGGCATCGAAGACCCGGCGGTTGTTCTTGAACAGGCCGGTCATGCGGTCGCCGGATGCGCGGCTCATTTCGCCGTCATCCATCCAGAACTTCCACTCTGCGGCGGGCACCAGGACCTCGGCATTCGGGAAAGCCGGCTGATTGTCGGCGGTCAGCAGACCGTTCACATGATCGCCATGGAAGTGCGAGATCACCACCATATCGACGGATTTGGGATCGATTCCGGCAGCAGCCATGTTCGATGCGAATTGGCCGGCCGCCCCTTTGCTCGCTGCGAAGGTTGCAGGCCCGTTGCCGGTATCAATGACCACCAGTTTGCCGCCGGTGTTGATCACCAGCGGGCCGAACTGAATCGTCATTCGGTCGCGCGGGCGGAAGGCCTTTTCGAGCGCCGCGTTTACCTCATCCTTCTTCGCGTTCAGAACGAAGGTTTCGGGAAGCGGAAACGAACTGGCGCCGTCCGAGACGACGGTCACTTCGGCATCACCCACCTTGTAGCGATAGAAGCTGGCATTCTGCTTGCCGGCGATGGGGGCTGCCGCTTTTGCGGGATTGGCAGGTATGGCGGGGGCCGCAGCAAGAGCGGCCGCACCGGCCAGCGCATGACGTCGAGTCAATTCCATCTTGTTTCTCCCGAACGTGGATCAATTGAAGTGTGCGGCTCAGGAACCGTTGCAGCCTGATCCTTTCTGCAAATCATTCGCATCGCATGCACGCATAACCGCACGACACGATAACCCCTGTTCGCGACAGCTATTCCCGATCACGAAGAGTTTGAAACAGTGCGTACCGTCACATGAGCAGTTTGACGCCGAACATGCCCGGCGCCATCAGCAGGCCTGCCCACAGAAACGCGGAGGCGAAATTCGCAAATTGAAAGTGCCAGTATTCCATTTCGACCACACCGGCGACCAATGGGACGGTCGCGCGCAGCGGCCCGGAGAAACGTCCGATGAAAATGCCGAGCACACCCCACTTCTTCATGAAGCGTTCCGCGCGCGGCAACATGTCGGGGAAGCTCGACATCGGCCACATATGCGCGATGCGGTCATGGAATTTGACGCCGATCCAGTAGGACAGCCAGTCGCCGCAGGCCGCGCCCAGTCCGCCCGCGATCCACACCGGCCAGAAACTGATACCGCTGACGCCGATTAGCGCGCCAATCGACACCAGCGCGCCCCAGGCCGGAATGACCAGCGAGAGAAACGCCAGCGACTCCGCGAATGCGAGCGCAAAGACGACCGGCATCGCCCACATCTGATGGTCGCGGACGAACTCGGCCAGTCCCCGCGTCATTTCCTCGAAGGTCATTTGTGTCCCAATCCGGCTTATCGAATCTGCCGGTTCCCCTAATTCCAGATACCACGGCCAGTGGGGACCTGTCCGGGAACCGCCTGCGTCACATTTACCGCCCCAACCATGGCATAGTAACGCCTGACGATTCGTTCTCAGATCACGATCTATCAAGATTTAAGAAGCATGGCCAAATCACTGAATAAAAAAGAGAAAACGGATTCTGACCTGTTCGCGTCGCAAGGCGGGAAGCCCCGCGCGCCTGCGAAGGCCGCTGCCCGACCGTCGGGCGCCGAGGCCGGCTATACCGCGCAGGACATCGAGGTGCTGGAGGGCCTGGAGCCCGTCCGCCGCCGTCCGGGCATGTATATCGGCGGCACGGACGAGAAGGCCCTGCACCACCTCTTCGCCGAAGTAATCGACAACTCGATGGACGAGGCGCTGGCCGGCCACGCGACCTTCATCGACGTGCATCTCGGCGCTGACGGCTATCTCACGGTCATGGACAACGGCCGCGGCATTCCGGTCGACCCGCATCCGAAATTCCCGAAAAAGTCCGCACTCGAAATCATCATGTGCACGCTTCACGCGGGCGGCAAATTCGACTCCAAGGTCTACGAGACCTCGGGCGGTCTGCACGGCGTCGGCGTGTCGGTGGTGAACGCCCTCTCCTCCGAGCTTGTGGTCGAGGTCGCGCGCAACCAGCAGCTCTTCCGGATGACGTTCGAGCGCGGCAAGCCGAAGGGCAAGCTCGAGGAACTCGGCAAGGTTCACAACCGGCGCGGCACCAGCGTCCGCTTCAAGCCGGACACTGACATCTTCGGGGCTAAGGCGCATTTCAAGCCGCAGCGGCTGTTCAAGATGGCGCGCTCCAAGGCGTATCTGTTTGGCGGCGTCGAAATCCGCTGGCGCTGCGACCCCGAACTGCTCAAGGGCATCGAGGAAGTGCCGCCCGAGGCGACCTTCCATTTCCCCGGCGGCCTGAAGGACTATCTCGCAGCGGCGATCCACGCCGACACGCTGGTGCATCCGGATATCTTCTCAGGCAAGTCCGGCCGCAACGGCGCGCACGGCGCCTGCGAATGGGCCGTGGCATGGACCGCGGACGCCGACGGCTTCCTGTCGTCCTACACCAACACCGTGCCGACGCCGGATGGCGGCACCCATGAAGCCGGTTTCCGCAGCGCGCTGCTGCGCGGGCTGAAAGATTACGCCGAGCGCATCGGGCAAGGCAAAAAGGCCTCCTCGATCACCTCGGAAGACGTGATGGTCGGCGCGGCCGCCATGCTCTCGGTGTTCGTGCGCGAGCCGGAATTCCAGGGCCAGACCAAGGATCGCCTTGCCACTGCTGAAGCGCAGAAGATTGTCGAGCAGGCCATCAAGGACCCGTTCGATCATTGGCTGACCGGCAATCCCGTGCAGGCCAACAAGCTGCTCGAATTCGTGGTCGAGCGCGCGGACGAGCGGCTGCGCCGCCGCGCTGAGAAAGAAACCTCGCGCAAGACCACGGTGAAGAAGTTGCGCCTGCCGGGCAAGCTGGCCGACTGCACCAACAGCGCGACCGAGGGCTCCGAGCTTTTCATCGTCGAAGGCGATTCCGCAGGCGGCAGCGCCAAACAGGCGCGCGACCGCAAGACGCAGGCCGTGCTGCCGCTGCGCGGCAAGATTCTCAACGTCGCCTCCGCCACCAAGGACAAGCTGACCGCCAACGCGCAGCTCGCCGATCTCATCCAGGCCATCGGCGCCGGGATCGGCGCGCAGTATCGTGAAGAGGATCTGCGCTACTCCCGCATCATCATCATGACCGACGCGGACGTGGACGGCGCGCATATCGCCTCGCTGCTGATTACCTTCTTCTATCGGCAGATGCCGCGCCTGATCGACGAAGGTCACCTCTATCTGGCGGTGCCACCGCTCTATCGCCTCACCCACGGCTCGAAGACCTTCTACGCCCGCGACGAGAAACATCGCGACGAGTTGTTGAAGAAGGAATTTCACGCCAACGCCAAGGTCGATATCGGCCGCTTCAAAGGCCTCGGCGAAATGATGCCCGCGCAGTTGAAGGAAACCACCATGGATCCGGCGAAGCGCACCATGTTGCGCGTCGTGCTGCTGCCGGACGATCGCGAAGGCACCGCAGATTCGGTCGAGCGCCTGATGGGCACCAAGGCTGAAGCACGCTTCGCCTTCATTTCCGACAAGGCGGAATTCGCCAGCGAGGAATTGCTGGACGTGTAAGCGTCGGGCAACGATTACAGGCGTTGGTTCAGATCGAGCCCCCGCAACCAAGCCATGCTTCGGCGTACAGCGGCGGAGCATCGAACGACCTAGCCTTTGGCCAGACTGTATGTTCTCCTCGCAAAGCGGCACCAAGACCGCGCTGGAGAACAGAACATGATGCCCTCGCCCTTCGACCTTACCGGTAAAATCGCCATCGTGACCGGCGGCAATGGCGGCATCGGCCTCGGCATGGCGCGGGGGCTTGCACACGCGGGTGCAGGCATCGTGATCGCCGGACGCAACAACGACAAATCCGCGGAAGCCGCACGCGAGATCGAAGCGCTCGGCGTCAGTGCGCTCGCCGTCTCCGTGGACGTGACGGACAAGGCATCCGTCGCGGCGATGGTCGAAACAACCCTCCTGCTGCGCGGCAGGATCGACATCCTGATCAACAATGCCGGCATGAGCGTCCGTCAGCCCGCCCACCTGCTGGAGCTGGATGACTGGAACAAGGTGATCGACACCAACCTCACCAGCGCGTTTGTCTGCTCGAAAGCGGTTTATCCCGTGATGAAGCAGGCAGGCGGCGGCAAGATCATCAACATCGGCTCGATGATGTCGATCTTCGGCGCAAGCTATGCCCCCGCCTACGCCGCCAGCAAAGGTGGTATCGTGCAATTCACCAGGTCGATTGCCGTGTCATGGGCGGCGGACAACATTCAGGCCTATGCCATCCTGCCCGGCTGGATCGACACCGACCTCACGAGAACCGCGCGCAGCCAGATTCCCGGCCTCAATGAAAATGTGCTCAATCGCACGCCCGCCAAACGCTGGGGCCATATCGACGATCTCGCAGGAGCCGCGGTGTTCCTCGCCTCATCCGCATCGGACTTCGTCACCGGCACGTCGATTCCGGTCGATGGCGGTTACTCGGTGCAGTGACGCAGCAGGCTGCTTTTATCGCCGGAAGTTCTTGATCTCCGAAAGGCTGCCGTCCTGATAGGTCAATTCGACCGACACGGACCGGGTCGACGCCGGAATCTTCATGTAGGACGCCGCGTTTTCCGGAATGGCTGATGGGTCCTTCGGATTGCACGGCGGAATTTTCACCACCTGATTGGGCACGGTCGTGTCGATGCCGATGCGCATTTCCCGAACCGCGCAGCGGAACGACAGGATCTGCGAATAGTACACCAGCGGCCCGCTGTAACCGCCGAACGAGAGCCAGCTATTGGAGGTCATATCCAGCAGCTTGCGATGGCTGGCGATCAGCGCGGCTTCCGGATCGAACTTGATCGGGAACGGTCCCTGCATCTGGCCGGTGGGATCGACATAGCGCACCTGGATGGTCGCAGCCGGCGCATCGCTCGGCAGTTCGATTGAAGGATTTGGCATGCGCCGCCGCGTGCGCGGATCGAGCGCATCGGTGAATCCGGTTTCCCTGAATTCGCCGCTCTCCCCGAGCCGCCAGGAAATCGCCAGCGCCGGATCGGCGATGGAAAACGCAATCGACCATCCGCCGTTGTGACGCATAAAGCTCGCGATCGGCGCGTTGCCGTTGTCGATCACAAGGGGCGGCGTCGGCTGCACGGGCAATGCCGCGACCTGGGTTTGCGCCTCGACGGCGATGGCGCGCTCGCCTTCCTTGGCGGGCTTCAAGACAAAATCGCCCACGATCTGGTCGTAGTAGGCCGGCGTCTGCATCCGGTTTGTGGCCATCGTCAGCTTGCGCACGTCGGACTGCGTGCGCTTGGCGATCTGCACAAGGTTCAAACCCGGCTGCGCCAGTTCGCGCACAAAGGTTCGCGTGAAAACCGAATTCGGATTGGGATCGTTATCGTTGAGGCGATCGAGCGCGGTCTGCTTGGCGCCTGCGGAGAAAATCACGAACACGCCTTCCGGCGGCGAGATCGGCGCAAGTCCGCCAGCGCCGCCGAGCGCGCGGGTGCCGGTCGCCTCGAACGGATTGTTGCGGCAGGCGTCGAACACAAAAATCGAGGTGCGCGCGCCGCGCGCCTGCAGACGCGAGATCACGCGCTCGGCGGCGAACGCACCGTCGCGGATCAGCTCTTCCTGCCCCTGCTTCACCGCGTCGATGTCGGTGGGCAGCAGATAGTTCTGTCCGTTGATCTCGAAGCCATGTCCCGCGAAGAAGAAGAACGCGGTGTCGCCCGGCTCGACCGCCTTGTCAAAGGCCAGCATGGTTTCGCTGAACGCCTTGCGATTCTGGTTTTCGGCGAACATCACGGTGAAGCCGAGTTGTTTGAGCGCATCGCTCATGGTGCGCGCATCGTTCACGGCCTTCTGCAATGGAGGCACGTTGCGATAGTCGTTGTTGCCGATCACCAGCGCGACCCGCTTCTCCGCCGAAGCCGGAGCCGCAAAGGCCATCGTCACGGCAAAGAGGCTTGCCAAAACCCTGAACCAGTATGTTCTCATAATCCCGTCCCCTGACGTCCGCCCGGCGGGCAGGCCCGGTTCTGGCGGTTAGTATCTCATAGTCGTCCGGCCCGGGAAGGTGGTTCAGGGAACTCTCCGGACCGTCAAAAGTCCTTCAACTTGTTGTCGTATTAAGGTTTTTCGCGGTTTTTACCGTCAAATTCATTGACTTTCAGCGTTTCCGGCCTATGTTCCGCTGCAACGCGGTCAGAATCGGAAATATGAGTTCCTGACCTGCCGTCTGTCGGCGAAATAACTCCTCCCCGTGCCCATAAAGCGTGCCGTTCCGGGGTGAGCGCGACAGCATTTTTCCAGAGTCAGGACGGCGATTTCGACCAAGGCATGATCCGAAAAGTGGTTTTCGGGCCAGATCATGCCAAAAACAGAGGCTCAATGTCCTTTTCCAATCTCGGCCTGTCCGACAAGGTTCTCGCCGCAGTCGCGGCCACCGGTTACACCACCCCCACCCCCATTCAGGAACAGGCGATCCCCCACGTCCTCTCCCGGCGAGACGTGCTTGGCATCGCCCAGACCGGCACCGGCAAGACCGCTGCCTTCACCCTCCCCATGATCACGCTGCTCGAAAAGGGCCGCGCCCGCGCGCTGATGCCGCGCACGCTGATTCTGGAGCCGACCCGCGAGCTTGCCGCCCAGGTCAAAGAGAACTTCGACAAATATGGCGCCGGCCAGAAGCTCAACGTGGCGCTGCTGATCGGCGGCGTGTCGTTCGGCGATCAGGACCTCAAACTGTCCCGTGGCGTCGACGTGCTGATCGCAACCCCGGGCCGCCTGCTCGACCATACCGAGCGCGGCAAGCTGCTGTTGACCGGCATCGAGGTGCTGGTGATCGACGAAGCCGACCGCATGCTGGACATGGGCTTCATCCCGGATATCGAGCGCATCTGCAAGCTCGTACCGTTTACCCGCCAGACGCTGTTCTTCACCGCGACCATGCCGTCGGAAATCCGGCGGATCACCGAAACCTTCCTGCACAATCCGGTCAAGGTCGAAGTCTCCAAGCCGGCTTCCACCGCCGTCACCGTCACTCAGTCCCACGTCAGCGTCGGCCGCGAGCCGTACGAGAAGCGCGAAATGCTCCGGCAGTTGCTGCGCGACGCCAAGGACCTCAAGAACGCGATTATTTTCTGCAACCGCAAGCGCGATGTCGCGATTCTGCACAAGTCGCTCCAGAAGCACGGCTTCAGTGTCGGCGCCCTTCATGGCGATATGGATCAGACGGCCCGCATGGCGGCGCTCGATCAGTTCCGTAAGGGTGAATTGCCGCTGCTCGTCGCGTCCGATGTCGCCGCCCGCGGCCTCGATATTCCCGAAGTCAGCCACGTCTTCAATTTCGACGTTCCCCATCACCCGGATGACTACGTCCACCGTATCGGCCGCACCGGCCGCGCCGGACGTCTCGGTACCGCGGTGTCGATCGTCAGCCCTGCTGACCAGAAGTCCCTCGCCGCCATCGAAAAGCTGATCGGCCAGTCGATTGCCCGTGACGAGATCGCGCTGCCGGAGTCCGCAGCCTCAACCGATGCGCCGGTTTCGGAGCATGCGTCGGAAGAACGCAAGCCACGCCGCGAGTCGCAGCGCACGCGCGGCGGCCGCAGCAAGTCGCGCAAGTCCAACGGCGCCGACCGCAAACCGCAAACGACCGAGCGGACCGCACCGCAGCAACCGCCGTCCATCGGACGTCCGCTGCCGATCGCTGCGCACGAACAGCACGCCGAACCCGGCGATCACTCGCATCTTCCGGCATTTCTGCTGCGGCCCATCCGCGCGCGCGGTTAACCGCAACCGATTGACCCGTCTGCGGATTGGAACCGTTTACGGGTCATTCATTCTCATCCCTTAACGTGCCTATTATAGTTTTAGCCATTTCATCGAAAGGGCGGGCAGAAGCTCGCCTTTGAAAGGCACTGAACGTGATTGGCCTTCTGGAAGAATACGAACGTACATTGGCGTTCGCTGAAGTCGCATTGGGTCAAATCCGATCCTTGCGCCAGAATGCAGTGCCCCGAAACTACGAAATCTGGTACATCTACGCGACCGGCTACAACGCAGCGCTGAACAAGATTATCAACGAGACCCTCAGCCGCAACGGCAAGCTGACCGAAGCCGACCTCGAACAGATTTACGAAACCTACCTCTCCCAGAACAGGACCACCGAGCGTATCGACACCGTCGGTACGCGGGTGATCAACGAGATCGACGACGTGATGAACCTCATCACGGACGCGCTCGGAATGACCTCCACGTTCGGACGCAATCTGGAAGGCGCGACACAGAAACTGTCCGGCGCGCGGGACCGCGAGCAGGTGAAGGCCGTGGTCGAAGCGCTTGTCGCAACCACGCGCGAGATGCAGGAAACCAATCGCGCGCTGGAATCACGCCTCGCTACGTCAAAGCAGCAGATCAGCAGCCTCCAGCACAGCCTTGAAGCGATCCGCAACGAGAGCCTGACCGACCCCCTCACCTCGCTCGGCAACCGCAAGTTCTTCGACCGCGCTATCGAGAACGCTGTCGCGCACGCTGCAAAGGCCGGCGAGCCGCTCTCGCTGCTGATGCTCGACATCGACTACTTCAAGTCCTTCAACGACAATTACGGCCATCTCACCGGCGACCAGGTGCTGCGCCTTGTGGCCATGTCGCTGAAGCAGACGACCAAGGGACAGGACATCACTGCGCGCTACGGCGGCGAGGAATTCGCGGTGGTGCTGCCGAATACGGCGCTGCGTCAAGCGCTCACGGTGGCCGACAACATCCGCCGCGCGGTGATGTCGAAACAACTCAAGAAGAAATCGACCGGCGAAATCCTCGGCCGCGTCACCATCTCTGTGGGCGTTTCGATGCTGCAACCCGGCGACGATCGCGACCGGCTGATCGAACGCGCGGATGCCTGCCTCTATGCCGCCAAGCGCAACGGCCGCAACCGCGTGATTTGCGAAGCCGATCCGGAATTTTCGCCGACTGACCGCATTCAGGTCGCCTGACGCTTCTTCGCACCCTTGCGTTTGGAAGCCGCCTTCCTGCCCTTGGCAGCCTTTGCCGGGGCTTTTTTGCTTGCGGGCGGCGTTGCTTTCTTCGCTGCGGGCTTCGCCACTTTCTTCGGCGCACGCTTCTTTACGCCCGATTTCTTCGCAGCGGCACGCTTCGCAGCGCCCACGGCTTCGCGCGCCCATTCCGCAAGCTCTTCCGGATCGTCATAAAGCCGTTCCGGCAAATGACGGTAGGAATTGACGACAACGGTCTTGTTGCGGGTGTCGTACTGAAACGGCCTGGCGCCTTCGGCGTCATAGCGAGGGATGGTCAATTCATCGACCCGAAAGATAATCCCCGCGCGCAGCGCCATGGCGAAGTTCACGCCATCGGCGGTGATGCCGAAGCCGCTGAACATCTTGCGCAGGGAAATCGGCCCGAATTCGGAGAAAAGGTCGATCAGGTGGTCACGATCCATGCGCGTATTCCGCAAGAGTGGGCACTGGTTTTGCGACCAGAATACGCGAAACTAGAAAGCTGGACCGATCCTGTTAGCCGTCGATCTTCGCAGGCGTGAGCTGTACGGATTCGCCGCAGCCGCAGGCGCTGATCTGATTCGGATTGTTGAATACGAACTGGGCCTGCATCTTGTCGGCCTTGTAGTCCATCTCGGTGCCGAGCAGGAACAGGACCGCCTTCGGATCGACGAGGATTTTCACGCCCTTGTCTTCCACCACCTCGTCGGTCGGCTTCACATCGTGGGCATATTCGACCGTGTAGGACTGGCCGGCGCAGCCGCCGTTCTTGATGCCGACGCGCAGACCAACAATCTCGGAATCGGCACGCTCCGCGAGTTCCTTGACGCGCGAGGCCGCGGCGTCCGTCAGGCGCATCACCTGAGGGCGCGGGCGCACAGCGGGCTTGGAGGGCGAAGGAGCATTTGGCGTCATACCGGTCATTTGTTCATTCCTCGTGGCGGTTCAAGGCCGCCCTGAAATGCAGAATAGATACCGAAACTGAGTCGTGTCAGCTCACCACATGTTGAGGACGAGACGCGCCTCGTCTGACATCCGGTCCGGGGTCCAGGTCGGCTCCCAGACGACATTCACGCTGACAGGACCAACGCCCGCGACGCTTGCCACGGCGTTCTCCACCATGGTCGGTAGTTCGCCCGCAGCCGGACAGTTCGGTGTGGTGAGCGTCATCTCGACGTCCACCGAGCGATCATCCTTGATGTCGACCTTGTAGATCAGGCCGAGTTCATAGATGTCCGCCGGAATTTCCGGGTCGAAGACGGTCTTCAGCGCGGCCACGATATCGGTGCCGAGACGTTCGGTTTCCTCGGGCGGCAGCGCCGACTGGGTATCGAACTTCAGGCCTGCCGGTTCGGCTGTCTGGACGGTGTCGTTCATGCGAAGAGCTCCCGCGCCTTGATAAGCGCCTGCGCCAACTGATCGACTTCAGCGCGCGTATTATACATGCCGAATGAGGCCCGGCACGTCGCCGTGACGTTGAATCGCTCCAGAAGCGGCATCACGCAGTGGGTCCCTGCCCGGACCGCGATGCCGCTGCGGTCAATGACCGTCGCCACATCATGTGGGTGCGCTCCGGCCATTTCAAAAGAGATCACCGGTCCCTTGCCCCTGGCATTGCCGATGACACGGATGGAATTGATCTCCCGCAGCCGATCGGTTGCGTAGGTCAAAAGATCGTGCTCATGGGCCGCAATACGGTCCTTGCCGATCGAATTGACGTAATCAATGGCCGCGCCAAGCCCGATCGACTCGACGATCGCCGGTGTGCCCGCCTCGAACTTGTGCGGCGGATCGCCATAGGTGACCCAGTCCTTCGCGACCTCGCGGATCATCTCGCCGCCGCCGTTATAGGGACGCATGGCAACCAGATGATCATATTTCGCGTACAACACGCCGATGCCGGTCGGCCCATAGAGCTTGTGGCCAGTGAAGACGTAGAAATCGCAATCAATGTCCTGCACGTCGATGGTCTGATGCACAGCCGCCTGGCTGCCATCGACCAGCACCGGAATGCCGCGCGCGTGCGCGATCTTCACGACTTCCTTGACCGGAACGACGGTGCCCAGCGCATTCGACATCTGCGTGATCGCGACGATCCTGGTCTTCGCCGTCAGGAGCTTCTCGAACTCCTCGATCAGGAAATTGCCTTCGTCATCGACCGGCGCCCACTTGAGGACGGCGCCCTGCCGTTCGCGCAGGAAATGCCACGGCACGATGTTGGAGTGATGCTCCATGATCGAGAGGACGATCTCGTCGCCCTCCTTGATGTTCGGAGCGCCCCATGACGACGCGACGAGGTTGATTGCCTCGGTGGCGTTGCGCGTGAAGATGATTTCTTCATTGCGCTTCGCATTCAGGAACTGCGCAACCCGCGTGCGGCCGCCCTCATAGGCGTCCGTCGCGGCGTTGGCCAGATAATGCAGCCCGCGATGCACGTTGGCGTATTCGGACTTGTAGGCTTCGCTCATGCGGTCGAGCACGGCATTGGGCTTCTGCGCCGAAGCCGCATTATCGAGGTAGACCAGCGGCTTGCCATAGACCTTCAGCGCGAGTGCCGGAAAATCCTGGCGGACCCGTTCGACATCGTATGAGCCGTTGGCAACAGCCGGGTGCATGATCAGCCCCGCGCCGCCAGCCATCGTCCGGCAGCCGCCATCGCGACCTCGCGCAGATTGTCATCCACGATCGACTCGATAGCTTCACCGACGAAAGCGGCGATCAGAAGCGCCTGCGCTTCCTTCTCCGGAAGTCCGCGCGCGCGCAGATAAAACAACAGGCTTTCATCCAGCGCACCAGCCGTCGCACCGTGACCGCAAGTCACGTCGTCCGCGAAGATTTCCAGCTCCGGCTTGCTGTCCGCTTCGGCCTCGTCCGACAGCAGCAGCGCGCGGGTCATCATCTTGCCGTCGGTTTTCTGTGCGTCGGGCTGCACGATGATGCGGCCCTGGAACACGGAATGCGCGCGATCATCCAGCACCGCACGGAACACCTCGCGGCTCGAGCAATGCGGCACGGCATGATCGACCACCAGCGTGGTATCGCCGTGACGGCGTGCGCCGAGCAGGTTGACGCCGTTGGTGGTCAGTTCGCTGCCCTCGCCGGCGAACCTGATGAAGCCTTGATAGCGGCTGACACTGCCGCCATTGGTGAGGTTGAACGTATTCAGCTTCGCCTTCGCGCCGATGGTGAAGATGCCCGTCGTCACATGGGCCGCATCGACCGCGTCTTCCATCAGGCGGACATGCTGCAGTTCGGCCTCGTCGCCAATCCAGATCACAACGGAGTCGTGGGTCTGATAGGACTTTGCGCCTTCCGCGGCGACAAAGGTCTCCACGAGAGTTGCCCGCGCGCCCTTCGCCAGCTTCAGCAGCGAGCGCGTCACCAGCGAGGAGCCGGAATCAGTCGCGACATGCACGATATGAATCGGCTTGGTCAGCGTGACGCCTTCGGCCACCTCGATCACGACGCCATCTGTCGCCAATGCGGCGTTCAGCGAAATCATCGCGTCAGAAGCAGCGTTCGTCTTGAGCAGATCGGCGCGCACCTTGTTGCCGCCGTCCTCAAGGATTTCACGCAGCGTCCGCAGATGCACACCCGCTTCCAGCGAGGTCACATCGGAGAGCTGTGGCGCGAACACGCCATCCACCAGCACCAGCTTCTGCGTGTTCTCGATGCCGAGCGCCTTGATCGCCTTCGCCGCGCGGGTCAGATCGGCCTGATCCGGCGCAGCAGCCAGCGGCGCGACTTCGCGCAGCAGCGCCCGCAGATCGGTGTACTTCCATTCCTCGATGCGCCGATGCGGCAGGCCGCGGCGCGCGAAGTCGTCAAACGCATTCTGACGGACTTCGGCAACGGGACCCGATCCGGGCAAACGGCTGCGCGCCGCGGCGAACAATTCGCCAGGCGCGTCCGTTGTCGATTGAACCAATGCAACGTTCATGATCGGACCTGCTTACGCTGCCTTGCCTTCGTACTGGGCGTAACCGGACTTCTCCAGTTCCAGAGCCAGCTCCTTGCCGCCGCTCTTGACCACGCGGCCCTTCGACATGACGTGAACCACGTCCGGCACGATGTAATTCAGCAGCCGCTGATAGTGGGTGATGACGACCATGGCGCGATCTGGCGAACGCAGCGCGTTGACGCCGTCGGCCGCAATGCGCAGCGCGTCGATATCGAGACCCGAATCCATTTCGTCGAGAATGCACAGGCTCGGCTGGAACAGCCCCATCTGCAGCACCTCGTTGCGCTTCTTCTCGCCGCCGGAGAATCCGACATTGACGCCGCGCTTGAGCATATCCATCGGAATGTTGAGCGACTTGGCGATCTCGCGCACCTTCTTCAGGAACTCCGGCGCCATCAGTTCGGTCTCGCCACGCGCCTTGCGCTGGGCATTGAGCGCGGTGTGCAGGAAGTTCATCGTGGTGACGCCGGGAATTTCCACCGGATACTGGAATGCGAGGAACACACCCTTCGCGGCGCGCTCGTCCGGCTCCATTTCCAGCAGGTCTTCGCCCTTGAACAGGATTTCGCCGCCGGTCACTTCATAGCCGGGTTTGCCGGCGATGACGTGGCTCAGGGTCGACTTGCCCGAACCGTTCGGACCCATGATGGCGTGAACCTGGCCTGCATTCACGGTGAGGTCGAGACCATGAAGGATCTCGTTATCTTCCACCTGAACCTTGAGGCCCTTAACTTCGAGTAGCGCGGTCATCCAACACTTCCTTCCAGCGAGATCGAGATCAGCTTCTGCGCCTCGACCGCAAATTCCATCGGCAACTGCTGCAGCACGTCCTTGACGAAACCGTTGACGACCAGCGCCACGGCTTCTTCCTGGCTTAGGCCGCGCTGCACGCAGTAGAACAGCATGTCTTCAGAAATTTTCGACGTCGTCGCTTCGTGTTCAAAATGCGCCGACGAGTTCTTGGCTTCGATATACGGCACGGTGTGAGCGCCGCACTTGTTGCCGATCAGCAGCGAATCGCACGCTGTAAAGTTGCGTGCGCCCGTCGCCTTGCGATGCGCGGTGACAAGGCCGCGATAGGTGTTCTGCGACTTGCCCGCCGCGATGCCCTTCGAGATAATGCGGCTCGACGTGTTCTTGCCGAGATGGATCATCTTCGTGCCCGAGTCGACCTGCTGGAAGCCGTTCGAGATCGCGATCGAATAGAATTCGCCCTGCGAGTTATCACCACGCAGGATGCAACTCGGATACTTCCAGGTGATCGCGGAGCCGGTTTCCACCTGCGTCCACGAAATCTTGGAGTTCTTGCCGCGGCAATCACCACGCTTGGTGACGAAATTGTAGATGCCGCCCTTGCCTTCCGAGTTGCCCGGATACCAGTTCTGGACCGTCGAATACTTGATCTCGGCATCGTCGAGCGTGACGAGTTCGACCACGGCGGCGTGCAACTGGTTCTCGTCGCGCTGCGGCGCGGTGCAGCCTTCGAGATACGACACGTAAGCGCCCTTGTCGGCGATGATCAGCGTGCGCTCGAACTGGCCGGTGTTGCGCTCGTTGATGCGGAAGTAGGTCGACAACTCCATCGGGCAGCGCACGCCTTCCGGCACGTAAACGAACGAGCCGTCGGAGAACACCGCCGAGTTGAGCGTGGCGAAATAATTGTCCGAGGTCGGCACGACCGTGCCGAGATATTTCTTCACCAGATCGGGATGTTCGCGGATCGCTTCCGAGATCGGCATGAAGATCACGCCAGCCTTCTTCAGTTCGGCCTGGAACGTGGTCGCGACCGACACCGAGTCGAACACGGCGTCGACAGCGACGCGGCGCTCGCCCAAATTGTTTCCGTCAGAATCTTGACGCACGACACCTGCGAGCATTTCCTGCTCACGCAGCGGAATGCCGAGTTTCTCGTAGGTCTTCAGAATTTCGGGATCGACTTCATCAAGCGAAGCCAGCGCCTTCTTCTTCGGCGCGGAATAATAATAAAGATCCTGATAGTCGATCTTCGGATAATCGACACGCGCCCAGGTCGGCTCTTCCATGGTCAGCCAGCGGCGGAACGCCTCAAGGCGCCACTCAAGCATCCACTCCGGCTCATTCTTCTTGGCGGAGATGAATCGGACGGTGTCTTCGGAGAGACCCTTCGGGGCCTTTTCGGATTCGATGATGGTTTCGAATCCATAGCGATATTGATCGACGTCGATCTGGCGAACCCGATCGACCGTCTCTTGTACGGCCGGCATCTTTATCCTCCGCTCGCGGTTTCAAGGACCGCGGTGGACCGCGTAAGTTGTAGCAGGCAAAAACACTCGCAAAACGAGAATGTTAGAACTGTTCAAGCCCGATTGCTGGAGCTTTACGTAATACACTCGCGAGCTTTATCCAAGCCTCCAGACAACGATCTATGCCCGCTTCGGTGGTGTCCCAGCCCAGACTGAGACGAATAGCTCCCCGTAATAGCACTGGATCGGCGTTCATCGCTTGAAGAACGTGAGACGGCTGGACCTTGCCGGACGAGCAGGCGGAGCCGGACGACACGGCAATGCCCTCCAGATCGAAGCCAATTACGGCGGTTTCGGCCTTGAGGCCGGGCGCGGACATCAGCGTCGTATTGGGCAATCGCGAAACAGAATCCGCGAAGATCACGGTTCCCGGATGGCTGCCCAGGCCCTTTTCCAGCCGCGCCTGAAGGGCCTTCATCCGGGTGACGTCGGCGTCCATGGACGCCATCGCCGCTCTCACAGCCGCGCCAAAGCCTGCGATACCGGGGACATTCTCGGTTCCAGCCCGCCGGCTCTGTTCCTGGCCGCCGCCCCGGATCAGTGCATGGAGACTCTCGATTCCATCAGCGAAGACAACCGCTCCGACGCCCTTGGGGCCGCCAATCTTATGCGCAGAAACGCTGAGAATATCCGCTCCCAGTGTCTTGATATTGATCGGAATTCTGGAAAATGCCTGTACCGCATCGACATGCAGGACGCCGCCAGCGGCATGGACGAGTTCGGCCACTTCCGGAACCGGCTGGATCGCGCCCGTCTCGTTGTTGGCGAGCATCACCGACACCAGCGCAGGAGGCTGATCGGCCAGCAGCGCTGCAAGTGCGTTAAGGTCGATCACACCTGACGGAAGTACCGGCGCGACCTTGATGGCATCCGTCGCGAACCGTCCTCCCGCCAGCACCGAGGGATGCTCGATGGCGGAGACGATCAGCCGCTGCACGGGTTCCGCGCGTCCCCGCCGCAGTCCGGGCGTCAGCGCCAGCGCGTTGGCTTCGGTGCCACCAGAGGTGAAAACCACGTTCCGCTGGTCGGCGCCGAGCGCCGTAGCGACCGCCGAACGCGCATCCTCAATCAGCTTCCGCGCCGCGCGGCCCTCGCTGTGCACCGACGACGGGTTCCCCGCAACATCGAAGGCAGCCGCCATCGCGCTGCGGGCCTCTGGCCGCAGCGGCGTCGTGGCATTCCAGTCGAGGTAAACCCGTTCACGCATGTGGCCGTTCAGTCCGATCCGCCTTGAGAGGCATTTTTATCCCGCAATTGCATGAAAATAATCAGCAATCCGGCCTAACAGCACCTTCCGGCAGGCGCAATATGCTTGCTTTTTGCCCCTTGCCCCATGCTAGAAGGCGGCACCATTCGACAGACATTTCGTTGGCAATGGCCGCTCGGCCAGCACAACGATGCCTCAAAGGAATTTTGATGCCTGAAGTCATTTTCACCGGCCCTGCCGGCCGTCTTGAAGGCCGCTACCATCCGGCGAAGCAAAAGAACGCGCCGATTGCGATGGTGCTGCACCCGCATCCGCAGTTCCAGGGCAACATGAATCATCCGATCGTGTATCAGGTCTACTACGCCTTCGTCGCGCGCGGCTTCTCCGTGCTGCGTTTCAACTTCCGCGGCGTCGGCCGTAGCCAGGGTTCGTTCGACCATGGCACCGGCGAACTGTCGGATGCCGCCTCCGCCCTCGACTGGGCGCAGACCATCAATCCTGAAGCGCGCGCTTGCTGGGTCGCCGGTTTCTCGTTCGGCGCATGGATCGGCATGCAGTTGCTGATGCGTCGTCCGGAAGTCGAAGGCTTCATCTCGATCGCGCCGGAGCCGAACCGTTACGACTTCTCGTTCCTTGCGCCCTGCCCGTCGTCCGGCCTGATCGTTCATGGCGACAAGGACATCGTGGCGCCTGCGAAGGACGTCACCACGCTGGTGGAGAAACTCAAGACGCAGAAGGGAATCGTGATCGACCAGCAGGTCATTCCCGGCGCCAACCACTTCTTCGTGGACAAGATGGAGCCGCTGATGGAGTCGGTGACATCCTATCTCGACATGCGGCTTGCCAACGTCCGCTGACGATAATCACATTCTCAAAAATAGAAATGGCGCGGATGAGGATCATTCCGCGCCATTCTTGTAACTGCACCAACGCCCTTACGCAGCGGCACGCCGGTCCAGTTGGGAAAGATACGACTTGTGCTTCGTCATGAAGGCCCGCAGCAACGCCGGATAGTCGGCGCTCACCGCCTCGCGAACTGAGGCGCGCTCGCGCAGGCTTTTGCGCCAGCGCGCGATCTTCGGCTTGTTGTCCAGAATGCCGAAATCGCCGATCTCGTCGAACACATCGAAGTAACGGAACGCGGGCGCGAACACGGCATCCACCAGCGAGAATTTTTCGCCATCGAAGAACGGCGCGGCAACCAGACGCGCTTCCAGCCGCGCGAACTTGTCGGCCGCCTGCTTTGCCTTCACCTTGAACGCGGCTTCGTCAGCCACTGTTTCGAGACCCCAGATGTCGCCCAGTACAGCCGAGCCGAACTCGATCCATGCGCGATGCTCGGCGCGGGTCAGCGGATCCTGCGGATGCAAGGGATTGGGCAGCGTCTCTTCCAGATATTCCAGAATGACCGCCGACTCGAACACCGCCTTGTCGCCCACCTGCAGCACCGGCACCTTTCCGAGCGGTGAAATCTTCAGGAACCAGTCCGGCTTGTTGTCGAGATCAATGTCGATCCGCTCGAACGGAACGCCCTTTTCTTTAAGGGAAATCACGGCGCGCTGAACATAAGGGCAGAGCTTGTGGCTGATCAGCTTTAGCGGCGCGCTCATGGCGTGTCCCTCCAGCGGTGGGAGCACGGCGGCGGCCGGTCGCTTTCCACGTTGGCGGTTGTCTGCCGCGCATAGCGCAAAAAGCCCTCGCGAATGATCTGAACGGCGTGAATCAGTTCGACGACCAGCATCGGGAATCCCTTTCAATGCAGTTGCATTGAAATAAATGCGATCGCATGAAATTTGTCAATATTCATGCACGTGCATGAAATCACGGTTTCGCGAGGACGCCCCCGGTCAAGGCCGCAGGGACGCCGGTCGTCCCCGGGAATGTCAGCGGCAGGCTCTTGAGGCTGCGGACGGCCATATAGGCGAAAGCCTGCGCCTCCACCGCATCACCGGACCAACCCAGATCCGCCCCGCGCATCACGGCCGCGGGAGCCAAACGCTTGCCGAGCATCGCTATCAGGATCGGATTGCTCGCGCCGCCGCCAACGACGATCCAGCGCGAAGGGAGTTTTGGCAGCATCTTTGCGATTGCGGCGATAGAGTCCGCCGTCAGCGCGGTCAGCGTTGCCGCGCCATCCTGCACGCTCATGCCTTCGATCGTCAGCGCTGCGAAATCGTTACGGTCGAGCGATTTTGGCGGCGGCAAGGTAAAGAACGGACGGTTCAACGCGCGTGCGATCCACTCATCGTCAACCCGCCCGGCGGCTGCCGCGCGCCCGTCGCGGTCGACCGCCTCCCCCGTTCTGCGCAGCATGAAGTCGTCGAGCAGCGCATTGCCAGGACCCGTGTCGCAGGCGATCAAGGTGTCGCCGTCGATATAGGTGATATTCGCGACACCACCGATATTGACAACAACTGTTGGCCCGTCGCTGTTTTGCATGTTCACCAGCGCGCGGTGATAAACCGGCACCAGCGGCGCGCCCTGCCCGCCGGCGGCAACATCCGCCGCGCGCAAATCGAAGACAACCGGAATCCCGAGCGTTCTGGCGAGCGCCCGACCATCGCCGATCTGTACGGTCAGTTTTCGTTCGGGACGGTGCAAAACCGTCTGGCCATGAAATCCGACGACATCAATATCGGAGCGCGAAAGACCGTTGGCCTCCAGAAAATTTTCGATGGCCTCGGCATGCGCGCGGGTCACCAGGTGTTCCGCGTCGGCCACCGCGCCCGGCCGTGCATCCCGGTCCGTCATCGGCGCGGCATCGGCGAGCGCCCGCCGCAGCATGTCGCGCTCGGCACCGGTATAGGCGCGGTACGCGGTCGGGCCGAACCGCCCGATACGCTCACCATCCGTTTCGATCAGCGCGACATCCACCCCATCCAGGGATGTGCCGCTCATGAGGCCAATCGCAGTCAGCACAGGCCGTTCCTCGTTTGAATCCGGCAGCGGACCTGATACACCACAGGCCCCAATAAATCGCTAAATTAGCGAAACAGGTAAATCGTCCCGAAGAGTCCCGATATGAGCGCCCACAAGTCCGATTTCCTCAATGTCCTGCAGAGCCGCGGCTTCATCCACCAGATGTCGGATGCCGCCGGTCTCGACGCCCTTGCTGAAAAGGGCGATGTGACAGCCTATATCGGATATGACTGCACGGCCTCGTCCCTGCATGTGGGGCATCTGCTCTCGATCATGATGCTGCATTGGCTTCAGCAGACCGGCAACAAGCCGATCGTGCTGATGGGCGGCGGCACCACGCGGGTCGGCGATCCGTCGGGCCGCGACGAGACGCGCAAATTGCTGACCTACGAGCAGATCGACGCCAACAAGGAAAGCATCAAGGGAACCTTCACGAAGCTCATCAGGTTCGGCGACGGCAAGAGCGACGCGGTGATGGCCGACAACGCCGAATGGCTGACCACGCTCAACTACATCGAAATGCTGCGCGATGTCGGCCGGCATTTCTCGATCAACCGCATGCTGACCATGGACTCGGTGCGCATGCGGCTGGAGCGCGAGCAGGAACTGTCGTTTATCGAATTCAACTACATGATCCTGCAGTCCTACGATTTCGTGGAACTGTCGCGCCGCTACGACTGCAACTTGCAGATGGGCGGCTCCGATCAGTGGGGCAATATCGTCAACGGCATCGACCTCGGACGGCGCATGGGCACGCACCAGCTCTATGCGCTGACCTGTCCGCTGCTCACCACCTCATCCGGTGCGAAAATGGGCAAAACAGCCGCGGGCGCGGTCTGGCTGAATGCCGATCTCCTCAGCAACTACGACTACTGGCAATTTTGGCGCAACACCGAGGACGCGGATGTCGAGCGCTTCCTGAAACTGTTCACCCTGCTGCCGATGGATGAGATCGCGAAGCTCGCTGCGCTCAAAGGCCAGGACATCAACGAGGCGAAGAAGGTTCTCGCGACCGAAGCCACCGCGCTCATTCGCGGGCGCGAGGCCGCCGACGCCGCTTCGGAAACCGCCCGCAAGACCTTCGAGGAAGGCGCCATCGGCGGCGACCTGCCAACGCTCGAAATTCCGCGCGCCGAACTCGACGCCGGCGCGCCCGCGCTCGGGTTGTTCGTCAAGGCAGGCCTTGTCGCATCGAACGGCGAAGCTCGCCGTCAGATCAAGGGCGGCGGACTGCGTATCAACGATACGCCCGTCACCGACGACAAGATCAGCCTGACGGCAAATGACCTGACGTCAGACGGTGTGGTGAAGCTGTCGATGGGCCGCAAGAAGCATGTCCTGCTCAAGCCGGTGTGACGCCGGCTTCTAGCTTCGCTGGACCATGGTCATCATGGTCGCCGACATCGTAGCGATCAGCTTTTCGCTCTCGCCCTCGACGGCATAGGCACGGCCTTCCGAGACCACCAGCGTGCGTCCCGGCTTGATGACATGACCGACGAAGCGAAACGTCTGGCCCTTCGCGGGGGCAAGCAGGTTGATCTTGAACTCGACGGTGAGAATGTCGGCATTCGCGGGCATCAGCGTGTAGGACGCGAGGCCGCACGCCGTATCGAGACCGGCGGAGACGATCCCGCCATGCAGAAATCCGTTCTGCTGCGAGAATTTCGCATCATACGGCATTCGCAGTTCGAGCGTTCCCGGCTCGATCCGGGCCAGCGTGATCCCGAGCGTTGTGAGCGCCGCCTGCCCGGCGAACGTCTTTCGCACCCGCGCTTCATAGTCGGGATCCTGAACCTGAAACGCGCTCATTGCTGGGTCGGCGATGAAAAGTCGTTCGGCGTGCTCTGCCGGCCGGTATTGAAATCGAATATCTTGCGGAACACGCCGGGGGCCATCGCCGAGATCGGGTTGACCCGCAACACGGGTGCACCGGGCGTTCCGACCACTTCATAGGTGATGCCGATCAGGCCTTCGTTGCTGCCGCCGCCGAGGAACAGCCCGACGATCGGAATCTGCCCGAACATGTTGTTCAGGCCATAGAGCGGAACGAAGGTGCCGCTCATCTTCACCTGATTGACCGGATAGTCGATGAACCCTTCGATCGTCGCGCCGATGGTCGGCCCGCGCAGCACGCCGTCCTTCACCCGCAACTGCCCGCTCTGGCGCGAAAACTCCGCACGCATGCCGGAGAACGCCACGCCTTGGGGATTCGCATTCGGCGCATTGGCCACGGCGCGGTCCAGCGCAGCTTCGCCCTTGATGGTGAAGTCGCGGACGTTCAGCAAGCCTTCCTGCGGCGATGTATCCGAGGTCGGCGGGTCCACCGCCAGCCACATCTTGCCGCCGCTCATCTTCGCGTAGGTATCGGTGAAACGGAAAAACGCACCGGCGTCGTTGGTTTCAAGATACATCACCTCGCGTCCCTGCCCGCGGCTGCGCATATCGCCGATCACCGGCGTATCGCGTCCCAGCTTGCCGCTGAGGGAGAACGTCCGGACCGTACCGTTGCGGCGCGTAAGTTTCAGGTCGATGCTGCGCACCGCTTCGCCGTAATACCCCGCGAGCGCGCCCAGCTTGGCGTCGATGTCAATGTCGAAGCTCTTGGACTTTTCCTTGGTGCTCTGATCCCGGCCCGACATCGCGCTCTTGATGAAGCCGCGGCCGTCAAACACCTCCCCGCGCATCGTCACCTTGAGCATTCCGTCAGGCTGCCTTTCGGCCTTCAGGTTCGCCTTGTCGCCTTCGGACGGCGAAAAGACCGGGAATGAGGCATTGACCAGATCGTTCTTGTCATCGACTTCGAGAGACCCCTTGATCGAGGTACCGTTGCCTTCGACGACGATATCCTCGAAGCGGGTGCCCTGGGGCTTCTGCACGACGTTGAATGTCATCTTCGTCGTCTTGCCGGCGACCTTGGTCCAGCCCGGCAACAGGTTGTCGATGCGAGCGGCCGTCAGATCGGCCTCGACGCCGAACCGGTTGTCGCGATTGTCGCCTTCGTTGCCTGAAATCTTGCCGGTCAATTTGATCGGAATGGCGCCGCTTAGACTCGATCCCAGATCGACGCCGAGACGCGCCCGCGCCGCGTCGTCGAGGGTGGCGGCAAGACGGACGTCGGCATCGCCATCGCTGTTCTTGCGATAGTCGAGCGCCGCCGGTTGCCCGGCGATCTTGACATCGCCCTTCACGCGGTAGCCCTGATTGTCGGCAACGACCTTCAGCGAGTTCGCCTCGAGCTTCTGGTTCATCGCCAGTTTGTCGACGGCAAGCGCGCCAAGATCGAGACTGATGGAGTATGTCGTATCGGCCTTGGTCAGCGCATTCTTCAGCGGCATCGCAAGCGTGACGATTGCCGAGACCGTGCCTTTGCTCGAATTCGGGTCGATCACCGTATCGCCAGCTTCACGCAGTCGCTCCGACTGAAGTACCTCGGCCGCGGCGGGCACCGGTCCATCGACACGGAAACGCACCTTGGTGGGCGCTGGCTTCGGAGCGAGATCGGGCACTTCAAAGGTCAGGTCCGAAATGTTCAGCCGCCGTCCGGCGGGCGTATCGACGGCTCCCTGTCCGACATTGATGTTGACGGTGCGTCCGCTGACGCGCCCCTTCATGTCGGCGTCGCGGACCAATGGCAGGTCATCCACGGGCCTGATGGTGAGACCGTTCGCCAGGAAATTCACCGACAGTCCATCGTCGGGAATCGGCGGGCCGCCGCGCACCAGCGTATGCACCGGCGCATTCACCGCCACATCGAGCCGCTGCAGGTTTCCGCGATCGACACGTTCGGTGACCCATTCACGGACCTCCGGCACGATCAGGACCGGCCAGATGCGCTTGAGGATCGCGACCGGCATCGGTGTCGCGGCCATTCCGAGAGTCAGGCGCGGCTCGCCCGAATAGTCGAGACTTCCCGAACCCGCCACGCCGATCTCGCCGTTGCTGATGTCGCACTGGGTCAGCAGGATCCGGCGGTTGTCGGTATCGAAGCGGATGCGGATCGCGATCCGGTTGAAGATCGAGGCCGGTTCCCCTGCTTCGCCCGCAAGCAGAATGGTTCCGCCACTCAAGCCGAGTTGCCAGTTTGGAATGCTGCCGTTGGGCGGCTCGAGATGCGCGAGCAGCGTGATCCGGTTGGAACCGGCATTGACATGGAACGGCGCGACCATGACGCGGCGTCCGGCATCCCATTCGACCCGGGCATCGGCATGGTCGATCACCATGGGGTAGTCGGGCACATTGAGATCGACGATGGTGCCCTTGCCCGCGACGATCTCGCCGCGGAAGTATGTCGGCAAACCGTCGCGGCCGAGTTCACCCTTGAACTCGCCACTGAGTGGCATGTCCGCCGAATAGGTAAAATCCTTCAAACGGGCGGCGAGCAGCAGATTGTTGGCCGGCACCTTGTTGGCGCTGATATCGACCGACCGCACGCCGTTGGACGGCGCGCCCACCGCGACCTTCAGCTCCCAGCCGTTCTTTCCCTCTTCACCGACACTAAGAGCGACGCCGCCGCCGGCGGGCCGCCGCAGGCTCATGCTGATGTTCGAGAAATTCAGGGTGCCGCCGCTGCGCTGGTCTTCGACCACCAGCGCACCGTTGCGCAATCCGATTTCGTTGAGGCTTTTGCCGTCGAGGCCGTTGGCGCTGAGGCTGTCGAGCCAGTCAAGCGCGGCGATCAGTCCGCCGGTGCCGTTCGACGATGCTGCGGATGACGCGGCGACTGTCGGCGGCGGCGCGGGCGATGCCTGAAACGGCAACGGCGCCGGAGCAGTGGAAAAAGAAGACTGCGCCACCGGCTTGACAGGCACCTTTCCGGTCGCGAGCGGACTGTTGCCCTGTCCCGTCGAAACGATCACGCGGCCATCGGGCGTGATCTTGACCGCGAGTTCGGCCCCCACAAGCCGCAGCGTTTCCGCGCGAAGCCGACCGGTGAGCAGCGCCATACCGGAAAGCCTCACTTCAGCTTTCGGCGCGTTGGCAACGATGTTGTGGTCGTGATCGCGCACGACAATGTCACGCAGGCGCACGGCGATGCGAATGCGGCCTGCACGTTCGATCTGGGTCCCGCCCACCTCGACGGTATGATCGTGTCCAAGATTTTCCTCGATCGCCGATGCAAGCCACGGCGTCATGATGTCGAGGTTGACCGGCCCCGCGCCGAGGCGCAGCCACAGCGCGCCGAACGCGCCCCCGAAAACCACGCCGAGCGACGCCAGCACGAGCAAGGTCCGCCCGATCCATGGACTGCCGCCACCGCCACCTCGGCGGCGCAGCCTCCGGAACCAGTCCGTGAACCGATGAACGCCGATGGTCGGGCGGTTGAGAAGTTTGATGGCCCGATCGCAAGCCGCATCGTCATGGTGATCCCAGCCGGAATCCTCCCAATGCCGGTGCTCGTCTGCCGCCTTGGCAAAGGCTTTCTGGGGCTCTGATCTCGGCATTGCCTCTCGGTCGTGATGTCAGCCTGGTCGAGCCGCCGGGCGTCAAAGCGTAAAACTGGAGACTCGCTCCGTCGGTATCCCGCCAGACTAAACGTCCAGTCTTAGTTTATCGTTTTATGTGTCGTTCGAGCGGTGGTCCGGGAAAGTTGTAAATTCAATAGATTGGGCTGTTCAGCATACCTCGGGGGCGTCGGATTTGCCCAGCCGAAGAAACCGGCTTTGATGTCTTCGTGGCCGTTCTGGTGATTCCCTAAATACCCCACTGAAAGCGACGAAAGGAAGGCGTATGTCCAAGAAAACGCGCAAGAAATCGTCCAAATCGCCACCGAAGGCGCCCGGCGAAAAAGCTAAAGCCGTGAAACGGGCGGCCACCAAAGCCGCCGCCGGTAAACCGGTGAAAAAGACCGCCGCCCAGCCGCGTGCGGCAAAGGGTCCTGCCGCGAGGACGGCGGCGGTGAAGGCGGCCGAAACGGCTTCCGCAAAACCTTCAAGACCGGCAGGCAAACCTTCCCCGACGCTGTCCGAGGGGCAGCGGGCTCCGGCTTTCTCTCTCCCGCGCGATGGCGGACAGACCGTGTCGCTGGCGAACTATGCCGGGCGCAAACTGGTGATCTTTTTCTATCCCCGCGCCGACACACCCGGCTGCACCCTCGAAGCCGTCGCCTTCAGCCGCCTCGCGGACGAATTCGCAAGTGCCGGGACTGCCGTCCTTGGCGTCTCGGCCGATTCCGTGACCAGGCAGGAAACCTTCCGCGACAAGCACGGCCTGACCGTCCCGCTTGTCTCGGACGAGGCACTCGGCATGCTCAAGGCGTATGGCGTCTGGGGCGAAAAATCCCTGTACGGCAAAACCTTCATGGGAATTATTCGGACCACGGTTCTGGTCGATGCGGACGGCCGGATCGCCAAAATCTGGCGTAATGTCAGGGTCGATGGCCACGCCGGTGCTGTCCTGGAAGCTGCGCGCGCGCTTTAAGTCATCAGGTATCATTTTCCGAAAATTAACCATGAAAGGTTCAAATCAGCCTCTGTAGTTGAGCCGCCTGGATACGTCCGGCGGCACGGGAGTGCTGATGTCGAACCGTTCTGCCCACCACCATCCTGACCGTCACCAGCACCATCACGGCCATCATGACCATGCGAGGGCGCAGCAGCGGCGGCCTGCGCATCATCGTCCGGATCGCAACGGCTACACCATTGTCCATCACGGCAAGGCTGTCCGGTTCGGACCCGTCGTGTTCTGGATCGTGGTCGGATCGGTCGTGGTGATGGGCGCATGGTCTGCGGCGACCGCGACCTATTTCGCCTTTCGCGACGACGTGCTGACCCGGCTGATCGCCCGTCAGGCGGAGATGCAATACGCTTACGAGGACCGCATCGCTGAACTGCGCGCGCGGGTCGACCGCACCACCAGCCGCCAGTTGCTCGATCAGGAGCAATACGACCAGAAGCTCAACCAGATCATGCGGCGGCAGGCGCTACTTGAGTCACGCGCGGCCGCCCTCAACACCATGCCGGACGCCGCCCCGACCGGTTCGATCAGGCCCACGGCGCGTGGAGCGCAGGCGACGGATGCCGGCTCATCGACGGGTGTGCCGAAGCCCTCGCCGATCAACGACACCGTTACTTTCGTCACGCCGCCGGATCGCGAGGCCCGGCTTGAGTCCCGCACACCGGCTGCCGCGCACCCGCGCACCGAATTCGCCAAAACCAACGGCGTCGATAGCGTGCTGACGAATCTGAACGCGGCGCTCGACAAGGTCGAAGGCCGTCAGGTCGCGGTCCTCAGTTCGGTCGAAGGCACCTACGAATCAAAGATGCGCCGGATGCGCGGCCTGATTACCGACCTCGGCCTCGACATGGCGCAGCTTGAAGCCGCCGCGCCGAAAGGCGGCATGGGTGGACCTTACATCCCGGTCACCAAGCCATCGGCGGACGCCAGCGCGTTCGACCGTCAGCTTTACCGGATCAATCTGAGCCGCGCGCAGGTCGACAAGCTCACGCGCACGCTGTCGCTGGTGCCTTATCGCAAGCCGGTCGTCGGCAATGTCGAATTCTCATCCGGATTCGGCGTGCGCAGCGATCCGTTTCTCGGCCGCCCTGCGATGCACAGCGGCCTGGACTTCCGCGCCTCGACCGGCGATCCGGTTCGCGCCACCGCAAACGGCAAGGTCGTCAACGCCGGATGGAGCGGCGGCTATGGCCGCATGGTGGAGATCGACCACGGCAACGGCCTGTCAACCCGCTACGGACATCTGTCGGCCATCAACGTCAAGGTCGGTGAGCGCGTGACGATCGGTCAGGTGATCGGCGAGGTCGGCTCGACCGGACGTTCCACAGGCCCTCACCTGCACTATGAAACACGTATCGACGGCGACGCCGTGGACCCTCAGAAATTCCTGCGCGCCGGGGTCCGCCTGACGCAAGGGTGAGTCCGGCTCATGCCGCGCCGGAACGGCCGAACAAGCGAAACACGCGGCCATCCATCACCAGCAGCGCGCTTGCGATGACAAGCGCGCCGACGATCTCCCGGGCTTCAATCCGCTCTCCGAGAAAGAAATAGCCGAGCAGGATCGCGCTGACCGGCACAAGCAGCGTCACCAGCATCACATTGCTGGCGCCGGATCGCTCGATGATCTGGAAGAGCAGGATGAACGCCAGCGCGGTCGAGAGCGCCGCAAGGCCGAGAACGGCCAGCCACGTCACCATTCCCGGCATCTGCAATTGCCACGGACGATCGAAGACGCTTGCCAGAATGAGCATCATCAGCGCGCCCGAGGCGAGTTGGAAGGTCGCTGCCCCAATCGGCGCGGCGCCAGCCAGTTTCCGCCTGGCCCACAACGCGGAGAAGCCGAAGCAGGTGGTCGCGCCAAGGCAGAGCAAAACGCCGACGGTCTGCTTTGAACCGATATCGAATTCAAACCCCTTCAGGATGATGACACCGCACAGGCCCAGCACGACGCCCGCAACGCGGCGCAGGATCAGCCGTTCCTCCCCGAATGCCGCAGCGACCAGAACAGTGAAAACCGGTGTGGTGGCATTCACCACCGCGGCCGTTCCGCTCGGAATATAGGTCTGCCCCATCACGAGCAGCGAGAACGGCATGACATTGTTGATCAGCGCCATGACCGCGAACGGCCACCATCCCCTGATGCCCCTTGGAAAAGGAATCCGATTGGCCCACAGCACGGGCAGAAGGATCAGCGTCGCGAGCGACAGCCGGATAAACACCAGCGTCAGCGGCGGCAATTCCTTCAGCGCGACGCCGGTGAAGAAAAATGTCCCGCCCCAAAGCACGGACAGGAAGACAAGCCGCGACCAGTCGCGCTCGTCCATCCGCAGTTCGGTTTCTGTGAGTCGGTCCTGAACAACAGCCATGGCGAACAGGAATACGCGGCGGTCCGGCAATGAACCACCCGCTTCCCGGCAACCCGGCTCCGCGTTTGCAGCGCTTTCAAACGAAGGGAACGCCGGGTCGCGTCAGGAAAACGCCAGCATCAAACCTAGTCCACGTCCTCGATCGCCCCCGGCGAGGTGCCGAACGCCTTCTGCGCCAGCGTTGCGGCCATGAACTCGTCGAGATCGCCGTCGAGCACGCCTTGGGTGTCGGACGTCTGCACACCGGTGCGCAGGTCCTTCACCATCTGATACGGCTGCAGCACATAGGACCGGATCTGATGGCCCCAGCCGATATCGGTCTTGGCCGCCTGATCGGCCGCTGCCTTTTCTTCACGCTTCTTGAGTTCGATTTCATAGAGGCGCGCGCGCAGCATGTCCCACGCCTGAGCGCGGTTTTTGTGCTGTGAGCGGCCCGCCTGACAGACCACCGCCACGCCGGTCGGAATGTGCGTCAGACGTACCGCGGACTCCGTCTTGTTGACGTGCTGACCGCCCGCGCCGCCCGAACGCATCGTATCGGTGCGCACGTCGGATTCCTTGATGTCGATCTTGATGCTGTCATCGACCACCGGGAAGATCGCGACGCTGGAGAACGACGTATGCCGCCGGGCGTTGGAATCGAACGGCGAGATGCGCACGAGGCGATGCACGCCCGCTTCGGTTTTCAGCCAGCCATAGGCATTGTGGCCGCTGATCTGGATGGTCGCGGACTTGATGCCGGCTTCTTCGCCTTCGGTTTCTTCGAGATACTCGATCTTGAAGCCGTGCTTTTCCGCCCAGCGCGTATACATGCGCAGCAGCATCGACGCCCAGTCCTGGCTCTCGGTACCGCCGGCGCCGGCGTGGACTTCAAGATATGTGTTGAACTTGTCGGCTTCGCCGGACAACAGCGCTTCCAGTTCCTGCTTGGCGACGTCCTTCTTCAGCGCCTTGAGCGCAGTCTCGGCTTCCAGAACGACGCCCTCGTCCTTCTCGGCCTCGCCGAGTTCGATCATGCCGATCTGATCCTCGACCTCGCGCTCGATGCGGCCGATGCCGGTGAGCTGCCCCTCGAGCGAGGTGCGCTCCTGCATCAGCTTCTGGGCCTTCTGCGGATCGTTCCAGAGATTGGGATCTTCGGCGAGAGCGTTCAGTTCGGCGAGACGTGCGGTGGCAGCATCGACGTCAAAGATGCCTCCTCAGCAGCCCGACTGACTGCTTGATCTCTTCAACAAGGCGTTCGATTTCAGGACGCATGACAATTCCAGCTTGCAGCAACTCGGCTGCGATTCAAAAAAGACGAAAGGGATGTAGCGGCTGACGGCGCCCAGTGCAACGTGGCGCGTTGCGCTGGGCAGGACCGCTAGTAAAGACCGCCCGTCCCCGGCCGGAAGATCGCCCGATCCGCATCGGGCGAGACGCCGCCCGGCGAACGATCCGCATCCGCAACGCCAATGACCGAATAGTTGTCAGGCGGCGCGGTGCCGGGCTTGAAGGCTTCGAGGATGGTTCGTCCGCTGTCGCCGGGGCCTGCGCGCATGCCGGACTTGGCGTCGACGCGGATCAGCTTGATGCCGGCGGGAACCTTGAACGGCACCGCAGGCTTGTCCGCCAGCGCGAGCTTCATGAAATCTTTCACCACGGGGGCAGCCAGATGGCCGCCGGTGCCGCCGCGTCCAAGGTTACGCGGCTTGTCATAGCCGATGTAAACGCCGACGACGAGGTCGGGCGAGAAGCCAATGAACCACGCGTCCTTCTCGTCGTTGGTCGTGCCGGTCTTGCCCGCGATCGGCTTGCCGACTTCGCGCAGCACCGTCGCCGTGCCGCTCTGCACGACGCCTTCCATCATCGAAGTGATCTGATAGGCCGTCATCGAGTCCAGCACCTGCTCGCGCCGGTCGACAAGCGTCGGCTCGGGCTGGTTCTTCCAGCCGTCGGCAGCATCGCAGCCACGGCATTCGCGCTGGTCATGCCGGAAGATGGTGTGGCCATAGCGGTCCTGGATACGGTCGATGAGCGTCGGCTTCACCCGCTTGCCGCCATTGGCGAACATCGAATAGGCGGTGACCATGCGCATCACCGTCGTCTCGCCCGCGCCGAGCGCGTAAGATAAGTAGTTCGGCAGATCGTCATAGATGCCGAAACGCTTGGCGTATTCGCCGATCAGCGGCATGCCGACATCCTGCGCAAGCCGCACGGTCACCGTATTGAGCGAACGGATCAGCGCGTTGCGCAGCGTGGTCGGGCCGTAATACTTGCCGGTCGAATAGTTTTCCGGACGCCAGACACCGGCGCCCTGCCCCTGGTCGATTTCGATCGGCGCGTCGACGACGACGGTGGATGGCGTATAGCCGTTGTCCATCGCCGTCGAATAGACGATGGGCTTGAAGGATGAACCCGGCTGGCGATAGGCCTGCGTCGCGCGATTGAACTGGCTCTGATCGAACGAGAAGCCGCCGACCATGGCCAGCACGCGGCCGGTCCACGGGTCCATCGCCACCATCGCGCCGGAGACTTCCGGCACCTGACGGAGCCGGTACTGCCCCTCGACCTTGTTGCCGTCCTTGTCCAGCAGCGGATCGACATAGATCACATCGCCCGGCGACAGCACCTGTGTCACAGCCGTCGGCGTCTTGAACCGGGTCGGCCCGCTCGCGGCCTTCGCCCAGCGCACGCCATCGAGCGAAATCAGGCCGGTGTCGCGCGTTTTGGAGACCGCGCCGCCAAGTTCGCGTCCCGGCTGAAAGCCGATGCGCGCCGACTGATCGCTGGTCTCGAGCACCACGGCCATGCGCCACGGGGAAATATCGGAAAGCGACTTCACTTCCGCGAGTTTCACGCCCCAGTCACCGGTAATGTCGATCTTGTTTTGAGCGCCGCGCCAGCCCTGCGCCTCGTCGAACCTGACAAGACCGGCCACCACCGACTTGCGCGCCATCACCTGCAGCTTCGGATCGAGCGAGGTGCGGACCGACAGGCCGCCTTCATAGAGCTTCTTCTCGCCGTAACGCTCGAAGATGTCGCGGCGGACTTCCTCGGCGAAATACTCACCGGCAAAAATATGCGCCGCATTGGAACGCGAGGTCACGACCAGCGGCTCCTTGCGGGCCGCGACGGCGTCAGTCTGCTTGATCCAGCCGTTTTCCAGCAGGCGATCAATCACGTAGTTGCGGCGCTCGATGGCGCGGTCACGGTTGCGGACCGGATGCAGCGCGGCGGGCGCTTTCGGCAGCGCCGCCAGATAGGACGCTTCCGCGATGGTCAGTTCGTTCACCGACTTGTCGAAGTAAACCAGCGACGCCGCGGCGATGCCGTACGCGCCGAGGCCGAGATAGATTTCGTTGAGATACAGTTCGAGGATCTTGTCCTTGGTGTAGGTGCGCTCGATGCGCATCGCCAGCAAGGCTTCCTTGATCTTGCGGTCGAACGACACCTCGTTGGTCAGCAGAAAGTTCTTCGCGACCTGCTGTGTGATCGTGGACGCGCCCTGCGGGCGGCGGTTGGACCCGAAATTCTGCGCATAGAGGATCGCGGCGCGCGCCATGCCGGTGAAGTCGATTCCACCGTGCTCGTAGAAATTCTTGTCTTCCGCCGCGAGGAACGCATTGATGACGGGCTTGGGAATCGCCTGGATCGGCAGATACAGCCGGCGCTCCTTGGAGTATTCGCCGAGCAGCGATCCGTCCGCCGCGTGAACGCGCGTCATCACGGGAGGTTCGTAATCCTGCAACTGCGAATAATCCGGCAGGTCCTTTGAAAAGTGCCAGATCAGGCCCGCGACCGCAGCGACGCCGACAAGGAACACGATCGTTCCCGCCGCGAACAGAAAGCCCATGAACCGCAACAGCAAGCGCATCGTCAGTATCCGTCCTTAGCGTCGGGGCGCGATCATGGCGCACGTCGGAGATTCCAAACCGGACTATACCATCCACCCTTCGGGCGTGCGCCGATTCTGGTCCGTTTCTGATCTGAATTCCTATAGAGCCGCCGCTGTGGCCAAACTAGGGCCTCAGAGGCAATACCGCTGCAAATTCAAGCTGAACGCGTTTATTTTGAAGCGCCCGCGGAAACCACACGCTTGCCGAGGAACGCATCCACGGCCTGGGCGACCGACCCCACCGTTCGGGACCGCCAGCTTTCCGAAACCAGATGCTGAAGATCGCCCTTGTTCGACACGTAGCCGAGTTCAACCAGCACCGAGGGAACGTCATGCGCCTTCAGGACCCTGAAACCGGCCGACTTCAGCGGATGCTTGTGCATCCTCGCGACCGTCTTCATCTCGTTGACAAGCGTTCTGGCAAAACGGTTTGAAAACGCACGGGTCTCGCGCTGGGTCAGGTCGATCAGGATATCGGCAACTTCGGCCGGTTCCTCGGTCAGATTGATCCCGGCGATAGCGTCGGCCTTGTTCTCCGCCTCGGCGAGCCGTTCGGCTTCGGCGTCGGAGGCCCGATCCGAGAGCGTGTAGACGGTGGCGCCCTGCGCATCGCCTTCCCGCTTCGGCAGCGCGTCGGCATGGATCGAGACGAACAGCGCAGCCATGTGGTTGCGGGCGATTTTCACACGGTCGCCCAGCGGGATGAAAGTGTCGTCGTCGCGGGTCATCACCACGCGGAACTTGCCGCCCTTCTCGATCCGGTCCCGGAGCGCCTTGGCAAAATCCAGCACGATGGTTTTCTCGGCCTCGCCGGTCGCGGCCTGTGTACCGTTATCGACGCCACCGTGACCGGGGTCGATGACAATGACCGGCCGGGGATCGTTGACCTTGCCCGATCCGGTTGCTCCCGTTGTGTCGCTGGCATCGGCGATCGCCGGACGAAGTTGCACCCGCTCATCGTTCGCCGGCGTCGGCTTGAAGGCGGAGCGCTCCACCGCCACGAGTTCGACCACCAGCCGCGCCGGCTGGCCGTTCGCAGCATCCATCACGAAGGCCTTTTCGACCCTGGCCGGGCCGGTCAGATCGAACACCACGCGCGAGCCGCCCGGCATGACAAGACCATAGCGAAAGGCACGGATCAGCCCCCGGCCCGAAGTCCCTGTCCCGGCGGGGAGATTGAAGGTCACCTGCGGGATGTCGAGGACGACCCGATATGGATCGCCAAGGACAAAAGCCCGGACATCCACCTTGCGGTCCAGATCGAGAATGAAGCGCGTCTGCTTGTTGTCGCCCGCCACGCGCACGTCGGAGGCGACCGGAAAGGCCTGCGCAACCGCCGGCTGCGGGGGCTGGGATTCGATGGCCTGGGCCAAAGGAATCGCAAAACACAGGAATGCTGCGGCGCACACCCAAGAAGTGACCAAGAACGCGCGATTTTTCCTGAGGGGCATCGACAAATCCGCAGTTTCCGGACACCTCATATCGCAATAGAACCGCACAGTTAACGGCGGCTTACCGCGCTCCGAAACGATTGCCGCGCTGTGTTGCAGCGTTGTGACGCTTCCCTTGCCAGAGGGCGGTGTTCGACGTATGTATGAAGGGCTGACGGTTTAAACTTGCGGTTGTGTCGCGTTCAGCTTCCCGGTGCAGCGCCAGGTCCTCGCATACAGTTAGAGGTTCCAGCGTACCTTCCGACCTTCCACAGCCAGCGCAGCGCGCGGCTGACACGGAGCGGCGGTTACCAGCCCGAGCGGCTACTCCCATAACCGGCGACCGCTATTGAAAGGTGGCGGACCATCGAGAGCCAGCGCGCGCATTTGCGGCCGCGTTGGCGCTGCCAGCACCGAATCCGCTGGCGATGTCGGCGGCAGAATACGGCGGCGCCTTGCCGCCCCAGAATACGGCGGCGTGTTTGCCGTCCAATGAATTAAACGGGCCGACGCTTGATGCGCCAGACTCTAATGCCGACCGGGATCGCGCAGATCCCATCGACGACAGCAACGATACGACGCGAGGTTTTTGCGCGTCGCGTTTCGCTGGCGTCGCGGTCGGCACGGTGCCTCGGGCGGCGTTTTGGCCTTCCCCTCACCCCCGAATCAGGTGGACCGTTACGAACCCCGGCCATGCGCCATGCGCTGGCCGCCGAACGTGCCGTTCGCCGTCAAGAGCTCCAAAATGCCCAACAAGATGTTGATCGATGCGACCCATCCGGAAGAGACCCGGGTGGTCGTGGTCCGCGGCAATCGCGTCGAGGAATTTGATTTCGAATCTGCCCAGCGCAAGCAACTGCGCGGCAATATCTATCTCGCCAAGGTCACGCGCGTCGAGCCGTCGCTGCAGGCCGCCTTCATCGAGTATGGCGGCAATCGGCACGGCTTCCTGGCCTTCAGCGAAATCCATCCCGACTACTACCAGATCCCGGTCGCCGACCGTCAGGCCCTGATCGAGGCCGACGAGCGTGCGCATCGCGAAGCGGAAGAAGAGTCGGAAAATCGCTCCAGCCGCCGCCGTTCGCGCCATCGCAACTCCCGCCGCCGCGATCGTGGCGAGCGCGTGCAGAGCGAGATCGTCGAGGGCGCAAGCGCCGAGACGGACGCACAGCCGCAGGCTGACGCGGCGCAGGTCGGCGATCACGCACCCGACTACCCGCATGACGCGGAAGCCGCGCATCATGACGATCATGGCCACGACGACCATCACCACGATCATGCCGCGCATCCGCACGATGAGCAGGATCACGGCGATCACAGCGATGACGATCACACGCACGACCATGGCGCACACACCGAGGCACATGCAGCGGCGGATGCGAATGCGCCTGCCTTGTCTCCGGTCAGCGAAGATTCCGGCGCAGCGCAGGACCATGCGCAGGACGATCGCGCGGACGACGATCAGCCGCATGAACATGATGCGACCGGCGCCTCTCATGCCGACGAGCCCGTGGCGCTTGGCGAAGATCATCAGGATGAGCACCACGCCGGCGATGCGGATGGTGAAGACGATGAGGACGACGGCGAGGATGCCGAGGAAGAAGTCGTCGAGTCGGTCGGCGGCGATGACGTACTCGAGGAAGTTCCGGAGCGCGCTTTCCGTCCGCGCCGCCAGTACAAGATTCAGGAAGTCATCAAGCGCCGCCAGGTGATGCTGGTGCAGGTCGTGAAGGAAGAACGCGGCAACAAGGGCGCCGCGCTGACGACTTACCTCTCGCTCGCCGGCCGTTACGCCGTCCTGATGCCAAACACCGCCCGCGGCGGCGGCATCAGCCGCAAGATCACCTCGGCGCAGGACCGCAACCGCCTCAAGGATGTGGTGCAGGATCTCGACGTGCCGGAGGGCATGGGGATCATCCTGCGCACCGCAGGCGCCTCCCGCACCAAGCCGGAAATCAAGCGCGACTTTGAATACCTGATCCGGATGTGGGAAACCGTCCGCGACACCACGCTCAAGTCGCAGGCGCCAACCCTCGTTTACGAGGAAGGGTCTCTCATCAAGCGTTCGCTGCGCGATCTCTACAACAAGGAAATCGACGAGGTCCTTGTTGCCGGTGAAGCCGGCTTCAACGAGGCCCGCGACTTCATGAAGATGCTGATGCCGAGCAATGTCCGCGCGGTGAAACAGTATCGCGACGGACAGCCGCTGTTCTCGCGGATGGGCGTCGAAAGCCAGCTCGACGCGATGTTCTCGCCCACAGTGACGCTGCGCTCCGGCGGCTACATCGTCATCAACCAGACCGAAGCGCTGGTCTCCATCGACGTGAACTCGGGCCGCTCGACCCGCGAGCACCACATCGAGGACACCGCGCTCAAAACCAATCTCGAAGCGGCTGAGGAAGTCGCGCGCCAGCTCCGCTTGCGCGATCTTGCGGGCCTGATCGTCATCGACTTCATCGACATGGATGAGAAGCGCAACAACCGCGCGGTCGAACGCAAGCTGAGTGACTGCCTGCGGCAGGATCGCGCGCGCATCCAGGTCGGGCGCATCTCGCATTTCGGCCTGCTGGAAATGTCGCGTCAGCGCATCCGCGCCAGTGTGCTGGAAAGCTCCACCGAGCCCTGCCCGCATTGCGGCGGCACCGGCCATGTCCGCTCGGTCTCGTCGGTGGCCCTGCAGTTGCTGCGCGGCCTCGAGGAAACCCTGATGAAGGGGCCTACCCACAATCTGACGGTGCGCACCCGCACCGACGTCGCGCTCTATGTGCTGAATCACAAGCGCGGCCATCTGCGCGACCTCGAAAGCAGCTTCAAGGTGACGCTGTCCGTGATCGCCGATCCGACCATCAGCGGGCAGCAATCCTATGTGATTGACCGCGGCGAAGCCGTGCACACGCTTGAGGCCGCCAAGGCCATTCTGGCAGCGCAGCTCGCCGCTGCGCCCGTCGTGATTGAAGACACCTACGACTACGGCGACGACGAGACGTTTGAAGCCGAAGCCGAATTTGAAGGCGATGACGAAGGCGAAAGCGACGGTGACGACGCGCAGACCGCCGGTGCCGCGGATAGCGAGGAAGCACCGCGCCGCAAGCGCCGCCGGCGGCGGCGCGGCCGTGGCGGCGAACCCCGCGATGGCGTACAGGCCAGCGAGCGCGGCGACTCGGCGGCTATTACGCCTCAGGACGACGTTACCGGCGAAGCCAGCGATGGCGATGAAGGCGACGACGAGCAGGATGAACAGAACGGCGAGAGTCGCGCCGATCAGAGCCAGAATGGCGAGCGCCGCCCGCGCCGCCGTGGCCGCCGTGGTGGCCGCCGCCGCCGTGGCGGTGGCGAGGGCGGACTGAACGAAGGCGCGCTGCCCGGCGAAGGCATTGTTGCGACCATCGCCGATGACCTCGATACGCCGGTGGAATCCGAATCGACCGAGGCGGTGGCTGATCTGTCCGCACCTGCGGAGCCCGTTCGCGTGGAGGCTCCTGCTCCTCTGGAAACAGAGCCGGTTGCGCAGAACGCAGCAAGCCCCGACGACACGGAAGGCGCTCCACGCAAGCGTTCGACCGTGCGGGAAAAGGTCAGCTTCTTCTTTGGAGAAGCACCCAAGCCCGAGTCCGCCGCGCCAGCCGAAACGCCGGCTCCGTCGGTTGAACCGGCCCCCTCCGAACAGCCCAGCGAACCCGCAGCGCCGCGCCGTGCAGGCTGGTGGTCGCGCCGAGGCGAGTAGTTCTGCGAACGGACATTCAAAACAAAACGCCCGCTGCGAAGCGGGCGTTTTCGTATGGCGAATGCGTCTTGAAATCAGCCTTTGGCGAGCCAACGGGTGATCCGCGCCACCGCTTCGGTGATTTCCAGCGTCGAGCGCGAATACGAAAACCGCACGAATGATTTTCCGTGAAACGGATCGAAGTCCACGCCCGGCGTCGCGGCGACATGCGCCTGCTGCAACATCGTCTTGGCGAATTCAAAACTGTCGGAATTAAATTTCGAAACATCCGCGTAGAGATAGAACGCGCCGTCCACCGGCAGGAATTCGGTCAAGCCGCCCTTCGGCAGACCTTCGATCAGGATACGCCGGTTCTCCTCGTAGCCGTGCTTGATCACGTCCATCTCGGCGCAGCCGTCGAATGCGGCCTCCGCCGCGATCTGCGACAGCGTCGGCACCGAGATCGACAGGTTCTGCTGCAGCGTCTCGACCGACCGCGCCAGTTGCTCCGGCACGACAATCCAGCCGACGCGCCAGCCGGTCATGCAGAAGTACTTCGAGAACGAATTGATGATGATCGCCTCGGACGACAATTCCGCGGCGGTGACCGCCGGAAATGCGTAGTCGAGACCGTGATAAATCTCGTCCGAGATAAAGCGGATGCCTGCGCTGTCCGCCGCGCCAATCAGATCGGCCATGGCCTCGCGAGTCATCATGGTGCCGGTCGGATTCGCCGGGCTCGCCACCAGAACGCCCTTGAGCGGCGTCTTGCGGTGAGCCTCGAGCAGCATCTCGCCGGTCAGCGCATGACGTGTCGCGCTGGTGGTTTCGATCAGGACCGGCTCACAGCCGAGCGCGCGCAGGATATGACGATACGGCGGATAGCCCGGCGAGGTGATCGCCACCCTGTCGCCCGGCTCGAACGCCGAAAGAAATGCGAGCACGAACGCACCGGACGATCCGGTGGTGATCACGATGCGGGACGGATCGACCTCCTGCCCGTAGGTTTCACGGTAGTGGCGCGAAATCCGCTTGCGCAGCGACGGAATACCAATCGCGGCGGTATAGTCGATCTTGCCGATATCGAGCGCCCGCCGGGCGGCGGCAATGGCGGTCTGCGGCGCCGGTGCGGCAGGCTGTCCCACCTCCATGTGAATCACATGACCGCCCTCCGCTTCGATTCTGGCGGCGGCAGCCATCACATCCATCACCATGAAGGGCGGAACATTGCCCCGGCTGGAGGGCGTCAAGAGGCTCTTTGCCTTATCTCTCACATCAAGCATGAAATCTGCTATTCCCGGGAACAGGGGCATGCGAAGAACACGCCGCCCCGTGCCGTTCTACTGCCGCATTCGGCGTTTTGTTAGAAGGTGGTTTTAGCACCCTACAGGCCGCCGCTCCATCGCCAAGCTCGCCGACCAAGCCATGACGGAAGCCCTCTTGACCATGCCAAATCAAAGCCCGGCGATCCGGACTCGCGGACAGCCTCGCGGCCTGTCGCTTGCACGGCGTGCAACGGCGGTTGTGACCGCAGCGGCGGTGCTTGCCAGCTCATGGCCGGTTCATGCCCAACAGAGCGGTCCTCCCCTGTTGCGCGATGCCGAAACAGAACAACTGCTGCGCGATTACACCCGGCCGATCCTGCGCGCCGCCGGTCTTGAGAAGCAGAACATCCAGGTCGTCATCATCAACGATTCGACCTTCAACGCTTTTGTCGCCGACGGCCGCCGGATTTTCGTGAACTACGGCGCGCTGCGCGAGTCCGAAACACCAAACCAGATCATCGGCGTGCTTGCCCACGAAACCGGGCATCTGGCCGGCGGCCATCTCTCGAAACTGCGCGAACAAGTCTCCCGTGCACAAACCCAGTTGATCATCGCCATGCTGCTCGGGCTCGGTGCCGCGGTCGCCGGCGCGCGTGCAGGCGCCGGAAGCGCCGGTGCGGCAGCGGTGGCCGCGCCGCAGGCCGCGATCATGCGCACCATGCTGTCCTATCAGCGTCAGCAGGAAGAAAACGCCGACAAGGCTGCCGTGAAATTCCTCAATGCCACCGGCCAGTCGGCGCGCGGCATGTACGAAACCTTCAAGCGCTTCTCCGAGCAGAGCCTCTATGCCGCGGCCGGAGCCGATCCGTACAACATGTCCCATCCGATGCCGGCCGAGCGTGTCCGCGCTCTGGAAGAACTGGCCAAATCGAGCCCCTACTGGAACAAGAAGGATGACCCGGCGCTGCAACTGCGTCACGACATGATGCGCGCGAAGGTTTCGGGCTTCATGGAGCGCGCGGACACCGTGCTCCGCCGTTATCCACCCTCGAACACCAGCCTGCCCGCGCGCTATGCCCGCGCCATCGCCGCCTATCGTCACGGCGATCTGCGCAACGCTCAGGCCCAAATTGATGCGCTGATCGCCGTGCAGCCCAATAATCCCTATTTCCAGGAATTGAAGGGACAGGCCTATCTCGAAGGCGGCAAGCCCAATGAGGCCATCGCGCCGCTGCGCAAGGCGGTGCAACTGTCGCACAACGCGCCGCTCATCGAGATGTTACTTGGCCAGGCTTACGTGGCATCCGAAAACAAGGCCTATGCCGAAGAAGCCATCAAGATTCTCCGTGCGGCTCTGAGCCGTGAACCGGAAGCCGCGCTTGGATACACCCAGCTCGCGATGGCCTATGGCCGCAAGGGCGACTACGCGGAGGCCGATCTTGCTTCTGCGCAGGCCGCTTTCCTGCGTGGCGACCAGAAGACGGCGCGAGATCTTGCCTCTCGCGCGAAGACACGATTTGCCATCGGCACACCCGGGTGGGTGAAAGCCGACGATATTGTTAATACGAAGCCGATAAAGAATTGAAACCCGGCACAGCCCCCGCCCAGCAGCTCCGAAGGAACATCCATGATTTCGCTCCGCTCTTTTGCTCCCCTCGCCTTCGCGCTGGTTCTGGGCATGCCTGCCGTCTCGCATGCGCAGTCGTTCAACGATGCGCAGAAGAGCGAGCTTCAGAAGATCATCAAGGATTACCTCGTCGCCAACCCTGAATTGCTCGAGGAAATGTCAGCGGAACTGCAGAAGCGTCAGGCTGCCGCGGAAGCGGAGAAACATCGCGCCGCAGTCCAGAAGAACGCGGAGGTCATTTTCAACTCGCCGCGCGGGGTCGTGATCGGCAACCGCGATGGCGATGTGAATTTCGTTGAGTTCTTCGACTATAACTGCGGCTATTGCAAACATGCGATGGCCGACATGCTGTCGCTGATGAAATCTGACTCCAAGCTGCGCGTCGTGCTGAAGGAATTCCCGGTGCTCGGCCCGAGTTCGGTTGAGGCGGCGCAGGTCGCGGTCGCGGTCCGCATGCAGGATCCGAGCGGCAAAAAATATCTCGACTTCCACCAGAAGCTGCTGAATGGCCGGGGACAGGCCGACAAGGCGCGCGCGATGGCGGCCGCCAGGGAGGCCGGTCTCGACATGGCCCGGCTCGAAAAGGATATGGCCAGCCCCGAGGTCAACGCCACCCTCAACGAGAACTTCAAGCTCGCCGAGGAAATGGGCCTCAATGGCACCCCCAGTTATGTAATCGGCAAGGACGTCGTGATCGGCGCTGTCGGCGCGGCGGGTCTCGCCAAGAAGATTTCCGAGGCTCGCTGCGGAAAGGCGACCTGCTAATCCGCCTGACGACCCGGCCTATCCCGGAGCGGGTCCGCCATCGGGCTTAGTTATTGATTTAAATGGCCTTTATCACGCCTTTGATCTGACTTCAGAGGCATTTGGCAGGGGACGGCGAAGCCGATCAGGCTTCCCTCCCGGCCTCAGGTTGCCTATAAACCGCCCGAAGCTCCGCGCCCACACATCGCTGATATTCGCCAGCGGACCACGACAATCAGGTTAGTTTTCGGATGGCAAACACGATCTACGTGCTCAACGGGCCGAACCTCAATCTGCTCGGCACCCGAGAGCCGCAGACCTATGGCCATCACACGCTGGCCGATGTCGAAAAGCTCTGCCACGACACCGCGGCTCACCACGGCCTGAAGGCGGATTGCCGCCAGTCCAACCGCGAGGGCGAACTGATCGACTTCGTGCATGAGGCCGGAGCCAAGAAAGCCGCCGGCATCATCATCAACGCGGGCGGCTACTCGCACACCTCGATTGCGCTCCACGATGCGGTGATCGCGGTCAAACTTCCGACGATCGAGGTTCACGTCTCGAACATTTTCGCCCGTGAGCCGTTTCGTCACCACTCCTTTGTCGCATCCGCTGCCGTGGCAACACTGTGCGGTTTCGGTATCGACGGCTATCGCCTTGCCATCAGCGGCCTCGCCGCGAAGATCGGCGCGACGGCAAAAGCCTGACCGCCTCTCTTATCAGTCAAGAAAGACCCGGATTTCACATGGCCTCCTCGCCGAAAGAACCATCTGCTCCGAAAGACAAGCCAGCCGACGAGCGCGAGCTCATTCGCGATCTGGCGATGCTGCTGGATGAAACCAACCTGACCGAAATCGAGATCGAGCGCGCCGGATTGCGCCTGCGGGTCGCGCGCAACATCAGCGTCACCGCCGCCGCGCCGGTGGCCTACCAGCCCGCGCCAGCGATGGCTGCACCGGCCGCCGCGCCCGCGGCCGCCGCCACGGCGGCAACAGATGCTGCCAAGCATCCCGGCATGGTGCCTTCGCCGATGGTGGGCACCGCCTATCTCGCTCCGGAGCCCGGCGCAAAGCCGTTCATCGACGTGGGCAGCAAGGTCAAGGTCGGCGATACGCTCATCATCATTGAAGCGATGAAGACGATGAACCAGATTCCCGCGACGCGCGCCGGCACCGTCACGCAGATCCTCGTCGAAGACGGCCAGCCGGTCGAGTTCGGCGAGCCGCTCGTTATCATTGAATAATCGTTTTTAACGTCAGGCGCTGCGATGTTCGACAAGATCCTGATTGCCAATCGCGGCGAGATTGCCTTGCGCGTGCTGCGCGCCTGCAAGGAACTCGGCATTTCGACCGTGGCGGTGCATTCCACCGCCGACGCCAACGCCATGCATGTCCGCCTTGCCGACGAAAGCGTCTGCATTGGCCCGCCGCCCGCGAAGGACAGTTATCTCAACGTCCCGGCCCTGCTGGCCGCGTGCGAAATCACCGGCGCGGATGCGGTGCATCCCGGCTACGGATTCCTGTCGGAAAACGCGCGCTTCGCTGAAATCCTCGCCGATCACAACCTGCATTTCATCGGCCCCAAAGCCGAGCACATCCGCCTGATGGGCGACAAGATCGAAGCGAAGAAGACCGCCAAGCGCCTCGGCATTCCCGTGGTGCCCGGCTCTGACGGCGGCATCGGCCCCGGCGACGATGCGATGGGGATTGCAAAAAAGATCGGCTTTCCGGTTCTGGTGAAGGCGGCAGCCGGCGGCGGCGGGCGCGGCATGAAGGTGGCGCAGACCGAAGCCGATCTTCAGCTTGCGCTCTCGACTGCGAGCAACGAGGCCAAGGCCGCATTCGGCGACGGCTCGGTCTATCTCGAAAAGTATCTGACCAAGCCCCGCCACATCGAAATCCAGATTCTCGGCGACGGCCGCGGTGGCGCGATCCATCTTGGCGAGCGCGACTGCTCGCTGCAACGCCGCCACCAGAAGGTCTGGGAGGAAGGTCCATCACCGATTTTGAACGCCGCCGCGCGCGCCAAAATCGGCGAGACCTGTGCCAAGGCGATGCGTGAGATGCAGTATCTCGGCGTCGGCACCATCGAATTCCTCTACGAAGACGGCGAGTTCTATTTCATCGAAATGAACACCCGCATCCAGGTCGAGCATCCGGTCACCGAGATGATCACCGGCATCGACCTCGTCATCGAGCAGATCCGCGTCGCGGCCGGCGGCGATCTGCCCTGCGCGCAGGAAGATATCGTCATCAACGGCCACGCCATCGAGTGCCGTGTGAATGCCGAGAACCCGGTGTCCTTCCGGCCCTCGCCCGGCAAGATTCTGCAATATCACCCGCCCGGCGGACTGGGCGTGCGGATCGATTCAGCCGTGTACCAGGGCTATGTCATTCCGCCCTATTACGACTCGCTGGTGGGCAAGCTCATCGTCCACGGAAAGACCCGTGGCGAGTGCCTGATGCGGCTGCGCCGTGCGCTGGACGAAATGGTGGTGGACGGGGTCGAGACCACGCTGCCGCTGTTCCGCGGGCTGGTCCGCGAGCCCAGCATCATCGACGGCGACTATCATATCCACTGGCTGGAGCATTATCTCGCGGCCGGAGACACCAAGTCGTCGTAACCAACTGCAAAATAACAGGTTCCAGCCCTGGAACCTGTTATGCTATTTGCGCGTTACCCCGAACCTGAGCTAGATATCGGTTTCAGGGGTACCAATTTGAATTTCCAGCACTTTTTGACACGCCAACCTTTCACAGGGCGAACGTGACCCGGGAAGCAGCCCGCCGGCGCACGCTCTGGCAAATCGCCCTGCTGTCAGCGGGTTTTTTTGTGCTGGTCGCGATCAGCGTCATTTCGATCGCGCTGGTCAACAAGGCGCGCGACGACAACCGCTGGGTGGTTCACACCATCGAGGTTGAAAACCAGATTTCGACGGTCCTGCTCGACATCCGCCGCGCCGAAAGCGCTGTGCGCGGTTATCTGCTCACCACACAGGACAAATTCCTGACCGAGCACGAAGAGGCGATCCGCCGCATTCCGTCCGGCATCGACAAGCTCGCCAAACTGACGATGGACAGTCCGTTGCAGGTGGAAAACATCAAACGGTTGCGCGAAGCCATCAATGTTCGCCTCGACGAATTCGAGAAGGCTGTTGAGTTCGTCAAGCGCAACGATCTTCGAGGCGGCGTGGAGATGCTGCGCAACGGCAGCGGCGCGGCCGTCCAGCAGATCGGACAAATCGGCGCAGCGATGCGCACGGAAGAAGAACGCCTCTTTCAGACAAGATCCATAGCGGCTGATCGCAGCCAGACCCTGGCAGCGGTCGTCACCGCAGCGGGGTCGGGGCTGGTGCTCCTGCTTGCCGGCGCCTCACTGTTTCTGCTGCGCAAATCGACGCGCGCACGCGATGAGGCCGAACAAAAGCTCCGCGACGCCAATCTCAATCTCGAGGCCACGGTCGAAACACGAACCGCCGACCTGCGCGAAGCCAACGAGGAAATCCAGCGCTTCGCCTACATCGTGAGCCATGACCTGCGCTCGCCGCTGGTCAACATCATGGGCTTTACCAGCGAACTGGAGGAATTGCGCAACGACATCTTCACGCGCATCGCCAGATACAGCAAGGCAGCCGCAGCGATGCCCGCCGTCCCCGCTCCGATCGGTGAGACAGACCCGGCCGAGGCTCCGGAGCTTCAGGCCGAAGACAAGCAGCTTTCGCAGGATTTTTCCGAAGCGCTGGGCTTCATCAAATCGTCGATCGGCAAGATGGACCGGCTGATCTCCGCTATTCTCAACCTGACCCGCGAAGGGCGGCGCGACTTCAATCCCGTCCACATCAACACGCGAGAACTGCTTGAAAACATCATCGCGTCGATGGCCCATCAAGCCTCTGAAGCCAATGCGGAAATCCGTCTTGAGCAACTTCCGGACATCCAGAGCGACCGCCTTGCGCTGGAACAAATCTTCTCCAATCTCGTTGATAATGCCCTCAAGTATCTCAAGCCCGGCGTGCCGGGAGAGATCGTCATCCGCGGCCGGACAAAGCTCGGCTTCCTGATTTTCGATTTCACCGACAACGGCCGCGGCATTGATCCGAAAGACCATTCCCGGATCTTTGATTTATTTCGCCGCGCCGGACTGCAGGATCGTCAGGGCCAGGGCATCGGGCTTGCCCATGTCCGCACGCTGGTCCGGCGTATGGGTGGCACGATCAGCGTGTCGTCAGAACTGAACAAGGGCAGCACCTTTACAGTCACCCTGCCCGCAAGATGGAATTACGGAATCCAAGGAAAGCAAATATGAGCCTGCCGGTTAAAATCGTCATGATCGAGGATGACGAAGGTCATGCCCGATTGATCGAGCGCAATATCCGCCGCTCGGGCGTCAACAACGAGATCGTGCCGTTCACCAACGGGACGGACGCGATCAGTTATCTGTTCGGAGCGGACGGATCCGGTGCCGATCACAAGGATCAGGCGCTGCTGATCCTGCTCGACCTCAACCTTCCGGACATGACCGGCATCGACATCCTGAAACGGATCAAGGAAAACCGCCACATCAAGTCCACGCCCGTCGTCGTGCTCACGACAACCGATGACGAGCAGGAAATCAAGCGCTGCTATGAGCTCGGCTGCAACGTCTACATCACCAAGCCGGTCAACTACGAGAATTTCGCCAACGCCATCCGGCAACTGGGCCTGTTCTTCTCCGTCATCAAGGTTCCCCCGATCAAGCCATGAAACCCGCAACGCCCCTTCTTCTGTACATTGACGACGATGCCGATCTTGCGCGGCTGGTCGAGCGCGGATTGAAGCGGCAGGGATTCGCCGTGGAACATGCGCCCGACGGCGCGAGCGGTCTGGCACGTATCAAGCAAGGCGGCGTCGACGTCGTGGCGCTCGACCAGCACATGCCCGGTCTCGATGGACTGGAAACGCTCGCCGAGATTCAGAAAATCCCGGATGCGCCGCCGGTGATTTTCGTCACCGCCTCGCAGGACAGCAAGATCGCTGTCACCGCACTGAAGGCAGGCTCCGCGGATTATCTTGTCAAGGATACGCAGGGTGAATTTCTGGCCCTGCTCGACGTCGCCGCCAAGGGCGCGATCGAGCAGGCGCTGGTGCGCAAGGCACGCGACGACGCCGAGGCGGAGGTCCACGCATCCCGTGACCGGTACGCCGCGCTGGCCGCGGAACGCGAGGTCCTGCTGCGCGAGGTCAATCACCGTGTCGGCAACAGCTTGCAGATCATCGCATCGCTCCTGCATCTGCAGGCCAGTTCGAGTACGGACGACGATGTGAAAGCCGCGCTGACCAATGCGATGGGCCGGGTCGCGGCCGTCGCGCAGGTTCATCGCCGGCTCTATACATCGCAGGACCTCAAGACGGTCATGCTCAATCAGTATCTCGAAGCGCTGCTGGAGGATCTGCGCCGCTCCGCGGAGGGCAACCGGATGTCGCGCCTGACGCTGACCGCGGAGCCCGTTGAAATTGATCCGGATCGCGCGGTCGCGATCGGCATCATCGTCAACGAACTGGTGATGAACGCGGTCAAGTACGCCTATCCGGATGGCGCCGGCCCGATCCATGTCGATTTGCGGTCATGTGCTGACAGTCTTGAACTGTCGATTTCCGACGATGGCGTCGGCTTGCATGTCAAGCAAAACCCGCAATCCACCGGCATGGGCCAGCGCATCGTCAACGCGATGGCGACCAAGCTGGAAACCAAAGCCGAACGCGACCCATCGCATAGCGGCACGCGCGTCGTCCTGCGGCTGAAACAGGCGGCCGGAACTTCGGCAAGGCAGCCGGCCGGAGCCGCTTGACGGTCGCGGAAGCGGTTGCGGTTTGCTATGATCGCGCATGAGTTCGCGAGACGCCGCTTCCTCCGAGATCACCCCCAGTGTCCTGCTGCGCGCTTATGCCTGCGGCATTTTTCCGATGTCGGAGAGCGCGGACGACCCCACCATCTTCTGGGTCGAGCCTGAGCAACGTGGCATCATCCCTCTGGACGGGTTTCGCATCTCATCCCGTCTGGCACGGACGGTCCGCTCGGACACCTTCCGTGTGACCATCAACACGGCCTTCAAGCAAACCATCGCGGGATGCGCAGCTCCGCAGCCGGGCCGCGATGAAACATGGATCAACGGCCGTATCCGCGACCTCTACACGTCGCTGCACCAGATCGGCCACTGCCACAGCGTCGAGGCGTGGCACGGCGATCAACTGGTCGGAGGATTGTATGGCGTCAGTCTTGGCCGCGCGTTCTTCGGTGAAAGCATGTTTCACACCACGCGCGACGCGTCGAAAGTCGCCCTTGTTCATCTCGTGGCGCGCCTGATCGCGGGCGGCTTCGTGCTGCTTGATACGCAGTTTGTGACTGACCATCTGCGCACGTTCGGCGCGGTCGAGGTCTCGCGGCGGCGCTATCGGACCATGCTGGATGAGGCGGTAACCGGAGACGGCGACTTCTTCGCCCTCCCGGCGGACAGGCCGGTATCCGGCGCGGAGGCACTGGCCTGCCTGACGCAGGCCTAGCCATCACAGCTCAGTTAGCGCTGGAAAGGCGGAAACGGATTCGGCGGCGGCAAGGGCCGCTGTGCTGGCGGCCGCGCCGGACGCTTTGGCTGTTGTGGCGGCGGAGGTGGAGCGGCTTTCGGCGCTTCCTGTTGCGCAACAGTCGAAGACGGTCCCTTGCAGTCGGTCAGCCAGATGTCATAGATCGGATGCTCGACGCCGTGCAGGCCGGGGCTGGCCGCGAACATCCAGCCGGAGAAAATCCGTTTCACCTCACCCTGCAGGGTGATCTCGTCGACCTCGACGAACGCGTCGGTGTTGGCAGCTTCGGTCGTAGGCCGGGTGTAACACGCCTGCGGCTTGATCCGCAGCGCGCCGAACTGGACGGTCTCGCCCATTTCGGCGTCGAACTTGATGATGCGTCCGGTAATCTTGTCGAGACCTGCGAACACCGCCTGCTTGTTGACGATTTTCTGCGACGGCGGCTCGGTCACCACCTCGTCGCCGGGCTGTAGGGTCGCCGGTGACGGAGGCGCCCCCCGCGGCTGCTTCTGACCCGGCGGCAAGCCGGGAAGCGGATTGACGGTGGCGGCGTTCGGCGCGGGCTGCGCCGATCCAGGCGGAGGCGGCAGCGGCTGGCTCTGGACATTGCCGGGCGGCGGCGCTCCCTGCCCCGGCGGCAACTGCCGATTTGGCGTCGGAAGAATACGGCCCTGCGGGGGCAGATCCGGCACTTCTTCTTCCTCCGGCTCCTGGATCGGCTCGCCGCGCTGGATATTCGCAGGCGGACGCGGCCGGTCGGAGAAGATGTTGCCGATCTGCGCGTTCACCGGAGTCGCAAGCGCGATCAGCGATGTCGCGATCAGGGCTGCGCAAAAACCGGCGGCGGCGATCCGGGGCATCGGTTGCGGCGTCACGGCAGCACGATGCGATGACGTGCGAAGCGGCTTCCGGACACCCTCGTGCTCCACACCTGTCGGAACGATCACGTTCATGATCTCAAAATGATCCGGCCTTACCTGCGATTCAACCGAATCGGCTGCGCGTTATTTTACAGACAATGAGCATCGCGCATCTGTGGGTTAACACGCCGAATACGGCGGGGAAAGGGCGCGCCCTCGCCCCTGCCGTGGCGCTGTTACTGTCCGGGTGTCCAGGCCTGATAGTCGCCGGTCGCCTTGGGGCGCCGGCCGCTCGCAAGCGTCGAGCCTGACGGGCGATAGGCTGCGGGCGTGCCGGTCATGTTCGGACGGTGGGGCTTTTCCCACTCGCGCGGCTTGTAGTCGATCTCGGTCGGCGGCGTATCGACGGTGTGGTGAAGCCAGCCGTGCCAGGCGGGCGGCACCCGCGTCGCTTCCGCGTAACCGTTGTAGACAACCCAGCGGCGCTCGAAGCCCAGCGTCGGGTCGATCTTGCCGCCGCGTGTCCGGTAGTAGGTGTTTCCGCTCTCGTCCTGCCCGACTACTTCGCCAAAGCGGCGGGTCCAAAGCTGCGTGCCGAACGTCGTTCCGTTCCACCACGTAAAAAAGCGCAGGAAAAACAGCTTCATGGGCGCGAATCCGAACTTGGGCAAAGGGGCCGCAGGAGGGCTTTTTGATGCCACTGGGCGACCCGATTGTCCAGCGCCAACAGCAACTTGGTGCGATGCATGAACCTCCATGGCGCCTGTGCGTTGATCCCGTCCGCCGCGCAGTTCCACCGGATTTTCCGCGATGCTCGAGACTGTCAGATACAGCTATGCAGACATCCTGCATACAATCCTGCGTTTGCCGGACTGGCTGGCGGCGTTCGCACTCGTTGCGGGTGCGATCGCTATCGCGCTGATCACCAATGCCCTCATCGTTCACACAATCCGAAGCACGCTGGGTGTCCGCCATCCGAAAACCCGCGCGCTGCTGACTCGCAGCAAGGGTCCGCTCCGGCTGGCGCTGATCGTGCTGATGCTCAAATTCGTCATCAGCGTCGCGCCGATCGGCGATGCCCTCGCCGTTGTGTTCGACAACATCCTCAACGTGGCGTTCATCGCATTGCTGGGATGGACGGCGATCATCGCCGTACAGATCGGATCGCAGGTCTATCTGCGGCGCTTCAGCCTCGATGCCGAGGACAATCTGCTGGCGCGCAAGCATGTCACCCAGGTGGGTATCCTCAAGCGCGCCGCCGACACGCTGATCGTGATCATGACGGTCGCCACCGCCCTGATGAGTTTCGAGCAGGTCCGGCAGTATGGCGTCAGCCTGTTTGCGTCGGCCGGTGTCGCCGGTCTGGCCATCGGTCTGGCCGCGCGCCCCCTGCTTTCAAATCTGATCGCCGGCGTGCAGATCGCCGTAGCGCAGCCGATCCGGCTGGATGACGTGGTCTTTCTGGAAGGCGAGTACGGCACCATCGAGGAAATCACGACCACCTATGTCGTCATCAAGTTATGGGACTGGCGCCGCATGGTGGTTCCCCTGAGCTACTTCATCGAGAAGCCATTCCAGAACTGGACGCGGGAAACCTCAGCGCTGATCGGCTCGGTGTTTCTCTACGTCGATTACACCGTGCCGGTGGAAAAGCTGCGCGAGAAGCTGATGGAGATCGCGCGCGCCTCGCCACTTTGGGACGGGCGCGTGATCGTGCTTCAGGTCAGCGATGCCAAGGACCGCACCGTTGAACTGCGCGCACTTCTCAGCGCACGAAGTGCTCCGGCCGCCTGGGATCTGCGCTGTGAAGTGCGCGAAAAGCTGATCGCGTATCTGCAGGAGGAATATCCGGACGCGCTGCCGCGTACCCGGCAGGAAGTCGTCGCATTCGGACAGCAGCGTCACAGCGACGCGCGATCCATGGTCCCCGATCACCACTCCGTGTCACGATGACACCGTTTGGACGCAATCCATTCATGCTGCATTGGGTTAGCCTGTGTGAGCGTCCAATGTGAAACTTTGGAAAGCACGGAACATCCCGTTTTTTCTTCCGTTCTTTGATGAAGTCCATCCGGAGTTCAGACACATGATCAATCTCAAGGTTCTTGGCGCGGCTGCCCTTCTCGCAGTTGTTCCTGCGCTCGCTTCATCGGTCGCCGATGCCCGTCCCGGGGGAGGTTTCTCGCGCGGCGGCGGTGGCGGTGGCGGTGGCGGGGGTTTCCGTGGCGGCGGCTTTGCTGCACGCCCGAGCTTTGGCGGCGGTCATCGCATGGGCGGTTTCGCCGGCCGCGCCGCCATCGGCGGTGCGGCAGTGGGTGCCCTTGCATCACGCCCTGCTTTCGCCGGACGCCCTGTCGCGCAGCTCGGAGGCGGCCGCCCGGTCGCCCAGATCAATCGCGGATGGAATGGCCACCGGCATTGGCGTGGCCGCCACTGGCGCGGTTACGGCTATGGTTTCGGAGCCGGTCTGGCACTCGGCGCGCTCGGCTCGTCCTACTACTATAGCGATCCGTACTACTACGACACCTACGCCTACTCGCCCGACGCCTACGTTTATGGCGATGACTACGCTGCTACTCCCGCCTCCGACAGCGACGTGGCCTATTGCTCCCAGCGCTACAAGTCTTACGACCCGGCATCAGGCACCTATCTGGGTTACGACGGCCAGCGCCATCCTTGCCCGTGATTGGCCGCGGGCGATCTGACCTTCCAGGGCGTGTTCCGAATACGGAACCGCCCCGGAAACGCCTGAATCCACACCAACATTATCGTTCTCTGGACAGCGGCCGCGCATTCCGCGCGGCCGCTGATGCAGATGTGTTGATGCGGGCTTCAGTGAGGAAATCATGATCACCTTGAAGAATGGATTTGCGGCCGCGGCAATTGCGCTGGCGCTTCCGATGGCGACGGTCTCGTCAAGTCAAGCCGCTCCGCTCGCGGGCCAGTCCGTGTTCGCGGCTCACGCCAGCACGAACAATTCGCTCGTGACCGAGGTGCAATGGCGGCGGCGCGGATATTATTACGGCGGCGCTGCAGCAGGCGTCGGCATCGGCCTCGCCGCCGGTGCGCTGATTGGCGGCGCTATCGCTGCCGGCTCGAGCCCCTATTACTACGGCCCGGGCTACTACGCGCCTCCTCCGGCCTATTATGTGAGGCCGGCACCGGTTTACGGCGGTGACGCCGTTGCCTACTGCATGCAGCGGTACCGGTCCTACGATCCGGTGTCGGGCACTTATCTGAATTACGACGGCAACCGCTATCCCTGCCCGTAAAGCCGGACAGGTTTGGTTTTAAAGACGGCGATGCATGCGGATGCGCCGCCGTCTTTTTTACGGCTCTAGAACGCGATCCTTACACCGCCGCGTCCGGTGATGGTTTGGCTCTGGTCCGACATCGCGGTGAATTCGGTCGCGCCGAAAACAGAGACACCCGACGCATTGCGCCAGTCGAAGCCTGCCCCGGCATAGAAGCCAACGATGCTTCCACGGCCCGGCGTCGCGAACGCCAGACTTTGTCCGAGCAGGACAGTGTTCACGTTGCTGTCGCCAACACGCTGCAGAGCCACCAGACCGACAGTGCCGCTCACCTGAAGTTGCTCGGACGGCGTCGCCTGCGTGGTGTGGGTCAGCTTGAACTCGCCGCGCTCCTCGAAATTGTGCGACACCCGCGAAGCGACGGTGAGGTTCGCCGACGACCCGCTCTCCTGATATCCTCCAAAGCCTGCCGCGAGATAACGCACGCGCGCCGATGGCGTCAGAGTCAGGTTATAACCGAGCGCCCGTTGAAAGCCGTAGGCGACTTCGGGACTGACGAACCAGCCGTTATATTGTCCCGCGGCGTATTCGTAGCCTCCGGGAGCGAGGTTGTTGGTCATCGTGCGCTTCACGTCGTTGCTGCTGTAACCGCCGAGCAGCGAGAAATCGACAAACGCCTGCCCCATCGCGTAACGCCCGTACACACCACCAAATCCGATATCACTGGACGTGCTGCCGGAATTGAGATCGATGTTCGATTTGATGGCGCCGCCGCCAATAAAGCCGCCGATCCTCAAGCCCGGCTGAACCGTCTTGTCGATGCCGAGCACGCCACCATAGAAATTATTGAACGAGCGCAATGTCGGCGCATCCGCGCGCTGAATACGCTGGCCGCCAAAGCCCTGCGCCCAGATGCTGGTGCCATCCGATGCCGTGAAATTCGGATTGCTCATCAGCAGGCGGTCGTTGTTCGCATAGGCCAGCGCCGGAATGCCGGAGAAGGCATCATTGGCCATGTCGCGCGCAACATTGCCGGACGGCGCGAAGCCCATCGCTGACGATCCGCTGCCACCGATCGCCGCAGGGTTGATGAGACGGCTCGTCACCAGCGACGTGATGGTCCGTGTGACATCGGCAACATTGCGGTCAGCGGCCGCGAACGATGTCGGATCGAGGATCGCGACAGTGTCTCCGTTGATGACATATGGCGCGCCGCCGGTCACACTGACGGTTGAACCGGTGTCCAGAAGGCCGCCGCCGCAAACACAGCCGCCCCCGAACGTCAGCACCGACGAGATGTCGTGACCGCTGAGGATATTGACCCGGGTGCCGATAGCTGACGGATCGTTGATGTCGCCATTCAACCCGATCTGACCAATGATACGTGAGCCCGGCAGGATGTTCAGCGTCGTGGGAATGGACAAATTGCCTTGTGCGAGGTCGATGGCTATTCCGGTGGGGAACGGACCGTACGTGCCGTCGACGAGCCCGGCGTTGCTGAATGTCAACGAACCGCCATTTGCATTCCCGAGACTGATCCCGCCAAGAATGCGTCCTGCGTTATAAGCCGTGGTCTTTCCGTCCCAGGCGCCGACAATGACGCCAGCGAAATCGCCATAGACCGTGCCATAGTTATTGAAAGTCGCGTTACCCGGTCCACCAACACCAGCACCTGCGATGACGGCGACATCTCCCGTGATTGTCCCGTAATTGACAAGCGTTGAGTTGCCCCCACCGCTGGTCAATCCGGTCAAGGTATAGATACCGCCGTTCACCGTACCGGTATTGATGGTCGTCGCGTCACCGCCGCTCGCGGTGGCATTAAAAATTCCGTTTGGTACGGGACCGCAGCAGCCCGCAGTGAACAGGATGTTGCCGCTATTAACGACAGTCGCGTGACCGCCATCGTTGGTGATGTTGGAGATGGAATCGACAGTTCCGGAGTTGATGGTCGTTGCGTTGCCGCCACCTGATCCAGAGCCGCCATTGCTGGTGAATGTCCCGAGCGAGCCAATCACCGTTCCGGAATTGCGCGTGGTGGCATCGCCGCCACCGTCCGATGACGTCAGGATGCTGTCGTTGACAAGACCGGAGTTGATTGTTGTCGCAGAACCATAAGTTAGCCCTGGACCAATGATCGCGTAGGTCGATATGCCGGTGACCGTGCCGCTATTGTTTGTCAGCGCGTTGCCGCCATCCTGCGCCATCGTCGTGATGTCTTGAACGACGGTGCCGGAATTGTTGGTCGTCGCGTTGCCGCTGCCCGTCAACGTGAAGATGTACGATCCGATCGTGCCGGTATTGTTCGACGTCGCATGTCCGAGGCCGCTGGCGGTTGTCTCAAGCATATCCGCATTGATGCCTGAGTTCGTCGCAGTTACATTGCCATCGACGCTGGTCGTGGTGATGCCGTTGCTCGTGCCGGAGCTTGTCGTGGTCAGATTGAACGCGCCAAGCTGATCCTGCAGGAAAGGAACGGCTGTCGTGCCGGTACTGGTGCAGGTCACATCGCTCGCGCCAATCGTTCCAACACAGGCGAACTGCGCGCTGGCATCGCCCGGCAGCATTCCGCAGCCGAATATCGCGAGAGCAATTGCGAACAGCCACTGCCTCGGAAACGAGGCCGGCGCACAATCACCCGCCGCAACTTTGACCCGTAACGACACCACCTTCAGCCCCACCCACCCGCAAGCGTTGATCGCCTTTGGATCAAGCGGGAACCTATCAGGCGGCGGTTCCGGTTTCTGTTGTAATTGGAACACACCGACAGATTAAGGGCCTGCGGCAGGCCCTGTTCTGCGCGGATTGAGAGGGTTGTCTACGAGCGCGACGCCAGCACGACGCCGGCGATCGTCAGCCCCAGCGCGGCGATCTTTGCCGCTCCCAGCGGCTCGCCGAGCGCCACGGCCGACGCCAGCACGCCGATCACCGGCACCAGCAGCGTGCCGATGGCGGCGACCGAGGCCGGGAGCCGCTGAAGCGCCGCGAACCAGCACGCATAGGCGACACAGAACTGGATCACGATGGAATAGGCGAACAACGTCCAGCCGAGCGATGACAACGCTTCAAAGTGTGGCTGTTCGATCAAAAGCCCCAAGGCTGCCACCGGCAAACAGCCGATCAGTATCTGCCAGACCGCCGAGGTCAACGGCGGCAGCGCCAGCGGCCATCGCTTTCCGAAGACTGTGCCGACGGCAAACAGAAATGCGCCGGAAAGCGCGAGCAGAATGCCGGGCAGCTTGGCGTAACTGGCGGCAATCCCTCCCCCGCCCATCAACGCGACAAGACCGGCGATGGCCATCGCCATCGCAACCACGCGCAATACCGAAATGCGTTCGCCGAGAATCGGCCAGGCCAGCACCGATGCCCAGACCGGCATCGAATACGCCATCACCGCCGCTTCACTGGCAGGGAGATAGACCAGCGCGAGACCCATGAGCGCCATCCATGCCGTCACGTTGAGAGCCGACAGCAGCATCAGCCGCGGCCATTGCGCGCGCGGCACCTTCAGCGACTGGCGGAATGCGAGCGCCAGCAACGCAAGCAATGCCGCGCCGACAATGCCCGAGATTCCACGGACCGACAGCGGCGGCAATTCGGTCAGCAGATGCTTGGTGACCGGCCAGTTCAGTCCCCAGCCGACGGAGGTCGCGGTCAGCAACAGATAGCCGATGGTCCGGGCACGGCGCTGCGCGGCGACACTGTCACCCGACGGCAGAGTTTTCAGGGCATCGGAAGGTGTGCGGCTATCCACAGGTTCGATTTCCAACTCGTATGTCCACACCGTGTGGATGACGGGGAGAAAGACCACGCGCGCGTCACGCAATCCACCCGAAAACCGCAGAATGAGCGCATAGCCAAGGCGCGATTTTGGAGGCCCGCAGCAAACTCTGGAGGAACTCACAAGGCGGTGAGATTTCGGCTTCCGAATCCGCAAGGACTCACCGATACTTCCCGCATTGCGAGGCAAACCAGCGTCGAGCTATTCCGCTGGAAATCCGCATTTTCCACCATATTTAGTGTTTGATTCAGATTTCGACACTAATCCTTGACGTGCCGGAGGGAGTCGGCCTAGCTTCGGGATTGTTCGGCGCGGGGGTTTTCAGTCTCGCCGGGCACCTCCCGAAAAGGGTCGAGAAGACAGCTCCGTCAGGCCGGTCAAGGCCACGGGCCGAGGATTTGTCTGCTCTTTTTCCGGAGCCGGACGGGCGGGTGGATGACCACTTGCACGGCCAGCGGGATCGCCGCCGGAGGCGGCAAAACGAAATGGCGAAACCGCGGCAAACCGCGGCGCAAAAGGCGAGTTTGGGGCGTTCGGGCCAAGCCGGTTTGGGGACCGGTCGACGCCCGCCAGAGTTAACAGGCCGAAGCCCTCGGCCCGGAAAAGTCTTCGGACCGGAAAGGTCTTGGGACCAGAACCGGGACGACGTGAACGGCAAGCACAAGCGAACGAACCGGTTCGCAAATTGAAATCTCCGGCTTACCGTCAAGGGACGGGAGCGCCGGCAAAGGACGGGGCACTACCATGCGCATCGAACGCCGCTACACCAAAGCCGATCAGTCACCCTACGCCGCGATTGATTTCAGGCTGACGACAAGTGAGATCCGCAACCCCGACGGCTCGGTGGTGTTCCGCCTTGAGAACGTGGAGGTGCCGGAGTTCTGGTCGCAGGTCGCGTCCGACGTTCTGGCGCAGAAGTATTTCCGTAAAGCGGGTGTCGCCTCCCGCCTGAAGAAGGTCGAGGAAGAAACCGTTCCGTCATGGCTGTGGCGCTCGGTGCCGGACCTTGAGGCCCTCGCCGCTCTCCCTGAGTCCGAGCGCTTCATTGGCGAACATTCCTCCAAGCAGGTGTTCGATCGTCTTGCCGGCTGCTGGACCTATTGGGGCTGGAAGGGCGGCTACTTCACCAGTGAAGAAGATGCCCACGCCTTCCACGACGAACTGCGCTTCATGCTGGCCAGGCAGATGGTCGCGCCGAATTCGCCGCAGTGGTTCAACACCGGACTGCACTGGGCTTACGGCGTCGACGGTCCCGGCCAAGGCCACTTCTATGTGGACTGGAAGACCGGCAAGCTGACCAAATCCAAATCGGCCTACGAGCATCCGCAGCCTCATGCCTGCTTCATCCAGGGCATCGAGGACGACCTCGTCAACGAGGGCGGCATCATGGACCTGTGGGTGCGTGAGGCGCGCCTGTTCAAGTACGGCTCGGGCACCGGCTCCAACTTCTCGCGCCTGCGCGGCGAAGGCGAAAAGCTCTCCGGCGGCGGCCGCTCAAGCGGCCTGATGTCCTTCCTCAAGATCGGCGACCGCGCGGCGGGCGCGATCAAGAGCGGCGGCACCACACGCCGCGCGGCCAAGATGGTCGTGGTCGATGCCGACCATCCGGATATCGAGACCTATATCGACTGGAAGGTGCGCGAGGAGCAGAAGGTCGCCGCCCTCGTCACCGGCTCGAAGATCAACCAGAAGCACCTCAAGGCCATCATGAAGGCCTGCGTGAACTGCGAAGGTTCAGGCGACGACTGCTTCGATCCCGAAAAGAACCCGGCGCTGCGCCGCGAGATCAAGCTCGCGCGCCGTGCCCTCGTCACCGACAACATGATCAAGCGGGTGATCCAGTTCGCCAAACAAGGCTACAAGGACATCACCTTCGACATCTACGATACCGACTGGGACTCTGAGGCCTATCTCACCGTCTCCGGCCAGAACTCCAACAACTCCGTCTCGCTGAAGGATGACTTCCTGCGCGCGGTGGAAACCGACGGCGACTGGAATCTCAACGCCCGCACCAGCAAGAAGGTGATGAAGACTCTCAAGGCGCGCGACCTGTGGGAGAAGATCGGCTACGCCGCATGGGCGAGCGCCGATCCCGGCCTGCACTTCAACACCACCATGAACGACTGGCACACTTGTAAAGCCAGCGGCGACATCCGCGCGTCCAATCCGTGCTCGGAATACATGTTCCTGGACGACACGGCGTGCAACCTCGCCTCCGCGAACCTGCTCACGTTCTACGACACGCAGACCCGCCGCTTCGATGTCGAGGCTTACGAGCATCTCTGCCGTCTGTGGACGGTGGTGCTCGAAATCTCCGTCATGATGGCGCAGTTCCCGTCGAAGGCGATCGCCGAACTCTCCTACGAGTTCCGCACGCTGGGCCTCGGCTACGCCAACATCGGCGGCCTGCTGATGACCATGGGCCTGTCGTACGACTCCAAGGAAGGCCGCGCGCTGTGCGGCGCGCTCACCGCCGTGATGACCGGCACCAGCTACGCCACCTCCGCCGAAATGGCGAAGGAGCTTGGCCCCTTCCCCGGTTACAAGAAGAACGCACAGCACATGCTGCGCGTGATCCGCAACCATCGCCGCGCCGCCCATGGCGAAGCCACCGGTTATGAAGCGCTCGCCGTCAATCCGGTGCCGCTCGATCACGCAAGCTGCCCGCAGGGCGACATCGTGACCCGCGCCAAGGCGATCTGGGATGCGGCGCTCGACCTCGGCCAGCAGCATGGCTACCGCAACGCGCAGACCACGGTGGTCGCGCCGACCGGCACCATCGGCCTTGTGATGGATTGCGACACCACGGGCATCGAGCCGGACTTCGCGCTGGTGAAGTTCAAGAAGCTCGCCGGCGGCGGCTACTGGAAGATCATCAACCGCGCAGTTCCCGAAGCGCTGCGCGCCCTCGGCTATCCCGAAAGCGAGATCGCCGAGATCGAGGCTTACGCCGTCGGCCACGGCTCGCTGGGACAGGCGCCGGGCATCAACCGCTCGACCCTCAAGGCCAAGGGCTTCACCGATGAAGCCCTCGACAAGATCGAAAAGCAGTTGCCGACCGCCTTCGACATTAAATTTGCGTTCAACAAGTGGACGCTGGGCGAAGACTTCCTGCGCGACACCCTCAAGATCGACCCGGAAGTCAGCAACGCGCCGGGCTTCGACCTGCTCGCGGCGCTGGGCTTCACCAAGCGCGAGATCGAGGCCGCCAACGTCCACATCTGCGGCGCGATGACCGTGGAAGGCGCGCCGCACCTGAAGGCCGAGCACTACAGCGTGTTCGACTGCGCCAATCCCTGCGGCAAGATCGGCAAGCGTTACCTGTCGGTGGAAAGCCACATCCGCATGATGGCGGCCTCGCAGCCCTTCATCTCGGGTGCGATTTCCAAGACCATCAACATGCCGAACGACGCCACGGTGGAGGACTGCAAGTCCGCCTACCTGCTGTCCTGGAAGCTCGCGCTGAAGGCCAACGCGCTCTATCGCGACGGCTCCAAGCTGTCGCAGCCGCTGAATTCGCAGCTCATCGCCGACGATGACGACGAGGACGACGCGATCGAGGCGTTCCACGACAAGCCGATGGCCGCGCGCACCACGCAGCTCACGGAAAAGATCGTCGAGAAGATCGTCGAGCGCGTCACCGTGATCCGCGAGCGCGAGAAGATGCCGGATCGCCGCAAGGGCTACACCCAGAAGGCGGTGGTCGGCGGACACAAGGTTTATCTCCGCACCGGCGAATACGATGACGGCCGCCTCGGCGAAATCTTCATCGACATGCACAAGGAAGGCGCGGCGCTGCGCTCCTTCATCAACAACTTCGCCATCGCTGTTTCGCTCGGCCTGCAATACGGCGTGCCGCTGGAAGAATATGTCGACGCCTTCACCTTCACCCGCTTCGAGCCTGCGGGCCCGGTGCAGGGCAACGACTCGATCAAGTTCGCGACCTCGATCCTCGACTATGTGTTCCGCGAACTCGCGGTGAGCTACATGTCGCGCTTCGATCTCGGACATGTCGATCCGAGCGACATGGGCTTCGATGCGCTCGGCAAGGGCGTCGAGGAAGGCAAGGCGCCGGAAGCGCATGGCGCGACCAAGTATCTGTCGAAGGGCCTCACCCGCTCGCGCACGGACAACCTGGTGGTGATGCGCGGCGGGGCGGCGGCGGTCTCCGCCAACGACGACAGCGCACCCGCTGGCGGCTCGAAGGTGACGGCGCTCTCCGGCGCACATGTGGGCGACAGCGTCGAGGGCGCAGTCGCGCTCAAGGTCACCGAGCCCGAGCGTGAATTGTCGCCGACGGAAAAGCTGGAAGCGCAACAGTGGAGCAAGGCGGGCTCTGCGGCTCAAGCCGCGCCGAGCAAGGCCGAGCGCCGCGCGGAAGCGAAAGCCCGTGGCTATGAGGGCGACATGTGCACGGAGTGCAGCAACTTCACGCTGGTGCGGAATGGCACGTGTATGAAGTGCGATACGTGTGGAAGCACGACGGGATGTTCGTGAGGGCTTTATTTTAGTTGAGGTAATAGAAGGCCGCTCTTACAAGCGGCCTTCTTCATATCATACCTGTTTTAAGCCCCGCGTGGATTAAGCTTATGAACCGGCAATCCCCATGGAACGAGCTAGCCCCTCTCGCCGCTCGAATGTCAAAGGTGGTGCGCGAGCATGAGATATTGCGAGTGGCAACAGTCATTAGAGGGACCAATCACTCTAGCCTTGCTGCGAATGCGAGAGCGGAAGTGCTGCGATGGACGCTGACCTGCACCCCTGAAACGCCCTCGATTTTGAGTTAGGATTTCTGTTCTCCAGCCAGGAGACAGACGATGCGTAAGAGCAGGTTTACCGAAGAGCAGATTATCAAGGTCTTGAAGGAGCATGCCG
>JBFWQX010000009.1:0-170061 GCA_050249215.1 Afipia sp.
ATAGAGTGCAGTGCCGTGCTTCAAAGCGACTCGACGAGCGTGTCGGTGATCAGGCGTGACGATCATGATCGAGCATTGTGGACATACCCCACTCCCCGGCACCAGTCGCCGGTGAGATCACAAAAAAACAAAGCGATTTCAGTATGTTATTAAATCGGATGGACTGGTCCACAACCATCCGTCGGGCGATCCCACGCCGTCCACCGCCGATGTCCAGATGACAAAATCCATCATGGCCATCGCTGGCACACTCGGCATCTCCGTGCACGATCACATCATCGTCGGCAAGAACGGCCACGCCAGCCTGAAGGGGCTGCGGCTGATGTGAGCCGCGAACTCAACTGAACCGTCATTGCGAACGAAGCGAAGAAATCCATCTTGACTACAAAGAATGGATTGCTTCGCCGCTTGCGCTCCTCGCAACGACAGAACCTACTGCCGCATCAGCAGCAGCGGATCGGCACTGTCCGGAATGCGGCGCCACTGCGCATTGTCGTCGGCCTCGAAGCGCCAGATCTCGCCGCTGGACGACTGCAACAGCAGTTCGCCACGCTCGATCCGCCACAGCTTCGGCGCGAACGCCGTCACCAGCGGATCGCACTTCGGTTTGAGAAAGACCGCGAAATTATCCGGCGCCGCTTCCGTATTGGTCAGCGTCAGACCGCAGACGGACTTGCCGCTGCCGCGCACCATCGCCCAGTCGCCGATCAGTTGGTCGGTCGATTTCGACAACGCGCGGGCGGCTGCGAGATTCTGCAAGAGATAAATCCCCTCGCCCTCCCGGCGGCCTTCAAAGATGCCGCTCTCGACTTCGGTGAAGTCGATCACGGACTCTCCCCGTGCATCCTGCAGGCGCACAAGATCAAGACCTTTCACGCTCCACGCCGCTATCGCCTTGGCGAAGGGAAGCGTGTCGCCGCATCCCTTCTCAAGCTCAAGTTTCAACCCTTGCGGGGACGCTTCGTTCTTGAGCGTGACCACGCAGGTCTTGTCGCGCCCCGCCGTCGACAATTCCCATTGCCCGACCATTTCACTGGTCAGCGAGCGGGCATCCTGCGCCGCAACGTTCCGGCTGCTCATCGCGATCACCGCGAAGGCAAGCAAACATATCCACCGGACCGGCAACGATCTCCTGAATCCGGCCGTCGCGGCGCGCGCCATGTCAGCGTCCCTTGACCGGCGTTTCGGCAATCGGCGTCAGCGGCGCCTTGCCCTCAAACCAGAGCTTCAGATTGTCCACCACAAGCTGATCCATGGCGTTGCGCGTGGTGACCGAGGCGGAGGCGATATGCGGCAGCAGCACAACGTTCTTCATCGCTTTCAGCGCATCGGGCACTTCCGGCTCGTTCGCGAACACATCGAGGCCGGCGGCCATGATGGTGCCGTCCTTGAGCGCGGAAATCAGCGCCTCTTCATCCGCCACCGATCCGCGCGCGACATTGATGAAAACCCCGCGCGGGCCGAGGGCCTTCAGCACCTCGGCGTTGATCATCTTCGCGGTCGAGGGGCCGCCGGGCGTGATCGCAATCAGCGTATCGACGTCCTTCGCCATCTCGATCAGGTTCGGATAGTGCTGGTAACTGACACCCTTCGCCGGATTGCGCGAGTGATAGACCACCGGCACCAGCGAGGCTTCGAGACGCCGCGCGATCGCCTGCCCGATGCGTCCCATGCCGACCATGCCGACCTTGCGGTCGCGCAACGAGCCGCGGCTGAGTGGAAAGGCCTTGGTGCTCCAGTGGCCCGCACGCAGATAACGATCCGCCTCGATGAACTCGCGCAAGGTCGCGATCAGAAGGCCAAGCGCGGTGTCCGCGACCTCCTCGGTCAGCACATCCGGCGTGTTGGTGACGATGATGTTATGCCCGGCGGCATATCTGAAATCGACATGATCGTAGCCGACGCCGAAGCTCGAGACGATTTCGGTCTTCGGAAACTTCGCCAGCATCGCACCATCGGCCTGCACCAGGCCGGTCACGGCGATCCCGCGAATGCGCGCCGCCACGTCGGGCGCGATGCGGCCAAGGTCACGCTGGTTCTCGAATTTGTGCAACACGAAGTTCGCGGGAAAACCATTGTCGACCACCGGCTTTGACGGGCCGTAAATCAGCACATCGACCTGTTCCCGAGACCCGTTCGCAGCCATTAGTTGTCCTTTCCAAGCGCACTTTCGTGCCAGCGTCGTAGCACAAGATACGAGGCCAGCGAGAGGCCTCCATAGATGACAATTCCGGCAAACGAGAGCAACAACAGCGCCGCGAACATTCGCGGAATGTTGAGCCGGTAACCCGCCTCGGCAATGCGGTACGCCAGTCCGGAGCCTGCCCCCGCCGATCCGGCGGCGATTTCGGCGACCACCGCGCCGATCAGCGACAGGCCGCCGGCGATCCGCAGGCCGCCCAGAATATGCGGCAGCGCCGAAGGCAGTTTCAACCGGCACAGGGTCTGCGCGCCGGACGCGCCGTAGAGCTGGAACAGCCCGATCAGGTTGCGGTCCACCGAACTGAGACCGAGCGCCGTGTTCGACAGAACAGGGAAGAACGCCACGATCCAGGCGCAGGTCACCACCGCGACATGCTGCGGCAGATAGATCAGCAGCAGCGGCGCGATGGCGATCACCGGCGTCACCTGCAGGATGACGGCGTAAGGCAGCAAGGCGTATTCCAGCCATTTCGAGCGGCTGAACAGGATGGCGAGCGCGATGCCGCCGGCGGCGGCCGCGATGAAGCCCTGCACCGTGGTCAGCAGCGTCGTCAGCAGCGAGCCCCACAACAAGGACCAGTCCTGAACCAGCGTGACGAACACCAGACTCGGCGCGGGCAGCACATAGGCGGGGAGATTGTTGATGCGGACGACAGCTTCCCACACCGCAACGCCGGCGGCGAGCGCGAGCAATGGCAGCGCGATCCTGATGAAACTGCCCGGCCCTTTGCGTTGCGTCATGCCGCGGTCCCCGTTTCGCTGGCCCCTGCCAGCGCTGTGGACACCTCGCGGCAATGCGCGGCATATTCCGGCGAGGTCCTGAAGTCCTCGCCACGCGGCTCCTCCGCATGGATACGGACATCGCGCACAATGCGGCCCGGCCGCGATGACATGATGAGAACGCGCTGCGACAGATAAACCGACTCAAAGACCGAATGGGTGACGAACACCACGGTCTTGCGCAGTCTGCGCCACAGTGCCAGCAGATCGTTGTTCAGTTTGAAGCGGGTGATCTCGTCGAGCGCGGCGAACGGCTCGTCCATCAGGAGAATATCCGGATCGGTGACCAGCGCCCGCGCCAGCGACACGCGCATCTTCATGCCGCCTGACAGTTCGCGCGGATAGACGTCCGCGAATTCAGATAGCCCGACCTGCGCCAGCGCCTGATCGACGCGCGCGCGCGCGGCAGCGCTCGGGACATGCGCGAGATCCAGCGGAAGCTGGACATTGCCGCGCACGCTCGCCCAGGGCATCAGGGTCGGCTCCTGAAACACGAAACCGATATTGTGACGCGCGCCGTCATGCGCACCGCGTCGCTTCACATTCACGCTGCCAGCCGTGGCATCGCTTAGGCCCGCGACGATCCGCAAGGCGGTGGACTTGCCGCAGCCGGACGGCCCGAGCAGCGAAACAAATTCGCCGGTTCGGATACTCAGATCGAGAGGCCCGAGCGCGACAACGCCGTTGTCGTAAATCTTGGTGACATCGCGCAGCGACACCGCCAACCCACCCGGCGGCCCGCCCTGCGCGTCATCAGCCTCGAGAACAGACATGCCGGGCAACCCGCCGCGTCAGTTTTTCGGCCGCAGGTCGAGACCCACGGCCTTGTTGATGAAGCGCAGGGTATAGGCCTTGCGATAATCGACGTCGCGCCGCGTCACCCCTGCACGCACCATCTTGCCGAAAAACGCCGCCATGCGCTCGTCGCTCATCGCGCCGATCCCGTCCTTCAGCGTGTCGCCTGAATCGACGATGCCGTACTGCTTCATCTTGTCCACCGAATAGGCCAGCAGATCGTCGGTCATCTCCGGATTGGCTTTCTTGATCAGCGCATTGCCGGCAGCGTTGTCGCCGTAGATGTAATTGTACCAGCCGACGATCGAGGCATCGACGAAGCGCTGCACCAGATCGGGTTTCTTTTCCGCGAATGCGATCCGCGTTTCGATCAGGGTCGAATAGGCGTTGAAACCATAATCCGCGAGCAGGATCACGCTGGGCGTGAACTTCGCCTGCTTCTCCACCGCGAAGGGCTCGGACGTGACATAGCCCTGCATCGCGCTGTTCTTGTCCGCGAGGAAGGGCTGCGCGTTGGAGGTATACGGCTTCACCCTGTCCTCGCTGAAACCGTACTCGGATTTCAGCCACTGGAAATAGGTCGGCATCCCTTCCTTGGATACAAACAGGGTCAGCGGCTTGAGGTCTTCCAGCTTGGTGACCTTGGAGGAGGGATGCGCGAGGAAAACCTGCGGGTCCTTCTGAAAGATCGCCGCGACCGCGATCACCGGCACATTGTTGGCCACGGCGTCGAAAGACTGCAGCGAGTTCGCGCTCATGAAGAAATCGAGCTTGCCTGCGATCAACTGAATGCGGTTGTTGACGTTGGGACCGCCGGGAACGATTTTGACGTCGAGGCCGTAACGCGCATAGGTGCCATCCGCCACCGCCTGATAGAATCCGCCATGCTCGGCCTGCGCGACCCAATTGGTGCCGAACGACACTTTGTCGAGGACACTGGACGCGGGCGTCTCCGCACGGGCCGCGCCACCCATGACCAGAGCCCCAGCAATGGCGAATGCGCACAGCAACCGGCTGGGTGGCATGATTGGACTCCGTTGAGCGTTTTGCCCATGATGGGCTTCACAAAACTACTCCGCTAATTGATTCAAAGAAACCCGTCTGCGATGACCCCGAATTCCCTGCGCGACTGGACCGCCTTTCGCTCCGCCGCGATCGGCGGAGCTGAAGCCTCCCGCTGGATCGCCGTGCTGCCGCTGGCGGCCACCGAACAGCATGGACCCCATCTGCCGCTTGAAACCGACGTGCTGATCGCACAGGCCTATCTCGCGCGAGTCCGGGCACTCCTGCCGGAGAATCTGCCGGTGACGCTTCTCCCCATCGAGCCGGTTGGAATTTCCACCGAGCATATTGCCTACGCCGGCACGCAGACGCTGGCGACGGACGCCGCGCTGAAAAAATGGATGGCGCTGTGCGATGCTGTGGCGCAGACAGGCGTCCGCAAGATTGTCATGGTCAGCAGTCATGGCGGCAACAGCGCCGCGATGGCGCTGATCGCGCAGGATTTGCGCGCCAGGCATGACATGCTCGCGGTCTCCACAAGCTGGAGCCGCTTCGGCACGCCGGAGGGACTCTTCGCTACGGACGAACTGCGTTTTGGGATTCATGGCGGCGCGGTCGAAACCTCGATCATGCTTGCGGCATTCCCCGACAAGGTGAAAAAGAGCCGGATCGCGAATTTTCAATCCGCCGAAAAGCAGATGACGACGGAATTTCGCTGGCTCTCCGCCGGACGCCCCGCGCCGTTTGCCTGGGCGGCGCAGGATCTCAATCCCCTCGGCGTGGTCGGCGATGCGACACTCGCGAGCGCCGAAAAGGGCATTGCCTTGCTGGATCACGGCGCGCGCGCCTTCGTTGAACTGCTCGATGATGTCGGCAGATTCGATCTCGCCCGGCTCGCAAACCAGCCGCGCATACTCTAGTAGCCTGATAAGCTATTGATAATTAATCAATTTTTCTGATCAAAAGATTCCGCGGAGACCCATCGAACCAAATTCCATGAGCTCGCCACCAATGGGCATGCGGTCCACACGGCCCGCCCCAAATCAAGGATGGAGAGTTTCATGTCGATCAAGACCAAGATTGCCGCTTTCGCTGTTGCCGCCCTGACCATGACCGGTGGCATCGCCGCCTCGACCCAGCAGGCTCATGCCGGCAAGTTTCATCATCACCATGGCGTCGGCATCGGTGTCGGCCTCGCCGCAGGCGCCTTGTTCGCCGCCGCTGCCAGCGGTGCCTATGCCAACGACTATTACGGCTATCGCCGTTGCGGCTGGGTCCGCCAGTTCGACGCCTACGGCAATTACATCGGCCGCGTCCGTAGCTGCTACTGATCGCCTTCAGAGTTGAGTTCGGCGCGGCGCCTCATCCACGCCGCACCGATTCAAGGACCCGCCCGGTTGTCCCCCCGGGCGGGTCATTTTGTTGTGCGTGCAGTTTTTCTTGCAGTCTTGCGCCAGCGTCCGTAAGCCACGCCGGCCGTCGTCCAACTGTCACATAACAGTGTCATGGGTCGCTGGCGATTTTCAGCCGCCTCACATTGGCTGCTCACAAGCCGCACAGGGCCTTGAGAACGAACCGCAAATACATCCAAATGTCAGACAGCACGATGCTTCCGGTTCCGCAACAGCAGGTGCGATTTCGCTCGCCGACCATTTCATGACCCCGATCAAACGCCACAGACTCCTGATGAAAAGCGCAGTCGCGGGACTGGCGCTGGGAGCGGCGTTGGCCGATGTCGCGCGCGCCACGGACGCGATGCCGCGCAAGGCCCCACGGGCGGCGACGGCTTTTGACTGGCGCGGCTTTTATGTCGGGGGACATGTCGGCTATGGCGGCGGCAGCTTCGGGCCGGGCACCAACCCGCTGCCACAACAGGGAATCTTTCTTCCACACAGCATCACCGGGCTGATCGGCGGCGCTCAGGCGGGCTACAATCTGCAGCTTGCGAACCGGTGGGTCCTCGGCGTCGAGGCTGACGTCTCGTCTACAAGCCCGCTGGATTCTCCGAAGCTCGCGCCCGCGCCGTTCCACACCACGTTCGATTACTTCGGCACCTTGCGCGGACGGGTCGGCTACGCCACCGGCGCATTCCTGCCTTATGTCACCGGCGGTCTCGCCTGGGGACGCATCCGAGTCGATCTCAACAATCCGGCCGGCGATGTCACCGGCAACAAATCGCGCATGCATCTCGGCTGGGTCGCGGGCACCGGCCTCGAAGTCGCGCTCGGCGGCACCTGGAGCGGCAAGATCGAATATAACTACCTCGATCTCGGCGCGCGGACATATGGCCTCGGCGATGTCCCCTTGCCCGACGTCGCGGTCGATCCGAAGATTCACACCGTCAAGGTCGGCCTCAACTACCGGCTCTGGGATGCGCCGCCCTGGGCGAGCAGCGCCGCGATCAGGCCGCTGGCGCTACCGGAATCCACCGACTGGAATGTCCACGGACAAACCACGCTGATCACGCAGGGCTATCCGTCGTTTCGCGCACCCTATCAGGGACCGAACAGCCTGCCGGGCGCAGGGCGGACGCGAGAAACATGGACCGTCGGCGCATTTCTCGGCTGGCGGTTGTGGGACGGCGGCGAATTCTACTTCAATCCCGAACTCGCGCAGGGGTTCGGCATCGGCAGCACGCTCGGCCTTGCGGGCTTCTCCAATGGCGAAGCGCAGAAGGGCGGCGCCGAATATCCGGAGTTTCGTGCACAGCGTTACTTTTTCCGCCAGACCTTCGGCCTTGGCGGCGGGCAGGAAGATGTTGCCGACGGCCCCAACCAGCTCCCGGGCAAGCGCGATATCGACCGCATCACCGTGACGGTCGGTCGCTTTGCCGTGGGCGATTACTTCGACGGCAATTCCTATGCGAAAGATCCGCGCGCCGATTTCATGAACTGGGCGATGTGGGCGTCGGCGGCCTACGACTTCCCGGCCGATCTGCCCGGCTTCACACGCGGCGCGGTGGTCGAACTCAACCGCAAGGACTGGGCAATCCGCGCCGGCCTGTTCCAGGTGCCGTCACAGCCGAACAGCGACGTTCTGACCTTCAAGTCGGGCGGTGCGGTGGTCGAGTTCGAGGAGCGCCACACCATCCTCAATCAGCCCGGCAAGCTGCGCATCGGCGTGTTCGCCAACAAGGGCAACACCGCCAATTATCGCGACGTGCTCGGTATCAGCGCGGCCAATCCCGGTTTCGATATCAATGACATTGTCCCCGGCGAGCGGCGCGAGCGCTTGAAATATGGCTTCTACGTCAATGGCGAGCAGCAGATCGCCACCGATGTCGGCATCTTTGCCCGCGCAAGCTGGAACGACGGGCAGAGCGAAATTCTTTCGTTCACCGATATCGACCGCAGCGTCTCCGGCGGCGTGTCGGTCAAGGGCAGCTACTGGGGCCGACCTGCCGATACATTCGCGTTGGGCGGCGCCGTCAACGGCCTGTCCGGCGCGCATCGCGACTTTCTCGCCGCCGGCGGCAAGGGCCTGCTGATCGGGGATGGCCGGCTGAACTACAGCAACGAGCGAATCTTTGAGACGTACTATGCTCTGGCGCTCAACAAGGCTTTCACGTTCACTGCGGACTACCAGTTGATCGCGAACCCCGCCTACAACGCAGACCGTGGACCGGTCTCGATTTTCTCAGGCCGCCTGCACGGGGAATTCTAGCGTCTCACTGCGCAGCGGCGGCGGCGGCCACCGGCGGGGACGGCTGCGCGGCCGGAAGCGGCGCAAAGGACTCGGCCTGTGCAAAAGCCCAGGCGTGAAAGCGCGGATTGTCGATATGGCCATCCAGCAATTCGCCGGGGCGAAGCTCGGGATAGAGCCGTGCAAACGACAGCACCTCCGTTGCCGAGATACGATGCGAAAAGTGAATCGGCTTGATTTCCTGCGGGTGGCTGAGGCCGGACGCGGCGATCAGTTCGGCCAGCGCATGCAGCGTCGCATGGTGATAGTTGTAGACGCGCGTGGTCTTGTCCGGCACCACCAGGGCACGATTGCGGGTCGGATCCTGTGTGGTCACCCCGGTTGGGCAGCGGTCGGTATGACAGCTCAGGGACTGGATGCAGCCGAGGGCGAACATGAAGCCGCGCGCCGAATTGCACCAGTCCGCGCCGAGCGCCATGGCGCGCGCGACATCGAAGCCGGTGGCGATCTTGCCCGCCGCGCCGATCCGGACGCGATCACGCGCGTTGATACCGATCAGCGCGTTGTGCACGAAGTTGACACCCTCGCGCATCGGCATGCCGAGATGATCCATGAACTCCGCCGGCGCTGCGCCGGTACCGCCCTCGTTGCCGTCGACCACGATGAAATCGGGATAGATGCCGGTCTTCACCATCGCCTTGCAGATGGCGAGGAACTCCCAGCGATGGCCGATGCAGAGCTTGAAGCCGACCGGCTTTCCGCCGGACAGCCGCCGCATCTCGCCGATGAACTGCATCATCTCGAGCGGCGTCGTAAACGCGCGATGATAGGCCGGTGAAATACAGTCCTCGCCCATTGGCACGCCGCGAATGCGCGAAATCTCCTCGGAGACTTTCGCAGCCGGCAGCACGCCGCCATGGCCGGGTTTCGCGCCCTGGCTGACCTTGAGTTCGATCATCTTGATCTGATCGTCGCTCGCGATCTTCGCGAACAGATCGGGATTGAACGTGCCGTCAGGATTGCGGCAGCCGAAATATCCTGACCCGATCTCCCAGATCAGGTCGCCGCCGTTCTCGCGGTGATAGGGGCTGACGCCACCCTCACCGGTATCGTGAGCAAAATTCCCTTTCTTCGCACCGGCATTCAATGCGCGCACCGCATTTGGACTGAGCGCGCCAAAGCTCATCGCGGAAATGTTGAAGACCGAGGCCGAATACGGCTTGCTGCAATCCGGCCCGCCGACCGTCACGCGAAAGTGCTCATCGGCCGGAGGCTTGGGCGCAACCGAGTGGTTCATCCATTCATAGCCTTCGGAATAGACATCTTCCTGTGTGCCGAACGGGCGCTTGTCGAGCACCATCTTGGCGCGCTGATAGACCACCGCGCGGGTATCGCGACTGAACGGCTTGCCGTCCTTTTCGCTCTCGAAGAAATACTGCCGCATCTCGGGCCGGATTTCCTCCAGCAGAAAGCGAATATGCGCCGAGATCGGATAGTTGCGCAGAACGGCATGACTCTTCTGAAGCAAGTCGTGAATGCCGAGCACCGAGAGCGAGCCGAAAATCGCGATCGGGATCGCGAACAGCACGATGTCTTCGGGATCGTAGATCGCGCCACACACCAGAAGCGCGGTGACGGCAATGCACAGCGTCAGGACGATGAAACGCGGCGAGAACATCAGTTCAAGAACCTGCATGAAAACCTCGCTGGCGACCTCGGACATCGCTCCGGAAATGTACATTGCGGCTTTTCATGACGCGGGTCCATGGCGCGTCATGAACGGCTCCGATAGCCGGAAACTATACATCAACCCCGGGCATTCATCGACATCACCCGCACCGGATATATCCCCGATGTCTGACGTGATGTCGTCATATCGCTCCCGTAAAGTTGATCCTTGCTGCAAAGCAATATCCGCCAGATGGGTCAGGCCCTGACCCGCGCCGGTCAGTGCTGATGCGGCTGCAGCTCGCCCGGAATACCGCTCTTTTGAAGGCCGCCGTCCGCGATCCACGCCTCGGTACTGGTGATGGCCCGCGCGATGTGATCTTCGGTGCGGGTGAAGTCATAGGGAGAGCCGACCAGCGGACAAAGCGGCGGCACGACACAATACTCGACGCTCGATTCGAGATATTGCAGCTCGACCGTCATCTGCCGCGCGATGAGCAGCGTCAGCGCATGCAGGGCCGTCGCCACGGCTCCCACCGGCGGCGCCTGCCCGGCGCAGGCAAACCCCGTCGGCATGATGATGAGGCGTTCCGCGCCCTTGTCGATGGCAACCCGGATCGGCGTGTTGCTGGAGATCGCACCGTCCGCCAGAAAGCGGTTGTCGTGCGGGACCGGAGCGAATGCGCCGGGAATGGCGGTGCTGGCCACGATCGCTTCCGCCGCGGAGCCTTCGGACAGAACCACGGTTTCACCGGTCACAATATCCGTGGTCACAATGTGGACCGGGACGATGGCTTCTTCGAGCGTCTTGTAGGGCAGATGATCCTCGACCAGCCTGCGCACGCCGTCATGGGAGATCAGGAAATCTCGACGCCAGAGGAACGATGCAAACGAACGCACCGACACCGGAAACACATCCTGCCGCGTCAAGCCGCGCCAGATGTCGGCAAGTCTTTTGACGCCGTCCAGTGACGGCGCACCGGCATAGTAAGCACCGTTCATCGCGCCCACGCTCGAGCCGACCACGAGATCGGCCGTCACGCCGTGCGCGGCAAGCGCCTGCATCATCCCGACCTGGATCGCGCCGAAACTTCCGCCGCCTGCGAAAACGAACGCCGTTCTCTTCCCGGTGTTGATGCTCTTGCTATGCATCCAGCCTCAACCGCGTTCACTTGCTGCCATGCCGCCGCATCAAGCGCGCGACGCGGGAATTATAACCATGCGCGGCTGAAACGGAATCAGGATTGATTGTTCGGAACAGCGCTCGTCGCCGGGCCGGCGCTCAGCAGCTAGCCGGCGAACGAACGTTTCGGATTCTTGTGCAGTGCGACCGCATCTGCTGTGGTGTCCACCCGCAGATAAAGCTCACGCACCATCGGATCGTGGCCGGGAATGACGCGATCGGGATGACCGGCAAGGCGTTCGACCGTGCGCCAGCCCTGCATCATGTCGCCGATATTGTAGAGTATCGGAAACGGATTGCCGCGATGCATGTTGCCATAATAATGCGCGGCATCGGAGGCGAGCACCACGGGGCCACGCCCGGTTTCGACGCGCACCACCTGCAGGCCGTCCGAATGCCCGCCGACATGATGCAGCGTCACGCCCGGCGCGATTTCGGCATCGCCATCATGAAACACAACGCGGTCGCTGTAGACATGGCGCACCATCAGCGTCACGTCCTCGACGGAGAACGGATGCCGGAGCAGGCCGTGGCACATGCAGCGTCCGGTGGCGAAGGTCATCTCGCGGTCCTGCAGATGAAACCGCGCGTTGGGAAAGAGATCGAGATTCCCCGCATGATCGTAGTGCAGATGGGTGATCACCACATCGCGAATACTGTCCGGCGCAACGCCGAACTGCTTCAACGCGTCCGCCGGATTGATGGTGAGCGTGCGCGAGCGCTCCTTCGCCGCCACATCGTTGAAGCCGGTGTCGACCAGAATATCGCCGCCCTTGCCGCGGATCAGCCAGACGAAATAGTCGAGGTCGGTGCCTTCGTTGTGAACGTCGGGCGTCAGATAATTCTGGTGCGGCTGGCGACCCGTCATGGTGGCGTAACGGATCGCATAAATCTCGCTGTGATCGGCCAAGGCGTTCCCCGTCGGCTGTTGTTTTGCCGGCACTGTGCACATCGGCGCCCATCGGGACAAGCCGCCTGCGGGGAATGGCCGCCCTTACGCCAGCGCCGTGGTGTAGATCGTCGTGACGCCGATGGCGATGGTGATGACACCGACCGCCACCTGGAGGGAGCGGTTGGCCCATGTCAGCCATCTTGCCGAGACCGCCAGCGGCACCGCGATAACGGCGGACAGCGCGCCCATCCCCAGCATCGAGCCAATTCCGAACAGCAGAATGTAAAGCAAGGCGTGCAACGGATTCGCGAATTGCGAGGCGACCAGCACCAGCAGCGCCGCCGAGCCCGCCATGCCGTGCATCAGGCCGACCAGAAGTGAGCGCCACCGGAAACCGTGCGCGTGATCGTGGGAGTTGTCCCGATGCGGAACGGCGTCCGTCCCGTGGCTGTGCAGATGAAGGTGGGCCGTGCCGTCGCCATGCCGGTGCTGGTGGAAATGCACGCGGTCATGCCACAGCCGCCACAGCAGGTGCGCGCCGAGCCCGACCAGCATGATGCCGACGGCGGTTTCCAGCGGCCCTGAAATATGCTCGGGGATCACATGGCCAAGAACGATGGCGATCCCGGCAAACACAAACAGCGTGATGGTGTGCCCCAACCCCCAGGTCAGCCCATGCTTGATAATGTCGCGAACGCTGGTGCGCCGCGCGGCAATGCTTGACACCGCCGCGATATGGTCCACCTCGAGCGCATGTTGCATACCGAGCAGAAAGCCGAGGCCTAGAATTCCGAACATACGCCTGATGATCTCACGTGACGGGCGCGACCTTAGAGGCTATTTCAAGCGTGTTGAAGCAGACTCTTTGCATGGGTCAGAACTGCCCTGCGACAGTGAGACGGACTGCGAGCGGCTCGACCGGATGCAGCACGCGATCCATGACGCCTGTCTGGCAGACCGCCGCCGGTGGCGGAGCGCCTGACCTGCACTGCGTATACAGTGCATCCGTTTTCAGCAACGATCCGTAGGCATAGGTGATCTGGTCGGACTTGCTGTCGGTCAGATTGTAGGCATCGAGCTGGATGCGCCAGCCGTTGTCGAAACGATAACCGATCTGCCCGTTGAGCAGGCCAGTACCAGGTGATCTGAAAGCGCCATCCTCCGTCAGCGGACGCGGCCCGAAATAGCGATAGCGCAGCGCGCCGAACCAGCCGGTCTTTTCGCCAAGCCGAATTCCGGCCGAGGCGATCATGTTGGGTGCGCCCGGAATGTAGTTGCCCGGCGCATTGCCGATCTGCGCCTCCGGATAGCCGGCCAGTTCGGCATAGGCCGCCGCCTGCGCCGAGTTGTCGCCGCGGAAGCGCGCATGGGTCATGGCGAGATCGCCGTCGATCTGCAGCCATGAGACCGGCTTGTAATGGTTGCTCCATTCGAAGCCGTAGCGGCGGCTCGGGCGGCTCGGCTCGGTGTCGCCGGCATCGCCGACGAACAGAATCTCCGACGCCGAATCCAGCACGAACAGACTGAGTGAGCTGTCGAGACCGGGAATGATCCGCGTTCGCACGCCAACCTCGGCGCCGCGTGTTTTCACCAGGAACGGCGAGGCATCGACCGGCGAGCCGTCCGATGGCGATTCCTTGATGGTCACGCCGCGCGCATCGTTGCTGTGAAACCCCTCGCCCGCATTGATGAAGAACTCGGTCTTGTTGAACGGCCCGAACACAAGGCTCATCTTCGGGCTGCCGATCGACGCATTGGCGTTGCCGGAATTGACCGGTGTCAGCAGCGAGTTGACATTGGTGTTGTAGAAATCGCCGCGATAGCCGAGCGTGGTGCGCATCCAGTTCGTCCAGTAAACCGTGTTCTGGATATAAAGCCCGACACTGGCTTCCTTCACCTTGTCGTTGCGGGTGCCGGACCAAAACTGCCGCTGATAGGTGTTCGACAACGCGACCTTGATATCGTCATAGCGGCTCTGGAATCCGATTTCGGTCTGCATCGGCAGGCCCGCGAGCATCGTATTGAAGGTATGTGACGCATTTACGCCGGCCAGCACGCGATCATCGCGCTGATGAAACTGGTCGCCATATTCCACACCATTCACCGGCTCGTTCAGGAAGAATGTGAAATTGTTGTAGAGGTCGAGCGAGCTCTTGATCGCGTAGAAATTGATCTTCGACGATCCGTCCCTGTCGGTCTGCGCCCACCGGCCCGACACCGAAAAACGATCGGACCGTCCGCCATCGGTCGGATCGAGCGCGCCGTAAAGGCCAACCTGTCCCGATGTGATCGCACGCAGCGGAATCTGGTCGGTCGAATTCCAGCGATTGGCATAGGCCATGCCGGTCAGCGAGAAGCCGTTGGCGGCCGTGCCTTCGGTATAGCGCACCACCGCATTCAGCTTGCGCAGCTTGTCGGGATTATCCCACGGCCCGTTGTAGGTGTTGACCTCTCCGGCGACCAGCAGGTTACCATCGCCCACCTTGGTGGAGGTGATGCCAAGGCCGCGGCGATAGCCGAAGCTGCCGACGGTCGTCAGCGCCATGGTTTTCTGGATGGTGTCGATCAGCCCGATATGCACCGCGCCGACCGAGGAGAAATCGCCTTCGTCGGCGAAATACGGCCCCTTGCGGATGTTGACCGATCCGATCAGTTCCGGAATCAGAAAGTTCAGATCGGCGTAGCCTTGCCCATGGCCATGGGTGCGCATGTTGACCGGCATGCCATCGACGTTGATGGCCAGATCCGTTCCGTGATCGAGATTGAATCCGCGCAGAAAATACTGGTTAGCTTTGCCGTCGCCACTGTGCTGCGTGATGATGAGGCCCGGTACCACTTCGAGCGCCTCGGCGGGCCGCGAAAACGGCCACGCGTTGACCTCCTCGCCGCTGACATTCTTTTCGCTGGCGGACGCGACCGGCGCCTGACCGGCGTTATCGCTCGCATCGGGGCTTGTCGTCGTGGCAGGCGCGGTCTGCGGCGTGACAGTCCGGCGCTCCTGCCGCGCACGCTGTGCCGTCACATTGACAGGAGGCAACGCGGATTCCGCTCTCGCATCGGTGCCTTGCGATGAGGCATCCTGCGGGGTCGCAATCAGTCCGGCGAACGCAATGCCGATCGCCAGCGGCGCCTGCCAAAACCCGCGCGCGCCACGCCGCTCGCGGCGGCAACGCGCTGCCGCTTCACGACGTCTCAAACTCAACCGTTGAATGGAAATGCCCCCGCATGTCGATCAAAACCGGCGGCTCACGCTCGCACGCGCAGTATGATGTTGTCAATTATTTATCATACCTGCATCGCATGCTGTCGCGCGCGTCGCCACGACAAACCCGCAAGGGGCTTCGGACATCACTCCAGGCAAGACGAATGGCGATCCCGGGAAGACTCGAACTTCCGACCTACGGTTTAGGAAACCGTCGCTCTATCCGGCTGAGCTACGGGACCGATCTCGATCTCCCGCCGAAGATGAACGGCAAGAGCGAATAAAACTTTCGCAATTCCATATCAGACGCCGCGCGCCGCCGCCACCCGCCTTGTAACCGTCATATCGGCACACTACTCTCCGGGAGAGGGGCGTTCGACAGGAGACGACAATGGGTTTGCTCGATATTCTCAACGGTATGCAGAACGGACCGCGCGGCACCAGCGAGCCGAGCAAGGACAGCGGCGGTATGTCGCCGATGACCATGGCGATCCTCGCCCTTCTGGCCTACAAGGCCGTCAAGCATCTCGGCGGCGGCCACACCGGCGCAAGTCCTGCTCCGTCACCTTCCACGCCGACGCCATTGCCGGGAACGACCACCGCGAGCACCGGTGGACTTGGTGGCGGACTTGGCGACCTGATGAAGGGCCCGCTCGGTGGCGCTCTTGGCGGCCTGCTCGCAGGCGGCGCGGCGGGCAGCGTTCTCAGCGGCGGACTGAGCGATCTGCTGAAACAGTTTCAGGACAGCGGCCACACCGAGACAGCGAACTCCTGGGTCGGCACCGGCGCCAACAAGCAGATTTCACCGGGCGATCTCGCCTCGGCGCTGGGCGCCGACCAGATCAGCACGCTGTCATCGCAAACCGGCCTGTCGCGCGACGAACTGCTCTCCGGCCTTGCGCAGCAGTTGCCCGACATCATCAACCAGCTCACGCCCGACGGACGCCTGCCGACGGAACACGAAGCCTCGCGCTGGATTTGACCGCGACATAGCACGACGTGGCGTGATGTCAGTCGCTCCACGTTGATCGCGAATGCTTTTTGGTTCAGTCACAAGGACACCAGACATGCTTTACATCCTTATCGTCGGACTGGTCGCTGGATTTCTCGCGCGGCTTCTGTCGCCCGGCCCGAACAATCCGACCGGCTTTATCCTGACCATGGTGCTCGGCATCGCGGGCGCATTTCTCGCAACCTTCATCGGCCAGGCCATCGGCCATTACGGACCGAACCAGGGCGCGGGCTTCATCACCGCAACCATCGGCGCGCTGCTGGTGCTGTTCATCTGGAACAGGCTGGTGGCGCGCGGGATCGTTTCCGACCCCGGCAACAAGGTCTGATCGGCGTCAGCGCTTGGGCAGGACCGCCGGCCCGAGATGCACGCCCGCATCCATCCGGACGATCTCACCGGTCATGCTGCGCGAGGCCGGCCCCGCAAGGAAGCAGACCAGTTCGGCAACATCTTCTGCCGTGGTCGCAAGCTGCAGCGGGGCCTGCTCGATCACCATCTGACGAATCTTCCCCGCGAGTTCAGGGCCACGGCCTTTGGTGAACCACGGCGTGTCAATGTAACCCGGGCATACCGCATTGACGCGGATCAGCGGGGCAAGCGCGCGCGACAGGGACAGCGTGATGCTGTTCAGCGCGCCCTTGCTTCCGACATAGGCGACGGATGATCCGATACCGGCGATGCCGGCAATCGACGACACGTTCACCACCGACGAACTGCGCCCGGAATGCTTCGCACCCGCCTCTAGCAACGCACGGGTCGCGCGGACCATCTGAAACGGCCCGATGGTGTTCACCGCGTAGATGCGCTGGAAATCGTCCGCCGACAGTCCATCGAGATCGCCGTGATCGACATGCTTGGTCATGCCGGCATTGTTGATCAGGCCATCGAGCCGCCCCCATGGGGCCGCCGCAGCCGCAATCTTTCTGCAATCCTCGTCGCGCGAGACATCGCCCTGCACCACCACGACCTCGGCTGCGCCTGCGCTGCGGCATTGATCCGCAGTTTGCTCGGCCTCCTTCTGGCTCGACGAATAGTTGATGACCAGACGCGCGCCCTGCTTCGCCAGCAACAGCGCGGAGGCTGCGCCGAGACCCGACGCCGAGCCCGTGACAATGACATTCAATCCATCCTTGGCCATTTCGTATCCTTCTTGAGAGCTTGCTGTTGCGCGCAATCTAACGGTCCTCGCCGGTCCATGACAGTGCTTTTCAGGCCGGCTCGCGGCGGGAATGGCAGATGCGCGAGCGGCGTGTCCATCATCCCCGTCCGGCGATCAGCGCATCGACAATGGTGATGCCCGCGCCCTCCTCGTGAATCCGGACCGGGTTGATCTCGATCTCGGAGACACGGTCCTTCATATCCGCGGCCAGCCGCGACACATGCGCGATCAACGCCGCCAGCGCCGCCGTGTCGGCTTTCGGCGCGCCGCGAAATCCAATCAGAAGCGCGGCGGATTTCAGTTCGCCGATCATCGCCGAGGCCTGTGCGGCATCGACCGGCGCGGGCCGATACACCACATCCCTGAACAATTCGGTCGCGATCCCGCCCAGTCCCACCATCACGATGGGACCGAACGTGCCGTCATTCACCGTGCCGACGATCATTTCGACGCCCGGCCGGGCCATCGGCTCGGCCAGCACGCCGTCGATGCCGGCCTCCGGCTTGAACCGGCGGGCGCGCGCGATCAGTTCGTCGAAGGCCGCGGCGGCCTCCTCCGGATCGCGCACGTTGATCCGCACGCCACCGGCTTCGCTCTTGTGCGGGATATCGCGCGACTGGATTTTCATGGCCACAGGGAATGTCATGCCCGACAGCGCAGCAGTGAGGCCGGAAGCGTCGCGCACCAACACGCCCTGCGGCACCGCGATGCCCGCCTCCCGCAGCAACAGTTTGCTCTCATGCTCGGAAAGCCGCGCGGGCAGCGGCCCTTTGGGAAATGTCCGGCCCGGTCCATCCGTGGCGACGCTCGTCGCAAACCTGAACCGGCTTCGGCTGACAACACGGCTGATGGCGCGGCCGAACGCAGCGATGCCGGGAAACGCGACAATCCCGGATGCCGCGAGCTCGGCCCGCGCGAACGGCGACGGCAGGGTGTAGGTGAAGAACAGGATCGGTTTGCGCTGCGCCGCGATCAGCGGCCTGATCTCGTCCTGCTTCACCGGAATGCGCGTCTCGCTCGAGAGCGACACCACCACAACGATGACGTCCACGTCATCGCATCGCTCAAGCAGTTCGACAATCTTCTGCAGGCCGCCGCTATGCACCGCCTGCGCTGTGATATCCACTGGATTGCGCGGAGAGCCATAAGACGGGATCAGCGCACGCACCTGCGCCTGCAGCACGTCGGGCAATTCCGGAATCTGCAATCCCTCTGCCGCCAGCGTATCCGCCATCCATGCGCCTGCCCCGCCGGACACCGTGACGATGGCCACGCGATCCCCGCGCGGCAACGGCGCGCTGGCGAAGGCCGCGGCGATGGCCACCGCCTCATCGAGATCGTACGAGACGATGAAGCCATATCTGGCGAACACGGCGTCATAGGCCGCCGTCCATCCCGCCATGCTGGCGGTGTGGGACGCCGCCGCGCGTTCGCCCGCACCGGAGCGGCCCACCTTTGTCACGATCACCGGCTTGCCGCTCTCGGCCGCGCGCTGCGCGGCCGAGATGAACGTCTGCGGATCGCGAATACCCTCGATAAACATCAGGATGACATCGGTGTCCGAGTCCTGCGCCATGTAGTCGAGGAATTCACCGGCGGCGAGATCGGATTCATTGCCGGTGCTGATGACCTTGCTGATCGCAACGCCCATCGCCTTCGCACGGTTATAGATCGCAAAGCCGATGCCGCCGCTCTGGGCGGTGATGCCGACCCGGCGCGGCGTCGCCAGCAATCGCGGCGCATCCGGCTTGACATCCACGGTCGGACTGAAGGTCGCGGCAATCCGCTGCGGCTCGTTATAGAAACCTTCCGCATTCGGCCCGGAAATACGCATGCCGGTGCGTCTGGCTAGCTCGGCGATCCTCGCCTGCATGTCCGCGCTCTCACCACCCTCCTCCGCGAAGCCTGAGGAGATGACGATGGCGTTCTTCACACCCGCCGCCGCGCATTCCTGCAGCGCGCCGAGAACCGCACGCGCCGGAATGATCACGATGGCGAGATCGACCGCCTTTCCGACCGCGGCAATCGACGGATAACACCTGAGATCGCCGATGCTGTCACAGGACGGATTGACCGGATAAATCTTTCCGGCGAATCCGTTCCGGCGCAGAAACGTGAGCAGCAGGCCGGGAATTTTCCTGTCGTCGCGTGACGCGCCGATAATCGCGATGCTGCCGGGCGAGAAGAAACTGTCCAGCGGATGGTTCGGCATCGCGCTCAGGCCGTGATGCGGAAATCGACACCGCCGAGGGCGAACGTGTCGCCCTGCACCGCATGCCCGCGCGCCTGCGCCTCGCGCAGCACCGCAGCGGGATCGCGCACGCGAAACGTGAGCCCGCTCATGATCTCACTCTCACCTTTCACAACCCGTATCCTGCAATTGACCAGACTGATGTCCGTCCCGGCTGCCGGAACGCCGATGATCCGGCTCCAGTGCTGCGCGAGTCCTTCCGGATCGGGACTGGCGAGCGTGACCTCCGTCAGCGCCAACGTCACATCATCGCGAATTGCCCGGTGCCAGTCCGGGCCGGCGGGCGGATAAGGACCGCGGATGTTGTCACTATCCGCCGTATGGTTGAATTCGATAAACGCCGCACGGCAATCGCGCGGATGGAGCTGCACACCAAGATAGGGCGGGCGATCAATCACATGCGAGGTCCGCACGCCTATCGCATCGGCGTTCTTCTGCCGTTCGCGCGGATCGGCGCAGGACAGGATCGCCATGTAGCCGCCGCGCCCGCCGGTCTTCTCGATGAAACGCCCGGCGGCGGTGCCGTCACGAAACGGCGCGACAACCTCGAGCAGAATATCATGGACCGGCAGCAGCGCGTTCTCGAGTCCGTACCGCGCGACATTGGGATCGCGGCAACAGACGTTCAGACCCATGATCGCGGCGATATCGCCCACCGCAGGCTCAAGATGCGGCGCGACCAGACAAATCTGTCGCATGCGCGTGGTGCCGGTCATGAGGCGCTCCCTTGTCGCTCTTGTTATTTCACGGCGAAACCGCAGGCGGCGCGTCGCACTAGTGACCCTTGAACACCGCCTTGCGCTTTTCCATGAACGCCTTCGCCGCCTCGCGATGATCCGCCGTTTCGCCGCAGCGGGTGTGATGCGCGGCTTCCGCATCGAAACAGGCTTCGAGCGACAGGTGTTCCGCATTGTTGATGTTGCGCTTGATATAGCCGAGCGTGACGCTCGGTCCCTGCGCCAGGGACATCGCAAGCTCGGTCGCAGCCTCCGCCACCTGATCGTCCGGAACCACTTTCGTGACCATGCCGAGCGCGAGCGCCTCCTGCGCGGTCAGCACGGGAGACAGCAAATAAAGCTCCCGCGCCTTGGCGCTGCCGAGCATCTGGGTCAGGAAGTAGGTGCCGCCATAGTCGCCGGAAAATCCGACCTTGGCGAAGGCGGTGGTGATCTTGGCGGACGCGCCCGCAACCCGCAGATCGCAGGACAGAGCGATCGACAGACCAGCGCCCGCCGCCGCGCCGTCGATCTGCGCCACGACGGGCTTGGGCAGTTCATGCAGCAGCCGCGAAATTTCCATGCCCTTGCGAAGATTGGCGCGCTTGGTCTCATAAGTCAGTTCGGACTTGTTTTCGGCCATCGACTTGACGTCGCCGCCGACACAGAAGGTTCCGTTGGCGCCGCGCAGCAGCACCGCGCGCACCCCGGTATCGTCCGCCGCTCTGCGCACCGCCTCGATCAGGTCCGCCGACATTTCCGCATTGATCGCATTGCGGCGGTCAGGCCGGTTCATGGTGAGGGTCAGAAGACCGCTATCGAGGCTTTGCAGAACGGTGCCGCTCATAGGACGCTTCCTGTGCTGAATCGAAGGGCAAGCGCCGGCCGCGGCCGGCGCTTGCGATGACGTTACTTCTTGATGAGCGGGCAGCGCGACGCATCGAGCGACTGAAACGCCTGATCGCCAGGAATGGTGGCGAGCAGCTTGTAGTCGTCCCAGCGGGCCTTCGATTCCGACGGCTTCTTCACCTCGAACAGATACATGTCGTGGATCATGCGTCCGTCCTCGCGAATCTTGCCGCCCTTGGCGAACATGTCGTTGATCGGGGTCGACTTCATGATCTTCATGACCGCCGCCGAGTCGGTGGTGCCGGCCTGTTTCACCGCTTTCAGATAATGCAGTACCGAGGAATACACGCCGGCCTGCGCCGAGGTCGGCACACGCTTGATCTTCTCCATGAAGCGCTTTGAGAAGGCGCGGGTGTCATCGTTCAGGTCCCAGTACCAGGCTTCCGCCAGAACAAGGCCCTGCGCGGTCTCGAGCCCGATGCTGTCGATGTCGGTCACGAAAGCCAGCAGCGGCGACATCTTCTGCCCGCCCTTCATCAGGCCGAACTCCGCGCCCTGCTTGATGGCGTTGATGGTGTCACCGCCCGCATTGGCAAGGCCGATCACCTTCGCCTTTGAACTCTGCGCCTGCAGCAGGAAGGAGGAGAAATCCGAAGTGTTCAGCGGATGCTTGACGGTGCCGAGCACCTTGCCGCCCATCTTGTTCACGACGGCGGAGGTGTCCTTTTCCAGATCCTGCCCGAACGCATAGTCGGCCTGCAGGAAGAACCAGGTGTCGAGTCCCGCCTTCACGGCGGCAAGACCGGTCGAGTTCGCCTGCCCGAACGTGTCGAACACATAATGGACGGTGTAGGGACCGCAGGCCTCGTTCGTCAGGCGAATGGAGCCGGGGCCGTTGAAGATGATGATCTTGTTGCGTGCCTTGGCGATCTCGTTGGCGGCGAGCGCGGTGGCCGACGCCGCGACGTCGATAATCGCCTCCACGCCCTGATTATCGAACATGTCGCGCGCGATGTTGGACGACAGGTCCGCCTTGTTGAGATGGTCCGCCGCAATGATCTCGATCTTGCGGCCGAGCACCTCGCCGCCGAAATCCTCCACGGCCATTTTCGCGGCGGTTTCGCTGCCGGGGCCGGTGATATCGGCATAAAGGCCGGACATATCGAGAATGGCGCCGAGTTTCAGCGGCGGTTTGCCTTGCGCCAGGGCAGCGCCCGATCCGAGCACAACAACAGATGAAAGGAGGGTCGCGAGAAGTTTCTTCAATGTAGTCTCCCGTTGTCGATGCCGCGTTTCGTCGGCAGCATCTTTGATTGGCTTCATCATGGCGCAATGACGCGCCAGCGACAAGACTGCATGCACTTGACACACCATGCGGAAATTACAAGTTTGCACGTCGCCGCGCGCGGCACGGCAGCGCGCATTTCGCCAGACGGAATACCATGCGAATTGTCGTTACAGGCGCCGGCGGATTCATTGGCTCTCACCTTGTCCGCGCGCTGCTCAAGGCGGGCCGATTGGCTGACAGATCGGGAACGCCCCGCACGATCGAGCGTGTGCTGCTGGTCGACTCCCATCTTCCGGACTGCTCCGACGACAGAATTGAGCCGGTCAAAGGCGACATCACCAGCGACGACATCTTGCGGCATATCAGGAGTTTTCGTCCGGACGCGGTGTTTCATCTCGCCGCCATGCTGACCAGCGCGGCGGAGAAAGAACCGGCGCGGGCGATGGGCGTCAATGTCGCGGCCCTGGCGCGGCTGATCGAGGTCACCGGATCGCGCGGCGAGCCGCCAGGATTTGTATTTCCAAGTTCGATCGCCGTGTTCGGCGGCGATCTGCCGGAGATCGTCGACGACGATCTGGTCCAGCATCCGCAAACATCCTACGGCACGCACAAATCCATTGCGGAACTGATGCTCGCGGACGCAACCCGGCGCGGCGAGATCGAGGCCCGCTCGCTGCGCCTGCCCATCGTGCTGGTGCATCCCGGGCCGCCAACGGCGTCCGTGTCCGATCGTGTGGCCGCAATCGTTCGCGATGCCGTGGCAGGGCGCGATGTCATCATTCCCCTGAAACCCGAGACACGCATTCCCGTTGCATCGGTCGCAACCGTCGTCGCGGGTCTGATTGCGATGCATGGCGTCGCATCCGCCACACTGGGCGGGACAACCGCGATCAATCTCCCCGCTCTCACCGTCAGCATGGCGGACATCGTGGAGGCACTGAAGGATTATCTGGGATCAGAATTGGGCCAGATCACCTTCGCGCCGGATGCGGCGCTGGAAGCCATTGTCGATGGATGGCCAAAAGGGTTTGTCTCACGGACGGCAACCGCCGCCGGCATTTCCGGCGACACCAGCTTCAGCGATATCATTCGTCATTATGCGGAAAGCCTCGGCGATGCATGACATCACGGGAGCCACTCCGGACATCTGCATCATCGGCGCAGGCTCGTCGGGGATTGCCGTTGGCAAGGCCCTGCGCGAGCGGGGACTGTCCTTCGACTGTTTCGAGAAGGGATCGAATCTCGGCGGTATGTGGCGTTACGAGAATGACAACGGCGTCTCCTGCGCCTATCGCAGCCTGCACATCGACACCAGCCGCAATAATCTCGGCTATCCGGACTTTCCGATTCCCGCCGACCAGCCGGATTTTCTGTCTCATCGCCAATTGCTGGCCTATCTCGAATCCTATGCGGATCATTTCAATGTCCGCTCCGCGATCTCGTTCAACACCGAGGTCGCCTCCGTCACGCGAACGGACGGCGGGCGCTGGCTTGTGACAACGGCCGACGGCCGTGCGCGCGACTATCGCGCGGTCATCGTCGCCAATGGACATCTGTGGAATCCGCGCCGCCCCTCGTTTCCCGGATCATTCGGCGGCACCGCTATTCATTCCAGCGAGTATCGCACCGCCGCGCCTTTCGACGACAGGAATGTTCTTGTAGTAGGCATCGGCAACTCCGCCGTCGATATCGCCGTCGATCTGTGCAAGCGAGCAAAAAGCGTCACGCTGTCGACGCGCACCGGCGCTTACGTGATGCCGAAATATATGATGGGGATTCCTTCCGACCGCTGGTCGGCGTTCCTCTCCCGCAAAATGAGGCTACCGACGCTGGTCACGCGGATGATCATGGCACGCCTGATCTACTTTGCCGTGGGCGATCAACGCCGGTTCGGAATTCCAAAGCCGAAGCATCCGATGTGGCGCGAACACGCGACCCTCAGTCAGGAGTTATTGCCTTACATCGGGCATGGCTGGATCGGCATCAAACCGAATGTCGTGAAACTGGATGGCGACGCGGTCGAATTCGCGGACGGATCGCGCAAGCCGTTCGACGCCATCATCTATGCCACAGGCTACAGGACGACATTTCCGTTCCTTGCGCCATCGCTGTTCTCGGTGAGCGACGGCGAGATGGTCGATCTCTATCGCCGCATGACGCCGCCCGGCTTGCCGGGACTGTATTTCGCCGGCCTGGTGCAGCCGATCGGCGCGACAATTCCGCTGGTGGAGGTGCAGGCGCGGTGGATCGCGGCGGCGCTTGGCGATAGCATGACTTTACCGTCCGCCGACGATATGGCGCGCGAGATCAGGTCGCATCACGAGCAGAAGCAGCGGACGTGGCTGAATTCGGCGCGCTATACGCTGGAAGTGGATTTCAAAAGCTACGCCGGTGCGCTTCGCAGGGACATGAAGCGGCGGCAGGCAGGCCTCTGAGGCAACATCCATGCGCATACCCAAGGCGCATACCATGACGCTGTTGCTATGACCGGATACAGGCATCGCATTGCCATGCACACCGCGATCCTCGCGGCCGCGATCGTCATGCTCTCCCCGAAAGCAGCCTTTTCAACGTGCGCGTTCAGTCATCAGGGCGACGGCCGCGTCAGCGCCGTGCTCGATGGCCGAACCTTTCGCCTCGATGACGGACGGGAGGTGCGCCTTGCCGGCATCGAGATTCCGGACGATGCCGCCGAGCGCAGCAGGCTAGCGCTCACGGGGCTGATCGAGGGCCGCGCCGTCACGCTGCGCGGCCTTGACGACACGCCGGACCGCTATGGACGCCAGCCCGCCTTCGCGGTTCCGGACGGATCGGACGCGCCGGTCCAGTTTGACCTGCTGGAAAGGGGCGGAGCCTTCGCCTCACCCGCCGCCGGCGACCAGCCCTGTTCCCGCGCATTGCTGGCTGCGGAGGCGCCGGCCCGTGCGGCAAGACGCGGCATCTGGGCGGGTTCGGCTGCCTTAAAAAACGCGAAAAGCGCCGACGATATTTTGGCCAGACGAGGACGCTTTACCGTCATTGAGGGGACTGTTTCGTCGGCGCGGCTTGCTGGCGCGACATTTTATGTCAATTTCGGGCACCGATGGACACGGGACTTTGCCGTGACTATTTCAAGGCGCATGATGGCCTCGGTCGAGGCGGTCGGCATTGATCTTAAGTCTCTGAAGGGCAAAAGAATTCTGGTCCGCGGCTGGATCGAGGCGCGCAACGGGCCGAAACTGGAAGTCACCCATGCCGGCCAGATCGAGATGGTTGGCGTCATCGGGCCGAGGGACGGCCCGACCGCGACGGCAACAGTGCCGGAAGATGAGGGCAGATAGAGGCGTGGCGGCATCCGAGAGCCAGCAAGACCCGAAGCGATCCCGCCGCGTTGTCGCGGCGGTCGTCCTTTGCGTGTCCCTCTCTCTCGGTGCCTGCGGTGACCTTGGCCGGTTCCAGACCGCGTCCAATCCCGGCTTCGTGCCGGTCAAGCCGAACAAGCCCGCCGCCCAGACCGCCGCGACCGAGCGGGAGCACAGCCGCATCCTGTCATCCTATGGTGGGTCGTATGACGATCCGCGGCTGGAAGCGCTGATCAGCAAGACAGTCGACCGTCTTGTCGCGGCTTCCGAGCGGCCCGACCTCGCCTACAAGGTGACGATCCTGAATTCCGGCGCGGTCAACGCCTTCGCGCTTCCTACCGGACAGCTCTATGTCACGCGCGGGCTGATCGCGCTCGCCAGCGATACATCGGAACTGTCGTCGGTGCTTGCGCATGAAATGGCGCATGTGCTCGCCAAGCACGCCGCGATCCGCGAGGACCAGGCCAAGCAGGCTGCCGTCGTGACCCGTGTTGTCGCCGAGATGGGCAACGACACCGACATGAATGCGCTGGCGCTGGCAAAGACCAAACTGACCATGGCGAGTTTCTCGCGCGCGCAGGAGTTCGAGGCCGATGGCATCGGTGTCGGCATCGCGGCGCGCGCCAAGTTCGATCCGTTCGGCGCCTCGCGGTTTCTCACCGCGATGGAACGCAACGCCGCGCTGAAAGCCGGGCGTACGCCTGCCGATCCGCGCTCGCTGGACTTCCTGTCGTCGCATCCGGCAACCCCGGAACGGGTGCAGAACGCTCAGGCCAGCGCCCGCCAGTTCTCCTCGCCCGAAGGCGGCGAACGCGACCGCGACGCCTACCTCTCGGCGATCGACGGCCTTGTCTATGGTGAGGACCCGAGCGAAGGTTTCGTGCGGGGCCGCCGTTTCCTGCATCCGAAACTCGGCTTCACCTTCCAGGTGCCGGAAGGTTTCGTGCTGGAAAACACCGCGCAGGCGGTGGTCGGCGTGCGCGAGGGCGGCACGCAGGCGATGCGCTTCGATGTGGTGCGCGTGCCGGCCGAGCAGACCCTCGGCGACTATCTCAATTCCGGCTGGATGGAGAATGTCGACAAGGCGTCGACGGAAGACACCAGCATCAACGGCTTTCCATCCGCGACCGCCACCGCTGCAGGCGACCAATGGCAGTTCCGGATTTATGCCCTGCGCTTTGGCAGCGATGTGTACCGCTTCATTTTCGCGGCGAAGAGAAAAACGCCGGAGAGCGACCGCGGCTTCCGGGACACGGTGAACTCGTTCCGCCGCCTGACTCTCGCCGAAATTCAGCAGGCCCGGCCGCTGCGCATCAAGGTCGTCACCGCGCAACACGGCGACACGATAGAAACGCTGGCGCAGCGCATGCAGGGCGTCGACCGCCAGGTGGAACGCTTTCGGGTTCTCAATGGCTTCGACTCGCGCACGGTCATCAAGCCGCGCGAGCGCGTGAAGATCGTCGTCGACTGAACTGACGGCCCCTGAACCAAAAACAAAAAGCCCGGCGCAATAGCCGGGCTTTTCAATTCCTCGAGAACGCGACGATCAGGCGGCTTCGTCCGCGGACACCGAATCGTCGCCGTCATCACCATCATCGGACTCGTCTTCCGCGACAGCGTCGGCACCGGCCTCGGATTCAGCCTTGGCGCCGCGGCGCGGGCTCTTGGCCAGGTTCGATTCGATTTCCTTGACCGCTTCGGTCTCGGTGACGTGCTGAACCACGGCGATCTCGCGCGACAGACGATCGAGCGCCGCTTCATAAAGCTGCCGCTCGCTGTAGGACTGCTCGGGCTGCGATTCCGAACGGAACAGATCGCGCACCACTTCGGCAATCGCGACGATGTCGCCCGAATTGATCTTCGCTTCATATTCCTGCGCACGCCGCGACCACATGGTGCGCTTGATGCGGGCGCGGCCCTTGAGGGTTTCGAGCGCACGCTTGACCAGCGCGGGATCCGACAGCTTGCGCATGCCGACGTTGATGACCTTCGCCGTCGGAACGCGCAGGGTCATCTTGTCCTTGGTGAAATTGATGACGAAAAGCTCGAGCCGCGCACCCGCGATCTCCTGCTCTTCGATCGCAAGAATCTGGCCGACGCCATGAGCCGGGTACACCACGAACTCGTTGGTCTTGAAACCCTGACGCTGGGTCAGCGGCTTCTTCGGCTCCTCGACGCGCGGCGCGGCAACAGCCGGCTTCACGGCGGGCTTGACCGCGGCCTTCGCAACCGGGGCCTTGGCGGCGGGAGCCTTCGCAACGGGAGCCTTTGCGGCAGCCTTGGGTGCTGCGGCCTTGGCGGCAGGCTTGGCCGCTGTCTTCGCTGCGGGCTTCGCGGTCGTCTTTGCAGGTTTCTTGCTGGGCATCGTGCTTCTTTTGGTTTTTGATGTGGTGGATGCGCGAGCATCCTTCTTTGGGGCGCTGCGGCTTGCCGCCGACGCGCTCCTGGTGCCCTTATCCTTGGAGCCCTTGTCGTTGGTCTTGGAGTTCTTTTTATGACGCAATTTGTCTGACACAGCGCCTATGCGTGGAACCGCCACGCCCCTGTTTCAATTGTTTCGCGGGAACCCATCGGAACCCAAATCGGGGCAAAACGGGGTTCAGCTCTTTTAATGTGCCCAAAATAGCACATTTCCCGCAAAAATCAATGATTTATGGGCTTCGGCACGGCTCAGACCGCCGCCGCCGACCGCATTCAACCGGTAGGGTTAAAAGTTAGCCGTGATCGGGGCGCTTCCGAAGGCGAGATCAGTCGCCAGTGCCCGGCTCTTTGGAAAAATATTTGTCGAACTTGCCCTCGACGCCATCGAATTCCTTGGCGTCGTCCGGGGCGTCCTTCTTCTGGGTGATATTCGGCCAGGACTTGGCGTATTCGGCATTCACCTCAAGCCATTTTTCGAGGCTTGGCTCGGTATCGGGCTTGATCGCGTCCGCAGGACATTCCGGCTCGCACACGCCACAGTCGATGCATTCATCCGGGTGGATCACCAGCATGTTTTCACCCTCGTAGAAGCAATCCACGGGGCAAACTTCCACGCAGTCCATGTACTTGCACTTGATGCAGTTTTCGGTGACGACGTAGGTCATCCAAGGCTCCGGAAGGTCTCGATTTTTCAGGCTTGGCGTAGCGCAGGATGTGCGCCGCCGCAAGGGATGCCGTCACAGCGCTGACCGGCAATTCATCACTCTGGGGCGGATTGCAAATCGACGTAAATCGCCCGCGCGGCGCCGGAATCGCCGCGCCGCTCGGCGAACCCGGTGATTTTCAGAATACGCACCCGGCTGTCGAGCGAGATGGTGAGTACCTCACCGGCCTTCACCGCATGGCCCGGCGAGATCTGCCGCGCGCCGTTGATCCGCACGCGCCCCTTGGCGACCAGCGCGGCGGCATCGGTGCGGGTTTTCACCACCCGCGCGTGCCACAGCCACTTGTCGAGGCGCTGCCGGTCCAAATTAATCCTTGCGGGTGCCTGCGAGTTGATCCTTCAGCGCCGCCAGTTTGGCGAATGGCGAATTCGGATCGGCCGGGCGATCACGCTCGCGCGGCGCGGCGCTGGTCGCATAGGTCCGGTGCGCGGCGCCGCCGCGATCGTCCCTGCGGCCATCGCGGCCGCGCTTGTCGAACGGACCCTTGCCGCGATCCTGACGATCCTTGTTCTTGAAGTGCTCGCGCGGAGGGCGGCTGCCCTTGTCATCGCGCGGCGGACGCGCCTGCGCGGCACCCTCGCCGGCATTCGCAGCCGGCGCGTCGCCATGCGGACGGCGATGCTCGTTGTGGCGATCCCGGCGATGACGGCCGTGGCGCTCGCGCTTCTCACCATCGGCGGCGGCTTCGCCCTCACCCGCGGCAGCGGATTTGTCCGGCCCCTTGTAACGGCTGCGGTCATGACGCGGACGGCGATCTTCGGACCGTCCGCCCGGACGCCAGACTTCAATCAGAACAGGCTCCGCCGGCGCGGCTTCCGCTCCGGACGCTGCACTTTCAGTGGCGGCGGTTTCGGCAGCAACAAGCTCCGCCACGGATTCGATCGTCACCGCTTCAATGACAGGCGCGGTCACTTCCACCGGTGCGAATTCAACATCGGGCAAAGGTGTTGCTGTTGTTTCAGCAGCCACCGCCTCGGACGCGGCAACATCGTTCGTCACACCTGCAATTTCCGGCTGGGCCGCCACCTCTGCGACATCCGCATCGGCCGCAACAGGTTCTGCTCCAGCAGCGATGTCAGCCTGCGTTTCCGTCGGAGCAGGCGGCGCGGCTTCCACCGGCAGCGGCGGGCGCTTGTCCATGCGATAGCCGAGCGCGCGTAGCACCGCCGCGAAATCTTCACCGGCGGAGCCGGTCAGCGACGTCATCGCCTGCGTCACCACGAACGAGCGGCCATCGAACGCACCCGCCGGCTTTTCGCCCGGCGCACCCGGGCGCCACGAGAGCGCGGGACGAATGAGGTCTGCCAGGCGCTCCAGGATATCGACGCGCACGGCGCGATCACCAGCGAGCTTGTAGCCGAGGGTGCGATAGGTGTCCTGATTGAGCGCCTTGTCCGCCGGAAACGAGGTGCGTCCGCTCGAAGCCAGATGCTGTGCGCCGGTCAGCGCCGCCCAGTCCGTATTGTCGTTCTTCAGCGCCATCAGCAGCGACGCGAGGCCGCGCGCGGCGGGCTTCAGGAGCGCGGGGAAGAAAATATGATAGGCACCGAAGCGCACGCCATACTTGCGCAAGCTCGCCCGCGAGGGCTGGTCGAGATCCTTCATCTCGGCGGCGATCTTCGTCCGTTCCAGAACGCCGAGAGCTTCGATCAACTGGAAGGCGATTCCGCGCGCGATGCCGGTGATGTCCTCGGCCTTCGACAGCTCGAACATCGGGCCGAGAATCTTCTCGATATGCGTCTTGAGCCAGAGATCGAGACGATTCTGCACGGCCTCGCGCGACGGACCGGTCAGGCGCTCGTCGGCGATGATGCGGATGCGCGGATGCAGCACGTCGTCGGCGGCCACCAGCTTGGCGACCGCGTCGCCGGTCCAGCGCAGCGTGCCATCGGCGGTCAGTACGAACTGATCGTCGGGCGCATTCGAGAGCTTTTCGGCGCGCGCGTCGATCTCGCCGGCCAGCGCCTTGAGCGCAGCCGCCTGCAGCGCCTTGGCATCCGAGCCAGCCTCGGCCGATTCCGGCGCGAACATGAATCCGTCGAGACGGCCAATGGTGTGGCCCTCTACGATCACTTCGCCGGTCTTTCCAATCTCAGTGTTCAGCATCGTGTTTTCCCGCAAGCGCCGCATCAATACACTGGTCCGGCGATCAACGAAACGCTCAGTTAGCCGTTCATGCAGGGCATCCGACAATTTATCCTCGACGGCGCGGGCAATTCCCTGCCAGCGCTCGGGGGCCACCAGCCAGTCGGGACGATTTGCCGCGAAGGTCCAGGTCCGGATCTGGGCGATCCGGGCCGATAAAGTGTCGATATCGCCGTCGGTCCGGTCGGTTTGCGCGATCTGGGCCTCGAACCAGTTGTCCGGAATGCGGCCCTTGCGCATCAAAAACCCGTAGAGCGTGGTGACAAGCTCGGCGTGGGCGGCAGGCGAGAGCTTGCGATAGTCCGGGATCTGGCAGGCTTCCCACAGCCGTTCCACGGCCTCCGGCCCCCGCGCCATATCGCGGACATCCGCGTCCCGCGCGGCGTGGTCGAGCACGCGAATATCCTCGGCAATCGGCGCGCGTGTCAGTCCCTCATGGTTCGGCACCAGCGCGAGCGAGACCTGCAACGCGCCCAGCGAGGAGAAATCCAGCCGCGCATTCCGCCATTGCAGCATCTTCACGCTGTCGAAGGTGTGGTTCTGCAGCGCGTTGACCAGTTCCGGCTCGAACGGCGCACAACGTCCCGTGGTTCCGAACGTGCCGTCGCGCGTGGCGCGTCCGGCGCGGCCCGCGATCTGCGCGAATTCCGCAGGCGTCAGGCGGCGGAACTGATAGCCGTCATACTTGCGGTCCGAGGCGAAGGCCACATGATCGACATCGAGATTGAGGCCCATGCCCACAGCGTCTGTCGCAACCAGATAATCGACATCGCCGGACTGGAACATGTCCACCTGCGCATTGCGCGTGCGCGGCGACAAGGAGCCCAGCACCACCGCCGCGCCGCCATGCTGGCGGCGGATCAGTTCGGCGATGGCGTAAACCTCATCCGCGGAGAACGCGACAATCGCCGTGCGCCGGGGCTGCCGCGTGATCTTGCGGTCGCCGACGAATTCAAGCTGCGACAATCGCGGGCGCGTGACGATGTTCACGCCGGGCAACAGCCGTTCGATGATCGGCCGCATGGTCGCGGCGCCGAGCAGCAGCGTCTCGTCGCGGCCGCGCCGGTTCAGAATCCGGTCGGTGAAGACGTGACCGCGCTCCAGATCGGCGGCGATCTGGATTTCATCCACCGCGAGAAACGACACATCGAGATCGCGCGGCATCGCCTCGACGGTGGAGACCCAGTAGCGCGCGCGGGGCGGCTTGATCTTCTCTTCGCCGGTGATCAGCGCAACCGCGTCCGCTCCCGCCCGCGCCGAAATCTTGTTGTAGACCTCGCGTGCCAGAAGACGCAGCGGCAGGCCGATAATGCCCGACGAATGCGCCAGCATCCGTTCAATGGCGAGATGGGTCTTGCCGGTGTTGGTCGGACCCAGAACCGCCGTCACGCCCGCGCCGGGGGCGCGCGCATTGGAAAACAGCGGGACGGAAGACGAGAGAGGCATAATCACAAGGTCCGCATGACGCACACGACGCGGACGCCGCAGCAGAAGTCTCGAAGTGTCTCACAATGCAACGCTTTTCACGCTGCAGCTTAAGATTCAGAACGGTTAAGGAACGAAAGAGGCCCGAATCGCTGACTCGCCGCTTGGCTGATTTGACGACCTCAACATGTCGCAGGATACGCCGTTCAACAATACCATATAGGGTTTGAACTTGCTCCGCGCACACTGTTCCGGAGGCTGAATTCGTTAAAGCCGGAGTCGAATCAGATTGGCCAAAGAGTCAACACGATTCAAAACCGGATTCGTTCCGAAAACGGCGGCGTACGATCCTCGGCTGAAGCGCGCCTCTCGCTCAATTCGTCTTGGCGGTCTTCTGCGCCGACACGAATTCCGTGGCTTCGATCATGCCGGTGCCAAGCGGCGTCGGAATGGTGATCCTGTAGGGCGCGAGCACCCGCGTTCCGGCAATCGGCGCGAACCAGATTTCCATGTTGCGCTGGGCCGCGACATATTTGATCGCGATGCGATCCGGCACAAAGCCCGCAATCGGCGTGAAATAGACCGAGCACACCACGACAGGACCGCGATAGCCCTTTTCGGTCTTCACGTTCTCCATGCGCTTGTATTCAAGGCGCAGGTCGTAACGCATCCGCCCGTCGAACACCGGCAACGTCTTGCGGCAGGCCTCGGGGCCGACCGGATCGCCGTTGCCCGCGACCTTGACCAGCGCCCCCGTCATCGGATCGAGCACATTGCGCCGGTGCGCATCCGTGACCGGGATGCGGCCCGGCGTTTCCGGCGGCTGCGGCTCGATGACGGAATCCTTCACATTGCCGCCGCCGAGATTGATGCGGATGACTTCGGCCTTCTTCCCGTAATTGATGGTCGAGACATAACTCAGCGGCGAGAATTGACCTGCGGCGATGCGGCCCTGCGCGGTGCCCGTGCCGTTGCCGCCGCCGATGGATTTCATCAGGCCCGTGGTCGCGCCGCTGACCGCCGCCGAATACTGATCGTCGGCGATATCGACGATCCAGGCCCCCTTGCCGATCGGCAAACCGGCCAGCGAGGCCTCATACTTCGCATCCAGGCGCCCCTGAGCGCTGGCCGTCCCCGCCGTCAGGACCGGGGCGGCGCAGAGCGCCAGCAAAAGCCCGAAAGCGGCCATCGCGGCCCGTCTGGAGATCAAATGGGGGAACCGGGGCATATTCACCGACAAAAGTCCTGTTAAATGACCGGCAATTCACCGGGGCCACCGGGCGCGGCATTCGGCGGGGAATTTGCCCGCAGAGGCCGCGAAAGTCATGATCGAAAGCCTGCAACACCCTGTTTGCTCAGGGAATACGTCGATTATATGTTAGGAAATCCTTGGTTTGACGGGGAAAAATGCCCTTCCGGCAGGTTCAGGCGAGCTTGCGGCCTGCAGATAAGGGATTGAAATCGCCGCTCAACCTTGACGCTGGGCCGCCAGCCCCTTATAGCTCCGCCGTTCCTGAAATGGACGGTTTCAAACCCCCACGCGACCCCTCATGGCGGTCCGGGGAGACACAAGGATTTCTCGCCATGTCTCGGCGCTGCGAATTGACGGCCAAGGGGCCGCAGGTTGGTCACAAGGTCAGCCACTCGAACCACAAGACCAAGCGCCGGTTCCTGCCGAACCTGTGCAACGTCACCCTGATCTCGGAAACGCTGGGCCGCAACGTGCGCCTGCGCGTGTCGACCAATGCTCTGAAGTCGGTCGACCACAACGGCGGCCTCGACGCCTTCCTGCTCAAGGCCAAGGCCGGCGACCTGTCGCCGAAGGCTGTCGAACTGAAGCGCCAGATCGAAAAGAAGAAGCTCGCTGCGGCGAGCTGATCATCCGATCCGCATTCCTGATTTTGAAAAGGCCGGGCGAAAGCCCGGCTTTTTTGTTTTGCCTCGTCGGCGTCATCCTGAGGTGCGAGCCGCGTTTGCGGCGAGCCTCGAAGGATGCGCCGCAAAATCATCCGTTGTTCGCCATCATCCTTCGAGGCTCACAAGAGTTCGCGCCTCAGGATGACGGCACTCACTCCCCCACCAGCGTGAACTGCAGCAAGAGCGTGCGCTGGATCATCGAAAAATTATCGTCGGACACCATGGTCAGCACCGTCTCGCCGTCCGGTGTGACGTGCACGTCGATGCCCTCCATGTTGTCGATCTCGTAACCGAGATCGACCTCGAAGATCGTCGGCCCGTCGATCACCGCATCGGGCACGATGGACGCGCCCGGAATCCGGCGGATGCGGATGCCGACGCCTTCCATGAGCGAGAACTTGCGCTCCAGCAGCAGCAGATCGCCGGACGGCAGCAGCACCGCGTCGCTGATATCGAAATTGTTGGTGCGCTTGGCTGTGAACTGGCCCGGCGACGGGCCACCGATCAGAAAGCTCAGGATGTTTCCCGATGGATCGAGCCCGCGCTCGGAAATCGCGATCAGCGTATCCGCAAGCGGTTGCCCCTTCGGCACGAAAACAAGCGCCTCAAGCCCCTTGTTGAATGGCAGTTTGCCGATCTCGGGCGGCAGCGGCAACACTTCGCCGCGCGAGCGGACACCGCCCTTGGCGAAGTCGAAGCGCACAATCTGGTTGGCCCGCTCGAAACCGACATAAACATGGGAGCCGTCGAGTGCGAGGGACTCGCTGTCGAACCAGCCACGCGACGTGATCTTCTTGCCCTCGCTGTCCAGCATCGGCGCCGATGTCACATCGGCAAGACCTGCAAGACGTTTGCCGCGATAGACGATGCGCCCGGTGAACCACTGTCCCTTGTCGCTGATCGCGATGAACCGCTCGCCCTTCCTGTCGAGACGCAATCCGGACAACCCGCCGAAGCCGCGAAAGGACGACGTGAGAATCAATCCGCTGCGAAATTCCAGCGCGCCGTAACGGACATGGCTCGGGTCGCGGGGATCGAACGATTCGATGGGCCGCGCTTTCACATCCACGGTAGCCGTCTGCGCGGCGGCGGGATTTGCGCCGAACCCAGCCACGGCGACCGGCAGCGCAGCCGCAGCGCCCTGCAGAAGCCGCCGGCGGCTGACATCTGTTGTCATGATGCCGAGTGATCCGGTTCTGACATTCGTATCACGTCTCCACCGGCGCCTTTTGCGAATGTCAGAACCAAAGGATCACTCGAATTATAGTTTACTAGTGTCCGTTCGTAGCCGACGTTCGCCCGGAAGCCACAACACGGTAAAGCGAACGTCGGATACAGGACACTAGGAGTGCAACCGTCGGCGGCGAGGCGTCGGGGCCTCGGTATGCGTCTCGGTGAAAAGCTCGGCCAGCTTTTCGGTGATCGCGCCGCCGAGTTCTTCCGCGTCCACGATGGTCACGGCGCGGCGATAGTAGCGCGTCACGTCATGGCCGATGCCGATGGCGATCAGTTCGACCGGCGAGCGGGTCTCGATCTCTTCGATGATATGCCGCAGATGCCGTTCGAGATAATTCCCCGGATTGACCGACAACGTAGAGTCGTCCACCGGCGCACCGTCTGAAATCATCATCAGGATCTTGCGCTGTTCGGAGCGTCCGAGCAGGCGCTTGTGCGCCCAGTCGAGCGCCTCGCCGTCGATATTTTCCTTGAGCAGTCCTTCGCGCATCATCAGGCCAAGGTTCTTGCGCGCGCGCCGCCAGGGCGCATCCGCCGACTTGTAGATGATGTGGCGCAGGTCGTTGAGACGGCCGGGATTGGCGGGCTTGCCCGCCGCCAGCCACGCCTCGCGCGATTGCCCGCCCTTCCAGGCGCGTGTGGTGAAGCCGAGAATCTCGACCTTGACGCCGCAGCGCTCCAGCGTGCGCGCCAGAATGTCGGCGCAGGTCGCAGCCACCGTGATCGGCCGTCCGCGCATCGAGCCGGAATTGTCGAGCAGCAGCGTCACCACCGTATCGCGGAAGGTGGCTTCCTTCTCGTGCATGAACGAAAGCGGATGGAACGGATCGGTCACGACGCGCGAGAGCCGCGCCGGATCGAGAATGCCTTCTTCCAGATCGAAGTCCCAGGCGCGGTTCTGCTGCGCCATCAGCTTGCGCTGCAGCCGATTGGCGAGCCGCGCCACGATGTGCTGCAAATGGGCAAGCTGCTTGTCCAGATAGCTGCGCAGACGTTCCAGCTCATCGTGCTCGCACAGGTCTTCCGCCGAGACGACCTCGTCAAACTTCGGCGCGAAAGCATGATATTCCGGCCCGCGTGGTTCGTTGCCGCCGCGGCCCGGCGGACGGTGCGCCTCACCCGGCGACTCGTCTTCGCCCATCTCGTTGTCGTCGAAGGCGTCGCTGGCGGACGCCTGCGCGCTTTCCATCGCATTCTCCGACATTTCCTCGGTCGAAGACTGCGACTGGTCGGCGCTCATTTCTTCAGCGGCTTCGCTGTCGGGCGAACCGTCGGCGCCGGACTGATCCTTCTCGCCTTCGCGGTTCTCGTCCTGATCGTCGTCCTGATCCTGATCGGCGTTGGTTTCGTCGCCAAGCTCGAGCGCATCCAGCAGATCGTGAACCACGTCGCCGAAGCGTGACTGATCCTCGGTGAACTCTTTCAGGCGATCAAGACGCGTGCCGATCTTGTCTTCCAGAATCGGCCGCCAGAGATCGACCATCTTGCGCGCGGCCTGCGGCGGCGCGAGCCCGGTCAGCCGTTCACGCACCATCATCGCCAGCGCATCGGACAGCGGCGCGTCGGCGCGGTCGGTGATCTCGTCGTATTTGCCGCGATGGAAATGATCGTCCAGCATCGCGGTGAGATTCTTGGCGACGCCGCTCATGCGCTTGGCGCCGATGGCTTCCACGCGGGCCTGCTCGACAGCCTCGAACACGCCGCGCGCCTGCGGATTGCCCGGCACCAGCTTGCGATGCACCTTCGGATCGTGACAGGCGATGCGCAATGCGATGGAGTCGGCGTGGCCGCGCACAATGGCCGCATCCTTGCGCGTCAATTTTCGCGCGGGCTCCGGCAACCGCGCCTTGCCGGGCGACAGACCCGGACGCTCGGCGGCAAAGGTCACCTCGATTTCAGGCTGCTTCGCGATAGCCCGCAACGCCGACGTCACCGCGCGCTTGAACGGCTCCGTCGGCGATTCCTTCGACCCGGTCCTGAACTTGATGTTGGACGTTGTCATCGCAGCTATCCCAGCCACCAATCCGATGCCGCTTTGTCATGAGATTTCGCGACATCGCGACGGAAGACATCTTTCCCGATTTTCAGGATGAGCGCCAAACCGAGCCAGAACCCGAACAGGATAACAACGTGCTTCACAAACAAGAATGCGAACGGGAGAGAAAAATTAAGGGCAGCTTCAATCGTAAGACAGCCCCTCGATCCGCAAAAAATGTAGTGACCACGCTGGGTGATGTTGAAAACGATAATGGCGAGGGCCCCAATTGCAGCCAGCGCCAAGAGCGTCGCTGAAATCAGGGCCGGTCGCCTCATCTACGACAACGCCACGTTGACAGCGCTTTCCGGCAGCTCCGCGTTGAAGCAGCGCTGATAGAATTCCGCCACCAGCGGACGCTCGAGTTCGTCGCACTTGTTGAGGAAGGTGACACGGAACGCGAAGCCGATATCGCCGAAAATCTCGGCGTTCTCGGCCCAGGTGATGACCGTGCGCGGGCTCATCACCGTGGAGAGATCGCCGTTGGCGAAGGCGTTGCGCGTCAGGTCCGCGAGACGGACCATCTTGTTGACGATGTCCCGGCCCGCGTCGGTCTGATAGTGCTTGGCCTTGGCCAGAACGATCTCGACCTCGTTGTCATGCGGCAGATAGTTCAGCGTGGTCACGATCGACCAGCGGTCCATCTGGCCCTGGTTGATCTGCTGGGTGCCGTGATAGAGGCCCGACGTATCGCCGAGGCCGATGGTGTTGGCGGTGGCGAACAGGCGGAACGCCGGATGCGGCTTGATCACCTTGTTCTGGTCGAGCAGCGTCAGGCGGCCCGAGACTTCGAGCACGCGCTGGATGACGAACATCACGTCCGGTCGGCCCGCGTCATATTCGTCGAACACCAGCGCGACATTGTGCTGAAGCGCCCATGGCAGGATGCCGTCGCGGAATTCCGTGACCTGTTTGCCGTCCTTCACGACAATCGAGTCCTTGCCGACGAGGTCAATGCGGCTGATATGGCTGTCGAGGTTGACGCGCACGCACGGCCAGTTCAGCCGCGCCGCGACCTGCTCGATATGGGTCGATTTGCCGGTGCCGTGGAAGCCCGTGACCATGACACGGCGGTTCTTCGAGAAGCCCGCAAGGATGGCAAGCGTGGTGGCACGGTCGAAACGGTAGTCCGAATCGACGTCGGGCACATGGGGATCGCTGTTGGAGTAGGCAGGAACCTCAAGGTCGCTGTCGATACCGAAGACCTGGCGAACCGACACCTTCATGTCGGGGAGGTTCGTGACTTCCTGGGATAGAGTCGTGGCGGCGCTCATCAATCCTCCGTGGTCCCGGATGCTCCCGAAACCAGTCGTGCTTGCTGCGGGTGGGGTGCGTTCTTCAACCTAGCAGACAGATGCGAACGGCAGAAGCCCACCCCGTGATGAAAGTTCCATCGTATTTTCATCGAGATAGGCAATTTTCGCAGCTTTGGTAGGTCTGCCCTGCGATGGACGGGGAACACGGGATTCGAGGCCATTGGCTCGCGGTTTGCGCCTGAGCCACCGCTATGCTGGATTCGGGAGCAAACGCGCCAATATCGGACGTCAGGTGGCTTCATACTTTCAGCAACTGATCGGCTTCGTCTCCCTTCATGCGGCGCTGGCCTATGCCGCGATCTTCCTTGCGGCCTTCCTTGAGGCCGTCTCTGTTCTGGGCACGCTCGTTCCGGGATCCACGATCATTCTGGCGCTGAGTGTGCTGATCCCCGGCGGAAGCCTGCATCTCGTCCCGGTGCTGGCGTCCGCCGTTGCCGGTGCCATCATCGGCGAAGCGATTGCCTACATGATCGGCCATATCAGTCAGCGCCGGGTGCTGACGTCGTGGCCGCTGTCGAACTATCCGGCGGTGGTGATGCAAAGCGAGGAATTCTTCCATCGCTACGGACTCTTCGCCGTGTTCCTCGCACGGTTTGTGCCGCCGGTGCGGGCGATCGTTCCCATCGTCGCAGGCGCGCTCGGCATGCCACCGCGGCAGTTTTATTCCGCAAGCATCGCCGCGTGCCTGCTCTGGGCGCCGGCGCATGTGCTGCCGGGTCTGCTGGCGGGCTCCGCCGCGGAGCGCTGGGGCATGAAGATCGAACATTATGGATTGCCGCTGGCCGGCGGTATCGTCGCCGTTGGATGTCTGGCGGTGGCCGCGCGATACTGGCGTCAGCGGCGCAAGGCTGCGGCGGATTCAAACCGGTAACGGAGGACTTCCGGTGAAGCGGACAAGCATCCCGGCTTTTTCAGACCGCAATGTCGCGAAGGTGTTTGACGCTTATCCCGCAGACATCCGCGCCAGGCTGATGCGGCTGCGCGCGATCATCCTCTCGTCTGCCAAGGATATCGACGGCGTCGGCCCGCTCGACGAAACATTGAAATGGGGCCAGCCCAGCTATCTCACCACCGAATCCGGCAGCGGAAGCACCATCCGGATCGGCCGCGAAAAGACCGACGGCCGCATCGCGATGTATTTCCACTGCCAGACCGATCTGGTCGCGACCTTCCGCGAACTCTATCCGACACAGATGACCTACGGCGGCAACCGCAGCATCCTGTTCGGCGCCTCGGACAGAATTCCGGAAAAGGCGCTGCGCCACTGCATCGGGCTGGCGCTGACCTATCACGCACGCAAGAGCGCGGCGAAAAGCAACAAAGTTCCTGTCAGGAAACCGGCTTCAAGAACAACGCCTGCTTCCGCCAGACCGAAGGCCGCCGCCCTCAAGCCTCGCGCACGACGGTCTTGAGATAGTTGTAGGCCTTGATGATCTCGATCAGGCGATCCTCGGTGGAGCGGTCGCCGCCATTGGCATCGGGATGATGCTGCTTCACCAGCAGCTTGTATTTCGCCTTCACCGTTTCCAGCGTCGCGTCGGGACCAAGCCCCATCACCAGCAACGCCTTCTTCTCGGCGTTGAAGATCTTTCGCGTTTCCGCTTTCGGCTCTTCCGCCTTGGCATTGGCGCGCCAGCGTCCGCCACGGCCATTCATCTCGCTGAAAACGCTGAACGGATCGACGGCGTCGTCGAGATTGACCTGACCCGACTTGCCTTTGCCCTTGGCGCCGTTCTGGCCCATCTTCCAGGTCGGGCGATGGCCGGTCTGCGCATCCTTCTGGTAGGTGGCGACGGCCTCGTCGCTCATGCCCTGAAAGAAGTTGTAGCCCTGATTGTATTCGCGGACGTGATTGAGACAGAAGTGCCAGTAGTCCTTTTCATGGCCACGGCCCTTCGGCGCACGATGCGCGCCCCGGTTCTTGCAGCCCGGAGCCTCGCACATCACCGCCTCCTCGCGCGCAGCCTTCTGCTTCGCGGCGGTCTTGGTCGGCTTGACGCGGATGCTGTCAAAGAATTTCGATGAGTCGATAGCCATGGCGGATAATGACGAGCCTGAATGCGAGCTTCGATTCCGAAGCGATTTTTCAAGAGCGCAGAGTATACATCACCGCGCGGGTGAACCGCAATTGAAACGGCTCTATTGACCTTGGCGAATAACGCACGATATTGCGCGGATCATGACGGTCAGGGACACAATCACAAAGAAGTTGAGCGAGGCTTTCGCACCCGACAGCCTCGATGTTGCGGATGAGTCCCATTTGCATGAAGGCCACGCCGGCCACCGGCCGGGCGGCGAAACGCATTTCAGAGTCTATATCGTGTCGAAAGCGTTCGAGGGGAAGACCCGGGTCGACCGCCACCGCATGATAAATACGTTACTGGCGCCGGAACTGTCAGGCCCGGTTCATGCGCTGGCGCTTCATGCCCACACCCCCGGCGAGAACAGCCGCCGCCCCGCACCGGCGGAAGCCTGCAAGCACTGAGGCTTCAGAACGCCGTTCCGGCCTTCGGTTTCTTTTCCGGCAGATCGCTCTCGCGCGGCAGCGGCACGATGCGCAGCGCCGTGATGCGGTTGCGCTCGCGGCGGAGCACGCGGAAGCGAAAACCGTGGAACGTAAAGCTCTGGCCGCGATCGGGGATCGAGCGCGCCTCGTGAATCACAAGGCCAGCGATGGTGGTCGCTTCCTCGTCCGGCAGGTGCCAGTCCATCGCACGATTGAGATCGCGGATCGGAACCGATCCATCGACCACGACCGAGCCATCGGGCTGCGCGCGCACGCCTGCCACCGCGACGTCGTGCTCGTCGGAAATGTCGCCGACGATTTCTTCCAGAATGTCTTCCAGCGTCACGAGGCCTTCGACCTCGCCATATTCGTCGACCACCAGCGCGAAGTGGGTCTTGCGGCGGCGGAAGGCCTTGAGCTGCTCGGACAGAGGCCGCATTTCCGGAACGAACCACGGCGGCAGGGCCAGCGCCGCCACGTCGATCTTGGACAGATCGCCGTCATTGGTGCGGATCGCGCGCAGCAGATCCTTGGCGTGAAGTACGCCGATGATGTTTTCCGGCTTCTCGCGCCAGAGCGGAATGCGGGTGTATTCCGAATCGAGAATCGCCTCGATGACCGCATCGCGCGGGCCATCGACATTGACGCTGATCATCTTGGTGCGGTGGACCATCACATCCGACACCGCCAGATCGCCGAACCGGAACACGTTCTGGATATATTCGGCCTCGCCGCTTTCGATCTTGCCGTGCTCGGCGGACTCCTCCACCAGCCCCTCGATTTCGGAATCGGTGAGAATCTCGCTTTGCGAGGATTCCTTGACGCCGAGAAGCCGGAGAATTCCGCGCGAGGCCCCGTTCAACAGCCAGTTCAGCGGATACAGAACGAGATAGGACGCATGGAGCGGATAGGCGATCCATTGCGACACCGGAATCGGCTCGCGAATCGCCAGCGTCTTCGGCACCTGCTCGCCGATCACGATGTGAAGCGAGGAGAACACCAGAAAGCCGGTGATGAAGGCGGTGAAATGCAGCGCGGAGTCGGGCAGACCCAGTGGCTCGAGCACCGGCTTGAGCAACGCCGCCACCGTCGGCTCGCCGACCCAGCCGAGACCGAGCGACGCCATGGTGATGCCGAGCTGACAGCAGGCGAGATAGGCCTCGATATTGCTCATCATCTGCAACAGGAGGCGGGCGCCGAAGCGGTTCTGTTCGGCCATCGCCTTGACGCGAAACCCGCGGCTCTTCACCAGCGCGAATTCCGCCGCCACGTAGAACGCATTGGCGGCGAGCAGAAGAGTGGCGATCAGCAGATTGACGGCGGCCGAATTCATGTCTGTTCCGGTCCTGGCTTCATCTGCCCGGACAACTTTCCATTAGCCTGACAGTTTTTCCTGAAGGAAATCGCGCACCTTCATTGGGTCGACATCGTTGACGATCACGGCCTTGCCGATCGCTTCCAGCAGGATGAACGTGAGCTTGCCGCGCTTGACCTTTTTGTCCTGCCCCATCAGGGCCAGCAACCTGTCCGCATCGCCGAGACCCTCCTGCTGGAAGCCCGCAATGTCCTGCAGCCGGGTCGGCAAGCCGACCGATGCCAGATGACGCTGCACGCGCGCGGCCTCCGCCGCCGGAATCATATCGAGGCGTGCCGAGAACTCCGCGGCGAGCACCATGCCCACGGCAACGCCCTCGCCGTGGAACAGCCGATCCGAGAAACCGGTCGCGGCTTCCAGCGCATGGCCGAAGGTATGTCCAAGGTTAAGCAGCGCGCGGTCGCCGGTCTCGCGCTCGTCGCGCGCCACAATCGCCGCCTTGGCGCGGCAGCTCATGGCAATCGCATGTTCGCGCGCGCCGCCGCCTGCGAAAATCTCGGCGTGGTTGGCATCCAGCCAGTTGAAAAACTCCAGATCGCCCAGCACGCCATATTTGGCCACTTCGGCATAGCCTGCGCGGAACTGGCGCGGCGACAATGTATCGAGCACCGACGTATCAGCGATCACCAGCACCGGCTGATGAAAGGCGCCCACCAGATTCTTGCCATGCGGCGAATTGATTCCGGTCTTGCCGCCGACCGATGAATCAACCTGCGCCAGCAGCGAGGTCGGAACCTGTACGAAATCGACGCCGCGCCGGACAATCGACGCGGCAAAGCCCGCGAGATCGCCGATCACGCCGCCGCCGAGCGCGACCACAAGATCGTTGCGCTCGATCTTCGCGGCGATCAGGCCTTCGGACACCTCTTGCAAGACGCCGTAGCTTTTTGAGGCCTCGCCCTCGCCGACCACGATGCGCGAGGACGCGATGCCGGCCTCCGCCAGCGCAGCTTCGGTCTGGGACAGCCAGTGTTGCGCGACGGTGCGGTCGGTGACGATGGCGACGCGCGCGCCGGGCCGCAGCCTGGCGATGCGCTGGCCCAGCGAGGGCAGCACATCGCGGCCGATGACGATGTCATAGGCGCGGTGGCCGAGCGCGACGCCGACAGTGACCGGATTTTCCGTCACCGGATTCGAGGTCTTCACAGAAGTGGTCATCATGTTCCGCTGGAGTGTGACGCGCCGGCAGGCAGCAAATGCGCGGAGAGCGCGTCGATGCATTCATCGACGATCTTTTCGTGCGGCACGTCACGCGACGCCACCGCCAGATCGGCGAACTGATAATAGGGGCTGCGCTCGGCGATCAGCCGCTCGATGGTCGCGGCGGGATCGGCAGTCTGCAGCAACGGCCTGTCGGCGCGGCGCCTGACGCGCTTGAGGATCACGTCGCCGTCCGCCTTCAGCCAGATCGACACCGCCTTGTCGCGAATCCGGCAGCGTGTCTCCTCGCGCATGAAGGCGCCGCCGCCGGTCGCGATCACGCAGGAGCCGCCATCCAGCAGACGCGCGATCACCCGCGCCTCGCCATCGCGAAAATACGGCTCGCCATGCTGCGCGAAGATTTCGCTGACCGTCATGCCCGCATGCGCGACTTCGATTTCATGATCGGCATCGAGAAACGGCATATGCAGCCGAGCGCCCAGGCGCCGACCGATGGTCGACTTGCCCGACCCCATCATGCCGACCAGCACGACCGGACGGCCGTGCAGGGCCGCGACGATGTCGGCCTCGCGGGTCGTGCTGTCCTGATGTCTGGCCGCGATCTCGGTCATTTCTGGCTCGGTTGGGCCGCGGAGCGGCTAAACGTCACCTATACTACTCCTGCGGTTACCGCCGCTAGAGACTCTTGCCGAACCGGCGCGAACATGTTGGTACTTTGGAACGGCAGAACCGTCGTTCGGCTGGTTAACGCGCCGCCTGACGCGGCTTCCCTGAAGGTTAATTCGAGGCTTTCCGCGATGCCCAGCCTGTTTCGCTTCCTGACGGTCGTCGCCATCATAGGCGGGCTGATCTATGGCGGCATTTTCGCGCTGGCCAATTTCGTCAATCCGAAGCCGCGTGAAATGACGGTCAGCGTTCCGCCCGACAGATTCCTCAAGCGATAAACGGCGGGGGATCATGCCCTCCGAGACAGCTTCCGACACCCGCTCGATTTCACTGTTCCTCGATATGCTGGCGGCCGAACAGGGCGCGGGCGTCAACACACTCGACGCCTATCGCGGCGACCTCGAAGACCTCTCCGGCTTTCTTGCCCGGCAGAAATCATCGTTCCAGACCGCCGACACGCAGATGCTGCGCGGCTATCTCGACGATCTCGACACGCGCGGGTTCAAGTCGTCCAGCATCGCGCGCAAGCTGTCATCGACGCGCCATCTGTTTCGCTTTCTCTTGAACGAACGCCTGCGCACGGATGATCCGGCGGCGATCCTGTCCGGACCGAAACGCGGACGCGCTCTGCCGAAAGTCCTGTCCATCGCCGATGTCGATCGCCTGCTCACACAGGCGAAGACTTCCGCAAGCCTCCCGGACCAATCGCAACTGCAGATGCTGCGCGCGCTGCGCCTCTCCTGTCTGCTTGAAGTCCTGTACGCCACCGGCCTGCGCGTCTCCGAACTGGTGGCGCTGCCACTCTCCGCCGCGCGGCGCGATGCGCGCATGATCGTGGTGCGCGGCAAGGGCAACAAGGAACGCCTCGTCCCGCTCAACGACTCCTCCAAGCAGGCGATGGCGGATTATCTCGCCGCGCTCGACGCGGCGCATAAGGACTCCAGAAAACCGGCGGCCGCCTCGAAGTGGCTGTTTCCCTCGTCAGGCGAAAGCGGCCACCTGACGCGGCAGCATTTCGCGCGCGATCTCAAGGAGCTGGCGGCGGCGGCGGGCATCGCGCCGCGCCTCGTCAGCCCGCATGTGCTGCGTCACGCCTTCGCATCTCACCTGCTGCACAACGGAGCCGATCTGCGAATCGTTCAGACATTGCTCGGTCACACCGACATCTCCACGACGCAGATCTACACCCATATCGTCGAAGAACGGCTGAAGAGCCTGGTGCGCGACCTGCATCCGCTGGCCGATAAATGACCCCTTAAAAACCCCAGTGTGGTGGTTCGCAAGTCCGCATTGCTCTCGAAGCACGCCCGGTTTGCGAACTTGCGAACCAAGACCACACTGGAATGATATTTGGCTAGTGTCCGCTCGAATCCGAAGTTCGCTATGGAAAGTGCTGCAAAACAAGGCGAACTTCGGATTCGGGACACTAACAATATCGGGCCTTCCCATCGCGGCGCTTGACTTGGGACCGCTTCTTGACTTGAAAGGCGAGCCGAATTCCGTCCCGGAGGCCCTTCGCCTGACCGGACCAATCCCTATATATTCGCGACATGCCGGACCCGATGCGCAGTTATCTCGACTTTGAAAAGCCTGTCGCCGAACTCGATTCGAAGATCGACGAACTGCGCGCACTTGCCGCAAGCGGCAGCGACATCGGCGAGGAAGTCTCGCGTATCGAGGAGAAGGCCGCACAGGCGCTCAAGGACCTCTATGCCGAACTGACGCCCTGGCAAAAGACGCAGGTCGCGCGGCATCCGATGCGTCCGCACTGTGTGGACTACATCAAGGAACTCATCACCGAATTCACGCCGCTGGCCGGCGACCGCAAGTTCGGCGACGATGAAGCGCTGGTCGGCGGCTTCGGACGTTTTCGCGGCGAAAGCATCTGCGTGATCGGCCAGGAAAAGGGATCGACCACCGAGACCCGGCTCAAGCACAACTTCGGCATGGCCAAGCCGGAAGGCTATCGCAAGGCCGTTCGCCTGATGGAAATGGCGGATCGCTTCGGTATTCCGGTTCTCTCGCTGGTCGACACCGCCGGCGCCTATCCCGGCATCGGCGCGGAAGAACGCGGACAGGCGGAAGCCATCGCGCGCTCCACCGACGCCTGCCTTAATCTCGGTGTGCCCAATGTCGCCGTCGTCATCGGCGAGGGCGGGTCGGGCGGCGCGATCGCGATCGCCACCGCCAACCGCGTGCTGATGCTCGAACACGCCGTCTACAGCGTCATCTCGCCGGAAGGCGCGGCGTCGATCCTGTGGCGCGATTCGGCCAAGGCGCAGGAAGCGGCGATCAACATGAAGATCACCGCGCAGGATCTGCTCCGCTTCGGCGTGATCGACACCATCCTGAAAGAGCCGCCAGGCGGCGCGCATCGCGACCCCGCTGAAATGATCGCGCGGACAGGTGACGCCATCGCGCAATCCTTCAACGACCTGCGCAACCTGGATGCGGGCGCTGTGCGGAACCAGCGCCGGCAGAAGTTCCTCGATATCGGCCGCAAGCTCGGCTGACAAAAGCCGCGCCGGATCGTGGCCTTTTTGGGGCAGGCCCTTTTCGGGATCAGCCGTTTTTCACCAGTGTTTTGATTTACTTAGCGTTGACCATAACGCGGGCAAAAACCGCGGGCCGCGGCCCGTTCAGCTTGCGACCGAGGGGGGTTTAAGGATAATAATTGCTCAATTGCCGACGCATGTTTTGAGCCAAAAAGCCAAGGGCGCTTTTACGACGAAAACACATGCGGCCTTTTGAGAAGGCGGCGTTTTCCGGCCCGCCCCTTGCGCGCCACTTTGTCGGAAGATGACTGCCGCTGGTCTTGGACCTGCTTGTCTTGGGTCTCGCCGGAAGTATGGGGATTACCGGTTTGCCGCGAAGCCTTGGCATTGGACGCCTTGCAGTGATGAAACGCCCGCCGGTTCGCGCGCTTGTCACCGCGGCTGCGCTTGCGGCCGGCGTTCTGCTGGCCGGCTGCAACGGCGAACAACTGTCCCCCAGTTCAAAAGCCAATCGCCCGATCCCCGACAAGCTGCTCGCCGAGATCGAAGCGAAGAATATGGACAAGGGCTCGCCGATGCTGGTGCGCCTGTTCAAGCAGGAAGCCGAACTCGAAGTCTGGAAGCAAGATCGCAACGGCAAGTACGCGCTGCTGAAGACTTATCCGATCTGCCGCTGGTCGGGCGACCTCGGCCCGAAGGTCAAGGAAGGCGACCGGCAGGCGCCGGAAGGCTTCTACTCGATCACCCCGGCCCAGATGAATCCGAACTCGGGTTACTATCTGTCGTTCAACATGGGCTATCCCAACGCCTATGACCGCGCCTGGGGCCGCACCGGATCGCAACTGATGGTGCATGGCGACTGCTCGTCGCGCGGCTGCTACGCCATGACCGACGAACAGATTTCGGAGATATACGCGCTCGGTCGCGAATCCTTCTTCGGCGGCCAGAATGCGTTTCAGGTGCAGGCCTATCCGTTCCGCATGACGGCGCAGAACATGGCCCGCCATCGCAACAATCCGAACATGCCTTTCTGGAAGATGATCAAGGAAGGCAACGACCACTTCGAGGTCACCAGGCAGGAGCCGAAGGTCGACTTCTGCGAAAAGAAGTATGTCTTCGACGCCGAGAAGCCCGCAGGCTCGACCCGTCCGCTGGCCTTCAATGCCGCCGCGCAGTGCCCGGCCTATCAGGTCTCGCCTGAAATCGCCGAAGCCGTTCAGGACAAGCAGCGCCAGGATGAACTGAAGACCGCGCAACTGATTTCGCGCGGCACCTCCACCGCACGCTCCCGCGCCGGCATCGACGGCGGCATGCATCCGATTTTCGCGTCCAAGCTGCCGGAAGGCGAAGCGGCGATCGACCGCGACGTCACCGACTATGCGATCGCCTCCAACGGCCCCGCCCCCGGCACCGTTCCCGCCCATGCGACGATCCCGCGGGCGCCCGAAGGCACGCCGTCGTCGTTCAGCTTCACATCGCCCGGCTCGAACAGCGAACCGATGGTCGCCGTCACCAGCACGACGATGACCCCAAGTACCGCCTCGGCGAATGCCAGCGCCAACTCGTCGGAAGGGTTCTTCAGCAAGCTGTCGCGCAGCGTCGGTCTGCGCGGTTCGGAACCCGCGCCTGCCCCGGCGCCCGCGCCGGCCACCACCGCGACGAAAGCGAAGGCAAAGTCGCCCGCACCGAGCAAGACAGCCAGGAGCGCGCCGCCACGCGTCATCCCGCTCGATCGCCAGCAGGCGCAGGCTCAACCGCAGCAGGCCAAACCTGCCGCTCCGGCGCCCGCAGCCGCAGCCGCTGCTCCGACAGCGCAGCCGTCACTGGCAGGCGCCCAGCCGGCGGTGCAGGCCAACTCCTTCGACAGCCGCTGGTCGACGGTCCGCTAGCTCCGCATCAACTGCGTTTGATCCAACCTATTTTTGTTGGTGTGTCTGGGACAAATGCCAATGTGCTCCCTCTCCCGTGGGGAGAGGGTTGGGGTGAGGGCGTAGAATCTATCGTGAAAGCGTACCCCCTCACCCGCCGTGCTTCGCGCGTCGACCTCTCCCGTGGGGGAGGTGAAGAGAAAACTGCGTCCAAAGCATCAAAAGCAAAAACGCCGGTCATCTGACCGGCGTTTTGTTGAGAGAGCAGCGTCCGTTCAGACGTATGTGTCAAGCGTACCTGCCGTGGCAATGCTTGAACTTCTTGCCGGAGCCGCACGGGCAATCCTCGTTGCGGCCAACCTTGCCCCATGTGGCAGGATTCTGCGGATCGCGCTCGGCCGGCGACACCGGCGCGAGCGAAGCCTGCGCGAAGGCCATCTCGTCCTCACCGGTGTTCGGATTGAGCTTGTGCGCCTCCATCTGCGGCAGTTCGGGCTGCTCGTCCGGCGGCACGATCTCGACGCGGACCAGTTGCGCCGTCACCGCCTCGCGCAGGTGCGCGATCAGGCTTTCAAACAGGTTGAACGCCTCGGACTTGTACTCCTGCAGCGGATCGCGCTGGCCATAGCCGCGCAGGCCGATGACCTGACGCAGGTGATCGAGCATGATGAGATGCTCGCGCCACAGATGATCCAGCGTCTGCAGCAGGATTGATTTCTCGACATAGCGCATCACGTCCGGCCCGAACTGGGCCGACTTCGCCGCCATCACCTCGTCGACACGCTTCTCGATGCGCGCCAGCATCTCCTCGTCGGCGATGCCTTCTTCCTTGGCCCATTCCTCAACCGGCAGATCGAGATCGAGTACGCGCTTAAGCTCGTCCCTGAGGCCCGCGACGTCCCACTGCTCGGCATAGGCGTGTTCAGGAATGTGCTTGGCGACAAGATCGTCGACCAGCGCATGTCGCATATCCGAAACCGTCTCGGCGACATTCTGATCGCGCATCAGGTCGATGCGCTGATCGAAGATCGCCTTACGCTGATCGTTCTGCACGTCGTCGAACTTGAGCAGGTTCTTGCGGATGTCGAAGTTGCGCGCTTCCACCTTCTGCTGCGCCTTCTCAAGCGCCTTGTTGATCCACGGATGGATGATCGCCTCGCCTTCCTTGAGGCCGAGACGCTGCAGCATGGTGTCGAGACGGTCCGATCCGAAGATGCGCATCAGGTCGTCTTCGAGCGAGAGATAGAACTTGGTGCGGCCAGGATCGCCCTGACGGCCGGCGCGGCCGCGGAGCTGGTTGTCGATGCGCCGCGACTCGTGCCGCTCCGAACCGATGATGTAGAGACCGCCGGGTTTGCGGACGGTCTTGGTGCCCGGCTTGTCCGGGTTGAGATCGACCGTCTCCTCCGCCTTGAGCACGATCTCCTTGAACTTCTCGATGTCGGCCTTGATGCCGTCGATGATCCGCTGCTTCTCGGCCTCGTCGGTGACGCCTTCGGTCTCGATCTGGCTGCGCATCTCCAGCGAGCCGCCGAGTTTGATGTCGGTGCCGCGGCCGGCCATGTTGGTGGCGATGGTGATCGCGCCGGGCACACCGGCTTCGGCGACGATATAGGCTTCCTGTTCGTGGAAACGCGCGTTCAGCACGGCGAACAGCTTGGCAGGTTTGCCCGCGCGCGCCGCAGCATAGAGCTTTTCCAGCGCCTTCGGATTGCCGAAGTCGATCTGCTTGTAGCCGTTCTTCTTGAGATACTCGCCGAGCACTTCGGACTTTTCGATCGACGCGGTGCCGACCAGCACCGGCTGCATGCGCTTGTTGGCCCGCTCGATCTCGTCCAGAATCGCGCGGTGCTTTTCGTCCGCCGTGCGATAGACTTCATCGTCCTCATCGAGACGCGCAATCGGCACGTTGGTCGGGACTTCGATGACCTCGAGCTTGTAGATGTCGAACAGTTCGTCCGCTTCCGTCGCCGCCGTGCCGGTCATGCCGGCCAGCTTGTCGTACATGCGGAAGTAATTCTGGAAGGTGATCGAGGCCAGCGTCTGGTTTTCCGGCTGGACCGGCTGATGTTCCTTCGCCTCCAGCGCCTGATGCAGGCCTTCCGAATAGCGGCGGCCCGGCATCATGCGGCCGGTGAATTCGTCGATGATCACCACCTCGCCGTCGCGGACGATATAGTCCTTGTCGCGCTGGAACAGCGAATGGGCGCGCAGCGCCTGATTGATGTGATGCACGACCGAGACGTTCTCGACGTCATAAAGCGAGTCGCCCTTGAGCTGACCGGCATCCTTCAAAAGGTTCTCGATCTTCTCCATGCCCGCTTCGGTCAGCGTGACCGTGCGCTGCTTCTCGTCGACCTCGAAGTCGGCCACCTTTTCCAGCTTCGGAATATAGGTGTCGATGGTGTTGTAGAATTCGGAGCGGTCGTCGAGCGGACCGGAAATGATCAGCGGCGTGCGCGCTTCGTCGATCAGGATCGAGTCGACTTCGTCGACGATGGCAAAGAAGTGCCCGCGCTGGACCATGTCCTCGAGCCGGTACTTCATGTTGTCGCGCAGATAGTCGAAGCCGTATTCGTTGTTGGTGCCGTAGGTGATGTCGCAGGCATAGGCCGCCTGCCGCTCCGCATCGTCGAGACCATGCACAATCACGCCGGTGCTCATGCCGAGGAAAGCGTAGATCTGCCCCATCCAGCCGGCGTCACGCTTGGCGAGGTAGTCGTTCACGGTGACGACATGCACGCCCTTGCCCGCGAGCGCGTTGAGATAAACCGGCAGGGTCGCAACCAGCGTCTTGCCTTCGCCGGTTTTCATTTCCGCGATGTCGCCCTCATGCAGCACCATGCCGCCGATCAACTGCACGTCGAAATGGCGCTGGCCGAGGGTCCGCTTGGCGGCTTCGCGAACCGTCGCGAAGGCAGGCACCAGAAGATCGTCGAGCGACTTGCCTTCCGCAATCTGCTTGCGGAACTCCTCCGTCCGGGCCTTCAGGGCCTCATCAGAAAGCGCCGCGATTTCCGGCTCGAGCTTGTTGATGGCGTCGACGCGCGACTGGTATCCCTTGATCCGCCGGTCGTTGGCGGAGCCGAAAAACTTGCGGGCGAGCGCGCCGAGCATGAAACATTCCTGTCTTGCAGTTTGGCATTGCAGCCGCGATCCCAGCAGCCCAATCGTCCTGACTAAAGTTCGCAGTGTGGGCCCGATTGAGGCCCGTGTGAGGCATATCTTTCAGAATTACGTTCAGGGACAGACCCTTGGCGCAGTCCTTGAGAATTGGCGCTCAAGAAGATGAGTGCGGGAAACGACGTCCGAGGTTCACCCGCTCGGCCACGGCAAATCCGCGGCGGCCGGGCGAGCCTTGCGGGCAGAGATATGGGCCGTCCAAAGCCTTGTCAACGCGCGAACCTGTCAAGGATTTCATGATTTTGGCGGCTTTTTCACGTTGCTTCCGGACAGAGGTTGGGCGAGTGTCCGGCCTCCCGAACCGCCCGGTGCTCCGGTCTTCAAGGATTCGCGTCGTCATGACGCGGATGCCGGCTCGGTAACCAGCTTTGACCCATAAGGATTTTCCATGACCGTCTCTGAGAACCGCTTGCCCCTCCCCCGCGGACTGGGCGCGCGGCTTGGACTGCTCACATCCGCTGCCGCCATTTGCCTCACGGTCGCACTTGGTGCCGGCCGCCCGGCCTACGCCCAGGACGCCAACCCGGTGATCGCAAAGGTAAACGGCGCTGAAATTCGCCAGAGCGACCTTGCGGTGGCCGAGGAGGAACTGGGTCCGAGCCTGCAGCAGATGGACCCGGCCACCCGCCGCGAAAACCTGATCGCGTTCCTGATCGACATGAAGATCGTCGCCAAGGCCGCTGACGCCAAGAAGGTCGGCGACACGCCGGACTTCAAGCAGAAGCTCGCCTTCGCGCGCGACCGCCTGCTGATGGACAGCCTGCTCGCCACCGAAGGCAAGGCCGCCGTCACCGACGAGGCCATGAAGAAGGTCTACGAGGAAGCCACCAAGCAGGTGGCGGGCGAGAAGGAAGTCCGCGCACGGCACATTCTCGTTCCGACCGAGGAAGAGGCCAAGGCGATCAAGGCGGACCTCGACAAGGGTGCCGACTTCGCCAAGCTCGCCAAGGAAAAATCGAAGGATCCGGGCGCGGCCGATGGCGGCGATCTCGGCTTCTTCACCAAGGAGCAGATGGTGCCGGAATTCTCGGCCGTCGCCTTCGCGCTCGAGCCTGGCAAGATTTCCGACCCGGTGAAGTCGCAGTTCGGCTGGCATGTCATCAAGGTCGAGGAAAAGCGCGACCGCAAGCCGCCGAGCTTTGACCAGGTGAAGGGGCAGATCCAGGCTTTCGTGCTCCGCAAGGCGCAGGCCGATTACGTCACCAAGCTGCGCAGCGAGGCCAAGGTCGAGCGGCTCGACAAGCCGGCGGAGCCTGCCGCGAAGCCCGACGCGAAGGCTGCTCCGGCTGCGCCAGCGAAGAAGTAAATCGACTTCGCAAGCAGAACTGATTAGTTTGACGTCATGCCCGGGCTTGTCCCGGGCATCCACGTCTTTGGGTCTTCATCATCGGCGAAGTAAGACGTGGATGGCCGGAATAAATCCGGCCATGACGACAGAAATTTCTCGCTGATACAGGACCGCCTTATGTCATCGACCGTCTCCCCGCTCGCCCCGACCAGCGTCCCCGAACTGCCGCCGATCGCAGGCGTGCGCCTTGCGACGGCGGCGGCGGGGATCCGCTACAAGAATCGCACCGACGTTCTGCTGGCGCTGTTCGACAAGGGCACGACCGTTGCGGGCGTTTTCACCAGATCGAAGTGCCCGAGCGCGGCGGTCGACTGGTGCCGCGACAGGCTCAAGGGCGGGGAAGCGCGCGCACTGGTGGTCAATTCAGGCAACGCCAACGCCTTCACCGGCAAGACCGGCAAGCAGGCCACCACGCTCACCGCCGCCATCGCGGCAAAGGCGGCCGGGACAACTCCGGCCCGAATCTTTCTCGCCTCCACCGGCGTGATCGGCGAACCGCTCGATGCGACGAAATTCAACGGCGTGCTCGATGACCTCGCGCGGAAGGCCGCTCCCGGCGGCTGGAACGAAGCCGCGCGCGCGATCATGACCACCGACACCTTTCCGAAGGTCGCGACCGCGACAGTGAAAATCGGCAAGGCGAAGGTCACCATCAACGGCATGGCCAAGGGCGCGGGCATGATCGCGCCCGACATGGCGACGATGTTGTCCTTCATCTTCACCGATGCGCCGATTTCGGCCTCCGCCTTGCAGTCGCTGCTCAAGACCGGCGTCGGCGACACCTTCAATGCCGTGACCATCGACGGTGACACATCGACCTCGGACACGCTGCTCGCCTTCGCCACCGGTGCGGCTGCGGCAAACGGCGCGCCGAAAATCACCCGCGCCTCCGACCCGCGGCTGAAGGCTTTCACGAAAGCGTTTCACGCCATTCTGGCCAATCTCGCCGAGCAGGTCGCGCGCGACGGCGAAGGCGCGCGCAAGCTGGTGGAGGTTGTGGTCGAAGGCGCAACGTCGAAGACGTCCGCCCGAAAGATCGCGATGTCGATCGCCAACTCGCCACTGGTGAAGACCGCGATCGCTGGCGAGGACGCCAACTGGGGCCGCGTGGTGATGGCGGTCGGCAAGGCGGGTGAACCTGCCAACCGCGACAAGCTGTCGATTGCGTTCAACGGCATCCGCGTCGCCAGCAAGGGCGCACGCGATCCGTCCTATGACGAGAAGGAAGTGTCCGCGCTGATGAAGCAGGACAAAATCCAGATCAAGGTCGGGCTCGGCCTCGGCAAGGGCCGCGACCGCGTACTGACCTGCGACCTCACCAAGGAATATGTCGCCATCAACGGCGACTACCGCTCGTGATCAAGCTCACTCTCGTTGTCGCCTGCGCGCTGATCGACGCGGACAACCGCGTCCTGATCGCGCAGCGCCCCGAAGGCAAGACGCTCGCGGGCCTGTGGGAATTTCCCGGCGGCAAGCTCGAGCCCGGCGAGCGGCCGGAGCCCGCGCTGATCCGCGAGCTTGCCGAAGAACTCGGCATCAAGGTGGAAGAGCCGTGCCTCGCGCCACTGACCTTCGCAAGTCACGGCTATGAGACCTTTCATCTTCTGATGCCGCTCTACATCTGCCGCAAGTGGGAAGGCACGGTGACGGCACGCGAGGGGCAGCAGCTCGCATGGGTGCGCGCCAACAAGCTGCGCGACTACCCGATGCCGCCTGCGGACATTCCGCTGATCGCGCATCTGACGGACTTGCTGCTTTAGATTTTAGCAGCCGGTCGTAACCCGGAGGATGACGCGACACACGCGATGTCGCCCCCAACGGATCGGCGCCGTAAGCGCGTTTACGCGCGTCTTTGACGCGCTATGGCGCCGTCCGATGACAGGCTCCGGTCGGGCCCCATAAACACCGGACGATCTCCCCGTCCGTCATTCCGGGGCGCGCAAAGCGCGAACCCGGAATCCATTTCTCCAACATTCCGATGGATTCCGGGTTCGCTCGCAAGTGTGCGAGCGCCCCGGAATGACGGGTGATGTATCGTGCCTCAACACGCTTGTCCGTCATCCTGAGGTGCGAGCATTCGCGAGCCTCAAAGGATGACCAGACCCTTGACATTTCCCAATCTAGGAATATAATCCGCATCATCCTGTTCGTGAGGGGCGCTTCTCGAGGGCGCTTTGAAGCGGAACAGGATGCGGCGCCTGCGCGCACGGTTCGCACCCGTTGCGTCCGGGAGGCTGGGGCCAGCGTCCGGGCCAACTACGTGGCTCTGCCGTTCGCGGCTGCACGAGATGGAGATGAAGGCAGGGAAATCTGCCGGATCAGGGTTCGCCCGTCCCATCCGGAAGCACGCTCCCCTCACCTAAAATCGCCGCAATGGAGCGCCGTAAGGCGACGCGCTTTCGGAGTCACATCGCCTCGCACGCGATGCCGGAAGCGAAACAACATATTTGCGCCTCGCGGCGCTCCATGCCCCTCATTGTTCAAGGGGCGCAACGACAACTCACCTCGCGCGATGCGTGGGAACAAGTGCGCGTGGCTGTTTGAAAATTGAATCGAAAGCGCACCTCATCGCCTGCAGGCGATCACGGTTTTGTCTCGCCGGCCTTCTTCACCGCATCCGCCAGCGACATTTTTGCCGAGCCCCGCTTCAGCGGCTTCTGCTGGCTCTCATGCGGCGCCCAGCCCGACATCCAGACAATGTCGAAGGTGGCGCGGATGCGTCCGTCCGGATCGGAGAAACGCTCCGCATAAATCTGCGCCATCTTCAGGAACGTCGCGCGGCGTGACGGCGTGCGGCGGCGCTCGTTCAGAATGTTGGTCGCGCCCATCCGCCGCAAATCCTGCATCAACGCAAACGCGTTGTCGTAACGCACGACAATGCGGTCCACATCCGTCACCGGCAGCGCAAAGCCCGCCCGCTGCAACAGGGCTCCGAGATCGCGCAAATCCGCGAACGGGACGACGCGCGGCGAGAGACCGCCTTCCACTTCGGCTTCCGCAGCCGCAAAGGATTGCCTTAACTCGGTGAGCGTATCGCCGCCGATCATCGCCGCGAGGAACAAACCATCGGGTTTCAGCGCGCGGCGGATTTGCGCCAGCACCCCAGGCAAGTCGTTGACGAACTGCAGCGCAAGCGCGGAGACCACGAGATCGAAGGACGCCGGCGGCAGCGCCAATGGCTCGCTATCGGACACCGGCAACGCCGCCGCGCGCAACTGCTTGACTCGACGGGCCAGTAGGTTGCGCACCTGATCACCGGGCGTGCCGAGATCGGCACCATCGGAAAATTCACGCAGCACCGCCTGCTGCCGCTCCGCCATATCCTCCGCAACACGCTCAAGCAGGAATGACTCGGCGCCTTGACGCGCAGCGCGGTTTTGCCGGTCGCGCAGCAAGGCACGATCAAACAGGCGCGGCAGATCGGTCGGGGATGAACTCATGGGCGGTAGGTACGCCCTCGGACGCCTATCTGGCAATTCCCTGTCGGCGCGCTTGTCTCCCACACGCACCGGAACTAGCCTCTGGATGCGGGGAAGATCATGTCGGAGCTGGATCAGGCATCGTCGCATTCTTCAGGCCGGTGGCGCGGGCGATTCCGCGGCACACTGAAAGCCTGCGGCGTGGCGCTCGCCGCGCTTCCGCGCGCGGCGCTCGACATCGCGCTCCCCACACTCTGCGTCGCCTGCCATGAGCCCGTCACAGGCGACGGCGTCTGCGCGGCGTGCTGGGGCAAACTCTCGTTCATAGCGCCACCGTTCTGCGCACGGCTCGGCATTCCCTTTGTCTACGATCCGGGACCTGGCCTGCTGTCGATGCAGGCGATCGCCGATCCGCCGGCCTATCAGCGCGCCCGCGCCGCGGTCCGCTACGATGAGGTGGCGCGCACCATGGTCCATGCGCTCAAGTATCAGGATCGCACCGATCTCGCGCCGGCCATGGGCCGCTGGATGGCCCGCGCCGGTCAGGAACTTCTCGCTGACGCCGATGCCCTTGTTCCGGTGCCACTGCACTGGCGGCGCGGCTGGAGCCGCCGCTACAACCAGTCGGGCGCACTGGCAGGGGTGATCGGCAAGTCGGCGCGGCTGCCGGTGATCGGAAATGTCCTGCGGCGCGTCCGCCCGACGCTGCAACAGGTCGGTCTTTCCAAGGCGGACCGTGCACTCAACGTGCAGGGCGCGTTCAAGGTGCCTCCGGAGAGCAAATCTTCCGTGCAGGGCCGCCGGATCGTGCTGGTTGACGATGTTTTGACCTCCGGCGCCACCGTCGACGCCTGCGCACGCGCGCTGCTGCGGGCCAGGGCTGCGTCCGTGGACGTGCTGGTGTTCGCCCGGGTTGTGGACACCGTTCAGACCCCCATATAATTTAGGGTCTTCCCCTTTTCGCAAAGGCAAACCATGGCCGCCCTCGTCGAAATCTACACGCGCCCCGGATGCGGCTATTGCAGCGCGGCCAAATCCCTGCTGACGCGCAAAAACGCAGCTTTCACCGAGTTCGATGTCGCGGTCGATCCCAACTGGCGCGCCGAAATGGTCCAGCGCGCCAATGGCGGCGCCACCTTTCCGCAGATATTCATCGACAAGCAGCATGTCGGCGGTTGCGACGATCTCTATGCACTTGACCGCGAAGGCAGGCTCGATGGCCTGCTCGCCGGTCAGAAGGTGACGTCATGACCGCGAGCACTGAAGCCGGCGCACCCTTCACCGCGGCGATGGTACAGATGCGCACCGCGCTGCTGCCCGAGACAAGCCTCGAGCAGGGCATCGCGCTGATCCGCGAGGCCAAAGACAAAGGCGCGGATTATGTCCAGACGCCCGAGGTCACCAACATCATTCAACAGAACCGCAAGGCGCTGTTTGAATTGCTGGCGAACGAGGAAGACGACCGTTCGCTCAAGGCCTATCGCGAGCTGGCGCGCGAGCTGAACATCTATCTGCATATCGGCTCGATTGCGGTGCGCGCCACGCCGGAGCGCGCGGCCAACCGTTCGTTCCTGATCGGGCCGGACGGCAGCATCCTCGCGAGCTACGACAAGATCCACATGTTCGACATCGAACTCGACGGCGGCGAGAGCTACCGCGAGTCCGCGAACTATCAGCCGGGCGAAACCGCCGTTATCTCCGACCTGCCGTGGGGCCGGATCGGATTGACGATCTGCTACGACGTCCGCTTTCCGGCGCTTTACCGCGCCCTCGCGGAAGCCGGCGCGTCCTTCATCGCCGTGCCGTCCGCATTCACGGTGCGGACCGGCGAAGCGCACTGGAGCACGCTGCTGCGGGCCCGCGCCATCGAGAACGGCTGCTTCATCTTCGCCGCCGCGCAGGCCGGCAAGCATGAGAGCGGGCGCGAGACCTATGGTCATTCCTTGATCGTCGATCCGTGGGGTGAAATCCTTGCGGAAGGCAACAGCACCGACACCGGTGTCGTGCTGGCGAAGATCGACCCGGCGAAGGTTCAGGCGGTGCGCAAGAGCATTCCGTCGCTGCAGCATGGCCGCCGTTTCGGCCTCAAGGACCCGAAAGGCGGTCCGGATTATCTACATCTGGTGCGAGGATCGGCATGATCCGCTATTCGCTGCGCTGTGAGCGCGGCCACCACTTCGAGAGCTGGTTTCAAAGTTCCTCGGCCTACGACAGCCAGCACAAGCGCGGGCTGGTCGCCTGCCCGATGTGCGAGTCCACCAAGGTCGACAAGGCGATCATGGCGCCGCGCATCGCGCGCAAGGGCAAGTCGAAATCGGCACCGGCACCCGTGGCCACCGCGCCGGTTGAAGATACCGCTTCGACATCGCTGGTGATGGCACCGCAGGAGCGCGAGCTTGTTGCGAAGCTGCGGGAGCTGCGCGACCACGTCCTCAAGAACGCGGATGACGTCGGCAAGAAGTTTCCCGAGGAAGCCCGCAAGATGCATTACGGCGACATCGAACAGCGCGCGATCTATGGCGAAGCGACCGCCGACGAAGCCCGTTCGCTGGTCGATGAAGGCATCGAAGTCGCAGCCCTTCCCGTGCTGCCGGGCGACAGGAACTAGCCCGACACCAGCATCGCCACGCCGATCAGGATCAGCGCGATGCCGGAAATTTCCCGCAGCGATATTTTCTGCTTCATCGAGTAATAGGCGACGGCCTGCGCGAACAGGACCTCGACCAGCGCCAGCGTGCGCACATTGGCGGCCGCCGTCAGCGCGAAAGCCAGAAACCAGAACAGCGACGCGAACGAGCCCATGAAGCCCGCGAACATCGACGGCTTCCAGAGCCGGAAGATTGCCGTCATCGTGCCCGGCGAGCGCACGATCAGCCATCCCGACAGGACGATGGACTGCATCAGCAGCGTCGCCACCAGCGTGACGCTGGCGGCGGTGACGAAGCTGACGCCGGTCACATTGAGAATGGCGCCGCGATAGCCAACCGCCGAAAGCGCAAAGAAGGCTGCTGCCACAAGCCCGAGCACCGTCGGCTTGAGATCGCCAAATCCCTTCATGCCGCCGGGCCGCAGCGCCGTAATCACCACGCCGACGGTGGCGATGAGAATGGCCGCGACTTTCAGCACCGTGAGATGATCCGACAGGAACACGAAGCCGAAGATCGCGGCCTGGATCGCCTCGGTTTTGAGATACGCCGTGGTCACGACGAAGGAGCGCTCGTTCATGGCCATCAGCATCAGGGCGGTCGCCAGAATCTGCGCCATGCCGCCCACCACCAGCCACGCCCAGAAACCGGGTTCGGGCCATGTCAGCCGGTCGCCGTTCACGGCGAGGATCAGCCCGAGAAAAATCAGCGAGAACGGAAAGCCAAACAGAAAGCGGATATGGGTCGCGCCCAGCGTGCCGAGCTGCGCGGTCAGCCCGCGCTGCATGGCGTTGCGCACGACCTGCCCCGCCGCGGCGAGCAGTGTGAAGGGAATCCAGAGCCAGACGAACTGGGTCATGATGTCTTCATGTCGTGGCCGGGCATAGCCCGTCGAAGACGGGCGTGAACGCCTTTTCTCCCCGCCATCCACGACGTGTTTGTAAAAGAGAAGACGTGGATGCCCGGCACAAGGCCGGGCATGACGACTGAACAAGATGCTCTCTTGCGAAGGACATGAGCCTAGGTCGCCGCTTCCGCGACCAGCATATAGTTCACGTCCATATCGGACGAGATGCTCCAGCGATCCGCCAGCGGATTGTAGACCACGCCGGCCTGATCGCTGATGGCGAGCTTGTTGCGCTCAAGATGATGCGTCAGTTCGGCGGGCGTGACGAACTTGTCCCACTGATGCGTGCCGCGCGGCAGCCAGCGCAGCACATATTCAGCGCCGACAATCGCCAGCGCAAAGCTCTTCCAGTTGCGGTTGATGGTCGACGCCACCAGCATGCTCGACGGCTTGAGCAACGCCGCGCAGCGGTCGAGGAACATGCCGACATTGGCGACATGTTCGACCACTTCCATCGCCAGCACGATGTCGAAGCGCTCGCGCGGGTCCATCTCTTCGATGGCGGTGCAGCGATAGTCGATGGAAAGATGCCCGCGCTCGGCATGCAGCTTTGCCACCGAGATATTCGTCGCCGAAGGATCGACACCGATCACCTGCGCGCCGAGGCGCGTCAGCGGCTCGCAGAGCAGTCCGGCTCCGCAGCCAATGTCGAGAATGCGCAGGCCCGACAGGCAATTCAGGCTCTTCGGATTCCGGTCGAACTTCCGGCACGCCGCATCGCGGATATAGGTCAGCCGCAGCGGATTGATCTTGTGCAGCGGGGCCATCTTGCCCTTGGGATCCCACCACTGCTCGGACAACTCCGAGAACCGTGCGACTTCGCCGGGATCGACCGTGGACGCAGAGGGAGAATTCGTGGTCATGCCGATGGTCTTGTCCGCTTGGCGCTACCGATCATCAGGCGCCTGATCATTTTTAACCTGTGCGTATTCTGATCGCAAAACCGGTACCCACTTTTGCGGAATACGCACTAGCGCGCCGTGATGTGGTTGCGAAATTCGATCGGCGCGCCGATCATCTTTATCGTCTTGGTGCCTTCGCCGACACCATTAACGGTGACATCTCCCCATCCAAAAATCCGCCCGGCGATGCTCTGGCTGACGTCGACACTTTCGATTTTATCCAAACTCATCTCGAATGTCTGGCGCTTGATAAACCCTTCCTTGTGCACCACCCGCAGGGAGGTCACGTCGGTTTCCGTGGTCCAGCGCTGGAACCAGGCCCGGAACAGCAGAAAGCCCCCGACAAGCGCCAGGAGGGCGCTCAGTGCCAGAAGCGGCAGGATCACCCCGCCCCCGGAGGCCGCCAGGCAGGCCGCCGAAGCCGCCAGACAGGCCAGCCCCGGCACGTAAATGACCCCGTGGATCGTGGTCGAATACAAAACCTTTTCACCCGGCTGAAGGATATCGTCGATATAGCGGCCCATTCCCGTCCCGTGTTGCTTGCCCCGGACCCGATGGGTATGTATAGCCGCCTTTTCGGGGCCATGCTGCCGTTTTGCGCGGCGCGGCCGTGATTGCAACCAATTCAACCGGGACAGCGCCATTCGTCGCGAAAAGAGAGCATGGGCCGCCTAGTCATGAAATTCGGCGGCACGTCCGTCGCCAACATCGAGCGCATTCGCAACGTCGCACAGCATGTGAAACGTGAAGTCGATGCAGGCCATGACGTCGCCGTGGTGGTGTCGGCCATGTCCGGCAAGACCAATGAGCTTGTGGCCTGGGCCACCGAGACCTCGCCGCTGCATGATGCGCGCGAGTACGATGCCATCGTGGCGTCAGGCGAACAGGTGACGTCCGGTCTGCTGGCGATCGCCCTGCAGGCGCTCGGCATCCAGGCCCGCTCATGGCAGGGCTGGCAGATTCCGATCCAGACCAGCGACGCGCATGCTTCCGCGCGCATCACCGGCATCGACGGCACCGAACTGATCAAGCGCTTCAAGGAGCGCAAGGAAGTCGCGGTCATCGCCGGCTTCCAGGGCATCCACGAAGGAACCGGCCGCATCACCACGCTGGGGCGTGGCGGCTCCGATACGTCCGCCGTTGCCATCGCGGCCGCGATCCATGCCGACCGCTGCGACATCTACACCGATGTCGACGGCGTCTACACCACCGATCCGCGCGTGGTGCCGAAGGCGAAGCGGCTGGAAAAGGTCGCCTTCGAGGAAATGCTGGAAATGGCGTCGCTCGGCGCCAAGGTGCTTCAGGTCCGCTCGGTGGAACTGGGCATGGTTCACAACGTCCCGGTGTTCGTGCGCTCGAGCTTCGACAAGCCGGAAGATATTGATCCCCACGGCACGCCGCCGGGAACGCTGATTTGCAGCGAGGAGGAAATCATGGAAAGCCAGGTCGTCACCGGTATCGCCTTCTCGAAGGACGAAGCCCAGATTTCCGTGCGCCACATCGAGGACAAGCCGGGCATCGCGGCGGCGATCTTCGGGCCGCTGGCGGACGCCAGCATCAATGTCGACATGATCGTGCAGAACGTGTCTGAGGACGGCAAATATACCGACCTCACCTTCACGGTGCCAGCCTCCGAATACACCCGCGCCAAGGACACCATCACCAAGGCCAAGGACAGGATCGGCTACAAGGCGATGGATTCGGCGACCGACGTCTCCAAGGTCTCGGTGATCGGGATCGGCATGCGCAGCCATGCCGGCGTCGCCGCGCAGGCGTTCAAGGCGCTGTCCGAGCGCAACATCAACATCCGCGCCATCACCACGTCCGAGATCAAGTTCTCGCTGCTGATCGACGCCGCCTATACCGAACTGGCGGTCCGGACGCTGCACACGCTTTACGGGCTGGATCAGGCCTGAGGCCCGATCCCGCCTTCACCCCGCCGCGGCATTTTGCCGAGGTCGTTTGCTGGACCGCCTCGCGTCTTCTGCGGGGATTTTTTGGCAAGTGTTTTGCTTGGCAAAACGCGCCTCAATTCGATATAGCCTCAGGACAGGGCACCCGCGCCCGCGCCTTCCGGTTGTGGACCGTCTGCTACGTCCAAAAGCCGGCCTCACGGTCCCGCGGATCCTGAAAAGTCGTTATTTTACTGCTAGTTAACGCTATCGCAGCCGGTTGCGGGCCGTGCTGGAATTGCGGGTAAGGATGTCAACGGATGCGGAGCGCGCTGGGAGGCCCCCGCGTCTTGTTGAGACGGCTCCGCGAGGTGATGGCCGAACAGGTCAGCGCTCAGGAACGGCTCGACAAGATCGTGGTGCTGATCGCCGCCAATATGGTGGCGGAGGTCTGTTCGACCTACGTGCTGCGCGTTGACAACACCCTTGAGCTTTACGCCACCGAAGGTCTGAACCGCGACGCCGTCCACCAGACGGTTCTGAACGCCCATGAGGGCCTTGTCGGCCTCGTGGCGTCCGAAGCCACGCCGCTGAACCTGTCGAACGCGCAGTCGCATCCGGCGTTCTCGTATCGCCCGGAAACCGGCGAAGAAATCTATCACTCGTTCCTCGGCGTGCCGATCCTGCGCTCCGGCAACACGCTCGGCGTGCTGGTGGTGCAGAATCGCGCCCACCGCACTTACGTCGAGGAAGAAGTCGAGGCGCTGCAGACCACCGCCATGGTGGTCGCGGAAATGATCGCCTCGGGCGAACTGTCGTCCATCGCTCGCCCCGGCGCGGAACCAGCCGCGCGCCATTCGCTGCACAAGAGCGGCGCGATCCTCTCCGACGGCATCGCGCTCGGCCATGTGGTGCTGCACGAGCCGCGCGTCGTCATCACCAACTACATCGCCGAAGACCTGCCGAAAGAACTCAAGCGGCTGGATACCGCGATCCTGAAGCTGCGTTCGGACCTCGATCGCATGCTGGAGCGCGGCGATGTCGCGGAGGGCGGCGAGCACCGCGACGTGCTCGAAGCCTACCGGATGTTCGCCAACGATCAGGGCTGGCAGCACAAGCTGCATGAAGCCGTTGCGACGGGCCTCACCGCCGAAGCTGCCGTCGAACGCGTGCAGTCGGATACACGCGCGCGCATGCTGCGCTCCACCGATCCCTATCTGCGCGACCGCCTGCACGATCTTGAAGATCTCGGCCACCGCCTGATGCGCCAGCTCGTGGGGCAAGATCACGCACCCTCGCGTGAACAGTTGCCCGACAACGCGATCCTGATCGCGCGCTCGATGGGTCCCGCGGCGCTGCTCGATTACGATCGCAATCGGCTGCGCGGTCTTGTGCTGGAAGAGGGCACCGCCAACTCGCACGTGTCCATCGTGGCGCGCGCGCTGGGCATTCCCGCTGTCGGCGAGGTGCCGAACGCCGCCGGCATCGCTGATCCCGGCGATGCGATCATCGTCGATGGCACCTCGGGCGCGATCTACATCCGCCCGTCGCATGAAATCCAGTCGGCCTATGCCGAGCGTGTGCGCTTCCGAGCCCGGCGTCAGGAGCAGTATCGCGAATTGCGCGACAAGCCCTGCGTGACAAAGGACGGCCAGCCGGTCGACCTGATGATCAACGCCGGCCTTGTGATCGACCTGCCGCATATCGACGACACCGGCTCCTCAGGCATCGGCCTGTTCCGCACCGAACTGCAGTTCATGGTCGGCCAAAGTCTGCCGCGCACCAGCGAACAGCTTGCGCTCTATCGCGCGGTGCTGGATGCCGCCGGCGACAAGCCGGTGACATTCCGGACCCTCGATATCGGCGGCGACAAGGCGCTGCCCTATATGGACACCATCGTCGAGGAAAACCCGGCGCTCGGCTGGCGCGCGATACGCCTCGGTCTCGACCGGCCCGGCTTGCTGCGCGGACAGATTCGCGCGTTGCTGCGTGCGGCTTCGGGCAGATATTTGCGTGTCATGTTCCCGATGATCTCGCAGGTCGATGAATTCGATCAGGCCAAGCTCGTGATCGAGCGCGAACTGACCTATCTGCGCCAGCACGGGCACACCCTGCCCGAGCGCGTCGATGTCGGCACCATGGTCGAGGTTCCGGCGCTGCTCTATCAGATGGACGAACTGCTCAAGCGGGTCGATTTCATCTCGGTCGGCTCGAACGACCTGTTCCAGTTCCTGTTCGCGGTGGACCGTGGCAATTCGCGGGTCAGCGAGCGCTTCGACACGCTGTCCGCGCCGATCCTGCGCGCCCTGAGGGACATCGCGCGAAAAGCGAACGCGGCGGGCAAGTCGGTTTCACTGTGCGGCGAAATGGCGTCGCAGACGCTCGGCGCGCTGGTGCTGATCGCGCTGGGCTACCGCTCGCTGTCGCTGTCGGCGACCGCGCACGGCCCTGTCAAGGCGCTGATCCTGGATCTCGACGCGAAGAAGGCCGAAGCGATGATCATGCCGCTGCTGGATGCGCCGGCGGGCAGCGTGTCGATCCGCGCCAAGTTGATGGAATTCGCCGAAGCCGAAGGGCTTTCGTTGTAGCGACGCTCAGAAACGAACTGACGTCCGCCTTTGAATCCATTCCCGCCGAACAAAGCTCATGACCGCACTACCCGAATCAAAACTCGATACCTTGCTGGCGCGTCATGCCGCGCTGGAAGCCGAATTGCTCGGCCAGGTGAATTCGGAAACCTATGTCCGTATCACCCGCGAGTTGAGCGAGCTGACGCCTGTGGTCGATGCCGTGAAGGCCTATCGCTCGGCGGTGGACGAAATCGGCGGCATCGACGCGTTGATCGCGGACACCGCGACGGACCCCGAGATGCGGTCCATGGCGGAGAGCGAGCGGCCGGAACTCGAAGCCCGCCGCGACGAACTCGCGCAGGATATTCGCATCGCGCTACTGCCCAAGGATGCGATGGACGAGCGCAACGTGGTGCTGGAAATCCGCGCCGGCACCGGCGGCGATGAAGCCTCGCTGTTCGCCGGCGACCTGTTCCGCATGTACGAGCGTTTTGCATCGCTGCAGGGCTGGAAGGTCGATCTGATCTCGGCCTCCGAGGGCACCATGGGCGGCTATAAGGAAATCATCGCCGAGGTCCAGGGACGCGGCGCGTTCGCCAGACTGAAGTTTGAATCCGGCGTGCATCGCGTTCAGCGCGTGCCTGACACCGAAACACAAGGCCGCATTCACACCTCGGCGGCGACGGTCGCGGTGCTGCCGGAAGCAGAAGAGGTCGATGTCGCGATCAAGGACACCGATCTGCGGATCGAAACCATGCGGGCGCAGGGCGCAGGCGGACAACACGTCAACAAGACCGAGTCCGCGATCCGCATCACCCATATTCCCACCGGCACCGTGGTGATGATGCAGGACAGCCGCTCGCAGCATAAGAACCGCGCCAGCGCGATGAACATCCTGCGCTCGCGCATCTACGACGCCGAGCGGCAGCGGGTGGATGCCGAACGCTCCGCCGAGCGCAAGGGTCAGGTCGGCTCCGGCGACCGCTCCGAACGCATCCGCACCTACAATTTCCCGCAGGGCCGCGTGACCGATCACCGCATCAATCTCACGCTTTACAAACTGCCGCAGGTGATCGCCGGCGACGCGCTCGGCGAATTGGTCGATGCGCTGACCACCGAGCATCAGGCCAAGCTGCTTGCCGAACAGGGCGGCGTGTCGTGAGCAGCAACGCCCCGCTCGCCGGACTGACCGTCGAGGCGGCGCGGCGCGCACTGGCAACGCAGTTCAAGGCCGGCGGCATCGACTCGCCCGAACTCGATGCGCGGCTTCTGATCGGCGCGGCGCTCAATCTCGATCATACCGGCCTTGCGGTTCAGGCGGCGCGACCGGTCACCGCCGACGAGGCGGATATCATTGCTTCGTTCGCGCAACGACGTCTTGCGCACGAGCCGGTTGCGCGCATTCTCGGCCATAAGGAATTCTGGGGGCTCGATCTGCGGCTGTCGGACGCGACACTTGTTCCCCGCCCCGATACCGAAACCATCGTCGCCGCCGCGCTTGAGATGATCCGAGCGGATTCTGCTGCGGCGAAGCCGCTGCGCATCGCCGACATCGGCACCGGGTCCGGCGCGATCCTGCTTGCGCTGCTCTCCGAACTGCCTGCCGCAACGGGAATCGGCACCGACATCAGCGAGAATGCGCTCGCCACCGCCCGTCTCAACGCCCAGCGATTGGGGCTCGTTGACCGGACGTCATTCATTCAATGCAGCTATGCTGCGGCGCTGACCGGCCCGTTCGATCTGATCGTGTCGAATCCACCCTACATCCGCTCTACGGAGATCGCAGAACTCGACCGCGACGTGCGCGATTATGATCCGCGTCTGGCGCTCGACGGCGGCGCCGATGGCCTCGATGCCTATCGCGCGATTACGCCGCAGGCGGCTTCCCTGCTCACCCCTCAAGGCGTTCTCGTCTTCGAGGTGGGGGACGGCCAGAGCGCCGATGTGAGCGCCTTGATACGGCAGGCGGGATTAACCCTTTCGCATCCACCCAAGGCCGATTTCGGCGGTATTCACCGGGCGGTCATGGGGCGAAAAGCGGCCATTTAAAGGGGGCGTGGGCCAGAAAAAACCTCTTGGAATATCGGCCCGGAGCGACTACGTTCCGGCCACAACATCGGTTCAGGGCATTGGCCCCCGTTCAGAAATGGCGGGTGGAAGCCGGAAATCCCGCGAGGGAGCCCACCGGGTGAAAGGTTCCAAAAAGGCTGGTCATGGCGAGCGCGAAGGCTGAAAGAGCTGCGCTGCTCGGGACCGCGAAGCGAACGAAAGCCTGATATTGCGCTTGTACACTCAACTGCAGAACATCGCGCCTGTTGGCTCAGGCTGATCCGGCCCAATGGCTCATTGCCTTCGGGCATTTGGAGAACGCGTCCTTGTTGAACGCGACTTACGGCACTCACGGACTGACTTTTGACGGTATCGCCACGCGCGCGACTGCTTCGCGCCGTGTCCGTACTTCCTTCACCTCGATTCAGAATCGGTAAAAGGCACCACATGAGAAACGGCCCGAACAACAACAAGCGCATGCGCAGCCGGAACAACAACAATAATAACAATAACAACAACCGGCGCGGCCAGAACCCGATGACCCGGGTGTTCGAGTCGAACGGACCGGATATCAAGATTCGCGGAACCGCATCCCACATCGCGGAAAAGTACCTGCAGCTTGCGCGCGATGCGCGCTCCTCCGGCGATCCGGTCGCCGCCGAGAACTATTATCAGCACGCCGAGCACTATTTCCGCCTGATCGCCGCCGCGCAGGAACAGTTCCGCCAGAGCCAGCCGCAGCAACAGCAGCCGATGCAGCGGCCCGAGGGCGATTCGCTCGACGATAACGGCGACGACGCCGACGGCTATTCGAGCTTCGGCGCGGAGCCCGGCTTTGTGCCTCAGCAGCAGCAATTCCAGCCGCGTGAGCAGCAGCCCTATCCGCGCGAGCAGCAGCAGCCGCGCGAACAGAACTTCCGCGATCGTGACCGCGACAACCGGCAGCCGCCGCAGCCATCCGTACAGCCCGCGGAGAACGATCACGTCGATCGCCTTCCATCGTTCATCACCGGCGGCGCACAGCCGCAGCCGAACGGCAACAACGGCGAGGAAGGCAGCCCTCGCGGCGAGCGCTTCGGTCATCGCCGCCGCCGCCGTCCGCCCGGTCCGCGCCCCGAGGGCGCAGCGCCGTCTCCGGCGGAAACCGCAGGCGAGTAAGCCGCATCAATAGACCTCAAAAAGGCCCGCCCGAATCATTCTCCGGCGGGCCTTTTTTTGAAGCGTGAAGTCAACGGGTCACTGGATGATCGTCGCGCCGCGTTGGGGTCGGCACAAAGACGGGCGGCATTGATGGAATCAGGCGCGTGCGTTCACGATGCGCCGGGATCGCGCGATAGACCTGCTTCGACGCCTCGACGATGTGGACACCTGCGAACGGCGATGACACCGCCGCGCTCATCCGCTCCCAGGCCATCGCCGAGCGCAGGACCCATCCATTCTGGAATGGCGGCACGAACAGCGCTTCGCCCCATGCGGTCGGCGTGAACCATGTCTGCCGCAGCAACTGCGTGATCTGCGAGCGTGAATAGGGACGGCCATGACCGAACGGCGTGCTGTCGGTCCGAGTCCAGACGCCGCGGCGATTTGGAATGATCGCCATCATCCGCCCCGAAGGCGCCAGCACACGCCATACCTCGCGCAGCAGCCCTTCGGGGTCGTCACATATTTCCAGCGCATGAACCAGCAGAATGCGATCGACCGCCGCATCCGCCAGCGGCAGTGAAAACTGATCCACCAAGGTGGACAGCGTGGGCCGCGCCGTCGGCCATTTCAGCACGCCCTGCGCGGCGGGCATCAGCGCGATGCAGCGCTCGGCATCCTCGCGAAACAAGCCGAGATAGGGCGTCGGGTAGCCAAGCCCCGCCACGCGCAGGCCGTCCGCATGCGGCCAGTGCTGCTTGATGCCGCGATTGATCAGCCGCCGTGCCACCGTTCCAAGGCGCTGCGAATAGAAGTTGCGGAGGTCAATGACGTCGATGGTCATGGCTTCAATCTAGCACGAACGAGCAGCAGCGTGCAGCGGCTGCAAGGCCATTCCGCGCCAGCGTTAACGCATTTCACTCGTCATCGCAGGCGTGTTACCCTGAACCGCCCTCGATGAATGGAGATATCATGGCTGCCGAGATTCGCGTGTTCCCCTGTCTGTCCGATAATTTCGGCTATCTCATTCACTATCCTGCCACTGGCGCCACTGCTTCAATCGACGCGCCCGAAGCCGCCCCGATCATCGCGGCGCTGGCGCGCGAAGGCTGGAAACTGACCGATATCCTGGTGACGCATCACCATGCCGACCACGTCGGCGGCATCGTCGAACTCAAGACGAAGTACAAATGCCGCGTTGTCGCCCCCTTCGACAAGAAAGCGGCGATTCACGATGTCGACCTGCGTGTCAAGGAAGGCGAGACCGTCAAGGTCGGCAATCTGACAGCGCGGGTGCTGGAGACGCCGGGTCACACCCTCGACCACATCAGCTACATGTTCGATGACGATCGCGCGCTGTTCTGCGCCGATACACTGTTCTCGATCGGCTGCGGCCGCGTGTTCGAGGGCACCTATCCGATGATGTGGGAATCGCTGCTCAAGCTGCGCGCGCTGCCCAACGATACGCGGATTTATTGCGGCCACGAATACACCGCTTCCAACGTCAAGTTCGCGCTCGGCATCGAGCCGGACAATCCTGCGCTGAAGGCGCGCGCCGAGGAAGTGGCCAAGCTGCGCGCGGCGAACCAGCCGACGATCCCGACCCTGATGCGCGACGAAAAAGAAGCCAACACCTTCCTGCGCGCCGACGTGCCGTCGGTCGCGGCAGCACTCGGCATGACCGGCAAGAGCCCCGCCGATGTGTTCGGCGAAATTCGCGAACGCAAGAATAAATCGTAATGAGCGGTCTCTCCGCGCTCACGGCCAGCGAGATCATCGCGCGCCTCGGGCTGCAGCCGCATCCCGAGGGCGGGCACTATCGCGAGACCTTTCGCGACGCGCGCACCGTTGACGGCGGTCGCGCCGCCTCGACCGCGATTTATTTTCTGCTGGCGCGCGGAGAGCGGTCGCACTGGCACCGCGTCGATGCGGTGGAGATCTGGCATTATCACGCGGGTGATGCGCTCGATCTGAAGATCGCGAACGACAGCGGCCAACGGACCATCCGGCTCGGCGCACATCTGGCGGCGGGCGAACAGCCGCAGGCCATCGTGCCGGCTCATGCCTGGCAGGCTGCCGCCAGCACCGGCGACTGGACGCTGGTCAGTTGCACCGTCGCGCCCGGATTCGATTTCAAAACCTTCGAGCTTGCACCGCCGGGCTGGCGCCCGCGCTAGCCTGATTTATCCTGACGGACATCGCGACATCCGCAATGTGCTCCCTCTCCCCACGGGAGAGGTAAACCGAACCATGCATCGCCCGCTTTAGGCCAAGTTGAGCACTCTAGGCCTTCGTCCGTCCGGCGATCATGTCCTTCGCTGCGATCAGCCCGCCGCCTGCAATCAAAGCCGCAGCGATGGCAAGTGTCGCTGTCGGCCTGGCAAAGCCTGCAAGGATGAGAAACGCGGTGGAGAGCACCGGCGTCGCGTAGGAGGCTGCGCCCAGCACGCGGATATCGCCGCGCTTCATGCCGATGTCCCAGACAAAGAATGCGATGCCGACCGGGCCGATCCCGAGCGCGAGAATAGCGAGCCATTGCATCGTGGTCTCCGGCCAGATTGTCGCCTCCAGCGCGACGTGGCAGATCGCCGCGAGCGCCGCCGTCGCGAGGCAGAATCCCGCAACCGCGTCGGTCGGCACCGCAGCGAGCTTGCGCGACATCACGGAATAACCGGCCCAGACGAAGGCGGCGACAAAGGCGGCGATGAACCCGGGAATATGCGCCGGGTCGGGCGCGGCGCTGCCATTGCCAACGAACAGAAGGATCGTGCCCGCGAAGCCGAGCGCCGCGCCGACAATGTGATGCGGCGCCAGCCGTTCGTCCGGCAGGAGCGACGACAGCAAGACGATGAGAAGCGGCCAGAGATAGTTGAGCAGTCCCGCTTCAGCCGGAGGCGCAAGGCGCAGCGCCAGAAAATACAGCGCGTGATAGCCGAACAGACCACCGATCCCGACCAGCCATACCAACAAAGGTTGCCGCAGCGCGCGAATCGCCGATGGCCGCCACAACCATGTCAGCGGGCCGACGCAGGCGCCGATGGCGAAGGTCATCGCAAGCAGTTGAAAGGGCGGAACGCGGCCCGTCGCGACGGTGAGCGCGGCGAGCAGCGACCACATCACAATGGCGGTGAGGCCGACAAGCGTAGCGGTGGAGGTCGTCATCGCGGATCAATGCCATTCAATCCGCGACGACGCTATAGTATTTGGCGAATTCCCGCTGCCGCGGGATCGCCCCTTACTGCAGGTATTGTCCGCCGTTGATGGTCAGCGTCGAGCCGGTGACAAAACCGGCGTCGTCGGACGCGAGGAACACCACGCCGCGTGCGATTTCCTCGGGCTCGCCGAGGCGATTAGCCGGAATTTGCGGGATCACATTCTTTTCAAGCACATCCTTCGGCACCGCCTGCACCATTTCGGTGTTGATGTAACCCGGGCAGATCGCGTTCACGGTGATGCCGCCGCGCGCGTTCTCCAGCGCAAGCGCCTTGGTGAAGCCGATATCGCCGGCCTTCGCCGCCGAATAGTTGACCTGGCCGAACTGCCCCTTCTGGCCGTTGATCGAGGAAATGTTGATGATGCGCCCGAACTTGCGGCCGCGCATGCCCTCGATCACCTGACGGGTCATGTTGAACAGGGAGCCGAGATTGGTGTTCATCACCGCATTCCACTGGTCGAGCGACATCTTGTGGAATGGCACGTCCCGGGTGATGCCGGCGTTGTTGACCAGCACGTCGATCGGCCCAACCTCCGCCTCGACCTTTTTCACGCCGTCCGCGCAGGCGTCGAACGACGCGACGTCCCACTTGTAAACGGGAATGCCTGTCTCGGCCTTGAACTTCGCCGCGGCGTCGTCGTTGCCGGCATAACTTGCCGCAACCTTGTAGCCGGCAGCCTTCAAAGCCTTGCTGATCGCAGCTCCGATGCCGCGCGTTCCGCCTGTAACCAATGCCACGCGTGCCATATCAGGTATTCCCTCCGAACTTCAGTGACGTGTTTTTGGACGGCAAGTATTCAGGCCATTTGCAATAACAGCAAGAAAAAATGCCCGGCAAACTGCCGGGCATTTTGTTTTTGTATTGTGCAGTGCGTTCAGACGGTTCTAGCGCTCAACGCAGAGTGCAATGCCCATGCCGCCGCCGATGCACAGCGTGGCGAGGCCCTTCTTGGAATCGCGCTTCTGCATTTCATGCAGCAGTGTGACAAGCACGCGCGCGCCCGATGCGCCGACCGGATGACCGATGGCGATCGCGCCGCCATTGACGTTGACCTTCGACGTATCCCAGCCGAGATCCTTGTTCACGGCGCAGGCCTGCGCGGCGAAGGCTTCGTTGGCTTCGATCAGGTCGAGGTCGGCGATATTCCAGCCGGCCTTCTTGAGCGCGGCACGCGACGCCGGAATCGGTCCGGTGCCCATGATCTTGGGATCGACGCCGGCCTGCCCCCACGACGCGATGCGGGCCAGCACGGTGCGGCCTTCCTTGGCGGCCTGCTTGGCGCTCATCAGCACCAGCGCAGCGGCGCCGTCGTTGATGCCCGAGGCGCTGCCGGCAGTCACGGTGCCTTCCTTCTCGAAAGCAGGCTTCAGCTTGGCCATGGCGTCGAGCGTCGCGCCGTGGCGCGGATACTCATCGGTGTCCACCACAACATCGCCCTTGCGGGTCTTGATGGTGAAAGGGGCGATCTCGTCCTTGAACTTGCCGGCCTTCTGCGCGGCTTCCGCCTTCTGCTGCGAGCCGACGGCGAACTCGTCCTGCTGCTGACGGGTGATCTGATACTGCCGCGCCACGTTCTCGGCGGTGTTGCCCATGTGGTAACCGTTGAAGGCATCCCACAAACCGTCCTTGATCATGGTGTCGATGAACTCGACGCCGCCCATCTTGACGCCGCCGCGCAGATACTGGGCATGAGGCGCCATGCTCATGGATTCCTGGCCGCCGGCGACCACGATGTCCGAGTCCCCGTTGAGGATCGCCTGGTAACCGAGCGCGACCGTGCGCAGGCCCGAGCCGCACAACTGGTTGACGCCCCAGGCCGGGCTCTCCACCGGAATGCCGGCCTTGATCGACGCCTGCCGGGCGGGGTTCTGGCCCTGCGCAGCGGTCAGGATCTGCCCCATGATGACTTCTGAGACGCGCTCCGGCTCAACCCCGGCGCGCGCCAGCGCGGCCTGGATGGCCACCGCGCCGAGATCGTGGGCGGGCGTATTGGCAAATACGCCGTTGAAAGAGCCAACCGCGGTGCGGGCAGCGCTGACGATGACGACATCGTCTGACATGGACATCTCCTGATATTAGAAGTCGAGGGGACCTTATGAGGCCGCGGGGAAGCCGCCGGACGCCCGGCTGGCCTTGGGCGTATCCTGTTAACCTAGCCCCGCCCTGTCAATCGGCCAAAGGGCATTCTGGCCGCCCCATGGCTTCCCCTTGGGCAGTTCCGCCACCCGGTCCTGCCCCGACATTAACCGTCCTGCACAAAACGGTAGCCGTACCCGCCTGAAAGTGCTTAGTTTATTGCGATGCATTGTTTGCACTGCCCCCGGCGCCGTCCGCTGGCTTCCCTCATCTAGGTAGTGAGTCCATGGCAAAATCCGACCAGCCGATTACGATCAAGAAGTACGCCAACCGGCGCCTCTACAACACCGGCACCAGCACCTACGTCACACTCGAGGATCTGGCCGCCATGGTGAAGGATGGCGAAGACTTCCTTGTCTATGATGCGAAGACCGGTGACGACATCACCCGTTCGGTGCTGGCCCAGATTATTTTCGAGCAGGAAAACAAGGCAGGCCAGAACCTGCTGCCCACCACGTTCCTGCGCCAGTTGATCCGCTTCTACGGCGACAGCATGCAGATGGTGGTGCCGAAGTATCTCGAACAATCCATCGAGACGTTGACGCGCGAACAGGAAAAGTTCCGCAAGCAGATGACAAACACGTTCAGCAACACGCCGTTCGCGCCGCTGGAAGAACACGTCCGCCGCAACATGGAAATGTTCGAGCGCACCTTCGCGATGTTCAAGCCGTTCGGCGCGCCGCTGCGCAAGGACACACCGTCATCCGAATCGCCTCCGACGGCGAACGAACCGGCCGAGGCCGACATCGACGATCTCAAGCGTCAGATGAAGGAGATGCAGGATCGTCTTGAGCGGATGTCGCGCGAAACCGAGAGCAAGGGCTAGGCCTAAAGGCCAGTCTCGCTCTGAGAATCTTTTTTGCGGCGGCAGATTTGCCGCCGCATTTTATTTAAGGGTTGTTTAGTCGCCCGCCGCGGCGGCAATCGGCTTCGCGCCCTGCAGCGGCGTGCTTGCACCCGCCGCCCATGGCTTGGTCAGAGACGCAAGTCCTGTCAGCCGGCCCTGGATGTAATCGCATCCCCATCCCTGCAGCAGCGCGGCGGATTCATCATCCTGCACCCATTCGGCAACGGTCTTGATACCAAGCCGGTGTGCGAGGTCGATCAGCGTCTGTACAAAGGCGCGGTCATCAGCGGAGCGCGCGATGTTCTGCACGAAGGCGCCGTCGATCTTCACAATATCCACGCCCAGTTTCCGCAGATTGCGGAATGACGTATAGCCCGCGCCGAAATCGTCGATGGCTATGCGGCTGCCGAAATTCTTCAGCCGCGTGACAAAGCCGCGAACGTCGTCCAGATCCTGAATGGCGACCGTCTCGGTGATTTCCACAATCAGCCGTTCGGCGACGCCGGGATGAGTCCGCATCAGGGATTCGATGCTGGCCCACCAGTCCGGATCCATGGTCGTGTCGGGCGAGATGTTGAGGCTGAGTTGCGCCTGCGGCGCTTCCGCAAGTTCCGCAACCACAAGCTCGAGCACACGGTGATCCACCAGCCGGATCAGGCCGAGCTTTTCGGCCACCGGAACGATGTCCGGCGACAGCGAGTACTCGCCGTCTTCCTGCCGCATCCGCACCAGGCATTCGTGGAAGGCCGGCTGGCGCGAGACCGTGGACACGACCGGCTCATAGGCCATCACGATCCGGCGCTCGTTCAGAGCGGTGACGATCTCGTCGGTGACGCGGATGTTGACGCGGCGCTGCGCCTCGCGCTCGACATTCGGCCGCCACACCATCAGCGTGCCGCGCCGCCGCGCCTTGGCGAGATCGAGCGCCTCCTGCGTCCGGCTCATCGCCTCTTCCGCCGTGCTGGCGTGGCGCAGCGCATTGATCGCGCCGATCGACGCGGTCAGCGCCACCGGGCCGGAGCGTGTCGGCACCACCTCATCGCGGATGCCCGCGAGAAACCGTTCCGCGGCGACGTGCATATCGTCAACCGAGCAGTTCTTCAGGATCAGCCCGAACTTGTTGCCCGAGAAGCGGCCGATCACATCTCCCCCGCGCAGCCGCGCACGAATGCGCGTAGCGACTTCGAGAATGACCTGATCGGCGACCTCGTATCCGAATGCGTCATTGATCTGGGCAAGATGGTCGATTCCGACCAGCATGAATGCGAAGGACGAACGGAAACGGCTGGCTTCCTCGATCGCCTCGGCGAGCGCGGCAATGAGGCGCGTACGGTTGAGCGTGCCGGTGAGCGGGTCGTCCTGCGACAGTTTCTGCAGTTGTTCGTCGCGAGCATGACGCTCGTTGTTGATGCGGACGATGCCGCGCACCAGCGCCGGCTTTCCATCCGCGCCGGCGAACCAGCGGCCGCACTCGTCGATCCAGAGCACCGGCGCGGACGTACTGGCGCGGACCCCGTATTCAATCTGGTAGGGCACGCCCTCGCCGCTGTCGGCAGCGGTCGCGTTCAGGACCGCATCGTTGCGGATGCTGCGCGAGGGCTCGATCAGCTTGGAGAACTCGCCCGCCTTCGTCAGGGCCGAAGGCGGAATGTCCCGAAGAACGGCGGCGGCATTGCCGCTCCAGCGCAGCGTGTCGCTGGCGATGTCCCATGAAAAGCTCGCCTGACCGAGGGTGGCCAGAAGATCGTTCTCGGCAGGATTCATACCAAGGGAGACCGGGCCGCTGGATGCGACAGAGCCGGGCAATGACGACGAGGCCGGGACAGGTGCGATTGTCAAAGGTGCCTCGTTCTGAGACGGCGTGAATGATTCGCTGGACCCAGAGTAGTGGTCCGGCGCCGCATCAGCCTAGGCCCATTTCCTGAACAATCCGCCAAAGCGCTTTGTTTCCAATATCCGCAAACTGGTAACGTGTTGCCAACGATGTCCGGCACGGCCCTTGCGATGTCTTGTGAAGAAGACGCATAGCGTCCCAAAATGAGACAGGCGAGGCGCCCGCAATGATCGTGTCCAGCACCACGTCCCCGGCAGGGGTCGGCCAGACAACGCGACCCGGCGCGGATATCGCCGCGCAGGCCGAGGCAGTGATCCCCAGCCGCGCGCTGGTTCCGCTGGAAAATCCTCACCGGGCTACTGAGCGCTATTCGTCCCGGCCGAGCGCACCGTTCGTGGCGCATCTGATCGCGATGGCGGAGCAGGCTCCGCAGACGCGGCCGCTGCGGCGGGATACACCCGCGATCGCCCATGACGTCTATGGCCGCGCCACGGCGAAGGGCGTCCCGTCATTCGGCAAAGTGGTGTCGCAGAGCGTGTAAGCGGCTCAGGGCTTCGGCTGCGGCCCGGCCGCGTTATCGGGCGTGTGATCCGACACAAGATCGTTGACGGTCCAGTCGGAGAGCTTTCGCTCCGGCGCAGGCGTCATGCTGTCGGACGAACGAACCACCGCAAGCGTCGGAACCGGCTTCGGCGCGATCTCGGGCGCTGACTGCGGCGGGGGAAAGACCGGCTCGACCGGCTTCACATCCTGCGGCATGTGATCGAACACCGGCTCGGCCAGCGCGGGATTGACCGGCGCGGTCGTCCCCGGAGCCGGGGCGGCCGGCGCGGGAGCGGGCACAGGCTCGGCATCGGCCTGCGCACGGCGGTGACGGTTGCGGAATCCGATCGAGACGCCGGCCAGAAACTCCACCGCCATCAGCACGGCCAGCAGGAAGAACGTCGATGTGCCGAATTGCGGCAGCAGCAGGAATTCAGCGACCGCCGCGCCCGAGGCCAGCAGCGACAACAGATGATCGGTCAGGTAACGCGCGCCGGGACGCGCGGCCTTGATGACCTCGAACATCAACAGCGCAGCCGTCAACGCAAGCAGCGCATCGCCGAATGTCGGCGTCCACTGCACACCCGACATCAACGGCACGGTCGTGACCGGCGCGGTGAACGCCACGCCCGGCATCAGAAAGACGAAGATGTTGTAGATCGCGAACGGAATCAGAAGCAGCGGAAAACCGATCATCGTCGGCAGGCTCTCTCTGAGAAGTATCCTGTGATGCGCTCGTCATCACATGCGTCTGTGGCGTTCTTGTGAAGGCGCGCAACCGCGCGCTTGCCACATCGCGACAACAGCGGCGCTGCCGGACCGGCAGCGCGCTGAAATCAGGACTTAGTCCTTCTTGACCTTGAGGACCTGGCGGCCCTTGTACATGCCGGTCTTGAGATCGAGGTGATGCGGACGGCGCAGCTCGCCTGAATCCTTGTCCTCGACATAAGTCGGCTTCTTGAGCGCGTCCGCCGAGCGGCGCATGCCGCGGCGAGACGGCGAGGTTTTCCTGCGTGGAACGGCCATGGGATCGTCGTCCTATAAAAGGCTCACCCGCCGGGCGGGGGCTCTCCAAAAATCCGGATTGAGGCCGCGCTTATAGAGCAAGGCTGCCGTGAAATCCAGACCGGAAGCAGCGCCAAAATGGGTTAAAATGGCCAAATATCAGCGATTTCGCTCCCAGCAATCGGAGATTTCGGCGGATCGGGCCCGGACCACATAGGTCCCTGCCATGCGCCGCACCCCCGGCCCCGGATTCCGGGCGCTCCGGGTGACCGGGTTGGGCAGGATCGACGCCAACAACGCCGCTTCGCGAGGCGACAGGGCCGAGGCCGGACGGCCAAAGGCGTAATGCGATCCAGCCTCCGCACCGAACTGGCCGCCCGGGCCCAGCTCGGCGACATTCAGATAAAGCTCCAGAATGCGCTTTTTCGGCAGCACAAGGTCGATCCACATCGCCAGCGGAAATTCGAGCGCCTTGCGGATCACGCTGCGGCCCGGCCAGAGGAACAGGTTTTTGGCCACCTGTTGAGTGATGGTCGATCCGCCACGCGCAACTTCGCCATCCTGCGCATCCTCGATGATGTCGCGGACCGAATCCCAGTCGATGCCATGATGGAAGCAGAATTTCGCGTCCTCAGCGGCCACCACCGAACGCGGCAACGCCTCGGACATCTCGTTCAGATCGACCCATGTCCGGGTTACCGGTTCGCCGGTGAGATAGCGCCCGATCATCAACGTGGAGACGGGATGGCCCATGCTGTAAAGCGGCGTCAGCGCATAGGGCAGCAGCACCAGCCCCAGCACAATCAGCACCACCGCACGGATCAATCGTCGCATCGCGCCTCACGCCCCCGAACAGACTTTCCAGCGGTCCCAAAGAGCAGAAACCATGCCTTGCCGTTTTTTCCAATCCCCGGAAAAGGCAGCCTTTGCGGAATTGACGCGGGCGATGTCATGACCGATTGTCCGCCGAAATTTGCGTTGTTTTGGAGCTTTTGATGACCACCGGCACGTCCCCTCAGGATTTCATGAAACGGCTCGACGCCACCGCAGCGGACACCGAAACGCTGCTGACGCAGCTTCTGTCGGATGTTCCGCTGTCCGGCGAAATTCTGCGGCCGCACCGCTTGATGGAAGCGATGCGCTATTCGAGCCTCAACGGCGGCAAGCGGCTGCGGCCGTTCCTGGCTGTTGAAAGCGCCGCCGTGTTCGACGTGCCGCGCGGGAGCGCGCTGATGGTCGGCGCCGCGCTCGAATGCATCCACTGCTATTCGCTGATCCATGACGACCTGCCGTCGATGGACAACAGCGACCTGCGCCGCGGCCGGCCAACCTCGCACAAGAAGTTCGACGACGCGACCGCGATCCTCGCGGGCGACGGCCTGCTCACGCTCGCATTCGACATCGTCACCCGCGACGAGGTGCATAAGGACCCGACGGTTCGCCTGCTGCTGACCCGTGCGCTGGCGCGCGCCGCCGGCGTCGGCGGCATGGTCGGCGGACAGATCATGGATCTGGCCGGCGAAGGCCGCTTCGGTGATCCCGAGCCGCCGGATGTCGCCAAGCTGCAGCAGATGAAAACCGGCGCGCTGCTGAAATACGGCTGCATCGCCGGCGCACTGCTCGGGCAGGCCTCGAAAGAGCATTACGACGCGCTCGATACCTATGGTCACGCGCTCGGCGAAGCGTTCCAGATCGCCGACGATCTTCTGGACGTCGAAGGCGATGCTGCCGCGCTCGGCAAACCGGCCGGACAGGACGCCGCCGCGGGCAAGACCACATTCGTCACACTGCTGGGCATCGACGGCGCCAAGGCGCGCGTGCGCGATCTGCTCAAGCAAGCGGATGCCGCGCTCGCACCGTTCGGTGCGAAGGGCGACGTTCTGCGCGCCGCCTCACGCTTCGTCGCCGAACGGCAGAATTGACGAGGCGGCCGAAACATCCGGAAAGCCAATGGCTGGCAAGAGCGATCTTGATCTCTACCTGCACCGCTTCAAAGCGAAGCCGAAACTGGTTCGCATCGTTCTTGCCCGGCCACGGCTGTTGATCCCCCTCGCCATCGGCGTCGTTTCCTTTCTGGTCTTGCCGATATCGCACGGCCTGACCACGCGGCTGCTGATCACATGGAGATCGGCATGACCGCGCAGGTGTCGGATGTCGGGATCATCGGCCGGATCATCTGCCGGACGGCGGTGGCGCATGGGGTCGCCTTTGTTCATCTTCAACACCGCCCTGCTGGCCCTGATGATCAACATCGCGGCCAGCGCCATATGACCTCATCATGATCGCGACTTTCCTCACTTTCCTTCTCGTGCTCACCGCGCTGGGCATCTGCGCGGTTCTTGCCAAACGGCTTTCGGTTGCGCCCGCCATCGTCTTCCTGATCGCCGGAATCGTGCTGGCATTCCTGCCGGGATTTCCCCGCATCGAAATGAAGCCTGAAGGCGTGCTGCTGCTGGTGCTGCCGCCGCTGATCTATTCATCCGGCGTCGCCATGAGCTGGCGCGAGTTCAAGGCCAACCTGCGCCCGATCGGCCTGCTCGCAATCGGCTGCGTGATCTTTACGACGGTGCTGGTCGCGGCCGCGGCGCACTATGCGCTCGGATTCCCCTGGAGCGTCGGATTCGTGCTGGGCGCAATCGTGTCGCCACCGGACGTCGTCGCGCCGCTCGCCATCGCGCGGCGCCTGAAACTGCCGCATCGCATTCTGGTGATTCTCGAAGGCGAAGGCCTAGCCAACGACGCGACCGCGCTGATCCTGTACCGGTTCGCGGTGCTCGCCGTCTCCACCGGAGCGTTCTCGCTCGCGCCTGCCGCCGAGACCTTTGTTGCGATCATCGCCGGCGAGATCGTGTTCGGCATCGCGGTCGGCTGGCTCAGTCTGCGGCTGCGGCAATGGGCACGCGATCCCCGCGTGGAAATTTCGCTGTCGCTGCTCACACCCTATCTCGCCTTCTGGGTGCCGGAGCATTTCCATGGCTCCGGCGTGATCGCCACCGTCGTCACCGGCCTCTATGTGAGCTGGAACGGCCCGTTGCTGATTTCATCCAAGACACGCCTGCAGGGCATCTTCTTCTGGGACTTCGTGATCTGGCTGATCGAGGGCGTGCTGTTCCTGATGATCGGTTTCCAGTTGCGGCTGCTGATGGAGAAATCCAGGGCGCTGCCGATCCCGGAAATCCTCACCGCCATCGCGATCATCTCCGCGATCGTCGTCATCGCGCGCTTTTTATGGGTTTTCCCCGGCACCTACCTCCCGCGCGTCGTCAGCAAGCGATTTGCGGAGCGCGACGCCAAACCGCCCTGGCAATATATCGTCGTGATCGGCTTCATCGGCATTCGCGGCGTCGTCTCGCTCGCGGTCGCGCTGGCGTTGCCGCTGACGCTGCCGAACGGGCAGGATTTCCCGCACCGCGACCTGATCCTGCTGATCACCTTCGGTGTCATTGCTTTCACCCTGGTCGGAATCGGGTTGACGCTTCCGATGCTGGTCAAGGCTCTCGGCTTGCCGGCGCACGGGCCGCGCGAAGCGGTCCATGAACGCGAAGCGGAGATCGCCGCACGGCGGGAAATCCTGGAATCCGCGCGCGGCTCGCTCGACAAGATCATCAAGGAACGCGATCTGCCCGAAGGGCTCGCCCGGTTTCTCGAGGCGCGTCACGAGACGCGCATGCGTGCGCTGCCTGAACCGCCACGGGAGGAGGGCCAGTTCACACCCGCGACGCAAGGCGCCTCGCTGGTCCGCGAAATCATCACAATCGAGCGGCTCTGCCTGCACCGGCTGTTGCAAGAGGGAAAAATTACCGACGAAACCCGCCGCCGCATCGAACGCGATCTCGATCTGGAAGAAGCCGTGATCGACAACCGCGAAAAAAATGGCCCGCTGTGACAGCGGGCCATTCATCCTGAGATTCTTGCTGAACTATTCCGCCGCCGTCACGGCCGGCGCCTTGGCTCCGGTCCCGCCATAACGCTGCTCGATATAGTCGATCACCAATGCCTTGAAATCGGCCGCGATGGTGGGGCCGCGCAGGGTGCGGAATTTCTCGCCGTCGACAAACACCGGGGCCGCCGGAGTTTCGCCCGTGCCGGGCAGCGAGATGCCGATATCGGCGTGTTTGGATTCACCGGGACCGTTGACGATGCAACCCATCACCGCGACGTTGAGTTGCTCGACGCCGGGATAACGCGTCTTCCAGCTCGGCATTTCGTCGTTGATGAACGACTGGATGTCGCGCGCCAGTTCCTGGAACACGGTCGAGGTGGTGCGGCCGCATCCGGGGCAGGCCGCGACCAGCGGCACGAAGGTGCGGAAGCCCATGGTCTGGAGAATTTCCTGGGCGACCTTCACTTCCAGCGTGCGGTCACCGCCCGGCTCGGGCGTCAGCGAGACGCGGATGGTGTCGCCGATGCCGTCCTGAAGCAGGATGCCGAGCGCCGCTGATGAAGCGACGATGCCCTTCGAGCCCATGCCGGCTTCGGTGAGGCCGAGGTGGATGGCGTAATCGGAACGCGCGGCGAGTTCGCGATACACCGCGATCAGGTCCTGCACGTTCGAGACCTTGGCCGACAGGATCATCTTGTTCTTGGGCAGGCCGATTTCCTCGGCGCGCGCCGCCGACAACAGCGCCGACTGCACCATGGCTTCCCGGGTGACCGCGCGCGCGTCGATCGGATCGGGCGACTTGGCGTTCTCTTCCATCAGCTTGGTGAGGAGTTCCTGATCAAGCGAACCCCAGTTGGCGCCGATGCGGATCGCCTTGTTGTTCTTGATGGCGATCTCGACAATATCGGTGAACTGGCTGTCGCGCTTGTTCTTGAAGCCGACATTGCCAGGATTGATGCGGTACTTGGCCAGCGCCGCGGCGCAATCCGGATATTCGGCGAGCAGCTTGTGGCCGATGTAGTGGAAGTCGCCAATCAGCGGCACGTCCACGCCCATCTTGTCGAGCTTCTCGCGGATGTGCGGAACGGCGGCGGCGGCTTCCTCGCGGTCCACCGTGATGCGGACCATTTCGGAGCCCTGACGCGCCAGCGCCGCGACCTGCTTGACGGTGCCGTCGATGTCCGCCGTGTCGGTGTTGGTCATGGACTGCACCACGATCGGCGCGCCGCCCCCGACCTTGACGTTTCCGACCGTCACCTGAACCGTCCGATGGCGCCCCTTCGGGCCGGCCTGGATTTCCTTGGTCCGCTCTTTCAGATCGCTCACGTCAAATCTCTTTGGGCTCAGGTGTCGTTTTCGGTGGCTGGAAGCAATGGGTTCCCCGCCGGTTCGCCGGGGCGGTTTACCAGATATAGGCCCGCCATGACCAGAAGGGCAGCCCCCGCAAAGGCCAATGTCAGGGTGTCATGCATGACGAAATAGCCGCCAATGACGCCAAACAGGGGCGTCATGAAGGTAAATGACGACAATTTGCTCGCCGAATAGGTTTTCACGAGAAAGACCCAGATCAGGAATGTGGTCCCAACGATCCAGACCGTCTGGTAGGCCATCAGGCCAATGGCGAGCGGCCCGGGCATGTGGGTGATGCTTTCCCCGGAGATCGCGGCTCCCAGCGCCAGAATCGGGACCGAGATTGCGACCTGATAGGCCAGCGTCTTCTCGGCGGGCGCGTGCAAAAGCGGGGTCGCTTTCACAACCAGCGTGGTCACGGCCCACAGAATGCCGCCGCCCATGACCAGCACGTCCCCGAGAATGACTTTGGCATCCACCGACGGCTGCGGCACGCCGATGGCCAGCGCAACACCCGCGAAGGACAGCGCAAGGCCGCCCCATTGCAGTCTGCTCAAGGACTCGCCGAGAAACCGCTTGGAGCCGAGTGCCACGACGAACGGTGCGATGTAGAGAAACACCACCGCGCGCGAGGCGGTGGTGTAGACCAGCCCGCGATAGATCAGGATGAATTCGATACCGAAGAAAACTCCGGCGAGCAGACCTGCCTTCAGCGTGCCGTCACGCCGGAACAGCGGCACGCCGCGAAACCATGCGACGGCCAGAATGATGATCAATCCGCCCGCCGAGCGGATGGTCGCCTGCAGCATGGGCGGAATATCCGGAAGCGCGAGCTTGACCGTGATCTGGTTGAAACCCCAGCTCAGGCACAGCATCACCATCAGCGCGACTGCCCTCGTATCGAGGGGACGGCCTGCCGGCGCAATCTTCAAACCGTTCGAGGGCATAACGCTCCGTGTCCGGCTTGCCGCCGTGTTCTTGTTGGGCCTAGTAATCCGATTGCAGCATTCGTCAGGGCGCCCGCTGGCAATGCGCGCAGACGCCGGTGATTTCCACCACCGACAGTTTTGGCGCGAAGCCCGTTCCGCGTGCCGCCTCGCTGAAACTTTTCGCCAGCGGCGCGGCCGGAATTTCGCCGACCGATCCGCAAGTCTCGCAAATCAGAAACGCCACCGCCGAGGTCTCGTCGTGATGATGGGCGCAGGCGAGAAATGCGTTGCGGCTCTCGATACGATGAACCAGCCCGTTGTCCATCAGAAAATCCAGCGCACGATAGACCGTGATCGGCGCCGGGCGCGGCATGGTCTTGGCCAGTTCGTCGATCACTTCATAGGCACCGAGCGGCCGATGACTCGACAGCAACGCGCCAAGAACCTGCCGGCGGATCGGCGTGAATTTCTGACCGCGACCAACACAGACCTTCTCGGCATGTGAAAACGCATCCTCGGCACAGCGTCCGTGGTCATGATCAGGATCGGGAAATGCAGGCTTCGCGGAAGTCATCGCTTCAATATGTAGTGCGGATGTGGTGATTCCGCTCATAATTTCATCGGAATAGGACGTCTGAATTTTATCGCATTGCAGCAATTTCTATTGCGACGCATCATAAAAGCCCTAAATGACGTGTCTACAAGGGGCTGATGGATACCGAAGCAAAGCGTCACATCCGTTCGGAGAGAAAGAAGCTCATGGCGACCGCTCTCAAGACTTATCTCGACACCCTCGCACCCTGGAACTTTGGCGGTCTGCGCAAACAAAGCGGAGCCAGGAAGATCAATCTTGCGCTTCAGGGCGGCGGCTCGCATGGCGCGTTCACCTGGGGGGTTCTCGACCATTTCCTTGCGGACGGCCGTCTGGAAATCACCGGCATTTCCGGCGCATCGGCCGGCGCCATGAACGCCGTGATGGTCGCAGATGGCCTGACCCGCGGCGGGCCGGAAGAAGCGCGCAAGCGGCTCGCGGAATTCTGGCGCGCCACCAGCACCGGCGGAGAACTGCCGCCGATTCAGCGCGCGATGACCGACCGGATGATTTCGCTGATGCCATTCGCGGCGACACCGATGCAGAACTGGTTCGAGGCGATGTCGCGTTATTTTTCACCCTATGAACTCAATCCGCTCAACATCAATCCGTTGAGCCAGCTTGTTGAGCGCCTGGTCGACTTCGATGCCTTGCGCGCCAACACCGAGCTCGCGCTCTACATTTCAGCGACCAATGTCCACACCGGGCGCTTGCGCGTTTTCGCGAACGAGAAAATCACCGCCGACGTGGTGATGGCCTCGGCAGCGCTGCCGTTCATGTTTCGCGCGGTTGAAATCGACGGCGTGCCGTACTGGGACGGCGGCTACATGGGCAACCCCGCGATCTTTCCCTTCCTGCACGCGACCGAAGCCGAAGACGTTGTGGTGGTGCAGATCAATCCGGTGTCGCGCGACACCACGCCGAAAACGTCCGGTGAGATCATCAATCGCCTGAATGAAATCACCTTCAACTCGGCGCTGATTTCCGAATTGCGCACCATGGATTTCGTCAATCAATTGATCGACGACGGCCGGCTGCCGCGCGGCACCGGTAAGGACCAATATCGCAGGCTGAACATTCACCGCATCGACCTCGGAATCCTCGGCACCCGTCTTGCCGCCTCCAGCAAGATGAAGACCGATTACGAGTTCTTTGAACTGCTGCACCGGGCCGGCAAACGCGCCGCCAAGAAGTTCCTCGACGCCCACTTTGACGATATCGGCCATCGCAGCACCATCGACCTCGCCGCCGAATCCGGCGTGGAATGGGCGTGAGCGCGCTGGTGATCGGCTCGACCAAGGCCGCGCTGCGAAAACAGACGCAAGACGCAGGCCATGCCGCGGTGATGGATTAACAGCGGAAACAAAAACCTCATGGTGAGGAGGCGCTCTCGCGCCGTCTCGAACCATGAGGTTCTTTAACGCCCCATCCTTCGAGACGCGACCAATCGGTCGCGCCTCAGGATGAGGACGACGCGATAAAATCAGTTGACCTTTTCAATCGCCGCCGCGGCGCCCTGACCGACGCCGACGCACATGGTCGCCAGCGCATACTTGCCTCCGCGCTTCTCAAGGCCATGCACCGCCGTGAGAACGAGGCGGGCGCCGCTCATGCCGAGCGGATGGCCGAGCGCAATCGCGCCGCCATGCGGATTGACGAAATCGGAATCTTCCTTGACGCCGAGCTGGCGCAGCACTGCAAGGCCCTGCGAGGCGAACGCTTCATTGAGTTCGATCAGGTCGATGTCGCTGATCTTGAGGCCGAGCTTCTCGAGCAGCTTGCGCACCGCAGGCACCGGGCCCATGCCCATCACACGCGGCGCGACGCCGGCCGAGGCATGCGCGAGCAGCTTTGCGCGGGGGGTCAGGCCGTGCTTCTTCACCGCCTCTTCGGACGCGAGAATGAGCGCCGCCGCGCCGTCGTTCACGCCCGACGCGTTGCCGGCGGTCACCGTGCCGTCGGGGCGGGTCACGGGCTTCAGCTTGGCAAGCTGCTCCAGTGTGGTTTCGGGACGCGGATGTTCGTCCTTGTCGACGGTCACCGGACCCGCCTTGCCGCCCGGAACCGTGACCGGGACGATTTCCTCGGCGAAGTAACCCGCCGCGATCGCCTTGCCCGCGCGCTGCTGCGAGCGGATCGCGAAAGCGTCCTGATCCTCACGCGAAATCTGGTAATCGGTGGCGACATTCTCGCCGGTCTCCGGCATCGAATCGACGCCGTACATCTTTTTCATCAGCGGATTGACGAAGCGCCAGCCGATCGTGGTGTCATAGGTTTCGACCGCACGCTGATAGGCCTCGTTGGCCTTGCCGGTGACGAATGGCGCGCGGGTCATGGATTCCACGCCGCCCGCGATGGCGAAGTCGATTTCACCGGCGCGAATCGCCCGGGCGATGCCGCCGACCGCATCGAGGCCCGACGCGCAGAGACGATTGACCGTCATGCCCGGCACATTCTCGGGAAGCCCGGCGAGCAGCAGCGCCATGCGCGCGACATTGCGGTTGTCTTCGCCGGCCTGATTGGCGCAGCCATAGGACACTTCGTCCAGCGCACCCCAGTCGGCCTTCGCATTGCGCTCCATCAGCGCCTTGATCGGCGCGGCGGCAAGATCGTCCGCGCGGACCTTGGCCAGCGATCCGCCGAACCGTCCGATAGGCGTCCGCACCGCATCACAGATGTAAACATCACGCATGGTCACTCTCCCTGAAAATCCTGCGGGCGTTGATGCGTCCGCTTCCGGCTAGTGTCCCGGCTCTGACACTCGTATCATATCGTAGCGGTACTTTTACGAATGTCAGTGCCGCAAGGACACTAGCAACTCCATAATTCCAGTGTGGCTTTGACTCTGACGCTCCTTTGAAGGACTCGCGGCACAACTGAAAGGAGCGTCAGAGTCGCCACACTGGCAAGAGTTTTAGGAAGCGGTCTCCACCGCGTCAAATGATGGATGGCCGGATTGGCCTCGCTGGCCGGCAGGGCGGCCATGCACAGGCTGTTGCAAGGCGTGGAAAACACCGGCTGCAATTCCACCGTGCGAAAGAACTTTGCTAATGTTCGCTCCATGACCATCCATTCCACGCCGCCCGCATCGCCGACTCCCGAAACCGCAGCTCCCGAAGCCGCAGGGCGGGTCACGCCGATGATGGAACAATACCTGGAGATCAAGGCCGCGAATCCGGGGCTGCTGCTGTTCTACAGGATGGGTGACTTCTACGAATTGTTCTTCGAGGATGCGGAAACCGCCTCGCGGGCGCTCGGCATCACGCTGACCAAGCGCGGCAAACACATGGGCGAAGACATCCCGATGTGCGGCGTGCCGGTGGAGCGTTCGGACGATTACCTGCACCGGCTGATCGCGCTCGGCCATCGCGTCGCGGTCTGCGAGCAGACCGAGAATCCCGCCGAAGCCAGGAAGCGCGGCAACAAGAGCGTCGTTCGCCGCGACGTGGTCCGGCTGGTGACGCCCGGCACGCTGACCGAAGACACGTTGCTGGATGCGAAGGCCAACAATTATCTGCTCGCCATCGCGCGCGCCCGCGGGTCATCGGCGGCGGGCGACCGTATCGGCCTCGCATGGATCGACATTTCGACGGCAGAGTTCAGCGTCACCGAATCCAGCGCCGGCGAACTCGGCGCCACGCTGGCGCGGATCAATCCGAATGAAGTGATCGTCACGGACGCGCTCTATTCCGATCCCGAACTGTCGGCGCTGTTCCGCACGCTCGCCGCCGTCACGCCGGTGACCCGCGACATTTTCGACGCCGCCACCGCCGAGCGGCGGCTCTGCGACTACTTCGCCGTCGCCACCATGGACGGCTTCGGCGCGATGTCGCGGCTGGAAGCCACCGCTGCGGCGGCCGCCGTGACCTATGTCGACCGTACCCAGGTCGGCCAACATCTGCCATTATCGCCGCCTGCGCGTGAAGCGGCGGGCACCACCATGGCGATCGACCCCGCCACCCGCGCCAATCTCGAACTGACGCGCACACTTGCGGGCGAGCGGCGCGGATCGCTGCTCGACGCGATCGACTGCACGGTAACCGCCGCCGGATCGCGGCTGCTGGCGCAACGCCTTGCCGCACCCTTGACCGACAGCGCTGCTATTTCGCACCGGCTCGATGCGGCGGCGCTGTTCGCGGACGATAGCGCGCTGCGCGACGACCTGCGCGGCATCCTGCGCGCGGCACCGGATCTCTCTCGCGCACTGGCGCGGCTTTCCGTCGGGCGCGGTGGCCCGCGCGATCTTGCGGCGCTGCGCGACGGCATTCTCGCCGCCGACAGGATTCTCGACCGGCTTGGGAAGATCGAGAAACTACCGCGCGACATATCTCTGGCGATCGAAGCGCTGCGCCGTCCCTCGCGCGACCTTGCGCAGGAGTTCGCACATGGCCTTGCCGACGACCTGCCTCTATTCAAGCGCGACGGCGGCTTTGTCCGCACCGGTTATGAAGCCGCGCTGGACGAAACCCGCAACCTGCGCGACGCCTCGCGTCTTGTGGTGGCCGCGATGCAGGCGCGCTACGCCGACGACACCGGCATCAAGGGTCTCAAGATCCGGCACAACAACGTTCTCGGCTATTTCGTCGAGGTCAGCGCGCAGCACGGCGACAAGCTGATGGCCGCGCCGCTGAATGCGACCTTTATCCATCGCCAGACGCTCGCGGGACAAGTGCGCTTCACCACGACAGAACTCGGCGAGATCGAAGCCAAGATCGCCAATGCCGGCGACCGCGCGCTCGGGCTTGAACTCGAAATCTTCGACCGGCTGTGCGCGCAAGCGGTCACTGCCGGCGATGACTTGCGCGCCGCGGCGCATGCCTTCGCGCTGCTCGATGTGACCTCGGCGCTGGCGAAACTCGCCGTCGACGAGAATTACACGCGGCCTGTGGTCGACAATTCGTTGAAATTCTCCATCGAAGGCGGGCGTCATCCGGTGGTCGAACAATCACTGAAACGCGACGGCCAGCCGTTCATCGCCAATGCCTGCGACCTGTCGCCCGGACCGGCGCAGTCCTCGGGGCAAATCTGGCTGCTCACCGGCCCCAACATGGCCGGTAAATCGACCTTCCTGCGGCAGAACGCCCTGATCGCGCTGATGGCGCAGATCGGCAGCTTCGTGCCTGCGAAGCTGGCGCATATCGGCATCGTGGACCGGCTGTTCTCCCGCGTCGGCGCAGCCGACGATCTGGCGCGCGGTCGCTCGACTTTCATGGTCGAAATGGTGGAGACGGCGGCGATCCTCAATCAGGCCGGCGAGCGGGCGCTGGTGATCCTCGACGAGATCGGGCGCGGGACGTCAACCTTCGACGGGCTGTCGATCGCATGGGCTTCGATCGAACACCTGCATGAATCGAACAGATGCCGCGCATTGTTCGCCACGCATTATCACGAATTGACGGCGCTCTCGGCCAACCTGCCGCGCCTGTTCAATGCGACTGTTAGCGTCAAGGAATGGCAGGGCGACGTCGTGTTCCTGCACGAGGTGCTGCCGGGTTCGGCAGATCGCTCTTACGGCATTCAGGTCGCCAAGCTCGCAGGTCTCCCCGCCGCTGTCGTCGCGCGCGCAAAGTCCGTGCTTGCGAAGCTCGAGGCGCAGGATCGCAACACCACGGCCCGCGCGCTGGCCGATGACCTGCCGCTGTTCGCCGTGCCGTCGCGCGCCGCACCCGAGCCGCAGCCGCCGAGCATCGCCGACCAGATCGCCGAAGCGCTTGGCGCGCTGCATCCCGACGACATGTCACCGCGCGAAGCGCTCGATGCATTGTATGCGCTGAAAGCGAGGCTGCCGAAGCAGTAATCAGACGCGGTTGATCGACACGCTGGTCTTCGGGCCGTTCTTGATGGTCTGATAGACCACGCAATAACGCTCGGTTAGCTTCAAGAGCTGATCGAGCTTGTCCTGCGGCGCATCGGTGTCGACATCGAAACGCAAGCGGATTTCGGCAAAGCCGACCGGCGCCTCCTTGTCGATGCCAAGCGTGCCGCGGAAATCGAGATCGCCCTCGGCCGTGACATTGCCGGATTTCAGCGGCGCGTCGATTGCGGTGGCCACGGATTTCAGGGTCACGCCGGCGCAAGCCACCAGCGCTTCGAGCAGCATGTCGCCGGAACACAGCTCAAGACCGGAGCCGCCCGTCCCAGGATGCAAACCGGCAACCGCGGCCGCGGCCCTGCCGGTTTCGACCTTGCAGGAGAGACCTTCGCTGTCGAGCGAGCCTCTGGCCTTCAGCGTGATCAGGGCCGCCCTGGGATCGGCCTTGTAGCGATCCTTGATCGGCGCCTGCATGGCGCGCAGTTCGGTCGAATCCATGGTCCTGTCTCCCTTTCCAGCCGGATCAACATCGCCGCAGGGGGCTTATTCCGCATTATGTGCTCTCGCCCGCGGCGCGCAAATTCGCGCGCTCACCGCGCGGCGCATCGCAGCCTTTCTCGCCCGAGAAATACTTGATATATTTCAATGCATTAAAGACTGATCCAGCGACGTGAGAACTGCGGACATGCAAGTGATCACAAAGTTTGCCCATGCCGACGGGCGAGAAAACAGTACAGACCCCGTGCTCCGCCGCAATCCGCTGATGACACCGCTGTTGCCGTCCGTTATCCGGAGAGGATGGACAGCGTGACGGCCTCGATTCCCCCAGCCCCCGAAGTGCAGTTCGATACGGCACGCATCACCGCCGAGGTGGATGCGCTGGCCGACAGGCACGCTGGCAAGGACGATCAGTTCCGCGCCGCCATCACCCAACTGCTGAAGGGTGAACTGGCGCGCGCGCGCGACGCGGCGCAGGCGCAGCTTCTGAAAGATCGCCACGGCCGGCGCTGCGCCGAGCGGCTCTGCGACGTTCAGGACGAGATTATCCGCATCCTGTTCAACGCCGCGACCCGGCATCTCTATCACTCGCCGACGCCGTCGGATTCCGAGCGCATGGCGGTGATCGCCACCGGCGGCTATGGACGCGGCCTGATGGCGCCGGAGTCCGACATCGACCTGCTGTTCATCCTGCCCTACAAGCAGACCGCATGGGGCGAACAGGTTGCCGAAGCGATTCTGTATTGCCTCTGGGACATGGGCCTGAAAGTCGGTCACGCCACCCGCTCGATCGACGAATCTATCCGTCAGGCGCGCGCCGACATGACGATCCGCACCTCGGTGCTGGAAACCCGTTTCCTCACCGGCGACCAGGCGCTTTACGATGAACTGGTGACGCGCTTCGACAAGGAAGTGGTGCAGGGCACCGCCGCCGAGTTCGTCGCTGCGAAACTTGCAGAACGTGAAGAACGTCATCGCCGCGCGGGCCAGTCGCGTTATCTGGTCGAGCCCAACGTGAAGGACGGCAAGGGCGGCCTGCGCGACCTCCATACGCTGTTCTGGATCGCGAAGTACGTCTACCGCGTTCATGACGCCGCCGATCTCGTCCAGCAGGGCGTGTTCGATCCGCAGGAATACCGCACGTTCCGCCGCTGCGAGGATTTCCTGTGGTCGGTTCGCTGCAACATGCATTTCTACACCGGCCGGCCCGAAGAGCGGCTGTCGTTTGAAATGCAGCGCGAGATCGCGCAACGTCTGGGTTACACCTCGCATCCCGGCATGCAGGATGTCGAACGCTTCATGAAGCACTACTTCCTGATCGCGAAGGACGTCGGCGACCTCACCGCGATCCTGTGCGCCAAGCTGGAAGATCAGGAGACCAAGCCCGCGCCGGTCCTGAGCCGCATGATGGCGCGGCTGCGGCCCGGGCGTAAACGCGGCCGCGTTCCCGGCAGCGATGATTTCGTGATCGACAACAACCGCATCAATCTTGCCGCGCCCGACGTGTTCAAGACCGATCCGGTCAACCTGATCCGCGTCTTCCGTCTCGCGCAGAAGAACAATCTCGCATTCCACCCGGACGCCATGCGCGCGGCCACGCGCTCGCTGGGGCTGATCACGCCGAAGTTGCGGGAGAATCCGGAAGCCAACAAGCTGTTCATGGAGATCCTGACATCGAACGACGCGGAGACCGTGCTGCGGCGGATGAACGAGGCCGGCGTGCTTGGCCGCTTCATCCGCGCGTTCGGACGGATCGTGTCGATGATGCAGTTCAACATGTATCATCACTACACCGTGGACGAACACCTGCTGCGCTGCATCGGCATTCTTCAGGACATCGAGCGCGGCGGGAACGACGAATTCGCCGTTGCCAGCGACCTCATGCGAAAGATCCAGCCCGAGCATCGCGCCGTGATCTACATGGCGGTGTTCCTGCACGACATCGCCAAGGGCCGCCCCGAGGATCACTCCATCGCGGGAGCCAAGGTCGCGCGGCGGCTGTGCCCCCGCTTCGGTTTCAACGCCGCGGACACCGAACTGATCGCCTGGCTGATCGAAGAGCATCTGACCATGTCCACGGTGGCGCAGTCGCGCGACCTGTCGGACCGCAAGACCATCGAGAATTTCGCCGCCGTCGTGCAGTCGGTCGAACAGATGAAGCTGCTGACCATCCTGACCACCGCCGACATTCGCGGCGTCGGTCCCGGCGTCTGGAACGGCTGGAAGGCACAGCTCATCCGCACGCTGTATTATGAAACCGAACCGGTGCTGACCGGCGGCTTCTCCGAGGTCAACCGCGCCCAGCGCATCGAAGTGGCGCAGGCGGAATTCCGCGCCAATTTCAAGGAATGGCCGGAAGCCGAGCTTGAAGCCTATATCTCACGGCACTATCCGGCCTACTGGCTGAAGGTCGAACTGGCGCGCAAAATCCGCCACGCGCGCTTTGTGAAGGCGAGCGAAGCCGGCGGCCACAAGCTCGCGGTCAATGTCGGCTTCGACGAAGGGCGCGGCGTCACCGAACTTACCATCATGGCGCCGGATCATCCCTGGCTGCTGTCGATCATCGCGGGCGCCTGCGCGTCGGCAGGCGCGAACATTGTCGACGCGCAGATCTACACCACCACCGACGGCATCGCGCTCGACACCATCGCCATCACCCGCGAATACGACCGCGACGACGACGAGGGCAGCCGCGCCACCCGCATCGGCGACACCATCGAGCAGGTGCTCGAAGGCAAGCTGCGGCTACCGGACGTGATGGCGCGCCGCACGGCCTCGAAAACACGGCTGAAGCCGTTCATCGTCGAGCCGGAAGTAACCATCAACAACCAGTGGTCCGACCGCTACACCGTGATTGAGGTCTCGGGCCTCGATCGGCCCGGCTTGCTGTTTCAGCTCACCACCGCAATCTCCAAGCTCAATCTCAACATCGCCTCCGCGCATGTCGCGACCTTCGGCGAGCGCGCCCGTGACGTGTTTTATGTGACCGACCTGCTCGGCGCGCAGATCACCGCGCCGACCCGGCAGGCCGCCATCAAGCGCGCGCTGATCCATCTGCTCGCCAACGGCGATGCGTCGGAAAAGCCCGCGGCCTGATTTATCTTTCCGCACGCCTGCATCACCTGCACTTTGGATCATGGCCATTTGCCGCAGGCGCAATCGCGGCTGTGCCATGCATGACTGCGTGCCGGAGCGATTATCAATATCGCGATTGCATGCTATAGCTTGCGGACTGGACATACCGGAGGTCCGCGATGTTCGAGGGTTTCGACGCCATCACACTGGCGCGCTGGCAATTTTCGTTCACGATGAGCTTTCACATCGTGTTTCCGGCTTTCTCCATCGGCCTTGCCAGTTATCTCGCTGTCCTTGAAGCGCTGTGGCTATGGACCGGACGCGAGGTCTTCATCAACCTGTTCAACTATTGGCTGAAGATTTTCGCCGTCGCCTTCGGCATGGGCGTCGTCTCCGGCATCGTGATGTCGTACCAGTTCGGCACCAACTGGGCGGTATTCTCGGACAAGACAGGTCCCGTCATCGGCCCGCTCATGGCTTATGAAGTGCTGACCGCCTTCTTCCTGGAAGCCGGCTTCCTTGGCGTCATGCTGTTCGGGCTGAAGCGCGTCGGCCACAAGCTGCACTTCTTCGCCACGATGATGGTTGCGATCGGCACGCTGATTTCGGCATTCTGGATTTTGTCCGCGAATTCCTGGATGCAGACCCCGGCCGGCTTTGCCATGAACTCGCAGGGACAGTTCGTCGCCGCCGACTGGTGGAAAGTGATCTTCAATCCCTCCTTCCCCTATCGCCTCGTGCACATGGTGCTGGCGGCCTATCTCACCACCGCCTTCGTGGTGGGCGCGGTCGGAGCCTATCACCTTCTGAAGAACACACGGCTGGAGGGTGCGCGCGTGATGTTCTCGATGGCGATGTGGATGGCCGCGCTGGTCGCGCCGATCCAGATCTTCGCCGGCGATCAGCATGGCCTCAACACGCTGGAGCATCAGCCGGTGAAGGTGATGGCGATGGAAGGCCATTTCCAGAGCCATCCGAACGGCGCGCCGCTGATCCTGTTCGGCATTCCCGATCAGGACGAAGCCAAGATGAAGTATGCCATCGAGATTCCGAAGGCCTCCTCGCTGATCCTCAAGCATTCGCTCGATGCGCCGCTGAAAGGCCTTGATACCGTCCCGCGCGAGAATTGGCCGAAGGTCGGGCTGGTGTTCTGGTCGTTCCGCATCATGGTCGGCATCGGCTTCCTGATGCTTGGCATCGGCTTATTCAGTCTGTTCATGCGCTGGCGCGGCCAGCTCTATGAGTCAAAACTGCTGCATACCTGGGCCCTGGCGATGGGACCGGCGGGATTCATCGCCGTTCTCGCTGGATGGGTGACCACGGAGGCCGGCCGCCAGCCCTTTACCGTCTACGGCCTGCTCCGCACGGTGGATTCGGCATCGCCGCTCGATGCGCCCGCGGTCGCGACATCGCTGCTCGCCTTCATCGTGGTCTATTTCATCGTGTTCGGAATGGGCGTGTTCTACATCCTGCGGCTGATGAAGGCGCCGCCGCATCACGGCGAGGAAGGTCCGCGCACCGACATGCCGGCCCGCGCCGCCGGCATTACGCCAGCCCAAGGCGTTCCCGCCACGCAGGGACAGGGGTGACCGCCATGGCCGAATTCACGTTCGACATCGCAACGCTCTGGGCCTTCATCATCGCCTTCGCGGTGTTCATGTACATTGTGATGGACGGCTTCGATCTCGGTCTCGGAATGCTGTTTCCGATGTTTCCGAAGAAGGAAGACCGCGATGTGATGATGAACACCGTTGCGCCGGTCTGGGATGGCAACGAGACATGGCTGGTGCTGGGCGGCGGCGGCCTGATGGCGGCATTTCCGCTGGCCTATGCGATCCTGATGCCCGCGCTCTATACGCCGATCATCGCCATGCTGATCGGCCTCATTTTCCGTGGCGTCGCGTTTGAATTCCGCTGGCGCACCAAGAGCGAGCGCAACCGGTGGGATATCGCCTTTGCGGGCGGCTCGCTGATCGCAGCCATGGCGCAGGGCATCGCGCTCGGCGCCATCCTGCAGGGCGTCCATGTGGAAGGACGCCACTATGCGGGCGGCTGGTGGGACTGGCTGACCCCGTTCAGCATTCTGACCGGCTGCGCGGTGGTCGCCGGTTATGGTCTGCTCGGCGCGACATGGCTGGTGATGAAAACCACCGGCGAATTGCGCGAGCATGCCTATCGCCTGAGCTGGTGGCTGCTGATCGCCACCCTGATCGCCATTGTCGCTGTCAGCCTTGCCACGCCATTCCTGCAGGCCGACTACTGGCGGCGCTGGTTCGAGTGGCCAAATATTCTGTTCACCGCACCGATTCCGATCGCGGTGGCGGCGATCACGCTGCTTTTGCTGAAGAGTCTTGCGAACAAGCAGGACTACCGGCCATTCATCCTTTCACTGGTCCTGTTCGCGATCACCTATGCCGGCCTCGGCGTCAGCATGTATCCCTATATCGTGCCGCAGAGTGTCACCATCTGGCAGGCCGCAGCCCCCGCCAACAGCCTCAACTTCATGATCTTCGGCGTGGCGGTGCTGGTGCCGATCATCCTGATCTACACCGGGTGGGCCTACTGGGTGTTTCGCGGCAAGGTCGACGCCTCAAGCGGATACCACTGATGTCCGCGCCGCGCGACACGCAGCGGCCCTTGGGACGGCGGCTCTTGTGGTTCGCGGCGCTCTGGCTGCTCGGGACCGGCACCGTCGCCTCCGTCGCCTGGCTGCTGCGGCTCTGGATCGCGCCGCACTGAAGGTTTGGCCAATAAAATTCAGAGATATTTTAATGATTTACGACAGATGGTGCTCTACCCTCGAGCCGGTGTCACTTGCCAGCCGGACACGGCTCGGGTTTGATGCAGACGGGGCACCACATAACGCGGGATTCTCGACATGAACCTTCTCCGCTCGCTTGCTTTGGCAGCAGTTGCAGCCGGCATGCTGTTTTCGGCACCTCATGCGTTCGCGCAGGGCCGCGAGATGAACATCGGCGATCAGCCCGGCTATATCCCGAATGAAGCCGAGGAGGAACTGCCGCCGGAATTCAAGCGGACCGCGGTTTTCTATCGCACCTCCGAACCGCCGGGCACGATCATCATCAGCACGTCCGAGCGCTTCCTTTATCTGATCCAGGGCAACGGCCGCGCGCTTCGTTACGGCATCGGCGTCGGCCGGGAAGGATTCCAGTGGCAGGGCCTGCAGAAGATTTCCCGCAAGCAGGAATGGCCGGACTGGACGCCGCCGCCGGAAATGATCGCCCGCCAGCCTTACCTCCCGCGCTTCATGGCCGGCGGCCCGGGCAATCCGATGGGCGCGCGCGCGCTCTATCTTGGCGCGACGGTCTACCGCATTCACGGCACCAACCAGCCGCAGACCATCGGCAGCGCCGTCTCATCCGGATGCTTCCGCCTGGTCAATGCCGACGTGGCTGATCTTTACGAGCGCGTTCCCGTCGGCACCAAGGTCATCATCCGCCAGCGTCCCGAAATCTAGTTTTCCGGCAGACCCGTTTTCCTTGCACGCATCCTTCAGAAGCGAGATTGTTTCATGGCCATTTTTTCGCGCACTTTCGGGACCGGTCTGACGATCGGCGCGGTGATTGCTGTCGCGGTCGCAGCCGCCGCGATCACCTATGAGCGCTACGATACCCGCACCCTCAAGCGCACCGTGAAACGCGACGCCGTGCTTTGCGGCGTGAACACCGGCCTGCCCGGCTTCTCGATCCCGGACGACAAAGGCAACTGGTCCGGCTTCGATGTCGATATCTGCCGCGCCGTGGCCGCCGCGATCTTCAACGATCCGACCAAGGTGAAGTTCGTTCCGCTCGACGCCAGCGAGCGCTTCAAGGAACTGCGCAACCGCAAGGTCGATATCCTGTCGCGCAATTCGACATGGAGCATGTCGCGCGAAACCGAGTACGGCCTGAACTTCGCCGCCGTCGCCTATTACGACGGCGAAGGTTTCATGGTGCGCCAGTCCCGCAAGATCGACTCGGCGCTCGAACTGGACGGCAGCAAGGTCTGCGTTCAGGCCGGCACCACGACACAGCTCAATCTCGCGGATTATTTCCGCGCCAACAACATCAAGTATCAGGAACTGAATTTCCCGAAGCTCGACGCGGTGTTGCAGGCCTATGACTCGGGCCAGTGCGATGTCCTCACCACCGACGTGTCGCAGCTCTACGCGCTGCGGCTGCGGCTGACCAAGCCGGCCGAACACGTGATCCTGCCCGACGTCATCTCGAAGGAGCCGCTCGCACCGGTGGTCCGCCAGCGCGACGACGAGTGGCTGCTGATCGTGAAGTGGACGATCTACGCCATGCTGAACGCCGAAGAACTCGGCGTCACCTCCAAGAATATCGACGAGGCGCTGAAGTCGAAGAAGCCGGACATCATGCGGCTGCTCGGCACCGAAGGCGCCTATGGCGAGGAAATGGATCTGACACGGGACTGGGCCGCGCGCATCATCCGCCATGTCGGCAACTACGGCGAAGTGTACGACCGCAATGTCGGCGAGGGATCGAAGCTCAAGATTCCGCGCGGGCTGAACCAGCTCTGGAATGCCGGCGGCATCCAGTACGCGCCGCCGATCCGCTAGCGACCCGCGCTTCCGCGCGTTCCGATTCAGTTTTCAAACAGCATGCGCGTGCGGGGCTTGCCCCATGCGCGCTCAACCAAAGACATGCGCATTCGTTCTCGCGCGTGGCGCGAGGTGCGCTCTCGTTTTGCCCCATCGCAATGAGGGGGCATGGAGCGCCGCAAGGCGCATTGGATAGAGTTTCGCTTCCGGCATCGCGTGCGAGGCGATGTGTCTCCGAAAGCGCGTCGCCTCACGGCGCTCCATCGCGGCGATTTTGGGCAAGGGGACCGTGCTTCCGGATGGGACGGGCGAACCCTGATCCGGCGATTTTCATCGCCTTCATCTCCATCTCGTGCAGCCGCAAGCGGCAGAGCCACGTAGTTGGCCCGGACGGTGACCCCAGCCTCCCGGACGCGTGGTTGCGAACCACATCGCGCAGGCGCCGCATCCTGCTCCGCTCTCAAGACGCCTCTAGACAGCGCCCCTCGCGAGCAGGACGACGCGGACTATATTCCTAAATCGGGAGATGTCAAGACAATCGTCAGGATCGTGATGGCCCAACACCGTCATTCCGGGGCGCGCGCAGCGCGAGCCCGGAATCCACAATCACTTTCAGGATTCGAGGGAGGATGGATTCCGGGCCTGCGCCTGCGGCGCATCCCGGAATGACAAGCAGAGACATCGCGTCATCCTGAGGCGCAAGCCGCGTTTGCGGCGAGCCTCGAAGGATGCGCGGCAAACACGATGGATGTTGCGTCATCCTTCGAGGCTCGCAAATGCTCGCACCTCAGGATGACGATTCAGAATGTTGAGCCGCGATGCATCCACCGTCATTGCGAGGGGGCGGAGCCGACGACGCAATCCATTCCGTGACGTTGCATGGCGTTCAGAGCTGGATGTGAAATCGCTGGACTGCTTCGCGGAGCCTGTCATCGGGCGGCGCTTGCGCCGATTCGTTGGCGGGACGACACCGCGGGTGTCGCGTCATCCTTCGAGTCTGTAGCCCGGATGGAGCGCAGCGAAATCCGGGCTAAGCACAGTGTTCTCGTTATCGGGATGGCCGGAACAAGTCCGGCCATGACAGATGAATATCGCCCAATCCCTTTCCGCGTCGTCCCCGCGAGAGACGGCGATCGGAGCCTTGCACCCGATCAGTAGCCCTTCAGCCGCGCCAACTGGTCGGCATGATAGGCGGTGTCGCCGAACAGTTCCTGACACACCCGCGCGCGCTTCATGAAGAATCCGATGTCGAAGGCATCGGTCATGCCGACGCCGCCATGCATCTGCACTGCTTCCTGCACGGCGAGCGTGGCGGTCGCGCCCGCCTTCGCCTTGGCCACGGCAACCGCCGCACCGGCGTTGTCGAAATCGGAATCCAGCGCCTGCAGCGCCTTCATCACAGCGGCCTTGGTGATCTCGATCTCCGTATAGAGGTGCGCGGCACGGTGCTGCAGCGCCTGGAATTCGCCAATCAGCTTGCCGAACTGCTTGCGCTCTTTCAGATATGTCACCGTGCGCGAGAAGGCTTCCTCGCTGAGACCGGTCATTTCGGAAGCAACCGCTGCACGGCCGAGATTGAGAATGCCTTCGAGCAAGGCGCCGCCCTGATCGACCTCGCCGAGTACGCTGTCCGCGGTGACCTCGGCATCGTTGAACACGATCCGGGCGGCATTGTGCGCGTCCACCATCGCGGTGCGCTCGACCTCAATCCCCTTTGTTTTCGGATCGACCAGGAAGAGTGTCAGCCCGTCGCGCTCGCCGGGCTTGCCCGCGCTGCGCGCGGCGACGATCAAGAGATCGGCGACATGGCCGTCCACCACAAACGCCTTGGCGCCTTTCAGCTTGAAGCCGTTGCCCGAGCGCACCGCCTGCAGCGCGGTCTTCAGCGGACGATGCTTCGCGCCTTCATCCACCGCCAGCGCGGCGATCAGGTCGCCCCTGGCGATCTTCGTCAGATACTCCGACTTCTGCGCGGCATTGCCGCCACGCACCAGTGCGCTTACAGCAATCACGCCGGTCGACAGAAACGGCGACGGCATCAGCGTGCGGCCGATTTCCTCCATCACCACGCCGGCTTCGGCAGCGCCCAGCCCGCTGCCGCCGAATTCCTCCGGAACGAGCAGACCCGCGAAGCCCATCTCCGCAAAGGTCTTCCAGAGATCGCGCGAGAAACCGGCCGCATCCTTGTCGTCGCGCAGCTTGCGCAAGTGCGCCACCGGCGCCTTGTCGCTGATGAGGCCGCGCGCGCTGTCACGCAGCATTGACTGTTCTTCGTTGAGGACCAGAGCCATTTTTGAAAATCCCGAAACGTGTTCAAGCCTGTTTGAAGTTTCTCCTCACGGTGAGGAGCGCGCCTTCGCGCGTCTCGAACCATAAGGCCGAAGCTCATCCTTCGGGACGCGGCCAAAAGGCCGCTCATCAGGATGAGGAGACGGAGTTTTAAGCCCCCGGCAGATCGAGAATGCGCTTGGCGACAATGCCGAGCATCACCTCGCTGGTGCCGCCCTCGATCGAATTGGCCTTGGTGCGCAGCCATGAGCGCGCCAGAGCGCCCTCATGCGAACGCGGACCTTCCCATTCCAGCGCATCGGCGCCGCCCGCCGACATCAGAAGCTCATAGCGCCGCTTGTTCAGTTCGGTGCCGTAGTATTTCAGCGCCGACGAATAGGCCGGATGGCCCTGCCCGGCCTTCGCCAGATCGACCGCGCGTTCCGCCGCGCAGGCGAGCGCCGCTTCATCGACATCGAACGCGGCGATCTGCCCGCGCAGAACCGCGTCGTCGAGTTGACCGCGATCGTCAGCGCCGATCGAATTCGCCGCGACCTGACCCAGCGGCCGTCCGCCACCGCGCTCGCCCAGACCCGAAATCATCGAGCGTTCGTGCTGCAGCAGATACTTGGCGACGTCCCAGCCGCGGTTGACGGTGCCGACCACATGGGAGCGCGGCACGCGCACATTGTCGAAGAAGGTTTCGCAGAACGGCGACTTGCCGGAGATCAGCAAAATCGGCTTGGTCGACACGCCCTTCGAGGCCATGTCGAACAGGATGAAGCTGATGCCGTCATGTTTCTTGGCGCTGAAATCCGTCCGCACCAGACAGAAAATCCAGTCCGCGAAATTCGCCATCGAGGTCCAGATTTTCTGGCCGTTGATAATGTAGTCGTCGCCGTCCACATCGGCGCGGGTCTGCAGCGAGGCCAGGTCCGAACCCGCATTCGGCTCCGAATAGCCCTGACACCAGCGGATCAGGCCCGCGGCGATCTTCGGCAGATGCTCACGCTTCTGCTCCTCGCTGCCGTATTTCAACAGGGCCGGCCCGAGCATCCAGATGCCGAAGCTCGACAGCGGAAGCCGCGCCGAAATCGCAGCCATTTCCTGCCGAAGGATTTTCGTTTCTTCGAGGTTGAGGCCGCCGCCGCCGTATTCCTTCGGCCAGTCGGGAACGGTCCATCCCTTGTCGCGCATGCGCTCGAACCAGAGGCGCTGCGGCTCGGATGAGAATTTGGTGTTGCGGCCGCCCCAGAACACATCGTTTTCGTCGGCGACGGGCTTGCGCATCTCTGGCGGACAGTTGGCTTCAAGCCAGGCCCGCGTCTCGCTGCGGAATTTTTCCAGATCGCTCATTCGGCATTCCCTCGGCTGAGACCGCTGCGCGACGCGCGCGGCCATGCTGATTTTCCGGGCCGGACTGTACTGCCCGCTTGGCGGATTTCAATATCTCGCTGGCGCGAAATGCCCCGGAAGCTGCGATATGGTAGCCATGCAGACACGATCGCGGCGGCATGACCGCGTTTAAAACAGAGGGAACCACCATGCGCCTGAGAGAACTTTCGCCTGGCGAAATGAGCGACGATCAAAGGAGCATCTATGCCGAATCCGTCGCAGGCAAACGCGGCACCGTCGTGCCGCCGCTCAAGGCCTGGATCCATGCCCCCGACATGGCGCGGCATGCCAGCCGCCTTGGCGCGTTCCTGCGCTACGACACGACGCTCGGCCCGCGGCTGTCCGAACTCGCCATTCTGGTGACGGCGCGGCACTGGAGCGCGCGCTTCGAGTGGTATGCACACAAGAAGATGGCGCTGGCGGCAGGCCTCGATCCGGCGATCATCGACGCCATCAATCATCGTCATGTGCCGGACTTCGACGATCCGAAAGCGCAACTGGTTTACGAATTCAGCGAGGCGCTGCACGAGAACCACAACGTGCCGCCGCTGCTTTATGAAAAAGCGATCCAGTTGCTGGGCGAAACCGGCACGGTCGAACTGGTCGGGCTGCTCGGCTACTATTCGCTGGTGTCGATGACGCTCAACACCTTCGACGTCGGAATTCCGGACGGCGAGACCTGCGACCTTGTGCCCTGACCGTCGGGTTCATACCTCGGGAGGCGCACGTCGAGACTCGGAGAAGCCAGTATGTCCGGAGAAACCACCGCAAGTTCTTTCAAGCCCGTCATCGCCGGAACGCGCATCGGCCACGTTCATCTCAAGGTCGCCGATCTCGACCGTGCCCTCGGCTTCTATCAGGGCGTGCTCGGCTTCGAGCTGATGCAGCGCTACGGCGATCAGGCGGCTTTCATTTCCGCGGGCGGCTATCATCACCATATCGGCCTCAACACATGGCACAGCAAGGGCGGCAAGCCGCCACCGGAGGGCACGACAGGCCTGTTTCATACCGCGATCCTGTATCCGACCCGCGCGGCGCTGGCCGATGCGCTGCACCGGGTGATATCCGCCGGCATTCCGCTCGATGGCGCGAGCGACCACGGCGTCAGCGAGGCACTCTATCTGCGCGACCCGGATGAAAATGGCGTCGAACTATATCGGGACCGTCCCGAGTCCGAATGGCCGCGCCATCCTGACGGCACCCTGGCGATGTTCACCCGCCGTCTCGATGTGGAGGCGCTGCTGCGCGAGCGAGAATCCTGATCAGACCGGCTGCCGCGCCGTGCCTTTCACCAGCACAACGGCCGCCGCAATCAATTCGGCGGCGGCACAGGCATAAAACGGCACGCTGTAGCTTCCGGAGATATCGCGCAGCAGGCCGATGATGCCCGGGCCGAACGCATAGGTGAACTGGCAGATCGCCGTCACCAGACTGACCAGCACGCCGAACGCCGCCGTGCTGAACTCCCGCTGCACGATCAGTGTCGGCAGCGTGATCATGTTGCCGACCGAGAATCCGAACACCGCGCTGGCGGTGAACAGCACCGCCTCGTTTTGCGTATTGACCATGACAATCAGGGCCGCCGCCTGAGTGACCGCGGAGATCGCCGCCGCCTTGCGCTGGTCCATCCGGTCGATCACAAAGCCGAACAGGACACGCCCGATCACCGCCATCGCCGTCATCAGCGCCACCGCGATGCTGGCGCGCTCGCGGCCCATGACCGGATCGAAGAAGGAAATCTGGTGCACGATGAAGCCGACCTGCGCGACCAGCAGCAGCGCGAATGGAATCGCGATGGTCCAGAACGACAGGCTGCCGAACGCCGCTTTCCGGATGGATGCGGCGGAGCGGGTGACAGAACCGGCCGCTGTTCCGACCGGATGCTGCGCCATGCGCCTCGGCGGCGCCCCGACCCATATCAGGATGGCGGGCACGGCAAGCGCCACAATCACCAGCGCCGCGCCGATCAGTGTCGCGGAGAATCCGAACCTGCCGATGGCCGCCACCAGCAGCGGCACGCCGAACACGCCGCCGCAACTGGCCCCGTTCAGCGCCAGACTGATCGCCATGCCGCGCCGCTTGTCGAACCAGTACCCCAAGGTGTTGTTGATGGCCGCGATGCTGGTGCCCGCCCAGCCGAAAGCGATCAGCACATAGGCGCCGTACAATTGCCAGGGTGACGTCACCTGCCCGACCAGCGCCGTGCCCGCCGCGATGGCGAGAATTCCTCCGATCAGCAGCCGGCGCGGCCCCATCACGCGGATGGCTTCGCTGACAAACACCACCAGAACAGCGCTGAAGAGATAATAGGCCGTCGTCGCGGTGGAAATCAGCGAGGCCGGCCAGCCGTGCAGCCGCTGCAACTCGGCCAGATAAACACCCTGACCGTAAAACCCCGCACCCCATGCAAAGGTGGCGACCAGAAAGCAGACCCCGACAATCGGCCAGCCCTCATAGCGGAACGATGTTTCGTCGGCGGCTTTCTCATGCGCGGCGGGGGCCGCCTGAGGCGCATTCATGGTCTGGCGTTTCCTGAAAGAGTCTGACGCTCTTCTTGTTTGCCGCCTTTGGCGGCAGTCGTGTCATCTGTCAGGATGCCAATCATCCCGTCAAGCGAGGGATTTTCACGCCGCGCATGACACCCGCTCATACGGCAGGGATGATACCGTCATCCCTTCGCGGCGTTGTAAAAGAAACGCTCGCGGACAATCCGGTCCCCGCGCCAATGCTGCATGGCGATTTCATCCACATGCAGCGTCTTGCCGTCGAGGCCGACAAGATCGAAGTTCCAGTGAATCATGACGTGATCGCCTTCGACCACCGAGACCAGCGCCTTCGACCGGACCTCTTTCATGCGGGCGAGGATGCCGCGCTCGTGCGCCACGAGAAGATCTCGCCCCACGCGCGGCGGCGAGGTGTTCTCCTGCATGCTGGCGTCTTCGGTGTAGTAGCGCTCGATGGCGCCTGCGTGATCGCCGCTCTCGACCACCGCAATGAATTCGTCAACGCGCGCGCGTGTCGGCATGTTCGCTCCCCGGTCTTGTCAATCGGAGAGCACATAAGCATGCGGCGGCTGAACCACCACCGGCCTGCGGTGCAATCTCTTGCAGTTTTGCTGGCGTTAACCCAGTGGCTCGGACAAACAGACTACTTGTATAGATAGCCGACCGGCTTGCCCTCGGTGCGCAGGGGGCGGACATCCTTGTGGGTGATGATCTGACCGGCCAGGCCGTCGATCTCGTCGCGCTGTGTCGGTGTCCAGCCCTTCAGGCTCTCGATGCCCTTGAGCAGGCCGAGCCGGAGGATTTGTGTGTTCTCTCCGACGCTTTCGAGGCTGATCGAGGTCTTACCCGCCGTCACGACATCGCCGGTCACAAGCTCGAAGGTCTTGCCCGCACTGTCCCTGAATTCGGCGGAGCCGCGAATGATGCGATAGATCACGACCTCGCCCGTTGCGAGACATGACGTGTCTGCCGCGCCCTGCGCTCTCTTCGGCAGCAGCGAATGGCCGGGCGGATCGGTCGCGATGATGTGGCCGGTGACGAGATGACCGCTCGGCACCTCGATGCCGATATCGCGTACATAGACCGGCGTCGAGGATTTGACCGATGCATCCGCAAGCGGCTTGTAAAGCGCATCGAGTTCGAGCGGGTCCTGCAGCCAGAAACCCGCATCGGCCGGGCGATCATGCAGCGGATGGCTCCAGGCCACGCGCGGGGTTTCGGCCTCGTTGATCTGGTCAGGACCCACAATCGTCGGATTGGGAAATGTGGTCGGATCGGTGATGAAGGCTTCGAGGAATTTTCCCGAGTAACCCATCGAGATCGCATCCGGCACCACCGTCTGCGGCGTTTTCAGGTTCTCCTCGGTCGACAGGCCCGACCATGTGTAGAACAACTGGCGATGCACGATCGCGCTCTGCAGCATCACTGATCCCGGACCGACGTAATACAGCCGCCCGTCGTAATCGAAGGTGAACATGCCCGATGTCACCAGCACGAGCTGGAAGCCGCCCGGCGGCAGATGCAAGTGGAAATCAGTCGGGCCGGTGTCCTGCCGATAGATCGGCAGATTCGTCGCCACCTCATGCAGCAGGAAAGTTTCGTTGTTGGCGTGAAAGCCTTCATCGGCCCGGCTGTAGAGCGCCTGCGGACGATAGGTCGCCTCGTAGGTCGTATCCTTGTGGCGGTCGATCGCCACGAAATTCTGATTGTTCAGGCGGAGCGGTGCGCCGTCGGGGCGCGTCAGGCCTGAGTATTTTGAATCGACCACAGCATGCACGTTCATCGCATCCTCCCATCGGGGCTCGCCCCGGCGCAGTTGCTTCTGCGATGCATCATGCGAATCCCGCGCCAGCGGCCGCATCGAAAGCGAGCTTCGGTGCGGAAGTTTTGCGCAGGACAAAATGTGCCTGTGTCCGTGGAGGATTCGACGCGACGGCGGGGACGGCGCGAGAACGGCCGCCCACTGAGTCGTCATGTTATCGCCCGTCGTCCCGAAAATGAGGCAATACGGGCCGACCCCGCGAGCCACGACCGGCCCAGCGATCAGGCAAGTGCGCGCAACCGCTGCCTAATATTCCACCTCAAGCTCTTCGATTTCCGCGGGCTCCTGCCGCGCTGCCTCGATCCACTCCTGCATTTCCGGAAGGGCTATGATGCGTTTGGCGTAGGCCGCCAGCGTCGGCCCGAGTTGCACGTCGTAGGTCAGAAAGCGCGTCACCACCGGCGCATACATCGCATCCGCCATGGACCGGTGCCCGAACAGGAACGGCCCGCCGGACTTTTCCAGACAATCACTCCAGATCGCGCAGACCCGGTCGATATCCGCCTGCGCGCGGGACCAGATTTTGAAGCCCGGAAAGTGCCCCTTGATGTTCACCGGCAGCGACGAGCGCAGGGTGGCGAAACCGGAATGGATTTCCCCGCAGATCGAGCGGCAATGCGCCCGCGGAATGCGCTCGGACGGCAACAAACCCGCATCCGGCATGAGATCGTTGAGATATTCGCCGATCGCCAGGGTGTCCCAGACCGTCGCGCCGTCGTGGCGCAGACACGGCACCAGAATGGAGGACGACAGCAGCAGGATTTCGGCGCGCGCCGAGGGATCGTCCGGCGCGATGACGATCTCGTCAAACTCCAACCCCGAGAATTTGGTCAGCAGCCAGCCGCGCAGCGACCATGATGAATAATTCTTGCTGCTGATGGTCAAAGTGGCCTTGGCCATGGTCAGTCTCCTGAACGCCTGCACATCAAAGAGGCGGGCCGAGTCCCGCCAGTTCCGCCGCGCTGCTCGGTGTTTAAGCGCTTGCTCCTTTTGCACACAGCAAACGACATGCCAGTCCGGGTGGGCCGGCTGACCGGCTTTGGCTTCAAGTTTGCATGGCAGGAGGCAAAGGAACGTGCCGGATGTCGCCAATGATGTACCAGACCTATCAGAACACCATGGACATGACCGCCCCGTGGCGGAGCGGGGCCGCGACCGCGCTGTCCTATCTGAAGATGTTTCCCGGAGGCTTTTCCGACAAGGTGTTCGGGCGGGTCGCCGCCGCGCTCGAACTGGTGTCGCGCAGCACCCTGACCTACAAGCGGCCGGACTACGGCATCAAGCCGGTCGCGGTCGGCAATCGCGAGTGGCCGGTGATCGAGGAAGTCCCGTTTGCCACGCCGTTCGGCTCGCTGCTGCATTTCAGGAAGGAAGGCGCGCCTGAGCAACCGAAGCTGCTGCTGGTCGCGCCGATGTCAGGCCACTTCGCGACGCTGCTGCGCGGCACGGTGCAGACGCTGCTGCAGGATCACGACGTCTACATCACCGACTGGCACAATCCGCGCGACATTCCGCTGGATCAGGGCAAATTCGGCCTCGACGAATACACCGAGCATCTCATCACCTTCATGGATCAGCTCGGCCCGAAGTCGCACATGGTCGCGGTGTGCCAGCCGTCCGTGTCGGCGCTGGCCGCCTGCGCCATCATGTCGGAAGACAATCACCGCGCACGGCCCGCGAGCCTCACGCTGATGGCGGGGCCGATCGACACCCGCATCCAGCCCACCAAGGTCAACGAGTTCGCGACATCAAAACCGCTGACGTGGTTCGAGGACAATCTCATCAATTACGTTCCGATGCAGTGCAAGGGCGCGTTCCGCAAGGTCTATCCCGGATTCATCCAGGTGACGGCGTTCATGTCGATGAATCTCGAACGTCACGTCAAGTCTCACACCGATCTGCTCGAGCATCTGGCGAAAGGCGAGGTGGAGAAGGCCGACACCATCAAGACTTTCTACGATGAATATTTCGCGGTGATGGATCTGCCGGCGGATTTCTACATCGACACCATCCGCGATGTGTTTCAGGAACATCTGCTGCCCAAGGGTCAGCTCACCTACAAGGGACGCACGGTGAACCCCGGCTCCATCAAGAAGATGGGCCTGATGACGGTGGAAGGCGAAAAGGACGACATCTGCTCGATCGGCCAGACCCTCGCCGCGCAGGATCTCTGCACCGGCGTTCGCGCCTATCGCAAGGTGCATCACATGCAGGCCGGGGTCGGCCATTACGGAGTTTTCAGCGGACGCAAGTGGAACAATGAAATCTATCCGCTGCTGCGGGACTTCATTCACGTCAATTCGTGATCGCGCGGCCAGTAGCCAACAGCGAGGGAAGCGCTCGCACGAGACTCTACGTCATGCCCGCACGCGTTGCGGGCATCCACGTCTTTGCTCCAGATACCAAAGCAAGATGCGGATGGCCGGGACAAGCCCGGTCATGACAAAAGATCGAGGCATCAGCAGCCGCTGATCACGCCGCCAGCGCCTTCATTTCCCTGTAGAGATCGGCCTTGCCTTCAAAGCCGATGCCCGGCAGGTCCGGCATGGTGATATGGCCGCTCTCGACCCGCACGCCGTCCGGAAATCCACCGTAAGGCTGGAACAGGTCCGGATAGCTTTCATTGCCGCCGAGGCCGAGACCAGCCGCGATGTTCAGCGACATCTGGTGACCGCCATGGGGAATGCAGCGTGACGGCGACCAGCCATGGGTCTTCAGCACATCCAGCGTGCGCAGATACTCGCACAGCCCATAGGACAGCGCGCAGTCGAACTGCAGCCAGTCACGGTCCGGGCGCATGCCGCCGTAACGAATGAGGTTGCGCGCATCGTGATGACTGAACAGGTTTTCGCCGGTCGCCATCGGGCCGGGATAGAATTCGGCGAGCGAGGCCTGCAGATGATAGTCGAGCGGATCGCCCGCTTCCTCGTACCAGAACAGCGGATAATCGCGCAGCATCTTGGCATAGGCGATGGCGGTTTCGAGATCGAAGCGGCCGGTGGCGTCCACCGCGAGTTGGGCCTCGTTGCCGATCTCCTTCAGCACCGCCTCGATACGCGCGCGATCCTCGGCAATCGGCGCGCCGCCAATCTTCATCTTCACCACGTTGTAGCCGCGGTCGAGATAGCCGCGCATCTCCGCGCGCAACGCCGAATTGTCCTTGCCGGGATAGTAGTAGCCGCCCGCCGCATAGACGAACACACGCGGATCGGCCGTGCGGTCGTGACGCTCCGCCAGCAGGCGAAACAGCGGCTTACCCGCGATCTTCGCCACCGCGTCCCAGATCGCCATGTCGATCGTGCCAACCGCGACCGAGCGCTCGCCATGGCCGCCCGGTTTCTCGTTCGACATCAGCGCCGCCCACGCCTTGTCGGGGTCGATGTTGTCGCCGGATGCATCGAGCAGCGTTTTCGGATCGGCCTCCAGAAGGCGCGATGCGAAGCGCTCGCGGATCAGCCCGCCCTGTCCGTAGCGGCCGTTGGAATTGAAGCCGTAACCGACCACGCGCCTGCCGTCGCGCACCGCATCGGTCACCACCGCCACGAGGCTGGTCGTCATTTTCGTGAAGTCGATATAGGCGTTACGGATCGGGGACGAGATCGGCTTGGTGATTTCGCGGATATCGACAATACGGACGGACATGGATGATGGGTCCCGTTGGCTGGCGGGGGATGTTTGCGAGGTGAGCGCGATGTCTACGCCTCGGCCGAAAAAGTTCAAGCAGAACAGCGATTTTTTGCCACAACCCGGCTCTTTTCCGCAGTTCCGGGCCTGTGATAGACAACGCGCCTGACGTCTGGAGGATACCGTGCGCGCCCTGCTGCGTTCCTTGCTGATCCTGTTCGCGTTGCTGACCGCAGCGCAGTTCTCGACGCGCGCCGCGCTGGCCGACAAGCGCGTGGCGCTGGTGCTCGGCATCTCGGCCTACCAGCATGTCGCCAAACTGCCGAATCCATCGAATGACGCGAGCGCGATGGCGGAGCTTTTCCGGAAATCCGGATTTGATGTTGTCGAGGTCAAGCGCGACGTCGGCATAGCCGATCTGCGCCGCGCCGTCGGCGATTTCTCGGACAGGGCGCAGGACGCCGATGTCGCCGTGGTGTTCTTCGCCGGCCACGGCATCGAGGTCGACGGCACCAACTATCTGGTGCCCGCCGATGCGAAGCTCGCGCGCGATTTCGACATCGAGGACGAGGCGCTTTCGCTCGACCGGCTGCTGAAGGCGATCGAGCCGGCGAAGCGCCTGCGTCTGGTGATGCTCGACGCCTGCCGCGACAATCCCTTCGCCAAGACCATGAAGCGCACCGTGGCGTCGCGTTCGGTCGGGCGCGGGCTTGCCAAGATCGAGCCGACGGTGTCGGACACGCTGATCGCGTTCGCCGCCAAAGCGGGCTCCGTCGCGCTCGACGGCGACGCCAGCAACAGCCCGTTCACGACGGCGCTGCTTCAACATATCGCCACGCCGGGCGTCGATCTGCGAATCGCGTTCGGACGGGTGCGGGATGCGGTGCTGTCCTCCACCGGCCGCAAGCAAGAGCCTTATGTCTATGGCTCGCTCGGCGGCAACACGGTCGCGATTGTCGACGCCAACGCCGTAACCGCCAAAGCCGCACCGGCGTCCGACGGCAAACCGGCCGCGGCACAGGTCGCTTCGGCCAATCCGGACGGCGCGCCGTCGCCGCGCGCGCCTGCCGCGTCCGCAGCCGCTCCCTCATCGGGCGAGATCGCCGAGGCATGGCGCGCGGTATCCACAACGACAAGCCCCGCCGTGCTTGAAGCCTTCGTGCGCCGCTTCGGCGACAGCATCTATGGCGACCTTGCCCGCGCGCGCCTGCAGGATATCAAAACACAGGAGACGAAAGTCGCTGCCACAAAATCGGATGAGCGATCGCTGCATCCGGCGCCGAAGGCGCTTGAGCCTGTGGCATCGCCGTCGGCACCGGCTCCGGCTTCAGCGGCGGCAGCCGCAGCCGGTTATCTCGGCTGCTTCAAGGATCAGGGCAAGCGCGATCTCGACGGCCACACCTTCTACGATGGCAAAATGACCGCGCAACTTTGCATTTCTGCATGCCGCGCCAAGGGCTTCAGCTACGCCGCGACACAATATGCGGGCCATTGCTTCTGCGGCAATAAATATGGCGCGGCCGGTCCTGCGACGAACTGCGACGCCAAATGCACGGGCAACCGCGACGAAATCTGCGGCGGCACCTGGGCCAATTCAGTCTACAAGGTCAACTGAGCCGAGACTGACGCCATCGCGTCACTATTCGCAGAGCTGCTTGCCGGTTGCGTCAAAGCAGCGCGGAGAACCGTTTGCGGGCGGCGAGATTTGCCGCGCGATGTTGCGGCGATTCCGGATCGCAGCTCGCTGATATTTGTCGAGACGCCGCGCGGACGCGGTGCAGCGGCGGCTGAGTGTCTCGTCCGTCACGGTCACCCACACGGCTTTCCCATTGTCGGCCGTGCATGCCTGCATCGCAGCCTTCTGCACGCAGACAGCCGCGCCCTCGCTGTAGTTTCTGCTGTTGTAGACGCAGACGACGGCGGCAGGCTTTGTCCCCTGCTCTGTGGCGGCTTTCTGCTCCGCCGGGGTTTGCGCGGCGGCAGGCAAAACGGACACCAGAAGCAGGCACGGCATGAGACGACGGATCATGGCCTGATCCTAGCGCGGCGCGGCCCGTTCAAGAAGATGGCGGCGCCGTTCATGCTTAAGAAGCATGGTTTCCGGTCAAATCAATTGAACGAGCATTGGACACATCCGGCCCGGTATCCGCCGGGCCGGATGCAGTCGTGCGGTTACTTGGTCAGCGGACAGCCGCTGTCCTTCGCAGTCGGGAATGCCTTGTCGCCCGGCACCACCGCGAGTTGCTTGTAGTAATCCCAGGGCTTCTTCGATTCCGATGGCTTCTTCACCTCGAACAGGTAAAGGTCGTGGACCATGCGTCCGTTTTCGAGCACCTTGCCGTTCTGGGCAAAGTCGTCGTCCACCGGAAGTTCCTTCAGCTTCTTGGCCACGGCTTCGGTATCCTTGGTCCCGGCGGCCTTGACAGCCTTCAGGTACTGCAAGGTCGCCGAATAGGTGCCGGCCTGGATCATGTTCGGCATCCGGCCGGTGCGCTTGAAGAAGCGCTCGCCAAGATTGCGCGACCTGTCGTTGACATCCCAATAGTAGCCTTCGGTGAGCACGAGACCCTGCGCGGCTTCAAGACCGAGGCCGTGAACTTCCGCGGCCGTCAGCAGCAGACCAGCCAGCTTCTGGCCGCCCTTGACGATACCAAACTCCGCCGCCTGCTTGATCGAGTTGGTGGTGTCGAGGCCGGCATTGGCGAGGCCGATAATCTTCGCCTTCGAGCTTTGCGCCTGCAGCAGGAAGGACGAGAAGTCCGCGGTGTTCAGCGGAATGCGTACCGCACCGAGCACCTTGCCGCCCTGCTCCTTGACGAAATCTCCCGTGTCCTTCTCGAGCGCATGACCGAACGCGTAGTCCGCTGTCATGAAAAACCATGAATCGCCGCCGGCCTTCACCAAGGCACCGCCGGTGCCATAAGCAAGCGCGCGGGTGTCATAGGCCCAGTGGAACCCATAAGGCTGACAGGCATCGCCGCTCAGGCGCGAGGTCGCCGCACCAACCACGATGTCAATCTTCTTCATCTGCCTGGACAGATCATGCACCGCGAGCGCGACTGACGATGTCGTCAGCTCGGTGATCATGTCGACGCCTTCGACTTCATACCAGCGGCGCGCAATACTGACGCCGAGGTCCGGCTTGTTCTGATGGTCCGCGGAAACCACTTCGATCTTCTGGCCGAGAACCTCGCCGCCGAAATCCTCGACCGCCATCTTGGCGGCCTCGAAGGACCACTTGCCGCCGTAGTCTGCATAGACGCCCGACTGGTCGTTGAGAATGCCGATCTTGACGCCTTGCGCCGCAGCCGGCAGGGCCGCCGTCAGACTGAGTGCGGCGACGGTTGCGGTGAGAAACCTCGATGTCATAAGTGCGCTCCCGATTATTCTTGTTTGGGACGCCTGTTATAGCGGGAGCGCGTTTGCACGAGGCATTGAACTTTCGCAGCAGCCCCGTGCAATTTCCGCAAACGTATTGCGGCGCACAAGAAATATCCCCGCGTGCTCCGGGGTCAATGCCTGGGCCTGTACCGCCCGGCCGACAGCCTGCGAAACCGCACACCCTTGCCGTCCGCAAGGCGGGTCGCCTCGTAGCCACCATCACGAATGGCGTCACGTTGCGGCCGTGCATTCTCCGGATTGCGCTCCTTCTCCCACCACGACGCGCGCTGTGACGCGCGCGGCAAGGCGAAGCCGAGAATGTCCTCGATCTCCTCGAAGGTCAGGACCAGTTCCACCCTGGTCTGTTGCGCAAGATAGTCGCGAAGCGGATCGAAGTCGCCCAAGCCGGCTCCCCACATTGTCAACGGGTTTCCACTCCACTAGGTACGTGGCATCGGTTCGGTTGAACAGGGCTTTTCGTGAATCTGTTTGTCTTCGGCCTCGGCTATAGCGCCGGATATTTTGCGCAGCGGCGCCTTGCCTGTGATGACCGGGTCAGCGGAACGGTGCGCACGCCTGAAAAGGCCGCGGCCCTGTCCGCCGCCGGGCTCGCCGCGCATGTGTTCGGCCCGGATGCGCGCGACGGCACCATTGATGCATCTCTTGCGGACTCCGATGCGCTGCTCATCTCCATCCCGCCGGGCCCGAGCGGCGATCCCGTGCTTGCAGCCTGTGCGGAGCACATCGCACGCGCGCCAAAGCTGCGCTGGATCGGCTATCTTTCCACCATCGGCGTCTATGGCGATCATCAAGGCGCATGGGTCGACGAACAAACCCCGGCGACGCCGACCAGTGCACGCTCGGTCGAGCGCGCTCAGGCCGAGCAGGCATGGCTTGCCTTCGGAGCGGAGGCCAACAAGGCTGTCCACATTTTCCGGCTCGCCGGAATTTACGGCCCTGGCCAGAGCCAGCTTGTGCAACTGGCACGCGGCACCGCGAAGCGCATCATCAAGCCGGGACAAGTGTTCAACCGCATTCATGTCGAGGACATTTCGCGCACACTGGACGCCTCACTCGCGCAGCCGCGCTCCGGCGCGATCTACAACGTGACCGACAACGAACCGGCGCCGCCGCAGGATGTGGTGACGTTTGCCGCATCGCTTTGCGACGTTACGCCACCGCCGGAAATCAGCCTCGGCGATGCCGGCCTCACCGACATGGGCCGCTCGTTCTATGCCGAAAGCAAGCGTGTGAAGAATGATCTCATGCGCGGGGAACTCGGCGTGACACTGGCCTATCCGACCTATCGCGAAGGCTTGCGCGCCCTGCGCGCGGCCGGCGAAGGGCCGCGCTAGAGCAGCTTTGGTAAAAATGTCGGCGCATCCGCGGCGCTCTCCCTCTCCCCCGTGGGGAAAGGGTTGGGGTGAGGAGATCTAAGTCTATCGAGAGATTCTACGCCCTCACCCGCCCGTCTTCGCTCGCTGCGCGAGCTTCGCCGGACGACCTCGCCCCACGGGAGAGGTGGGCTGAACGATAACCCCTACCTCACGCCGCCTTCGTGGCTTTCGCCTGCTGGATCGCATCCCAGATTTTCACCGGCGTCAGCGGCGTCTGCAGCGAGGTGATGCCAAACTCGCTCAACGCATCCATCACGCCATTCACGACGCAAGGCGGCCCGCCAATCGCGCCGGATTCGCCGCAGCCCTTGGCGCCGAGCGGATTGGTCTTGCACGGCGCGGAATCGTCGAGCGTGACGTCGATATGCGGCATGTCGCTGGCGCGCGGGATGCAGTAGTCCTGATAGCTCGCGGTGAGCAACTGTCCCGACGGATCGTAGACCACGCCTTCGTACAGCGCCTGCCCGATGCCCTGCGCGACACCGCCGTGAACCTGCCCGGTGACCAGCATCGGATTGATCGCGATGCCGACATCATCCACCGTGGTGTAGCGCACCACGCGCGTGATGCCGGTCTCCGGATCAATTTCGACTTCGCAGATATGCGTGCCGTTCGGCCATGTCGGGCCATCGACATCGCCTTGGCTATTGACGGTAAGACGCGCGTCCTTCTCATCCTTCGCCAGATCGAACAGGCTGATACGGCGATCCGTGCCGACCACGGTCAGCATCCCGTCGCCATATTCGATATCGCCGACGGAGGCTTCAAGCACATGCGAGGCCTTCTCGCGCGCCTTTTCGATCAGGTCGCCCGCCGAAACGACAGCCGCGGTGCCGCCCACGAACAGCGAACGCGAGCCGACGCTGCCGCCGCCGGTCGCCTTGTCGGTGTCGCCCTGGATCACGTCGATGCGGTCCAGCGGAATGCCGAGCGCCCCGGCGACCATCTGCGAGTAACTGGTCTGCAGTCCCTGCCCCATCGCCTGCGTGCCCGACTGCAGGATGACGCGCCCCTCCGCCGTCGCATGCAGCGTCACCTTCTCGGTGTGAACGCGCCCTCCGGTCCACTCGATGTAGCTGGTCAGGCCGCGGCCATAGAGCAGGCCCTTTTTCTTCGCGGCCTTCTTTCGCGCGTTGAACCCGTCCCAGTCGGCGAGTTTCGCGGCGCGCTCCAGCATGTGCGCGAATGCACCACTGTCGTAAACTTCGCCGACGGCATTCTTGTAGGGCAGTTGCGACGGCTTGATGTAGTTCACCTTGCGAATCTGGCGCGGGTCCATACCGATCTGGCGGGCAGCCGCGTCCATCAGCCGCTCGACAATGAACACCGCTTCCGGCCGCCCGGCGCCGCGATAGGGGCCGGTGGGCGCGGTGTGAGTCAGCACCGCCTTGATGTCGAAGTGAATCAGCGGCAGGTCGTAGACACCCGTCGCCACGAACGGCCCGAGCACCAGCGGGATGATGACGCCCGCACCGGTGAGGTAGGCGCCGACACCGCCCAGCGAGCGGACACGGAACGCCAGCACCCGGCCCTTTTCATCGAGCGCGAATTCACCGGTCGAGGTGAGATCGCGGCCATGATGGCCGCCGACAAAATCGTCGAGGCGATCGCCGCGCCAGCGCACCGTGCGCTTCAGCTTTTGCGCCGCATAGGCAACGATGCCGTCTTCCGGATAAAGATTGACCTTGTGGCCGAAACCGCCGCCGATGTCGCCGACCAGCACATGAACGCTGTCCTTCGGACGCTTGAGCACGACATCGGCCAGAATGTCGCGCGTGGCGGTCGGAGTTTGACTCTGAACGTGCAGCGTGAGACGGCCCGTCTTCCTGTCGACCTCCGCCATGGTGCTGCGCGGCTCCAGCGCGGACGGCACCAGACGCTGGCTGGTCAGATCGAGCGAAACGACATGCCTGGCTTTGGCGAAAGCGGCTTCCGTCGCGGCAGCATCGCCGTAGCTCATGGAGGCCGCGATGTTGTCCGGCGCATCGGGCCAGACCACCGGCGCGCCCGGCGCGAGTGCATCGGCGGGCGCGATCACCGCGGGCAGAATCTCATAGTCGATGGCAATGGCCTCGGCCGCGGTCTGCGCATCGGCGCGCGATGCCGCAAGGACAGCCGCGACCGGTTCGCCCGCGAAGCGAACAATCTCATGCGCCAGCAGCCGGCGCGGGGGTGCCTGCATCGGCGTGCCATCGGGCCGCTTGAAAATCGGCAGGGTCGGAATGGTGCCGATATTGTCCGCGACCAGATCGGCGCCGGTATAGACCGCCGCGACACCCTCGATCGCCAGCGCGGCGCCGGTGTCGATGGCCTTGATCCTCGCGTGTGCGTGCGGCGAACGCAAAACATAAAGCCACAAAGCGCCGTCCTGCGGCTTGTCGTCGACGAAATGTCCCTGCCCGGTCAGAAGCCGCTGGTCTTCAAGACGCTTGACGGATTGTCCCGCGCCGAAGCGCAGATTGGCGGGCAGAATATTCATGGAGCTTCCTTCAAGGTGGGCAGGCCGACACCGGTCCGGCACGCTGATGCAGATCGGGGACCCGTTCCGCATAGCACAATCGTGCCGCCGGAGTTGAGTCCGCGAATTGGTTTTCCGCCATGCGCGGGAATCGGGGCTTTCCTGTCCTGAAAGCCGTGCCGCAGCCTTGCATGCCGCTCCACGCCCACTAAGGTCGTGTCATGAACCAGATGCTGCGTCCAAAATCCTCGCCGCCAAAATCTGTGCCTCAACGGGTCGCCGCCACCGCCTGTCCGCACGATTGCCCGTCGACCTGCGCGCTGGAAGTGGATGTGCTGGACGAGCGAACCATCGGGCGGGTGCGCGGGGCGCGGGACAACAGCTATACCGCCGGGGTGATCTGCGCCAAGGTCGCGCGCTATGCCGAGCGGATCCATCACCCCGACCGCCTGACCAGACCGCTGATCCGCACCGGCCCGAAAGGCTCCGGCACGTTCGCGCCGATTTCATGGGACGAGGCGCTCGATCTCGTGGCGGAGAAATTCCGCGGAGCCGAGGCGCGTTACGGTTCCGAGACGGTGTGGCCGTACCAGTATGCCGGCACCATGGGCCTTGTCATGCGCGACGGCATCCACCGCCTGCGCCATGCGAAAAAATATTCCGGCTTCCATTCCACCATCTGCGTCAACCCGGCATGGACCGGATTCGTCGCAGGCACCGGCCTGCTCGCCGGTCCCGATCCGCGCGAGATGGCGAAGTCCGATTGCGTGGTGATCTGGGGCACCAACGCGGTCAGCACCCAGGTCAACGTGATGACCCACGCCACCCGCGCACGCAAGGAGCGCGGGGCGAAGATCGTCGCGGTCGACGTCTACATGAACGGCACCATGGAACAGGCCGACCTCGCCGTGCTGGTGCGGCCCGGTACCGATGGCGCGCTGGCCTGCGCGGTGATGCATTGCCTGTTTCGCGACGGCAAGGCCGATCGTGATTTCCTCGCGCAACATACCGACGCGCCGGATGAACTCGAGCAGCATCTGCGCAGCCGTGGCCCCGCATGGGCCTCGCAAATCACCGGCTGCCCGGTGGAGACCATCGAGGAATTCGCGGCGCTGGTCGGCAGCACGCCGCGAACCTACTTCCGGCTGGGCTATGGTTTCGCGCGGTCGCGCAACGGCGCGGCGAACATGCATGCGGCAAGTTGCATCGCGGCGGTGAGCGGCGCATGGCGCCACGAGGGCGGCGGCGCATTCCACAACAACGGCGCGATTTTTCACTGGGACCGCAGCCTGATCGAGGGAACCGATATGGTCGATCCCTCGATCCGCATGCTGGACCAGTCGCAAATTGGCGCGATCCTGTGCGGCGACAAGGATGCGCTGTTCAACGGCCCGCCGGTGACGGCGATGCTGATCCAGAACACCAATCCGGTGACGGTGGCGCCGGACCAGACCCGTGTGAAGCAGGGCTTCGCGCGCGACGACCTGTTCGTCTGCGTGCATGAGCAGTTCATGACCGAGACGGCGAAGGCCGCCGATCTCGTGCTGCCAGCGACGATGTTCATGGAGCACGACGATATCTATCAGGGCGGCGGGCAGCAGCACATCCTGCTCGGGCCGAAGCTGATTGAACCTCCGGGAGAATGCCGCTCCAACCATGATGTCATCGTCGGTCTTGCGAAACGGCTCGGCGCGCAGCATCGCGGCTTCGACATGACGCCGCGCGACATCATCGACTGGACGCTGCAAAAATCCGGCTGGGGCACGCTGGAAAACCTGGAGCGTGAGCGCTGGATCGACTGCCAGCCGGATTTCGACACCGCGCACTACACCAAGGGCTTTGCGTGGCCCGACAAGAAATTCCGCTTCAAGCCGGACTGGCCGACGGTGCCATTCCGCAGCCCGGGGCTTTCAGGTCCGGTGGACGATCTTCCCGCGCTGCCGGATCACTGGACGGTGATCGAGGAAGCCGACGAGCGCCACGCCTTCCGGCTCGCCACGTCTCCGGCGCGCAACTTCCTCAACACGACCTTCAACGAAACGCCGACGTCGCTCGGTCGCGAACAGCGGCCGACGGTGATGATCCACCCCGATGATGCTGCGTCACTTTCAATTGCGGACGGCGACAAGGTGATCCTCGGCAACCCGCGCGGCGAGGTGCGCCTGTATGCAAAGATTTTCGAGGGCGTGCGCCGCGGCGTGCTGATCGCGGAATCGATCTGGCCGAACAGCGCTTTTGAGGACGGGCGCGGCATCAATACGCTCACCGGCGCGGACCCTGTGGCGCCCTATGGCGGCGCGGCCTTCCACGACAACCGGGTGTGGATCAAGCCGGCGGCGTGATTACATCACGCCGCGGGCCAGCATGTAGATCGCGACAACGGTAATGACGCCCACGAAAATGTCGTTGAGCAACGCCCGCCGGTCGGCGAGCAGATGCACCGATTTCACGCCGAGATAGCCGCCGGCCAGTCCCCCGCTGATAAAGACCGCCGTCAGCGGCCAGTTCACAAGGCCGGAGACCGCGTAGCTTGCGGCGGTGGTCAGGCCGAAAGCCAGCACCGCCACCAGCGATGAACTGACCGCATAAACCAGCGGCATGTCGGTGGCGAACACCAAGGCCGGCACAATCAGAAATCCGCCGCCGATTCCGAAGAAGCCCGACAGAATTCCGGTCACCAGTCCGAGGCCAGCCAGCACCGGCGCGTTGGCCTTGCTGAGTTGTACCGATTTGTCGCCGCCATGATCGCGGCGGCGGCGCATCAGAAAAGCGACCACCAGCATCAGCAGCGCGAACATCATCAGCAGGCGCTGACCGTCCACCATCTTGCCGAGAACCGAGCCGAGCGCCGCGCCGGCGACCCCGGCGGCGGCCAGCACCGCCGCACAGCCCCATTTCACCATGCCGGTGCGCGCATGGATCATCAGGCTGAACGCCGCGCTCGCCGCCACCGCCAGCGAACTGGTGCCGATCGCCAGATGCGCACTCGGGACGCCGACCAGATAGACCATCAGCGGCACCGCGAGAATTGATCCGCCGCCGCCCACAAGGCCAAGCGAGAAGCCGACAAGCGAGCCTGACGCCGCTCCGAGCAACCCTTGCGTCAGGGACATCATGGTTTCATTCTCACTTGCAACGGGAAAGCGTTCGCGCGATCAGGCCGGACCCAGTATGCCGCGATTCCACGGCGCGAACTTCAGGAGCCTGGCCATTCCACAGGTTCCGGTCAGTCCCGCGAACAACAGGCCCGCGCCGATGAATCCGGGCACCGCATAGAATGCCGGCGAGACGAACGCGCCCAGCAGCACGCCGCCAAGACCCAGGGAGCCGGCCACGATCTGCACCTGCCGCTGCATTTCGATCGGCTGACGGCGATCGGTCACCACCGGCAATCCGGCCTTGCGCCAGGCATCGAGACCGCCCTCCACGATGAAGGCCTCGCAACCTTCGCCTGCGCGCGCCTGCAGCCGGGCCGCGTTCATCTGTGTCCGCTGGCCGGAGCGGCAATGGAAGATCACGGGCTTTCCGCGATGAAGCGCGAAATCTGCCTGATCCAGCGTGGAGAGCGGCAGGCTCCGGGCGGCGGCAATGCGCTCGCGCGCATGCTCGTCCGCCTCGCGGATATCGAGCAGAATCGCGCCCTCGTTCAGCATCTCGCGAGCCTTTTCGGGAGTCACAGTTCGCAGCGTCATGATGTTTCTCCAATCGTGAGGTTCAGCGCCGGGTCCGGCGCGCGGGTGGCGGACAAAACAGGCCTTGAAGGGTTGAGAGAAGCTGTTCGATGCGCGGATCGGATATCCGATACCAGAGCACTTGAGACTCCCGCCGGAAGGTCACGAGCTTCTCGTCCCGCATCCTCGCCAGATGTTGCGACAGTGCCGACTGACTCAAGCCAACGGCCTCCGCCAGCGCCGAGACGTTCGCCTCGCCCCATTCGACCAGCTTGCAAAGGATCATCAGCCGCCGCTCGTTGCCGAGTTCGCGCAGAATCGCCGCGACTTCGGCGGCTTGCGCCTCGAACGCGGCAAGATCGGAAAACCGGACGCTCATCGCCATTCCTTATATTAGCTATTGCTTATTTAGCATTATCTAATATAATAAGTCAACTCCCGACCGGCCGACATTGAAAGGCGCGCACCATGACTGTCACACCGGACATCCAGGCGTTCTTCGACGAACCCACCAACACCATCAGTTATCTGGTCTCCGACCCTTCGACAGGGCAGAGCGCGGTCATCGACCCCGTGCTCGATTACGATCCGAAATCGGGCGAGGTGGACACCCGCTCCGTGGAGACGATTCTCAAGGCTGCCGCCGACCGCAATCTGACCATCGTGTGGGCGCTGGAAACCCATGCCCACGCCGATCACCTCTCGGGCGCTCCTTACATCAAGGCGAAAACCGGCGCGCAGATCGGCATCGGCGAGCACATCAAGGATGTGCAGCGGATTTTCCGGCCGATCTTCAACGCAACCGACATGAAGCCCGAAGGGGGCGATTTCGACCACCTGTTCAAGGACGGCGAAGTTTTCAAGATCGGCAATCTCGCGGTCGAATGCATCTACACGCCCGGACACACGCCCGCCGACCTCAGCTACAGGATCGGCGACGCCGTGTTTGTCGGCGATACGATGTTCATGCCGGATTACGGCACCGCGCGCGCGGACTTCCCCGGCGGCGACGCGCACCAGTTGTACCGCTCGATCTGGAAGCTGCTGTCATTGCCGCCGGAGACACGCCTGTTCATGTGCCACGACTACAAGGCGCCGGGCCGCGACACCTACGCATGGGAAACCACCGTGCGCGAGCAGCGCGAGCGGAATGTCCATATCGGCGGCGGCAAGACCGAGGATGAATTCGTGGCCGCGCGCATGACGCGCGACGCAACGTTATCCGCTCCGACGCTGCTGCTGCCGTCGATTCAGGTCAACATTCGCGCCGGGGCGTTTCCCCCGGCGGAAGACAACGGCGTGCACTACCTACGGATTCCGGTGACATTCAAGGCATCGGCGGCGCGATAGTCGCCGCTTATGCCCTTGCGGCATTTTCCCAGTAAGGATCGCGCAGCTTGCGCTTGAAAATCTTACCGCTGGCCTCGCGTGGCAATTCATCGAGGAACTTGATGTCTTTCGGCACCTTGAAGTTCGCCAGCCGCTTGCGGAGATAATCCTGCACGGCTGCGGGCGTCAGTGACACGCCAGCGTCCTGCTCGATGCAGGCCATCAGCCGTTCGCCATATTCGTCATCGGGAATGCCAAACACCGCGCAGTCGCGCACGCCGTCCATGCCGATCAGCGTGTTCTCGATTTCGGCGGGATAGATGTTGACGCCGCCCGAGATCACCATGTCGCGCTTGCGGTCGCACAGGAACAGGTAGCCGTCGTCGTCGAGATAGCCGACATCGCCGACACTGATCAGCCCGTCGCGGCCTGCTTCCTCGCGCGCGCCAGCCTTGCGGTGATAGTCGAAATCGGGGATCGCGGTCTGCCGCATGAAAATCTCGCCGATTTCGTTGGCCTTGCGTGGCTCACCGTTCGGGCCGAAAATTTTCACGATGCCGCCTTCGATGGCGCGGCCAACGGTGCCGGGCTTCGCCAATGCTTCCTGTGCGGAGTGCCAGACCGGAATGCCGGTTTCGGTCGAGCCGAAGTATTCGTGAACCACCGGCCCCCACCAGTCGATCATCGCCCGCTTCACAGGCACCGGGCACGACGCCGCGCCATGCACGACAAAGCGCAGCGAAGAAAGGTCGTAACGGGATTTCACCTCATCCGGCAGCCGCAGCAGGCGCACGAACATGGTCGGCACCATATGCATGTGCGTGACCTTGTGCCGTTCGGTCAGTTGCAGAAGATCCTCGGGATCGAAGCGCGGCTCAAGCACGATGGTGCAGCCGTGACGGAACGCCAGCATGCCATAGGAATTCGGCGCCGAGTGATACATCGGCCCGTTCATCAGAATGATCTGGCTGTCGTTCGGCTTCACACCGTAGGTGATGGCGCTGACACGCTCGGCGGCCACCATCTGATCCGGTAGCATCGGCTGACGCCGCACGCCCTTCGGGCGGCCCGTGGTGCCGGAGGTGTAGAACATCGGCGATGCCCGGCCCGGGACTTCGCGGGACGGCGCGTGACCATCGCGCCAGGTGTCCCAGTTGACATAGCCATCGGGCACGCGCGCGAGTTCGGGCGAAACGCCGAACGCGCCGGCGATTTCGGGCGGGGTTTCCACCACCAGCAGCGGCAACCGCTTCGGCAGACCATCCTTGATCTGTGGCAGCAGGTCCGCGTGACAAACCAGCGCCTGCGCGCCGCTGTCTGCGAGAATGTAGGCGACCTCCTCGGACTTCAGGTGCCAGTTGATCGGCACCACCGGCGAGCCGAGCATTGCTGCGGCCGACGAAGCCTCGAAGAACGCGAAATCGTTTCGCAGCATCAGCCCCACAGGCGCGCCATCGCGAACGCCGAGCGCCTTGAACCCGCTGGCGGCCCGCGCGACGCGTTCCTGGATGTCGGGATAACTGATCCGGCGTTCGCCGCTGATAATCATCATATCGCTCCGGCTCAAAGAAAACGAAACAGGCACGTCCGGGAGTCCGAACGTGCCTGCCGCTGACACATCTGTTTTACTGGTCGTCGAGCACCTTGCCGAAACCGACCCAGCTCTTGCCGTCGAAGCGGCGGAGCAGAAGCTGCTGGAACGGCAGATAATCGTCCGGCCCCGTATTGACCGTGATCCCGGGCAGCAACAGCGGCAGGTGCACGTCCTTGAGCGACGCGGCCTGACGCCTGATGTTCTCGGCGCTGAAATCGTCCTTGCAGGCCTTGAGCACGGCGACCATCAACTGCGCGTAGTGATAGCCGGCGGAATAGTTGGAGTTGTTCAGGTCGGCGTTCGGCATGTACTGCTTCATGAACGCGAAGAATTCCTTCACGCCGGGATCGTTCGCCCATTGCACATCGTTGACGTCCTTCTGGTTGCTGGACGAAATCATGCCGACGGCATTTTCCAGTCCGGCCGGCGCGAGGAAGGAGATCGACGCCGCCGAAGTCGGCAGGAACGTCATGTCCGGCTTCCAGCCCAGTTCGGCGATGCCCTTGATGAGCTGTGACGTGAACTTCCCGAGCACCACGCCGAACAGCACGTCGGCGCCGGATGCCTTCAGTGTCGCAAGCTGCGAGTTGATGGTGGGCGCAGTCACTTCATAGCTCGCCTCGGCCACGATCATGGTTGCGGCCTTGTCGCCGAGCGCACGCTTGAAGCCGCTGACATAATCACGGCCAAAATCATCGTTTTGTGCCAGAATGGCGATCTTCGCATTCGGTTTCGTCGCCAGGATGTGCTTGGCGTAAATCACGCCTTCGGACGCGTAGGCAGCCATGCCCGGCATCGTATAGGGAAATCCCTTCGGATCGGCCCATTTGGTCGCACCGCTGAGAACGAACAGTTGCGGGATTTTCTTGCCGTTGAGATAGCGATGCACGGCGTTGTTGGTCGCGGTGCCGAGCGAGGCGAACATCACCTGCACTTCGTCCTGTTCGACCAGCTTGCGGGTGTGCTCGACGGTTTTCGGCGGCGAGTAGGCGTCATCCATGCTGATGAACTTGATCTTGCGCCCGTTGATGCCGCCTTCGGCGTTGATCTTCTCGAAATACGCCTCCTGCACCCGGCCGATCATGCCGAAGCCCGACAGCGGCCCGCTGTAAGGCAAGGTCTGGCCGATGCGGATCTCCCCCTTTGTATCCGCCTGCACCTGTGTGATTCCGAACGCCGCGAGCGTCAGGACCGCAAGCGTCTGTATTGATCCAGCCTTCATCATGCTCTTTCCTCCCGGTTGGTTATTGTTGTGAGGCCGCGCTTTTGCGCGTGCCCTGGACGCCGATCAGGCGCTGATGCGCTTTGCAAAATCTCCCGTGGCGTCGTTGAACTCGCTCTTCAGGCGCGCGACCAGTTCCGCCACCGACGGCACGTCGGTGATCTGGCCGATGCCCTGTCCGCAACCCCAGATGTCGCGCCAGGCCTTGGCTTTCATGTTGCCGCCGGAGCCGAAATTCATTTTGGTCTTGTCCGCCACCGGCAGGTTGGCGGGATCGAGACCTGCGGCCGCGATCGAGGGGCCGAGATAGTTGCCGTGAACGCCGGTGAACAGGTTGGTGTAGACCGTGTCATGCGCGGCGTATTCGGTCAGCGCCTTCTTGTAGGCTTCATCGGCATTGGCCTCGACAGTCGCGATAAAGCGCGTGCCCATGTAGGCCATGTCGGCACCGAGCGCGAGCGCGGACGCGATGCCCCAGCCGTCGGAAATCGCGCCCGACAGCAGGATCGTGCCCTTGAACCATTGCTTCACTTCGCGCACCAGCGCGAAGGGCGACAGCGTACCGGCATGCCCGCCCGCGCCGGCGCAAACCAGGATCAGGCCATCGACGCCTTGCTCCGCCGCCTTGCGGGCGTGCTTCACGTTGATGACATCGTGGAACACCACGCCGCCATAGGAGTGCGCGGCCTCGACGATTTCGGACGGCGGCCGCAGCGAGGTGATGATGACCGGAACCTTGTGCTTCACGCAGGTTTCCATGTCCTTCATCAGGCGATCGTTGGAGGCGTGGCAGATCTGGTTGACCGCATAGGGCGCGACCTTCTTGTCGGGGTTCTTCGCCTGATACTCGCCAAGCTCATCCTCGATCTGGGTCAGCCATTCGCCGAGTTTCTCCGCAGGCCGCGCGTTGAGCGCCGGGAACGAGCCGACGACACCCGCCTTGCACTGGGCAATGACAAGTTCAGGACCGGAGACAATAAACAGCGGCGACCCGAGAACGGGCAGTTCAAGTTTACCGGCGAGCGAGGCTGGAAGCGGCATCGGAGTGTTCCTGTTCTGAATGTAAGCAACAATAACATCTTGACTGGAGCCTCTGGATGTCCAATCTTGAACAATTAAAGCATCAGAATTGAACAACATGGACTGGGATCTCTGCAGGACATTCCTCGCCGTCGCCGACTCCGGCAGCTACCTCGCCGCGGCGCGGCGGCTGCGCTCGAGCCATCCGACCGTCAGCCGTGAAATCGCCGCGCTGGAAGCCCAGCTCGGGACCAAACTGTTTGTCCGGTCCAACGAAGGGCTGACTCTCACCGCGCAGGGCCGTCGCTTCCGCGAACATACGACAGCGATGGAGGCGGCGGCGCTGCGCGCCGAGGCCGCGGTGTCGGCGAAAGGCAGTAAGGCGCGCGGGCTGGTGAAATTCTCTATCGGCCCGACGCTGGCGGCCTACTGGCTGATGCCGCACATGGCATCCTTCATCGCGGACCATCCCGACGTTCAGATCGAGTTCGTCACCCATCCGTTTCCGGTCAGCGTACGCAAACGCGAGGCCGACATCGTGCTGCGCATCTATCAGAGCGGCGACGAAAATCTTGTCGGCCGCAAGATCGCGCGGCTGGGCGTCGGATTCTATGCCTCACGCGACTACGCGGCGCGCCGTCCCCTGCCCGCGAACCGCGACGACTGGAAACACCACAGCGTCATCGGCTTCGCGGACCGCGCCTCCAATGCCGAACTCGGACGCTGGAGCGATCACGTCGCGCGGCAGGCTTCCGTCGTGATGCGCTGCTCATCGCAGGCCGACATGCTGGCCGCCGTGCGTGCCGGCGTCGGCATCTGCGCCATGTCCTGCATCGTGGCCGATGCGCATGACGATCTGATCCGCGTCTCGCCGCAGAAGCTCGCCGGCATTTCCGATATCTGGCTGCTGGCGCATCCCGATCTGATTGATCTTCCTCCGGTGCGCGCGGTGATCAATTTCGTCACCCAGCGCTCGCGCATCGACCGCGAGATTCTCAGCGGCCACGCGAAGGTTTAGCGCGGCACCGCGCATCGTTGACTTCGCGAAACGCGGCAGGTCAACCGCTATATATTCCTTCCGCCTCATTGCCTGCGCGCTTGAATCCGGCGCAAAGTGTGCGCCGCCGCCCGACGTCGGCATCTGTTTCAAACAAAGCGTCACCTGCTACGGGAGAACATCCATGGGTTTCGAGGGACTTGAACTGCGCTCCTTGATCAAGAAGAGCGGCGAACTTGAACTGTCGCTGGCCAAGGTCAAGATTCCCGAACCCGCCGCCGACGAAGTGGTGGTCCGGGTCGAAGGATCGCCCATCAACCCGTCGGATCTCGGGCTTCTTCTCGGCGCCGCCGACATGACGACCGCAAAATCCTCCGGCTCCGGCGACAGCGTTGTCGTAACGGCAACGGTGCCGCAGCCGCTGATGCGCGCCATGGCGGGACGGCTCGATGAGTCCATGCCGGTCGGGAATGAAGGCGCGGGCGTCGTGGTCGCCGCCGGAAGCTCCAGCCGCGCGCAATCCATGATGGGCAAGATGGTCGCGATGATCGGCGGCGCGATGTACGCGCAGTATCGCTGCATCAAGGCCGCCGACTGCATGGTCCTTCCCGACGGCACCACCGCCGCCGAGGGCGCGTCGTGCTTTGTCAATCCGCTCACCTCGCTCGGCATGACCGAGACCATGCGCCGCGAGGGACATACCGCGCTGGTTCACACCGCGGCCGCCTCGAATCTCGGCCAGATGCTCAACAAGATCTGCATCAAGGATGGCATCGGCCTCGTGAACATCGTGCGCAGCGCCGAGCAGGCGGAGATCCTGCGCAAACTCGGCGCGACGCATATCTGCGATTCCACCAGCGCGACCTTCATGGACGACCTGACACAGGCACTGATCGCCACCGGCGCGACACTGGCTTTCGACGCGATCGGCGGCGGCAAGCTGGCAGGTCAGATCCTCACCTGCATGGAAATCGCCGCCAACAAGACTGCGAAGGTCTACAGCCGCTATGGCTCGACCGTGCACAAGCAGGTCTATATCTACGGCGGTCTCGATACCCGCCCAACCGAACTCAACCGGAATTTCGGCATGACATGGGGCCTCGGCGGCTGGCTGCTGTTTCCGTTCCTGCAGAAGATCGGTCCGGCGGAGGCCCAGAAACTGCGTGAGCGTGTCGCCGCCGAACTCAAGACCACGTTCGCCAGCCACTACACGCAGGTCGTGTCGCTGCAGGAAGCGCTGCAGTTGTCCAACATCGCAGCCTACGCCAAGCGCGCGACCGGCGAGAAATTCCTGATCAACCCGAACAAGGGCTAAGGCCCGGCCTGGCGCGCACGATGCCGCGCCAAAATAAAAGGCCCCGGGAAACCGGGGCCTTTTGTTGTCTTTCGACGAACTCAGTACTTATCACTCAGTACTTGGCGACGACCGGGCCACCCCAGTTGAAGCGATAGTTCAGGCCAACCTTCACGGTGTGGAGGTCGTCCTTGTAGGACAGAGCCTGAGGACCGGCGGTCGCGCCGGTGTAAGCGACGTTGGTGGTGTCGAAGTTGTAGTACTGGTACTCAACCTTCGCCGACCACGCCGGAGCGAACATGTATTCGAGACCGCCGCCGACGGTGTAGCCGGTCGATTCACGATCGGTCACAGCCGGGAGAAGGCCGGCGGTCGCAGCCAGGCCGCTGTCGTCACGGAACGCGACACCGCCCTTGGCGTAGATCAGGCCCGGACCCCAAGTGTAGCCGAGGCGGCCGGTGACCGAAGCGAGCCAGTCGGACTTGTCACGGAGCACGCCGTCAACGGTGGTGAAGTTGCGATCGTTGCTCGAAAGGCCGGAGATCTGGCCTTCGATACCGATCACCCAGTTCGGTGCGAACTGGTAGTCAGCGCCGATCTGACCGCCGCCGAGGAAGGCTGCGTCACGGTTGGTGCCGACGACCGTCGGGTCGGTGGTGGCGAAGCCGTTGTCGCCGCCGAAGGCTGCGCCGATGTGCACACCGGCGTAGAAGCCGGTCCAGTTGAAGATCGGCGCAGGCGCATAAACCGGCGCCTTGGTGTAGGTGCGGGCCGGCAGGTCAGCAGCGAGAGCGGCGGTCGAAGCCAGCAGGGTGGCAGACAAGGCCAGGAAAGCAGAACGAATACGCATGGTTTTTCCCCGTGTTGAGTTGGGACGGACCCTATTGGCCCCCCGGTTAATGAAAAATGGACACGGGGCGTTTCAGTTCCTGTCCGAGAGGATCACCCGCCTCATTCCCTGCGAGCGTGATAAAAAAGAGACTCTTGGGGCCGATTTGGAAAGGAGGCGTTAGGCATAAGATGGGTGCCGTTGTCCGGTGCAACGCGGCTGTGCCGCCCGAATTCGCGGTCGCCATTCTTGAATGCTGAGGGGCGTTCTCTGGCGGAGAGAGCGGTAACGAACCCGGTTCCGCACTTTGCCTTTGATTTATCTAAGATTTTAGGCTCGCTTATCCTAAAAAGGATACGTCTCAGTGTTCAGTTGTCAAACCTATCAGGTTCTGCACCTTATGAAGGGGCCGGTTTAGCTGAGCACGACTGACATCAACGATACTTCCTAGCGACTGTTTTGGCTGCCCGAGCGAACTGACCGTTTCGGCATAAAAGTTCGCGAATCCTTATCGGGCGCGCCATTTGCCGATCAAGCCGCGAACCCCGCCGCAGGAACGCCTTTTCCGGGCCCCAACCTGTTCGAGCATCCTGAATTTGTGGTGCAGGCTTGCTGATCAGACCTGGCGCTATCGGAAATCTACTTGGGCGGAGCTGATCGCATCTCGTTCGGCAGCCGTTTCTGAATCAGCGCCATGACCTCGGTGATATCGTCAAAGGCTCTGCTGTGCGCGTTGTCGCCAGACGTTTTCAGCTTGGTCAGATCGAATACGACGATATTGTCGCGCGCAAGTTCGCTGCGGTACGGCTCCTCGTTGATGTTCACGTCACCCATTCGAGGAACACCGCCCCAGAGAATCTTGGAGGCGTCGAGTGCGGTGTCGTCGCGCGACACGAACATCTCAATCCGCGGTCGATACGGACCCATTCGTTGAATCTGGCTACGAAAGACATCGACGTCGACGTCTGGCGCGACGAGGAGAACATTCTTGATTTTGTCGACATAGGCTCGTTTTGGCGCGGATGCCCACTCGATGGAGCGCGCCCGCAATGCCTCCAACGTGATCCAGTTACCCATGGAGTGCGCGACGACGTTGATCTCCGCAACGTTTCGATCCCGTGAGAGTGTCGCCAGCAATTCTTCCAGCGCATCGCGCGAATAGTTGGCGCTTTCGCGGTCATAGGTATAGGCGCGCAGCGCGATCTCGCCACGGGAAGGCCAGGTGAACAGGACCGGAACCGCTTGGGATTTCGAGTCATGAACGACCTGTGCAAACCGGAATACGGCTTCATCAAACCGATTGTTGAAGCCATGGACGAAGACGAGAACCCTCTTGTGGCCGGTCTGCGTTGCCCGGGTGATCGCTGAACTGAATTCCGACTTGTCGATGTAGTTCGCGGATGTCGTTACGAATTCACGTTGGGGATTTCCGGGTGTCGCCGCCGGCCACTGGATGTGCCCGGCCGTCCGCACCGAATTGGGCGGTACGGAGATCGTCACCGCGGCGTAGGAAACCGTGCTCGCGCGGTCGCCACTGAACATCATACCAGGATTGTTGGGAACAGCCTGCCTGGTTGTCGCCACGAGGATCGGCACCTGCGTGGCGCCACTCGCGGTAGCACTGACCGGCATCATCATTTTGTCCGGTATGCTGGCGCATGCGCCACATGCCAATGCTGCTGTGGTCAGGATCAGAGAACGCAACATGGGACGACAATCTGCGAGGCCGATTGTACGAAGTGAGGCTGGAGTCATGGTCGGCATTGCGTTGACGTCAGTTTGAGGAAGAAAAAGCAATCCGTTCCCGCTCGTTGGTGGCTTTCTGAACCGGCATTCGCGAAGGCCTCAAATGCAACGCGAATGCCGGCGCCAGATGACTACCCGCCGGTTTTCATCATGATGTCGATGGCCTTCGCGCCTGGATTGTCCAGGCAGGAATCGATGAAACTGTCGGTGTGTTTGAGGAGCTTTTCGACGTTGAACTTCACTGAGTTCGACTTGCCGAGAAGGTAGCCGTGCATGAACGCAACGGATGCTTCGCGGACAGCCGGAGGCTCCCGCATGATCTGCTTGCAAGTGAACTGATCGACGGATCGGTCCGATGCGCTTTGCGCGAACCCCGTGCTCGGAGCCAGAAATGCCAATGCCCCGGCGGCGGCTACACAGGATCGAATGATGGAAGTGCTGCGGATCATGTAGAAACTCCAGTTATGGGAATGATTTCGGATTTGTCGGTTTACGGTTGCCGGCCTGACATGCAGTCCTGATACGCGGCGTTATAGATTTCCTGTTCGCGCTGGTGCCTTACGGCCCCACCGCCAACCAGCCCAACCGTGGCGCCGACTGCGGCGCCGACACCGGATGCGGCGAACAAGGCGCCGATACCCAGACCGACCAGCGATCCCGCCGCCGCGCCGCCGAGCAACTGGCCCTGCCGGCTCGCCCGCTGCGCGTAGGTGTTTGCGTAGTTGTCACAGGCGATCGCGGACGCCTGCGCCGACGCTTCGCTCGTTGCGACAACAAGGCCTATGACAACCAGCAATACAGAACGAAACATGGCCACTTCCTCTAGTAAGTCACTTCGGCATGTCCGACTGCTGGGTCGAACATAAAATACCGACGATGAGCCAACGAGAGCGAATCCCGTCAGCGCGAGCCTCGCGTGTCTGAGCACATGGTGCCGACAGGAGGTTTCGCTCATCCATGTCATGGAAAGGTGAGGCGACGTCTTGCCATTTCGCGCCAACAGGGAGTGCCACACGTTGCGCAAGCGGCGTTGGCGGAGTGGCAATACCGTTCAGGGGGCGACAGAACTTCTGCATGTCGTCCGCTTGTATCTCCGGGGCGCGTTTGGCGCGAAATGGCAAGACGCGGCCCGGGCCCCGGTGCTGACTGCACATTCGGCATCGGATGTCGTCACCAGGATCGGGCTCTGCATCAATCCTTTCGTGCCGGCGGAGTCATCTCCGAATTCTTCGGAGACGAGCCTGTACGTCCGCCGGGTTGCCGAATGGGCGTCTGGTCCGAGACTTCGATGGCGAACTGCGTGCTGAAGCTATCGTTCGATCCTGTTGGATACTTGTAGGGGAATCCATGAAGTTAATGAAACCGATTTCGGTCCTGCGGCTGGCCTGCGTTCTTGCGGTGACGCTTTCCGCGACGCAATCCCGCGCACAGGATGCCGAGAAAATCGTGCGAGCGATGTCTGACCACCTCGCCGGCCTGAAGGCCATATCGCTGACCTACGACACTGATATCGAGGTGATTACGCCTGATATCCAGAAACTCCAGTTCGCGAGTTCCGGACAGGTGCTTCTCAGTCGCCCCAACAAGGTGCGCGCGACGCGCGTTGGCGGCTACGCCGACGTCGAACTGGCATTCGACGGCAACACGCTGACAGTGCTCGGCAAGAACATCGATGCGTTGGCTCAGGTGCAGACGCAGGGATCCGTTGACCAGCTCGTGAACCGACTGCGCGATGAATTCGCCATTGCGATTCCCGGAGCCAGCTTTTTGCTCTCAAGCTCCTACGACGAGCTCATGTTGGGTGTGCTTGACGCCAAGCATGTCGGGCGCGGCGTGATCGACGGTGTAGAGTGCGAGCATCTCGCGTTCCGGACCGAGGATACGGACTGGCAGCTCTGGGTGACGGTCGGTGCAAAACCTGTTCCGAAAAAGTATGTCATCACCAGCAAGGGTGTCGCGGCGGCTCCTCAGTACACGCTCCGAATCAAGGAGCTTCGCAGCGACATCGAAACTGGTGCTGATGCTTTCGTGTTGAAGGCGCCGGCTTCGGCGAAGAAGGTCGAGATTACCGCCTTGTCCGGCCTGGACGAGGTTCCGCACGGTGTCGTTCCAGGAGAAAAGAAATGAAGCGTGCCGCATATCGGGTACTCCAGCTTGGCGCAGCAATCGTCGTGGGCGGAGGCGCCCTGTTTCTGAGCGATGGCATCGCTCTTAACAATTCTGCTTCGCTTGTGAGCAGCGCGCACGCGGTCATCGGCCGCCCGGTGACGCCATTGAGCTATGCCGGCGTGGCGCGCCGCACGACCCGTCGGGCTGTTGCCGCGGGCGCGGCTGTCGGTGCTGCCGCGGCCGCACCTGTGGTGGTTGCTCCGGCGCCTGTCGTGGTTGCTCCCGCGTGCGTTCAGGCCGTGGACGCGTACGGCCGTATCTATCTCCGATGCCGATAACAATGGAATGAAAGCGCTGGTTGGATCTGGCTCACGCCGAGCCATATCCACCAGCCATTCATTCAGAAGAACCCTGACGGCCGCCCGTCTGCTGTTGCGACGGCCAGACAGCCTGGAACATCGCGAACATGAACGCGGTGGTGAACCCGAACAGCAGCACTCCGGCAAGCGACTGCAGAACGCCCATCATCTGCCAGTGCGGCGGCAGCGAGACACCGCCGCCGCCGAATCCCGTCATCGCACCAAGCGAATAAAGCATGGCGGATTTGGCGCTCGGAATTGCATCGAGCAAGAGATAAGCCAGCGCCCAGGTGATCGCCTCGATTCCGTGAAGGGCCACGATCAGGACGACAGTCATGCTCATCGTTGCTGCGAAGCGAAACATGAATTTGCTGCGGCGGTCTATTTCACCAAAGAGGGCGATAAATCCGTCGTAGATGAACGCCAATCCGAAGACGTGGGTGATGACGTTCAGGAGGATCAGCGGCAGGCTCCAGGCCCAATCCGTCCCCCATGGGGTTCCTGCCAGAACGTCCATATCGTCGTCCTATGATCGTCAGTTCAAACGCCGGACGTCAGTTCGCTGAACTCTCTGACAACGCTGGCACCCAGCATTCCCGTAATAACGGGTGCATGCGAACGAAGATTGCCATTTCGCGCCAATCGGACCGGGTGACGCCGGGCGTCTTATCGTACTCGCGATTGCTCGCGGAACTGCCGGGGTGTCGTGCCGGAAATTCTGCGGAAGGCACGGGTGAAGTGCGCGGGATCCGTGTATCCGGATGAAAACGCGATCTCGATAATCTTGGAATCCGTTTCTCGTAAAAGTTTGCTGGCCATCTCAAATCGCACATTGTCGATCAGACTGGAGTAGGTGAGGCCGGCGTATGAAAGTTTGCGCTGTAAACTCCGTGTGCTGACGCCAGCCATCTCCGCGATTTCGGCGAGCGCTGGAGCGCCTTCGTCCAGATAGGACGGCAGCATCAGTTTCAGCGACTCAATGATTTCACAACTGGAAGGGCCGTCCTCATCGGCGGGCAGCGGTAATTTTGTTTCGTTCGGACGGTTAGCGATACACAGGTATGCGATCGGTATATCGATCCATGAAAAGTTTTCGCCTGACAGGAAGCGTGTATTGGGCCAGGCGGATTGCGTCGCCGGCCGCGGCGTGTAGCGGGCCTCAAAGGCGATCGTGGCTGGCGCCCAGTCAGGCCCCGCGAATTGCCGGACGATAAGTATCGAAAAAATGTTCTGAAGCCATTGCGAATGCTCCAGGTGCAAAAGGCCGTTGGTCCCGGCAAGTTTGGTGCAAACCTTCACACAGTCGTCGGCGTATTCGAGCCAGATGTTCAGGTTTGTATCCTCGAGTGATGCCCATCTGCAGGCGTGCTGCAGGGCGACGAGCAGTGTCGGGGAATGAGCGATCAGAGCTCTGGTCTTTTCGCTCAGGTGAGAAAAGTGCAGCCGCTGGGAAGCTATAAAGCCGAAATCCTCGAGGCCTTGCGCCCTCCGAGCCGCTTCCGCAAAATCGATTGCCGGCAGTATCGGGACGAAAAGCGAGTTCTTCTCTTCCAACGACGCCGGAAGACCAAACTTCTCCAGAAGCGAACTTGTCGGTGCGCCAATCCCGGAAAGAACGTCAACGAAAGGCATAAGGTGCTGGCAACGCGTCAAAGGAATCCTAGCCATTGGCGCGTCCCTTGATCGTGAGGTTGGTGCTGTCCGGCACCAAGGACTTTGTGAAGGCCGGTTGCGCGCGCTGCAAATAATAATGGAGGGGTTCGCCAGGCCTCTGGGGCCACGATGAGTATTCGCCGTGCCGCGATATGTTGCATCGGACAGTAGCGCGGCTGCCCTTCAACTCATTCGCTGCCGATTTTTGGCGGCTTATGGCCAGACGGCCCGAAAATTCGTTCATAACCTTACACAAAATCAAACTAAGATTTGAATGGAAGGAAATTGAGCCTTTTCGCATCGCGCCGATGAAGCCTGTTCCCGTACCTTCGCAGTATTCCATACGCGCAACAATCGCGGCATTGCTGCGTCACGGTGACGCATCGCTTCAACACACCGCGCAACGGCTGGGAATTAGCTCGCGCTCGCTGCAGCGCCACCTCACTGGAATGGGCACAAGCTACAGCGAAATAGTTGCAGAGGTACGCTTGGATACGGCGTGTCATTTGCTTGCTGAATCAGACCAGCGCATTTCCAACATCGCTCAGAGTCTCGGCTATTCCGGGGCCAGCAGTTTCAGCAGGATTTTCATGCGGTTGATGAAAGTTCAACCGATCACTTATCGACGACAGCAAATAGCGCAAAGGAAAGAAAGGTGTTGCGGCGGCAACGAGCAGTCGGCGCCGTCCCCCAAGCCCGACATGGCCGAGTGATTGGCGCGGAATGGCAAGATTCATTGTTGGGCACCATGAGTGTTGGCGGCAGGCGAAACAGGCGCGACCTCGGGCGAAGCAACCTTTAGAGGAAGGGTCCGTCGAGAGCAGATCGCTTCCATGCGCGAGGTTTCGTGTTGCGTTTAAGGGTGCTGCGGAAGTCGAACGATGCTCATCATTCTGATTACCTACCTTGTTTTGGTCTGGCTGCTATTCTCGAAGCTGAAATTCGTGCGTCTGACCTGGGGGACAGGTGTTCTCGCCGCGTTCGGAGGCGTCTTTATTCTCGCTGTCTTCGCGGCGCTCCTGAACTCGCTTACGCCCACGGGACGCATTGTAGTTGGGTCTCGTGTCGTGGAAGTGACGCCGAACGTCAGCGGCGAAATCATTGCCATTCCCGTGAAGCCCAACATGCCGGTCAAGGCCGGCACAGTTCTGTTCCAGATCGATCCCGCGCCGTTCCAATACAAAGTTCGTCAGTTGGAAGCGGCATTGGTCGCGGCCCGACAGCAGGCCAAGGTGCTCCAGGCCAACCTCGATCAGGCCAGCGCAAATGTTGTCGGGCTTGAGAAGCAGGTCGATTTCCATCAGCAGCGGTTGGCCGATATTGTGAAGCTCACCACGAGCGGAGCCGGGACTCCGTTCCGCGAGCAGGATACGCAATCCCAACTCGATATTGCTGCCGCTCAATTGCAGGCCGCCAAGGCGCAGCAGCAAAGCGCCCGTGCAGCGCTCGAATCGTCGATCGGCGGGGTCAACACCACCGTGCTGCAGACCCGCGCGCAGCTTGACGATGCGAAATGGGAGTTAGAGCAGACGACGGTCAGGGCGCCATCGGACGGTTACACGAGCACCATGGCGCTCACGGTCGGTGCGCGTGCTCTGCAAATGCGTTCGGCGATGTCGTTCATTGTCGAGTCCGATATCATGATCGTCGGCACGTTCATGCAAAATGGATTTCGCACGATTCAGCCCGGGGCCGCGGTGTGGCTGTTCTTTGATGCTGATCCCGGCCGAATCTATGAGGCGAAGATTCTCGACATCCCCAAAGGTGTCGGCCAGGGCGAGATTGCGGTGTCAGGCAATCTGGCGAAGGTTGGATCGTATGGGGGGACCAACGCTTATCCGGCGGTGATCTCGATTCCGGACCGTGCAAATCACACGATCCTGCGTCTGGGTACATCCGGAACGGCCGTGGTGCATTCCGAAACTGCCGGCGTCATCGGCCTCATCGCGCATATCCTTCTCTGGGTACAATCCTATCTCGCTTATCTCTAGGCCTTTGATGAGGCGCGGCCATGGCCGGAAGCGCGGAGCGCTTCCGCGGCATTTAACGACAATCCTACCAACATGATGCGGCCGTCGCTTCCGATTGGCGCGAAGTGGCAAGACTCCTGAGTTGCGTATGTTCGAGATGTTCGGGCGGAGCAGCGTCTGCTGTCGGGCGGGAGAAAAAATGACGACATTTCGTGCCATGCTTATCGCCGGTGCGGCCGTGAGCCTGATCAATGTGCCGGGAAATCTCGCAGCGCAAACCTCATCGGGACCCCAGCAGCACGTGCCGCTGGAAAAATCCATCGGACAAGCGAAATCCGAGGTCGTTCCTTCGCTGTTTGTGTTGAATTCAAAGGGTGCTACCCTGAAAGAGGGCAAGCTCGTCCTGACCGGAGTTTCTCCGAATGCCATCGTGTTTGCAGATCGTCCGGTGAGAGCGGCGGGGCACGACCTAACAACAAGGATTGTCGAGGATTGGGGCAATGGCAGCGACAATTTTGCGAAGGATCCGCCGAATGCGACCGTTTCGGGATTCAAGAAGGACGGCTCCGCTGCGTTTGATGCGGTCGTCGTCCTGAAGTCGCCAAAGCTCGATGGCGGCAATCTGATCTTCGATGTGGACGTGCTCGAAGGGGATATCGCAGGGGCTGACGGTCCGGCCTCTCTGTTCATCGACATCATCGGTCGTCCGCTGACGCCGATGTCGTTCGCTGGCGTCGCTCGCCGGACAGCCTGGCGTGGTGCATATTATCGCGGTGCGGCGGTTGCCGGTGCGGCCGCCGTGGGTGCTGCGGCGGTCGCTTATCCGTACTATTACGCGCCGCGTTGCGGTTACTACCCCCTGCCGCCTTGCTACTGAAGGGGCGCATCATGAAAAGGGAAAACATTAGCCTGACAGCAATTGTTGGCGCCGTGCTTTGTTGCGGTTCGCAGTCACTTGCCGCTGACCTGCCGGTACGCCAACCCGCACCCCCGCTCGTGGCCGAGGTGTCGCCGGGCTGGACCTATAGTGCGATGGCCTATGCGTGGCTGCCATCGATCAACGGATCGTCGACGATCAAGGGGCGAACCGCCGATATAGATGCCAGCTTCGGCGATCTTCTGGAGCGAAAGATTCCCAAAGAGCTGTTCGGCCTGATGGGAGCTTTCGAGGCGCGGAACGGGCGATTCGGAGTCATGACCGATCTCGTCTACATGAAACTGGGTGCGTCAGGGAGCGCTGCCCGTGCGCGCAGCGTCCATCCTCTCGTTGGTGGAACATTGGCCGCGTCGATGTCGGCCCAGTTTGAGATGTTCATCGCGGAAACATCTCTTGCCTACGAATTGATGCGTTCGCAGGGCAGCGGGCCCGGTGCCGAAACAGCAATCGATCTTTATGGCGGCGGCCGCCTGTGGTGGCAGAGGGCCGAAGCGAATCTGGCGCTCACGGCCGGCATGAACATCGGCGATCTCACGGTCAACGGCGGGCGGGCCTTTGCAAGCTCGGGTGACGTGACCTGGTTCGATCCGCTGATCGGCCTGCGCTTGCGACAGCGCTTCTCACCCAAAGCCGACATGGTGTTGCGAGGCGATGTCGGCGGCTTCGGTGCCGGGAGTAAATTCTCCTGGCAAGCCATGGGCTATCTCAACTGGGAGCTTGCCCGGACTCAAAGCTCTGCCTGGAGCGCAATGGTCGGTTATCGCGCACTTTACGTCGACTTCGAGAAGGGCGCCGGCAACACGCTCTATCAGTATGACATGCTGACGCACGGACCGATCATGGGAGTCACCGCGCGCTTCTAATCTCGATCTCATCGAGAAACTGCGCGGCTAATTCCATCAAATTTCGTTTGCTCAAATACCGAGGAGGTACACATGAAGGTTACGCGTCGGTTCGCTGCGTTTGGTGGAGCGAGCTTGCTTGCCCTGGCGGCCATCAGCCGTTCGGCTCTCGCTCAAGGGTCGTTTCTTGGCGTCGAAGACGGGTTGGAGGAATTCTGGCTCGCCACCGACGCCTATATTTACGGCTATCCGCTGGTGACCATGGAAATGACCCGGCGGGTTCTGACCAACGTTGCCGCGCCGGCGGGAACGAAGGCGCCGATGGGCCAGCTCATCAAGATGCGCCACTATCCTGATGCGTCGTTCAAGGATGTCACCGCGCCGAACGCCGACACGCTCTACACGACGTCGTTCTTCGACGTCGGCAAGGAGCCATGGGTACTCAGCGTTCCGGACATGAAGGGCCGGTATTTTCTGCTCCCCATGCTCGACGGCTGGACCAACGTTTTCCAGGTACCAGGTACCCGGACCACAGGCACCGGCGCGCAGACCTATGCGATCACCGGGCCGGGCTGGAAGGGCACGCTGCCGGCAGGTGTCAAGGAATACAAGTCTCCGACCAACATCGTCTGGCTGCTCGGCCGCATCTATTGCGACGGCACTCCGGTCGATTACGACGCCGTGCACAAGCTGCAGGATGAATTCAAGCTCGTTCCGCTGAGTGCGTATGGCAAGGCCTATACGCCGCCTGCGGGCAAGGTCGATCCTGCGATCGACATCAAGACGCCGGTGCGCGACCAGGTCAACCGCATGGACGCGGTGGAGTATTTTACGCTGCTCTGCGAATTGATGAAGACCAATCCGCCGTCCGCGGCAGATGCAGCCCAGCTTGCCCGGTTCGCCCGCATCGGCATTGTCCCCGGACAATCCTTCGACCCGAGCAAGCTGAAAGCGGATTTCGTGAAGCGGGTCCCTGAGGTCGGCTTCCACCGCATCATGATTCAGTTCAAGATCAACAAAGCGATCACGAACGAGAACGGCTGGGCCTACACCACGAAAACCGGTATCTACGGCACCGACTACCTGATGCGCGGGCTCGTGACCGCCATCGGACTCGGCGCTAACCGCCCGCAGGACGCGCTCTATCCGGTTTCAAAGACGGATACCGACGGTCGCAAGTACAGTGGCGCCAACAAGTACGTCATGCACTTCCCCAAGGGACACTTGCCGCCGGTCGAGGCGTTCTGGTCGGTGACCATGTACAACCCCGCGATGTTCTTCGTGAACAACCCGCTCAACCGATACTCGATCAGTCCCCGCCAGGATTTGAAGAGCAATCCGGACGGCTCGACCGATCTCTACATTCAGCACGAATCCCCGGGCAAGGATAAGGAGTCGAACTGGCTCCCGGCGCCTGCCGATGACTTCGTCCTGATGCTGCGGATGTACTGGCCGAACGAGACGAACCCGACGATCCTCGACGGTTCGTGGAAGATCCCGCCCGCCAAGAAGGTCTGATGAACGAACGAACCCATGCCGGTTCTCGCGAACTGGCATGGGCCTTGTTTTCTCCCTCACCTTTCCGATCACCTCAAAAGCAAAGTTGCACAAACCATGCGTAAAATCCTGATCGTCGCAGCAATCGTCGGCCTCACATCGACAGGGACGGCACGCGCGCAGACCGACCTCAGCGCCTACGCCGACGCCAACGGATACCTGGACGTTCAGAAACTGACCTGCGCTCAACTCGCGGGAACGTGGCAGCAGGATGCCGACATGCTCACCACCTGGTACAGCGGCTGGTACAACGGTCTCGCTCACAAGCACATGCTGAACATAGCTCGGGCAAAAGAGGCCGAGCATGAGGTCATCGTGTACTGCAAGGCGCATCCCAATGAGAAGATCATCGAGGCGATCGCCGTCGTCTTCAAGGACATCCGTGCCAAGCTCGGGATCAAGATGAAGCCGTAAGCGCCGGCCGCGCGATCGGGCTGCCATGTTGCCCGATCGCGCTGCAGGATGTCGATCCATCCACCAACGGTCCGATCTATATGGTGATTCGACTCTACTGGCCGAGGATGACACAGCCGTCGATTCTGCCGGCCGGCGAAGGAGCCTGGCAGCCGCCCGGCCTTGTTGCCACGCGATAGTCCCGAACTTGCAGATGAAGGAAACAACAATGATACGCACGACGAAACTGCTGTGCGCCACCGCCGCGGTGGTGCTGATGGGCTTCGGCACCGCTTCCGCGGAACCGGCGCCGAAGATGAAAATGACGACGCCGATACCGGATTCGATCATCACGCCGCGAAGTGTGGAGACCAGGATTGGCAAGCTGAATTTTTTCGACGGCTATCCGGATGACGCCACGTCGAAGAAGATCTACGACAATCTCGACTTCATGCGTGGCGTAGAGGCCTTTCTCAGCGCCATGCCCGGCGCGTCGGTTGAAGCCCTGAGAGTTGGATTGGCCAGCCAGGGCGCCAACAACAACCAGACCATTTTGATCTTCGAGAACCTGATGGACTCGCATTCGCTGTTCCTCACGGGCAACACCGAAAGCATCTACAATCTGATGTGGCTGGACACGAAGGCCGGTCCGCTGGTCATCGAGACACCGCCCAACATTCTGGGCATGATCGACGATCACTGGTTCCAATATGTCGGCGATGTCGGCAATGCCGGCCCGGACAAGGGTAAGGGAGGCAAATACCTGCTCTTGCCGCCCGGCTACAAAGGCCAGGTTCCCGAGGGCTATTTCGTGCTTCGGACCTCGACTTACGGAAACCTCTTCTTCTGGCGCGGATTCCTGGAAAATGGCAGCACCGCGACAGCAGTGGCGAACACCAGGAAGTTCGCCAAAGTCTATCTTCTTTCAGAAGCCGGTAACCCGCCGCCGATGAAGTTCATCAATTCCTCGGGCAAGGAGTACAACACCATCCATGCCAACGACTTCCATTTCTACGAGGAGGTGAACAACATCGTCCAATACGAGCCGAACGAGGCTTATCATCCGGAAGTGCTGGGTCAGCTCGCCTCCATCGGCATCGAAAAGGGCAAACCGTTCGCACCCGACGCGCGGATGAAGAAGATCCTGACCGAGGCCGTGGCCGTCGGCAATGCGACGGCGCGCACCATCACCTTCAAGACCCGTATGAAGGACGCCTATTACTATCCGAACAGCGCCTGGTTCACCGGCTTTGTTGGCGGCAGTTACCAGTTTCTGTCGCAGCCCGGCGTTCGCAATCTGGATGCACGTGTGCTGTTCCACTACTATGCGACGGGCATCACGCCGGCCATGGCGATCAAGCGCGTCGGCATCGGGTCCCAGTACGCGGCCGCTACGAAGGATAAGAACGGCAAGCCTCTCGACGGCAGCAAGACCTACAAGATACGCCTCCCGCCGAACATTCCGGCCAAGGAATTCTGGTCGTTCGTCGTCTATGACAACCAGACGCGTTCGATGCTGCAGACCGACCAGCAATTTCCCAGCATCGGCAGCGACAAGAAGGATATCGTGATCAACGCGGACTCCTCGGTCGATGTCTGGTTCGGCCCGAAGGCGCCGAAAGGCCATGAGGCCAACTGGGTGCAGACGGTTCCCGGCAAGGGGTGGAACGTTCTTCTTCGCCTCTATGGCCCGCTGGAATCATGGTTCGACAAGACCTGGAAGCCGGGCGAATTCGAGCCGGTGAACTGAGTATGGGAGGTTAAGTCTCGCTGCTGTGAAAGATGCGTTCAGTGAAGCGGGCCTTCGTGGCACTCACGGCGGCTCGCTGACGCTCTACATCCAGCACAAATCGCCGGGCGCGGACAAGGGAATCGAACTGACTGCCGGCGTCCGACGGTCCGATCCATCTCGTGATGCGGCTTTACTGGCCGAAAACAGAAGCGCCTTCAATTCTGCCGATTGGCAAAGGGACATGGCAGCCGCACGGTCTTCAGCGGGTGTCTTAGAGTTTGAATTTGCACCGGCCAGACGCGAGTCGGCAATAATAAGGGTATGCGTGATGGGCTGGCTGTTGAGGCGCGTCGTCTTCGGAATTACGCCCGTTCTTGCAATCGGTGTGTTGTCTACGATGGCATTTGCCGATGAGGCAAAGCCGTCGTTGTCGCAACAGCTCGCCAATCCGATTGCCAATCTCACCAGCGTCCCCATCCAGTACAACGCGCTGTTCGGCGGCGGCCGCGACGGCAAGGCAACGGCCTCCGTACTGGATATCCAGCCGGTGATTCCGTTTCGTCTGAACGATGACTGGAATCTGATCACGCGAACCATTCTGCCGGTCACGTCGGTGGATGGTCTTTTCAGCGGCAGGGGCGACGTGAGCGGTCTTGCGAATACGCAGATGAGCCTGTTCCTGTCGCCGCAGGAGGTCGGGCCGGGCGGGCTGATCTGGGGCGTCGGCGCCGTCGTCAATTTGCCCACCGCGACCGATCCGCTTTTGGGAACCAACAAGTGGGGCGCGGGTCCCAGCGCTGTGGCGCTGGTCCAGAAGGGATCTTGGACAGTCGGCCTTCTTGCCAACCAGATGTGGACGTTCGACGGCAACGACATCAACAAGAGCTTCATTCAGCCTTGGGTGACGTATCAGTTACAGGACGGATGGTCCGTCTCGGCCACCTCGCAGACTTCGTACGATTGGACCGCCCGGCAATGGACCGTACCGCTCAATGTCGGCGTTGCGAAGCTCGTCAGCTTCGGGCAGCAGCCTGTGCAGTTTCAGTTCGGCGGAATCTACATGCTGAGCGCACCGGACGGCGCGCCGCGATGGGGCTTGCAGACCACCGTGACTTTTCTGTTTCCGAAGGGTTCATAGACGTGCGTGAGGCACGGTCCTCGGCTCGTTCCTATCTGATGTGGCTGACGTTCCTGTCGGTAGCTGCTTTCGCAATTCTCGCCGCGATCGGCTGGGTATTCCGGACCTTGATTGATAGTTTGGGTGTGTTGCACCGGGCTTCTCCGATGGAGTTGGGGCTGCTCCTTGGTGCGATCTGTGCTTTCCATAGCGTTTATTGGTATCGCATCAGGAACATCAGTATCCCGCAATGGCGAAGCACCGTCCTTGGCCACGTTCTTGGCTTTGCCAGCCGCCTCAGCTTCGTTTTCGGAGCGGCGCTCTTCAGTCTCTACTTTCTGAGACATGTACCGGAACTGAGCTCAAATGAAGGGGCATTCGTTCTGGTGCCGAGGATCGCAATACTCCTGGCATCGCTGTTCTGTCTTTACTGCTACAGCCTCGAGCTGGAGCGTCTCGCCAACGCGCTGCAATCTTCCGCCGATCAAGATTCGCGATGAGAACGCCAAACTGACCGAGAATTGGCAGTGTTTTGCAGTTAGAGTGCCGGCGTTCGACCAGTCGCTTCCTGCCAACGGACAGCAGACTCTTGTGGAATCACCGATGATGACAGAGCCTCACCTATCAGCATGCGCAGGCGCGGCAAGTCGTATCCCGCCTGCTTCAACCGCTGATGGACTATTTCATCAAAGCTCTGCCGATGATCGACGATCGCGGCATTACGCAACGCCATGGTCGGAACAAGGCTGGCCTCGCGTTCGCGTACAAGAGGCGATGGCTGCTCTCTCTGGTTCGCCGCATATCAGCAAAGGCGGCGTCAAAATCGGGAATGACTTCGGTTGCGAAAGAATCCACCCGCTCATCGAGCGTTCAAGCGGCACTTTCTGCGCTTCGGTGATCGCCTTTCCGTCAGCCTTGGTGGAATTCTTCCGGGCTTGTTCCAAGGAAAGGAATTCGTCCGAAAGGTTGGCGAGTTGCTCGGCCTCGGCAACCAGTGTGTTGACAAACTGACGCCGGACTTCAGCCTGTAGCGGTTTCACGTCCTCGGCAGAAAGCGGGTCTTTCCCCATAGTGCCGTTTCGCAAAGAACCAAGTTCTGCCGCGCCGCCAGAGATACGGCGCCAAGAGATACGGCGCCATGTGTACGCCACCGTGTATTCCAGGGTGGCCGGACTGAATTTTCGTCAACAATTCAATGGCTTGGCCTTTGGCGGAGAGAGCGGGATTCGAACCCGCGATACGGTTTCCCGTATACACACTTTCCAGGCGTGCGCCTTCAACCACTCGGCCACCTCTCCGTGGCGCCTGTCATGAAGGGACCCGCGCCGATTTGCAAGAGAGCGCGGGCCTCCGGTCGAAATATTCCCTAAATATTTGAGATTTATGCGCTAATTGGCTATCGGGCGGGGCGCGAAGCGGGACGGATCACGCATCCGGCTGCCGCCCATGGCTGGTCCGCTGGCCAGCCGGAGCGGCCGAACAACCGACGGCGAAAGGCTGGGGCCAGCCGCCCCGCGCGTCGCCTCCAGCGCGTCGATGAATCCGGCAAACCAGTTGTGAATGGTTCCGGCGCGCAGCTTCCTCATCATGGCCTCCCACCGCATCCGCCGTTCAGTCGCGGGCATCGAGAGCGCCGTGGCGATGGCCCGCGCCATGCCGTCGATGTCGTGCGGATTGACCAGCAGCGCGGTGTCCAGTTCGTTCGCGGCACCGGCGAATTTCGACAGCACCAGAACGCCGGGGTCGATCGGATTTTGCGCGGCGACATATTCCTTGGCGACGAGGTTCATGCCGTCATGCAGCGGGGTCACCACACCGACCTGCGCGGCGCGATAGAAGCCGGCCAGCACGGTCTGGCTGAACCCCTTGCTCAGATAGCGGATCGGCGTCCAGTCCACCTCGCCATGACGGCCGTTGACCTCGGTGACCTGCTTCGACAGATCATCCTGCAGGTTGCTATAGGCCTCGATGCCGCCGCGCGACGGTGTCGCGATCTGCAGCAAGGACACCGACCGCTTGAGCGACGGCTGGATTTCAAACAGCCGGTCGAACGCGCTGATGCGATTGACCAGTCCCTTGGAATAATCGACCCGGTCGACGCCGATCGCGAGCCGCTCGCCGTGCAGGCTCTTGCGCAGACGGGACACATCAGGATGCGAGGCGGCGCGCTGGGCCTGCGCCGCGAACCCATCGACGTCGATACCGATGGGAAAAACACCGATGCGCGAGGTTCCGAAACGTGACGAGACCAGTTCGCCATCGACATCGAGACCCAGTTCCGCCTGCAGATAATCCGCGAAATTCTCGCAGTCATCTTCGGTCTGAAATCCAATCAGATCGTAGGCCAGCATCGCCTCGACCAGATCGCGGTGATGCGGCACGCCCGAAATCACGCGCCGTGATGGCCAGGGCGTATGGAGGAAGAAACCCAGCGGATTGCCGACGCCGAGATCGCGCATCTCGGCGCCGAGCGTCAGGAAATGATAGTCCTGAATCCAGAACGCGGCGGTCGGCTTGTTGAAACGCATCAGCGCGCGCGCCATGAATGCGTTCACTTCGCGATAGGACTGATAATCGTCCAGCGAGACCTTGATCAGATCGTTGCGCGAATGCAGCGCGGGCCACAGCGCGGAATTCGCGAAGCCTTCGTAATAGCCGCCGTAGTGCGCCGCAGGCAGATCGAGCAGGGCTAGCGCGCCTGCGCCAAGCGATTCGATTTCCGCGAATGAATCTTTCGAGATGTTGTCGCGCACGCGGCCCGAGGAGCCCACCCAGATCGCGCCTGATTTTTCCACCACCGGCAACAGAGCCGCCGCGAGTCCACCGGTCATCGGTTCATTTGCTTTTGCCCGCGCGACACGATTGGAAACGACAACGAGATCCACAGGGTCCCCTCCCTAGTTTTGCGTACGCAAAACCAACACCTGTTCATCAATATGGTTCCTCGCCACCCTCTGGACTGATTAACGTCAAACTCGGGCGCTCAATGGGGAACCGGGTTCCATTGAGACAAAAGGTTGGCCGATTAAAAGCAATCTGCATAGTCTTGACACATCTCGAATTGCGCAACGCGCACCTATGCAGATTACCTCCCGTTTGAGTCGTGAACGTTACAGGAAAGGAACTCCTCGCGATTGCGATGAGGTTTGCACTAGCTGCGCCAGTAACGATCCTCCCAATTGCGCGACAACTTCATGCCGGTGAGAATCAGTCCCGCCATTGAATAGGTTTGCGGGAAGTTTCCGAACAGCGCGCCGGTTTTCGGATCAACGTCTTCCGACAGCAAGCCGTAACGATTGCGATGCGCCAGCGCGTCGACAAACGCTTCACGCGCTTCCTCGCGGCGGCCCTGCTGCCACCACGCATCAATCAGCCAGAACCGGCAGATCAGAAACGCGGTCGCCGGCAATCCGAAATCGTCCTCGGCTGCATACCGCATCACATGCTTCTCACGCAGCAGGTCGCGCTCCATGGCCGCCACCGTCTTGATAAAGCGCGGATCGTCGACCTCGCATACACCCAGATCGGGCAACAACAGCACGCTGGCGTCGAGATCGTCCGATCCGAACGCCGCCGTGAAGGCCTCGCGCTTCGGATTCCACGCGCGCTCCAGCAATTCCTTGTGAATCGGGTCGGCGACCGAATTCCAATAGGCCGCGCGGTCATGCAGGCCGAGCCGCGTAGCGATCGACGCGAGACGATTGACGCCCGCCCAGCACATCGCCGCGGAATGGGTGTGAACCCGCTGCCGCCCGCGATACTCCCAGATGCCGGCATCCGGCTTGAGCGCGACCTGCGCGGCTTTCTCGCCGAGATCCTCGAGCAGCCGGAACAGTTTCTCGCCGGCGGGGGTCGGCAATCGCCGATCGAAGAACAGGGGCAGCGCCGCAAGAATCACGCTGCCATAGGTATCATGCTGGCTTTGCTCGACAGCGGCATTGCCGATGCGCACAGGCCCGTCGCCGCGATAGCCCTTGAGATCGTGCGCGATCCACTCATCGAGGGCAAGATTCGGCACAACGCTGTAGACCGGCTTCAATGGCCCGTCGGAATTTGTCGCCAGCGACAGCGTGAAGCCGATGAAATCCTCCATGGTTTGCGTGGCGCCGACGCGGTTCAGCGCCTTCACGACGAAGTAGGCGTCACGCAGCCAGCAGAAGCGGTAATCCCAGTTCCGGCCCGATCCGGGAGCCTCCGGAATCGACGTGGTATGCGCGGCAATGATGCCGCCGGTTTCCTCGAAATTCGACAGCTTGAGCGTGATCGCCGCGCGAATGATCGCTTCCTGATAATCGTACGAGATGTAGAGACGCCGAACCCAATGCAGCCAGTAGGCCTTGGTCTGCTCCGCGAACGACGTCGCCGTCGCGGCAAGATCGCCCGGATAGGGTTCGTCCTGGCCGAACACCATATGCACCGGGCGCGTCAGCACGAACGGCGTTTCGTGCTCGATCATCGCAATCGGCGCGTCGGTGGTGACGCGGACCGTCGATTCCTCCTCGACAAAGCGGATATGATTGCTGCCGAGGGAGCTGCGCTTCAACGGCTTGCCGTAGGAGTGTGTCGGCCTCACCCGAATTGTGATCCGCGGCAGGCCCGCAATCGGCTCGATGATGCGGAACAACTGCGGCGGCCGGAACATGCGGCCATACTGTCGAAACCGCGGCGCGAAATCCGTGATCCGGACGGCGTTGCCCTTGCCGTCGGTCAGGATCGTTTCGACCAGCGCGGTGTTGCGGACATAGTCGGACTTGTATTCGACCATTCCGTCGAGCACGACATCGCTGAAGCCCTTTTCCTCGTCGCCCGCGACCAGCCGGGAGAAAACCGGATCGCCGTCGAAGCGCGGGAAACACCACCACACCAGCCGCGATGTCGGCTCCAGCAGCGCCGCCGTCTTGCAGTTACCGATCACCGCAAGATCGAGACCGTGATCTATCTTCGCGCCGGCTTCAGCCTGGGAAGCCGTAACCACCTTGGGAATGTTCATTGCGCCGCTATCGCCTCTTCGTCGAGCAATTGCGCGAGCCACGCGCGGACGTCCTTCGGGGCCTTGAACTGCCCGTTGACGCCGTGCGCGCGGCGGCCCACGGAAAATGACACACCGCGAAACGCCGGCATGATGGCGAACACGGATTCGTCGGTGACGTCGTCACCAATGAATATGGGATTGCGTCCGGAGAACGGCGCATGGTTCATCAGTTCGCGGACGCCAGTCGCCTTGGTGAAGCCGGCGGGCTTGATCTCGCAGACAAACTTGCCGGGAAGCACCTCGATCGGCGCCTGCGGCAAGTCGGCGCGAATCGCGGAGACCGCCTCGTAGATGGTTTTCTCGAACTGCGGCGCCAGACGGTAATGCAGCGCGATTGAATAGCCCTTGTCTTCGTACAGAATTCCCGGACTGAGCTGGGAGATCGCGATGAAACGGCGCTTCAGGTCGTTGTCCATCGGCGGCGCGCACGACGCGACCGCCTCGCTTTCGACCGAAAGGCGCATCTCCGCGCCATGACCGCCGACGGCGGGAAACTGCAACGGTGCGAAAATCACATCAATGTCGGTCAGCGAGCGTCCGCTGACCAGCGCGAGCGCGCCATCCAGCCGTTCATGCAGCATCCGCAGGACCGCGCCCAAATTCGGCGGCACCACGACATCGCGCGGTGTCGGCGCCAGCTCCAGCAACGTACCGTCGATGTCGAGCAGAAGCGCGGTCCGGCTCATGTCCGGAACGATTCCGGCCGGAGCGGACAGTAGATCGCCCCCGGATTTTGCCGGCGAATTTTCAATCACACGATGATCCATCAGTTACTCATGCGCCGCCAGCGGCCGCGCAACCTCCTCAAGCGATTTGCACTCGGCGTCGATACAGTAACGCCATGCGATGATTGCCGCGGCGATCATCAGCACCGATCCGAGCAGATAGCCGGCGAACACGCTGCCGCGCGAGCCGGCGTCGATCAGCACCCCGAACAGCGCGGGCCCGGCGATGCCGCCGACGCCGGTACCGATCGCATAGAACAATGCGATGGCCAGCGCACGAACCTCGAGCGGAAATGTCTCGCTCACGGTGAGATACGCCGCGCTCGCCGCCGGCGACGCAAAGAAGAAGATCACCATCCAGGCAATCGTCTGGGTTTGCGCGGTCAGCACGCCAATCGAGAACAGATAGCCCGACACGGCAAGCAGGATGCCGGACACGCCATAGGTGAAGGCAATCATGCTGCGCCGGCCCAGCGTGTCGAACAGCGAACCGAGCAGCAGCGGGCCGAGAAAATTCCCGGCCGCGAAGGGCAAGATGTACCAGCCGACATTCGCCGCAGGGATAGCGAAGAAATCTGTCAAAACCAAAGCATAGGTGAAGAAAATCGCGTTGTAGAAAAATGCCTGCGCCACCATCAGCGACAGACCGACCAGCGCACGGCTCCGATAGGTCCGGAACAGCGTCGTGATGACCTCACGGATCGGTGTATGCGTCCGCATGGTCAGCCTGATCCTGGGGAACGGCGCGACGCTGGCTGGTCCGCGATGCGCGGCGGATTGCTCGATTTCGGCGACAATCTTCAGCGCCCGCTCCGGCTGACCGTGAATCATCAGCCAGCGCGGACTTTCCGGAATCCAGAACCGCATCACGAACACGATCAGACCGAGGCCAGCGCCGGTGAGGAACGCCAGACGCCAGCCCTTCTCCGGATCAATGATGGCCGGATCGAGCAGCACAATGGCGCTGACCGCGCCGATGGCCGCGCCAATCCAGAAACTGCCGTTGACGATCAGATCGGTGCGCCCGCGATAGCGCGCAGGCACAAGCTCCTGAATGGTCGAGTTGATCGCGGTGTATTCGCCGCCGATGCCTGCGCCGGTCAGAAACCGGCACAGCGCGAAGCTGGCGAGATTCCAGGAAAATGCCGTCGCTGCGGTGGCCGCGAGATAAACGGCGAGCGTGACGAAAAACAGCTTCTTGCGACCGATCCGGTCGGTCAGCCAGCCAAAGCCGATGGCGCCCAGCACCGCGCCGGCGAGATAGGCGCTGGTCGCGATTCCGACATCCGTATTCGAGAAGCGCAGGACCGGGCTGTCCTTCAAAGCACCGGACAGCGCGCCGGCCAGCGTCACCTCGAGCCCGTCGAGAATCCAGGTGATTCCGAGCGCGGCGATGACCCGGGTGTGAAACCCGCTCCACGGCAGGGAATCGAGACGCGATGGAATATCGGTTTCGACAACCACGCCTGCCCGTGCGAGAGAACCCACGCCGCCTTCCGATACCGCTTTTGCCGGGGACATCTGGATGTTTGTCAAAACTGACATCCCGTCGTCCTTCTCGGTTCCACTCTTGCCCCTGCGATGGACGCCTTGACCGGCGAAAAACGAATGGAACGCCGCGAGGTCTTTACACCACGGCGAATGATGAAAGGCTCTCCGGTATCTGGGCACTAGAGAGCACGGTAATGCGAGAACGGAATGGCCTGGAACCCCAGCGCCAAGCCGCTCCGCCTGACTGCGGGTACATCCGCCGCCGTCCCGGAAATAACGTCGAGGTGAGGATTGGGTTCCATAGGGAACCCGGATGGCCTGGATCGCCATCCGGAGTTCCAGCGACGATCAGGCCGCACGCGCAGGCGGCATCATGTCCTTGTAGCCGGGTGCGAGCTGCAATTTCGGCTCGGTCATGGACTGCAGCGTGTCCAGAGTCGTGCCGGGAATCATCTCGGCGACCATCAGGCCCTGTGGCGTGACGTCGATGACCGCGTAATTGGTGTAAATGCGTTTCACCACGCCTGCCGCTGTCAAAGGATAGCTGCACTTGAACTTGATGCGCGGCTGACCCTTCTTGTCGGTGTGCTCCATCAGCACACGAATTTCCTTGGCCCCGACCGCAAGATCCATCGCACCGCCGACGCCGGGCGGAAACTCTGAATCCTCAGTGGTCCAGTTGGCGAGATCGCCCTTCTCCGACACCTCGAATGCGCCGAGCAGGCTGAAATCGAGATGACCGCCGCGGATCATCAGAAAGGCATCGGCATGATGGACGTAACAGCCACCGGTCACGAGCGTTGTAAGGTTCTTGCCGGCGTCGGTGAGTTCTTCATCCTCCTCGCCCGGCTTCGGAGGACCACCCATGCCGAGCACGCCGTTCTCGCTGTGAAAGATCACTTCGCGCGTCTTCGGCACATATCCTGATGTGAGTGTCGGAATGCCGATGCCGAGATTGACATAGGCCCCTTCCGGCAAATCCTGGGCGGCGCGCCATGCGATCTGGTGACGTGTCAAAGGCGTATAGGTCACGGTTCAGCTCCCGATCTTGAGCGGCTCGGCAACGACAATCCTGTCGACGAAAATTCCCGGCGTGACGACGGCCTCGGGATCGAGCGTCCCGAGTTCGACCATGGTCTCAACCTCGACCACGGTCAATTCCGCCGCCATGGCGCAGACCGGGTTAAAGTTACGCGCGGACTTGCGATAGACAAGATTGCCCCAGCGGTCGGCCTTCGCGGCCTTGACCAGCGCGATATCGCCTTTCAGCGGTTTCTCGAACACATGAAGCCGCCCGTCGATCTCGCGCTGCTCCTTGCCCTCCGCAAGTTTGGTCCCTGCCGATACCGGCGAAAAGAATCCGCCAAGACCCGCCGCCGCGCAGCGCATCCGCTCGCTGATGGTCCCCTGCGGCACCAATTCCAGTTCAAGACTCTTGGCGCGATAGGCTTTGAGAAAGGCGCTGTAGTCGCCCGACCGCGGATAGGAGCAGATCACCTTGCGCACGCGGCCGGAATTGATCAGCCGCGCCAGTCCGTGATCGCCATTGCCGGAATTGTTGGCGACAATCGTCAGCTCCTTGGCGCCCTGATCGTGCAGCGCTTCGAGGAGATTGTCGGCGATCCCGACTGCACCAAAACCGGGCACCAGAACGGTCGCACCATCCTTGACGCCGGCGACCGCCGCCTCCAGCGACTCCACGCGCTTGTCGATCACGCCTTACTCCTTGTTCGCGTTCTATTTTCTGAACTTTGCGGGAGAGAGCCTAAGCAAAAAGACGGGGCCGATCAAACATCACATCCGCATTGAGGGAATGCAGAAAGCGGCATTGCTTGCACCTTCCGCACAATCTGCTTTCGCATCTGCGAAATAACTCCGCACCATGCGCATCGCAAACATGCACGCTTCACGTCCAGATGATCGCACGATGACACCCGCGACGAAAATCGGCGTTGCAAAGTTTTGCGCGCCGGTTGTTAATTAGAACAATTACAAAAAACGATTTCCAAAAGCCCGTTGGAATCACTTTGGGAGGTGCTTGTGTCGACAATCAAATTAACGGTCAACGGCAAGGCGGTCTCCGCCGACGTCGAGGATCGCACTCTTCTGGTTCATCTGCTGCGCGATCACCTCGGTCTCACCGGCACACATGTCGGATGCGACACAAGCCAGTGCGGCGCCTGCATCGTCCATATCGACGGGCGCGCGGTCAAATCCTGCACCACGCTGGTCGGCCAGGCCAACGGCGCCAACGTCACCACCATCGAAGGCATCTCGAAGGGCGACGATCTGCATCCGATGCAGGCCGCGTTCCGGGACAATCATGGCCTGCAGTGCGGCTACTGCACGCCGGGCATGATCATGTCGGCCATCGACATCGTGCAGCGCCATCAGGGCAACCTGGACGAAGCCACGGTGCGTCACGAGCTGGAGGGCAACATCTGCCGCTGCACGGGATACCACAACATCGTCAAATCGGTGCTCGACGCCGCCGGACGCATGAAGGTTGCCGCCGCCGCGGAATGATCCGCGACGAGGACTCACTCATCGGATGTGCAGTCGCCCGCGCTGCCCGCGCGACCATGGCGACGATTATGGAAAGGTCGAGATTATGAGTGCTGAAGGTATCGGCGCGCGGGTTACGCGCAAGGAAGACAAGCGTTTCATCACCGGCAAGGGCAAATATACCGACGACGTCCGCCTTCACGGCATGACTTACGCGGCGTTCGTCCGCAGCCCCCACGCCCATGCAAAAATCAAAAGCATCAAGGTCGACGCCGCCAAGGCCATGCCGGGCGTGGTCGACGTACTGACAGGCCAGCAGATTGTCGACGACAAGGTCGGTAACCTGATCTGCGGCTGGATGATCCATTCCAAGGATGGCTCGCCGATGAAGATGGGCGCATGGCCGGCGATGGCACCGGAAGTCGTGCGTTTCGTCGGGAACGCTGTTGCCGTTGTCATCGCGGAAACCCGTAATCAGGCGCGCGACGCAGCCGAAGCCGTCGAGGTGGTTTACGAAGAGCTCCCCGCCGCCGCGGATATTCGTGCAGCCATCGCACCCGGCGCGCCGCAGCTTCATCCCGAAGCGCCCGGCAATGTCATCTATGACTGGAGCATCGGCGACGAAGCCGCCACCAACGACGCCTTCAAGAAAGCCGCCAATGTGGTGGCCATGGACATCACCAACAACCGGCTGGTGCCGAACGCGATGGAGCCGCGCTCCGCGGTGGCCGAATATGATCCCGCCGAGGAGCACTTCACTCTTTATACAACCTCGCAGAACCCGCATGTCGCGCGTCTGGTGCTCTCGGCGTTCTACAACATCGCACCGGAGAACAAGCTGCGCGTGATCGCCCCTGATGTCGGCGGCGGTTTCGGCTCCAAGATCTTCATCTATCCGGAAGAGATGGTGGCGCTGTGGGCCTCCAAGCGCACCGGCCGGCCGGTGAAATGGACCGCCGACCGCACCGAGGCGTTTCTCACCGACGCCCATGGCCGCGATCATCTCACCAAGGCCGAGATGGCCTTCGACAAGGACAACAAGATCATCGGCCTGCGGGTGAAGACCCACGCCAATCTCGGCGCCTATATGTCCTTGTTCTCGTCCTCGGTCCCGACCTATCTCTACGCCACGCTGCTGTCGGGCCAATACAACATCCCGAACATCTATGCCGAGGTGATCAGCGTCTACACCAACACCACGCCGGTGGACGCCTATCGCGGCGCGGGCCGCCCGGAAGCCTCGTTCGTGATGGAGCGGTTGATGGAAACCGCGGCGCGCCAGCTCAAGGTCGATCCGGCCGAATTGCGGCGCAAGAACTTCATCACCAGCTTCCCGCACCAGACACCGGTGATCATGGCCTACGACGCGGGCGACTTTAACGCCTCGCTGGATGCCGCGCTGAAAGCCATCGACTATGCCGGCTTCCCTGCCCGCAAGGAGAAGGCGAAGAAGGAAGGCAAGCTGCGCGGCATCGGCTTCTCCTGTTACATCGAAGCCTGCGGCATAGCGCCGTCGAAAGCTGTCGGCAGTCTCGGCGCAGGCGTCGGCCTGTGGGAATCCTGCGAGGTGCGGGTCAATCCCGTCGGCACCATCGAAATCCTCACCGGGTCGCACAGCCACGGCCAGGGCCATGAGACGACCTTCGCGCAGTTGGTCTCCGATCGTCTCGGCATTCCGATCTCGCAGGTGTCGATCCTGCACGGAGACACCGACAAGGTGCAGTTCGGCATGGGCACCTACGGCTCACGATCCGGCGCGGTCGGCATGTCGGCCATCGTGAAGGCGATGGAGAAGGTCGAGGCCAAGGCGAAGAAGATTGTCGCGCACCAGCTAGAGGCTTCCGAAAACGACATCGTCATCGAGGAAGGCCAGTTCAAGGTGGCCGGCACCGACAAGGCCATCGCGCTGCCGATGGTCGCCCTCGCCGCCTACACCGCACACAATCTGCCGGACGGCATGGAGCCGGGCCTGAAGGAAACCGCGTTTTACGATCCGACCAACTTCACCTTCCCCGCCGGCGCCTATGTCTGCGAAGTCGATGTCGATCCCGGCACCGGCAAGACCGACATCATCAACTTCGTTGCCGCCGATGACTTCGGACGCCTGATCAACCCGATGATCGTCGAGGGTCAGGTCCACGGCGGCATCGCGCAGGGCGTCGGCCAGGCCCTGCTCGAAGGCGCGGTCTACGACAAGAGCGGCCAGCTCGTAACAGCCTCGTTCATGGATTACGCCATGCCCCGCGCCGACGATCTGCCCTCGTTCAAGATTTCGCACACCATGACGCCCTGCCCGAGCAATCCGCTCGGCATCAAGGGCTGCGGCGAAGCCGGCGCCATCGGCTCGACGCCGGCGGTGATCAACGCCATCACCGACGCCATCGGCACCAACAATCTTGAAATGCCGGCCTCGCCGTCGCGGGTGTGGCACGCGATCCATCAACAGCAGGCCGCAGAGTAAGGAGGCACGACCATGTACGAGACCACCTATCATCGCGCCTCCAGTGTCGAAAACGCGCTCGATCTGTTCAAGAAGGGATCGGACGCAAAGTATCTCGCCGGCGGACAAACTCTGCTGCCGGTGATGAAACAGCGGCTGGCGCAGCCGTCGGATGTCATCGACCTTGCCCGTATCCCGGGCCTGAGCGGCGTGTCGGCCACCGGCGACGCGCTCGTCATCAAGGCGGCGACGACCTATTACGACATCCTCTCAAGCGCGGACGCGAAGAAGGCGATTCCCGCCATCGTGCATCTGACCTCGGTGCTCGGCGATCCTGCCGTGCGCTATCGCGGCACCATCGGCGGCTCGATCGCCAACAACGATCCGGCGGCGGATTTCCCCGCAGCCCTCGTGGCGCTCGATGCGACGGTGAAAACCAACAAGCGCAGCATCAAGGCCGATGATTTCTTCCAGGGCCTGTTCACCACCGCGCTGGAAGACGGCGAGATCATCACCGAAGTCTCCTTCCCGATTCCGGCCAAGGCGGCCTACGAGAAAATGCGCCATCCGGCGTCACGCTTCGCGCTCACCGGCGTGTTCGTCGCGAAGACGAAATCGGGAGATGTCCGCGTCGCCGCCACCGGCGCATCGCAAAACGGCGTGATGCGCGTGCCCGCCATCGAGGCTGCCTTGAAGGCGAACTGGTCCGCCGGCGCCATCGACGGGGTGAAAATCTCCGCCGACGGGCTGATGGAAGATATCCACGGCTCGGCACCTTATCGCGCCAACCTGATCAAGGTGCTGGCGCAGCGCGCGGTCACAGCGGCAGGCTGACACCGCCAAACCGAAACTTAACGGCGCGCAGCAATGCGCGCCGTTTTCGTTTAATCGGCGCTGGTTTGCGAGCTTTCGAGCCGCCGATAGCTGTTTCGGTCCGAAAACCGCCGCAAACGGCCACCAAAAGCCTCGGCATCGCAGTATTCGTTGGTGCTTTTGCCGCAACTGCCCTAAAGCACACCCAATTCATCCTCGCGCCGATGCCTCAGTCCGGTCACGCCCTTCGGGAGCGCATGACCGATGCGTCCCGGCTGTTTCTGGCGATCCCGCCAACCAAGGTCTGACGTTCGTGAAATCCCTGCCCGCAAGTCCGCCGCTCGCCCGTGCTCTGGCCGAGCGCAACTATCATGACGCGACGCCGGTCCAGACGGCCGTGCTCGCGCCCGAGGCCATCGGCCGCGACCTGCTGGTGTCGGCGCAAACCGGTTCGGGCAAGACGGTCGCTTACGGGCTCGCAGTCGCCAGCGACATGATGGGTGACGTCGAACGCCTGCCGCGCGCCGCATCGCCGCTCGCGCTGATCGTCGCGCCGACGCGCGAACTCGCCTTGCAGGTCCATCGCGAACTGGAATGGCTTTATGCCCATGCCGGCGCGCGCGTGGTGTCCTGTGTCGGCGGCATGGACCCGCAGCGCGAGAAGCGCGAACTTGAAGCCGGTGCGCATATCGTGGTCGGCACGCCGGGGCGTCTGTGCGATCACATCCGCCGCAAACGCCTCGACGTCACCGAACTGAGGGCCGTCGTGCTCGATGAAGCTGACGAGATGCTCGATCTCGGTTTCCGCGAGGATATGGAATTCATCCTCGAGACGACGCCCGAGACGCGCCGCACGCTGCTGTTCTCGGCGACCCTGCCACGCACCATCATCACGATGGCGAAGCAATATCAGCGGGACGCATTCCGCATCGAGGTCGCCGGCGGCGACGGCGGCCATGCCGATATCGAGTATCGCGCCATCCGTATCGCGCCCGGTGATGTCGAGCATGCTGTCGTCAACGTCCTGCGATTCTTTGAATCGCCGACCACCATCGTGTTCTGCAACACCCGCAGCGCGGTAAACCATCTTCAGGCCGCGCTGCTTGAACGCGGGTTCTCCGTGGTCGCGCTGTCGGGCGAACTGACCCAGAACGAACGCACCAAGGCGCTGCAATCCCTGCGCGACGGGCGCGCGCGGGTCTGTGTCGCCACCGACGTCGCCGCACGCGGTATCGACTTGCCCAATCTCGGTCTCGTCATTCACGCCGACCTGCCGAACGATCCCGAAGTCCTGCAACATCGCTCCGGCCGCACCGGGCGCGCCGGCAAGAAAGGCGTCAGCGTCCTTCTGGTGCCACCTGCCAGGCGGCGGCGCGCCGAATTCCTGCTCGATCTCGCCGGCGTTGAAGCCGCATGGGGCATTGCGCCGACCGTCGAGGAAATTCGTGCGCTCGACCAGCAGCGCATGCTGCAGGATGAATTGTTCAGCACAGAAGCCACCGAGGACGATCTCGTCCTGGCGCGCGCCTTGCTCGCCGAACGCTCCGCGGAGGACATCGCCGCCGCGCTGGCGCGGCTGTATCGTTCACGCCTTCCCGCGCCGGAAGACATCCTCGATCCTGGACAGGGGCGCTCACGCGACGCAAAGCGCGACAGCCGCGAACCACGCAGCGATGATCGTGCGCAAAAAACGAAAGCAAAGCGCGCAGAGCTGCCGGAAGGCAGCATGTGGTTTCGCGCCGCGATCGGCCGCAACAAGAATGCCGAAGCGCGCTGGCTGCTGCCGATGATCTGCCGCCGCGGCGGAATCGGCAAGCAGGACATCGGCGCCATCCGCATTTACGGCAGCAGCACCGAGTTTCAGATTTCCGCCAACGCTGTCGATGGGTTTACTGCAAAGATCAAAAGACCCGACAAGGAAGACAACATCCGCATTGAATTGTTGCCGGACGGGCCGCAGGGCGAGACGGAGACCTTCGAGAAGCGCCCTCGCAAGCCCGCGCGTGAGAACAGAGATTTCAGCGCCGGGCCGCGCCGCGAGGATAAACCGCGCTACGACGACAAGCCGCGCTTTGAAGACAGATCACGCGACAAGCCGAAGCACGGCGGCAAGCCTCACCGTGATGACGCACGCCGCTTCGAGAACGCGCCGGCGCGCGGCAAAAACCCGCCACCCGGCAAAAAGGCAAACCGCAAGGAATGGCCCGACGTCGAGAAGCCGACTTTCGGCAAGAAGCCAAAGAAGAAGAAGCACCGCAAGGGTCATTAACTGTAGACCATCATGCGCTGCGAACCGCCGCTACGGCGTTTTTTACAGCAAAATCAAAAAGCTATTGATGTATGGCGGAGAGGGAGGGTGTCGAACTAATGTCCTACGGTGAACAACCTTGTTCGACGATGTCTATCAATCTTAGTTTTATCAATATGTTATTGTCTACACTCGTCATTGCCCGTCCATTGATGTCTGCCCCGATCCGAGTTATTTGTTGGGGCAGAAATTATTGAATGTTGGGGCACACATGGCTCGCGAGATCAATCGGCTCTCGGCCCGCACCGTCAAAACCGTTAAAGAGCTCGGCCGCCATGCAGACGGCAACGGTCTGTATCTGAGCGTTTCAGCGAACGGTGGCCGCCGATGGGTTTTCCTGTATCGACTTCCAGGCCGCGTTTATGAAAATGGAAAGCCGAAGCTCTTCGAAATGGGGCTTGGAAGCGCTTCGAACGTTTCGTTGAAGGAGGCTCGCGAGGCGGCTGAGGTCGCGCGAAAGCAACTGCGAGAGGGCCTTGATCCCCTTCAGCAGCGGGGGAAATCGTCCACGAAGACATTTTCGGAATGCGCCACTGAATACATCGCCTTGCAGGAAAGTGGATGGCGCAATCCGAAACATCGCGAGCAGTGGAAGAACACCCTGGCCACCTACGCCGATCCGAAAATCGGAAAGCTTCCTGTCGATGCTGTCACCGTCGACAACGTCCTCGATATCCTGAAACCGCTGTGGTCTACCAAGACCGAGACCGCATCAAGAGTTCGGGGCCGTATTGAAGCCATCTTGGATTGGGCGGCGGCGCACAAGTATCGGAGCGCCGAAAATCCGGCTCGGTGGCGAGGTCATTTAAATAAAGTGCTGCCAGCCATGCGGAAGGTGGCCAAGGTCCAACATCACCCTGCTCTTCCCTTTCGCGACATACCAACGTTCATGACCGACCTTCGAAGTCGTGATGGCACGGCCGCGAAAGCCCTGGAATTCACCATCCTGACCGCCGCACGGACAGGTGAAACGATTGGCGCGAAATGGGACGAGATCGACTTCAAGGAGAAGGTGTGGACAGTCTCGGCTGAGCGCATGAAAGCGGGCGTCGAACATCAAGTGCCACTGTCGGACCGAGCCATAGAAATCTTGGCGGATCTGAGTCAGGAAACCGACTACGTCTTTCCTGGGCAGGAAATCGACAAACCGCTCTCGAACATGGCCATGTTGGCCCTCCTCAAGCGGATGAACCGTTCAGACCTCACGGTGCATGGCTTCCGCTCGACATTCCGCGATTGGGCCGCCGAAACGACCGAGTATCCGAACGAGCTCGTCGAAATGGCACTGGCCCATACCATCAAGAACAAGGCGGAGGCCGCCTATAGACGCGGCAATCTCCTTGATCGCCGACGAGCCCTGATGCAGGCTTGGGCGAACTTCTGCATGGAAATTTCGGCTGATGCCTCCCCGTAAGGTCATCTATCCGTACCGCGATCAGCCGTTGGGCCCGGACATTATTCTGGAGGGGGTCTGGGGTGACGAAGACGAGCAGCAGATCCTCCAGCCTCCGGGCACGGAGGATGCTGTCACAACTCACACCTACGCCGAGATCCCGGGACTGTTTGAAAAATACGGCATCGATCCGGACGATCTGGATCGCTTCAGATGGCTAGCCGAGGTACTTGTCCGCGACTTTTTGATTAAACCGCGGATCGGCATCCGAACGCCGCCGAAAAAGGGGGGACGCCCCCGAATCTTCGATGACGCCTTCTCTGCCCGCATGAAGAAGTTGCGGGACGAAGGCAAGACTCAGGAAGATGCGCTGGAGATTACGGCGAAAGAACGGGGTTCGAAGGCTAGTCAACGGCGCAGCCTTAAGGATAGTTACGCCCGGATCGTCGTTCGCTGGGTGCTGCTGACTATGCGAGCCGACGAATATCTCCGGCAACAAGAAGCCCCCAAGCCCTAGCGCAAACATCGCACACTTCGATACTGCGTTTTTACATGGCACTGGGATAGGCCCCGGTTTTGACGCACCTGCTGGGCCCCCATTGTGACCCCATTTTCCGGTCAGGCACCGCTCCTGGTGTAACCGGACAAAAGCAATGGACGATCGCATTCTTACAAACGAGATTTTTCTCACCCGGCAGCAAGTCTGCGCCAGGCTCAACATTTCAAAATCGCATTTCTACAGCGAAGTCGACGCACTCCGACTCCGCATCACATACAGCGGCGGCACGCGCGTTCATATCGAGGACTTGAGCGACTACATCGGCCGCATTCGCGCAGGAAACTATGCCCCTGCGTATAGCGAGACCGATCCGTGGGTTATTCTCTATCGTTCGAAGTGCAAGCCGCGCAAGGTAGCGGCTGCAAAACGCTCACCCAAGCGCGGGAAGAAACCGGTCAGCGCGAAGCCAGCTATCGCTGAAGACGCTAATTCGGGCGGCTCGCTCTAATAAGCCGGGTTATTCACACTCACCACAATCAAACTCAAGGGAACGTCATTCGAACGAATAATTTCGCATGTCTGCATCAATTTCAATACCAACCTCCATCCTGAAAATCGACAAGCTGTCGGATACGAAAGCTGACCTTGATTCGGTTCAAGTTCAAAGCAACGTCCGTTCGTTTGAGGACTACTGCGTCAAGCGGGGCATCCCTTATGGCGCAACATCGCGTTACGCGATTCAGGCGACGACACTCTATTATTGTCGATCGCGGGTGTAGACTTCCTCGAGTTCGTCCTGACTGGCAAGGTCACACGCGTGGATGTCGCCGTCGACCTGGCGGGCATCACGACCGATGAGGTGATTGTGCGGAGTTCTGGCGTCCGCAAACACGGCATCTAGCGCGACCGGCATCCCGGAGACGGTTTACATCGGGAAGATCGGCGGAACTGTCGCATACGACAAAGGCACAGCGACGGAGGACGGTGTCACGCGCCTCAGGGCGAACGCCGATTGCGACCGAACTGCCGCGGCCACGAACTGCTGAACATCAGAATCCGTTCGACAAGATCCGCGTTAACCGACCGAAACTATCAAGCCGCTGATACCGGAGCACGCCAACGCGATCTTCGACAGCATGCGCATCCGCGGCATTCATCGCGTCCTCAAGATGCTACCACGCCAAGACCGGCTGCGCATCGAGCAGGTCGCAAACGATACCGCGAACAATCTGATGCCGGCGGACCTCTGGGACTCGTGGCCCATGTGTCTTGATCAATCAGGCCTAATCGCGCCGACCTCGAATTCAACTGATTTGTGGGCTCGGAGGGCCGCCTCTTGACGCTTTATCAAATTTATTTTCGTTGCGAGACACCTAGCGACACTGGTGGACACCACGCAGGACCGCGTCTGCTTGCGCGGTGCCCTGACCTTACTATGTTTTGATTTCGAGCATGCGGCACGAGCACATCTCGCAGCGCGCTGCAAAACGAGTCTATCGCGATGGGTCTCTAAGGCATCCGCAAACGGCTGATCGGCTGCACGATGCCCCCGCGCGGCTTGATAGCTCGAAAATGATCTGAAGCATTGCGGAGGCGCGTCCACGCGGTTTGTGGCTCGCTCACCTCTCCATGGTCCCTTCGGACGCACCCATATCGATTTCCGCTCATGAGCGGCGATTTCCCAAACCCTTTTCAAATGCAGGATTCTTCATGAATAGCGAAAAAAATCGTTCTGTGACGGCGCGACGCCTCAAAAAGGAGCTGCGAACCCGCCGCTCGGTCTACACCACCATCAGCATGGAGACAGTGGGCTCAACAGTACACATATATAGAGTCGTCTCCCGCGTCTCCTATTTTGGCGATGAGAAGCAGTTCCGCCGCTACTTCTCGCGAGTGTGGCCGCTGCTCCAGATTCGCGATGTTCGCGATTTTGAGGTCTACCCGGGGGTACGGGTCAAGTTCCGCCCTCGCGCTCACAGGGTTGAAATCACCGGAACGAACCTGCGAACCGTCGAAGGCGTCGCAGAGAATTTCGGACGCTCCGCCAAACGTGCTGGCTTACTTCACCGTCATCGCCACGAAGCAACCGACGGTGCCAAATCATGACCGGCGGCGAGAACAATAGCTCAAATGACAAGCACATTGGGGCTCGCTTGCCCGGTCACCCGACACAAGCGGACGCAACACCATCAAGCAGCATTTCTGAGAAGGGAATTTCCGTTACAAACCAATCAACTGACAACCCTTCTCACGAAGAAGGGATTAGCCCGCCGCTTGTACCGGATCCGGGCGGTCTAACCCTAGAGGACCGCCGCGTCGATTCGGTATACAGCAAAACGGCAGACGCCAGCATCGTGACCGGCGATGATCTTCGCGAGAAGTATTGTAGTGGGAAGGACGGTATCCATTTGCCCGGCGCGCTTCTCATGCAGCTCATGAATGCAAAGGCGGCCGGCGGCAGGAAATTCGTGCTGTCGGGCCCGGCTGATATCGGCCTTGCAGAAGCAGGCGTCGACCTGGCAGAACACTTCAAGCTACCTGTCTTCGAGATCAGTTCCGGCGAGAGCTACGCTGTGCGTGAGCTAAAGGCAAAACGCATCGACGGCTCGGACGGATATGTTGTGATTAGCGATGATCCCACCGCGCTGCCTGCGTCGGCCTACGCAGACGCTCAGTGGGTATCGTTTGATGACAAGAATCAGCTTCACTGGAGCGAGGTTGCAAGTTCCTTAAAAAGCCTGGCTTCCCGCATTTTCCGAGGCGAGGATATTCTTGCTTTTCGCGACGAAGCGGAAGCTTTGGTGAAACCCGCCCTTCCTGATCGCCGTGCCGTGCTGAGCGTGCTGGCCCACCACATCAATCTGTACCGCGCAACGAAGGAGAGCGGTCTTTACGATGACGGACGTTCAACGCCGACGTCGCCAGCCGGCACGCCGCGTGACGTATCGGTGACGGTTGCAACACCCAATGAGACTTCCGAACTGTTGAATTCAGTGGCGTCGCGCATCGCACGTCACGTGATCCTGCCGGAATCGTATGCTCGTGTCAGCGCACTCGCCCTACTTCATTTTTGGGCGTTTCGTGCCGCTCGCACGTCGCCAATCATTGAAGTGCAGTCGATTGCGCAGGAAAGCGGAAAGACAGTACTCATCGACATTTTGGCCGGACTTTCGCCGAGCGTTGAAAAAGTCTTCGACGCGACGCCCGCGTCGTTGTTTGAACCTGCCGATCAGGGCGCGACAATCATCTACGATGAAGGCGATCTCAACTTTACCTCGTCGAATATTACGCTGATCAAGTTCTTCAACGCAGGTTGCAAGCGCAATGGCCCGCGAATCCGTCGTGCGGGTGGAAAGAGCTATAGTGCGTGGTGTCCTAAAGTCATTGCGCGCATTGGCAAGATGCCGAATGCGGCACTTGCCAGCCGCTGCATAACTTTTTACATGCACCGCAAGTTGCCTGGCGAAAACGTCGAGCGCATTCTTCCAAATCATGAGCGCGAAATCGCAGAACTCGCTGCGACCTGCAAGCTTTGGGCCGAGACCGCTGTCAGCAACCTTCTAGACGCCGTTCCAGAAATGCCGACTGGATTTGCTTCACGCCGCATCGACAAATGGGAACCTTTACTGGCTATCGCGGAACTTGCAGGTCCGGAGTGGGCGCAGCAGGCTCGCAAAGACGCCTTGGCGCTGGATCCTATCCACTTGGACGAGCCTTCCTTAGAAGAGATGCTTCTTCACGACATACGCGCCGGCTTCGATATGACCGGCGCAGCCGCAATCAGCTCTGCCGCTCTTGTTGCGCATCTCAAGGGATTCAAGGATCGGCCATGGTGTCAGTGGGGAAGTGACGGTCAGCTTCGATTGGCCAAGCTCCTGCCCCGTCACATCCGTCCCATGAACGTTCGCACCCCGATACAAGCCAAGGGATACCGCCGCGAGCAGTTCGACGAGCTGTTTAAGCATTACCCGAAGAAGTCGGACGAATAGGCTATGAACGAGCGCGTCTGGGACGGCTGGGACGGCTGGGACGCCATTTCGCCCTCTTGCCTGTAATTTTTTAGGCCTGCCCGCCAGTTCATGCGACTTGCCGATATAAATATGCGTGACATGACTAAACTCAGCCTCAAGCAAGAACTCCGCCGTCTTATCGCATCCGGCTCAAAGGACGTGCCCGATCGCGGCGCAACCGGCAAATATGGCACCAAGAATCCTACTTCCCGCTCGGAAGCCATTAAGCGCATCAAGCAGGCAAAAACGCCGTTTGAACTGACGATTGCAGCCAGGGGAGCGCGTACGCTCGCCGATCAGCACGCAGCTATCCGAAAGGATGCAGTCTTTAAACTCAATTCCATGCCAGCGAACCGTGAGTTGGTTTTCAAGTTAGATTGGCACGAAGTCTTTCAACCTGAAGACGCAAATATCGCGCGGGAATGTATTCGCGAATTTTTGGTGCGCATGTTGAGAGGCATACACCGGTCTGCAAAATTGGAACTTGATTTCGCCGCTCAGAACTTCGTTGTTGTGCCGGAGATATGGAGCAAGATGGGAACATTTGCGCCGCTTCATTTCCATGCGCTGATCGATATCCCAACAGCGGGACTGCCGTCATTCGACGCGGGCGCCAAAAGCATCTGGGAAAGCGTTTGCCGGGCCCACAATATCAAGGGCTCGATTCATTCGTCCCCGATCAAAAACAAAGACAGGTTAGATCGCTATAACCTGAAGCAACTTGACTTAGAGTGGGTTTTCGACCGCACGATGTGGCCGATCGACCTCCTCGACTAAACGGCACGTCGAGCCAGTCTCCCCGTCGCTTTTGTCATGAACTCCGAGAAGCTGCAGATCGTTCTGGTCTGCGGCTACGTACAATAGTTGTCAAAATGATAGTCATTGAAATTTTAACAGCTCACTCAGTATCAGCTAATTTACAGGTCAAACGAATATGCCGAACGATAGTCGCTACAGTAAAACAAAGACCACTTCAGATCTCACCCACATTAAAACCTCCGGCGAGTATCCATACGAAGAGCGGGATAAGATTAATCCTCAGGTTCGTCCTGGATCAGCACGCACGCGTGGCTTTCGCGGAAACAAATACGGTCCAGCATCTCCGGTACGGCAGTTCACGAAGGAAGAGATTGCTGGGTACGAGCGCAAAGCTCGTGACGACGGCAAAATGTAATCCTGCCTTAGCTTGAAGATCATGGCTGCTCATTAGTTGATAGAAACGACCGGTGGTTGTGTACCGCAAATTCATTTGACGCCATGATCGCCGCTTGCTCGCCATTCAAACGGGGAGCAAATTTTAGCCGCAGATATTTCACAAAGGTAAGCTTTGTCATCTAGGTCCCGATAAGCTGCGATATGTTCCCGAGCAATGTCCGGATAGAGTTCTTGAGCCCGCACGTCTGCCGAGAACATCGAACTTGCAGCCAAGACTCCTCCTACGAGTGCGACTGACGCCGTTGTCGATTTTGTCGTTGCGGAGGTCGCCGACCAGATCAACGCCCCGAGCCAACCAATAATCGACCAGCCCAAGAAGAGGTTGATAACCAGAATGGCGTGCCTGTTCGTGTGCCAGCGCTGATACGCGATAAAGGCCGGTAGCAGATAAATGAATAAGCCGAACATAGTCCCGAGAATGACTGCACCGTTTCCGCCGTAAGCAGCACCCACCAGCAACGACACCGCGATAACCGAGACTGCCAGTATTGTACCTGGTCGTTTTTGCGTTGGCGGATTGCCCGGTTTAGTTGGCGCTAGAAGCTTTGCTTTTCGGTCTGCAAATTCCTCGTCAGTAATGACCTTTCGAATTCGCAGCTCGTCGAGATTTTCGATCTCCAGTGCAATGTTCGCAACTTCTGACATCCCGTAAAACCCTCTCGCTTATTGAATGACAGTCGCTCGTTCAGTTCCGCGCACCTAGCAGGAAGGACTCTGTCTTATTGCTCGTGGGAGTCGGCATGCAGCCGGGAACGTAAAAGCCCGGATAGAGGACAATCAGAACGTCAGAGTCTGTCGGCTGGAGTGCGAAGCGTCTGGTATCGCTCATGCATCGCTTCTCGTAAGCGACCAGCATGCGCACGCCATCCATCAGCTCCGGCATAGGATCTATGCCACGATCAATTTGATTATCCGCTCTGACAGCATAAGCATCGGCGTAGACGCCGAAGAATGCAGACCAAAGGAATGCGGTATCAAGCGTGTCGCGATAGCGCGGTTGGTTGGCGGCATGGATATCCGCCAGCCATTCGCAGCCAATCTGCGCCGCATCCGGCATGAAAGGGGTCTCTCCCAAGAGCAGCTGGCCCACGATTCTGACGTGGACCGAGCCCATGTGAGCAAACTGGAGCGAGGGGTTGCCTACGTCGGGCTTGAGATTATCGGGAAGTTTGCGGCAGTGCTGGACGTGCCACCCGACACATTCCTCAAGCCGTTAGCTCGCAAGTCAGCCAAAAAATGCACATAGTTCCAGACCGCCTTAAACAGGAAACCAGCGCTTATGTTTCGCGGCTTCACTTTCGATCCCCAGAACTATCGGCGATTCTACACCTGAAACGCACGAACGATTGTATCGAGCCGAAATCGTCGCCTCCCTGACCCCCATCGTGTTGGTAACGTGTGTAGGCAGCATTCTAAAGCCTAAGCGTTAGCGCGAAGATCGCAGAGGCCGCGCCTTACGGCTCCAAGCCTAAATGAAGCGCTTTAGACCTGCTAGGTCTTCACATAGACCCAGACGGCGCTGTGAAGGTAAGGAGAATGCACTTAGTATTTACCCATTAAGCCGGATTCCCTCCACCATCTTTCCATGACAACGACTAACGGTCAGACGAGTCTAATCATTCGCATTCGAGCGTCCGGCGACGTCTTTTCTAGCGGTGGTTGGCAGCGTAATCATCCTAATCATGACTAACGCTAAGAAGCGCTTACTACAGTGGAAATGATTGTTTCAGGCCACACCCCGTTTTGTGTCGCGCATCGAGCTCATTGTGATCGAATATTCTGAATCAGCGAAAGTGAAGACGTCGGAGGGTGCCTATAGTTGGGTTGTCGCTTGCCTTTCATTGTTGATGACATCCCTGAGCTTCGGCGCGGTGACTTCAGTTCCTATCTTAATGAAACCCATGTCGGACGAGCTCTTTTGGTCTCGCGGCAAGCTTTCACTGGTTCATACGGCAGCCTTAGTTGGCGCAGCTGTCGGAAGCTTGGTGATTGGATACGCATCCGACCGAATGAATTTCTTAAGGCTCGCCCTGTTGGCAGCAATCTCAATTGGTGCGGGATTGCTAATTGCCAGCCGCGCCGATGAATTCTGGCAAATCGCGCTTGCGTACGGAATTCTAGTTGGCGGAATTGGGCAAGGTACGTTTTTTAGCCCAATCACCGCTGCGGCCAGCCGGTGGTTTGACCATAACCGAACTTATGCGATCGCTATCGTTACCTGCGGCCAAGGTGTGGGCGGGATAGTAGTCCCGCTAATCTTGCGCGATATGGCGTTGCATAATGGCTGGCGTAGCGCATTGCTAAATTATGGGATTGCATCTACTGCAGTAATCGGGCTCGCGAGTCTCGTGTTTATCCGTGAGCCGCCGATAACTTCGGCGTCCATAGAACCAGAGACTGAACAGCAACCGAGCACAAATTGGTTTACTTATTATTTTGCGATGGCACATTTCGCTGTCTGTAGCATTGGTAGTTTTCTGTTCATTGGCCACTTCATGATCTTCTGCGAAGAGAGCGCAATTGATCCATTTACGTCGTCCGCGTTGATGAGTTCAACACTAGGCGCCACTATCGTGTCCCGATTGGCAGCGGGATATCTGTTAAAATCGATAGATTCCTCAAGAGTCATCCTCGCTAGCAATTTAATTATTGCAATTGGAATTATGGTTGTCGTGACCTGCACCCCTGATTGCCCTCGTTTATAAGTAGACTCTGTTCTGGTTTTCGTCCCTGTTTGAACGGTTGGCAAACTCGCTTGGTGTGAGCCCGTTGAGGCTCGTATGCGGTCGGTTGGTGTTG
>JBFWQX010000010.1:0-146301 GCA_050249215.1 Afipia sp.
CCCCCCCCCCCCCGCGGTGCTCTTGAGGGAACATCGAGAGCCCCTCACCCCAACCCTCTCCCCGCCGGGGAGAGGGGGTGCATTGCATTCGCAGCGGAGATCGCAAACCAAATATTTTGCGCATACTCATTGCCCCAGCCGTTCGATCAGCGCTGGTGCATGCACCTGGTCCGCCTTGTAGTTGCCGGTCAGGGTGTACATCACGATGTTGACGCCGGCGCGGAACGCCATTTCGCGCTGGCGCGGATCGCCGGGCGTCAGCGGCAGCATCGGCTGGCCGTCGGCGCGCAACGCCCATGCGCCGGCAAGATCGTTCGAGGTGATGATGATGGGAGACACGCCGTCGCCGCCGCGTGCGGGGCGGTCGGCGGCTTCCTCGTCATCGACGCGCGGTAGCGTCTCGACCCAGGTCTGGCCCGAGGTGAAGCGGCCCGGGAAGTCGCGCAGCAGATAGAAGGTCTTGGTCAGAACATGTTCGCGCGGCACCGGCTCGAGCTCGGGGATGTCGAGCGAGGACAGAATCTCCCGCAGGGTCAGCATGCCGGGTGTCTGCGATTCGCCGCCGGGCCCGGGCGGCGCTTCGATGGCGTCGCGGGTATCGAACACCACCGTGCCGCCCTGCTTCATGTAGGTGTCGAGCTTGTTGATCGCGTCCTGTGACGGTTTGGGCGCGCCGGTGACCACCGGCCAGTAGATCAGCGGGAAGAAGGCGAGTTCATCCCGTGCCGGATCGACGCCCACCGGCTCGCCGGCCTCCAGCGCCGTGCGCTGCGCGAGGAACAGGGTCAGGCCCGACATGCCGGCTTTCACGATGGAATCGACATCGGAGTTTCCGGTGATGACGTAAGCCAGCCGTGTCTGCGCCACAGCCCTGATGGCGAACTCGTCATCCGCCGCGTTTTTCGCGGAGGGCGCAGCGGGTGCGGCCTTCGCCGGAGCTTTCGGTGCCTGCGCGTAGGACGGTGAGGGGACGCCGCCGATTGAAGCCAGCGAAAACGCAAGAGCGAGTGCCGCCGTCGCAGCGCGCCGGCGCAGCAGCGCGGCAATGCCGCCGCCGAGAATGGCGACGATGATCGCGTCGAGCAGGAACAGCGCGAGCGCCGCCGAGAGCAGGATGCCGCGCAGGTCGCGCGGCTCGGCATTGGTATAGGTCGCGCGGCGGGCTTTCAGCGCGGAGGTATCCAGCGGCGCGAGCCGGTCGGCGGCGGCCAGCGCGTTGACGGCGAGCGGGCCGTCGGCGGGACCGTAAAGCCCCGGCGGATGATCCGGCGTGGCGCGGTCGCGATAGTCGGCGCGCAGGGGCTTCGCGGTGGAAGGCGGCGGACCGAATGCACCGAAGCCGTCGAGGGTGCGGATCGGCGCAACAGTCTCCGCTCCGGCGTCCGCGGCGACACCTGCGCCCGCATTGGCCGTATAGCCGGACATATCGACGATTCGCCGCAGCATCTCGACAAAGGTGCCAGACATCGGCAGGTCCGACCAGCGCATATCGGCGCTGATATGGAACAGCGCGATCACACCCTTGTCGCGATGCTCACCGGTGACCAGCGGCGTGCCGTCGCCAAGCGACGCCCAGCTCCGTGTGGCGAGGCCGGGGTCCGGCTCGGCCAGCACCTGACGGGTGATGGTGATGTCCTTCGGCACGGCAAGGCCCGCGAAAGGACCGTCACTTGCGAAGGACGCCAGCGGTTGCGGTTTTTCCCATGTCAGGCTGCCGCCAAGGCTGCGTCCGCCACGGCGCAGTTTCACCGGCACAAGATCGTCATCGCCGGCGGCGAGGCGCGGTCCGGCGAAGCGCACCAGCACGCCGCCTTGTTTGATCCATGTGTTCAGCCGGTCGCGAATGTCTGGCGAGAGGGTGCCCACATCCGCAAGCACGATCATCGGCAGCTTCTGATCGAGGAATTGCCCGATGGCCACCGCAGGTGCGCCGCGTTCGCCGAGGCGGACATCGGCGAACGGCGCGAGTGCACGGGTCAGATAGAAGGTCGAAGCCAGCAGCGGCTGCGCGGTGTCGGTGGTCGCGCCGGACACGATGCCGATGGCGCGGCGGCGCCAGCGCTTGTCCAGCAGTTGCACCGCGCCCGCCGAGCGTTCGCCGGAGACTTCGAGCCGGGTGATGTCGTTACGCAATTCGACCGGGAGGTCGAAGCTCGCTTCGGTCTCGCGGTCCTGCATGCCGAATGCGAACTTCGCCTCGCCGATCGGCGAACCCTTCTGGTCCAGCGCGCGCACAAGGCCCACGTCGCCGCTGCCGGTTCCGGCGCGCAGAACCTTCACCGTCATCCTGGCGGCGGCATTTTCCGCCGCCACCAGCGCATGGGCGGGCGGGGTGCCGCCTTCGACAATGGTGAGCGGTCGATCCTGAATCGTTTTGGTCAGGCCTTCGGTGAATTCGCTGCCGCGTCCGGTGTCGATGCCGTCACTCAGCCAGACGATCTCGCTGTCGCCGGTTTTGGCCAGAAAACGCTGCAGGGCGGGGAGGGTTTCGACCCGCTCGACGGAATAGGGTTTAGGTGCAAGCTGGCGCAGCGCCACGCGCGCGGTGCCCGCAGGCATCAGCGTGATGTCGCGCGTTGAATCCGACAGTGGCACGAGCGCGACCGCGCGGCGGTCGGTCTCCGCGTTGGAAATCATTTCGTCCGCCGTCTTGATGCGGGCGTCCCAGTTGGAAGCTGCGCTCCAGCCGTCGTCCAGCAGCAGAACCAGCGGCGCGGAGGAACGCGACGCGCCTTCGCCCGGATTCCAGATCGGCCCGGCCGCGGCGAAGATCACCAGCGCGGCGGCGATCAGCCGCAGCAGCGTCAGCCACCAGGGCGAGCGCGACGGGGTTTCTTCCTTGGGCACGATGTCGAACAGCAGGCGCGTCGGCGGAAAATCGACCCGCCGCGGGCGCGGCGGCATCACCCGCAGCAGCCACCACAGCGCCGGAAGGCTCAACAGGCCCGCCAGCAGCCATGGTTCGGCAAAGGAGAGCGGCAGGCCCATCATGTGCGCATACCGGAATTCGTCCGCGCAGGGCCACGGCTGTTGGTGACGGCCTGAGCGCCCGCGCCCATGCGCGCATGAATGGCGAACAGCAACTCGGTCGGACCGCGATCCGTGCGGTGTACGGTGAAACTCCAACCGAACTGGTCGGCCTCGGCGCGCAGCGCGGCCCGATGGTTGGCGACCAGTGTCTGATAGTCGTCGCGCCACCGTTCGGCCCGGCCGGCGGTCACGGTGCCAAGGCCTTCCGAATCGACGAATTCAACGCGGCCTTTGTAGGGGAAACTTTCCTCGGCAGGATCGACGATCTGGACAACGTGGCCTCTGGCCCCGTTGGCCGCGAGTTGCCCGATCGCCGTGCGGAATTCGGAGATCGGACTCCACAGGTCGGACAGCAGCAAGACCTCGGAAAAAGGCGCCGGCTCGAAATTCGGCGGCAGGCTGGGCCGCTCGCCGGCGTCATGGACGATCACCTGCGCCATCGTTTCGATCACATTGCGATTGGCCGTTGGACGCATCAGGCCGGGAATTCCCACGCGCTCGCCGCCCTGTACCAGAACCTCCGCCAGCGCAAACGCCACCACGAGCGAACGGTCGAGTTTGCTCCATTCGGTCAGATGCGAATTGAAGTCCATCGACGGCGATCGGTCGATCCAGAACCAGATCGTATGCGAGGATTCCCACTCGCGTTCGCGGACATAGAGCTGATCGTCGCGCGCGGAGCGACGCCAGTCCACGTTGTGAGACGGCTCGCCGTTGATGAAGTGCCGGTATTGCCAGAAATTTTCCCCGGCTCCGGCCCGGCGCCGGCCATGCAGGCCATGGATCACGGTCGCGGCAACACGGCGCGCCTCGAGAATCAGGCGAGGAACACGCGCGGCCAGCTTTCGGCTTTTGCCGATTGCGGCCTGGACGGCGTCGTCCTGTTGGCTCCCGCTCACCTGCGGCATGCGCTATCCAATCCGTGACTTCAGCCGCCTGATAACATTTGGAATCGTCTCTCCTTCGGCGCGCGCGGAGAATGTCAGCGCCATGCGGTGTTTCAGCACGGGCTCGGCGAGGTCGAGCACATCGTCGATGGATGGTGCGAGTCGCCCGTCGAGCAACGCGCGCGCGCGGACGGCCAGCATCAGGGCCTGGCTGGCGCGCGGTCCCGGTCCCCAAGCGATGGATTTGCCGATCTCGCCGCTGTCGTCGCCCGGACGCGCCGATCGCACCAGTGAGAGGATTGCTTCGACCACGGAGTCGCCAACGGGGAGGCGGCGCACCAGACGCTGCGCGGTGAGCAGTGTCTCGGTGGTCATCGCTTCCTTCGCGACCGACTGGTCGGCACCTGTCGTGTCAAACAGGATTTTGCGTTCGGCGTCGCGGTCCGGATATTCGACGTCGATCTCCATCAGGAAACGGTCGAGCTGCGCTTCCGGCAGCGGATAAGTGCCTTCCTGCTCCAGCGGATTTTGCGTGGCGAGCACATGGAACGGCTTCGGCAGATCGTGACGCGCGCCGGCGACGGTGATGTGCTGCTCCTGCATCGCCTGCAGCAGCGCGGACTGGGTGCGCGGCGAAGCACGGTTGATCTCGTCCGCCATCAGGAGCTGCGCGAACACCGGCCCCGCGATGAAGCGGAACGAGCGCTTGCCGCTGGCGCTTTCATCCAGCACTTCGGCGCCGAGAATATCCGACGGCATCAGGTCTGGCGTGAACTGGACGCGCTTGGCGTCGAGACCGAGCGTGATCCCGAGGGTTTCCACCAGCTTGGTCTTTGCGAGGCCGGGCACGCCGATCAGCAGGGCGTGTCCGCCCGACAGGATGGTCACCAGCGCATTGTCGACCACGCGCTCCTGCCCGAAGATGACGGTGGAGACCGCTTCCCGCGCCGCGCGGATGTTTCCCGCGATCTGCTCGGCCGAGCGCACGATCACGTCTTCCAGTTTCTCGACACCTTCCGCGCCAGCCATGCTTTTCGCTCCTTGAATGGATCGCATCTGTCCGTCTTCGGGTTCCATGGGACTCGAAATCCGGACTTCAGACCGCCGGCCCATGCTAAACTTCTGCAAAGACCATGTATTCTCTTATGTATTCCCAACGTCGGGCTGTCCCCACATTAGCGGGCGGGGGGCTTGAAACTCATCACGATGTGGCGAGTATTCCTGCCGCGCGGCTTACGGGATTCAGCGGTACTTTCCTGCGTCTTGTCGTGCACCATTTGTGCCAAACAGAAGCGTCAACGGTCAGGGCAAACAATGGCGAACCAAGGGCAGAAACCGGAGCCGAATCCGGCCCAGCGTCTGGACGGGCTGACCCAGGCCGCGCGCGGAGCTGCGACAAAAGGTCTGCCGCCGGTTCATTTGTGGAATCCGCCGTTCTGCGGCGATCTCGACATGCGGATCGCGAGCGATGGCACCTGGTTTTACCTCGGCACGCCGATCGGCCGTCATGCGCTGGTGAAGCTGTTCTCCACGATCCTCAAGCGCGAGGACGGCAAATATTTTCTGGTCACTCCGGTCGAGAAGGTCGGCATCCGCGTCGATGACGCGCCGTTTCTCGCGGTGGAGATGGAAAGGGACGGCGAGGGCGCCACGCGGCAACTGAGCTTCCGCACCAACATGGACGAATGGGTGCCATGCAACGCCGATCACCGGCTGCGTTTTGAAGCCGCCGCCGACGGCGGCTTGACCCCGTACCTCCATGTGCGTGCGGATTTGTGGGCAAAAGTCACACGCGCGCTCTATTATGATCTGGTCGAAATGGGCGAGATTCGACAGGCCGATGGCCGCGAGATGTTCGGCGTGATGTCCGGCGGTGAATTTTTTACGATGGCGGACGCCGCGCAGGCGCGCGATCCTGTTTGACGGACGAGGTTCGGGTTGACGAAGACTTTTCTGAGGGATGCGCTCCCCGCCGGCATCGCGACGCCGGCTGATATCACGTCCCGCGAGTTTTTCCGCCGGGCGCAGGAGCGGTTGAATTTCGATGTACCGCCGGGGCTGACCGATGCCGCGGTGCTGGCGCCGACCGGCGATTTCGGCACCGATGCGATGTTGCAGATCATTGCGAAGGAGCGCCCGGTACGTCCGGCGGCGGTGCTTGTGCCGATTGTCGAGCGCGATGTCCCCACAGTGCTGCTGACCAAGCGCGCCGAACATCTCAACGAACATGCGGGGCAGGTTTCGTTTCCCGGCGGCAAGATCGACCCGACCGACGCGACGCCGATGGATGCGGCGCTGCGCGAGGCCGACGAGGAGATCGGGCTCAAGCACGATTTTATCGAACCTGTCGGTTATCTCGATGTGTATGCGACGGGCTTCGGATTCCGTATCCTCCCGACGCTGGCGCGTGTGCGGCCCGGCTTCGAGCTGACGATCAACGCGAACGAAGTCGACAATGTGTTCGAGGTACCGCTCGCCTTCCTGATGGACCCGGTCAATCACAAGCTCGGCAGCAAGGAATTCCGCGGCATGCAGCGCTCGTTCTACGAAATGCCGTTCGAGCAGCATTACATCTGGGGCGCGACGGCCGGGATGCTGCGCGCGATGTACGAGCGGATCTGCCTTTCATGATCCGTCCTGTCCTGACCGAGATCGGAATCTTCCTCATTCCTTTCGCGGTGTATGCGGCATTCCTGATCGCAAGCCGGTCTGGCGTCTGGGTGAAATCGTCGTGGCCGCTGCCTGTCGTCGCCAAACTCGCGGTGGCGGCGTTTGTGCTCGTGATCGTCAGCCTGGTGCTGCTGGCGCATTTCTCCGGCGCGCCTCCCGGTGCGACCTACACGCCCGCGCATATCGAGAACGGCAAGCTCATTCGGGGGACCGACAAATGAGCACCGCACCCTCGCTGCGCGACGCGCCGTGGTTGAAGTCAGGCGCGACAGCGCGGGTGCTCGCTGTGCTGAACGCCGACGGCGAGGAGGCGCGGATTGCCGGCGGCGCGGTGCGCAACGCGCTGCTGGGCCTGCCGATCGGCGATATTGACATCGCGACGACCGCGCTTCCGGATGAAGTCATCCGCCGCGCCAAGGCCGCGCATATCAAGGCGGTGCCGACCGGTATCGACCACGGCACGGTGACGCTGGTGATCGACAGCCAGCCGTTCGAGGTCACGACGCTGCGCGAAGACATCGAGACTTTCGGACGCAAGGCCACGGTGGCGTTCGGGCGCGACTGGAGACGCGACGCCATGCGCCGCGACTTCACCATGAACGGATTGTTCGTGACCGCCGATGGCGTGGTGCATGACGAGGTCGGCGGTCTTGCGGATATCGAAGCGCGGCGGGTGCGCTTCATCGGCGATCCCGCGCAGCGCATCGCCGAGGACTATCTGCGCATCCTGCGCTTCTTCCGGATCCATGCCGCCTATGGCGAGGGCGCGCCGGACCGCGCCGGATACGAAGCCTGCATTGCCGGACGCGACGGTCTCGTGGGCCTGTCCGCCGAGCGAATCCGGATGGAGATGCTCAAGCTGATGGTCGCCAAGCGCGCCGCCGAGGCGCTGGTGGCGATGGACGACGCCGGTCTGCTGCTGCGGCTGACGGCGGGCGTGGTCTATCACGGTGCTTTCGCCAACATGATCGCAGCCGAGCGCGCGCTGGGGATCGGACCTGATGCCATTCTCCGTCTAGGCGCACTGGCGGTTGCCGTCACCGAAGATGCAAAGCGGCTGTCGCAGCGCTGGCGACTGTCCAACGCCGAGACCAAGCGCCTCGATTCGATGGGACACAGGTGGTGGCGCGCGGCGGGCATGGACGGGGCCATCGCCGAGCGCCGCTTGTATCGGCTCGGCGCGGCGCGTTACCGCGACCGGATGATGCTGGCATGGGCGCGGGCGGGCCGTGACTTCGATGCGCCGCAGTGGCGCGATCTGACGACATTGCCGGAGCGCTGGACGCCGCCGGTATTTCCGCTCAAGGCTGCGGATTTCATTGCACGCGGGATCGCCGAAGGGCCGGCGCTCGGCCATGTATTGACGCTGGCGGAGGATGCCTGGCTGGCGCTGCAGTTTCCGCTGGACGCCGCCGCGCTGAAGGGCATCGCGGACGAAACGGTCGCGCGATTTACACGCGATCATCGGCTTTGAAGAGTGCTTGTTTTACCTCTCCCCGCTCTTGCGGGGAGAGGTCGCGAGCCATAAGCGCGGTTACGCGCGTCTTCGACGCGCTATGGCGAGCGGGTGAGGGGCGTCTTGTTCCATACGCGCCAAGCCCCTCACCCGGAGACTTCGCTACGCTCAGTCCCCGACCTCTCCCCGCAGGAACGGGGAGAGGTGAAGGTCGCGCGCTATTGACCCTCAGGCGAGTTCCGCCGCTTTCCTGGTTTGATGATCCTCGCCGTCCTCGTCTTCTTCATCCTCGTCGTCTTCGGTTTCTTCGGCCTCGTGTCCGTCTTCATCGTCGGACAGGTCGATGTGGGCGAGTTCGAGCACCGCCGCGGGAAGTTTTTCGCGGAACAGATCGCCTTCCTCGCCGATCCAGATGCATTCGACTGTTTCGTCGATGACGTCTGCGACGGTCAGCGCCTGTCCTCCGGATTTGAGGACGACGACATCGCCTGCTTTCAGTTTAATGTCCGGCTCCTTGGCTGTGTGAGGAGCCTTCAGCCTAGCCGCGCGTCATGACATGCCGACAAAGAGCGTGGATCGGATTTGCGACACAACAAAAAAGCCCCGGACGATGTCCGGGGCTTTGATGTCAGAGAACTGTCGGCGTTTAGCGGACGATGCCGAGGACATAGCCCAGCATGTCGAACTTGTAGTTCAAACCGACCTTGGCGGTGTGGATTCCGGGGAGGTTGGTCGTGGTCCAGACCTGCGTCGGACCGCCAGTCCAGTTGCCGGTGGTGGTGATGCTGTCGTCGAAGCCGAGATAGAGGTATTCGGCCTTCACGCTCCACTTGTTGTCGAGCGCATATTCCCAGCCACCGCCGATGGCGTAACCGAGGCGATACTTGGTGTGCATGGTGTCGATGTGATTGCCAGGCGTTCCGTCTGACACGCCGGTTTCAAAGTCGACCAGAGCCGCGCCGCCCTTGACGTAGATCAGCGAGCGGTCGAAGGCGTAACCGAAGCGGGCCGCCCAGACGCTGTAGAGGCCTTCCGCGCGGGTCGTCGCGATCGAGGTGGCCGATCCGGCATAGGCGGACGAACCCTTGAGGCCGATGTAGCCGGTTTCACCTTCGTAACCGATCACCCAGTTCGGAGCGAACTGCCAGTTGTAGCCGCTGGTGTAACCGCCGATCACGCTCGAGCCGTAGCCGTAAGACGCAGGGGCGCCCGCGAAGATTGGCAAGCCAGCTCCGTCAACCGGAACGCCGGTGACAGCGTCCTCGGCACCGAATGCGCCGCCGATGTAACCGCCGATGTAACCGCCGGTCCAGGTGAAGACCTGCACAGGAGGAGGCGCCTTGCGGTAGATCGGCTTTGCGCCGAGATCGGCTGCGGAAGCCGCGCCAGCCAGGCTAACGCCCGCGGCAGCGAGGAGGAGAACAGCAATCTTGCGCATCGGAGCCCCTATAGAAACGTTGGCGGCGGCACGATTCCGCCACACCTATGACCCTCAAACTACGTGGAGGGCGGCTCCGGCTCAAATGGTTTCAGGCGTTTTCCGGGTTCTGCAGTACCGTTCTTTGCCGAGTGTGCTGTCTCGGTGACACGTCAAAAACGTCCGAAAGTGCCCGTTTATTAAGCGTTTCTGAACCGTCGGCCTTGCCGCTGCTCAGGGCCATTTCACCTCGGGCGGCATCGAGGACAGGATCGAATCGACGTTACCCCCTGTTTTCAGGCCGAAAATCGTCCCGCGGTCGTAGAGCAGATTAAATTCCACATAGCGGCCCCGGCGCACCAGTTGCTCCTGCCGGTCCTTGTCGGTCCAGCCGTCCCTGAAATTCCGCCGCACCAGGTCGGGGTAGATTCGGGCAAAGGCCAGCCCGACATCCCGGGTGTAAGCGAAGTCGGCGTCCCAGTCGCCCGAATCGAGCCAGTCGTAGAAAATACCGCCGATGCCCCGCGGCTCCTTGCGGTGGGGCAGGTAGAAATACTCGTCGCACCAGCTCTTGAACTTGTCATAGGGGGCGACGGCGGCATGGGCGTCACAGGCCCCTTTCATGGCGGCATGGAAGGCGGCCGTATCGGGATCGTCCTGGGTCAGCCGCCGGTCCAGCACCGGGGTCAGGTCCGCGCCGCCGCCGAACCACGCCTTGGTGGTCACCACGAAGCGGGTGTTCATGTGAACCGCCGGCACGTTCGGATTGCGCGGATGGATGATGAGGGAAATTCCCGAGGCCCAGAAGCGCGGATCGTCCGCGGCGCCCGGGATCTGGGCGCGGAATTCCGGGGCGAATTCACCATGAACCGTGGAGCAATGCACGCCGGCCTTCTCGAACAGCCGGCCGCGCAGCACCGACATCACGCCGCCGCCGCCGGGCTTGCCGGTGTGGTCGGTGCGGTCCCACGGCGTGCGGACGAAACGGCCCGCGTCGCCGGGGTACAGCTCCGGCGAAGCATCGGCTTCGAGTGTCTCGAGCGAGGCGCAGATATCGTCGCGCAGATGCTCGAACCAAGCGCGGGCCTGCTGCTTGCGCTGCTCAAGCATGGTGAGGGGTTTTTCCAACTGGCCTCTCCGTTAGCCTTGAGGACCGAAATAGGTGCAGCTTTCGCCGCAACTGTCGCGATAAACGCTGACCCGGACCACACGCCCGGCATGCTGAACGCGGTCCCAGATGAAGCGCGTCAGGTTTTCCAGCGTCGGCGCACCCAGCGTTTCGATCTTGTTGAGCCATTTATGATCGAGCATGGTCTGCACCTCGGCCATCCGCTGTTCGAGCAGGCCGAGGTCCGTCACCATTCCGGTCGCAGGATCCGGCGTGCCGCGAATCGTGACCTCGGCGCGGAAGGAATGGCCATGCACCTCATCGCTGGCTTCGCCCAGCGTCGTGCCTGGCAGCGAATGCGCGGCCTCGAAACGGAACGATTTCGTCAATTCCCACATGGTTCGTCTGTACCTCAATCTTCTTCGTTTCCGTCATCCTGAGGTGCGAGGCGCTCTTCGCGCCGAGCCTCGAAGGATGGCGGGCCGTCGCCCTTCGAGGCTCGCAACGGCTCGCACCTCAGGGTGACGGCTCACCTGCGCCTCGATCGTCTATCTGATCCCGAGCGTCTTGTGCGTTTGCACGCTGAGACGCCATTGCGGATGCGCCAGGCAATAGGCGATGGCCGCCTGTGTGCTTTGCGCTATGTCAGGTCCATCCATCGGCTGCAACGAGAACCGCTCGAATTCCAGTCCCGCGAAATCTTCCGGTTTGTTCTCCGGCTGCGGATAGACCAGTTTCAGTTCGTGGCCTTTGCGCAGGATCAACTCCGCTCCGGCTTTCGGGCTGACGCAAATCCAGTCGAGGCCGGGCGGGGCGGCCACCGTGCCGTTGGTTTCCACCGCGATGGTGAAGCCGCGCGCATGCAGGGCGTCGATCAGCGCCGGATCGACCTGAAGCAACGGCTCGCCCCCGGTCAGCACCGTGTAGCGATGCTCCGGCGGGCCTTCCCATTGCGCGGCGATGATCGAGGCGAGGTCGTCGGCGTTCGCGTAGCGGCCGCCCAGGGTGCCGTCCATGCCGACAAAGTCGGTGTCGCAGAACTTGCAGACGGCCTCGGGGCGATCCTGCTCGCGGCCGGTCCACAGGTTGCAGCCAGCGAACCGGCAGAACACGGCCGTGCGTCCGGCATGGGCGCCTTCGCCTTGCAATGTCAGGAAGATTTCCTTGACCGCGTAACTCACGGCGCCGTTCCTCTTGTTTGCCGGAGCGCCTCACCGAGCGCCATGGCGACTGTCATGGCAACGTTCAGGGACCGCATTCCGGGGGCGATCGGGATGACCAGCCGCTCGTCGGCCGCGTTGACCACGTCATCCGGCACTCCGGCGGATTCCCGGCCGAACAGCAGGAGGTCATCGTCCCGGTAGATATGATCGAGATAGGGTTTTGCCGCCTTTGTCGAAAAAAGCACCAGCCGGCGGCCGCTTTCGGCCCGCCAGGCCTCGAAGCTGCTCCATGAGACATGCCGGACGATGCTGACCTGATCGAGGTAGTCCATTCCGGAGCGGCGGAAATGGCGGTCGGAGACCGGGAATCCGGCCGGCTCGATAATATGGGCCTCGACGCTCAGACAGGCGCACAGGCGCAGAATCGTCCCGGTGTTCTGCGGGATGTCTGGCTGGAAAAGGACGACGCGCATCGGACAGCGGCCTTGGGCCCCGGTGGAAAAGTTGAGGAAAAATCACAGCGGCGGGCACATTTAATGCATCGCACTAAATGTGCCGATAGCGGGCTTGCGCTCTCCCGGCAAGGGTGCCAATAGATCGATTCTAGATCGCATGTTCTGCCCGGTTGAGTGGGACAAGTGGTCATTCTGCCACCGCGGGGGGCCGCGGGCACCGGCTTCCTTCCCGGCGCGTCCGCTGCGGCGTCCGGGGTAGCTCCGCCGGTTGCAGTTCGGAAAGGGTTTGCAATCGTGACGTCTTCCTCATCGGCCGCTGCGACACGCCGTGATTTTCTTTATGTAGCGACGGGATCCGTGGCCGCCGTCGGCGCCGCCGCCGTAGCCTGGCCGCTGATCTCCCAGATGAATCCGGACGCCTCGACCATCGCCGCGGGCGCCCCGATCGAAGTCGATCTCTCGCCGATCGCCACCGGACAGGACATCAAGGTGTTCTGGCGCGGCAAGCCGATCTACATCATGAACCGCACCAAGAAGCAGATCGACGAGGCGCGTTCGGTGAACGTGTCGAGCCTGCCCGATCCGCAGACCGATCAGTCGCGTGTCAAGGAAGGCCACGACCAGTGGCTCGTCGTGATCGGCATCTGCACTCATCTCGGCTGTATCCCGATTGCCCATGAAGGCTCCTACGACGGCTTCTTCTGTCCGTGCCACGGTTCGGTTTACGATACGTCAGGCCGCATCCGTCAGGGGCCCGCGCCCACCAACCTGCCGGTGCCGCCGTATTCCTTCGTTTCCGACACCAAAATCAAAATCGGCTGATTTTCTAATCTGACCCGATCGCGTCGCTTCTTCTTTGTCAGGATCGCATCATGAGCGGACCATCGAACTACAACCCGCAAAACCCAGTCTTGAAATGGGTTGAACGGCGTCTCCCGATCGGGGGGCTGATCCACTCGTCTTTCGTCGCCTATCCGACGCCGCGTAACCTCAACTACTGGTGGACGTTCGGCGCGATCCTTTCGATGATGCTCGGTGTGCAGATCATCACCGGCGTCATCCTGGCGATGCACTACACCCCGCATGTCGATTTCGCGTTCAAGTCGGTCGAATTGATCGTCCGCGACGTCAACTACGGCTGGCTGCTGCGCTACCTGCATTCCAACGGCGCGTCGATGTTCTTCATCGCCGTCTACATCCACATGTTCCGCGGTCTCTACTACGGCTCATACAAGGAGCCGCGCGAGGTTCTCTGGATCCTCGGCGTCATCATCTACCTGCTGATGATGGCGACCGGCTTCATGGGCTACGTGCTGCCGTGGGGCCAGATGAGCTTCTGGGGCGCCACCGTCATCACCAACCTGTTCTCCGCCATTCCTTATTTCGGCGAGAGCATCGTGACCCTGCTGTGGGGCGGCTACTCGGTCGGCAATCCGACGCTGAACCGCTTCTTCTCGCTGCATTACCTGCTGCCGTTCGTGATCGCGGGTGTCGTGGTGCTGCACATCTGGGCGCTGCATGTCGCTGGCCAGAACAACCCGGCCGGCGTCGAGCCGAAGACCGAGAAGGACACCGTTCCGTTCACGCCTTATGCGACCATCAAGGATGGTTTCGGCATGGCGTGCTTCCTGCTGTTCTTCGCCTGGTTCATTTTCTACATCCCGAACTATCTCGGCGATCCGGACAACTACATTCCGGCCAATCCGGCCGTGACCCCGGCGCACATCGTGCCTGAATGGTACTATCTGCCGTTCTACGCGATCCTGCGTTCGATCCCGAACAAGCTCGCCGGCGTCATCGCGATGTTCTCGGCGATTATCGTGCTGGCCTTCCTGCCGTGGCTCGACTCGGCCAAGACCCGTTCGTCGAAGTACCGTCCGCGGGCCAAGCAGTTCTTCTGGATCTTCGTGGCGATCTGCCTCGGCCTTGGCTGGCTGGGTGCGAAGCCCGCGGAAGGCATCTATGTCATCGCCGGCCGCGTCCTGACGTTCGCTTACTTTGCTTACTTCCTGATTGTGCTGCCGATCCTCAGCCGCATCGAGAAGGCGCGTCCGCTGCCGAACTCGATCGCCGAAGACGTGCTGCGCAAGACCGGATCGACCAAGACGCCGATGGTATCGGCCATGATCGCCCTCGCGGTCGGCGGTTCGCTGATGCTGGGCGGCATCGACGGCGCCAAGGCTGCGGATCATCCGCCGAGCCCGCCGTCGCTGAAGTGGTCATTCGCCGGTCCCCTGGGCAAGTTCGATCAGGGTCAGCTCCAGCGCGGCCTCAAGGTCTACAAGGAAGTCTGCGCGGCCTGTCACGGCCTGTCGTTCGTGGCCTTCCGTAACCTCGCGGACCCCGGCGGACCGGGCTATTCGCCCGCGCAGGCCGCGGCGTTCGCGTCGGACTACAAGGTCAAGGACGGCCCGGACGACAAGGGCGAGATGTTCGAGCGCAATGGCCGCCCGGCTGACTACTTCCCGTCGCCGTATCCGAACGAGCAGGCCGCGCGCGCCTCGAACGGCGGCGCCTATCCGCCGGACCTGTCGCTGATCGCGAAGGCGCGTGGTTATGAGCGCGGCTTCCCGCAGTTCATCTTCGACGCCTTCACGCAGTTCCAGGAGAAGGGCCCGAACTACATCGACGCGCTTCTCCAGGGCTACGAAGACAAGGCGCCGGCTGGCTTCGACCTGCCGCAGGGCTCGTACTACAACAAGTACTTCCCCGGCCACGCCATCAAGATGCCGAAGCCTCTCAGCGACGGTCAGGTGACCTACGATGACGGCTCGCCCGCCACCGTGCAGCAGTATGCCAAGGACGTGTCCGCGTTCCTGATGTGGGCTGCCGAGCCGCATCTGGAGGCGCGCAAGCGCCTCGGCCTGCAGGTCATGCTGTTCCTGGTCGTGTTCTGCGGTTTGCTGTATTTCACCAAAAAGAAGGTCTGGGCCAACGCTCACTGATCCTTCCGGATATCTGAATTGCGAAAGGCCCCGTTTCGGGGCCTTTTTGCTGCGCGGATGCTTCAATGCAGCATGGTGCGTGATTTGTCGCCGACGGGCCCGCCGCGCCACGGCCTCGCGGCTGCTCCACTAGCGTCCCGTGTTCCTCTCAACTAACCTCCGGAGAGGGCTTGAGGAACGCATGACGGGCGCACCGATTGACGAGATTCTGCTGAACATCAATCCGACGGGGCAGCTTGTGCTCGGCGGCGTGCTGGCGCTGATCATCTACGGCGTGGCGCTGGACCTGCGGATCGAGGACTTCATCGAAGTGTTCCGCAGGCCGGTCGCCCCGCTCGCCGGCCTCTTGGCGCAGCTCGCGGTGCTCCCGGCGGTGACATGGGCGATCACCATGCTCCTGAAGCCGCAGCCCAGCATCGCGCTCGGCATGATGGTTGTGGCCGCCTGTCCGGGCGGAAACATCTCCAATCTCATCACCCACATGGCGCGGGGCAACACCGCGCTCTCCATCAGCATGACCGGCGTATCGAGCCTGCTGGCCATCGTTACAACGCCGCTGAACATCATTTTCTGGGCGGGACTCAATCCCGACACCAACGCGCTGCTGCGGCAGGTGAGCATCGAGCCGCTGTCGTTTCTCGGCTCGACCATGGCCATCCTCGGCGTTCCGATGGCGCTCGGTCTTGCCACCGTGCATTACTGGCCGCGTCTCGGGCACATGCTGCGCCGTCCGCTGCAAATCCTGTCGTTCCTGTTTCTGGTGGCGTTCATCGGTGGCGCGATCCTCACCAACGCGCGCTATCTCACCACCTTCGTCGTCTCGATCCTTCCGTTTGTGATCCTTCACAACGCCATCGCTATCCTGCTTGGCTGGGGCACCGCCAAACTGCTGCGCCTGAGCGATTATGACACCCGCGCGATGACCATCGAGGTCAGCATGCACAATTCCGGGCTGGGCCTTGCGCTGATCCTCAACCAGTTCGACGGCATCGGCGGCGCCGCGCTGGTCGCGGCAGGGTGGGGGGTCTGGCACCTGATTGCCGGATGGGCGCTGGCGGCGTGGTGGAAGCGCCGCGATCCGCATCCGTCCGGCGCACAACCAAGGGATAGCGCGGCATGAGCGACGCCCACGCGGGACCCTATGCCATGAATGGCGGCGTGCTGGTGACCGGCGCGGCGGGCTTCATCGGCACGTCGCTGATCGCCGAGCTTGCACGCCTCAACAAAAACTCCGAGATCCTCGCGCTGGATATGCGCGAAGTCCCCGCCACCGAGCGCCTGCCCAATGTCACCTATCTGACCGGCGATGTGCGCGATCCGGCGCTGCGGGACATGTTCCAGGTCCGCCGTCCGCAGACCGTGGTGCATCTCGCGTCTGTCGTTGCAGTCGGCGGCGATCCGCAGCGCGACTGGGAGATCGACGTGCTCGGCACCAAGAACGTGCTGCAGGCCGCGCTCGACGCCGGGGTGGAGCATTTGATCGTCACATCGAGCGGCTCGGCCTATGGCTACCATGCCGACAATCCGGTGCCGCTGCACGAAACCGATCCGCTGCGCGGCAACGCCGATTTCCCCTATGCGCGCAACAAGCGCGAGGTGGAGGAAATGCTGATCGAGTGGCAGGAGCTCTATCCCGACCTGCAGCAGACCGTGTTCCGGCCCTGCACCGTGCTTGGGCCGACCACCGAGAATCAGATCACCGCGATTTTCGAGCGGCCGGTCGTGATGGGCGTCAGCGGCACCGCGACGCCGTTCTCGCTGATCGCCGACAGCGATGTGGTGGAGGCGCTGGTACAGGCCGTGCGCGAGCCGAAAGCCGGAACATACAATCTCGCGGGAGACGGAACGCTCAGTCTGCGCGAGATCGCGGAATTGAATCACCGGCCTTATATTTCAATTCCGCCATGGCTTCTGAAATCCGCGCTGTGGCTGCTGCATCTGCTGCGGCTCACCAAGCTCGGCCCCGGTCATGCCAAGTTCATCCAGTACCGGCCGGTGCTGTCCAACGAGAAGCTGAAAACCGTGTTCGGATTCACGCCGCGTTATGACGCGCGCAAGGTGTTCGAGCGCTATCGCGACGGCCGGGCGGAGCTCCGAAAATGACGACGCTCGTCATCGGCGCCGGGCCTGCGGGCCTTGCGGCGGTCAAAAGTCTCAAACAGGCCGATCTGCCGGTGAAGTGCGTTGAGCGGAACGCCGATGTCGGCGGACAGTGGCTTTATGGCGCGGCGCCGAGCGCGGTCTACGCCTCGACACACCTGATTTCATCCAAACGCACCACGGCCTATGCGGATTTTCCGATGCCGGACGACTGGCCGGCCTATCCCGGTCACGAGCGGGTGTCGGAATACTTCAAGTCGTTCGCCAAACACTTCGATCTCTATCCGCTGATCCGTTTCAACACCGAAGTCACGAAACTCGAACAGCGCGACGGAAGCTGGCGCGCGACACTGGGCGACGGCACGACCGAAGATTATGAGAGCGTGATCTTCGCCAACGGTCATCTCAGCGATCCTCTGATGCCGAAGATTCCAGGCGAATTCAGCGGCAAGCTGATGCACGCCAAGGATTACAAGACCGCCGACATTTTCGAGGACAAGCGCGTGCTTGTGGTCGGCATGGGCAATACCGGCTGCGATATCGTGGTCGATGCCATTCACCGCGCCAAACAGGTGCTGTGGAGTGTGCGCGGCGGCAATCATTTCGTGCCGAAGTTTCTCGCGGGCAAGCCGGCGGACGAAGGCAACCACAAGCCGAAGCGTTTCATCATCCCCAAGCGCCTGCGCTCGATGCTGCACGAGCCGATTCTGCGCTTTCTGGTCGGGCCGCCCGAGCGGTTCGGACTGCCGAAGCCCGAGCACCGGCTTTATGACAGGACGCCGATCGTCAACTCGCTGGTGCTTCAGCATCTGGGGCAGGGCGATGTGTCGCTGCGCAAGCCGATCAGGGAATTTCGCGGCGATACCGTTGTCTTCACTGACGGCAAGGAAGATCAGGCCGATCTCGTGCTGCTGGCGACCGGCTATGAAATCACGTTTCCGTTCCTTGAAGATTTGAACGAGCTGAACTGGCAAGCGGAGAAAGGCGCGCCGCGCCTTTACCTCAACATCTTTCCGTCGCGTCCGAATGGACTCTATGTCGCGGGGTTGCTGGAGGGCGCGGGTGTCGGCTGGCCGGGGCGCGCGCTGCAGACCGATCTGATCGCCGCCTATATCAAGGCGCAGAAGGAGAGCGCGGATGTGACCGCGAATTTCCGCGACAAGATCGCCGCGTTCCATGCGCGGCCTGTCGCGAAGGATCGCGGCGAGCACGGTATTTTCGTCGATTTCCTGCAATACAAACGTGATCTTCAGAAGGCCATCGCGAGCTTGAGCATCGCCTCGCCCGCGGTATAAAGCGCTCATAATTCCATTCGGAGGACACCATGGGCACCAACATCACTTTCAAGCGTCCCGACGGCAAGGATGCCACGGGTTATCTCGCCAACGCCGCGCGCGGCAACGCGCCGGGCGTGGTTGTCATTCAGGAATGGTGGGGCCTGTCCGAGAATATCAAGGGACTGGTGGATCGGTTCGCGGTCGCCGGTTTCGATGCGCTCGCGCCCGATCTCTATGACGGTGTTGTGGTACCGTATCACGATGCCGACGCGGCCGGAAAAGAGATGAATTCGCTGAACTTCATCGAGGCGACCGAGCAGAACGTGCGCGGCGCGGTGCAGTATCTCAAGCGCAACGGCGCGAAGGTCGGCCTCACCGGTTTCTGCATGGGCGGCGCGGTGACCATCATCGGCGCTGTGAAGATTCCCGAACTGACCGCGGGTGTCGCGTTCTACGGCATTCCGCCCGAGCAGGCGGCGAAGCCTGCCGATGTGAAAATTCCGCTGCAGGGCCACTTCGCCAACAAGGACGACTGGTGCACGCCGGCGGCGGTCGATGCCTTCGAGAAGGCGATGAAGGCGGCAGGCAAGGATTTCGAGGCGTTCCGCTACGACGCCGATCATGCCTTCGTCAACGAGGAGCGTGCGGCGGTCCACGACCGTCAGGCGGCGGAGCTCGCCTGGGGCCGCGCCACGGAGTTTTTCAGGAAGCATTTGGGGTGAACATCACCATCTCCGACCTGCGGCAGCGACCAGCGTTTTTCGACGCGGTTGCTGACCGTATCTGGCGGGCATGGTGGAAGGAGCGGGGCTTTCCGGCGGACCATATCGCCGGGCGGCTGCGCGAGAGCATGAATGCGGCGCCGATCCCGTTCGCGCTGGTGGCGCATCGGAGCGAGACCTTTATCGGGACCGCCTCGGTCATTGCCTCAGACCTTGAGGAGCGGCCGCAATATTCTCCCTGGGTGGCGGCGGTCTGGGTCGATCCGCAATACCGGATGCGGGAAATCGGATCGGCGCTGGTCGCGCGTGCCACCAGCGATGCTTTCGCGCTGAATTTCAGACGGGTTTATCTGTGCGCCGGGAAGGACAGGCGAAGGTTCTACACCCGGCAAGGCTGGGCGCCGATCGAGGAAGATGTCGGCGGGCGGCATCTGACCGTGTTTGTCCGTGTCGCTGATGGCTCGCGGTAGAATTTAGGTATCGTTCCCGGCTTTCGCGGGGACGGCCGAAGAGCAAGCACCCGTAGCCCGGATGGAGCGCAGCGCAATCCGGGGCATGCACGCGCCGGCCATCCCGGGTTTCGCTGCGCTCCATCCGGGCTACGACCCAACGCAGACCGCGATCTCTCCTCGCGTCATTCCGGGATGCGCCGCTTGGCGCAGGCCCGGAATCCATCTTCTCTCAAATCTGGAAAGTGATTGTGGATTCCGGGCTCGCGCTCCGCGCGCCCCGGAATGACGGTTTTTGGATTCCCACCTTAACATCCGGCCCGTCATCCTGAGGTGCGAGCACTTGCGAGCCTCGAAGGATGACGCAACATCCATCGTGTTTGCCACGCATCCTTCGAGGCTCGCCGCAAACGCGGCTCGCGCCTCAGGATGACGCGATGTCTCTGCTTGTCATTCCGGGATGCGCCGCAGGCGCAGACCCGGAATCCATCTTTTCCTCGAATCCTGAAAGTGATTGTGGATTCCAGGCTCGCGCTGCGCGCGCCCCGGAATGACGGTTGTTGGGCCATCACGATCCTGACAATGGCTGTTGACATTTCCCGATCTAGGAATATAGTCCGCAATGTCCTGTTCACGAGGGGCGCTGTCTAGAGGCGTCTTGAGAGCGGAGCAGGATGCGGCGCCTGCGCGCACGGTTCGCACCCGTTGCGCCCGGGAGGCTGGGGTCGGCGCCCGGGCCAACTATGTGGCTCTGCCTTCAATGGCTGGACGCGGACAGGCACGAACGCGGCGAAAGCCGCCGGATCGGGGCGTGAAAGCGTCCGTCCTGTCCCGGAAGAGCGCTCCCCTCGCCCAAAATCGCCGCTGATGGCGCGCCGAGAGGCGACGCGCTTCCTTCGCCAAGGAAGCGAAACAACACCTTTGCGCCTTTCGGCGCGCCACGCCCCTCATATGTCGAGGGGCACAACTAAAAGCTCACCTCGCGCGATGCGCGAGCACAATGTCGCGCGCGTATATGAAGGGCTGTTTGAAAATTGAATCGGAAAGTGATGCAGGCGAGCGCAACACCCGCGATTGTGATCAAGGAGCCCGCGCCGGTGATCCCGGCCTTCGCGGGGACGGCGCGGTTTCGCTCCCCTTGACATCGCCCCCCGGCAATGGTGTTTTGCCCGCCATGAGCACCCTGTCCAGCCCGACCCGTCTCTGGTGGCGCACCTTCTAAAGGTGGCCGGTGCGATTCCCATGAATTTTCAATCGTCGAGGCCGTCATCGCAGAGCGACGGCCTTTTTCGTTTGTCCTGTGTGGCGTTCCTCCAGCAAGTCTCGTAAGAGGACCAGATGAACAGGACCCTTTTTTCCCTTCCCGCGCAGAGCGAATACCGCACGGCCCGCGGTCTCGATGTGGCCCGCTCGGTCGAGCATTTCACCGGCGGCACGGCGCTCGACCGGCTGATCGACCAGCTCGACACCCGCCGCGGCGTGGTGCTGTCGTCCGGCACCACGGTGCCCGGGCGCTATGAGAGCTTCGACCTCGGTTTTTCCGACCCGCCGCTGCGGCTGGAATCGACAGGGACGGATTTCTTCATCGAAGCACTGAACGAGCGCGGCAAGGTGCTGGTGGCGTTTCTGGCCGAGACTCTGAAAGAGCCCTGCGCCGTCATCACCGAGAAGAGCGCAACCCGCCTGAAAGGCCACATCGTGCGCGGGGACGCGCCGGTGGATGAGGACCAGCGCACCCGGCGCGCCTCGGTGGTGTCGCTGGTGCGCGACATCATCGCGGCGTTCAATTCGCCGAGTGACGGGCTGCTCGGCCTGTTCGGCGCCTTCGCCTACGATCTCGTCTTCCAGTTCGAGGATCTCGTACAGAAGCGGGCGCGCGAGAAGGATCAGCGCGACATCGTTCTCTACATCCCCGATCGCATTCTGGCCTATGACCGCGCCACCGGGCGCGGCGTGATCCTGAGCTACGAGTTCGCCTTCAAGGGCCAGTCGACCCGGGGCCTGAGCCGCGAAACGCCGGAGAGCATCTACGCCAAGACCAGGCGTGAAGGCTTTGCCGACCACGCCCCCGGCGTCTACCAGCAGACCGTCGAGACCGCGCGTCAGGCCTTTGCACGCGGCGATCTCTTTGAAGCGGTGCCCGGGCAACTGTTCGCCGAACCCTGCGAGCGCACGCCAGCGGAAGTGTTCCAGCGGCTGTGCAAGATCAATCCATCGCCCTATGGCGCGTTGATCAATCTCGGCGACGGCGAGTTTCTCGTCGCGGCCTCACCGGAAATGTTTGTGCGCTCCGACGGCAAGCGGATCGAGACCTGCCCGATCTCCGGCACCATCGCGCGCGGCGCCGACGCCATCAGCGACGCCAAGCAAATTCAGGAATTGCTCAATTCGCAGAAGGACGAATTCGAGCTGAACATGTGCACTGACGTCGACCGCAACGACAAGGCGCGCGTGTGCGAGCCGGGAACGATCAAGGTCCTGGCGCGGCGGCAGATCGAGACCTACTCGAAGCTGTTCCATACCGTCGATCATGTCGAAGGCATGCTGCGGCCGGGCTTCGATGCGCTGGACGGTTTTCTCACCCACGCGTGGGCTGTCACCGTCACCGGCGCGCCGAAGCTGTGGGCGATGCAGTTTGTCGAAGATCACGAGCGGTCGTCGCGCCGCTGGTATGCCGGCGCACTCGGCTTCCTCGGCTTCGACGGCAGCATCAATACGGGCCTGACCATCCGCACCATCCGCATGAAGGACGGCCTCGCCGAAGTGCGCGTCGGCGCGACCTTGCTGTTCGACTCTGATCCCGTCGCCGAAGAGAAGGAATGCCAGACCAAGGCGGCGGCGCTGTTCCAGGCGCTGCGCGGCGATCCGCCGAAGCCGCTGTCCACCTTCCAGCCGGATGCATCAGGCTCCGGCAAGCGCGTGCTGCTGATCGACCATGAGGATTCGTTCGTGCACATGCTGGCGGATTATTTCCGTCAGGTCGGCGCGAGTGTGAGCGTGACGCGGCACAATCATGCGCTCGATGTGCTGAAAAAGAACGAGTACGATCTTCTCGTTCTGTCGCCCGGTCCCGGCCGGCCCGAAGATTTCGGTGTGTCGAACTTCATCGGCGCGGCGCTGGAGAAGAAGCTGCCGGTGTTCGGCGTCTGTCTCGGCGTGCAGGCCATCGGCGAATATTTTGGCGGCAAGCTCGGACAGCTCTCGACGCCTGCGCATGGGCGTCCTTCGCGCGTGCAAGTGCGCGGCGGTACCTTGATGGGCAACCTGCCCAACGAGGTCGTTATCGGCCGCTATCACTCGCTCTATGTCGAGCGTGAGACGATGCCGGACGTGCTGCAGGTGACGGCCTCCACCGAAGACGGCATCGCCATGGCGATTGAACACAAGACGTTGCCGGTCGGCGGCGTGCAGTTTCATCCCGAGTCGCTGATGTCGCTGGAAGGCAATGTCGGGCTTCGGATCGTCGAGAATGCATTCAGGCTCGGTCAGGCGAAAAACGCCTGACTATTCTTGGATTTTGAAAGACGCATATGACTCTCGAAACCGATTTAAAGGCCACCGTCCGCGCCATTCCGGATTATCCGAAGCCCGGTATTGTCTTCCGGGACATCACGACGTTGCTCGGCAATGCGTGGGCGTTCCGCCGCGCCGTGGACGAACTCGTGCAGCCTTGGGCCGGCTCCAAGATCGACAAGGTCGCGGGCATGGAAGCGCGCGGCTTCATTCTCGGCGGCGCGGTGGCGCATCAGGTCTCGGCGGGCTTCGTGCCGATCCGCAAGAAGGGCAAGCTGCCGCATACCACGGTGCGGATTGCCTACTCGCTGGAATACGGCCTCGACGAGATGGAAATGCATGTCGATGCCGTGAAGCCGGGTGAACGGGTCATCCTGGTCGATGACCTGATCGCGACCGGCGGCACGGCGGAAGGCGCGGTGAAGCTGTTGCGCCAGATCGGCGCCGAGGTCGTCGCCGCGTGTTTCGTCATCGACCTGCCGGAGCTTGGCGGCGCGGCGAAGCTGCGGGCCATGAATGTGCCGGTGCGGACGCTGATGACCTTCGACGGACACTAGATATCAAATAATAACAACCAAAGCCGCTTCGGGAGGACCACGATGGATCTTCAACTCACCGGAAAAATCGCCGTGGTCACCGGCGGCACACGCGGCATCGGCAAGGCGATTGCGCGTTCGCTCGCAGGCGAGGGGATGGACGTCGCGATCATCGGCCGCGACCTTGAGGCGGCGAAGGCAACCGCGTCAGAGATTGCGGGCGAAACGGGCCGCATGGTCCGCGCTTATTCGGCTGATACCGGCAAGGACGAGGCGGTGCGTGCCGCAGTCGCGGCGATCCACAAGGATTTCGGCCGGATCGACGTGCTGGTGAACAGCGCGGCGCAGCCGAGCGGACAGGCGAAGCCGCCGTCGCTGGCCGAAATCACCGACGAATTGTTCTGGAGCGACGTCAACGTCAAAGTCATGGGCTACCTGCGCATGGCCCGCGAGGTTGCGCCGCTGATGAAGGAACAGGGCTGGGGCCGCATCATCAATATCAGCGGGCTTGGCGCGCGGCAGACCGGCGTCACCATCGGCAGCATCCGAAATGTGAGCGTCGCGGCGCTGACCAAGAACCTCGCCGATGAACTCGGCCCGAGCGGCGTCAATGTCACCTGTGTTCACCCCGGCCTGACCCGGACCGAGAAAACGCCGGGCGTCATCGCATGGCGTGCGGGCGCAACCAAGAAAACCGAAGCCGAGGTCGAGAAGGCGATGAACGATCTGAATACGATCCGCCGTCTCGTCACCGCCGAGGAGATCGGTCATATCGTCGCGTTCCTCGCGTCACCGAAGTCGATTGCGATCAATGGCGACGCGATCGCGGCGGGCGGCGGCGCGCCGGGTAGCATCTACTATTGATTATCCCAGCTTGTGCAGGATCAGGTTCAGCTCCAGTTCGCGGAAGCGGGTGTAGTTGTTGCGCACCCATTGATGCAGTTCTGACGACTGATCCTTGTTGGTGCGCAGATAATGCGTGAACGAAAAGTTCAGCCGCCCGATGATGGATTTGAGGAACGCCGGCAGAGCCGCGATTCTGAACGGGCGGACACGGCCAAATCCCTGTGGCAGCGGCCCCCACAGCACATGCTCGTTCTCGACCGGCACCAGCGCGGCGTTGGGAAATGTGTCGCGCAGCATGGCCCACGCCACGCTGGAGGCGCGGTCACGGTCAGGAATGAACAGCACGATGGGATCGACGCCGCGCCGGTCGGCTTCCTTCATGAAGCCGATTTCGGCAATGATCCTGAAAAAATCGTCGAAGGCGTGAAAGCCGAGATCGACCACCTTCGGCACGCCATCATTGACGATCAGGCGGTCCATCAGCGCCATCTGCCCGAACGTGTCGCTGATCAGCGCCGTCTCGGTGACGGCGGGAAGATAGTTCAGCAGTGACGGTTCGCGCAGGTTGAGATCGAACGCGATCACCGCGCCGCGCTGGAGCAGCAGGAATTCGGTCAGCGCGCGGGCAATCAGCGTCTTGCCGACCGCGGGGCGGGGCGAACAGACGATGTAGACAGGCGTGCGGCGCATCGGCGCGATGTCCGTTGAAGTCAGGGAGGCGGGCCGGGGCCGCCTCAGATCTCGCTGGTCGGCGCGCGGGGTGTCGCCTTGCTCTCCTTCGAGCCGACGATCTCGGTCAGCTTGATGCGGTCGAATTCGCCCCAGACATTGCCCAGCCAGTGGCGGACATAGCCGCGCAGCACGAACGAATAGTTCGCGGCCTCGTCCTTGGTGCCCTTGTTGGCGACGAACTTGAGGAACGGCACCGAGGCGACTTCGACCTGCTCATAGGCCATTTCGTTGAGCTTCGGAATGGTCAGTTCGGTCGCGTTCTTGATGCGGTGGAAATAGGAATTGTAGGTCGCCTGGTCCCACTCGAAGAAGCTGGTGTTGTTGATGAAGTTCTTCACCAGGAAATACTTCGCGCCGTCCATGAAGTTCGCCGTCTCGGCGATTTCATCCAGCGAGGCGATGGACGGGCCGAGGATGTGGAACACGGCGAAGGTGATCTGGCCGGATTTGGCGGCATCGAGAAAGCCGATATCGCGCAGCGAGGCCAGCGTCGGGGACAAGAGACCTGCGCGCACGTCGATGACGGTGACGCTGGTACCGGATGAATTCAGCGTATCGAAGATCTTCATCTGATCGGACGTCGAGGTGACGTCGACGATCTCGGTGATGTCGGGATGAAAACGCTTCAAGGTGCCGCGCGGCGCTTCGGTGTCGAACGCGCGGGTCGGGACGTTGTTCGCGCTGAAATAGTCGAGGACGGTGCGCGAAACGGTGGTCTTGCCGACCCCACCCTTGTCCGCGCCCACTACGATCACTGCCGGTTTCGCCATAACACCCCTTTACGCGCCAAACACGTCCGTCTGACGACGGGAAATTTAGCCTGCTTTCCGCCGGACCATGGCAGAATCGAGGGATAATTCAATTCTTGACCGGGCAGTTCTACTGAATAACCAACGGCTTCTTAACGCCGGCCGGTTAGTTGCGGCCCCAGGGTCCGGAAATCGGGCCTGCGGACGAGGGCGCTGGCTGTGGGGAACTGCCCCATGGGCCGCTATGGGGTGGCTCCAGCGGCGTATCGGGGCTGGAATTCGCTGTGGAGGCGTCCGGGCCGCCGGTTTCGTCCCCCTTGCCGGGCAGCGGCAGCGGGCCGGGATCGCGTCCGCCGGCGTATTTGACCAGCGCCTTGACCCGCGAATCGACCGAGGGGTGGGTCGCGAACAGGTCGGCAAAGCCCTCGCGCGGATTGTCGATGCACATTTCCATGACGGCGGAGGTCGAACCGGGCAGTTCGCCCCGGCCCTCGATCTTGCGCAGCGCCGAGATCATGGCGTCCGGGTCCTTGGTCAGTTCGACGGACCCGGCATCCGCCAGGAATTCGCGGGATCGCGACAGGGCGAAGCGCACCACCAGCGACAGGCCCCAGGCAAGGCCGATCAGGGCGATGGCCAGCAGGACGATGGCGAAGGCACCGCCGCCCTTTTTGCCGCTATCGGACGACGACGAGGAGGAGGACGACCGGCCGCTGCCGAAATTCCAGTTGGAATTGAAGAAAATGCGGAAGAACAGTTCCGCGAAAAAGCCGATCACGCCCGCGATCACCACGGCGATCACCAGCAGTTGCACGTCGCCGTTGCGGATGTGGGTCAGTTCATGCCCGAGCACGGCTTCCATCTCGCGGTCGTCGAGCGCGTTTATCAGGCCAGTGGTGACGGTTATCGAATACTGGCTGCGGTTAAGGCCGGTGGCGAAGGCGTTGAGCGCGGGGCTGTCGATGATCTTGAGCTTCGGCATCGGAATGCCGCGCGAGATGCAGAGGTTTTCAAGCAGGTTGTAGAGCCGCGGCTGCTGCTGCCGCGTCACGTCATGGCCGCCGGTCACGGCGTCGATGATGTTCTGGTGAAAGAAATAGGCGATCACGATCCATGCGGCGGCGCCGATGGTGGCGAACGGAAATGCCTTGATCAGGTCGCGTCCTGCCAGCGTGATGTAGGCGTCGAACGGCCGGTTGCTGTTGAGCGCGACTTCCGCCAGCAGAGCACCGGCGAACACCATCACATAGACGAGCAGGAACAGGCCGCCGAGCAGCAGCATCGAACGGACCTTGTTCGATGCGATATGCGTGTAGAGACCGTATGCGGCCATAGTGTCATCTAACCATTTTCTGCCGTCATGGCCGGGCTCGTCCCGGCCATCCACGTCTTGTGCGAAATTCGGAAGACGTGGATGCCCGGCATAAGGCCGGGCATGACGAAAATAAATCGCCGCGCCCTGGAGTACGCACGTTAAAACTTCACCGACGGCGCCTGCTCAAGCTGGCCGCGCTGCTCGCCGAGATCGAAGAAATCTTTCTTCGTGAAGCCGAGCGCGCCGGCGAAGAGAGCGGCCGGCAATTGCTGGATGCCGGTGTTGTATTCCTGGACCGCGTTGTTGAAGAAGCGGCGGCTGGCGGCGATCTTGTTTTCGATGTCGGACAGTTCGGTCTGCAATTGCTGGAAGTTGGCGTTGGCCTTGAGGTCCGGATAGGCTTCCGACAGCGCAATCAGGCGGCCGAGCGCGGCGGTGAGCTGGCCTTCGGTGGCGGAGACCTGCGCCGGGCCCTGCGCCGACATCGCCGCGTTGCGTGCCTTGACAACATCTTCCAGCGTGCCGCGCTCATGCGTCGCGTAGCCTTTGACGGTCTCCACAAGGTTCGGGATCAGGTCGTGGCGCTGCTTGAGCTGAACGTCGATATCGGCAAAGGCCTGCGACACCCGCTGTGCCAGCGCGACGAGGCGGTTATAGGCGCCGAACACGAACAGCGCGATGACAACGATGACACCGATTAAAATCCAGCCGGACGACATGAGGGAAAACTCCTTGAGGACGACGAATGGCCGAACCTAGCCGAAAAGGCGGACGCGGGGCAGGGGCCGCGAGGCTGGTATTGTTTTATTTGGTCGTCTTTAGGGGAGTTATGGTTCGAGATTTCTTTGATAGTTCTGCGGACACATTGCTTTCGTTTGTCATGCCCGGGCTTGTCCCGGGCATCCACGTCTTTCCGGGCTATCTAAAACGTGGATGGCCGGGACAAGCCCGGCCATGACGATTTCGCTATGTTGGACCGTCTGTTGCTTACGGTGGGTCAATCAAGGCTTGGCGATATGCCAGGCGCCGTTCAGGAAGCCGTCGCCGGTGGTGTCGCCGGGCTTGGTGTCCTTCGCGAAGGTATAGAGCGGCTTGCCCTTGAGCGCCCACATCTTGCTGCCGTCGTCGCGGGTGACGATGGTCCAGTCGCCCGAGGCCTTGGCGTCGGCGGCGGCCATCAGCGGCGGCCAGTTGGTGGCGCACGGGCCGTTGCAAGCGGATTTGCCGGCGCTGTCCTTGTCGAATGTGTAGAGTGTCATGCCCTTGGCATCGACATAGGCCTTGCCCTTCGGCGTGTCGGCGACTTTTGCCGCCTGTGCGAAGGCCGCGTTTGAGGCGAGCATGAGAGAGACAGCCGCCATCGCGGCGAATGTTTTGGACATCGCGGGTACTCCTGATGAAATGTTTGCGTCGGACGCGAGCGCGTCACCCTCACAAACTCCATCTGGAGAGAATTATTCCGGGCTGATCTCGCTCCCTGGAAAAATCGCGTCGCCCCAGTTCCACTTCTTCGCGCGTTTGTAGGCGGGCTTGTCGCGGTGCGGGATGTTCGCCGTCCTTATTCCATCGCCCGCGCAGATTTTCGCGCTGACGGCGATCTTGGTGACGAGCGGCTGGGTCAGCACGCGCGCGGGCCGCCGCGCGGGCGCTCTGCGCGAGAGAACCACGTAGCTGAATTTTTCGTCCTCATAGGGAAGGGCGGCCGCTTTGAGGTGTTTATGCGCGCGCGATCGTTGCAGGCGCTGTGTGAAGTGGCACCAGTCCGGCGCGATCAGCGGGCAGGCCGCATCATGCGGGCAAGGCGCGACCACATGGGCACCTTGTCCGATCAGCCGGTCGCGGAGTGACAGGATGTGCGAATAACCGGCCGGTGAACCGGGTTCGACCACCAGAAGCATGTCGCGAGTCTTCGCCCACAGAGCGTCAGCGAAGGCGGCACGTTCGTTCTCGCTTAGTTCGTTGACGACGTAACTCGCGACGACGAGTTCTGCTTCCGGCGTGTCAGCCAGCACTTTGCGCGCGGCGCCGGATTGATAGCTCAGCGGGTCCAATCGCGGTTGCGATCTAACAAGCTCGGTCGCGAGATCGCGCAGCGCCGGGTTGGCATCCAGCAGCGTGAATGTTTCCAGCGATGCAAAGGCCTCGCTGGCCGCCCATGTCGCGGTGCCCGGTCCCGCGCCGACATCGAGCAGGCTGCGCGGCGCGAAATCCGGATCAATCTCCATCAGCGCGTTCAGGCTTGCGGCAACGGCCGCATAGGTTCCCGGCATCCGCGCCAGCGCATAGGCCAGCGCGTCGGTGCTGGTTTTGATGCGTGTTGAGCCGCCCCCGCTGCGATAGGTCTGCGAGATCGCGTCCGCCCGCTGCGCCGCGTCAGCGCGCGACAGGCCTTCGGCCTTGCGGGCGAGGGCGGCCTGTAATTCAGGAGGGATGTTCGGGGAGATCATTATTGCAACATACGATGTCGTCCCCGCGAAGGCGGGGACCCATACTCCCTGAGTCTTGCTTGTGGCAGGACGTCTTCCAACAATCTTTTCAGTTTGAGAAGCTGGTGGCTATGGGTCCCTGCCTTCGCGGGGACGACATCTGAAGGCGTAGCAAGCCGGGTTCGTTCACTTTTCCCCAAGGGGAGGGTGAAACAATCACGCCACGTTCTGGTCGAGAACCTTCATCGCGCCGTCGAGGTCGACCGACACGAGCTGCGACACGCCGCGTTCCGCCATGGTGACGCCAAACAGACGGTTCATGCGCGCCATGGTGATCGGATTGTGGGTGATGATGATGAACCGCGTCTCGGTGGACGAGGTCATCTCATGCAGCAGGTTGCAGAACCGCTCGACATTGTGGTCGTCCAGCGGCGCGTCGACTTCGTCCAGCACGCAGATCGGCGACGGGTTGGTGAGGAACACCGCGAAGATCAGCGCCAGCGCCGTCAGCGCCTGCTCGCCGCCCGAGAGCAGCGACAGCGTCTGTGGCTTCTTGCCGGGCGGCTTAGCGATGATTTCGAGACCGGCTTCCAGCGGATCGTCGCTCTCGATCAGGGTCAGTTCGGCCTGGCCGCCGCCGAACAGTTCGGTGAACAGCCGCTTGAAGTGGTTGTTGACCGTCTCGAACGAGGTCAAGAGGCGCTCGCGCGCTTCCTTGTTCAGGCTCTGGATGCCGGTGCGCAGCTTCTTGATCGCTTCCACGAGGTCGTCGCGCTCGGTGGTGAGGCCGGTGTGCTGGGTTTCGACCTCGCGCAGTTCTTCCTCGGCGCGCAGGTTGACAGCGCCAAGGCGCTCACGGTCGCGGCGCAGCTTTTCCAGATCGGCTTCGATCTCGGTCACAGCCGGAAGCTCGCTTTCCGGCGTGATCTCGGCCAGCGCGGCGACGCCTTGCGGCTCGACCTCGAGCATGTCGCGGATTTCGCGCTCGATGTCTTCGAGACGGCGGCGGGTGCCTTCCATCCGTTCCTCGGAGCGGGCGCAGGCTTCGCGCGAGGCCGACAGCGCATCCAGCGTGGCGCGGGCCACGCGGTCGGTTTCCGCCATCGCGGTCTCCGCCGTCGCCAATGCGTCGGCCGCCATGCGGCGGTCGGACTCGGCGTGCTCGATTTCGCTGATCAGTGCGCTGCGCTTCTCGGCGAACACTTCCGGCGCGTTCTCAAGTTCGGCGCGCTCGGTGGTGACCTCGACAATGCGCGTCTCGATGGTCGCGATCTGCGAGGCCGCGTTGTTCTTGCGGCTCATCCATTCGTTGCGCTCGGCGACAATCGCCTGCACGCGGCGGTCGGCGAGTTCGGCTTCGCGTGCCAGCGCCTGCGCCTCGGCGCGCACCTGCGCGGCAAGCTGGCGGTGGCCGTCCATGTCGGCGCGGACGGTGGCGAGCTTTTCCTCGTTCTCGGCACTTGAAGGCAGATCGCCCAACGCCGCGATGGCGGCGTCATGCGCGCCGTGGGCTTCAGCGCGGTCTTCGGTCAGGCGGGCGCGGCGCTCGTCCAGCGCGGAGCGGCGGGAAGCATGACGGTTGATCTCGCGTTCGGCGTTGGCATGCTGCTCGCGGGCGGCATTGGCTTCGCGCTGGGCGGTGCGGACGGCTTCGCGCGCGGCGCTCTCGGCGGCGGACGCGGCCTTCAGTTCGGTTTCGGCGTTTTCCAGCGCCTGACGCTTGGCAAGCGCATCGGCGCGCGCCTGCTCGATTTCGGCTTCGATATCGACAAGGCGGGCGCGCTCGGCGAGACGGCGCGCGGCGCCGGTCGGCGCATGGGCTGCGGCGACAAAGCCGTCCCAGCGCCACAGGTCGCCCTCGCGCGAGACCAGCCGCTGGCCGGTCTTGAGCTGAGACATCAGTTGCGCGCCGCGTTCACGGGTGACGACGCCGATCTGCGCCAGACGGCGGGACAGTTCAGGCGGCGCGGTGACATGCGCGGCGAGAGATTCAACGCCTGAGGGAAGCGAAGGATCGCCGCTGACAGGACCGACGCTGGCCCAGCGCAGCGGCGCGGACGGATCGACCGGCGCGTCGAGATCGTCGCCGAGCGCGGCGCCCAGCGCCTTTTCGAAGCCCTTGGCGACGTTCACGCCGTCGATGATCGGCGGCCACAGGTTCTTGGTCTCGCCGTTGACGATCTTGGAAATCGTCTTGGCTTCGGTTTCCAGCCGCTGCACGCGCTTTTCGGCATCGGCGAGCGGCGCACGCGAGGCTTCCAGCGTGGCGCGTGCGGTGACATGCGCGGCTTCGTTGGCCTGTGTCGTCGCTTCGGCCACGAGGACTGCTTCCGCGGCGGATTCCATCGCGGCAACCAGTGTGTCGATATCGCCGAGGCCGCCGGTCTCGGCGTTGAGTTTTTCGACTTCGCCCTCAGCGGTGGCGATGTCCTGATCGAGCCGCGCCAGACGGTCGCGATGGGTGCGGACGTTGGATTCGATCTGTGTGCGCCGTGCCGTGAGGTCGGCCAGCGCGGTGGTCAGTTCGGAGAAGGTGCGCTCGGCGGCGGCCAGTGTGGCTTCGGCTTCGGCGACACGCTCATCGGCGCCGGAGCGGGTGTCGACACGCGAGCGGATTTCTTCCTTGAGAATGCTGTCTTCGGATTCAAGGCGCTCCAGCGCGACGTCGGCGTCGGACAACTGGCGCTGCTCGCGCTCGATGTCGGCGGCGAACTGCGTGAGACGGCGATCGAGTTCGACCACGCGCTCCCTGGCGCGCGCTTCCTCGCGGTCGAGCATTTCGCGAGCGTTGGTGAGGCGTTGCAGGCCGGCGGCGGCGCGCGCTTCGCTGTCGCGCAGGCCCGGCAGTTCGGAAGCGCGGATCGCCTGGATGCGCGCGGCTTCCGCCTGCTGCTGGACGCGCTCGGCCTGTTCGCGGACGTTCAGGTCGTGAGTCTGGCCGGCTTCGTTGACATCGGCATGGGCCTGCAGCCAGCGCAGATGGAACAGCAGCGCTTCGGCCTTGCGCACCTTGGCGGCGACTTCGCGGTAGCGGATCGCCTGACGCGCCTGCTTCTTCAGGCCTTCGATCTGGCCGGCAAGCTGGCCGATCACGTCCTCGACGCGGGTGAGGTTGGTTTCAGCGGCCTTGAGACGGAGTTCAGCTTCATGACGGCGGGCATGAAGACCCGCGACACCGGCGGCGTCTTCCAGCACGCGGCGGCGCTGTTCAGGTTTGGCCTGAATGATCTCGCCGATCTTGCCCTGGTGAACGAGGGCGGGGGAACGCGCGCCGGTGGCGGCATCCGCGAACAGGATCTGCACGTCGCGCGCGCGAACGTCCTTGCCGTTGATGCGATAGACCGAGCCCGCTTCACGTTCGATCCTGCGCGAGATTTCCAGCATGTCCTGATCGTTCACGGCGGAGGGCGCCGAACGATCGGAGTTGTCGATGGTCATCGCCACTTCGGCGTGGTTGCGCGCCGGACGATTGCCCGAGCCGGCGAAAATCACCGCGTCCATGTCGGCGGCGCGCAGCGACTTGTGCGAGGTTTCGCCCATCGCCCAGCGCAGCGCCTCGACAAGGTTCGACTTGCCGCATCCGTTCGGGCCGACCACGCCGGTGAGACCCGGCTCGATCAGAAAGTCGGTCGGCTCAACGAAGGACTTGAAGCCGTGAAGGCGAAGGCGCGTCAGTTTCATGCAATCGGTGCTCTGTTGGCCGGGCCAAATTGTGTAGCCGGGGCAAGGTCGTAACAGGCTGTGCCAGTATAGCTGAGTCGCGGAATGCGCCTCGGACTGTCCGCACAATGGCGAGGCCGGCTGCGCAGGGCAACCGGCCTGGAGGGCTTTTCCCAAGGGATTTGGGAGCGATTTAGGCGAAATTCCCGGGGATTTCCAAAGGAATCTCAGGATGTTTGCCGGGTTCCCGATTCGTCGGGCAGAGCGCTCTCAGCTCTTGAGCAGCGGCTTGATCATCTTTTCAAAGGCGTCGAACGAGGTCTCGCCCTTCACCGGAGTTCCATTGACGAAGAAGAACGGCGTCGAGTTGACCTTGAGTGTCTTGTAGGCATGCTCACGCACATCCAGAATGCCCTTCTGGATTTTGGGATCGCCCTGCACGCAATCCTTGATCATCTGCTCGCTGAATCCGGCCTGCTTGCCGACCCGGTTGATGGTGCCGAGCGCGTCGCTGGCGAGATCGTTCTGCTGCTTGAACAGAATGTCGACGATGGCGAAATACTTTTGCGAGTCATCCTTGGCCACGCAGCGCGCCAGGGCGGAGGCCGCAAGGGCAACCTGATCCAGCGGGAATTCGCGGAAGATGAACCTCACCTTGCCGGTGTCGATGTAGTTGGTCTTGATCTGCGGGAACACGTCCTTGGTGAAGGCCGCGCAGTGCGGGCAGGTCATCGAGGCGTATTCGATGATGGTGACGGGCGCATCCTTCGCGCCCAGCGCCATGTCGCCGAGTTCGCCGGCCTGGGCGATTTCCGCCGCGGTCTGGGCGTTGGCCTCGCCGATCAACTGCCATGGCGAAACGCCGAGCGCTGCGGCAAAGGCGGTCATGGACAGGGCGGCGGTGAAGGTGCGGCGCGTGATGTTCAACGGTCTGCTCCGGGAAAGTCGTGCGATCGGCGCTGTCACGCCTGATGGGAACGCGAAACCGGTTCCCGCATGTCGGGGTTCATGCCGTAGCTTGAAACCATGAATGTGGCAATGCCGGGCCACGCCCGGCGCCGTGCCGGAATCCTCACTTCCGCTTGATCGACGCGCCGAGCCGCGCCAGCGCCGCGCGTAAATCCTGATCTTCCACGCTGCCGAGCGAGGCTTCGATTCTGGCGACAGCGGCGGCATCAGGTCCTTTTTTCACTTTCTTGACAGGCCTGCGCGAGAGCGGCGCCTGACGCAATGCGATCCGGCCCACCGCGTTCCAGCCGAAGAACCGGTTGACCCGCTCGATGATGACATCGGAGGTGTGCTGGATTTCCAGCGCCATCGGGCCATCGACCCGCAGCACCAGTGTGGCGGGCTCCTGTGGCTGGTTCTCGACCGGGCGCGGCCACTGGATTTTCAAAGGTTCCGAATGTGCTGCCACATTCGCGCCGACAATATCGGCCCATCGCGTCACCAGTTCGCGGGAAGCGAAGCCCTGCTTTGCAAAGGCGTCATTGATCGCATTGCCGAGCAATGCGGATAACGGCTTTGCGGTGAGGGGGCCGGGCTTGTTCATGGGTGGCTGTCGTCGGTACATATGGCGCCATGACACTATCAGGCGCCGCCGCGCGGCGAAAGAAATCTCCGGAAACGCATGACGCCGATCGCCCGGCGCTGCTGCTCGCCTGGTATGATCGCCACCGGCGGCAACTGCCGTGGCGCGCGCCGCCGGGCCAGACCAGCGATCCCTATCGCGTGTGGCTGTCGGAAATCATGCTGCAACAGACCACGGTGAAGGCGGTCGGGCCGTATTTCGAGAAATTCACCGCGCGCTGGCCGACGGTCGCCGCGCTGGGAGCGGCATCGCAGGACGATGTGCTGCGGATGTGGGCCGGGCTCGGTTACTATTCGCGCGCGCGCAATCTTCACGCTTGCGCGGTCACGGTGTTGAGCGAGCACGGCGGCGCGTTTCCCGACACTGAAGAAGGCTTGCGGACGTTGCCGGGCGTCGGTCCCTATACGGCGGCGGCGATTGCCGCGATTGCATTCGATCGCCAAACCATGCCGGTGGACGGCAACATCGAGCGGGTGGTGTCGCGGCTGTTCGCGGTGGAAGAGCCGCTGCCGAAATCGAAGCCGATGATTCAGGAGCTTGCAGCGACATTGCTCTGGCGTTCGCGCGCGGGCGACAGCGCGCAGGCGCTGATGGACCTCGGCGCGACGATCTGCACGCCGAAGAAGCCCGCCTGCGGGCTCTGTCCGCTCAACGATAACTGCATCGCGCGAACGCGGGGCGATCAGGAGACGTTTCCGCGCAAGGCGCCGAAAAAGACCGGAACGCTCCGGCGCGGGGCGGCCTTCGTGGTCACGCGGGGCGATGAATTGCTGGTGCGCACGCGGCCGGAGAAGGGATTGCTTGGCGGCATGACGGAGGTGCCGACCTCGGAATGGCTTGCGGATCACGACGACAAGGAGGCGCGCGCGCAGGCTCCCGCGCTTAATGTGTCACGCTGGCATCGCAAGGCCGGTGTTGTCACGCATGTGTTCACGCATTTTCCGCTCGAACTTGTGGTCTATGTCGCCAGCGTTCCAACGCGCACCCGCGCGCCGCAGGACATGCGCTGGGTGCCGATTGCGACACTGAAGGATGAAGCGCTGCCGAATGTCTTGCGCACGGTGATTGCGCCGGGGGTGGGGGATTAGCTTACTTCTCCCTATCCCCGCTTGCGGGGTGTGGGGTGGGGTGTGGGGCAACTGTTATTGACGATCATCCCCACGCCCCTCACCCGGAGACATCGCTGACGTTCAGTCTCCGACCTCTCCCCGTAAAACGGGGAGAGGTAAAGAAGGCTACCCCGCGCTCGACAGCATCGAGGTTTCAGGCCGTGGCACGATCGGCGGCTTGGCGTTGAGCGCTTCGACCTGGAAACCCGCGACACGCTTGTAGGTGTTGGCGACGTCTTCCAGTTCCTGCTGGCTCATGACCTCGGTGACCACATTGAAGCCGTTCGGCGCGCGCTCTTCCACAAGCTGCATCACCTGCTCGGGGCCGTTGCGGCGGTTGAGCTTGACCAGTTCAGTGGTGGCCGGGCGGCGTTCGGCTTCATAGGCCTGCAGGGCCGCAGTTGTCTCGCCGTGATTGAGAATTTCTCGCGTCAGCACGCGGGCATCGAGAATGGCTTGCGATGCGCCGTTCGAGCCGATCGGATACATCGGATGTGCGGCGTCGCCCATCAGCGTAACATTGCCGAAGGTCCAGCGGTCGATGGGATCGCGGTCCACCAGCGGATACTCATAGGCCTGCGAGGCGTTGCGGATCAGGCCGGGAACATCGAGCCAGTCGAAGCGCCAGTCCTCGAACCAGGGCAGGAACTCTTCCAGCTTCGCTGCGCGATTATAGTCTTCGCGCCGCCACTGATGCTCCGGCGGAAAATAACGCTCGGCGATCCAGTTGATGCGGCGCTTGCCGTTCGGCAATTCCCCGGAGATCGGGTAGCAGACGAACTTCAGGCTTTCGTGACCCGCCATGATCATGGTGCGGCCCGACAGGAACGCATCAGTTTCGGTGATACCGCGCCAGAGGATGCGGCCATTCCAGATCGGCGCGCCTTCTTCCGGATAGAGTTTGGCGCGCACGGCGGAGTGAATGCCGTCGGCGGCGATCAGCAGCGTGCCGTCATAGGTCCCGGCGTCCTGTCCAGCCGCCTTGTCGATGAAGCGGGCGGAGACGCCCTCCGGCGTCGAGGTGAAATCCGCCAGATGATGATTGTTGAGCACGGCGTCTCGCCCGAGGCGTTCGATCACGGCGTCGAGCAGGATGTGATGCAGCACGCCGCGATGGATCGAGACCTGCGGCCACTTGTAGCCAGCGTCTAGTCCGCGCGGCTCGCTCCAGATCGGCTTGCCGCGTTTGGAGAAGTAGGCGAGTTCCTTGGTCCGGACACCGGCGGCGTCGAGCTTGTCGAGCAGGCTGAGTTCGGTCAGCTCGCGCACCGCATGAGGCAGCACATTGATGCCGACGCCGAGGGGTTTCAGTTCCGGTACGCTCTCGAACACGCGGCACGGAATGCCGACCTGATGAAGGCTGAGGGCAAGCGTCAGCCCGCCGATCCCGCCGCCTGCGATGAGAATGGTCATGATGGACGCTCCCGATTTTGGACGTGTCATCGCATGCCGAAGGGCATGGGGGCAATTGCGAAAGGCCGGGCTAAACGGCTTTCCGCCGGACCTTTTCCATGTCGCGTCCAATTCCCAGCATCAGGGTCCGCAGCCAGATCGAACCGGGGTCCATCTGCGCGCGGGTCGGATAAAACATGAACTGCTCGTCGATGCCGGGATCAATGGGCGGCGCGACGGTTGCCAGCGACAGTTGCCGGGCCAGCGCGGCGATCAGGCGGCGCGGCGCGAAAGCGACGAGATCGGTGCGCGCGGCGACATGCAGGGCCTCGATATAGCTCGGTACGACCAGCGCGATCCGCCGTTCCATGCCCTTGGGGCGCAGCCATGTGTCGATCAGGTCTTCGCTCTGGCCGCGAATGATCACGGCGACATGCCGCGCCTTGAAAAATGTGTCCTTGTTCTTGAGCCGCATGCCCGCCGGATGTCCCTTGCGTACGGCGAGCGCGTCGGAATCCGTATAGAGAAGCTGACGGTGAAAGCCCTTGAAGGCGTCACCGATGCTGATCACCATGTCGATGGTGCGGGCGAATTCGGCGGTGAAGATCGCAGGCCCACGCCATGGCACCACGTCGATCCGCACATGGGGTGCCCGGCTGTCCAGCGTCTTCATCAGCGGCGGCATCAGCAGTTCGACGGCGAGGTCCGGCATCATCAGGCGGAAGCGCCGCTCGCTGCGCGCGGCATCGAATTCGTCCGGCATGAACAGGCCGCGCACCTGATCGAGCGCCTGCGCCAATGGCGCACGCAAGGCCTGCGCGCGCGGGGTCAGCTCCATGCGCGCGCCGTTGCGCACCAATAGCGGATCGTCGAGCACTTCGCGCAGCCGCCGCAAGGCGTGGCTGGCGGCAGGTTGCGACAGGCCGATCCGCATCGCCGCGCGGCCGACATTGGCTTCCAGCAGCAGGGCGTCGAGGGCGACCAGCAGGTTGAGGTCGAGCGATGCCAAATTCATGCGGCGAATATATATCATATGAAGCATTGATTGGAAGAATACCGTCGCAAGATGCATGCTCTGTCCCACAACCCGAGCAAGGACGGAACCCATGAGTACCGAAGCCAACAAGAAGCTGATCCGGCAGATTTTCACCGATTCCGCCAATCGCAGCGGAACGACCTTCATCGACCATCTCGCGGACGACGCGGTCTGGATCCAGACCGGACAGTGCTCCTGGTCGGGGAGCTTCAGGGGCAGGGAGGCCATCACCAACGGCCTGTTTGCTCGCCTGCGCGCCCTGCTGACGGATCGTCCGCGAACGCTGGCATTCAACTTCATTGCCGAGGGCGACTTCGTTGTGGTTGAGGCCAGGGGCGACAACATCGCGAAATCGGGCGACCGCTACGACAATGAATACTGCATGGTCTGGAAGGTCGAGAACGGCCGGATCACGCAGATCAAGGAATACTGCGATACGGCTCTGGTCGAGCGCGTGCTCGGTCCGTTTCCGGCGTCGCAGATGCGGACGGCTGTCTGAATACGAAAACGCCGCGCCGGAATGATTCCGGCGCGGCGCAATAGAAGACGTTGCTGAAACTCAGCCCGCCGCCATCTCGCTGCGGATTTCGGCGCGCAGTTCGTCGATCAGGCGCAGGCCCTTCTTGGTCTCGACATGCCAGAACGACCAGCCGTTGCAGGCCTCCGCGCCCTGCGCCAGCGCGCCCATGCGGTGGATCGAGCCGACCTTGTCGCCGAGCATGATCGCGCCGTCGGCGCGCACCAGTGCGGCATGCTTCTTCTTGGAATCGACCAGCTTGGTGCCGGGCACGATCATGCCGCGCTCGACCAGTTCCGAGAACGCCACGCGCGGTGCGCCGCGCGCGGTCATGAACGGCGCGAGCGTCGCTTCCGGCAGCGGCTCGATGGCGGCGATCCGCGCCTCGGCGGCCTTGGCGTAGGTCTTGTCGCGCTCGAAGCCGATGTAGCGGCGGCCGAGGCGCTTGGCGACAGCGCCGGTGGTGCCGGTGCCGTTGAACGGGTCGATCACGAGGTCGCCCGGCTTCGACGACGACAGCAGCACGCGTGCCAGCAGGCCTTCCGGCTTCTGGGTCGGGTGAACCTTCTTGCCGTCGCTGCCCTTGAGGCGTTCCTCGCCGGTGCAAAGCGGAATGGTCCAGTCGGAACGTGCCTGCACGTCCTCGTTGGCGGCCTTCAGCGCTTCGTAGTTGAAGGTGTAACCCTTGGCGTTCTCGTCGCGCGCCGCCCAGATCATCGTTTCATGCGCATTGGTGAAACGGCGGCCGCGGAAATTCGGCATCGGGTTGGTCTTGCGCCACACGATGTCATTGAGAATCCAGAAGCCCAGGTCCTGCATGATCGCGCCGACGCGGAAAATGTTGTGATAGGAGCCGATCACCCAGATCGTCGCCGACGGCTTCATGGCGCGGCGCGCGGCAAGCAGCCAGGCGCGGGTGAAATCGTCATAGGCGGTGAAGGATGAGAACTTGTCCCAGTCGTTGTTCACGGCATCGACATGGGATTCGTCGGGGCGCTTGAGATCGCCCTTCAATTGCAGATTGTACGGCGGATCTGCGAACACCAGATCGACCGAACCGGCCTGCAGTTTCGACATTTCAGCCACGCAATCGCCAAGGACGATCTGCGAGCTCGATGGCATTTCAAATTGAGTGCGGGGCGCCTTTGCAGACGCCCCGCGACGCGACACAACCATGACTCAAAACCTGACTCAGGCGACGCAGTCGGCGACGCGGGACCAACAAATCCGACTGTCATCACCATGAAGGCCCAAGGTAAAAATCGGCTTAATCGGAAAACGGTTTGTGACGAATCCGAAATCGATTCCGAAACCGGTTCGCCATGGAGCGCGTTAACGCGAATATGTGTGTGCGACGCGGCCAGTGACTCACCTCGGCGCGCAGACATTTCGTTTCGGTGCGAAAATTCAGCCGTCATTCATGTGACGGCGTGAAAACACATCGAAATGACGCATGAGACAGTGCTAGGCAATTTTTGCCGGGCGCGGTATGAATCGTTAACAGATGCTTTGCGGCTCCGTCGCGCCATGTGATCAAGCGTCATCATGATGCGCCTGCCGGTTGAGGAGATTTCCGATGCGTTACGATGATTTCCGCCGCAGCGACAATATCGACGACCGCCGCGACGACAGCGGAGGTTTCGGCGGCGGTGGCGGCGGTTTCGGATTCCCCATGGGCGGAGGCGGCGGCCTCGGCATCGGAACCGTCATTGTGCTCGGCCTGATCGGCTGGGCCGTCGGCATCGACCCGCGCATCCTGATCGGCGGCGCGGAAATTCTCACCGGCGGACAGCAGGCGCCGACCTATCAGACCGACCGCAGGACCAGCAGCCCGCCGAAGGCCGGCGCGCCGACGGACGAAATGGGCAGCATGATCGCCGGCGTGCTCGGCGAAATCGACGACCGCTGGAGCGAAATCTTCTCGGCCAGCGGCCAGACCTATCGCGGCCCGCGCATCGTGCTGTTCCGCAACGCCACCAACGGTGGACGCTGCGGCATGGCGCAGTCGGCCATGGGCCCATTCTACTGCCCGCCCGACCGGCAGATTTTCCTCGACACCGGATTCTTCCGCGAGGTCGAAACCCGCTTCCGCGGTTGTTCCGGCAATGCCTGCAAGTTCACCGCCGCCTACATCATCGCGCATGAGGCGGGCCATCACATCCAGAACCTGCTCGGCATTCTCGACAAGGCGCGGCAGATGCAGGAGCAGGCGGGCAGCAAAGCCCAGGCCAACGCCATTCAGGTCAGGGTCGAGTTGCAGGCGGATTGCCTCTCGGGCGTCTGGGTCAATCGCGAGGAGAAGAAGCGGCCCGGCTTCCTCGAAGCCGGCGACATTGACGCCGCGCTGCAGACCGCATCCGCGATCGGCGACGACACGCTGCAGCGGCAGTCCACCGGGCGCGTGGTGCCGGACTCGTTCACTCATGGCTCGGCGGCGCAGCGCAAGCGCTGGTTCATGACCGGCTATCAGCAAGGCAGCGTGCAGGCCTGCAATACATTCGCGCCGGGCGTGCAGCTCTGATTGGTGTAGCTGTCATCCTTCGAGGCCGTTGCTTCGCAACGGCACCTCTGGATGACGGTTTGTATTCAGATCGTCATCCAGAGGTGCGAGCACTTGCGAGCCTCGAAGGATGACGACGAAAATGCGGTCGCCCGTCGAGGCTCGCCTCGCGCCTCAGGGTGACGGCTCAGGAATAAACGCGATGTCCGCAAACGATCAGCCAAGGCCGTTCATTCCGCTCAACATCGCGGTGCTCACCGTGTCCGACACGCGCTCGCTGGACGACGACAAGTCGGGCACGACGCTGGCGGATCGTCTGACGGCGGCGGGGCATCGTCTCGCGGCGCGGGACATTGTCACCGACGACATCGACGCCATCCAGGCCAAGCTGCGGATGTGGATCGGCGATCCCGGCATTGACGTCATCATCACCACCGGCGGAACGGGATTTACCGGACGCGATGTCACGCCCGATGCCGCCGAACCGCTGTTCCAGAAGCGGATGGACGGTTTCTCCATAGCGTTTCACATGCTCAGTCACGCCAAGATCGGCACGTCGACAATTCAAAGCCGCGCCACCGCCGGCGTCGCCGGGACGACGTTTATCTTCTGCCTGCCAGGATCGCCGGGCGCGTGCCGCGACGGCTGGGACGGCATTCTCGCCGCGCAGCTCGATTACCGCACCAGGCCGTGCAATTTCGTCGAGATCATGCCGCGGCTGGACGAGCACCTGAAGCGCGGCAAGGCGAAATAGCCTCGCGTTTCAGCGCCGGCCCAACATTCCTGCCAGCCATGCCACAAATGCGCGCACCAACGCGCGGCGCGCTTCCAGGCGAAGCCGCCGTGCGTTGAGCCTGTGAAAGGCGATGAGGTCCGGCGTGACGCGAGGCTGGTCACGCCTTCGCTTCACAATTCAAGCTCCCATGTCTCGCCGATCAGGTCGTGGCCGAAACTGCGATGCGGTTCGCTCGCGACATGGACAAACCCGGCGCTCTGATAAATGCCCCGCGCCGCGAGCAGGATGCTTTGGGTCCACAGCGTGATCCTGCGATAGCCGCAGCTTCGCGCGAACGCGATGCACTCGCCAACCAGCCGCTTGCCGATTCCGAGGCCACGCGCCGACGGGTCGATCAGCAGCAAACGGATTTTTGCAACGTCATCGGATTTCTTTACCAGAAACACCGATCCGGCCTGCCGGCCGTCGATCTCCGCGATCCAGCAGCGCTCGCGCGCGGGATCGAAGTTTCTCAAGAACTCCGCGGCGATCTCCGCGCACAGGCCCTCGAATGAAATATCCCAGCCATATTCGCGCGCATAGAGCGCGCCGTGCTGCTGTACGATCCAGCCCATGTCGCCGGGCCCGTGCGGGCGCACCGTCACCTCCGGGCGATGACTGCCGTCGCCCAAGAGTCTTTCGATGGTGGTCATGGCCTCGACAAGGCGCAGTCCGCCATCGCCCGGCAGCGCCGCGACCATTTTGCCGACTTCCGCACACGATGCGCGCTCGAGGCGGCCATACGCCGCCTTGCCCCTGGCGGTGAGCGCGATTTCGTACTGCCTGCGATCGCTGGCGACCGGCGTGCGCGTGATCAGCCCCTGCTCGGTGAAGGCCTGCACGATGCGGCTGAGATAGCCGGGATCGAGGCCGAGTTCGGCGCCGATCTCCTTGGCGAGCGCGCCGCCCCGATGCGCGAGTTCAAACAGCACGCGCGCTTCCGTCAGCGTGAACGGGCTTTCCAGCAGATGCTGTTCGAGGACGCCGATCTTGCGGGTGTAGAACCGGTTGAAGCGGCGGATCGCGTCGATCCTGCTGTCGTTCTCGTGGTCTGTAGCGGATGCCATCGGCCAATGCGCCTCGTTACTGTTCGAGGGCATTCTGACATGATTGTTGACGCGGTCAACTAATAAGTTGACGGAGGCAACTATCAGGCGGCGACGAAAATCCGGGTCCGCAGCACGGCGCGGCCGGTCCGGCCGAGTTTCGACAGCAGCTTGGCCTCGGCGCGCCGGGCGGCGGGGGCATAGCCACCGACCTTTTCATAGTGATCGCGGGCGATCAGCAGGCCCTGATCGGGGGAGGGGCCGGAAATGAACCGGGCCAGCGACTTCACCCCGTCACGCACCGTCGCGTTTTCATGAGGCGAGCGCGCGTAGCGGAACACGCCGGCACGCTGGCGGCCGCTTAAGGAAACATTCTGGATGAACTGGGTGGTTTCGTCGATCCAGCCGGAATCCAGCACCGCGCCCGGCAGCAGGAACAGCAGCCAAGGCGAGCGGCTTTGCTGCGCGCCAGCCGCAAGAGCCGCTGCGCGCGATCCGTCGAATTTCAGGAAGTTGCAGCCCGCGACATCGGCGACGTGCGCGATCGCGCTTGAGCCGGCACGGTCCACCAGCACCACATCCCAGATCAGGCCCGCAGCCGCTCCCGGCACCAGGGCCGCGAGGGTGGCAACAACAGGCTGCTCGGCACCTTCCGTGGGAATGACAACACTGATCATGATGGCGTTGTGTCTGCGTATCCGCTTGATGCGACACCGTTATCATCTTGTCACAGTCAGAACAGCCCTTCGGATGCAGCTTTTTGCGGCATTCATGAACGACTGGGCATTTCGCCGGTCCCGCCGTACCAGCCAGCCAGACGGACGCAGGCGGCAAACCTCGCTCCGAAAACTGGGGACGGGGAATATTGAGTTCTTGTTTTGTTCTCTTGGGGTGTTATGTTCTCCCCATGAGCCATGCATCCCATGCCCTCAAGCACCCGCCGGTGACGCCCCCCCAATCCCCCGTCCAAGAACCGGCGGGTGTTCCTTCCCCCTTTCCGGAGATCGAAGTCGCGATCGACCGGCAGCGGCGGCGTGGCCGCGGCGCGCAGTCCAACGTCAGCGGGCGGTTCGAGGCCGAGGCGCGGGTCACCTTCGACGATGGCTGGCAGAGCCTTGAGGAATTGCCGCCGTTCAAGACCACGGTGGCTGTCGACACCGCGCGAAAGGTCATCACCCGGAACGACTCGCCGGATATCGGTTTCGACCGCTCGATCAATCCCTATCGCGGCTGCGAGCACGGCTGCGTCTACTGTTTCGCGCGTCCGACCCATGCCTATCTAGGCCTGTCGCCGGGGCTGGATTTCGAGTCGCGCCTGTTCACCAAGCCCGATGCGCCGGCCTTGCTGGAGAAAGAACTGGCCGCGCCGGGATATGAGCCGCGCATGATCGCGATCGGCACCAACACCGATCCGTATCAGCCGATCGAGCGCGAGCACAAAATCATGCGCGGCATTCTCGAAGTGCTGGAGCGCACGGGACATCCCGTCGGCATTGTCACCAAGTCGGCGCTGGTGACACGCGACATCGACATCCTTGCTAGGATGGCGAAGCGCAATCTCGCCAAGGTCGCCATTTCCGTAACGTCGCTCGATCCGAAACTGGCGCGCACCATGGAGCCGCGCGCCTCGACGCCGCCGAAGCGGCTGGAGGCGCTGCGCCAGCTTGCCGAGGCCGGAATCCCGACCACGGTGATGGTCGCGCCCGTGATCCCGGCGCTGAACGATTCCGAAATCGAGCGCATTCTGGATGCAGCCGCGCACGCCGGAGTCAAGGAAGCGAGTTATGTGCTGCTGCGCCTGCCGCTGGAAGTGCGTGACCTGTTCCGCGAATGGCTGCTGGCGAACTATCCGGATCGTTATCGCCATGTCTTCACCCTGATCCGGGACATGCGCGATGGCCGCGACTACGACTCGCAGTGGGGCACGCGGATGAAGGGCACCGGGCCCATGGCCTGGATGATCGGGCGGCGTTTCGAGATCGCCTGCGAGAAGCTCGGGCTCAACAAGCGGCGCTCCAAGCTGACGACGGCTCACTTTGTGCGTCCAAAGGTAGCCAACGAACAACTGGATCTGTTCTGAGTATGAGGCATTCAAATGAGCCTTCCCAAACCAGTGGCGCGATTCACGGTCGTGACGCTCGGCGTCAGTGACATGCGCCGGAGCATCGCGTTCTACGATTCCCTCGGCTTTGAGCGTAAGCTGCGGCAGACTGGCAAAGAGGTCGCGTTTTTCGAGACCGGCGGGACGGTGCTGGCGCTCTATCCGTGGGACAGGCTGGCGCTGGATGCCAGTCTTCCGGCGCAGCCGCAGCCAACCGGCTTTCGCGGGATCACGCTGGCGTGGAACTGCCGCAGTGAAAGCGAAGTCGATGAGGTAATAAAGTTTGCAGTGGCCAAGGGCGCGCGGCTGCAAAAGGCCGCGCATCGCACCAGCTATGGCGGATATTCGGGATATTTCACCGATCCCGACGGCCATCCATGGGAAGTCGTGACCGCGCCGGGAGTTGAGGTGGGCGACGACAGGCGGGTCCATCTGCAGGAATGATTCTCAAAGAATAATAACGGGGATTAGCGGTTGCGCCTTGTGTCGTGACGACGCAAGCATGGCCGCATGAGTCGAGAGAAGTCGTCCAGGGTTCCCGCCGCTGCAAAGAAGCCCGTGCGCGCCGCCGCGCCGAGCTTTCGTCGAGAGCGCGCGCTGATCAAGCGCGGCGTGTGGCCGGTCGCGGGCTGCGACGAGGCCGGGCGCGGGCCGCTTGCCGGGCCGGTGGTCGCGGCGGCGGTGATTCTCGATCCCAAGCGGATTCCCAAAGGCATCGACGATTCCAAACGGCTGTCGAAGGAACGCCGGGAGCAACTGTTCGAGGACATCTGCGCCACCGCGCTGGTGTCGGTGGCGGTCGCGCCGCCGTCGCGGATCGACCGCGACAATATCCTGCGCGCCTCGCTGTGGGCGTTGACGCGCGCGGTCCGCGCGCTGCCCGAAGCGCCGAAGCATGTCTTTGTCGACGGGCGTGACCGTCTGGCGACATCCTGCGATTGCGAGGCCGTGATCGGCGGCGACGGTATCGTGCTGTCGATTGCCGCTGCTTCCATCGTCGCCAAGGTATCGCGCGACCGGCTGATGTGCCGCCTCGCGCTGGATCATCCCGGCTATGGCTTCGAGCAGCATATGGGGTATGGCGTTCCGGCTCATCTCGAAGCGCTCGACCGGCTCGGGCCGACCATTCATCATCGCCGCTTTTTCGCGCCTGTGGCCGCATCGCGCCGCAAGCATTACGGCGAAGACGATACGCCGCCGGCGGCGTCGCAGATCGAGATGGTCATCGCGCCCGAAGAGACAGCCGTGGCCAACTGAGCGGCTCGGTTGCCTGATCGCCTCATGCGCTTTATCAGTGAAGCAGGATGAGTTGAGATTGGTCGCCGTCACCCTGAGGTGCCGAAGCGAAGCGGAGGCCTCGAAGGGTGATGGTGATCCTTCGAGGCTCGGACTTCGTCCTCGCACCTCAGGATGACGCCGTCAGTCAGACTTTTTTTCATTCGCTCCTGACGTCCCTCCCACGGCTCATGCCCCGATCATGCGCTTCACATCCCTGATCGTTGAACTGATCCGCGCCCGGCCGCGCCTGATCTTCTGGATCGCGGTGCTGGCGCAGGCCGCGCTCTGGCTGTTCCTGCCATGGCTTGTCTACGGAAGCCCGCCCGGCGATGTCGCGACCGTGCTCGCGTTCGGCCGGGAGTATCAGGTCGGCACCCATCTCGGGCCGCCGCTGGCGTTCTGGCTGGCGGATGTCGCCTTTCGTCTCGCAGGCGGTCACATTTTCGGCGTCTATCTCGCCGCGCAGCTCTGCTTCGTTGTGACGTTCTGGGCGCTGTTCAAACTGGGCCGCGCCGTTGTCGGCGCCCAGCAGGCGGTCCTTGCGGTGCTGCTGACGGCGGCGATCACCGCCTTTTCGTTTCCGGGAGCCGAGTTCGGTCCGGTCATCGTGGCGCGGCCGCTCTGGGCTTTGATCCTGCTCCATGCATGGCAGATCATCGGGCAGGGGCGGCGGCGTGCGTGGGTCGCGCTACCGATCGAAATCGGGCTTCTGGTTCTGGCCACATCGGCGGCGCTGCCGCTGCTGGCGATGCTGGCGGTGTTCGTGCTGGCGACGCCGAAGGGCCGAAGTGCACTGGCGTCGATGGATGCGCTTTATGCCGCCATCGTCCTGGCGGTCGTGGTGCTGCCCTATGTCATCTGGCTGATCCGGATCGACACGCTCGCATTGCCGTCGTTGCCCGCGGTGGCGCAGTTGCAGGACCGGGCGCTTGACTGGGGCGGGCTGCTGGCCGGACTTGTGTTCGCGCTGTCCGGCGTGGCGCTGCTGCTGATCGCCAATTCGCGTGCGCTCGACCGCAAGAATGAAGACCCGCCGCTGATTTTCCGTCCGCCGGTCGATCCGTTCGCGCGGCTGTTTGTCTATGTCTTCGCGCTGGTTCCTCCGTTCGCGCTGAGTTTCATCGCCGCGCTGTTCGGCCACGACCAGGTCACCGGCGGTGACGGGGTTGCGCTGCTGCTGGTGGGGCTTGCCATCGTGATCGCGGCGGGAGACCTGATCGCGCTGCGCCGGCAACATTTCCTGCGCACGGTCTGGCTGGTGGTCGTGGCCGCGCCGGCCGCGGTCATTCTGGGCGTCACATTCATCCAGCCATGGGTCGGAAGCACCGAGGCGCGGACATCGCTGCCCGCGCGCGACATCGGCCGCTTTTTCGGGGAGAACTTCGAGCGGCGCACCGGCCGTCCGCTCGCGGCGGTGGCGGGCGATCCGCATCTGGCGGCGTTGATCGGCTTCGCCGCGCATGCGCGTCCGCATGTCATGTTCGACGCAACGCAGACGCCCTGGATCACGCCGCAGCGTTTCGCGGAGACCGGCGGCGTGGTGGTGTGGCGAGCGGCGGATACCGCGGGCACGCCGCCGGACGATATCCGCAAACGGTTTCCCGGCCTCGTGCCGGAAGTGCCGCGCTCGTTCGAGCGCCTGGTCAAGGGACGCCAGCCACTGGTGCGGATCGGCTGGGGAATCGTGCGCCCGGTGGGGCAGGGTTCTCGATAATCAGAGGGCAGCATGAGCGAGCAGGCGGATACATCCGGGATGACCTTTCTCGACCGCCGCTTCGGTCTGACGCAGCACGGCACCGACGTCCGCACCGAATTCGTCGCCGGCGTCACCACCTTCCTGACGATGGTCTACATCGTGTTCGTCAATCCGGTGATCCTCGCCAATGCGGGAATGGACAAGGGCGCGGTGTTCGTCGCGACCTGCCTTGCCGCATCGGTCTCCACGCTGGCGATGGCGTTTCTCGCCAATTATCCGATCGCGTTGGCGCCGGGCATGGGGCTGAATGCGTTCTTCGCGTTCACCGTCGTGCTCGGTTACAAATACACATGGCAGCAGGCGCTGGCCGCCGTGTTCTGTTCGGGGGTGATCTTCTTCGCACTGTCGGTGTTCCGGCTGCGCGAATATGTCATCGACGCCATTCCGCGAAACCTCAAGTTCGCCATCTCCGCCGGCGTCGGGTTGTTTCTGGCGATCATCGCGCTGGAACAGGCGAAGATCGTCGTGGCGAGCCCGGCCACTCTGGTGACCGCGGGTCCGCTCGGCGTGACGCATCCCGCGCCGGTGCTGTGTCTTCTGGGTTTCGCGCTGATCGTGGCGATGAATGCACGCAAGATCGCCAGCGGAACGCTGATCGGCATCCTCGCGGTGTCGTTGCTCGGATTGCCGATGGGGCTGACGAGTTACCACGGCATCGTCTCGCTGCCGCCGTCGCTGGCGCCGACATTGTTTCAACTCGACTTCTCGCGCGCCACCGAACTGACATTCCTGATCGTGGTGTTCAGTTTTCTGTTCATCGACGTGTTCGACAATGCCGGAACGCTGATCGGCGTCACCCATCGCGCCGGTTTGACCGACAAGGACGGCAACCTGCCGCGCATGAAGCAGGCGCTGATGGCGGATAGTTTCGCCGCGATGTTCGGCGCGCTGATCGGGACATCGACCACCACAAGTTATATCGAGAGCGCATCGGGCGTCGCGGTGGGCGGCCGCACCGGCCTGACGGCGGTGTTCGTCGCGCTGTTCTTCCTGCTGGCGCTGTTTTTCGCACCCCTGGCCGGAATGGTGCCGGCCTATGCTTCCGCCGCCGCGCTGCTTTATGTGGCCTGCGTGATGGCGCGCGGACTGGCCGACATGGCGTGGGACGATGTCACCGAATATGCACCCGCCGTCGTGACCGCGATCGCCATGCCGCTGACTTATTCCATCGCCACCGGCATCGGGCTCGGCTTCATCACCTATGCGGTGATCAAGATTCTCGCGGGGCGCTTTTCCGACGCGAAGCCCGCGGTCATGCTTCTTGCTCTGGTTTTCGTCGTGAAGTTCGCAATCGGTTAGGCCGGCGTCCGACGCTTTGCGAAAGCTGCGAGCATCAGACCGGCCAGCGCCAGCGCGACCGCCGGAAACACCACGATGTTGACCATCGACCAGCCATGACTCGCCAGCAATTGACCGGATGAGAACGAGCCGATCGCCACCAGGCCGAACACGATGAAGTCGTTGAAGGCCTGCACCTTCTTGGCTTCCTGCGGACGATGCATTTCGACGATCAATGCCGAGGCACCGACGAAGGAAAAATTCCAGCCGACGCCGACCACGAACAGCCCGGCCCAGAAATGCATCGCCGTGATGCCGGACAGTCCGATCACCGCGGCGGCGGCTTCGAGGATGAGGCCGACCGCGGCGACCTTCGCCGCGCCGAAGCGGGCGATCAGCGAGCCGGTGAAGAAACTCGGCCCGAACATCGCCACGATATGCCACTGAATGCCGAAATTGGAATCGCTCAGGGACAATCCGCAGAACTTCATCGCCAGTGGCGCGGAGGTCATCAGGAGGTTCATCATGGTGTAGGAAATCGCTCCGCACAGCGCGGCGGCGATGAAGCGGGGCTGCTTCACGATCTCTGCAAGCGGCCGTCCGGCGGCGAGGTCAGCCGGCGGCGGCTTCGGCGCGTGGACGCCGGCCAGCACCGCCATCGCCATCAGCGCGACGGCGGCCTGCACAAGGAAACTCACCGCGAACAGATAGGGCGGCCAGAAATCCATGGTCCACTGAACAAGCTGCGGTCCGAGAAAGCCGGCGAAGACGCCGCCCGCCATCACCCAGGAGATCGCCTTGGGCCGGTAGGCGGCGCTGGCGCTGTCGGTGGCCGCGAAACGATAGGACTGCGACACCGCGCCGTAGAGTCCGCCGAGAAAACTCGCGCAGCAGAACAGGATGAACGAGGCTTTCAGGATCGCGAACGCGGCGAGCAGTCCGCACAGCGCGCCGCATGCTGTGCCTGCGATGAAGGCGACGCGGCGGCCGAACGCCTGCGAGATCAGGCCGGTGGGCAGGGTGCCGCTGGCCAGCCCGAGCACATAGATCGAGAGCGGGAGGGTCGCGAGCGAGATGCTGGGTGCAAGCTGCGCGCCGACAATCGAGCCGGTGGCAAAGATCACCGCCGCGTTCGCGCCGGTCAGCGCCTGCGCGGCCGCGAGCCGCCGCACATTGGCCCGGGCTACGGTGTCGTCAATGGTGTCTGCGGTGCCAGCCGTCATCGTCATCCATCAATATTCGCGGGAAATTCGTTCCGCGTTTATGGATGCAGATAGGAGATTATTCTACGGCCAATTCCGGGATGGCGCCATGCAAGGTCCGCGATGCCCTTGGAAAGAGGCGCTGGTCTTTTGACTCGAGACTCTCACCGTCCACGATGGACTCCTTCGTGGTGGTGGGGGGGGGGGGGGGGGCCGGCGCCGCCGAACTTCGATTGAAAATCCGAACCCCCTCACCCGACCGCTTCGCGGTCGACCTCTCCCCCACGGGGAGAGGTGAAACGAGTCTGATTTCCGGTCACGCTTTCTTGTCGGCCTGCAACGCCTTCTGCACGGCACGAAGGTCCTGCCATGTCTGCCGCTTCGAGATCGGCTGGCGCAGCAGATAGGCCGGATGGAACGTCGCCGTCGCCCTGATCGTGCGCGTGCCGGTGTCGTAATCGAACCACTTGCCGCGCGTTTTCACGATGCCGTCGGTGACATTGAGGATGGCCTGCGACGACGGCTTGCCGAGACACACCAGCACGTCGGGATCGACCAGTTGAATCTGCCGCCGGATGAAGGGCAGGCAGATTTGGGTTTCCTGCGCGGAGGGATCGCGATTGCCCGGCGGACGCCAGGGAATGATGTTGGCGATGTAGGCATTCGTGCGGTCGAGGCCGATCGCGGCCATCATCAGGTCGAGCAGCTTCCCCGAGCGCCCGACAAACGGAAGCCCTTCGAGATCTTCATCGCGTCCCGGTGCTTCGCCGACGAACATCACCTTCGCTTCCGGATTACCGTCGGCGAACACCAGCCGCGTCGCGGTCGATTTCAGCGCGCAGCCATCGAAGCGTTCGAGCAGATCGCGCAGGTCCTGCAGCGACGCCGCCTGCGGCGCGAGCTCGCGGGCCGACAGAATCGCAGCGTCGGGCGCGGGTGTCGGGTCCGGAGGCCTCGGCGCAGGCACCGGGTTCGCAGTGCGGAACAACGCAGGCTTCGGCGCGGGCCGTTCGTCGGCAACCGGCTCCTCCACCAGGCGGTTGACCGGCGTATCAGACAGCGCGCAATCGACCCCGGCCTCCAGATAAAAGGCCAGAAGTTCGCGGGCGGTGGGCGTGGGTTCGGGGATCATGACGATGTCCCAAGTTTAGGACAGATACACATCAAAAGGAACTGTCGGCGATTTTTCTTCCCCTCTCCCCTTGTGGGAGAGGGTGGCGAAAATCGAGCGAAGCGAGATTGAGCCGGGTGAGGGGTCGCGCACCGGCTGGCTGGCCATACCCCTCACCCGATCCTCACTGGCGCTCGGATCACCCTCTCCCACAAGGGAGAGGGGAAGGGGCCGTGCGCCTCGCAAGAGGGTTGTTCTTGCGCCAAAAATCGGGAAGAACGATGATTAGAAACATTCTGAACCGTCATTTCGAGATGAGATCATGAGCACCGAAGAGCTTCCGCCGCGCGAATCCATGGAATTCGATGTTGTGATCGTCGGCGCGGGTCCGTCGGGCCTCAGCGCCGCGATCCGGCTGAAGCAGATCAATCCGGACCTCAGCGTGGTCGTGGTCGAGAAGGGTTCGGAAGTCGGCGCGCATATTCTCTCCGGCGCGGTGATTGATCCGGTGTCGCTCGACAAGCTGGTTCCGGACTGGCGCGACGATGCCGATTGCCCGCTCAAGACCCAGGTGAAGGACGACCAGTTCTTCTGGATGACGGAAAGCGCCGCCATCAAGCTGCCGAACTTCATGATGCCGCCCTTGATGGACAACCATCACTGCTACATCGGCTCGCTCGGCGATGTCTGCCGCTGGCTTGGCCCGCGCGCCGAAGCGCTCGGCGTGGAAATTTATCCCGGCTTCGCGGCGGTCGAGGTTCTGTACGGCGACAACGGTGAAGTGCGCGGCATCGCCACCGGCGATATGGGTGTCGGACGCGACGGAAAACCCAAAGACAGTTTTACGCGCGGCATGGAGCTGCTCGGCAAATATACGCTGTTCGCCGAAGGCGCGCGCGGCTCGCTCACCAAGCAACTGATCGCGAAGTTCGGGCTCGACAAGGATCGCGAGCCGTCGAAGTTCGGCATCGGCCTGAAAGAGGTCTGGCAGATTGATCCGGCCAAGCACAAGAAGGGGCTGATCCAGCATTCCTTCGGCTGGCCGCTGAACATGTCCACCGGCGGCGGCTCGTTCCTCTATCACTACAACGAAAATCTGGTCGCGGTCGGCTTCGTCGTGCATCTCAACTACGACGATCCCTATCTGTCGCCGTTCGAGGAATTCCAGCGCTTCAAGACCCACCCGAAGATCAGTCCGGTGTTTGAAGGCGCCAAGCGCATCGCTTACGGCGCGCGCGCCATCACCGAAGGCGGCTACCAGTCGGTGCCGCGCCTGACCTTCAAGGGCGGCGCGCTGATCGGCTGCGCGGCGGGCTTCGTCAACGTGCCGCGCATCAAGGGCGTGCATAATGCGATGGGCACCGGCATGCAGGCGGCGGAGTATGTCGCGGCAGCGCTGGCTGAGGGCCGCGCCAATGACGAGATCGTCGATTACGAAAACAACTGGCGCGATTCCGCCGTCGGCAAGGACCTGTTCAAGGTCCGCAACGTCAAGCCGCTGTGGTCGAAGTTCGGCACGGTGATCGGAGTCGCGCTCGGCGGCCTCGACATGTGGACCAACACGCTGTTCGGTTTCTCGCTGTTCGGCACTCAGTCGCACGCCAAGCCGGATCGCAAGACGCTTGATCCCGCCAAACAGCACCAGCCGATTCTGGGGCCGAAGCCGGACGGCAAGCTGACTTTCGACCGGTTGTCGTCGGTATTCCTGTCCAACACCAACCACGAGGAAGATCAGCCGATCCATCTCAAGGTCGCGGACATGAACCTGCAGAAGACCTCCGAGCACGATGTGTTCGCCGGTCCCTCGAACCGCTACTGCCCGGCAGGTGTCTATGAGTGGGTCGGCGAGGGCGCCGATCTGCGGTTCCAGATCAACGCGCAGAACTGCGTCCACTGCAAAACCTGCGACGTGAAGGACCCCAACGGCAACATCACCTGGGTTCCGCCGGAAGGCGGCGGCGGGCCTAATTATCAGTCAATGTGAGCACGATCGCGCGAGAAACGCCGACCGCCACGATTGCGCCACACTAAACCCGGTTCCTCTGCCGCCTCGAATCCTTGCGGATGCTGGCTAAAAAAGCCATTGTCCGGGTGCTGCTGGGTGTGACCGGTCGCACCACCCTCATTTGACGGAGCCGGCGAGCGTGATTTGTCAACGTCGTTTCAGCCACGTGGCTGTGGCCACTCGTAAAGCCACACTTAAAACCACGCTTGGACTCACGCTTGGACTTGTGTCGGTCTTCGCATTCAGCGGGCCGCTCGCGGCGCAGACTCGCGCCAGTGCGAGCGAGCAACCGGCCTTCCCGACCAGCCGCGATCTGATCGGCCTGACGGTCTCCGGGAGCTATCTTGCCGCGCGCCATGCCAGCGTCGAGCGGGATGCGACCGCGGCGGCTGCTTTCTATCGCGCCGCGCTCCGTTCGGACCCGAAGAACAGCGAATTGCTCGACCGCGCCTTTATCGCCTCGCTTGCGGATGGCAATATTGATGAAGCGGTGAAACTGGCCGACCGCATTTTGACCATCGACAAGAACAACCGCGTCGCGCGGCTGGTGGCGGGCGTGCGTTCGCTCAAGCACAAGCAGTATGCGCTCGCCCAGCAGAATGTGAATCAATCCGTCCGCGGGCCGATCACCGATCTGGTCGCGGTTCTGGTGTCGGGCTGGGCCAGCTACGGTGCCGGTCATCCCCAGGCCGCGGTGTCCAGCATCGACAAGCTCGCGGGGCCGGAGTGGTATCCGATCTTCAAGGACCTGCACACCGGCATGATCCTCGAACTCGCCAACAAGCAGAAGGAAGCGGGCGCGCGTTTCGAGCGCGCCTACAAGCTCGACGACTCGGCGCTGCGCGTGTCCGACGCCTATGCGCGCTGGCTTTCGCGCAACAAGGACGCGGCGGCGGCGACCGCTGTCTATGAGGCTTTCGACAAGAAGCTCGCGCGTCATCCGCTGGTGGTGGAAGGACTTCGCGAGGCCAGGGCCGGCAAGAAGCTGCCGCCGCTCGCGGAGAATCCGCAGCAGGGCGCAGCCGAGGCGCTTTACGGCATCGGCGCGTCGCTGACCCGCCGGGGCGGCGAGGACCTCGCGCTGGTCTACCTGCAGCTTGCTCTTTATCTCAATCCGAACCACTCGCTCGCGCTGCTCTCCCTCGCCGATCTGTATGAATCGGTGAAGAAGCCCGCGATGGCGATCAAGGTCTATGAGCGCGTGCCGGCAAACTCGCCGCTGAAGCGCAATGCGCAGATTCAGCTTGCGACAGATCTCGATGCGGTGGACCGCACTGACGAGGGCATCAAGATCCTGCAAGGCGTCGTCGCCGACGATCCGAAGGACCTTGAGGCGATCATGGCGCTCGGCAATATCGAGCGGGCGCGCAAGAAATTCGCCGATTGCGCCGACACCTACGGCAAGGGCATCGAGGCGCAGGCGAACGCCGACAAGCCGAACTGGGTGTTCTATTATTTCCGCGGCATCTGCTTCGAGCGCTCGAAGCAATGGGCGAAGGCTGAGGTCGATCTGAAGAAAGCGCTTCAGATGCAGCCCGAACAGCCGCATGTGCTGAATTATCTCGGCTATTCGTGGATCGACCAGGGCATCAATCTCGATGAGGCCATGAAGATGATCCGCCGCGCCGTCGATCAGCGGCCCGACGACGGCTACATCGTCGACTCGCTCGGCTGGGCCTATTACCGCATCGCTGACTACGAGAACGCGGTGAAGCATCTTGAGCGCGCGATCGATCTGAAGCCGGAAGATCCGACCATCAACGATCATCTCGGCGACGCCTACTGGCGCGTCGGGCGGACGCTGGAGGCGAAATTCCAGTGGGCCCATGCGCGCGACCTCAAGCCGGAAGCGGACGAACTGCCGAAGATCGAGGCCAAGCTGCGCGACGGCCTGCCGGAGGACACCTCCAACGCCGCCGCCGCCGAGAAGAAGAAGGAAGACGGCAAGGGCGGCTAGTCCTTCCAAGTGTGGTGCCCGCCCGCAGGGTGCGGATTGCCATTGAATGATTTGCAATTTATCACTGCCGTCATGGCCGGGCTTGTCCCGGCCATCCACGTCTTTGGGACGCGCAGTCAGGCGTGGATGCCCGGGACATAGGCAAGCGGAAGCGACGCCGTTCTTCGAGCGGTGATGCCCGGGCACGACGACGAGAGTTCATGCAAATGACACTGCTGACAGACACCGCGCGCGCCAAGGTCAATCTGACACTGCGCGTTCTCGGCCGCCGCCCGGATGGCTATCACGACCTCGAAAGTCTGGTGGCCTTCGCAGACTGCGCGGACGCGCTGACGCTCGCCCCCGGACCCGAGCTTGGCCTTGTGACAAGCGGCCCCGGCGCGCAGGACTGTGGCGACATGGCCGACAATCTGGTGGTCCGCGCCGCCCGGCTGCTGGCCGGGCGCATTCCCGGCCTCACACTCGGGCAATTCACGCTGGACAAGCATCTGCCGGTGGCGGCCGGCATCGGTGGCGGATCGGCGGATGCGGCGGCGGCGCTGCGGCTTCTGGCGCGCGCCAACAATCTTGCAACGGACGACGCGCGCATCGTGGAGGTCGCGCGCGAGACCGGCGCCGACATTCCGGTCTGTCTCGCTTCGCGCGCCTGCACCATGACCGGCGTCGGCGAGAATCTCGCGATGCTCGAACTTCCGGCGATGCCCTGCGTGATGGTCAATCCGCGTGTCGGTGTTGCGACCAAGGATGTGTTTGCGGCGCTCGGTCTCGGCAAGGGCGAACTTTTGGCGGGCGTCGGTGACGTGATGTTGTCGCCGGGATGGCCGGCGGACGGTGCGTCGTTCGACGAATGGATCGACGCCATCGGCCATGGCGTCAACGATCTGGAAAAGCCGGCGCTCGAGGTCGAGCCGGTGATCGGCGACGTGCTTCGGGCGCTGCGCGAAACCGAGGGTGTCCGGCTTGTCCGGATGTCAGGGTCGGGCGCGACCTGCTTTGGAATTTTCACCACCGATGCGCAAGCGCGCGCCGCCGCGCAACTGATCGCGCGGGCTTATCCGGCATGGTGGGTGCATGCGGGTGTGCTGAGTTGAGGATGCGCTCCATCTCCCCATTGGGGAGAGGGTTGGGGTGAGGGGATCTCAATCTATCGAGAGATTCTACGCCCTCACCCGACTTCGCTTTCGCGAAGTCGACCTCTCCCCACGGGAGAGGTGAAGCAGGAGCAGCAAGCAGAAATGACTTTAGTGCGATCGCGCCAGACAGAACGCGACGACCTGCTCAAGCGCGGTCTTCATCGGTGACGACGGGAACAGCGCCAGCGCATCGACGGCCATGGCGCCGTAGTGCTGCGCGCGGCTCATCGTGTCTTCCAGCGTGCGATGCTTGGTCATCAGGCCGATGGCATGATCGAGATCGCCGTCGCCGATCTCGCCCTTCTCAAGCGTGCGGATCCAGAAGTCGCGCTCGGCATCGTTGCCGCGCCGGAACGCCAGCACCACCGGCAGCGTGATCTTTCCCTCGCGGAAATCGTCGCCGACATTCTTGCCGAGCTTCGCGGCCTTGCCGCCGTAGTCCAGCACGTCGTCGATGAGCTGGAAGGCGATGCCGAGGTTCATGCCGAACGAACGCGACGCGGTCTGCTCCGCCTTGGGGCGGTTCGCGATCACCGGACCGACCTCGGAGGCGGCGGCGAACAACTCCGCTGTCTTGCCGCGAATGACGGCGAGATATTCGTCCTCGGTGGTGGCGGTGTTCTTGGCCGCGGCGAGCTGCATCACCTCGCCTTCGGCGATGGTGGCGGCAGCGGAGGACAGAATGTCCAGCGCGCGCAGCGAGCCGACCTCGACCATCATGCGGAAGGCCTGGCCGAGCAGGAAGTCGCCGACCAGCACGCTGGCCTCGTTGCCCCAGAGCATGCGCGCGGAGAGCTTGCCGCGCCGCAGCTCGCTTTCGTCCACCACGTCGTCGTGCAGCAGGGTGGCGGTGTGCATGAATTCCACGGCCGCCGCGAGCTTGATATGGCCGTCGCCGGTGTAGCCGGTGAGGTTGGCCATCGCCAGGGTCAGCATCGGGCGAAGGCGCTTGCCGCCCGACGAGATCAGGTGGTTGGCGACCTCCGGAATCATCGTCACTTCCGAGCCGGTGCGCGACAGAATCGTGCTGTTGACGCGCTCCATATCTGGCGCGACAAGCTCGACCAGCCGATCAATTGATGGCGTCGAGTGGCTCTCAAAGGGTACAATAACCGCCACGTCCGGTCTCCGGATGAATACAGGGGCACCATAGAAACTGCCGTGCGATGCGGCAAGAGCAACAACGGCCGCCTTTTTAGGGGCTGTTCCAGCGGCAGGAGACGGTGGTTTGCGTGAACTGGTGCGGACCAATGATGCGGTGCTGGTGTCGGCGGTGGGCGCGCTGCTGGACGGCGCCAACATCCATCACCTCGTGCTCGACAGCAATATGAGCATCATGGACGGCTCGCTCGGCGTGCTTCCGCGCCGCATTCTGGTCCATGAGGATGACAATCTCGCCGCGCGTAGGCTGCTCACCGATGCGGGCCTTGCCCATGAATTGCGGGACGATGACTGACTCCGGTCTTCCCGATGTCACAGATGACTTGATCCTCGGCGGGCAGTTGCGGCTGCGCCAGCCGAAGCGTGGCCACCGCGCGGGCCACGACGCGATCCTGCTGGCGGCGGCGACGCCTGCGCGTGCAGGTCATCGCGTGGTGGAGTTCGGCGCAGGTGTCGGCACGGCGGGACTGGCGCTGGCGCGCCGCGTTTCCGGTCTTGATCTGGTGCTGGTGGAAATCAGCGAAACACTTGCGGCGCTGGCGCGCGGCAATGCCGCTGCGAATGATCTTCCCGCGCTGGTGCTGACATTGGATGTCACGGCGCGTGCGAAGGCATTCGCTGAAGCCGGAATTGGGCCTGACAGCGCCGACATTGTGCTGATGAATCCGCCCTTCAATGACGCCGACAGGCATCGCGCGTCACCCGATCCCGCGCGGCAATCCGCGCATGTGGCGGCGGCGGATACGCTGGAGCGATGGACCCACGCTGCGCGCCGGGTGTTGAAATCCGGTGGCGTGCTGACGCTGATCTGGCGGGCTGACGGATTGCCGCAGGTGCTGGCTGTGCTGGAGCGCGGGTTCGGCAGCATTGCCATTCTGCCGGTTCACCCCGGTCCGGAAGGCGCGGCCATCCGGGTCATCGTCACCGCTGTGAAAGGCGGCCGGGCGCCGCTGGCGCTGCATCCCGGACTGGTCCTTCAAGGCCCGGATGGAAACACCGGAGCGGAGGCCGTTCTTGACGGGAAGGCCGCGTTGTCGCTGGCGGGCCGTTTGGGTGCCTGAAAAACACGCAGTTTGCTTACTGCGATACCGGCTTCTGGACCTTTTCAGGGGCCTGGGTGAAGTGGATCGTGGTCAGGAGAGCGCCAATCAGCAGGATCAGCAGGTAAATCTTCATGTCTGCACCTTCAGGGCTGCGCCGTTGCAACCGTCGTGATTGTTGCAATGCAAAGTGCGTTCCAGTTTTGGATCAGGCCTCCGGGGCGTGATCCAAAAATTCTCAGAGAAATATCGTCCAGTCAGACGCTTAGACGAAATTCAGGCACAAACGACGTGCTTAACGAAGAACGAATGTGCTGGTGGCTCCTGATGCCAGTTCGTGAATAATAAACCGTGAACATGAAGGACGTTCGATGGCCGGGAATGGCTTTGGCGGTCACATTGTCGAGAGATTGAAGCGGCTGCTGCCTGCCAGAATGCGCGGCGGGGCGGTGGTGCCGGTGGTGCGCCTGTCCGGGGTGATTGGCGCGGTGACGCCGCTGCGGCCCGGCATGTCGCTGGCCGGTGTTGCCCGCCTGCTGGAGCGAGCGTTCGCGACCAAGGGCGCGCGTGCCGTCGCGCTGGTGATCAATTCGCCGGGCGGCTCGCCGGTGCAGTCGCGCCAGATCTATCAGCGCATCCGCCAGCTCGCCGCCGAGAAGAATCTGCGCGTGCTGGTGTTCGTCGAGGATGTCGCGGCCTCCGGTGGCTACATGATCGCCTGCGCGGGCGATGAAATCTTTTGCGATCCGTCCTCCATCGTCGGGTCGATCGGTGTGGTCGGCGGCACCTTCGGCTTTGTCGATCTGATCAAGAAGGTCGGCATCGAGCGCAGGCTCTACACCTCAGGCGAGAACAAGGCGCAACTCGATCCATTTCTTCCCGAGAACCCCGACGATGTCGCGCGTCTCAAAGCGATCCAGCGCGAAATTCACGACACCTTCATTGCATTGGTGAAGGACAGCCGCGGTGCGCGGCTGAAGGGTGAGGAGAGTTATCTGTTCACCGGTGAATACTGGGCCGGTGAGCGTGCGGTGAAGCTCGGTCTTGCCGACGCCCTCGGCGATCTGCGCACCGTGCTGCGTGCGCGCTATGGCGACAAGGTGCAGACGCCGGTGATCGCGCAGCCGGCCGGGTTGCTTTCGAGCATCGCGGGCCGCAAGCCGGGCGCGGGCGCGGTGCTGCCGGGTTTCCCCGGATTTTCGGAAGACCTGATTTCAGCGCTGGAAGAGCGCGCGATCTGGGCGCGCTACGGATTGTAGAACGGGAGACTGGTGATGCCGCCGCTGATCCTGGTTGCCGCGGGCATTCTTGGCGGAGCCGCATTGCTGCGGCTCGCGGTGCGCGAAAGCCGCCGTATCAACCGCGAGCTTGATGCCGCGCGCAAGGCGCCTCTCGCCGAGCAGGAGCGGATGCCGAAGCTGCGCCGCGATCCCGACACCGGAACGTACCGGCCGGGGTAATCTGGCGATATTTTCTGCCGTCATGGCCGGATTTATTCCGGCCATCCACGTCTTGCTTGCGGCGGTTTGCGGGATAGGAAGACGTGGATGCCCGGGACAAGCCCGGGCATGACGGGCTTTTGAGTTATTGGCCAGAAGTCGTCATCCCAGGTGCGAGCGTTGGCGAGCCTCGAAGGATGACGCTGCAAACAGCAAATCACCCGTGCCGGCGCACGTCGTTGATGGTCATCACGCAAAGCGCGGCCATGATGAGGGCCGCCACCAGAACCTGAAACGCAATCATTGTCGCCCCTGCCAGTGCTACGCCGGTTGGCCCGGCCGTTGGTTGCAATCCGGCCTTGCTAGCGGACAGTCCCTAACAAACCCGGCGGGCATGAAACCCGTCTGATCCTGCGGTTAAACCGACCTTCGGGGAATTGCTAAAATCGCGCCGATTTGGCTAGGAATTACGGCCATCGCCTTGATTCCGTTGGCCCGCGCCGATACGGTCCGCGCGCAAATCACCCCATTCCAACGCCTGAAGATGTCCGATGGATTCCCTGCCTCCGCACATGCGTCCCGAGCGCTCGTTTCAGGGCCTGATCCTGACCCTGCAGCGCTTCTGGGCTGACTACGGCTGCGTCATCCTGCAGCCCTACGACATGGAAGTCGGCGCGGGCACCTTCCATCCGGCGACGACATTGCGCGCGCTTGGCCCCAAGCGCTGGAATGCAGCTTATGTGCAGCCGTCGCGCCGCCCGAAGGATGGCCGCTACGGCGAGAACCCGAACCGCCTGCAGCACTACTACCAGTTTCAGGTGATCCTGAAGCCGTCGCCGCCGGACATTCAGGATCTCTATCTGCAATCGCTGAAAGCCATCGGCGTCGACTCCGCGCTGCATGACATCCGCTTTGTCGAGGATGACTGGGAAAGCCCGACGTTAGGGGCATGGGGACTCGGCTGGGAGTGCTGGTGCGACGGCATGGAAGTCTCGCAGTTCACCTACTTCCAGCAGGTCGCGGGTGTGGAATGCGCGCCGGTCGCTGGCGAACTGACTTACGGCCTCGAGCGGCTTGCGATGTATGTGCAGGGTGTCGATCGCGTCTACGATCTCAACTTCAACGGCCGCGAGGGCGCCGACAAGGTGACTTACGGCGACGTGTTCCTGCAGGCCGAGCAGGAATACTCGCGGCATAACTTCGAGCACTCCGACACTTCGATGCTGTTCGAGCAGTTCAAGATGGCCGAGGGCGCGTGCCGCAAGTATCTCGAAGCCGGTTGGAAAGACGGCAAGCGCGAGGCGCATCTGATGGCGCTTCCGGCCTACGACCAGTGCATCAAGGCCAGCCATGTGTTCAACCTGCTCGATGCGCGCGGCGTGATCTCGGTCACCGAGCGGCAGAGCTACATCCTGCGCGTGCGTGAACTCGCCAAGGCCTGCGGGGAAGCGTGGGTGCACACCGAAGCGGGAAGGGCGGAGTGAAACTTCTACCCTCCCCTTGAGGGGGAGGGTCGGCGAGCGAAGCGAGCCGGGCTCTGCGAAAGGAAGTTGCATTTGACAATGTGTGTGAGCAACGTAGTGCTCCCCTCCCCCCGCTTGCGGCGGGGAGGGGTCGGGGGTGGGGGGACGATGTCACGCCGACCTATCGACAAGCGCATTGCGCGCGCGCGCAGACTCCGCCGCGATACAACAGACGCGGAAAAAAAGCTGTGGCCGTATCTCAAGCAAATAAAGCCCGCGCGTTTTCACTTTCGCAGGCAAGCGACGATTGGTCCTTACTTCGCGGACTTTGCCTGCCATGCGCTGCGCCTCGTAATTGAGGTCGATGGCGGTCAGCATGGGGAAAGCACATCCGATGCGGCGCGAACGCGCTACCTTGAAGCGCAAGGCTACCGTGTTCTTCGGTTCTGGAATAGTGACGTTCTGAACAATGCAGACGGCGTGGCTGAGGTGATCTCCGCAGCCATTGCTGAACGCATTCCCCCCACCCCCGACCCCTCCCCGCCGCAGGCGGGGGGAGGGGAGTAGGTCTCATGCCCGATTTGTTGCTCGAACTGTTCTCCGAAGAAATTCCCGCGCGCATGCAGGCGAAGGGGGCGGATGACCTGCGCAAGATGGTCACCGACAAGCTGGTCGCCGAAGGTCTGGTCTATGAAGGCGCGAAAGCGTTCGTGACGCCACGCCGCCTTGCGCTCACCGTGCATGGCATTCCGCAGCGCCAGCCGGACCTCAAGCAGGAACGCAAGGGCCCGAAGGTCGGCGCGCCTGACGGTGCCGTGCAGGGCTTTTTGAAAGCCGCCGGTCTCAAGTCGCTCGATGAAGCGAAGATCCAGCGCGACCCGAAGGGCGATTTCTATATCGCGCTTCTGGAGAAAGAGGGCCGTCCCGCCATCGACGTGGTTGCCGAAATCATTCCGCTGATCATCCGCACCTTCCCCTGGCCGAAGCAGATGCGCTGGGGCGAACGCTCGGCGAAGAATGGCGCGCTGACATGGGTGCGTCCGCTGCATTCCATCATCGCGACCTTCGGCCCCGAGACCGAAGAGCCGGAGATTGTGACGTTCGACATCGCCGGCATCGAGGCCGGGCAGACCACGCGCGGCCACAGATTCATGGCGCCCGGCGAAATCACGGTGCGCCGCTTCGACGACTATGTGAGCAAGCTGGAAGCCGCCAAGGTCGTGCTCGATCCCGAACGCCGCAAGGACATCATCCTCACCGAGGCGAAGAACCTCGCCTTCGCGCAGGGTTTTGAGCTGGTCGAGGATCAGGTGCTGCTCGATGAAGTGGCGGGGCTGGTCGAATGGCCGGTGGTGCTGATGGGCTCGTTCGACGAGAGCTTCCTCTCAATCCCCGGCGAAGTGATCCGCGCCACCATCCGCAACAACCAGAAGTGCTTCGTCGTCCGCGATCCGAAGACCGGCAAACTCGCCAACAAGTTCATTCTCATCTCGAACATTGAAGCCACCGACGGCGGCAAGGCCATTGTCGCGGGCAACGAGCGCGTGATCCGCGCACGGCTGTCGGACGCGAAATTCTTCTACGAGACGGACCTCAAGACGAAACTTGAAGACCGGCTGCCAAAGTTCGGACAGATCGTGTTTCACGAAAAGCTCGGCACGCAGGCCGAGCGCATCGCGTGCATCGAAAAACTTGCCGCTGAAATCGCGCCGCTGGTCGGCGCGGATGTGGCGAAGACCAAACGCGCGGCGCAGCTGGCCAAGGCGGATTTGCTCACCGAGGTCGTCGGCGAATTCCCCGAAGTGCAGGGCCTGATGGGGAAATATTATGCGCTGGCGCAGGGCGAGGACGCCTCAGTCGCGCAAGCCATTGAGGATCATTACAAGCCGCAGGGGCCGAACGATCGTGTGCCGACCGATCCGGTCGCCATTGCCGTCGCGCTGGCAGACAAGCTCGATATTCTCACCGGCTTCTGGTCCATCGACGAAAAGCCGACAGGATCGAAGGACCCCTTTGCGCTGCGCCGCGCTGCGTTGGGTGTGATCCGTCTTGTGGGCGACAATGGCATTCGTTTGCCGCTGCTCGCCGCATTTGCGAAAGCGGCGAAGCCGCATGATGGCAAGGATCTGCTCGCCTTCTTCGCCGACCGCCTGAAAGTCCAGTTGCGCGATCAGGGCGCGCGTCATGATCTTGTCGACGCCGTGTTCGCACTCGAAGGTCAGGATGACTTGTTGATGGTCGTGCGCCGTGTCGAAGCGCTCGGCAAATTCCTTGACAGCGATGACGGCAAGAACCTGCTCGCGGGCACCAAGCGCGCGTCCAACATTCTTGCCATCGAGGAGAAGAAGGACAAGCGCACCTTCGACGGTGCGCCGGATGCGTCGCTGTTCAAGGTCGATGAGGAAAAGGCGCTCGCGGCCGCTATCGCGCAAGTGAAGGCGGATGCAGGAGCGGCCGTCGCCAAGGAAGACTTCGCCGCCGCCATGAGCGCGATGGCCAGGTTGCGTCCGGCGGTCGATGCCTTCTTCGACAAGGTGAAGGTCAACGACGACGACAAGGCGGTGCGCGAGAACCGCCTGAAGCTGCTCAACGAAATCCGCGAAGCCACCCGCGCGGTGGCGGATTTCTCGAAGATTCAGGATTAAGGCTACAAAGCAGAGGCTATTTTTTTCCGTCATTCCGGGGCGCCCGCACTTTTACGGGTGAGCCCGGAATCCATCGTCATACAATAAGGTGGATTCCGGGCTCGCGCGAAGACGCGCGCCCCGGAATGACGGTGTTGTTGTTTGATTTCGCCACATAAAAAGCCCCGCCCGGCGAAAGCCGTGAACGACGCATTCGTCAGCTTGTCATCACCGGGCTTGTCCCGGTGATCCCGATTGGTCTGGCATGATGCCTTGGGTATCGGGATGCCCGGAACAAGTCCGGGCATGACATCAGAGTTGAAAAAGCCCCGCACGGCGATCCGTGCGGGGCTGTTTGTTTGAGCGGAATTGGCGGGGACAACCTTTCCGGCCCAAACGTGAGCGGAGAGTGCTCCATTCAAGCGGCCTAGTCGATCACCTGCATGATGCGGCGTGTGCGCGGCTCGACTAGGATCGGCCGGTCGTTGACCACGGTGTAGCGATAGCTGGTCGCGCCGTACTGCTGCGGCACGTCGTAATAGGTTACGCCGTTTTCCGGCAGCACCGTGCCGACACGCACCGGCGCGTCGATGGTGTAGGAGGGCACGCGCTCTTCCACAATGTACTGGCGGAAACGCGGACGCTCGTCCTCGGCGATAATTCCGATGCCGGGGCCTGCGAGGCCGGTGGTCACACCTTCCTCGACGATGATGCGCTGCTGCGCCTGAGCCGCCAGCGGCATCGCGGTGGCGGTGGCCAGCAGCGCTGCGGCGAGAAGGGGATTACGCATGGTGATGTTCTCCTCATTGACGGGAGCCTGATCGCGCAAGCATCGCTCGCGCCATCGCGGCTGAAACCGGCAGGCGCCGATCAACAGCGGTGACAATGGCGGCGGCGGATCATCGTTCCTGCGTGATTGTGATCTCACCGGGGTCTTTTCGTGGAACGCTTGATGCGGTGGCGGCAGAACTTTGAAGCGTCATGGAACTCACCGCCCGTTTGCGCCGTTGGATGTTCCGGCGCGCGGCGGGGAGATAGATTCATTTCGATTCGCAATCGTGCGTTTCCTAATCGTACGTTTCAATGCCGGGAGGCCCCATGTCCATCAGCATCGCCCACATCCAGCCGATCGTCGCGCTCATCGCCGGCGTGCTCATTCTCATCATGCCGCGGCTGCTGAACTTCATCGTGGCGATCTATCTGATCCTCGTCGGCATCCTCGGCCTCGGGATTATTAAGTAACGGAATATTTCGGATTGTTACGGGCATGGTCGCGAATCCAGAGATTTTGCCCATTTCTGTAACAATCTGAAATCGTTCGTGATCAAAAACGCCAATATCGGCCGAACGCCGCTTGCGCGCGGCCGGGCGGCCGTGGTGTAACGCCGCTGCCGTTTCACTCATGCAGCGTCTGGAAGCCATGGCCAAAGCCTCATCGAAGAAATCCGCCGCAAAGTCCGCCCCGAAAACCAAATCGAAGCCCGCCGCGAAGGCGAAGCCTGCAGCCAAAAAGTCGGTCGCGGCGAAGCCCGCGAGCAAGCCTGTTGCGAAAGCGGCTGCGAAGCCCGCACCGGTTGCGAGCAAGGCCGCTCAGGCCGGCAAGTGGGTTTATACGTTCGGCGACGGCCGCGCCGAGGGCAAAGCCAACATGCGCGATCTGCTTGGCGGCAAGGGCGCGAACCTCGCCGAGATGGCGAATCTCGGATTGCCGGTGCCTCCGGGCTTCACCATCCCGACCTCGGTCTGCACGTATTTCTACGCCAACGGCAAAACCTATCCGAAGGATCTGAAGTCGCAGGTCGAGAAGGCGCTGGTCACGGTCGGCAAGATCGCCGGCAAGACCTTCGGCGACGCGAAGAACCCGCTGCTGGTCTCGGTCCGCTCCGGCGGCCGCGCCTCGATGCCGGGCATGATGGACACCGTGCTCAATCTTGGCCTCAATGACACGACGGTCGAAGCGCTGGCCAATCTCTCCGGCGACCGGCGTTTCGCCTATGACAGCTATCGCCGCTTCATCACCATGTATTCGGACGTGGTGCTCGGCTTCGAGCATCATCACTTCGAGGACATTCTCGACACTTACAAGGACAGCAAGGGCTATTCGCTCGACACCGAGCTCACCGCCGACGACTGGGTCGATCTGGTCGGCCGTTACAAGGAAGCCGTCGCGCGCGAAACCGGCGAGGACTTCCCGCAGGACCCGCACGCGCAGCTCTGGGGCGCGATCGGCGCCGTGTTCTCCTCATGGATGAATGCACGCGCGGTCACCTACCGCCGCCTGCACGATATTCCCGAGTCATGGGGCACCGCCGTCAACATCCAGTCCATGGTGTTCGGCAACATGGGCGACACCTCGGCGACCGGCGTTGCGTTCACCCGCAATCCGTCCACCGGCGAGAAGCGCCTCTACGGCGAATTCCTGATCAACGCGCAGGGCGAGGACGTGGTGGCGGGCATCCGCACGCCGCAGGACATCACCGAGCACGCGCGCAAGGAATCCGGCTCCGACAAGGCGTCGATGGAAGTTGCGATGCCGGATGCGTTCAAGGAACTGACACGCATCTATACCCAGCTCGAAAAGCACTACCGTGACATGCAGGACATGGAATTCACGGTGGAGCAGGGCAAGCTGTGGATGCTGCAGACCCGCAACGGCAAGCGCACCGCGAAGGCCGCGCTGCGCATCGCGGTCGATCTCGCCAATGAAGGGCTGATCACCAAGAAGGATGCGATCACCCGCATTGATCCTGCCTCGCTCGACCAGTTGCTGCATCCGACCATTGATCCTGTCGCCAAGCGCGACGTGATCGCCACCGGTCTACCGGCCTCGCCGGGCGCAGCCGCGGGCGAGATCGTGTTCTCGTCGGATGAGGCCGCCAAGCTCCAGGCCGACGGCCGCAAGGTCATCCTGGTGCGTGTCGAAACCTCGCCGGAAGATATTCACGGCATGCACGCGGCGGAGGGCATCCTCACCACGCGCGGCGGCATGACTTCGCACGCGGCGGTGGTCGCACGCGGCATGGGCAAGCCCTGCGTCTCTGGTTGCGGCACCGTGCGTGTGGACTACGGACGCGGCATGATGACCATCGGCAACCGCACCTTCAAGGCCGGCGATGTCATCACCATCGACGGCTCGCTCGGTCAGGTTCTGGCTGGGCGCATGCCGATGATCGAGCCGGAATTGTCCGGCGACTTCAACACGCTGATGGGCTGGGCCGATCAGGTCCGCAAGCTGAAGGTCCGCACCAACGCGGATACGCCGGCGGATGCGCGCACCGCGCTGAAGTTCGGCACCGAGGGCATTGGCCTGTGCCGCACCGAACACATGTTCTTCGAGGAAACCCGCATCCGCACGGTGCGCGAGATGATCCTCGCCGAGGACGAAGGCGCGCGCCGCTCGGCGCTCGCCAAGCTCCTGCCGATGCAGCGCGCCGACTTCGTCGATCTGTTCGAGATCATGAAGGGATTGCCGGTCACCATCCGCCTGCTCGATCCGCCGCTGCACGAGTTCCTGCCGCACTCGCAGAGCGAGATCGAGGAAGTCGCCCGCGCGATGAATACCGACGCCCGCAAGATCGCGGATCGTGCGCGCGAACTCTCCGAGTTCAACCCGATGCTCGGCTTCCGTGGCTGCCGTCTGGCGATCGCCTATCCGGAGATCGCGGAAATGCAGGCGCGGGCGATTTTCGAGGCGGCCGTCGAAGCCGGCAAGCGCACCGGCAAGCCGGTCGGGCTTGAGGTGATGGTGCCGCTGATCGCGACCAGAGCGGAGTTCGATCTGGTCAAGGCGCGCATCGACGCCACCGCCAATGCGGTGGCTAAGGAAACCGGCGTGAAGCTCGATTATCAGACTGGCACCATGATCGAATTGCCGCGCGCCTGTCTGATGGCGGGCGACATCGCCAAGACCGCCGAATTCTTCTCCTTCGGCACCAACGACCTGACGCAGACCGCGTTCGGCATCAGCCGCGACGACGCCGCGAGCTTCCTCGGCACCTATGTGTCGCGCGGCATCATCGAGGTCGATCCGTTCATCTCGGTGGACCGCGACGGCGTCGGCGAACTGGTGAAGATCGGCGTGCAGCGCGGCCGCAAGACCCGCCCCAATCTCAAGATGGGCATTTGCGGTGAACACGGCGGCGATCCCGCCTCGGTGACGTTCTGCCACGATGTCGGTCTCGACTATGTGTCGTGCTCGCCCTATCGCGTGCCGATCGCGCGCCTTGCGGCGGCGCAGGCCGCGCTCGGCAAGGCAGCGGCAAGTCAGGCGTAAGCTGGTTGGTGCACGTCGCCGCATCATAACGGTGTCGCCCCCGCGCAGGCGGGGACCCAAATTCCCTGGGCCGTCAATCTTACGCGCGATGTTCGTGTCACTCTTTCTTTGACCGCCATAATGTTCGGTGGTTATGGGTCCCCGCCTGCGCGGGGACGACATCGTAAGTATTGCGCCAATCCGTCGAGAACGTGGAACTGCATCAATTTTGCATTCACCGTTTTTGTTGACGCGATGTTTACCACCTTGCTGGACGCCCTGTTTACCAAGGCTTTCGATGTGATCGCGCGGTTGTCCGCGAGTCCTTGCGTGTGGCGCGGCGGACGCGCGGATTAACCCCGCGGCAACTTTAATTCGATACCAACGAAATTGATCGGATTGTACCGAATGTGCCGTCCGGTTGCGTGTGTATAAGCGTTCGTTGCGTGAGCGTATCCGATGTCTGTGTTGCGTAACGGGTCGAAGGGCGCGCGGTTCGCGCCCTTCGGCTTTCTTCTCTGTCTGCTGACAGTGGCGCCGACCGAAATCGGCTACCAGGATCTCGCGTCGCTGCTGGCGCGCCAGCCTGGCGTCGCCGAGCGCTGGCAGGAATACATGTTCGCCTCCTCGCGCCGCATGCTGCAGGTGGCCTCGTTCAATCTTCCCCGGCCGATCGGCACGCAAACCCGTGACACTCCAACCTATCGGCTGGCCAGTCTCGACAGCGTGGGCGTGGACGTCACCGGCTCGCTCGGCCGTGATCCGCTCGGGCCGGTTCTGCGTCCCTGGAAAAAATCCGATTTTCCGAAAGTCGTGCGCTCGTCCAAGAGCGACCGCCTTCCGCTTTACACACCGGAGGTCGCGGCGCCCGCGGCTGCGCCGCAACGCCCGGAGCCAAACCAGCCGAACTCCAACGCCTCGGTGCGCGGCGCAAAGACGGCGGACGCCGCGCCGCTCGATGCCGAACTCGAAGCCGCGCTGAATGCGCCGCGCCTGCCGCAGTATGAACCGTCGGTCTCGCTGCAGGATATTCCCGCCAATCATCCGCTGAATGCCAAGCCTCCAGTCAGCAATGAAGACAGTGCCGCGGCAGAGACGGCGCCGGATCGTGACGGCTTCTCGTTCCAGACCGCGACACTCTATTTCGGAAATTCATCGCTCGGCGTGTCGAGCGGGACGCTCGAGCGCTGGCAGCCTGGCGAAGAACCGGTCATCGTGCTGCCCGGTGTCGATCCCGACATGAAGATGCCCGCGGTGAGGCCTGCCGACGAATCGTCGCTTCCCTCCGCCGGCGGCGAAAGCGTCGCCAGCAAGGGGGAGGTCACCGGCGAGAGCCAGCGTCCGCGCACGCCGGCGGAACGCCTCGGCCTCGACGCGAAGACCCGCGCCAAGTCCGAAAAGTGCCTGACCGACGCGATCTACTTCGAGGCGCGCGGCGAAGCGGTGCGCGGCCAGATCGCGGTGGCGCAGGTGGTGCTGAACCGCGCCTTCTCCGGCTACTATCCGACCACGGTGTGCGGCGTGGTCTATCAGAACTCGCACCGTCATCTGTCCTGCCAGTTCACCTTCGCCTGCGACGGCATTCGCGATGTGGTGAAGGAGCCGGACATGTGGGAGCGCGCTAAGAAGATCGCCAGGGAATCCCTCGACGGCCGCCTGTGGCTGCCGGAAGTTGGCAAGTCCACGCATTATCACGCCTACTGGGTGCGCCCGTCATGGGTGAACGAGATGAAGAAGATGTACAAATACGGCGTACACACCTTCTATCGTCCGCGCGCCTGGGGTGACGGCAAGGATGCGCCGACATGGGGATCGCCCGAGGAGACGGCGAAAATTTCCGCCAAGCTGGCCGAAGCAGCCAAGAGTTCGGCTGAGATGACGGGCGGGAAGTAGTAGAGCTGATCCAACTGATGTTTTCACCTCTCCCCGAGGGGGAGAGGCCGGATCGCGACAGCGATCCGGGTGAGGGGGGTCGGTCACTCGCGTCTGATATTCAGAGCCCCTCACCCCAACCCTCTCCCCATCGGGGAGAGGGAGCGCATGGCACTCGATGCATGTGTCACGCATCAATATCCAGCGCGACATCGAAGTTCGGCGCCGAATGCGTCAGCGCGCCGGATGATACATAGTCCACGCCGGTTTTCGCGATTTCACCGATCGACGCCAGCGTCACGCCGCCGGAGACTTCCAGCACCACGCGGCCATTGGTGATGGCGACCGCTTCGCGCAGCGTCGGAATGTCCATGTTGTCGAGCATCACCACATCCGCGAGACCCGTCGCCAGCACCTCACGCAATTGATCCAGCGTATCGACCTCGATCTCGATCTTGACCAGATGACCGACATGCGCTCGCGCCCGTTCCAGCACAGGCTTGACGCCGCCCGCGACCGCGATGTGGTTATCCTTGATCAGGATCGCGTCGTCGAGGCCGAAGCGGTGATTGAAGCCGCCGCCGCAGCGCACGGCGTATTTCTCCAGCGCGCGCAGGCCCGGCGTGGTCTTGCGGGTGTCGCAAATGCGCATCTTCGTCACGCCCGCGTGGCGGATGTAGTCCGAGGTCAGGGTCGCGATGCCTGAGAGACGCCCGACAAAGTTCAGCGCGGTGCGCTCGCCCGCCAGCACGGCGCGCGCAGGGCCGGAGATGGTCAGCACATGTACACCCTTGGCCACGGCGTTGCCGTCGCGCACATGGGCCTGAATGTTGATGTCGGGCGACAGGCGCTGCAACACCGCCACCGCCAGCGGCAATCCGGCGATCACACCCGCCTGCCGGGCGACAAGAACCGCATGCGCATGCGCCGCAGGAGGAATCGTCGCCGTCGAGGTAACATCACCGGCGCGGCCAAGGTCCTCGGCCAGCGCGCGCGTCACCGCCTTGTCGATGGCGAGCGGCGAGAGAAAGGCATCCGGATGCATGAGGGTCGCGGGGTTGAGAACATCGCTGATGCTCATGGTCAGGCTCCTGCCGAACTGCGCTTGAGAGATGGAGTGTCCACCAGCGATGCGGCGATATTGCGCACGTCATCGAGGGTGGTCATGGTGCGGCGCCGCTGCGCGATGTCTTCCGCCGGACAGTCGGAACGGAAATGCGCCCCGCGGCTCTCCTGCCGCGCCCACGCCGACGCGGCGACAATCAGCGCCGTGGTCGCCATGTTACGCAGGGCGATGTTGCCGGTGGTCCGCTCGATGACCGCGAAGGTCCGGATGGCCTCCGCAAGGTCCTCTCCATCGCGGATCACGCCGACATGCGAACTCATCATCGCGCGCAGATTGGCCTCGCGCAGAGGCGGCATTGCGGCGTTGGGACGTACCTGCGGTGACGGGACAAACAGTGCGGGGGCGAGGTCCTGTCCGTTAATGTCGTCGGCAATCCGTGCCGCGTAGACCACGGCCTCCAGCAGCGAATTGGAGGCGAGGCGGTTGGCGCCGTGCGCGCCGGTGGATGAGACTTCGCCGCCGGCCCACAGGCCTTTCAGCGATGTGCGGCCGTGGCGATCCACGGCGATGCCGCCCATATGATAATGCGCGGCGGGCGCAACCGGGATCGGCTGTGTGGCAGGATCAATGCTTGCAGCGATGCAGCTTGCATGCACCGTCGGGAATTTTATCGCGAAGGTCGCGCCGAGCGCTTTGGTCGCATCGAGAAATGCGCCGCGCCCGGATGCGACTTCGGCGAACACGCCGCGCGCCACGATGTCGCGCGGGGCCAGTTCCGCGAGCGGATCGTGCGCGAGCATGAAGCGCTCGCCCCTGCCGTTGATCAGGATCGCGCCTTCGCCGCGCAAGGCTTCGGTGGCCAGCGGCGCGGGATCGCGTCCGACATTGAGCGCGGTGGGATGAAACTGCACGAATTCGGGATCGGCGATGAGTGCGCCCGCGCGCGCGGCGATGGCAAGGCCGATGCCGCTGGCCTCCGCCGGATTGGTCGTCACCGCATAGAGATGCCCGATGCCGCCGGTGGCGAGAACAATGGCGCGCGAGGGAATAATGACCGGCGCGGCTGTCGGATCGTCGGCCTTGCGCAGTTGCAGGCCGGTGACGGCATCGCCTTCTGTCAACAGCGCTTCGGCGGCATAGCCTTCGATCACGCGGATCGAGGGTGTGTTGCGCACCGCTGCGGTCAGCGCGGCGATGATGGCTTTGCCCGCCATGTCGCCCTGCACATGGACGATGCGCCGCGCGGAATGCGCGGCCTCGCGGCCGACAGCCAGCTTGCCTTCGAGATCGCGGTCAAACGGCACGCCATAGTGCAGAAGATCATGGATGCGCGCGCCAGCTTCGCGTGCAAGACCGAGCGCGACGTCTTGATCGACAATGCCGCCGCCCACCGCGACGGTATCGGCGGCATGGGCCTCGGGCGTATCGCCTTCGCCCACGGCAGCGGCGATGCCGCCCTGCGCCCACGCGCTCGATGCGCCTTCGCCGAGCGGCGCGGCGGAAATCACCGTAACGGGGCGGGGGCTAAGTTTCAGCGCGCAGAACAGGCCCGCGAGTCCGCCGCCGACGATGAGGATGTCGGCGGGGGCGGCAGAGAGTTCATGGAGAAGTGATTTCGTCATGCTGCTCTACCTGCTTGCACGATGGGCTCCCTCTCCCCGGCGGGGAGAGGGTTGGGGTGGGGGGGGTCCATGAGTAATCATGAGCACCGAACCCCCTCACCCGTCACGCTACGCGTGCCGACCTCTCCCCCGAGGGGAGAGGTGAAAGAAGCGCGGCGCCCGGTCAATTCTTCAGATTGATCATCCGCTCCACCGAGCGGCGCGCGTTGCCGATGATCGCCGGATCGACCGTGACCTCCTCACGCATATGGATCAGGCTGTCGAGAATCTTCGGCAGCGTGATGCGCTTCATGTGCGGGCAGAGGTTGCACGGCTTGACGAATTCGACATGCGGCAGTTCGGCCTGCACGTTGTCCGCCATCGAGCATTCGGTGACCATGACAATGCGTTTGGGCTGATGCTTGCGCACCCAGTCGATCATGTGCGCGGTGGAGCCGGTGAAATCGGCTTCCGCGATCACATCCGGCGGGCATTCGGGATGCGCGATGATCTGCACCGACGGGTCGGCCTCACGATAGGTGCGCAGTTCGTCGCCGGTGAAGCGCTCATGTACCTCGCACGCGCCTTTCCAGGCAATGATCTTCACGCTGGTTTTCGAGGCGACGTACTTCGCCAGATACTGGTCCGGCAGCATGATCACGGTGTCGGCGCCCAGGCTCTCCACCACCTGCACGGCGTTGGATGAGGTGCAGCAGATGTCCACCTCCGCCTTCACGTCGGCGGAGGTGTTGACATAGGCGACCACCGGCACGCCGGGAAATTTCTCGCGCAGCAGGCGCACATCAGCACCGGTGATGGCAGAGGCCAGCGAACAGCCGGCGCGCGAATCCGGGATCAGCACGGTTTTGTCGGGGTTCAGGATCTTCGAGGTCTCGGCCATGAAGTGCACGCCGCACTGGACGATGACGTTTTGTTTCACCTTCGTCGCCTCGCGCGCGAGCTGCAGCGAGTCGCCGCCGATATCTGCGACGCAATGGAAAATCTCCGGCGTCTGGTAGTTGTGCGCGAGGATGACGGCGTCGCGTTCCTGCTTGAGGTCGTTGATCGCCTTCACGTAGGGCGCCATGAACGGCCATTCGATCTCCGGAATGACGTTCTTGACCTTCGCATATAGATGCGCGGTGGCGCGCTCGACCTCGGGCGTCCATTCCAGCGAGGGCATCGGCAATGCGCGCGCACGCTCCGCGCCGACGAGGGGCGCGCGGGCGAAGGCGGCCGCGCGGCGAGCGGTCGTCCCCAGATCGTCGGGACCGTAAATTCCGGTGATCGGCATAAACGCCTCCTGAAATCGCTATATATACTCAATATGAGCATATATAGATTTTGAGAAATCCGGCCTTTGGGCCGGCGTTCCAAACTCGGATGTCTTCTGCTCGTTAGAGTATCACCATTATACTCAAATGGAGCAAAACAAATATAGCAGGTCACCTCGCGCCTCGCCAGAGCCGTTTTGGAAAATTTCCGCATGGCGGAAATGCGCTCGCTGGAACCAGCGAGAGCCGGGAGAGGGCTTGGCAAAGCGCATCGGAGCGGCCAATCAGGGGGCGGGATTTTCAACGCAGAAGATAAAGGGAGAGCGGGTTTGGCAACCTTCAAGGCAGTCAGGATCGAGAAGGCCGAGAAAGGCACCACGGCGGCGCTGGCGCAGTTCGACGAAGCTGAACTGATGGACGGCGATGTCACTGTCGCGGTCGAGTGGTCGACGGTGAACTACAAGGACGGCCTCGCCATCACGGGCAAGTCGCCAGTGGTGCGCCGTTTTCCGATGATCGCAGGTATTGATTTCGCCGGCACGGTTCTGGAGTCGTCGCACCCTGCGTGGAAGAAGGGTGACAAGGTTGTCTCCACCGGTTGGGGTCTCGGCGAAACGCATCTCGGCGCGTATGCAGAGAAAGCGCGCGTGAAGGGCGACTGGCTGGTGCGTCTTCCGGACGGGATGAGCGCGCGTCAGGCCATGGCGATCGGCACAGCCGGTTTCACCGCGATGCTGTCGGTGATGGCGCTGGAGAAGCAGGGTCTGACGCCGAAAAGCGGCCCTGTGGTTGTCACCGGCGCGGCCGGCGGCGTCGGTTCGGTGGCGATCACGATTCTCGCCAAGCTCGGTTTCCATGTCATCGCTTCGACCGGCCGCGCGGCTGAGACGGATTATCTGCGCGGACTTGGTGCTGCGGAGGTGATCGACCGCAACGAACTCTCCGGCCCGGCCAAGATGCTCGGCAAGGAACGCTGGGCGGGCGGCGTCGACAGCGTCGGCTCCACCACGCTGGCGAACCTGCTGTCGATGACACAATACGGCGGAGCCATCGCGGCCTGCGGTCTGGCGGGCGGTATGGACCTGCCGTCCTCGGTTGCGCCGTTCATTTTGCGCGGAGTGTGCCTTTTGGGCATCGACTCCGTGATGTGCCCGATCGAGCCGCGCAAGGTCGCCTGGGCGCGCCTGGCGAAGGATCTGGACCACGGAAAACTGGCTGAAATGACTACGGAAATTGGCCTCGGCGAGGTTTTCGACGCGGCGTCGAAAGTTCTCGCCGGCCAGCTTCGCGGCCGCACGGTGGTGAGAATTTCCTGAGGACGTTCAGACTTTACCAACCATGATGCGCCAATGTTGCCATGGTTGGTATGGTAATCACCGGGTTAAGGCGTAAACCGCCGGGCGATTTTCGCCCGGCCGGTTGTTTGAACCCGCAGTCAGTCAGTTGGAGTAGCCGCATGCTCGCCCGCGTCGTTCTTGGAGCCGTGCTCGCCGGATCCTTCGCAGCTCCCGTCCTTGCAGAAAACATGAATGCGGACGAAGCGCGCCGGTTCGTCGCGAACAAGATGTTCGCGTTCACCTGTTTCGACGGCACCAAGGGGATCGGCAAGATCACCTATGATGGCGCCGCCGCCGGCGCGGTGCAGTTCGGCGGCGCCGGAGAAAGCCGTCACATGCGGCTGCCGAGCAATACGCTTCAGGTGCGCGGCCAGCAGATTTGCGCATCCATCAAGGGCATTCCGTTCGAGCCGTGCTTCAATCTCGACAAGACCAGCAATGTCAGCTTCCGCGGCGCGGTGTCGGGCATGGGTTTCGCCTATTGCGACTTCCACAAGCACGGAAACGCGCGTGTCCATCTCGCGCGTTCGATTTCGCGTCCGCGCTCGCTACGCGCGCCGGGCGTGACCCAGTCGGCGGATGCCACGCCGCGCGCCGAGGTCAAGCCGGTCGCGGCGCGCGGCGAAGCGCCGCTTGAGCTGCGCCGCTCCGCCAGCGAGTAACACCGGTTGTCATCACCGGGCTTGTCCCGGTGATCCCGATTGCCAAGGCACAGTCGCTAGATCTGAAAATAATGAGTCGGGATGGCCGGGACAAGCCCGGCCATGACATCGTTATTTCATGCGTATGCCTTCACGCCGCCGGTTGCTCCGGCGGCGTTTTCGTCTGCCTGAACAGGATGCGCTGATACAGCCATCCGATCGCGACCAGCACCAGACCCAGGCCGATGAACGAGAACGCGCGATAGGCGCCGGTCAGGTTCGACATGTCGATCAGGAACACCTTGAGCACGGTGAGCGCGATGATCACCGCTGACGCAAGGCGCGCACGCTGCGACGGCAGCAACAGGCCGATGCCGAGCAGCACCACGCCGAACACCAGCCACGCCACCGAGTAGGTGTACTGCTCGGCGTCGAAGGTGGTGCTGCTGTTGAGATAAGGCCCGTGATAAAGGCGTCTGATCTCCAGCGTGATCCAGGCCAGCGCCAGTACCAGTGCGCCGGCGGCGATGGTGTTGGCGTAGGCTGCGGCGCGGCGTCCGGCCACCGCATAGGACAGCAGCAGCGCGAGGATCGCGGGCATCGCATAGCCGAGGATCAGCGGATTGAAGATCGTGCCAGCGATCTCGATCCTCCAGATCGCCGGATTGGCGATGAAGAACAGCCCGAACAGGATTGCGAGGCCTGCGAACCATGTCAGCAGCAGCGCGCCGAGATTATGGATGACGCTGCGCGTGCGGATGCGCAGGCGCTCCAGTCCGATCGCCATGGCCAGCGCGACACAGACCTGCAGGCCGATCTCGATCAGGTCGGACGATCGGCGATAGATGTCGCCGCTGTTGACGTAATGGCGGATCTCGGTGAAGGCGAGCAGCACCGTGAACAGGATCGCGGCCGCTTCCAGGCTGCGCAGCGGGCCGTCGTCGCCGCGCCTGCGCAGGAAGTGCGAACCGAGCCAGAACGATGCTGCCGGAATGCCGTAACCGAGCAGTAGCCAGTTGAAGATCGGCGTGGTGCCGAGATCGCTGCCGACGATGCGCGGCTCGTGACCAATCCGCAGCACCACGATGCCGGCGAGAATGGCGGAAAGCGCGCGCAGGAACGGAATCGGATGCTTCATGGATATCCATGCGGTGCCGAGCGACATCAGCGCCAGCGCGATGGTGAGCCAGCCTTTTTCGAGCGCGAAAGTGAAGGCCAGCGCCAGCGCGGCGAGGGTGCCGGTGGCGAACATCGCGGTTGCGATCATCTGGCCCGGACGCGTATCGCGTTTGGTCAAAAGTTCGGTGGCCGCGGCGAAAGCGCCGGCAACCGCGATGGCGATGATCGCGAACGGGATCGAGCGATCCAGATGCGCGATGCGCGCATAGAGCGCGACCAGCAGCGCCAGCGGCGTGAACACGCCGGCGGCAGCCCAGATCACCGGAATGATCGCGCTGACCGAGCGGCCCTGTGCGAGGAATCCAGCGGCACCGAACGCGATGCCAAAACCGGCCGCTGTGATCAGGTGCATGCTGATCGAGCCTTCATCGGCGCGGGTGCCGATGCCGGGCATCGCGCCGCCGGGCATCACGGTGAGTTCGGGATTGGCGCGGACCGCCCATTCGGCGAACACCACGAAGACGAGCAATGCCGCTGCACCGATGGCGCCGGTGGCGCTGTCCGCGCGCCATGCGATGGCGAAGGTCGCTGCCACCAATAGCGCGAACACGATCATCGCCGCGTCGGCATGGTTGTTGCCCAGCACCAGCAATCCTGCGCCCGCGAGGAACACGGTCAGCGCGAAGGACGAGACCGGCTCGACACGGCCCTGTTCCGCCGAAGGACCGAACATGAATCCGGCGACGACCATCAACGCTGCGAGCGCAAAGCTCGCAATGATATCGAAGGCGTGCGGGCCGATCGTGCCGGGTTTGGCGATGTCGAGCAGCATCCATGCCGCGCCGAACACGATGGTGGTGACGGCAAGCCAGCGCCACAGCCGGATACGCGCCAGAGCGAAAGCGGCTGCGGTGACGATGGCGATGTAAATGTAAAGCGCCCAGTAGTCGGGCTTGTCGGACGACACCAGCACCGGCGTGACGAACGCGCCGACCACGCCAAGACCTGCGAGGGCCGGGCCGTGCAGCAAGGCGGCGGCGAGCGTGCCGAGCGCGACCGCGCCGAGCAGAACGAACGCAACGGGCGGCGCGAGGAAGCCGTAAAGCGCGTAGGCGGCATAGACGGTCGCGAAGGCGACCGCCGTTCCGGCGGCGGTCAGGATCGCGGGAATGTTCGCAATCGGCAGCGGCGCGATGGAGGACAGGCTCTCCTTGCGGCGCGCGACTTCGCCGACCGCGAGCAGCGCCAGCGCGAACAGGCCGCCGAGCAGCACGCGCGTCTTGGGACCGAGCAGGCCGGCTTCGATAGAGTACTTGACCAGGAACACGCCGCCGAGGGCGAGGGTCAGGCCGCCGACCCACACCACCCAGCGGGTGCCGATGCGCTCCTCGAAACCGGGTTTGGCTGCAACAGATGCGGCGGGCGTTTCCGCGAGTGCTTCTTCAAGCGGCCCGGTATACGGCGCGCGCGCGGTTGGCAACGGAGGTGGCGTCGCGGGCGCGCGGGCAGCCACATCCGTGTCGGCCGTAGTTGTTTCGGGCGCGATGGGCGGCGCGGCGGGCTCGCTCGCCGCTGGCATCGCCGTGCGGATGCCGCCTGCAAGGGAGGCTTCGAGCTGCGTCAGCCGCGCGGCCAGTTCCTGCGATTGCATGATCGCCTTGCGGGCGACGAACATCGCGATGATGGCAAGAACAAGCGCAATAAATTCCATCGTCCCTCCTTGCGCGATCCGCCTGTGCCTGAAGCAGGCCTCGGGTCGCGCGAAAATTCAAGGCAGCCTCGCATGCGAGGCTAAAATCCTATCTGCGTCCACGCACGCGCAATCCGGGCGCGGGGCGCTCCTGCAACACTTCCCGGCGGAAGCGAAACAGCGCCGCCGGCCGTCCGCCGGTCCGGGTAGACATTTCGCCGGTCGGCTCGACCAGCGCGCCGGCCTCCACCAGCCGGCGAAAATTCTGCTTGTGCAAATGACGCCCCGAGATCGCCTCAACGGTCCGCTGCAATTCGGTTAGTGTGAACTCCGGCGGCAGAAGTTCAAACACCACGGGACGATATTTCAGCTTGGCGCGTAGCCGGGCGATGGCGGTGGCGAGAATCCGGCGGTGATCGAAACGCATCGGTGCGCCGAGCGCGGGCAAGGTCTTGCGCGCCAGCGCGGCGGGCCGGCCGTCGCGCCTCGCTTCCTCGATCAGGCCGGCTTCATAGAGCAGTTCGTAGCGGTCGAGCACGCGCTCCTCATCCCATGGGGCGCCGTGGCTGCCGAAATAAAGCCGCACACGGTCACCGCGCGAAAATGCGCGCGCGGTGTCGGGCTTTTCGGATTGCGCCGCCCAGGCCTCCAGCGCGGGAAGGATCTCCTTTTCGATCATCGGCGGCGGCGCGTCGCGCCAGTCTTCCCAGGGGAAATAGCGGTACCACGGTCTGAAGGTCGCACCCGCGACCTGCGGCTTCGCGGCGTTGCCGGCGGCGCGTGTCAGCGCCAGATAGCCGATGGAGGCGACATGCACATCGGTGTCGCCGCGCTGGGCGTGGCGTCCGCGGTCGCCGAATGTATAGAGCTGCTCGACATAGCCGAGACGCAGACCGGTCTGTTCTTCCACCCACGCGCGCAGGCCGATTTCCAGCGTGCGATGGGCGAGCGCGTCGAACGGCCCGAACGGCAGTCCGTCAAGATCGCCGCCGCCGGAAGCGGTCAGGATCGACGGCTCGTTGCCCTCGACCGAGACGATCGCGGCCGTCAGCCCGATTTCGATGGGTGTGAGGACTTTATCGGTCATGGCAGGGGACTAGATAGCAGACATTCGGTCCGCCATGGCCGGGCTTGTTCCCGCCATCCACGTCTTTCACCCGGGTACGGGAAAAGGAGGCGCGGATGACGAAACTTAACCTCTCCCCGTAGGGGAGAGGCCGGATCGTGTAACGATCCGGGTGAGGGGTTCAAATTTCGATCAAAGTCCGTACCCCCTCGCCCCAACCCTCTCTCCTCCACGGGGAGAGGGAGCGCATCACCTTCGATGCAAGATGGATGGAGAGGCTCGCGTCACTCCAGCTCGACGCGGAAGGGCTTGCCTTCGATGCTCATGTTGCTCGGCCCCATGGCATCGAGCGCGCGGACCATGCGTCCGTTCCGGCCGAGCAACCGGTCGGCCAGCGTGACGATCAGCCGGTTCGGATAGGCGCTCGGCGACGCGGAGCGCATTTGCCGGGCGATGGAGGTTTCATCCCGATGTGGATTGAGCGCGCAGGCCGCCATGAAGGCGCTCGCGGTGGAGCGGCTGATCCCGGCATAGCAGTGGATCACCATCGGTGCGGTGCGGTCCCATTTGCGGATGAAGGCCAGCGCCTGTTCGACATGGTCATAGGATGGCGCGGTGAAGCCCATCGCAGGTTCGTTGATGTCGTCCATCTGGATGCGCAGGTGATTGGCTTCGAGCACCGAGGCCGGCCGCTCCACCTGGCCGACATTGGCCATCACGGTGAGAATGTGTTGCGCACCGGTGGTTGCGACCGTGGCGGGCAGGGCGGCAAGCGAACAGACGTGAATCATGGCGTTCCCTTTTTTGCCGCCATTATAGGCGGGGGAGCGCAGGGACGCCATTCAGGATTGGAAGCGGATGATCTCTCGTTCGTCATGCCCGGACTTGTTCCGGGCATCCACGGCTTTCGTTGCGTTGCAATCAAGACGTGGATGGCCGGGATAAACCCGGCCATGACGACGAAAGCTGAAGCTCTGTTCTGACCTACCCGCACAGCGCCTTGAAACGCGCCAGAAACTGCTTTTCGGCGCGGCCCGCCGACCATGGCGTGACATAATCCTTTTCCGTCGCGGCCGGCAGCTTCGGATCGCGGCCGAACAGGCGTCTCGCTTCGGCCTGCGCGAATCCCGCCAGATGCGTCGCCTCCAGATACGCCGCGCCCATGTCGGCGGCCTTGATCTGCGCCTCGATCTCGGCAGGCCGTACGGCGGGAAGACCGAAGCGGATGTGAATCGCCGACAGCAGCCGCTTCTCGACAACCTTGTACGAGCCGCCGATCACCGCCTTGAACGGCGAGATCATGTCACCGATGACGTATTCCGGCGCGTCGTGCAGCATCGCGGCAAGGCGGATACGATGATCGACGCGCGGGGTCTGCTGGCGCAGCACGGCCTCGACCAGCAGCGTGTGCTGCGCCACCGAAAAGATATGCGTGCCATGGGTCTGCCCGTTCCAGCGCGCGACACGGGCGAGGCCGTGCGCGATGTCCTCGATCTCGATGTCGAGCGGCGAGGGATCGAGCAGGTCGAGACGACGGCCCGACAGCATGCGCTGCCATGCGCGCGATGCTGTTCTTGGCGCGGAGATTTTCTTCGCAGTCATTTTGAGGTTTTGCGCTTCGGCTTCTTCAGCTTGCTGCACGTTTCATGGCAGTGGCAGGTCACGAGATGATCGTTGACCATGCCGGTGGCCTGCATGAACGCGTAAACAATTGTGGGACCCACGAATTTGAAGCCGCGTCCCACCAGCTCTTTCGACATCTTGATGGAAACGGGCGTGGATGCGGGCACCGAGGACGTGGTCTTGAAATTGTTGATCTTCGGCTTGCCGTCCACGAAATCCCACAGGAACGCGGAGAAGCCGGGACCTTCCTCCATGATCTTCAGATACGCCTTCGCGCTGTTGACGGTGCCTTCGATCTTGGCGCGGTTGCGCACGATCCCGGCGTCGTTCATCAGCGCCGCGATCTTCTTGTCGCCGTAGCGCACGATCTTGGACGGCTCGAAGTCGTCGAAGGCTTTGCGGAAATTGTCGCGCTTGCGCAAAATGGTAATCCACGACAGCCCGGCCTGAAAGCCGTCGAGGATCAGCTTCTCGAACAGCGCGCGGTCATCGTATTCCGGCACGCCCCATTCGGTGTCGTGATAGGCCATGTAGAGCGGGTCTTCACCCGGCCAAGGACAGCGATGCAGACCGTCGTCATGCAGGCGCGCGCTTTTCATGCGGACGCTTTCTTCGGCGCAGCCACATCGTCAGCAGAGACGAGGCTGATGGGCAGGCCGCCCGCGGTCAGCGGCAGTCCGGCGTCGAGCGCGTCGGACACACGGTCGGTGCGCAGCAGCGCGAGGCCCATGCCATTCGCGGAAGAGCCCATGGTGCCGACCGGCTTGCCGCCTGCCGTCACCGGCAGTCCGATTTCCGGCACAGGTCCGTCCAGCCGCACGCGAACCGTGCGCGTGCGCGCGGTGCCGCGATGCTGCATCCGCGACACCACCTCCTGCCCGACATAGCAGCCCTTGTCGAAATCGACGCCGTGCAGGCGATCCATGTTGGTCTCATGCGGGAAGGCGTCGCCGTAGATGAAATCGACCCCGCCCCGGGGCGCGCCGGAGGCGATGCGATGCGCCTCATAGGCGTCGCTATCGGTCACCTGCGCGCCGAGCGCAGATGCGGTTTCATCCACCAGATCGTCGGGCACGAACATGCGCCAGCCGAGCTGCGGATCGCGCGGGTCCTCGAAGGCGAGATCGGGCTTTGTCGCAGGCGAGCCATCCCAGACGGCCATCACCCCGAGTTGCGAGGAGAGATTATCCACCGCGACCTTTTTCCGCAGCTTGTAGAAGCCGAGCTTGGTGGCGAAGGCCTGCGCGAGCGCCAATGGCACGTCGAACACGAATCCGCCGCCATGCGCCTCCGGCGCCTCGGTGACGATGAAATCCACGATGATCTTGCCCTGCGGCGTCAGCAGCGCGCCGAACCGGCCGGTGCCCGGCGTCACCAGTTCCACATTGGTGGTGAGGAGGCCGTCGAGGAAGGCCCTCGCATCTTCGCCGCTGACCTTGACCACGCCGCGATCGGGCAGAAACGCTGCTTTCATAGCTACTTCCCTGAAGGCGGATTAAGCCGCCGTTTTCAGCCGTCATGCCCGGCTTTATGCCGGGCATCCACGTCTTTGCAGTGTTTCCGTCAGCAAAAGACGTGGATGGCCGGGACAAGCCCGGCCATGACGGGAAAAAGAATCTTGCTCGGTACAAGATGGCAACGTAAGGCGCTAAAGTAGAGTCAACAAGGGCCGCACGGCCTGCAAAACCGCCCCTCAACAGGGCTTTCCCATAAGACGAGTTTCGCACCTTGGCCCAGACATTTGATGTGATTCTGAAATCCGGCACCGTGGTCAATCAGGACGGCGAGGGCGTTCGCGACATCGGCGTCATCGGCGGGCGGATCGCGGAAATCGGCTCGCTCGGCGGCGCCGGCGCGGGCGAGGTGATCGACTGCAAGGGCCTGCACATCCTGCCCGGCGTGATGGACACGCAGGTGCATTTCCGCGAACCGGGCCTGACCCACAAGGAAGACCTTGAAACCGGCTCGCGCAGCGCGGTGCTGGGCGGCGTCACCGCCGTGTTCGAGATGCCGAACACCAATCCGCTGACCGTGACCGAGGACGCCTTCACCGCGAAGGTAAAAGCGGGTCATCACCGGATGCATTGCGACTTCGCCTTCTTCATCGGCGGCACCCGCGACAACGTCAATCACCTGCCGGATCTGGAGCGCGCGCCGGGCTGTGCGGGCGTCAAGGTCTTTATCGGCTCCTCCACCGGCTCGCTGCTGGTGGAGGACGACGACAGCCTGCGGCGCATTTTCAAGGTGATCCGCCGCCGCGCCGCGTTCCATGCCGAAGACGAATACCGCCTCAACGACCGCAAGCATCTGCGCATCGAGGGCGATCCGCGCTCGCATCCGGTCTGGCGCGACGAGGATGCCGCGCTGATCGCAACCCAGCGCCTCGTCAATCTTGCGCGCGAGACCGGCAAGCGCATCCATGTGCTGCACATCTCGACCAAGCAGGAAATCGAATATTTGCGCGATCACAAGGATGTCGCCTCCTGCGAAGCGACACCGCATCATCTGACGCTGGCCGGCCCCGAAGCCTATGAGCGGCTCGGTACCCGCGCGCAGATGAATCCGCCGGTGCGCGATGCCTCTCATCGCGACGGCATCTGGCGTGGCATCGAGCAGGGCATTGTGGACGTGCTCGGCTCCGATCACGCGCCGCATACGCTGGAAGAAAAGGACAAGGTCTATCCCGCGTCTCCGTCCGGCATGACCGGCGTGCAGACGCTGGTGCCGATCATGCTCGATCACGTCAACGCCGGGCGGCTGTCGCTGCTGCGCTTTGTCGATCTCACCAGCGCAGGCCCGGCGCGGCTGTTCAACATCGCCTGCAAGGGCCGCATCGCCGCCGGTTACGACGCCGACTTCACCATCGTGGACATGAAGCGCGAGGAGACCATCACCAACAGGTGGGTGGCGTCGCGCGCGGGCTGGACGCCGTATGACGGCGTGAAGGTGAAAGGCTGGCCGGTCGGCACCTTTGTGCGTGGCAAGCGCGTGATGTGGCAGGGCGAGGTCATGACGCCGTCCACCGGCGAGCCGGTGCGGTTTCTGGAGACACTGAAGTCCTGATCGCGGTCAGCTTCCGCGCGCCTGCGTCGGCGAGCAGCCGAACCGGGCGCGGAAACGGCGGTTGAAATAAGAGACCTCGTTGAAGCCGCAGGCCAGCGCGATGTCGCTCACCTTGAGGCGGTCGTTGCGCCCATCCGACAGCATCGCGAGGGCCTTCTGCAGCCGCAATTCCAGCACGCGCTCCGACAGCGTGATCCCGGTTTCCTGCAACAGGTCGTGAATGTAGCGCGCTGAAATTCCCAGCCGCCGTGCCACCGCATCGGGCGAAATCGCCGGATCGGAGAAATTGCGGCTGAGGTCCGTGACGATGTCGTGCAGCCGTGCCGCGCGAACCCCGCGCGCCCGCGCGATGTCCGCGGTTTCGCCGTTCGCGCCGAGCGTCAGGACCACAAGATCCAGCAGGTGAGCGCCGATCCGCTCCCGCAGCACGGCGTCATTGTCCACGTCGCTGTCGAACAGAAGTCCGGCATAGCGTTTCAGCAGCCGCGATGCGGACGTGTCGCGGATCACGGTGCCGGCGAGGTCCTCCGCGTTTCCGACACGCGACAGCAGCAGCTCGCGTGGAACATGCAGCATGTCGAAGCTGCTGCCCTCCGGCAGCTCGGCCGTCATGCATTCGGTCTGATAGGTCATCGTCATGGTCCCCGCGCCATGAAGGTGCTCTCTGCCGCAATGATCGAGCGCCAGCGGCGCGTTGCGCATCAGCACGAAGCAGAAGTCCTGCCGGGGATCGGTGGCGATATTGGTGGGCGTCCGCAACAGGCGGGTCACGCCGCCCTCGAACCGTGAATAGTTGACGGCGCCATATTGCGTGAAGCGCAGGTGCGCCTCGAACGGCTGATCCGGCAAGCGGCCGACATCGAGTTCGACGAACGTGGAGCTGTAAATCTCGTGCCACAGCTTGAATCGCTTGCGGTCGTCGAGGTCGTCCCCGAGTTGGCTGGTCGAGAATTCGATCTTGTCCATGGGCCATCGCGTGAATGAGAGCGATCGGATGCTAGCTTATCCGCCGCTCGTTCTGCCAGTCCTCGCGGATTCGGCGGGTGCTGCACAGGCGCTCTCCGGTGCGCTGTCAGTCAATTCGTCAGGCTGAAATCGTGTCGGTTCCGCAACACCCTCTCAAAACCGTTGGATGTGCGGCGCAGGTCAAGAGCGCTACGGTCTGCGACAAGACAGATTGCCCAAAACCCCGCATGGCTGGCGGCGCAATCTTGATTGGGGGTGGAGATGCGTTCTCTTTCATGTCTGGCGGCGCGTGCCGGCGCCTTGCTGATCTTGTCGGCGGCTGGCGGTCAGGCACTTGCCGCCGACCTGCCGTACAAGGCGCCGCGCGCGACGGCCCCCGCGCCATGGAGCTGGAGCGGCCTCTATGGCGGTGTCCACGGCGGCTATGGCTGGGGGCACGATACCTACAGCTTCGCGCCGGGGGCGGGGTTCGTTCAGCAATTCGCCCCCAACGCGACCGGTGGATCGTTTGGGCAGAATCCGGATGGCGCTGCGTTCGGCGGCCATCTCGGATTCAACTGGCAATTCGGTCATCTCGTCGCAGGGCTTGAAGGCGCGTTCACCTGGAGCAACGCCAGGGCAACATCGACATCGGACCAGGTGTTTCCGAATACAACGGTCCCGCCGCTTGCGACCTATCGCACCGAGTTGCAGTGGCTCGCGACCATGACGCCCCGCATCGGCGTCGCGCGCGATAACGTGCTGTTCTATGCCAAGGGCGGTCTGGCGGCGGGACAAGTCAACAGCGACCTCTACAACACCAACACGCCGACCCGTTATCAGGAAGACGAAGTCCATATCGGGTGGACGCTCGGCGCAGGCATTGAATATGCGCTCGCGCCGAACTGGATTCTCGGTGTCGAGTATAATTACTACGATCTCGGCAGCCAGCAGTACGGCACGCGCAGTGTGCCCGGCCTGTTCGGCCAGCGCGGCGGGTACGATGTCGATCTGACCTTCAGCACGGTGCTCGCGCGCCTGTCATACAAGCTGAATGAGCCGGGAATGCCCGCTGCAGCTTATGCGGTCAAGGCACCGCAGGCTGCGATGCCGCTCTGGTCGGGACTCTATCTCGGCGTTCACGGCGGCTACGGCTGGGGTGATGCGCGCCATGTCTTCGCGGCCAACAATGGGAATCTCGCGCCCGATAACGGCCGTTTCACGCAGTCTCCGAGCGGCGGCATGGTGGGCGGCCATCTCGGTTACAATCAGCAATATGGCAACTGGGTGGTCGGTCTGGAAGGCGCTTTGACATGGGGCGATCTGAAAACGGCCACGGCGAATCCCTTTGCCGCTGATGCGTTTCCGCCCCCCGGTTTCACCGACACCTACGGCACCAAAGTCGAATGGCTTGCGAGCGTGACGCCGCGGATCGGTTTCACTTCGCAAAACTGGCTGTTCTATGCAAAGGGCGGCCTCGCCGCGGCGCGCCTTGAATATGCCTATACGAGCGATTTCGTTGCCACCAATCTCCCGTTCCGGGAGCGCAACGATCATCTCGGCTGGACCGTGGGCGCGGGCGTGGAATATGCGTTGTCAGCAAACTGGATCGCAGGCATTGAATACAATTACTACGATCTCGGGACTCAGCGGAACGGCGGCACCTACAGTTCGCCTTTCGCTGCGACGATCCAGTACGACAGCGACGTAACTCTCAACTCCATCCTCGCGCGCCTGTCCTATAAATTCGGATCGCCCGCTGTTGTTGCGAAGTACTGATTTCGGTCGCCGCAAATTGCTTGAGGCTTGCGCGTCAAGCGCGGTTCGTTCCTCGGCATGACGCGATCTATCCGCGTGTCATTCCGGGCTCGCGCGATTACGCGCGCCCCGGAATGACGGTGTTGGGCCATCGACTCCTGACTTAGACTATTGACATTTCCCGATTTAGGAATATATTCCTTTCGTCCTGTTCACGAGGGGCGCTTTCTAGAGGCGTCTTGAGAGCGGAGCAGGATGCGGCGCCTGCGCGCACGGTTCGCACCCGTTGCGTCCGGGAGGCGTGACGAGCTTAGGCTCGTCTGCGGGGTCACCGTCCGGGCCAACTACGTGGCTCTGCCGTTCGCGGCTGCACGAGATGGAGATGAAGGCAGCGAAATCTGCCGGATCAGGGTTCGCCCGTCCCATCCGGAAGTACGGTCCTCTCGCCCAAAATCGCCGCAATGGAGCGCCGTGAGGCGATGCGCTTTCGGACCAACATCGCTTCGCACGCGATGCCGGAAGCGAGACAAGACATGTGCGCCTTACGGCGCTCCATGCCCCTCAAGTGGAGGGCATAACGACAGCTCACCTTGCGGATCAACCGCGAGAAAGAGCGCGCGTGCGCAAATGAAGCGGCTGTTTGAAAATTGAATCGGGAAAATGCCAGCGGGACGGCCGGATAGATTGTGTGCCGCGCGAGGCGGCGATCTTACTGCCGGAATTCCACCACCGAGAATTCGCCGCTGCGGATGCGGCCGGCGAGGCCCTCGACGAACTTGGCCACCGCGTCTTCGCCATAGGTGCTGACGAGTTCGGCGAAGGCGGCGAACAGGCTGGCTTGCGCGAGGCAATCGCCGTCGACGCCGTCGTGCCGCGCTTCCGCCCACGCCTCGTTGAGATAGTTCAGCGCCGCCCGCTTCTGGTCCTGATCGGTGGAGAGGCCGCGGGTGGGCGTCCAGGGATACGTATACGACATGAAATCAATGAACCTGTGGAACGGACCGGCGGGACTGCGCGGCGGGAAAACGCCACGCAGCATTAGCATGCGCGGCGGGGCCCGCGAGCCAGTTCTTTAGGAAAGGTTAATGACGGAGCCGCAAGTTATCCTGAAATTACCGGCACTTGCGCTGGGCCGCCGCGGCGCTGTCCACCGGAAATCTCAGTTGGCGTAGCGGGCGGTGAGGTCGCGCGAGATTTTCGAGCCTTCCTCGAGATAGCGGCGAATCGCCACCGTGGCGGCCGGCGTGCAGGACCGGTACGTCTGCTGGAACCCGTTATAGCCGCGGTTGAAGCTGGCGATCATGCGGCTGCGGCGCTCGCCGGACGGCGTCTCGGCATCGACCAGCGCCTGCATCTCGGCGCGCCACTTCTGGCCTTCGTTGCTGCCGCAGATGCCGCGCAGATAGTGCAGGGTGCCGAGGATTTCCGCCAGCCGCTGCAGGTCGGCGTCGAACGGCGCAGCCGCCTCCTGGGCCCGGACCGGCGCCGGTCCGGCCAATGTGGCCACCACAAAAATCGCGAACATCCGTTTCAGCATGAGGGCCGCATATGCCCTTTCAACGTGCCGGAAGCAAGGCGGCCATAGCGTTTTCAAGCGAAGTGGATACCGGTTCGCGTGAAGAAAACGCGTCAAAATATAAGGCTTAAAGACCCAGCATGGCGGCTGCGGCCCGGATGGTGTCGTTCAGCCCGAGGGTAACGGGCAGGCCGTCCACGGCGCTTTCCGGGGAAAGCCAGCGGGCGTCGTCGAGTTCGTCGTTGAGCGCGATGTCCCCGGAAACCCAGCGGGCGGCGAACGGCAGGATCACGAAATGGCCGTGGCCGCCGGTGCGCGGCGGCAGCGCCTCGCGATAGCCGACAAGACCAACGATCTCGATCACAAGGCCGGTTTCCTCGCGGATTTCGCGAATCAGGGCCTCGGTCAGGCTTTCGCCGAATTCCACCCGGCCGCCGGGAAAGGTGTAGACGCCTTTTGCGGGCTCCCGGGCGCGGCGGACCAGCAGGATCTTGCCATCGCGGAAAATGCCGGCGCTGACGGCGAGCCGGGGACCGTTATGGGTGAAGCCGGACATGGTCACATGGTCATGATGAATTCGACGTCTTCGGCGTCGTTGAAGCCGCCATTGATCACAGAACCTGCCTGCGTGACCAGCGGCTTGACCCAGCCCGTCGCCTGCTCGGCAAGATGGGTGCGGGTCTCCATGTGGCGGACCTGGCGCATGGCGTCCCCGACCTCGGTCAGGATCGCCGTCATCGCCGCGGTAATCTTGTCGAATCCGGCACGGATGGCGGGATCGCTCTCTTCATAGGCGCTGATCGCCAGTTCGCGGGCCTTGAAATTGGAGGCCGCGAAATGCTCGCAATAGCTCATCGGCTGCCAGCAGAGGAAATCCTCGAAACATTCGGGAATATCGGGGATCATTTCCAGAAGCATGATCGCCTCGTTGAAATGATTCAGGTAATCGGTGGCAAGCCCGGTGCGGGGATTGATGTTGGCTTCCAGCAGGCGCTGGGCGCGCGCGGCCGAATCGTCGGACGAGGTGGCGTCCGGAGAGGCACGCTCGTGATCGGCGGGGGGCATTTGCTGCAGCATCGGCATTGTTTGGATGTTTGGCCGGTTGAAGTTAAAGGTGACTGAACAACTTTCAATTGTATGTCATTTTCCGGCGCAAGGGCTGTATTTCGGGTCTTTTCATGTGCGGGCGATACATCATTGCATCAAGTCCGGACGCACTCCGCCGCCTGTTCGGCTACGGCGAGCAGCCGAACTTTCCGCCCCGGTATAACGTTGCTCCGACCCAGCCGGTGCCGGTCGTCATCGTTGAGAACGGGGCGCGCGCCTTCCGCCTGATGCGGTGGGGCTTTCTCCCCTCATGGGTGAAGGACCCCGGCAAGTTCGCGCTGGTCATCAATGCGCGCTCCGAGACGATCCTCGAAAAGCCCTCGTTTCGTAACGCCATCAGGCGGCGGCGGTGCCTGCTTCCGGCGGATGGATATTACGAGTGGCAGGTTTCGCCGTCGCGCAAGCGTCCATTCTTCATCCGCCGCCGCGACGGCGCGCCGATGGCCTTTGCCGGGGTGGCGGAAACCTGGGCGGGGCCGAACGGCGAGGAGGTTGATACTGTCGCGATCGTCACCACGGCGGCAGGCCCGGAAATGGCGATGCTGCATGAGCGTGTCCCGGTGACGATTGCGCCGAGTGATTTCGACCGCTGGCTCGATGTGATGACGGATGCCGACGAAGCGATGGCGATGCTGGTTGCGCCGTCGCGCGGGACATTCGTCTGGCATGAAGTCTCGACGGCGGTGAACCGCGTGGCCAATGACAGCGCCGAGCTGATCCGCCCCAGCAGCCCGGAAGACATCGCCATCGCCGAGGCCGCAAGTAAAAGGCCGAAGGAGCGGGCGAGGAAAATTTCCGAGGAAGACAGCGGACAGGGTTCGCTGTTCTAGAGGCTTGCCGTTCTAGGATCTGTTCGGAAAAATGTTCAGCGCTGCGTATTGCAGCAGCATGATTGTCTTGGCGTCTCTGATGCGCCCGTCGGCAATCATCGCAAACGCTTCGGCGAATGGCAGTTCGAGCGTTTCGATATCCTCACCCTCATGCGCAAGCCCGCCGCCGTTGCCGATTTTCATGTCCGGCTGATATTCGGCGACGAAGAAGTACAGCTTTTCGGTCACCGCCCCCGGACTGGTGAAGGCTTCAAAGATTTTCCGGATCGGACCGAGACGGTAGCCGATCTCCTCTTCCGCCTCGGAACGGATGCGTGCCTCCGGTTCGGCGTCATCCAGTGAGCCCGCCGGCGCTTCCACCAGCAGGCCGTCATATCCGTTGGCATAGGTGGGATAGCGGAACTGGCGGATCAGGATGACGGTCTGGTGCGCGAGATTATAGGGCAGGATGGTCACGCCGTCGCCGCGATCGAAGGTCTCCCGCTTCTGGGTCTGCCATTCGCCGCTGGAGCGCCGCCAGTCGAAGGTTGTGGCGCGCAGCTTGTACTTGTTGTCCGAGAGCAGCCGGACGTCCTTGATGCGAATGCGGTCGCTCACGCTCATGCGGTTACCTTACAATATGGATCGGAGTTTCGCTCAGGGCGTCATCGGCCGGCCGTCGAGCCATTTGGCGAAGACGACGCGCTCCTGCTCTTCGTAGTCGAGCGTTTCATAGAACGCCTGCACGCGGGTGTTGTCGGCGCGAACCAGCAACTGAAGTTTTTCAACGCCGCGCTGGCGCAGCCAGTTTTCAGCCGCGGTCATGATCGCGCGGCCGTATCCTTTTTTATGATGATCGGGATCGACAGCGACATAATAGACCCAGCCGCGATGTCCATCATGCCCGACCATGACGGTCGCGACGATGGCGTTGCCGCCGCGGCCGACGAGAATATCCGAATTCGGCTTTGCGCGCGCCCGCGCAATATCCGCCTGCGGTTCGTTCCATGGCCGTGTGAGTTCGCATCGTTCCCACAGTGCGACAACCGCCGGGATGTCGGCGTCGGCGATGGCGGTCACCGCAAGTTCGCTGCCGGAAGCGGAGGTCACAGCACCTTGCCTGGATTCATGATGTTGTGCGGATCCAGCATGGCCTTGATCGAACGCATGATATCGAGCGCGACCGGGTCCTTGACGTGCGGGAGTTCGTCGCGCTTGAGAACGCCGATGCCGTGCTCGGCGGAAATCGAGCCTCCGTGTCTGGCAACGACCGCGTGAACCGCGTCGTTCACATCATGCCACCGCGCAAGATAGGCCGCCGTGTCGGCGCCGATCGGCTGGCTGACATTGTAGTGGATGTTGCCGTCGCCGAGATGACCGAATGCGAAAGGCCGCGACCCGGGGATCAGCTTCAGCACCGCGGCGTCGGCTTCGCGCAGAAAAGCTGGCACGGCAGCGACCGGCACGGAAATATCGTGCTTGATCGAGCCGCCTTCCGGCTTCTGGGCGGGTGAGATGACCTCGCGCAGCTTCCAGAATGCGTTGCGCTGATCGAGATTGGCGGCGATCACGGCGTCGTGGACGATGCCGTCCTCCATGCCTTTGGTCAGGATTGCTTCGATGGTGTCGCGGGCATCGTCGCGGGAGGAAGAGATTTCCATCAGCACATACCAGGGATGGCGGCCTTCCAGCGGCGCGCGTATCGACAGGCCGTGCTTGACCACGAAGTCGATGGCGATCTGCGGGATCAGCTCGAAACTGGTCAGGCTCCCCGCCGCGATGCCGCGGGAGATGTCGAGCATCGTGAGCGCGTCGTCCGGCGATGTGATTGCGGCGAACGCGGTCTCGACGGAGCGGGGCTTTGGAAACATCTTCAATGTCGCCGCCGTGATGAAACCCAGCGTGCCTTCCGCGCCGACGAAGAGATCGCGCAGGTCGTAGCCGGTGTTGTCCTTCTTCAGGCTGGACAGGCCGTGCATGATGCGCCCGTCGGCAAGCACGACTTCAAGCCCGAGCACGAGATCGCGCGCCACGCCATAGGCCAGCGCGGCGATGCCGCCTGCGTTGGTGGAGAGATTGCCGCCGATGGTGCAACTGCCCTCGGCACCGAGCGAGAGCGGAAACAGCCGGTCGGCATCCGAGGCGCGCTGCTGCGCGTTGGCGAGGATCACGCCGGCTTCGACGGTCATGGTGTTGGACTGCGTATCCACCGCGCGGACCTTGTCGAGGCGGCGCATCGAGACCACGACCTCGCTGTTGTGCGGAATCTGGCCGCCGACAAGGCCGGTATTGCCGCCCTGCGGCACCAGCGCGGTTTTCGTTTCGGTGGCGAGTTTGCAGACCGCCGCGACTTCTTCCGTCGAGCCGGGGCGCAGGATCAGCGGGGAGTGACCGCTGAACAGGCCGCGTTCTTCGGTCAGGTAAGGAGCGGCTTCATGCGGATCGGTGACCGCGTATTTATCGCCGACGATGGCCTTGAAGCGCGCGAGCAGTTCGGGAGACAGGGCGACTGACGGCGGCTGCACGATGTTCATGTTGTTCTTGTTCCTGACGTGATCAGCTTCTTGGTATGGCGGCACGCTGCAGGCGGTCGTTGATGGCTTCGCCAAGACCTTCATGCGGAATCGGCATCACCGCGATGGCGCAAGGGCCTTTGGCATCGAGGTCGCGAAGATAGCCGAAAAGATTCGCCGCAGCTTCCACCAGATCGCCAGCTTCCGACAAATTCATGACGGTGGCGCGCTCCGAGCCGGGGAGATGCTGCGGGCCAAAGGCGAGCAAGGCTTCGCCAGCCTCCAGTGCGCGTGCATTCAGCCGCACCGTTGTTCGCGGCGCGTAGTGCGAGGCCAGCATGCCCGGCGCAAGCGGCTGGCTATCGGTCGCGCCGGTGTCTTCCGGCATTCGCGCGAGCTTGTCGCCGAGCACACGTTCGATGTCCTCGCGCGGCAGGCCTCCGGGGCGCAGCAGAAAAGGTATCTCGAAGCAGCCGACGATGGTTGATTCGACGCCGACCGAGACCGGCCCGCCATCCACGATCAGGTCGATGCGTCCGTCGAGATCGCCGAGAACATGCTCCGCCATTGTCGGTGAAACATGCCCTGAGATATTGGCCGATGGCGCGACCACGGGCTTTCCGAACGCGCGCAGAATCTCGCGCGCCATCGGATGGGCCGGGACGCGCACCGCGATCGTCTCAAGTCCGGCGGTTGCGAGATCGGACACCGGGCAGCCGGCAGCCTTCGGCAGCACCAGTGTCAGAGGCCCGGGCCAGAACGCCCCCGCCAGCCGCAGGCTGGTCTCATCGAAACGCGCGATTTGCCGGGCGGCCTGCAGGTCGCTGACATGGGCGATCAGGGGATTGAAGGCAGGGCGGCCCTTGGCTTCGTAAAGCCGCGCCACGGCACGGGCGTTGATGGCGTCGGCGCCAAGGCCGTAGACGGTTTCGGTCGGAAACGCGACAAGTCCTCCGTCCTCAAGGCAGCGGGCGGCGGGCGCAGCCGCGCCATTTGCCGGAATCATCGTTGTCTTCAGGCCAAGTTTCATCGCATGAGCCGCGCCACCGATGGCGTGTAAGGAGGGATTTATCTTCTTATACAGCTTCTTGCGGTTCGCGAGAGCGGAGGCTATACCGGCGCCCACGTCGGAGTATAGCGCAGCCCGGTAGCGCACCTGCTTCGGGAGCAGGGGGTCGCAGGTTCAAATCCTGCTACTCCGACCATAACCCGCAGAAAATAAAGGAATTTTTCTGGTCCGCGCATGCGCGGACAGGGTCGGCTTACGCCTCGGACAATCCGTGCCGGACGGGGTCAGCGGCTGCTGACCCGGGACCAGTTCTCGCCGCCGCAAATCGCTCCGACACACCCCTCAACGCGGAGCGTCCTCGGCCCCGTGAACAGGACCTTGCCGTCATAAACCTTGCCGTCGTCGCCATTGTAAATGCGGCCGGTCCATGTGCCGGGGCCGGTGGGAACCATGCCAATGAACAACTGCACGCCGATCATCGGACGGGATGCCAGGGCAGGATCCGGATTCTTGTCGTCGGTCTGCGGCCGGCCGGTGGCGGGGTCGATCGGCTCGCGCAGCCAGGCCACTCTGCCGCAGAGCGCGCGCCCGCATTGGGTCACCTGAATCCGGGCATCGCCCTTTTCAGTCAGCCAGAGTCCATGGGGGCCGTCGTCCGCCCATGACGCCGCACTCCAACCGGCGGCCAGAAAAAGCAGCGCGAAAAAAAGATTCAATTTTGAAGTCATGGCCAGCCTGTATTTCCGTCGCCCTAAGTCCCCGCGCGAACCTATACAGCCAAGGCGGTTATTCAAGGCGATGAGCGCAGGCGGCCTGCGTGTTTTTGGTGATTGTCACTTCGCGGTCACCATCCGGAGGCGCATGCGCGCCGATTGGCCGCACAAGCATCCTGCCGGCTTGAAATGTCAGCCTTCTCAGCCTTCCTGGAGCGGAGAACGACCCAAAAATACATGCGGGATATTGCTTTCGCGGCGGACTTTGCCCCCTTATACAGAGGCTTGATTCAGGCCATTTTGATGCTGCCGAGCCGGTCGAGGGCATGCACGAGCTTATTCGCGATATTACCTTTTCGATCCTGTTTGCCTGGGTGCTTGGCCTTGCCGCGCATTTTTTCCGGCAGCCTTTGATCCTTGCCTATCTGGTCGGTGGTTTCGTCATCGGCCCACACGGTATCGGCTGGGTGAAATCGCAGGAATCGATCAGCACGATTTCCGAACTCGGCCTGATTTTCATGCTGTTCATGATCGGGCTCGAAATCGACCTGAAGAAGATCATCCGGGCAGGCAAGGTGATCCTGTTCGCCGCGGGCGGACAATTGACCGGCGCGTGCCTGCTCGGTCTCGCGTTCTTTGTCGCCATCGGCCTGTCGCTGGGAGGCGGCAAGTTCGATGCGCTTTATCTGACGGTGGCCTGCGCGCTGTCGAGCACGGTCATCATCGTCAAGGTTCTCTACGAGAAACGCTAACTCGATACGCTGCCGGGGCGCATCACGCTCGGTATCCTGGTGCTTCAGGACATTTTCGCGATCCTGTTCCTCGCGATCCAGCCCAGCCTCGACAATCTGCAAATCAGCATCGTGCTGGTGTCGGTCGGGCGCGTCGGGGTGCTGGTCGCGACGGCGATGATCCTCAGCCGCTTCGTGTTGCCCCGGATATTTCACCAGATCGCGCGCAACCCTGAACTGGTGATGCTCGGCGCGCTGGCATGGTGCTTTCTGATCGGCGAGGTCGCCGAGCGCCTGCACCTGTCGCGGGAGATGGGCTCGCTGGTGGCGGGCGTCTCGCTCTCGACATTCCCTTACGCGCTCGACGTCACGGCGAAGGTGACGACGCTGCGGGACTTCTTCATCACGCTGTTCTTCGTCGCGCTTGGCATGACGATCCCGATTCCGAATTCGTCCACGATCTGGCTCGCGCTGATCATCGCGCTGTTCACGGTGGTGAGCCGCGTCCTCACGACATTCCTGCCGCTCTATTTCATGAAGCAGGGATTGCGCGCCAGCCTGCTGCCTGCGCTCAACCTGGCGCAGATCAGCGAGTTTTCGCTGGTCATCATCCAGACCGGCATTATCGCGAACCACATCACGCCCGAGACGTCCAGCGCCGCGTCATTTGCCTTTGTGATTCTGGCGGTGCTGTCGACGTTCGTCATCATGCGCAGCGATCCGATCACGCGCTGGATGATCCGCCTCCTGAAACGGATCGGGTTTCGCGATCTGGATCACGGGGACGCCTCCGGGGACGAGCACGGCGAAGGCCACGGTACGGCGCGGCGGATCGTCATCCTCGGATTCTTCCGGGCGGCGAGCGCGCTGGTCAGCGAGATCGAGCGCCAGAACAAATCCCTGCTCGACCAGATCAGCGTGGTGGACTTCAACCCCAATGTCTTCCGCACGCTGACCGCGCGCGGCATTCACGTCATCTATGGCGACATCAGCAATATCGACACCCTGCTTCACGCCGGTGTCGGCAAGGCCGAGATCATCATTCTCAGTGTTCCGGATTCGCTGCTCAAGGGCGCCAACAACGAGAAACTGGTTCGCCATGTCCGTTCGATGAATCCGGACGCGAAGATCATCTCGACGGCGGACCTGCTGGCGGACGTGTCCGATATTTACGCGGCAGGCGCGGACTACGTCACCGTGACCCGTCTCACCGACGCGGCGGAACTCTACAAGGTCATTGATGCTGCCGATCAGGGCCTGCTGGAGGAAAAGCGCGCCGAGATGGACAACCTCCTCAGCGAGCGCCGGGAAGTGCTGCCCTGACTCGTGGTTTCCCTTGACCGCTGCGCCGGGCGCATTTCGCTCCGCGAAAGCGTCGGCTGTTTAAAACCGTAAAATTGGGCCGGCGATGCGAAAATCCGGCCTTGCCGGGATTTGGCGGGGCCATATCTCTCGTTTCGGGGGCCGCAGATGACGGCCATGTGGCGGCGGCGGTTGCGTGAGCGCGCGCGCTGCGTCATACGATCTGCACCTTTTTAAGAGCGCGAGTCCGTTATGGCCCATTCTATCCCAGAAGTCCTGAAGGCGTTTGCCGCCGGTGAAATCGTTGTCGTCACCGATGACGACGACCGCGAAGGCGAGGGCGATCTCATCGTCGCGGCAACCCTCTGCACGGCGGAGAAGATGGCGTTCATCATCCGCCATACCTCGGGCATCGTGTGCGCGCCGATCACCGCCGACAACGCCCGGCGCCTGCGGCTCGATCCGATGGTCGCCAACAACGACTCCAACCACACCACCGCCTTCACGGTGTCGATCGACTACAAGCCCGGCATGACCACCGGCATTTCCGCCGAGGAGCGCACCGTCTGCTGCCGCGCCCTGGCCAATCCGAACGCCGGCGCCAGCGATTTCGCGCGCCCCGGTCACATCTTCCCGCTGATCGCGCGCGATGGCGGCGTGTTGCTGCGCTCCGGCCATACCGAGGCGGCGGTCGATCTGTGCAAGCTGTGCGATCTTCCGCCGGTCGGCGTGATCAGTGAACTGATGAACGACGACGGCACGGTCATGAAGGGCGAGCAGGTCGTGCAGTTCGCGGCCAAGCACAACCTCAAGCATGTCACCATCGCCGACATGATATCGTACCGGCAGGCGCGCGAGAAGCTGATCGAGCGTGTATCCACCTTCACCGTGGACAGCCCGATCGGACAGCTCGATGGATATGCCTACCGTTCGCCGTTCGATCCGATCCACCACGTCGCCTTCGTCTACAAGGGCGTCGGCGACGGCCAGAATGTGCTGACGCGCTTTCACAAGCCGAACATCATCAAGGACATCTTCTTCGGCTCGGGCAAGATTCACGCCGCGCTCGAGCATTTCAAGAAGAATGGCAGCGGCGTGCTGGTCTATCTGCGCGACGGCGCGGCCGGCGTGCCCGTGGCGCCGCTGGCCGAAGATCATTCCGCGGAGGCCGATCGTCATCGCCAGTGGCGCGAAGTCGGCGTCGGCGCACAGATCCTGCGCGATCTCGGCGTCACCTCGATCCGCCACCTCACGTCATCGGCGCACGACTACAAGGGCCTCTCCGGATTCGGCATCGAAATCGTCGCCAACGAGCCGTTCGAGAACTGACCGTCTTGCGGGCCTGCCAGGGCTGGAACTGGTTTTGCCCTTGCAACCTGTCGCCGACGATTTATCGTGATTTGAGAACAGCAGAAGCAAGCTGAAAGGATAGTGTCATGAGTGCCCGTCCGCAGACCAAGGACAAACCCGCCAAGCCGGCATTCCATTGGGATGATCCGTTCCTGCTTGACGATCAGTTGACCGAAGACGAGCGGATGATCCGCGACACCGCACGCGCCTATGCGCAGGAGAAGCTGCTGCCGCGCGTCACGCAGGCCTACATCGAGGAAAAGACCGATCGCGAAATCTTCAACGAGATGGGCGAACTCGGCCTGATCGGCGTCACGCTGCCGGAAGAATATGGCTGCGCCAATGCGAGCTATGTCGCCTACGGTCTGGTCGCGCGCGAGATCGAGCGCGTCGATTCCGGTTACCGCTCGATGAACAGTGTGCAGTCGTCGCTGGTGATGTATCCGATCTATGCCTATGGCGACGAGACCCAGCGCAAGAAGTATCTTCCCAAGCTCGCCACCGGCGAGTGGGTCGGTTGCTTCGGTCTCACCGAGCCGGACGCCGGCTCCGATCCCGATGGCATGAAGACCCGCGCCGAGAAGGTGGCCGATGGCTATCGCCTGACCGGATCGAAGATGTGGATTTCCAACGCGCCGATCGCCGACGTGTTCGTGGTCTGGGCGAAGTCCGCCGCGCATGACAACAAGGTTCGCGGCTTCATTCTCGAGAAGGGCATGAAGGGCCTGTCCGCGCCGAAGGTCGGCGGCAAGCTCTCGCTGCGCGCCTCGATCACCGGCGAGATCGTGCTCGACGGGGTCGTGGTGCCGGAAAGCGCGCTGCTGCCGAACGTCTCGGGTCTCGCTGGCCCGTTCGGCTGTCTCAACCGCGCCCGCTACGGCATTTCATGGGGCGCGATGGGCGCGGCGGAAGACTGCTTCACCCGCGCACGGCAATACACGCTCGACCGCAAGCAGTTCGGCCGTCCGCTGGCCGCCACGCAGCTTGTGCAGAAGAAGCTCGCGGACATGGAAACCGAGATCGCGCTCGGCCTGCAAGGCTCGCTGCGCGTCGGCCGCCTGATGGATGAAGGCAAGATGGCGCCCGAGATGATCTCGATCATGAAGCGCAACAATTGCGGCAAGGCGCTCGATATCGCCCGCGTGGCGCGCGACATGCACGGCGGCAACGGCATCTCGTCAGAGTATCATGTGATGCGCCACGCGCAGAACCTCGAGACCGTGAACACCTACGAGGGCACCCACGACATTCACGCTCTCATCCTCGGCCGCGCCATCACCGGCATTCAGGCGTTCTCGTAAGGGCGGGTGAAGTCTAAGATTCTCATCACAAAGATTGTCATGCCCGGGCTTGTCCCGGGCATCCACGTCTATCTTCTTTCCACAGCGAATGTCTCAAGACGTGGATGGCCGGGACAAGCCCGGCCACGACGAGCAAGAGGTCGGGTGTCGCACAGGTTCTCGAGGACTCCAGGTACCGACTGACGAGCGCAGGTAGAATCCATGAGCACTGAAGACGACATCCCCTTCAACAAGGATTTTCCCCTTAAGCCCGGCGTCGTGGACGAGGTGGTCCCGGGCGTGCGGCGGGTGTTATGCGACAACCCGAGCCCGTTCACCTTCACGGGCACGGTGAGCTACATTGTCGGCAAGGGAAATGTCGCGATCATTGATCCTGGCCCGATCGACGAGGCCCACACGCAGGCGCTGCTGAACGCCGTGCGCGGCGAGACGGTCACGCATATCCTCGTCACCCATACCCACAACGATCATTCGCCCGGCGTTGCCGCGCTCAAGGCGGCGACAGGGGCGACGGTTTATGCCGAAGGCCCGCATCGGGCCTCGCGTCCGGCCTATGCCAGCGAAACCCGCGCCACCGAATCCGGCGGCGACAGGAATTTCCGTCCCGATGTGACGCTGAAGGACGGCGATGTTGTCGAGGGTGACGGCTGGCGGCTTGAAACGGTCGCCACACCCGGACACACCGCGAATCACATCGCCTTCGCCTGGCAGGACCGGAACCTGACATTCGTCGGCGATCACGTCATGGGCTGGTCCACCTCCATCGTCGCGCCGCCCGACGGGTCGATGGTCGATTACATGGCCTCGCTTGAACGGCTGGCGGATCGCAGCGAGCAGCTTTATTTCTCCGGCCATGGTCCTGAAATTCCGGATGCCGTGCGGTTCGTGAAGTTTCTCATCCGCCATCGCAAGGCGCGCGAGGCGTCGATCCTGCACCGGCTCGCCAAGGGGGAGGCCGACATTCCGACCATCGTGCGTGCGAGCTATATCGGCATCGACCCGCGGCTGGTGGGCGCGGCCGGCTATTCGGTGCTGGCGCATCTTGAGGATCTGGTGGCGCGCGATGTCGTCGCCACCGACGGCGACCCGACGATCGACGGCAGCTACCGCTTGGTCGCGCCCTTGGCCTGAGGCTTGGCCGGCGTAATCAGCTTTTTCACCGGCTGTGCGTTGTCCACCGCATCGTTGAGTTCTTCCGCGAACTTGATGATGCGCGCCGCGTTGGAGCCGAGATCGTGCTCGAAATAGCGCGACGATGAGCGCATGTCGACGCGGGCGCTGTCGCCGTCCGGCGTCACGCGGATCGCGATATCCTCACGAAAACCCATCACCGGCGTGCGGGCCACCGCCTCGATGCGCCCGATCCGCTGGGGCGGCAGGGGCGGGCGTTCGTCGATCACCAGCCACTTGTGCCGGTGAACCAGACGCTGGGCCATCTCATAGGCTTTCTGCACCGGAACGTCGATGCTGACCGGCTCGACATCGGGATAGGCGGCGCGTTGCTGCTCGGCGGAATAGAGGCCGGCATAGACCGCCGGGTTGGCGCCGTCGCCGGCGCGCAGCCGCGCCAGCGCCTCGAAGCGCGGCGGATCAATCGGATCGGTGGTGATGTCGTGGATCGCCGGCAGGGTGCGGTACTGGAACGCAAGATAGGCCGGGTAGGCCAGAATGGCGGCGTCGATCAGGAATGCCAGCAGGATCCGGCTCATGCCGCGCGAGCCGTTCTGCCAGATAGCGGCGAAGGCGGCGAGGCCGACCAGAATCGAGAGACCGGCGCAGGCCAGCGCGCCGAAGAATGTCGTCAGCGCCGGTTTGAAATCGAGGACGCCGAAGCGCACGATCACCACCGCGACAATGGACGATACCAGCGAAAACACGGCGAGGCGCCGCGACCACGACGCGAGCGCCGAGATCGGCTCCATCTGGTAAGCGGCGGCAATCCGGCGGGCCATGCCTTAAATCCGTGTCTGCGGGGTCTGAAAGGACGCGCGGGTGACCTACCGCATTTTCAGGGGTGGTGGGAAGCGCGTTCGGGGAACCCGAGACGAAAATGCCCGGCGCGAGGCCGGGCATTTCTGATCAGGGCAAGCCGCTTCAGGCGGCCGCGGTCGGGAGCTGATAGTCCTTGAACTGGTCCCGGAGCGCGGTCTTCAAAATCTTGCCGGTGGCGGTGTGCGGAATGGCGTCCACAAACTGAACGTCATCCGGCATCCACCATTTGGCGATCTTGCCGTCCATGTATTGCAGGATTTCGTCTCGGCTTGCCTGCTGATCGGGCTTGAGCTGCACGATCAGGAGAGGCCGCTCATCCCACTTGGGATGATAGACGCCGATCACGGCAGCTTCGAGCACCTTCGGGTGGCCGACCGCGAGATTCTCAAGATCAATCGACGAAATCCACTCGCCGCCCGACTTGATCACGTCCTTTGAACGGTCGGTGATCCGCATGTAGGCCTCGGCGTCGATGGTGGCGACATCGCCGGTGTCGAAGAAGCCCTTGTCGTCGAGAATGTTCGTCTCCACGCGATAATAGCCCTTCGCGACGGCCGGCCCACTCACCTTGAGGCGGCCGAACGTCTTGCCGTCCCATGGCAGTTCCTTGCCGTTGTCGTCGGTGATCTTCATCTGCACGCCGAACGGCGGATATCCCTGCGTCTGCAGGATATCGAGCCGCGCTTCGCCGGTAAGGCTCGCGAACGGGGGCTTGAGCGCGCCGACGGTGCCGATCGGGCTCATCTCGGTCATGCCCCAGGCGTGGCGCACTTCGCAGCCCATGTCGACGAACGACTTGATCATGGAGCGCGGCATGGCCGAGCCGCCGCAGATCACGACCTTGAGGTCGGGCAGGGTCTTCTTCTCGGCGGCCATATGCTGCAGCAGCATCAGCCACACCGTCGGCACACCCGCGGTGTAGGTCACCTTCTCGGTCGAGAGCAGTTCGTAGACCGAGGCGCCGTCGAGCTTGGCGCCCGGCATCACCAGCTTGGTGCCCATGGTCGGCGCCGAGAACGCGATGCCCCAGCTATTGGCGTGGAACAGCGGCACGACCGGCAGCATTGTATCGCTGGCACGGGTGCCCAGCGCGTCGGTGTTGTTCGCCATCAGCGCGTGGAGGACATTCGAGCGATGCGAGTACAGAACGCCCTTCGGATCGCCGGTGGTGCCGGAGGTGTAGCACATCGCGGCGGCGGTGTTCTCGTCGAACTCCTTCCACTGGAAGTTGCCGTCGACTTCGGCGATCCACTCTTCATAGGAGATCGCGTTCTTCAGCGTGGTCTGCGGCATGTGGGCCTTGTCCGTGAACACAATGTAGCGTTCGACGGATGGCATCTTGTCGGCGATCTTTTCCAGCAGCGGAACGAAGGTCAGATCGGTCATCATGATGCGGTCTTGCGCATGATTGACGATCCAGACGATCTGGTCGGGGAACAGCCGCGGATTCACGGTATGGCAAATGGCGCCGATGCCCATGATGCCGTACCATGCTTCAAGATGACGCCAGGTATTCCATGCAATGGTGGCGACACGATCGCCGAGCTTGATGCCGTGCCTGTCGAGCTGCTGACCGACCTTCAGCGCGCGGGCGCGGATTTCAGCATAGTTGGTACGGTGGATAGGTCCTTCGACCGATCGCGTCACGACTTCCTGCTTGCCGTGAATGGCCGCCGCGTGGTCGATAATCCGATGACACAACAACGGCCAATTTTGCATCAATCCAAGCATCCGTATCTCCTCCTCAAGGCAGTCTTGTTGTTTGGTGATTGCGCTCCCCGAAGGGACCTGAATGAACTCTAGCGCGGACAAGGCGGGCCGCAAATGGCCTTCTGGCTGGCATGCCACCCCCCGGCGGCCCGTGTCTGCAACCTTCGCGGTTGCGCTGGTTCTTATCGTCGCGGCTTCAACCGAGGCAAGCGCTAAAGTGCCGCTGCCGCGGCCTCGCCCGGCGGAGGCGCCAGCGGCTAAAAACAAGCCGTCCGATGAAAAAGAATCCTCTTCCGGTGCGCCTTCGCAGCCGGAAATAACCAGGCCGGCTGAACTTTCGGCCTGCCGGCAGTCCCTGACGGACAGCATCGCCATCGCGCCCTCGATCCCGCCGATCAGGGGGCCGGGCGGCTGCGGCGGCGAGGATCTGGTCCGGCTTGAAGCGATTGTGCTGTCACCGACTCAGCGCGTGACGGTCAAGCCCGCCGCCATCCTGCGCTGCACGATGGCTGCGGCGGTCGCGGACTGGGTGCGCAACGATATCGCGCCATTGGCGGTGTCGCTCGGCACCACGGTCAGCGAACTCGATAATTTCGATTCCTTCGAGTGCCGCGGCCGCAACCGCGTCAAAGGCGCGAAGCTGTCCGAGCATGGCCTCGCCAATGCGCTGGACGTGCGCGGCCTGAAGTTCGCCGACGGCAAGACGCTCTCGCTGACCGACCGCGCGGTCCCGCGCGAGACGCGCGAGAAGGTGCTGGCGTCGGTCTGCGCGCGGTTCACCACCGTTCTGGGACCGGGATCGGACTGGTATCATGAGGATCACATCCACCTCGACCTCGCCCAGCGGCGCAACAACTTCAAACTGTGCCAGTGGGGTGTCTATGAGCCGATGCCGGCAATCGCGCCCCTGATGCCGGCGCCGCGTCCGGACGGAGCGCCGCCACGTCCCGCAGCCGACGGCAACACCGCGCCTGAGCAGGCATCGGACGATGCGCTCGATGCAGATTCAGGCGGAGTGACAGAGAGCCAAGCGGTGTCCAGACCGCGCCGCTAGCTGTCGCGGGCAGAACGACGGCGCGCGGCAACCGCCAACAAAAAAGCGCCGGGTCATCCGGCGCTTTTTTTCAGTTCATGGCTTGTCGCCGATCAGTACTGGCCGATACCGCCACCCTGAAGGGCCATCTTCGAGTTGACCGGCGAGTCACCCTGCTTCGGGTCGAGGACCACAACGACGGTGCCTTGCTTGGCGCGGCTGTAAAGATCAATCACGTCCTCGTTGGTCATGCGGATGCAGCCCGAGGAAATCGACGCGCCGATATATTCCGGCTGGTTGGTGCCGTGAATACGGAACAGCGTGTCGCGGTTGCCCTGATAGAGATAGAGCGCGCGGGCGCCGAGCGGATTGTCCGGGCCGCCGGGGACGGATTGCGGCAGGCCTTCGATGCGCTTGTGGATGTCCGCGGTGGGCGTCCACTTCGGCCATTCCTGCATGTTGCCGACGCGGGCGATGCCCGAGAACGCGAGCGCTTCTTCGCCGACGGTGATGCCGTAACGGATCGCCTTGCCGCCTTCGAGCACGTAGTAGAGGTAATGATTGTCGGAATCCACGACGATCGAACCCGGCAATTCCTTGCGGTGATAGTTGACGATCGCACGACGGAACGGCGCTGCAACTTCCACCTTGTCATAGCGCGCCTTGGCCAGCAGTTCCTTGTCGCGTGGCTTCAAACTCGCTTCCGGAGACTTCTCATAGGTGGCCGAGGTCGCCTGCATGCAGCCGGCGAGCGAAAGACCTGCGAGAACGACAATAATCTTTGAGCCGATCGAGGACATTCCGAAGTTCCAATGGGGTGCGGAGGGCGTCTTCACGCTGAAATTAACCGGAAGATGCTTCCGATTTCGTTACCCCCTTTTTGCGCCGAAACAGGCAGTATTTCCAGAGCTTCGAGACCGGTTTTGCTCTGCAGCAGCGGACCTGTTGCATTTGCGCCGCAGGGCCGGGGACGAATAAGCCGGACCCTGCCCAAAACCCCGGCAAGTCCCGGGCTTTTGGCCCTTGGCCCCTTTGAATGGTTCCCCGCAAGCCGGTCGAATCCAGCCCTGTCCCCGCCTCGCCGCCGAATCGCTCGCCCGGTTTTGATCGCGCGTGATCGGGATGATCCGGCCCGTCCCGCAGGGGCGGCCGTCTGGCTTGCCGAAGGCTGCGTCACGGGAAGCCGGGCTGGCCCGCTATCCCGTGTGACAGTTGTATGTCCCGCAACGGAGTCCAGTGAAAATCCCGGCGATTGCGCTTTCGCCGTGGATGGACGACAGGTAATTCGCGAAAGAGATTCCTGGAGTCGCTCATGCTGTCGGTCTTCGTTCCCGCGTCGTCCTCCCTGAAGAAGTTCGACAAGGTCGAGGCCGATGCGTTGCCGCCGGACGCGATCTGGATCGACCTCAAGTCGCCGTCGCCCGGCGAGGACAAGGCGGTCGAAAAGCTGGTCGGAATTGAAATCCCGACCCGCGAGGACATGCAGGAAATCGAGATTTCCAGCCGCCTCTATATCGAAAACAACGCGCGCTACATGACCGCGACCCTGATGTGCGCGACCGATTCCGGCAATCCGCGCACCACACCGGTGACCTTCATCCTGACCGATCATCGCCTTGTCACGGTGCGCTATGACGAGCCGAAGCCGTTCGCGCTGATCGCGGCGAAACTCGCGCGGAATTGTCCCGCCACCATCACCGGCGACGGCATCCTGCTCGAACTGCTCGATGGCGTGATCGACCGCTGCGCCGACATTCTGGAGCGCGCGGGCGCCGATGTCGACGCGGTATCGTCGCAGATTTTCGAGCCGTCCGCCGAGAAGGGCCACGCCCGCAGCTATTCCCAGATCCTGCTGACGATCGGCAAGAAAGGCGACCTCACCTCGAAGGTCCGCGAAAGCCTTGTGTCCATCGGCCGCCTGATTTCCTTCGTCACGGTCGAGACCGACGCCGGGCGCTGGAGCAAGGAGCAGAAGGCGCAGTTCAAGACCCTGCAGCGCGACGTGTCATCGCTGACCGATCATGCGTCCTATCTGTCGAACAAGATCACCTTCGTGCTCGATGCCATGCTCGGCGTCGTCAATCTTGAACAGAACAACATCATCAAGCTGTTCTCGGTGATGGCCGTGGTGCTGATGCCGCCGACGCTGATCGCGTCGATCTACGGCATGAACTTCAAGATGATGCCGGAACTCGAACAGCCATGGGGCTATCCGCTGGCATTGCTGGCGATGCTGTTCGCAGCGGTTCTGCCTTACATGTTTTTCAAGTGGAAGCGCTGGCTGTAGCTACTTTGCGATCTTTCCGATCGCCGCCCTGATCGGCTTTGCCGCGGCATCGTAATCCGACCACGCCCTGGTCCTGGCCAGCAGCGAAGGCACCGTCCGCACGGTATACTTCTTTGGGTCAAGATCGCTGCGCACCTGTGTCCATGTCAGTGGCATGGAGACCGTCGCGCCGTCTCGCGCGCGGGGGGAAAGCGGCGCCACCGCGGTCGATGTCTTGTCGTTGCGCAGGTAGTCGAGGAAAATTTTGCCTTCGCGCTGCTTCTTCGACATGTTGAGCAGGTAGTGCTCGGGGCTGTCCGCCGCCATCTGCTGACAGACAGCCTGCGCGAAGGCCTTGGCCGTCTTCCAGTCGATCCTGTCTTTCTTCGTGTCTTTCAGCGGCGTGACGACATGCAGGCCCTTGCCGCCGGTGGTCTTGCAGAAACTTTCCAGCCCGAGATCCGCCAGCCTTTCGCGCATTTCGCGTGCGGCGTCGACGACCGCGGAAAACGCGACATCGGGTGACGGGTCGAGATCGAACACCAGCCGTCCCGGCACATCGGGTTCGCCGGGCGCGCAATTCCACGGATGCAATTCGAGGCCGCCGATCTGCGCGACGGCGACAAGGCCCTCGACGCGATCAATCTGCACATAGGGCTTGCGGCCGCCCGAGACTTTCACGACGTCGATCAGTTTTGACATGCCGGGCATGGCGTGACGCTGGAAGAACGTTTCGCCGCCGATGCCGTCGGGCGCACGAAGGATCGAGCAGGGGCGGCCCTTGATATGGGCGATCAGCCAGTCGCCGACCTGCTCCATGTAATGCGCGAGATCGAGCTTGGTGACGGGCTCGCCATCACCGCCGTCCGGCCACATCGCCTTGCCCGGATGCGAAATCGTCACGCCCATGATGGTGTTGTTTGCGGACGCACGAGCGGTTTTCGTGGCTTTGGCGCTCGCCTTCGCTGACAGTTTCGCGACGTGGGTGCCTGATGGTTTGTCCGGCGTCACCTCACGGGCCGGCTTGTCTTTTCGCAAGCTCTTGAACGCTGCCTGCCGGACCATGTTGTCGCCGGTCCATCCTGCGAATTCGATCTCGGCGACGAGGTCGGGCTTCAGCCAGTGAACCTCCGCTGTTTTCTTCGGCGCGTTCTCGCCGCCAAACGGGTTCTTCGTCGCGGCATGCGACTTCAATTCGGGCATGATGCGGTTGACGACAGCCTGTCCGTAGCCCGTCCCGACCACGCCGATGTAGGCGAGATGCCCGTTCTTCGGAACACCGACCATCAGCGAGCGGAATTTGTCGCCATTGCTCTTCCAGCCGCCAATCACGACCTCATGCCCGGCGCGCACCTTCGCCTTGGTCCAGTTGCCGGACCGGCCCGAACGGTAGGAGGCGGCGAGCTTCTTCGACACGATGCCCTCGAGCGACAGCGCACGGGCGGATTCCATGATCGCGCTGCCATTGGACTCGAAATGCTCCACGTAGCGGATGGTTCCTTCGCTGCGTTTACGTTTGCCGTTGAGAAGACGTTTCAATCGCTCCTTGCGTTCGGACAGCGGAAACGGCCTCAGGTCTTCGCCGCCTTCAAAGGGAAGGTCGAACGCAAAGAAGATCAGGCCATCGGTCTCGCCATCGGAGAGCGCGGCCTGCAGCGAAGCGAAACTCGGATGTCCTTCGTGATCGAGCGCGACAACCTCGCCGTCGATAATGGCGTCCGGAAGTTTTTCCGCCTGTTTTGCGATTTCTGAAAATTTGTCGGTCCAGTCGAGGCCTTTGCGGGTTTTCAGCGTCACATTCCCGTTTTCGATCCGAAGCTGCATGCGGTAGCCGTCGAACTTGATCTCATGCACCCAGCCGTTGCCCGAGGGCGGCTGGTCAACGGATTCGCACAGTTGCGGCGCGATAAAACCGGGCAGCCTGCTGCTGTGTCTTGCAGCGGATTTTGAATTGGCCTTCTTCGCCGCCGCTTTGCTTTTCGGGCTTGCTTCTCTGGCCGGCTTCTTTTTTTCGCGCGCGTCCGCGGCGAGACCTTTGTTTGAATCCCACACCTGAGCCGCCTTGGCCGGAGTCGATGCCTTGAGCATGAAAGGTTTGGGCGCGCGGCCTTTGCCTTCGGCGATCTGCGTCATGGTGCGTCCCGACGCCGCCGATCTATCTTCGTCGAGAATGTTATTCGCCTTGCCTTCGCGCGCGTACGCGTCGCGATGCTTGATCAGCAGCCAGTTGGTTCGCTTGCCGCCGTTGCGGTCATGCTTCATACGCACCAGCACCCATTCGCCGTGGAGCTTCTCACCTTCCAGCGCGAATTTGAGATCGCCCTTCTTGAATCCGTGCTCGGGATCGTCGGACAGCCAGTAGCCGCGATCCCAGATCATCACGGTGCCGCCGCCGTACTGGCCTTTGGGAATCGTGCCTTCAAAATCGCCGTAGTCGAGCGGATGGTCTTCAACCTCAACGGCAAGGCGCTTGTCCCTGGGATCGAGCGAAGGGCCGCGCGTGACGGCCCACGACTTGAACACACCGCCGAACTCAAGCCGCAGGTCGTAATGCAGCCGCGTCGCATCGTGCTTCTGGATGACGAACCGCCGGGTCTTGGACGGAGCGACGGAAGATCGTCCGCGCGGCTCGGCGGTTTTCGTGAAATCACGTTTTGTTCGGTAAACCTTGAGCTTCTTTTGGGCCACGGCGCGGCATTCCCGACGGTGCAAAGGGCGCGGAAAAATGTATCATGCGTCATCAGACGGGCGTTCTGGAACAAGAACCTTTGGTTTCTGTTGAGGTTCCGGCCCGGACATGTGTTCAGGTCTGCGTTCGAGTTGGAGGTAGCCGATGTTGCCGCGTGCGTACTGGAAGGGTTCGCTGAAGCTGTCGCTGGTCACTTGCCCTGTGGCGCTATACTCCGCCGCCACCACTGTCGAGCGAACCCGCTTTCACATGATCAACACCGAGACGGGAAACCGGCTCAAGCAGCAGATGGTGGATTCCGAAACCGGCGAAGTGGTCGAGAAGGAACAGAAGGGCCGCGGCTACGAAGTTGCGAAAGGCGAGTACGTCCAGATCGACAAGGACGAACTGGAAGCGGTTCAGCTCGAAAGCAATCACACCATCGACATCGACAACTTCGTCCCGCGCGATGAGATTGATCGCAGGTATCTCGACAATCCGTATTACATCGTACCCGACGGCAATGCCGGCATCGACGCTTTCGCCGTGATCCGGGATGCGATGAAGGATCAGGATCGTGTGGCGCTTGCGCGTGTCGTTCTGTCGAACCGCGAGCGGATCGTGGCGATCGAGCCGCTCGGCAAGGGCCTGCTTGCGACAACCCTGCGATATGCCTACGAGGTTCGTAGCGAGGAAGACTACTTCGCCGATATCAAGACGCCGAAAATCTCCAAGGACATGATCGAGCTCGCATCGCATATTCTCGACACCAAGGCATCGCATTTCGATCCGTCGAAATTCGAGGATGAGTACGAAAACGCCCTGAAAGCGCTGGTCAAGCAGAAGGCCGCCGGAAAGACCATCAAGTCCGTCGAGAAGCCCGCGAAGGCTGACAATGTGATCAGCCTGATGGATGCGCTCAAGCAAAGCCTGAAGGGCAAGGCGCCCGCGCAGCGTCCGGCGCGTGCATCGCGCACCGCGCCGCGCGCTGCAAAAAAGACAAGCCGTTCCACCGCGCGCCAGCGCAAGGCAGGTTGAGACACGCTCCCGACGAGCGGGGATTTGCTTTCGGAACGATCATGCCGTGAGCACTTACGTCAGGCCGCTTGCGCAGCCAGCAGCTTCGCGCGCAATTCCTTGATCTCCGCGGTCAGCTTCATCACCTCGGGGATCGTGATGTTGGTGGCGCAGCCGATGGCCTGCGGAATTTCCAGCGCCTTCTGCTTCAATGCCGCGCCCTTCGGTGTGAGTTGAATCCGCACCACGCGCTCATCGTCCTGATCCCGCGTCCGCCGGACCATGCCCGCCGTCTCAAGCCGCTTGAGCAGCGGCGTGAGCGTGCTCGATTCCAGCAGCAGCTTTTCGCCGATCTCGCCGACCGTCCGTCCGTTCTTTTCCCACAGCACGGCCATCACCAGATATTGCGGATAGGTCAGGCCGAGCGGATCGAGCAGGGGCTTGTAGAGCCGCGTGAAGGCATGCCCGGCCGAATACAGGGCGAAGCAGATGAAATTGTCGATCTTCAGCAGGTCGTCTGCGGTCGGGGCCTTGGCCATCATCCATCCTCACTGCGATCCGGTCTCAGGAGATTGTATTTAAGGCGCGCGCGATTGAATCGCGCAACGCATTTTTGCATAGCTGACCCCCAAAATATATGTTGCGCGATTATATCGTGCACGATATATATCCATCATTCCTTCCGGACCGTCATGGCGGAAGGCTGTTAGGTTCTAGTCCTCGGGAGAGGCAACCAGGGAGAAAGCAGATGCCGACCAAAGTTCTCTATCGCACCCAAGCCACAGCAACCGGCGGCCGCGACGGCAAGGCCGCGACCACGGACGGCACGTTCCAGGTCAACCTCTCGACCCCGAAGGAACTCGGCGGCGGTGGCGGCGCGGGCAACAATCCGGAGCAGCTTTTCGCGGCCGGCTATTCGGCCTGCTTCATCGGTGCGATGAAGGCTGTCTCGAGCACGGTCGGCGTCAAGGTGCCGGCGGATGCGACCGTCACGGCCGATGTGGGCATCGGCCCGCGCTCCGAAGGCGGCTTCGGCCTCGATGTGGCGCTGGCCGTCAAGCTGCCTGGCGTTGACCGCGCGGACGCGGAGAAGCTGGTCGCGGTCGCGCATCAGGTCTGCCCGTATTCCAACGCGACCCGCAACAACCTCGACGTCAAGATCACTGTCGTCTGATTGCCGTATCGCTTGAAATAAAAAGAGCGGGCCTCGGGTCCGCTCTTTTTTGCTTTCGTCAAACGTGCTGGCCGCCGTTGATGTGGATCTCGGCGCCGTTGACGTAAGAACTCGTCTCCGTGCACAGCACATAGATGATCTTCGCGACTTCGTCGGGCGTGCCGAGCCGGTCCATCGGAATCTGCTCGTGAACGATCTTGTCGGTGCCGGGTGAGAGGATCGAGGTGTCGATCTCGCCCGGCGCGATGGCGTTGACCCGCACGCCGACGCGGCCGAAGTCCGAGGCCATCTCGCGCGTCAATGCCGCAAGCGCCGCCTTGGATGTCGCGTAAGCCGCGCCTGCGAAGGGATGCACGCGCGAGCCTGCGATCGAGGTGACGTTCACCACCGATCCCTTCACCGCTTTCAGTTCGTCGATGAGACCGCGCGCCATCATGATCGGCGCGAAGAAGTTGACGCGGAAGACATGGCTCCAGGCTTCGACATCGGTGTCGATGGAGCCGAGCCGCGCGCCGTTCGGCGCTTTTGGCGAAATCGCGGCGTTGTTGACCAGCGCATGCAGTCCGCCGCCGTCAAGCCGCTCGCGGATCACATCAATGGCGCGTGCGGTGTCCTTGTGGTCCGCGAGATCGACCTGGATGTGATCTTCCGGCCCGGCGCCCCATGGGCATTGCTCCGGGAACGGATGACGCGAACAGGTGAGGACGCGCCAGCCCGCGCTGGAAAAGCGGATCACGGTGGCGTGGCCGATGCCGCGGCTCGCACCCGTCAGCAGCAGGGTGCGCTTGGGCGCGTTGGACTCGGCAGGCGTTGAGTTCGGCATGGAATGGGTCTCGCCTTCGGCGTTTCGGATATTGATCAGGGATAGAGCCGCGTCTTGTCCCACGCCGTGCCCGGCGCGTCGCGCGTGAAAATGATGCGGTCGTGCAGGCGGAAGGGGCGGTCGTGCCAGAATTCCATCGCCAGCGGCGTGATGCGCCAGCCGCTCCATCCGGGGGGGCGGGGGACCTCGCCGATGACGTACTTCGCGGCGTTGAGCGCGATGGCCTTCTCGAAGGCCATGCGGCTTTCCAGCGGCTGCGATTGCTTGCTGGCCCAGGCGCCGATCTGCGCCTGCTTCGGCCGCGTGGCGAAATAGGCATCGGCCTCGGCGTCGGTGACCCGGCTCACGGTGCCGCGGATGCGTACCTGCCGGCGCAGCGATTTCCAGTGAAACAGCAGGGCGGCCTTCGGGTTGGCGGCGAGTTCGCGGCCCTTGGCGCTGTCGATATGGCTGTAGAACACGAAGCCGTCCGCATCATAGCCCTTCAGCAGCACCATACGGACGTCCGGGAGCCCGTCGCTGTCCACGGTGGCCAGCGCCATGGCGTTCGGATCGTTCGGCTCGGACGTCTCCGCCTCGGCCAGCCAGGCGGCAAAAAGTCCCAAGGGTTCCCCGGCGGAGGTAAAATCACCGGAAATTAACTCACCTGGGGTTTTGATTGTGTCTGGACCGTTCATGTCTGGAGTATCCGGTTGCGTATCCTGGCGCCCTTCCGTGCCAAGCCTGTTCTCGAGCGTTCCCTATATAGGGCACCCGAGGGCCGTGGCCTATCGCGGATCGGGCGTGTCGTGGCTGCCCTGTCGCTGGTGGCCTTCGGCTGTTCGGCGGGCGGCTGCAGCATGGGGACCATGTTCAGCAAGGATACCCCGAAGGACGACGCCTCCGACGTCACGGGTTCGATCGGGCCGATCCTGCGGTCCCACGACGACACCAATCTCACCGACGCCGATCTCGCCCTGGCGCGCAATGCCGCTTCCGACGTGCTGACCCGCGGCCAGAAGGACGTCAGCCAGCCGTGGGAAAATCCCGAAACCGGCGCGCGCGGCTCGGTGACGCCGCTGGCCTCGACCTACACGTCCGAAGGACGGATCTGCCGGGATTTTCTTGCCAGCTATGTTCGTGGCACCAATGAAGGCTGGCTGCAGGGCGAAGCCTGCCAGCAGACCAGGGGTGACACGAAAGGCGCCTGGGAAATCCGCCACATGAAGCCCTGGAAGCGAAGCTAGGGCCGGAAGCGACGTGAATTGAATTAAATGCGGCCAGAACCGCCGCGAATGTTCTGGTTTTGATGTCCTTGGCGGGTGGAACCCGTTGCAGGATTGTCACGAAAACCCCACATCAGGGCAAAGGATCACTCGATCCTCACCTGAATTCCTGCAAGGAGACCTGACGGATGCGCGACCCCTATGAGGTCCTGGGGGTGCAGCGGAGCGCCAGTGCTGCGGCGATCAAGAGCGCCTATCGCAAGCTCGCCAAGAAGCACCACCCCGATGCCAACAAGGACGACCCGAAAGCGGCCGAACGCTTTTCCGAACTGAACATGGCGAATGAAATCCTCGGCGACGAGGACAAGCGCAAGCAGTTCGATCGCGGCGAGATCGACGCCGAGGGCAAGCCGAAATTTCAGGGCTTCGAGGGCGGCTTCCCCGGAGGAGGTGGCGCGCGCCGCGCGGGGCCGGGCGGGTTTGAATATTCCTTCCGCACCGGCGGCGGGCATCCCGGCGGACCGGGCGCGGGCGGCTTCGCCAGCGGCGGCGCATTCGAGGACATTCTCAAGAGCATGTTCGGCGGTCAGGCCGGAGCCGGCATGGGTGCGGGCATGGGCGGCGGTCCGCGCGGCGGCGCGGGCACTTTTGAGTATGACACGCCCTTCGCCACCGATCTCGATGTCGCCGTCACCATGACGGTGGCGCTTGAGGAAGCCGTCAACGGCGCGACACGGCGCGTGCGGCTGCCGACCGGCAAGGAACTGAATGTCAAGATTCCGGCCGGTGTCGCCGCGGGTCAGCAGATCCGGCTCAAGGGGCAGGGCGAAACCGCGCCCGGTCACCGGCCCGGCGACGTGCTGATCACGGTGAACATCGCGCCGCATCCTTACTTCAAGGTCGACGGCAACGACCTGCGTCTCGATCTGCCGATCACGCTGTATGAAGCGGTACTTGGCGCGAAGGTGCGCGTGCCGACGCTCGACGGCGCGGTACAGCTTTCGATTCCGAAGAACACATCGAGCGGACGGACGTTCCGGCTCAAGGGCAAGGGCATGCCGATCAAGGGTGCGCGCGGCGACGAAGGATTCGGCGATCTTTACGCCACCACGCGCATCATGCTGCCCGACGCCAACGACGCCGAACTCGAGGCGCTGATGGAAAAATGGCGCACCGAGCATCCGGCGAATCCGCGCAAGGATTTTGAGTGAGCGGTGTCTCGACATTTCGATCCGCTCGCTGAATTCTTTTTGCTCGTGATCTTTCAACCAGTCGTCCCGGCGCAGGCCGGGACCCATAACCACCGCGTGTTGTGGTGACAGTGAAAGCCGCTCCAACGTCTCCCCTGAGCCGATGACTCAGGGAGTGTGGGTCCCGGCCTTCGCGGGGACGACGATTGAGTGTGATGCGACGGCGCGCGCCACGTCAGGTTTCCGATTCAATTTTCAAACAGCCACTTTCGTTTGCGCATGCGACGTTGTGCTCGCGCATCGCGCGAGGGGAGCTGTCGTTGTGCCCCTCGACATATGAGGGGCGTGGCGCGCCGAAAGGCGCAAAGGTGGTGTGTCGCTTCCTTGGCGAAGGAAGCGCGTCGCCTCACGGCGCGCCATCAGCGGCGATTTTGGGCAAAGGGAGCGCTCTTCCGGGACAGGACAGACGCTTTCACGCCCCGATCCGGCGGCTTTCGCCGCTTTCGTGCCTGTCCGCGTCCAGCCATTGAAGGCAGAGCCACGTAGTTGGCCCGGGCGCTGACCCCAGCCTCCCGGACGCAACGGGTGCGAACCGTGCGCGCAGGCGCCGCATCCTGCTCCGCTTCAAAGCGCCCTCGAGAAGCGCCCCTCGCGAACAGGACAATGCGGACTATATTCCTAGATCAGGGAATGTCAACAGCCATTGTCAGGATCGTGATGGCCCAACCGTCATTCCGGGGCGCGCGGAGCGCGAGCCCGGAATCCACAATCACGTTCCAAATTCGAGAGAAGATGGATTCCGGGCCTGCGCCTGCGGCGCATCCCGGAATGACAAGCAGAGACATCGCGTCATCGTGAGGTGCTAGCCGCGTTTGCGGCGCGCCTCATGGATGCGCGGCGAAGAGTCGGGATCGCGCCGTTCTTCGAGGCGCGCAAGTGCACGCACCTCAGGATGACGGCGACAGGCGCAGCCGCATTTATGCAATCCCGGGAGACGAGGCCGGCGGTTGCCCTTCGTCGTTGAATCTGTAACGTCGGCGCATGTTCATTCTCAACGTCAGCATCGGTATGATCCATGGCTAACACGCGATGGATCGGGATCGCCTGTCTCGGCATCACCGCATTCGGCTGGGGCCTGAACTGGCCTTTCATGAAGCTGCTGCTGCGCGAACTGCCGCCGCTCTCCGCGCGCGGCCTCGCGGGCGTCACCGCCTCACTCATTCTGGCGCTTGTCGCGCTATCGCGGCGCGAACGATTGACCGTGCCGCGTGAGGCGATTCCGCGCCTCCTTTTCGCGACGTTCACCAATGTCGTGGCGTGGATGGGCTTCGGCACCGTCGCGATGAAATGGGTCACCGTCGGCGAAGGCGCGCTGCTCGCCTACACCATGCCGATCTGGGCGACGCTGTTCGCATGGCCGCTGCTCGGCATGCGGCCGACATTCCGCGATGGTCTCGCGCTGTGTCTCGGCATCGTCGGAATCGTGATCCTGTTCGGCGGTGACGGCTTTTCCTTCACGCCGGAAAAGCTGGCGGGCGCTGCGCTGGCGCTGTCGGCTGCAATTCTCTTCGCGCTCGGCAACATTCTCAACCGCACGCCGATTCCCGTGCCGCCGGTCGCGCTGGTGGCATGGCAGGTCGGACTGGGCTGTCTTGCGATGCTGGTGGCAGGCCTGCTGTTCGAGAAGCCCGATTTTCCCGACGTGTCGGTCCGGGGCTGGGCGCTCATGGCGTACATGACCATCATTCCGATGGGCGTCTGCTACCTGACATGGTTCGAGACCCTGCGCCGCCTGCCGCCGGCGACGGCCTCCACCGGCATGCTGCTGGTTCCGATCGTCGGCGTCGTCTCGGCGGCGCTGATGGTCGGGGAGCCGCTCGGTCTGCGCGAGATTCTCGCGATGGCCTTCACGCTCGGCGGTGTCACACTGGCGTTGCAGCGGACCTGACGCAAGGCAGAGGCTGCCGATCTGCATGATCCTGCGGCAACGCAGATGCTGCGCGCGGGCCTGCGACATGCTATCGACGGTGATTGAAGTCTACCGCAAAGGAACCGCTTGTTACTCGAACTTGGAATTGTCGCCGTTCTTATCGTCATCAACGGTCTTCTGGCGATGTCGGAACTCGCCGTTGTCTCGTCCCGTCCCGCGCGGTTGACCGCTCTTGTTGAAAAGGGCGTGCGTGGCTCGCGCCGCGCCCTCGCGCTGGCGTCGGACCCGGGAAAATTTCTCTCCACGGTGCAGATCGGCATCACGCTTGTCGGCGTGCTGTCCGGCGCGTTCTCCGGCGCGACACTCGGCGCGCGGCTATCCGCATGGCTGGCAACATTCGGATTGTCGCAAGGCGCCGCCGATGCGCTCGGCGTCGGTGCGGTGGTGACTCTGATCACCTATGCATCGCTCATCGTCGGCGAACTGGTGCCGAAGCAGATCGCGCTGCGCGATCCCGAGGCGGTGGCGGTGAAGGTCGCGCCTGCGATGGTGATGCTCTCGAAAGTATCGCTGCCGCTGGTCTGGATTCTCGATCGCTCCGGCAAGGCGCTGCTGTGGGTGCTCGGCCAGCGCGGCGAGGCTGAGGAGAAGGTGAGCGAGGAGGAAATCCACACGCTCGTTGTGGAGGCGGAGAATGCCGGCGTGCTCGAACCCGGCGAAAAGGAGATGATCGCGGGCGTGATGCGGCTGGGCGATCTGCCCGTCGGCGCGGTGATGACGCCGCGCCACGAGGTCACCATGATCAATCTCTCGGAGCCGGACGAGGCGATCCGTCTGGCGTTCAGGGCCAGCACGCATTCGCGCCTGCCGGTGTTCGACGGCGAGGAGACGCTCGGCATCCTGCAGTCCAAGGACATGCTGGACGCCTATCTCGCAGGCCAGACACCCGACATCCGCAAGCTGATCCGCGAGGCGCCGGTGATTCCCGAAACGCTCGATGCGCGCGATGTCGTCGCCATCCTGCGCGATTCACCGGTGCATATGGGGCTGGTGCACGACGAGTACGGCACGTTTCAGGGCGTGGTGACCACGGCGGATATTCTCGAATCCATCGTCGGCAGTTTTCACACCGAGGAAGGGCCGGCGGAACCTGCCTTCGTCAAGCGCGACGACGGTTCGTATCTTGTTGCGGGCTGGATGCCGGCGCTGGAATTCGCGCGCCTGCTCGACATTCCGCTGCCGCCGTCGCGGGCCTATCAGACCTGCGCGGGTTATCTGCTCGACAGGTTCGGCGCGATTCCGTCGGAGGGGCAAAGCGTCAGCGCCGACGGCTGGCGCTTCGAGGTGGTGGATCTCGACGGCCGCCGCATCGACAAGGTGCTGGCGACGAAGGAATAGGCGGAGCTTACAGCCCCACCTTCTCGGTCTGGTCGTAGACCATCCGCGCGACCTGTTCGAGGCGTGTCCGGTCGGTGGTGCCGCTCACCACAAAACCGACGCCGCGATCCGCCCAGAACAGCGCGCCGCTGTTGCCGCTGCTGGCGTAGCGCATCTGCGTCGCTTCGGTGTCCGCGCGCGAAGCATAGACCGTGAAGCGTTCGCCGGTCGCGGTCTCGTACATCAGGAACGATGCCGGTCCGGCGGGGCCGGGAAGCAGGCGGCCACCCACCAGCTTGAGGCCGGTGGCGTCGAGCTCTGGAGCGCGGACCTCCCAGCCGCAGCGCTTGGTCAGCCACTGCTGCAGATGCGCGCGCTCGTTGCCCGCCACCTCGACCGGATGGCGCACCTCGACCACATAGAGCTTGTGCGCTTCCAGCGCGTCGCCGGTCAGATTCGCGAACACCGACGGCGTGGCGCTGGCGCCGCGCGCCATCCAGCCGGCGCCGCCGCCAGCGGCGAACATCACCAGCGACGCGGCGATGGCGCCGAGCATCCAGCGGCGCGGCGCGCGCGCCAGATTGTCGACCGAAAGGCGCGCCGGAACGGGTTCGTCCGCGACGGAGTCATACTTCGCATGCAGCGCCTCGCTCATCGCGCGCCATGAGGCGACGCGCGCCGCCTCATCGGGATGCGTCGCGATCCAGGCCTCGACCGCCGCGCGCCGCTCCGCCGGAAGCTCATTGTCCACGTAGGCGTGAAGCTCGTCCTCGGTGACGGGAATGTTGTGGTCGTCGGTCATCGGTCTTTGTCTCTCGTCTTCAAGATCATCCGGCAGTGGTTACCTGCTCGCGCAGGTGGGGTGGAGGCTACGCAAGGTACAGAGTTGGCCTCCACCCCGCGCGCCAACCGCATGGCGTTCAGCGCGCCACCCTCTCCACGCGGGAGAGGGAGAAGAAAGCGGGTCGCCCCATTCATCGCGCATCAAGTCCATCGTCGTCCCCGTCGTCATTCACTTCACACGCCGCAGCGCCGGCCGCTCGCCCTCGATCACGGCGCGCACATGCGCCCGCGCCCGGGCGAGGCGCGACATCACGGTGCCGATCGGCACGCCCTGAATGTCGGCGACATCGCGGTAGCTCAGGCCTTCCAGCACCACCAGCAGCAGCACCGCGCGCTGGTCTTCCGCCAGCGTGGCGAGGGCGCGGGAAATGTCGCGGCTCTCGGCTTCCGTGCCTGAAGCGTCGGCGGTGGTGTCGTGCAGTTCCATCAGCGTCGGCTGCCGCGCCAGCGAGCGGCGGCGGTTACGGTTGAGATTGGTCAGGATGGTGTAGAGCCAGGCGCGCAGGTCGCCGCCGAGAAACAGTTTCTCGGAGCGCAGCGCCCGCACCAGCGTGTCCTGCACCAGATCGTCGGCGATATCCGTGTCCCGCGCCAGCGCGCGCGCATAGCGCCGCAGGGCCGGAATCATGGTCTCGACGTTATGGCGGAAATCGTTGCTCATTCAGCTTCGTCCGGCGCGGCCGCATTTTCCGTTCTACACTCAAAAACACCGCGAACAGGCAGCTATTCCGGCGATTTTTCCGGTTAAGGTGAAGGGTTGAATGGCAAGAATGCCTATGTCATGAGGGGTGGCCTTTCGTCCACGCGGTCGCATTTGGTGGGACGAAGTAACGTCGCTCAACCAACTTTGTCATGGCCGGGCTTGTCCCGGCCATCCCGATTGTCAGGTCGCAGTGCCAAACCAATCGAGATCAGCGGGACAAGCCCGGTGATGACAAACCGGAAACCTGCACGAAAAATTTCTCATGCCATCGCCTACCGTTTACTTCATCCGTCACGGCCAGACCGAGTGGAACGCCGCGGGCCGCTTTCAGGGTTCACAGGACATTCCGCTCAACGAGACCGGCAAGGGGCAGGCGATCCGCTCCGGCGAACTGCTGACCGACATTCTGGCGCGCGACGAACTCGATCCGGCCAAAGTGCCGTTCGTGTCGTCGCCGCTTGGCCGCGCGCGCAACACCATGGAGCTTGTGCGCGGGGTGCTCGGTGTGCCGCCGCACGGCTATGAACTCGATGACCGTTTGCGCGAGATCGGCTACGGCCACTGGGAAGGCTCGACCTTGCCGCAGATGGAACAGTCGCATCCGGAGGTTTTCGCGCAGCGCCAGGTTGACAAATGGGGCGTGCCGCCGCCCGGCGGCGAGAGCTATGCCTCGGTGACGATCCGGATGCGCGAGTGGTACGACTCGCTGCTGCAGGATACGGTCGCGGTGTCGCATGGCGGCTCGATGCGCGCGCTGCTGGTGGCGCTCGATGTTGAGACCCCGGTCGGGGCCGCGGACCTGACGGTCGAGCAGGGCGTGGTTTACGTTTTCTCAGGCGGGCAGGTCACGAAACATAGTTAACTTCCCTCTTTTCCTTGAGGGAGCGGATGGGGTGGTCCCTCGCTTTGTCATCACCGGGCTTGTCCCGGTGATCCCGATGACGTGAGCACCGTGGCCGGCTGATCGGGATGGCCGGGACAAGCCCGGCCATGACAATGTTGCGGTTGGTGTTGCGATTTTCGCTACAGAAATTTGCGATTTTCACAACAAGTCGCTACGACAGGTAGCAAGTTTGCTACCTGCAGGTCGCAGTTTCGCTGCCCGGAATTTCCTATGTCCTTCAACACCTTCGGCCATATGTTTCGCGTCACGACCTTCGGCGAAAGCCACGGGGTGGCGCTGGGCTGCGTGGTCGATGGCTGCCCGCCGCAAATCCCGCTGACGGTCGAAGAGATTCAACAGGATCTCGACCGCCGCCGCCCGGGCCAGAGCAAATACACCACCCAGCGGCAGGAAGCCGACCAGGTCAAAATCCTCTCCGGGGTGATGGACACCGACAAGGGCCAGGTCACCACCGGCACGCCGATCGCGCTGATGATCGAGAACACCGACCAGCGCTCGAAGGATTATTCGGAGATCAAGGACAAGTTTCGTCCGGGCCATGCCGACTTCACCTATGAAGCGAAATACGGCCTGCGCGACTATCGCGGCGGCGGGCGTTCATCGGCACGCGAGACCGCGGCGCGTGTCGCCGCCGGTGCGGTGGCGCGGAAAATCATTCCAGACGTGAAGGTGCGCGGCGCGCTCGTGCAGATGGGGCCGCACAAGATCGACCGCGCCAACTGGGACTGGGACGAGGTGGGCCGCAATCCGTTCTTTTGCCCCGACAAGGCGAAGGCTGCATTCTTCGCCGAATACCTCGACGACATCCGCAAGAAGGGATCGTCCATCGGCGCGGTGATCGAGGTCGTCGCCGAAGGCGTGCCCGCAGGTCTCGGCGCGCCGATCTACGGCAAGCTCGACAGCGATCTTGCGATGGCGATGATGAGCATCAACGCGGTGAAGGGCGTCGAGATCGGCGCGGGCTTCGGCGCGGCTGAATTGCATGGCGAGGACAATGCGGACGAAATGCGCATGGGCAACAACGGTCCGGTGTTTCTGTCCAATCATGCCGGCGGCATTCTCGGCGGCATCTCCACCGGACAGCCGGTGGTGGCTCGTTTCGCAGTGAAGCCGACCTCTTCGATCCTCACCCCGCGCCGGACCATCGACAAGTCAGGTGCGGACACCGACATCCTGACCAAGGGCCGCCACGATCCGTGCGTCGGCATTCGCGCGGTGCCGGTAGGCGAAGCCATGATGGCCTGCGTGATCGCCGATCATCTGCTGCGCCATCGCGGGCAGGTCGGAAGCTGAGACGATCTGCGCCTTTCCCGTTCCGGGAGAGGAAGCAGATAGCTTGACCGAATGCGGCCCGCCGTCGCAAAACAGATTCCATGCAACGCAACAGTCTTCAAGGCGTCATCGACTGGCTGACCGGCGGAGCACGGTCGGCGGCGCGGGTCGACCAGTTCGTGACCCAGACCTGCGAACGGCTGGTCGATTGCGGTCTGCCGCTCTCGCGCGTCGGCGTGTTCGTGCGCACGCTGCATCCCAACATGCTGGGCCGGCATTTCGTCTGGCGCGCCGATGGCAGCGTCACCATGGGCGCGATGCCCCATGGCGATCAGGACGAGGACTACTTTCTCTCCAGTCCGCTGGCCATTGTGTTTGAACAGGGACAGGAGGTCCGCAAACGGCTTCTGGATGCGGGCGCGGGCAATGTGCCGTTCTTCGCCGAGATGAAGGACGGAGGCGCGACCGACTATATCGCGCTTCCGCTGCTGATGTCCGATGGCACCATTCATGCGGTGAGCTGGATCACGCAGCATCCTGAGGGGTTCACCAAGGCTCAACTTGCCGATCTTCGCGGGCTAATGCCGGCGCTGACGCGCATGATCGAGGTCTGGCTGCTACGGCGGACCGCGGCGGGTTTGCTGAATAACTACGTCGGCGGGCGCGCCGGCGCGCGGATTCTCGCAGGGCAAATCCGCCGCGGCCACACCGAATCCATGCACGCCGCGATCTGGCTTTCGGACCTGCGCGGGTTCACGCCGTTGTCGGACCGGCTGCCGCCGGAAGCCGTGGTGGAGGTGCTCAACACCTATTTCGACTGTCAGGTACCCGCGATCCTCAATCATGGCGGTGAAGTTCTCAAGTTCATGGGCGACGGCCTGCTTGCGGTGTTTCCGATCTCCGACAAAGAGGGCGACAGCGAAACCGTCTGCCGCCGCGTGCTGGATGCGGCGCGCGAATGCCGCAAGAGCGTCGCGGCGATGACCTATTCCCATCAGGACGAGATGCTTGCGAACTTCAGGTTCGGGCTGGCGCTTCATATCGGCAAAGTCCTGTACGGCAATATCGGCGGCGGCGACCGGCTCGATTTCACCTGCATCGGTCCGGCTGTGAATCTGGCGGCGCGCATCGAGAAGATCGCCGCGCGGCTGAACCGCACCGTGCTGGCCTCCACGGCCTTCGCCAGTCAGGCCGACGCCGGATGGACCGACCTCGGGCTGTTCTCGGTGGCGGGATTTGCCGCCGCCGAACGGGTTTATGGTCTGGCGGACGAGACGCCTTCGGCCAGCGCGGGATAGAGCAGTCATCCCGGATGGCTCAGATTTTCCTGAAGGCGCTGCTTTTAGCGCAAAAAAAAACGGCGGCCTGAGGCCGCCGTTTGGTTGTGCGATTGAAGCGCGGCTTCAGGCGGCGCGGATGGTGGAGAGGAAGTTGCGGACTTCCATCTGCAAGTGGTTGCTTTCCTTGGACAGCGATTGCGCCGCGGTGAGCACCTGCGCCGACGCCGCGCCGGTCTCGCCGTTGCTGCGGTCGGCTTCGGTGATGTTTTCGGCGACCCGCATGCTGAGTTCAGCGGCCTGCTGAACGTTGCGGGCGATTTCCTGGGTCGCCGCGCCCTGTTCCTCGACCGCCGCCGCGATCGTGGACGAGATTTCCGACATCAGGTTGATGGTGCTGCTGATCTCCTTGATGGTCAGCACCGAGTCGCCGGTGGCGACCTGCATGTCCGAAATCTGCGCGGTGATCTCGTCGGTGGCCTTCGCGGTCTGAGAGGCGAGGGCCTTGACCTCGGAGGCGACCACGGCGAAGCCGCGGCCGGCCTCACCTGCGCGCGCCGCCTCGATGGTGGCGTTGAGCGCGAGCAGGTTGGTCTGGTCGGCGATGGCGGTAATCAGCTTGACCACATCGCCGATGCGGCTGGCGGCCTTCGACAGTTCGGCGATGCTGGCATCGGTCTTCTCGGCCTGCTGCACGGCGACCTGGGCGACCCGGCTGGATTCCAGCACCTGACGGCCGATTTCCTTGACCGAGGAGGTGATTTCCTCGGTGGCGGTGGCGGTGGACTGGATGCTCTCGGACACGTCCTGCGAGGCATTCGCCGCCGCGCTGGACAACTGCCGGGTGGTGTCGGCGGCGTTGGTCAGCGTGCCGGCGGTGGCTTCCATTTCGGTCGAGGCCGAGGACAGCGAGCCGATCAGTTCGCCAATCATGCCCTCGAAGTTGCGGGTGGTCTCGTCCAGCACCTCGGCGCGGCGCATTTTCACGGCGGCTTCCGCAGCGGCGGCTTCATCCGCGGCCTTCTTGGCGATCATGGCGTCCTTGAACACCTGCACGGTATCGGCGATCTGGCCGATCTCGGTGCTTTCGCCCTGATGGGGGACCTGCGTGGTCAGGTCGCCGGTCGCCAGCGCGCGCATCGGGGTCAGGACCGAACTGATGCCGCGCGCGACATCGCGGACGATCAGCACGGCGGCGCAAAGCCCCATCAGCGCCATCACGATGAGGGCGCCGAGCACGATCCGGAACGCCATTTCATAGTCGTTTTCGGCCTTCTGGCCCGAGGCGGCCGCGCCCTTGTCATTCATCGTGACGAGTTTCGCCAGCACCGCGTCCATGCTGCGGCCAGCCATGGTGGCGCGCTTGGCGTTGACCTCGCGCGCCTGGGCGACTTCCTTCTTGCGGGCGTGGGCGATGACTTCATCCGCGGCTTCCCGGAATGTCTTCCAGGTCGCCGAAAGCTCCTTGTACAGCGCGGCTTCCTCTGGCGAGGAAATCAGCGGCTCGTAGGCCTTGTTCGCGGTGTCGTAGTCCCTGGCGCGGGCGTCGAGATTCTTCTGGATGTCCGCCATGAACGTCTCGTCCGGCTCGGTCAGATAGTCGCGCAGCACGGCCCGGTAGCGCGCCGACTGGGTGCGCAGTTCGCCGAGCAGGCGCACGCTGGGCAGCCATCTTGCCTTGATGTCCTGGGCCGAGGCGTTGATCGCACGCATCTCGATGATGGCGAACAGGCCCATGGCGGTCAGGGCCACCAGCAGAAGGGAGACGAGGGCGACGAGTTTGGTCCGGATGGAGAGGCGGGAGAGCATTTAGTCAGTCCTTTCGGGGTCCTTCTGACCCCGCTCAAGAAAACGCGCGACGAAACCAGACACAGGGGTCTGGCCGTCGAAAATGACTTCGACGCCTGACAGGCGCAGCGGTGGTGGCAATTTCCAGTCGGCGACCCGTTCTCATGGCGGGGCGTCCGCTCTGCAAACGTAAATAAATTCCGTGAAATGTTGGTAAATGCCTCGGGACCGGGCATTTGGCCCGGAAAAGGGCGTGAAGGCGGGTTGCTGTGCACAGGGGAGAGGCGATTTCGGGTTTCGGCTTCCCGGACCGCAGGAGCCGTGTCACCATGATGTCGTGAACGACGGGAGGTCCGCCATGCGCTGGTGTGTCTCGATCGGAGCGGTGCTTGTGACGAGTGTGGTCGCAGGCGGCGATGTTCCCGGCCTTGCCGCGCCAGCCGCGCCCTCCGTCCCCGTGGCGGCCGAAGCCAGGGTCGATGTCGAATTGATCCTGGCGGTCGATGTCTCTTATTCCATGGACCTGGACGAACTGGCCCTGCAGCGGGAAGGCTATGCGCTCGCGGTCACCTCGAAGGAATTTCTGCAGGCGCTGAAGACCGGCCCGACCGGGAAGGTGGCCGTGACCTATTTCGAGTGGGCCGCTTCGGCCGACCAGAAGATCATCGTGCCGTGGCGGGTGATCGACGGCCCGGAATCCGCCGGGGCGCTGGCCGAGGAAATCCTGAAAGCGCCGCTGCGCCGCGCCTCGCGCACCTCGATCTCGGGCGCGATCAATTTCGCGATGCCGCTGTTCGAGGCCAACGAGCATCACGGGTTGCGGCGGGTCATTGATATTTCGGGCGACGGGCCGAACAACAATGGCGAGCCGGTGACGCTGGCGCGCGACGCCGCGCTGGCGAAAGGCATCACCATCAACGGTCTGCCGATCATGGCCAAGGAAACCAACTACGCCACGATGGATATCGAGAACCTCGATTTCTATTACGAGGATTGCGTGATCGGCGGCCCGGGTTCGTTCGTGGTGCCGATCAAGACAAAAGAGAAATTCAAGGAGGCGATCCGCACCAAGCTGGTGATGGAGGTTGCGTACCGCGTGCCCGAGCCGCGCATTGTTCCCGCTGCGGGGCGCGAGCCGCGTGTTTCATGCCTGATCGGTGAGAAGATCTGGCAGGAGCGGTGGGGACGGTAGGTTGGCTGGGCCGTGAAGCATCAGCGGCCACAACAAAATCCGATGTCATCACCGGACTTGTTCCGGTGATCCCGATTGATTGAGCACGGCGCCAGATTGATCGGGATGGCCGGGTCAAGCCCGGCCATGACAAATCGTGAATCACCTTCTAAACCGCGCCACCAGTTCCACATGCGGGGTGTGACGGAATTGGTCCACCGGCGTGACGCGGTCGATCCTGAATCCCGCGTCGATCAGAATTCGCGCATCGCGCGCGAAGGTCGCCGGATTGCACGACACAGCGACGGCCAGCGCGATCTTGCTGGCGGCCAGTTGCTGCGCCTGCGCCTGCGCGCCCTGACGCGGCGGATCGAACACCACGCAGTCGTAATCGCGCAGTTCCTGCGGCACCAGCGGGCGGCGGAACAGATCGCGCATCTCTGCCTTGATTGGCTTGAGGCCCTGTGTCTGCTTCACCGCATTCTGCAGCGCCGTGATGGCGCCTGCGTCGCTGTCGAACGCCGCCACCTTGAATTTCTCCGCAAGGCGGAAAGCGAACGGGCCGAAGCCGCAGAACAGATCGGCGATATGCTTGGCGCCCTTGCAGCGCTCGAACGCCAGCGCCGCGAGGGTTTCCTCGCCCAGCGCCGTCGGCTGCATGAACGAGCCGGGCGGCAGCGTCACCTGCGCCTTGCCGACCTGCACCACCGGTGGCTTGCGCATGATGACGAGTTCGCCATGGCGTGTGAGCCGCGCGAGATTGTGCTTCTCGGCGAGTTTCGACAGCGAGGTGAGCATCGCTGTGCCGAGCGGGCCGGAGCCGCGCACATCGACATCGAGACCGTTGTCCGCCGCCGTGATCTGGATATCGAGCGGCTTGCTCACCGGGCGCAGCAGTTCGGCGATCTCGTTGGCGGCTTCAATGGCGCCGTGCATCTTCGGATCGAGGATCGGGCAGTGGTCGATGGGAATGATCTCGTGACGTCCGGCCGCCGCGAAACCGACGCGCAGAACATCCTGCTGGCTTTGCCGCGCATGGAGTGTCATGCGGCGGCGGCCGGTGCCGTGGGCGTCGATCAGCTCATCGACTTCGCATTCGATGCCCGCGTGATGCAGCGTGTCGATAACGAGTTGCCGCTTCCAGTTTCTGTAGGCGTCCGGCTGCCAGTGCTGGATGGCGCAGCCGCCGCAGGTGCCGAAATGCGGGCAGAACGGCGCGATACGCTGGGGGCTTGGCGTGACGATCTGCGCCAGCGTGCGGCGTTCGGGGTGGCCGGGCGAGGGCAGCACGTCGACGGTCTCACCGCCGAGCACATAGGGCACATAGATGCTCGCGCCGCCATTGAGCGCAACGCCGTCGCCGAAATGCCCGACATGGTCGATGGTGAGACGCTCGGTCATTCGGTCTAGCCGCGCCGTGCGCCGAGGAAGAATTCGGTGTTGCCGTCACCGCCTGCGATGGGGGACGGAAACACCTTGATATCGGTGCAGCCGAGGTCTTGCGCGAAGGCGACAATGTCGTCGCAGACGGCCTTGTGAACGGCGGCGTCGCGGATGATGCCCTTCTTGGAGTGCTTGCGGTCCGCCTCGAACTGCGGCTTGATCAGCGCCAGCAGATGCGTCGGCGCCGCGGCGATCGGCAGCACAGCGGGCAGAACCAGCTTCAGCGAGATGAAGCTCACGTCGATCACGATAACATCCGGGCGGATTTCCAGCCGCTTGCCGGCGAGCGAGCGAATGTCGGTCTCTTCCATCGAGACAATTCTGGAGTTGCCATGCAGGCTCGGATGCAACTGGCCGCGCCCGACGTCGATGGCGTAGACGAGGCTCGCGCCGCTCGCGAGCAGAACTTCGGTGAATCCGCCGGTCGAGGCGCCGACATCGACGCAGACATGATCCTCGATGTCGATAGGATACTGCTCCAGCGCGCCGGCGAGCTTGACGCCGCCGCGCGACACCCAGGGATGCGCCGGTTCAGCGATGATCTCGGCGTCAGCGGGCAGCGTTTCCGAGGCTTTCGTGACCTGCTTGCCGTTGGCGGTCACGCCGCCGGCTTCGATGGCGGCCTGCGCGCGAGCGCGGCTGTCGAACAGGCCGCGCTCAACCAGCAGGACGTCTGCGCGTTTGCGTGAGGTCATGTGCCACACCCTTTCACCTCTCCCCGTGGGGGAGAGGTCGACGCGCGCAGCGCGGCGGGTGAGGGGGCTCGATAACCTTGTTCAGACATCCAGAGCCCCTCACCCCAGCCCTCTCCCCCATAGCCCGTCGAAGACGGGCGTAAACGCCCTTTCGGGGAGAGGGAGTGCATCGCATGCGGCGTGACAGCACGTATCCGTCGTGAAGACCGGCAGGTCGCTAAGCCAGCTTCACCGTCTCGGCCTTCAAATCCTTGCCCAGCGCCTCGAACACCTTGGCGACGATGCCCTTGGCGTCGAGACCGGCCTGCGCATACATCGCCGCCGGCGAGTCATGGTCGATGAACGTGTCGGGCAACACCATGTTGCGCACGCGCAGGCCGCGATCCAGCACGCCGTGATCGGCGAGTGTCTGCAGCACATGGGTGCCGAACCCGCCGATGGAGCCTTCCTCGATGGTGATGAGCACGTCGTGTTCGCGCGCCAGCTTCAGGACCATGTCGAGATCGAGCGGCTTCATGAAGCGTGCGTCAGCAACGGTCGCCGGCAGGCCGAGCGTTTCGAGTTCGTCGGCGGCCTTGAGGCATTCGCCAAGCCGCGCGCCGAACGACAGCAGCGCGACCTTGGAGCCTTCACGCATGATGCGGCCCTTGCCGATCTGCAAGGCAACGCCGACCTCGGGCATCTCGACGCCGCGGCCTTCGCCACGCGGATAACGCAGGGCGCTCGGCGCATCGTCCAGCGCAACCTGGGTCGCGACCATGTGAACGAGATCGGCTTCATCCGCCGCCGCCATGATGACAAAACCCGGGAGACAGCCGAGATAGGCGTTGTCGAACGAGCCGGCATGGGTCGGGCCATCCTGGCCGACGAGGCCGGCGCGGTCGATGGCGAAACGCACCGGCAGGCGCTGGATCGCCACGTCGTGCACGACCTGATCGTAGCCGCGCTGCAGGAACGTCGAGTAGATCGCGCAGAACGGCTTGAAGCCCTCGGTGGCAAGACCTGCCGCGAAGGTCACTGCATGCTGTTCGGCGATACCGACATCGAAGGTGCGTTCCGGAAACACCTTCTCGAACAGGTCGACACCGGTGCCGCCGGGCATCGCCGCGGTGATGGCGACGATCTTGTCGTCCTTCTGGGCTTCCTTGATCAGGCTCTGGCCGAATACCGCGGTGTAGGACGGCGCGTTGGATTTCGCTTTCGCCTGCGCGCCGGTGGCGACATCGAATTTCGCCACCGCGTGATACTTGTCCGCCGACGCTTCGGCAGGCGCGTAGCCCTTGCCTTTCTGGGTGACGACATGGATCAGCACCGGGCCGTTGCCGGCATCGCGGACATTGGTCAGCACGGGCAGGAGATGATCGAGGTTGTGGCCGTCGATCGGGCCGACATAGAAGAAGCCGAGTTCCTCGAACAGCGTGCCGCCGGTGACCATGCCGCGCGCATATTCCTCGGCGCGCAGCGCGCGGTCCTCGAAGAATTTCGGCAGCTTGTGCGCCAGATTTTTCAGGGCCTCGCGGGCCGAGCCATAGGTCTGGCTCGACAGCAGGCGGGCGAGATAGGCCGACATCGCACCGACCGGCGGGGCGATCGACATGTCGTTGTCGTTGAGAATGACGATCAGGCGCGAATGCATCGCACCGGCATTATTCATGGCCTCATAGGCCATGCCGGCGGACATCGAACCGTCGCCGATCACGGCGATCACGTTGTTCTTCTTGCCGGTGAGGTCGCGCGCCACGGCCATGCCGAGGCCGGCGGAAATCGAGGTCGAGGAATGGGCCGCGCCGAACGGATCGTATTCGCTCTCGGCGCGCTTGGTGAAACCGGAGAGGCCGCCGCCGGTGCGCAGCGTGCGGATCCGGTCGCGGCGTCCGGTGAGAATCTTGTGCGGATAGGCCTGATGGCCGACGTCCCAGATGATGCGGTCGTCCGGGGTGTTGAACACATAGTGGAGCGCGGTGGTCAGTTCGACCACGCCGAGGCCCGCGCCGAAATGGCCGCCGGTCACCGACACGGTGTCGATGGTCTCCAGCCGCAGTTCGTCGGCGAACTGGCGCAGTTGCTCGGGCTTGAGCTTGCGCAGCAGGTCCGGCGTCGGCGCAGCGTCGAGGAGTGGAGTCTTGCTCGAATGTGACACGTGAAATGATCCGCAATGATTGGGGGCGTCCGGCCCGGCAAGTCAGAAAATGCCCGGAAAGGTCCGAAACGGACCCGTGACTTATACCAATTCCAAAAGCATGCCAATCCGTTAGGCAGGCGCGAAAAGTCTCACTTTTCGGGCATTAGAGGGTCGGGAAACAGCCGTGGGCCTGAAATGGGGCCACCGAGGGTTCCCGTAGCCGCGATGTCGTCCCGCAAGCGCGGCAGAACTGCCGGGACGATGCTGGAGCAGAGCGACCGCTCCGGCATCTTCCTCAAATCGAAAACTAAGGGAGTATGGGTCCCCGCCTGCGCGGGGACGACATGAAGAGAAATTCTGCGTTGTCGGGTGAGCTTACTGAACGTCGAGTGGTTCGGTGCCCGCCGCCTGACCGGATGCATCGGTGGTGATCTTGTCGACGCGCGCTTCGGCCTGACGCAGCAATTCCTCGCAACGGCGCTTGAGACTCTCGCCGCGCTCATAAATCGCGACCGACTCCTCAAGCGGCACCTTGCCGTCCTCGAGCCGTTTCACGATCGATTCCAGTTCCTCGATCGCGTGCTCGAAGCTCAGTTTCTTGACATCCGCGTGGGACGTATCGGCCATGGTCGTTGTCCGTTGTCGTGATCGAAAGCTCGCAGAATCTAGGAACGATTTGCGGGCGTAATGTGGCGCAATGTAGCGCGATTCATTGCGGGGAGGGAAGCTGTTGCACGACGTCATCCTGGGGTGCGAGCCGTATTTGCGGCGAGCCTCGAAGGATGTGCGACATAGACGTCGCCCTTCGAGGCGCGCAAGAGCGCGCACCTCAGGGTGACGTCTTAAACCTCAGTTATTCATCAGCGCCGCGACATGCACGGCGACGGAATCGCGCAGGCCCTGCAGATCGTAGCCACCCTCGAGCACCGATACGATGCGGCCCTCGGCGGACTTGTCGGCGATCTCCATCAGCTTGCGCGTGACCCATGCGAAATCTTCCTCGCGCAGTTCGAGGCTGCCGAGCGGATCGCGCCAGTGCGCGTCGAACCCGGCGGAAATCACGATCAGTTCGGGTGCGAAGGCTTCCAGCCGGGGGAGAATCGCAAGGTCGAACGCCTCGCGGAATTCGCGTCCGCCGTTGCCGGGACGCAGCGGCGCGTTGACCACGGTGTCCTGATCGCCGCGCTCCTGCGTGCTGCCGGTGCCGGGAAACAGCGGCATCTGATGGGTGGACGCATACATCACGGTGGAATCGGCCCAGAAAATCTCCTGGCTGCCGTTACCGTGATGCACGTCGAAATCGACCACGCAGGCGCGTTCGATGCCGTACTTGCGTTGCGCGTAGCGCGCGGCGATGGCGGCGCTGTCGAAGAAACAGAAGCCCATCGGCTTTGAGGTTTCGGCGTGATGGCCGGGCGGGCGGGTGCCGACAAACGCGTTGGTGCGCTTGTTCTTCATCACGGCATCGACGGCGGCCACCGCGCCGCCTGTGGCGCGCAACGCGGCTTCCCATGTGCCCGGCGACATCGAGGTGTCGCCGTCCAGATAAACGATGCCGTCCTTCGGCGCGATGTGGCGCAGTTCGTCGATATATTCGTTGCTGTGGCAGAGCGCGACCACATCGAGATCCGCTTCCGGCGCTTCGACTCGCACAAGGCTCGTGAATGGCTCCGCGGACAGTCCCTGCTCGATGGCGCGCAGCCGATCCGGGCGCTCCGGATGGCCGGGGGCGGTCAGATGATTGAGGCCGGCGGCGGTGTGGTAGTAAAGGGTCGGCATGGACCGTTGTCTTTCTTCTGGTGCCGAAGCAATTTTCCTCGCAAGTCACCCATCATAACGTGCGATGCCCGGGTTTGTCCCGGGCATCTAGGCTTGACTTTGAGATTAGGTGAAGACCGGAAGGCGCCTATAAAGGGCTCAGGCCTTCTTCTTGCGGGAAAAGAACGCCGCGAAGGCGTTGCGTGCCTCATCCGATTTCAGCCGCTCGCCGAAATGATGCGATTCCTCGTCCATCCGGCGCAGCACGTCTTCGCGTGCAGGTTTCAGCAGCTTGCGGGTCAGCGCCACGGCGTCCTTCGGCAGCGATGCGATTTCCCGCGCGACCTTGCGCGCCTCGACCTCGGTATGCCCGGGTGCGACGATGACGTTGACGAAGCCGGCTTCGCGGGCTTCGTCTGCGGTCACGGTGCGGCCCATCACCAGCATCGAGAAAGCGCGCTGATGTCCCATCACGCGCGGCGCCAGCAGGCTGGAGGCGGCTTCCGGCACAAGGCCGAGATGGATGAACGGCGTCGAGAACGTCGCCGTGGTCGAGGCAAGAACGTAGTCGCAATGAAACAGCATGGTGGTTCCGACGCCGACGGCAATGCCGTCCACGGCACCGATCAGCGGCTTCTCGTTATAGGCGAGGGCTTTCAGAAACTGCGTCGCCGCCATCGGGCGCGCGTCGTCGCTGTTGGAGGTGTTGGCCCGCGCGAAATCCTCAAGGTCGTTGCCCGCGGTGAACACGCCGGAGCCGCCGGAGATCACGATGCTGCGGATATCCGGATCGGACTGCGCTGATTTGATCGCCTCCGCCATCGACGTGTACATGCCCTGGGTCAGTGCATTCTTCTTGTCGGGGCGGCGCATGGTGATGGTGCGGGTGTTGTCCTCGTCGGTGATGATGATGTGTTCGGTCATGGTCGTTTCCCCGGAAGTATGAAGCGCTGCGGCATGGGCGCGATGGCTGGCGCCACCCGCCTGTTCATCCTACATCATGGCCAGAACGGCAATCCTGACCAGCCGGTTTCCGGCCCAACTTCAAAAAGGGACGCTGCCATGCAACTCACCGGCATTCATCACCTGACGGCGATTTCGGCCCATGCGAAGGGAAATCTGGCATTTTACACCGGCGTGCTGGGCATGCGGCTGGTGAAAAAGACCGTCAATCAGGACGATGTCGGCGCCTACCACCTGTTCTATGCGGATGGGAAGGCCAATCCGGGCACCGACCTGACCTTCTTCGACTGGCCTGCGGCAAGGGAACATCGCGGGACCCGCAGCGTCTCGCGCACGGGCCTGCGGGTGAACGGCGAGAAGGCGCTGGGCTTCTGGCAGCAGCGGCTGATCCAGCTCGGCGTCCATGTCGGCAAGGTGACGGAGGTCGATGGCCGCATGACGTTGCCGTTCGAGGACCCGGAAGGCCAGCGGCTGGTGCTGGTCGATGACGGCGGGCGCGGTGAGGCGCATCCCTGGGAGAAAAGTCCGGTGCCGGCGGAGCATCAGATCCGTGGCCTCGGCCCGATCGTGCTGAACGTTCCGGAGCTTGCACGCACCGCACGGCTTTTGACCGACGTGCTGAACATGAAGCGGGTGCGCGACTATGCGTCGCCCGATGGCGAGCATCGCATCGACGTATTTTCGATGGGCGAGGGCGGGCCTGCGGCGGAATTGCATGTGCTGGCGCAGAAGGATTTGCCCGCGGCGCGGCAGGGCGCGGGCGGCGTGCATCATGTCGCGCTGCGCACGCCGAACGAAGAAGAGTATCACGCCTGGACGGCGCGGCTGTCCGAGTTCGGGATTCATTCCAGCGGCGAGATCGACCGCTTCTACTTCCGCAGTCTCTATTTCCGCGAGCCGAACGGCATCCTGTTCGAGATCGCGACCGATGGGCCGGGCTTCGCCACCGACGAGCCGATGGACAAGCTCGGCGAGAAACTGGCGCTGCCGCCGTTCCTTGAACATCGCCGCAGGGAGATCGAGGCGGGGCTGAAGCCGCTGGTGTGAGTCCTTCTTTCCCTCTCCCCTTGTGGGAGAGGGTGTCCCGAACCATACGCGCGTCTTCGACGCGCTATGGTGAGGGCGGGTGAAGGGTTCTCATATCGTAAAGTCTCAACCCCTCACCCGGCTCAGTTTCGCTCCGCTCAACCTCGCCACCCTCTCCCACAAGGGGAGAGGGGAAGAAAATTACCCCGCCAGCACCACATCCGCGCCGGTCGTAGCGGTCGCGGCGTCCATGATGGTGCGCTCGAATGCGCCGGACTGCACCGTGACGTTCTCCGCGAAGAAGCGCGCCAGCGCGACATAGCGCTGCACGTCGTTCTGATGCGCTTCGTCGGTGCGCGCGGCCAGCGCTTCCTTCGCCAGCGAGCAGCCGCCCAGCGTGGTCGAGAACAGCCGCAGATAAGGCGTCGCACCGGCCAGGGCTTCGGCGGGCGAGGTCGCGATCTTTTCCAGCAGCCACTTGCTTGAGCGCTCGACCGAGTCCACCGCATCGCGCAGCTTCGCGCCGGTGGTGCCGAAGGCGGGATCGTTCGAGGCTTCGACCTTCGCGACGATGTCTTTCAGTTCGGCAAGCAGATCCCAGACCGCCTCGCCGCCGGACATCTGCAGCTTGCGCATCAGAAGGTCGTTGGCCTGCACGCCGTTGGTGCCCTCATAGATGGTGAGAATGCGCGCATCGCGGATATACTGCGCCGCGCCGGTCTCTTCCATGAAGCCCATGCCGCCGTGCACCTGCACGCCGATGCCGGCGACTTCGTTGCCGATGTCGGTGGAGAACGCCTTCGCCATCGGCGTCAGCAACGCGCCGCGCGCGGCGGCCTTCTCGCGTACCTTCGGATCGGTGGCGCGGTGCGACACGTCGATCGCCACAGCCGTCGCGTAGCAGATGGTGCGTGCCGCCGCCGTCATGCCGCGCATCAGCATCAGGTTCCGCTTGACGTCCGGATACATGATGATCGGATCGGAGCCGGTGTTCTGGCTGCCGAGCGCCTTGCCCTGCTTGCGCTCCTGGGCGTAGGCCAGCGCGCGCTGATAAGCGCGATCCGCGAGGCCGACACCCTGCAGGCCGACGCCGAGACGCGCCTGATTCATCATGGTGAACATCGCGGCCATGCCGCCGTTCTCCTTGCCGACCAGCCAGGCGATGGCGCCGCCCTTGTCGCCCATGGTCATGGTGCAGGTTGGCGAGGCGTGGATGCCGAGCTTGTGCTCGACGCCGCTGGCGTAAATGTCGTTGCGCGCGCCGAGCGAGCCATCGGCGTTGACAAGATATTTCGGCGCAAGAAACAGCGTGATGCCCTTCGAGCCCGCGGGCGAGCCGGGCAGGCGCGCCAGAATGAAATGAACGATGTTGTCGCTCATGTCATGGTCGCCGTAGGTGATGAAAATCTTGGTGCCGAACAGGCGATAGGTGCCGTCGGACTGCTTTTCCGCGCGCGTGCGCAGCGCGCCGACATCGGTGCCGGCCTGCGGTTCGGTGAGCTGCATGGTGCCGGGCCATTCGCCCGAGATCAGCTTTTCAAGATAGATGTCTTTCAGTTCCTTGCTGCCATGGGCGTCGAGCGCGTCGATGGCGCTCAGCGTCAGCAGCGGACAGAGACCGAATGCGAGATTTGCGGCGCTCCAGATTTCGTTCACCGCGGAATGCACGGCGAGCGGCAGACCCTGACCGCCAAAATCTTCCGAACCCGACACCGCGTTCCAGCCGCCTTCGCACCAGCGCTTGTAGGCATCGGGCCAGCCCGGCGCGGTGATGACACCCTTGTCGGTGAGCTTGATACCGGCGCGGTCGCCGGGCTGATTGAGCGGTTCGAGCACGTCGGTCGCGAACTTGCCGGCTTCCTCGATCACGGAGGCGGAGAACTCCGGATCGTAGCCATTATAATGTCCTGCCTCCACGGCGGCCAAAAGGCCGGCGCCATGGTTGAGGGAGAGGAGCATATCGTTGAGCGGCGCGCGGTAGGTCATGATCGGGGTCTCGCTGTTTCGTGCGGAACGTCAGGCGGGTCGCGACGGCCGGTTGGCCGGCGGCGGCACACGCAAGGTATTGGTTGGTATCCAGTTTTCCTCTGGCCGGCGGCTCTTGTCACAGGCTGCCTGACCTTGCCTTGTCTTCCCACGAAAACCGGCTGTCCTCAACTCCCGCCATGGCGCGAAAGCAGGAGTGGCAGGCATGCCACGGCGCTGTCGGGCATCGGCAGGCGCACCCTTACCGCATGGAAAAGCGGGTTTCCCCCTTGCGGCAAATGCTCTAAGACCTGCCGGTCAGGCGACTCGGACGGCATCGCGCCGGGCCGACGGGTACGGCACTTTGGTTTGCGGCTGTTCCCTCATGCATCGCCCATTGCGCTGTTGGGGCGTAGCCAAGCGGTAAGGCAGGGGATTTTGATTCCCCCATTCGGAGGTTCGATCCCTCCCGCCCCAGCCACTCAGTGCGGATTTCGGAGAATTTCTCTCTAAGTTGCGGAAAAAGGCCGCCAATGGCGGGCTTTTTATACGCGCTGCGTCTCTAAAGCGGTCGGAATCGAACCGTCACCTTCCGAAATTGGCCGGCATTCTCTGATCAATCATTGAAGAGTTCCCGTTTTCAAGAGCCGCGCGGAAGAGACCGGAGAATAAAACCACCGCGTGGCCGCCACGCAGTTGAATCGAATTTTCTCTGCTTGCACGTGGTAGCTGACTCATCTCGCCTTCAAGCCGATAAGCCGATTTCATAGATCCGATGCGTGGTCGACATCGTTCCGCCGATACGTTCGATGGTGCGCCGCAGGCCCATGTTGTCGTCGAGAACCCAGCCAAGTTCGACCTGACGAATCTTGTGACTGATCGACCGGTGCACGAGTTCACCAATCATCATGGCGGGCAGGCCGAGATTTGAGGGATTTCCTCGCTCCGACTGCGCGACTCCCAGCAGAATGACACGGCAACTGGAATAAGCGCGGCGCCGGGCGCGCCAAAGAAACCTGATCCAGTTGAATGGCAGCAGACGGCCGTCCATATCGGCAACCATTTCCTGGATGTTGGGAATCCATAATGCGACGGCGACAGGCATGCCGTCGCGTTCGACAATAACCGCCATGTCTTGCTGGATGATCGCTTTGAGCGAGTCCGCCATCGCCAGGGATTCGGCATCGGATATCGGTGTGAAGCCCCAGTTGCTGGACCATGCATCATTATAGATGGTTGTGATGATCCGGATGTCGCGGCGCAGATGCCGCAGATCGAGGCCGCGGACCTTGAGATCGCCGGTCGTCCTTGCTGTCAGGGCCCGGTGGCGTTTCAAGTCGGACGGTCCGAGCCGCGCCAGATCGAGACTATAGGACACGACATCCTTGACCGGTTCGAGGTTCAAGGCCTCGACATGCGCGGCGAGATAGGGCGGATGCCATGGTGTCATCACCATCGGCGTATGTGATTGTCCGCCGACCTGAAGACCGGTCTCGCCGTTCGACGACAGGTTGAATGGCCCGCGCATCTGCGTCATGCCGCGCTGTTCAAGCCATCGTCCCGCTTCGTCAAGCAAGGCGCTCGTCACGCGCGGATCGTCGACCGCGTCCAGGCATCCGAACAAGCCGGTTTTCAGCGGCCACTGCGCCGGTGCATCACCCAATATCTGCGCCGATATCCGCCCTATGGCTTTTCCCTTGAGCCGTGCGAGAAAAAACACGGCCTCATTGTTTCGGAAAAAAGGCGACTTTTTCGGCGACAACGTCTGTTCGCGCTCCATGTCGAGTGGAGCGGCGTAGCCCTGCATGCCGCGATAAAGTACCCGTGGAAGGCGCAGGAAGTCCTGCAGATCTTTTCGGGATGCAACGCGTGTGACGGCGATCATTGCCGTGTCTCGGCTGGAGCGATATGCCGCCATTCAGGTTCAAGGCGGCCATGATCTCGCTGTTGCTTTCAGGCGGCTGAACCGATCTCCCGATTCAGCCGCCCGCAAGAGTGTTTTCCGTCAGAACTTGAATTCGAGCGTTCCAACCACGGCGCTGGATTCGAGTCCGTAAGTGACCGGAAGCGGCACGCTGCAGCAAGCAAACGGATAGGTGGCTTTTTCCGCGACCTGATAGGTATATCGCACGCCGGCGACAAGGTTGTCCGTGATGCCGTAGTTCACACCGGCAACAAACTGCCCCAGGGTGTGCTGTTGGGTCTGGTACTCGGTAACGCCGGGACCAAAGATCGCGCCGCCCTTGACCTCAGCCGTCCCGATGCCGCCACCAATATAAGGCAGCCAGCGGTCGAAGGCGTAGCCCAGGGTGCCGATCGCAGAGACGGCATATTTGACGTCCGCGGTGTAGGAGACGCCGGGAATCAGCGCCGACTGGACGGTCTGCTTCTGGAAGGCGACGGGTGCGTTGACCTCAAACCCGAGCACAAGCCGGTTTGCGAACTGATAGCGATAGCCGCCCTGAACGCCGGCGAGATAGCCCTTCGGGTCAATGACGTCATTGCCATTTCGCGCGAAAGAGGTGCCGGTGACGTCGCCCCAGAGATAGCCGACATGGCCGCCGACATAGAAGCCGGTCCAGTTATAGGCCGAAACCACGGGCATCGGCTTCGCCTTGACATAAAGATCCGCGGCGGCGGCTCCCGACGCGGCGACGGCTGCAATCACGCCAGCCAGAACAACTTTTTTGAACATTGAAATTTCCCCAACCACTGAAAACCGGTATCCTTCCTATATAATAGCTCAGTGAGCTATTATGTAACTCTTCTGCAACGGTCACAGATTTAAATACGTGGCCGGGGCCGAGGTCCGTAACCGCTGGTGGTATTTCGGTAGCTTCATGACCTCTCCTCGCACCATCCTCATCACCGGCGCCTCGAGCGGGATCGGCGCGGCGCTTGCGACGGCCTATGCGCGCGAGCAGGTGACGCTCGTGCTGATGGGGCGAAATGAAGATCGGCTTTCGCATGTTTCTTCTGTATGCCGCGACAAGGGAGCCTGCGTTGTCAAAGCAGTCCATGACATCGCCGACACGGACGGATTCCTCGATGCACTGTCAGAACTGGACCGGCACTGGTGCTTCGATCTTGTGATCTTTAACGCCGGCGTCGGCGATACGCGCGCGCCGCTTCAGCAGACCGAGGCGCCGCAACAGGTTGTCCGCCTTCTCGATATCAATCTTCGCGGTCCGGCGGCCGGCGCCAGCCTGATTGCCGAGCGGATGATCGCGCGCGGTGAGGGCGGCGCAATCGCGATGATCAGTTCGGTTGCAGCCTTTGTGCCGCTGCCCATGGCTGCGGGTTACGCCGCCTCGAAGGCGGGGTTGAACGCCTTTGCCCTGTCGCTAAACGCGGCGCTGCGCGAACATGGCATCGCTGTTTCGGTAATATGCCCGGGATATGTCGATACGCCCATGAGCGCGCGGCTGAACACGTTCAAGCCGTTCCAGATCAAGCCGGAGGCGGCGGCCAGCGCGATCATGGCGTGTATCGCCAGCAAGCGCGCGCTCGCCATCATTCCGTTCCAATATGCAGCCGCATGCTTCATCCTCAAATTCGTGCCGGCGGGACTTGCTGTCTGGCTGTCGTCGAAATTCAGTCTGGACGCGAGCCCGTATGGTGCTGCCGGTCAGCCGGAGCGCGTAACCGCGGGCACGGCCGACTCCTCCTCCGCACAAGTGGATATTCGATAATGTCGCGCTCGCTCGTTGATCATGCACTGAGCAGGTATCGGCTCGCGGGAGCGAACCTCATCTCGGACCGCAATCCGTTCTTTCTGCCGGTCGATGGCTTTCGCCTGGCCCGCGAGCGGGAAGGCCAATCGGTGGTCAGCTTCGCGCACTACGATTATCTGGGATTATCCACGCACCCCGATGTTGTGATGAGCGCACACAGGATGCTGGACAGCCTGGGTCCGTCGGTGTCCGCATCGCGGATGGTCGGCGGCGAGCGCATGCTGCACGGCGACCTTGAGGAGGAACTTGCCGCGTTCGTCGGGACGGAGGCCGCGCTGACGCTGGTCAGCGGCTATTTGACCAACGTCACCTTGCTGGCTCATCTGATGTCGTCGCAGGACCTGATCCTGTACGATGAACTCTGCCACAACAGCATTGTCGTGGGAACGCGAGCCGCGCGATGCGACTCGCACCCGTTCGCCCATAACGATTTGTCCGATCTCCGCCGGAAACTCGCCGCCATGCGAGGCCGCTACAAGCGATGCCTGATCGTGGTCGAGGGTCTTTACAGCATGGATGGCGACGTCGCCGACCTGCCGGAGCTTGTGAAGATCAAGAACGAGCACGATTGCTGGCTGATGGTCGACGAGGCTCATTCCATCGGAACGCTTGGAAGCAGCGGCCGGGGGCTTTGCGAGCATTTTAATGTTGATGTCGCCGATGTCGATCTGATCGTCGGTACGCTCTCCAAGGCGTTCGTCTCATCGGGCGGATTCATCGCGGGACATGGCGCGGTCATCCGGTGGCTTAGGTACACGTTGCCAGGATTCGTCTTCAGCGTGGGTCTCGCGCCCAGCGTTGCGGCTTCCGCGCTGTCGGCATTGCGTGTGCTGAAACGCGAGCCGGCGTTAACAGAGATATTGAGGAAGAAGTCCCGGCACTTCCTGCGCGAGGCCGAACGGCTCGGTCTCGATACGGGACCAGCCATCGGCGTCGGCGTCGTGCCGGTGCTGATGAAGAACGAACAGGCCGTGCTGGAGGCGTCCGAGTTGCTCAAGCAGGCCGGCTATTACGTTCCGCCCATCGTCAGGATCGGTGTGCCGAAAGAAAAGCCCCGGTTGCGATTCTTCATTTCAGCATTGCATGAGGATCGCGACATTTCGCGCGCGCTGGAGACGCTGATAAACCGCGCCCCGGTGAGCTATGATGCCACGGCGCGGAGCGAGTCTGTTTGAAGGCGCAGGTGTTCGGCCCCTTTATTAGCTCAGTGAGCAAAAATTGATTGTCCAATGATTTCTCGTTGCCTGCGGTCCACACAACCAGGATGGAAGAAGCCGGGCCACAGCGCCCGCGAATGCCCGGTTCGGCGTGCGCGGGCCGCGGCGTTTCTCCTTGCCGTGGTCGTCGCTGTGCTGTTCCAGTCCGCCATCCTCCAAAGTGCCGCGGCGGCTACGTATGAACTCGGTCCTGTCGCGGATCATCTGCTCGACTTGACCGGAAAACTCTCCATCGCCGATGTGACAACCCCGCCGATTGCAACGCAGTTCACTGCCGCCGATGGCACTCCTGCCAATTACGGGCCGCAGCCAAACAGCGCTGCAGCCCTCTGGCTGAGGATACCGATCCCGGCCCTGACGGGTTCTGATGCGCAGGATTGGGTCATGTCCGTGGTGGAGACGCGGATTCGGCGGGTGGATCTGTTCGTGCCGTCCGAAGGCAGGAGCTTCACCTGGAGCGGGGAGCAGCATGCCGACCCGTCGGTATCCACGACGCGGTACCCGGCCATCGTGGTGCCGGCAAATATCATTTCCGGACGCACGGTTTTTCTGCGTATCGACACCGCATCCTCCATGCGGGCGATGGTCAGGCTGCAAGGCGATATGGATTTTGCGGTCGCCTACGGCACGCAGGGCTTTTTGTTCGGTGTGGCATCGGGCCTTCTCGGCATTCTCGCACTCTATCTCTTCGCCAACGGGGTCGCGACGTCGGACCGGACGACTTTGATCCTGTCGGCTTTCACGCTGACTTATCTGGTTTATATCCTTACTCATCAGGCATTTCTGGAGTCGCATTTGATGCCGGGCGCCTTGGGCGTCTCGCGGGTTCTTTCCATATTCTCCAGTACGCTGCTGTTTGCCTGGTGGCTGTTCTTTACGGACGGCTATCTCAGGGTCGCGAGCCGTCGCCCGTTGCTGTCGCGGATCGCAAGAGGCGTCGCGCTTTTTTGCCTCCTGTTTGCGATCGCAACTGCGATTGCCGTGCTGTTCGAGTGGCGGTTTCTCAGGCGATTCACGTCCATCGTCGGTATCGGTTCGCTGCTGTTCGGAATCGGGATTGCCGCAGCGATGTTCAAAATCGAACGCAGGCGTACGACGATCTTCCTGCTGTGCTGGGCGGTCGGCCTTGCCGCCGGCATTGCCCGCATGCTGCACGACGTGGTGCCGGCAATCGGCAGCAACGCCTATGCGCTCAACGCCACCTACGTGGCGACATGTTTCTGCTTCGCGGTTTTCGGGATCATCACGTCGGTTGAAGCGCATCGGCGCGAGCGCGCCTTGAGGGCCTCGGTCGAAGCGACGACCGACCGTCTCAGGGATTTCGCTCACAGCGCGTCGGACAGCTTCTGGGAAACTGATGATAGAGGATGCGTTACTTTCGCAACCGGACCGGCGGCGGACCGTGCCGGCATCCGTCCGGGACGTTCTTTTCCTGAGATTGTGCAAGCGGGAAAGCCGGATGCACATCTCAAGCCAGATGGTTCGTCCAGTGTCGCGAGCGGAGCGCCGCTGCGCCACATTCTCCACCTGGCTGGACAGCACGGCAGTCCTGGCAGTTACATCGACCTGCGCGGCTCAGCGCGGTTCGCGTCCGATGGAGCGCTGTTGGGATACAGGGGCATCGCGACGGACATCACGCGGGATATTCTCGACCAGCGTCGGCAGACCCAGCAGCAAAAACTCGCGGCCATGGGCCAGCTCGCCGGAGGCGTTGCGCACGAAATCAACAATCTGCTCCATCCCATCATCAATCTGTCCCGCCGCGTGGCCGAACAGACAGAGCAGGACGATGAAAAGCGCCGCTGGCTTGATGTGGTTGTGGACTCGGGAAAGCGCGCGGCCGAAATCGTGAGAGCCTTGCTGAACAATGTGCGGCCGGCGCCCGAGACAGTGGCAACGGCGCCGCTGTTCGAGAGCGTCACGCGCGCACTGGATTCTGTCCGGAATGTCTTGCCGCACGGGATTCGTCTGGACCTGACGGGGGACGGAGCCCTAGGTCCTGTATTGCCTGTGCATGAGGTTTTTCAGGTTGTCGTCAATCTGGTTGCGAACGCGGTTCACGCCTCGCAAGGGGGCGGGAAGGTCAGTCTGGATGTGCGGGCCAGCCGATACGAAGGATTGAACGCCACGGTACTCACCGTCACCGACGAGGGAGAGGGCATGGACGTGGAAACGCTGCAACAGGCGCTCGATCCGTTCTTTACCACCAGGAAAGCCAACGAAGGCACCGGCCTCGGCCTCTATGTGGTTTACGGGCTGGTTCAGAGCTGGAATGCGGTGCTTGATATCCAGTCGGAACCACGGCAGGGAACGAGGGTGACGATTACCTTTCGCTCGGGGGAGGGGCAGGCGTGAAAAGTGGGCCACTGAGTATTCTGGTTGTCGACGATGTTCCAGCCATGCGGGAGTCCATCGGTGCCGCGTTGAGTGCGGCCGGGCATCGACCCTCCTATGCCGAGAACGGCAAGGAGGCGCTTGAGCGCATTATCGCCGGCTCATTCGACGCGGTCGTTACCGATCTTTGGATGCCTGAAATGGACGGACTCGGTCTTATCAAGCGGATAAGGCAGGAGAAGATGTCGCTGAGAGTCTTTGCAATTACCGGTGGCGGGCCTCGCCTGACATTGGAGGCAGCGACGTCGATTGCCGAAATCTGGGGAGCCGAAAGGGTTTTCCTCAAGCCTTTCGATGAGTCGCTTCTGGTCGAGGCTTTGATGGAGGTGAGCTGAGGTCCGTTATTCGGCCGCCTGTGTCGGCTCATGCTTTTGCGCCTGCACAGCAGCGATGATGGCTTCACATGCCATCGCCAGACTTTCGGCCTGTTCCGGTGGCATTGCTTCGATTGCCCGCACCACCACAAGCTACGGGTCTGCCTTGAGCAGAGCGCGGCCCATGCTTGTCAGCTCCACGATCTCCGAGCGCCCGCGTCCGGCGGACCCGGCTTTGCGCAGCAAACCCTTTTCGATCAGGGTTCGCACCGAACGAGAAACCGGCCCGAACGCCAGCCCTTGAAAGCGGGCCAGTCCCATCGCGGTGTTATGTGGCGCGGCGGCGTCACGAAAGTAACGTAGCGCGGTCCATTGTGCGGGGAAGAGACCGCCATCGTGGCCAATCGAGTGCATCGCACGGGCCACCTGATCGAGAAGCCGCGCAACAGGCGCTGATGCGGGCCGCTTCAGCTTTGCGGGAGCCATTACCGTACCTTGCTACCAAGAAGAGAATCTATTGTGAGGGGGCAAATGATGCTGAGCCCTGGTAACTCTCGAGTGGTCATATGACGCGATATTGTTGATGTTGCGGATTGTCCCGTGAACGCACAATAGCGCAGACTTGGCGGGCTGCTGCACTTGTCTCCCCGGCATTTGCTGCAATTTTCTCTGCCCTCGAAATCTCTCAAAAATGCAAAATTTCATTTTTAAATCAAATGGATAATTTAGTTCGGGAATGTGCTGGTTCGATCCCTTCCAAGGCAGCCAGCCAGTCTGGCTTTGAGAGAATTTCCTTTTTAGGCATGAGAAAAGCCCGCCAATTGCGGGCTTCTACGCATGCCAAGTCTCTACAGAGACTGGATTCGCACCAAATCTTCCGAAAATTCCCGAAGTCTCCGGCTATCTATTGAGAAATTCCCGTTTTCTGAAGACTCGCCTCAGAGACGAAAGAATAAAGCCACTGTGCGGTAGGGGCGGCAGCGAAACGTGCGATTAACGTGTGTGACGTTTGTTCGGCGCCTGCGTTCGTCGATTACAGAGCTGAAGCTCGAGCAATGGCCTCTTCGAGCCGTTCGCGCGATGACGCGGCGAGGCGCTCCAACTGCAACAGACGAGCATAAACCAGCGGCGGGTCCGCTTCGTCGAGGGCAGAACGATGCGATAGAACAAAATCGACCAGCTCGGGAAGACAAATATCGGAGAGCGCGCGGCGATGCTCCTCACTTTGAGGCTGCCTGAATGGAAACCGAGACGAAACCGTACCCGGCTGCCAAAGGAAGACGCCTGGCGCCTCTTGCGTACACTCCAGCCGCCGCAAGTGGTGGGAAATCTGATCGCGGATGCGGGTGCCGGTTCGCAGCCATCCATGGGCACGAGCGATCCGCTGCGCCAGCACGTCCTCTCGAAGTGGTGCTTCGTGCGCGACGATGGCATCGACCATTGCCTGAAGTGTGGATCGATATGAGTATTCAAAGAATAGATCGGGATCGGCCTTAAACGCCGAAAGGTCGGTTGCCGAATATTTGCGCCTCGCCGGGTTGGCCGTAGTCGCCGTCGCCATCAGAGTTCCGGTGGCCTGACCCCATAGGGTGGTCCGGTTTCAATCTTAGTTCATGATCGGCCTTGGGGCTATTGCCTGGGCAGATGACGGTGCTGCTCCGCTTGCTGGCGCAGGCCAGATGATGGCCTCGGGTGCCGG
>JBFWQX010000011.1:0-133488 GCA_050249215.1 Afipia sp.
AACACCAACCGACCGCATACGAGCCTCAACGGGCTCACACCAAGCGAGTTTGCCAACCGTTCAAACAGGGACGAAAACCAGAACAGAGTCTACTTATAAACGAGGGCAATCAGGGGTGCAGGTCAGGCTTCTAGAAGATAGACCTCATTTTTCAACTGAAAACTTCCGTCGATCTGCTCGCCGACAAGCCTAAACGATGAGCGCGGTTTTAGTTGGTAGGATGCGAACAATCTTGGAAGGAATTTCTCAAAGGCAAATCCCCGTTCGTGCGCTTTCATAGCTGTCAGGGTTTGGAAGTCGCGGAGAAGTTCGGCGGTATCAATTTTCTGCGCATCTTCCGGCTCAGCTTTTTTCTCCGAACTAGGAAGCGCGTCCAAAAAACTTCGATCATGAAGAGCTTTAATCTGGAAGCCAAGACGCACAAGAATTGTATTGATGGAGTTTATTTCTTCCCGTGAAACAGGATTCTTTGATTTTCGATAGGTGATTCCTCTAAGAACAATGCGTTCAATCAAACTAGAGAATTTACCGGAGCCATTTGTGAGTGCCTGCTCTAAAAGATGGCGAATTGCAGGGCGCTTACTTCCACCAGGCCAACAATTGGATAAACCGATCTCGTCAGCAACACCGGGAAATGAGATTGCCTTGCTCGCATATGGGTGTGGAGATCCTGGAAGAAACTCATAAAGGCATTCCGAAAGCTCATCTAGCGCGAGCCCTTGTGCAGGAGTGAGGGCCAAGTAAGCGTCTCCGAAACTACGATTCTGATCGAGCCAATTGTAACTATTATGCTTTCTTTTTGCACGGTTGGAAGATTTGGCTTGATTTACTTTTCGTTCAGGTATATATTCCTATTCATCCCGCCTCACTTGAGGGGCGTTGCCAGGGACGCTTGAGAGCGCGGGGCGGGATGCGGCGCCTGCGCGCGCGAGAAGGGACGTCCTTCTCCGCTCCCGGGAGGCCTCGGGTCATCGTCCGGGCTCACTACGGAGCTCTGCCGTTCGCGGCTGGACGATGGACAGGATGAAGGCAGGCGAAAGCCCGCCGGATCAGGATTCGTCCGTCCTGTCCCGGAAGTACGATCCCGAGGACAGAAATCGCCGCGGCGGAGCGTCGAAAGGCGTTTCGCGGCTTGCCTCTCGTGGCGACACGATGCCGGCCGCGCACTTAGACTTGAAGGCGCGTCTTTCGGCGCTCCTCCTCCCTCTCTTTTCAGAGAGGCACTGAAAGTTTGACGACATCGCTGGACGGACATCCGCGCTTTTGGCGCGGGAAGGCGATCGCGCATGTTTTCTCAATGGCAAGGAGAGCGAATGACGGATGACGACGACGGCGGCGCGTGGCCGCATCTCACCGACGGGCAGCGCGCCTATCTTCTGTCCGAGGACGGAATCGCGGCGCTGATGCGCGCGCTGTCGGATAAATACCGCAACTGGCGCGGCTGTCCGGTGAGGCGCTGCCGCCGCGCGCGGCGCTGCCAGGGGCCGGACATGATCTGCCAGCTCCGGGAGCCGTCGCGCACCGCGCCGCGCGCCGATATCGAGGCCATCCATGCGCGGATGCGGAAGATCGTGCTTTACCGGCTGGAGCAGAACGGTGTCTGGTGAGGGCGTGGATGCGACATTTCGCCGGATGACGGCCCGGTCACGCAACTTGCGCCGCAATCTTGCGTTCCTATCTCAGGCTGCTGCCTGCGCGAGGATCGCGCGGGTCTGTGCTAAACGGGGTGCCAGGACACATGACGAGCGCCAGAATGACCGACGACATCTTTGTGAACCGGACGGCGAAGCCCCGCACCGGCGGCAGGCGGCCGCCGGTCATCGACCAGGACGGCAACGAGGTGCATCCCGGCGGCTCGAGCGGCGCGGGCCCGTTCGGCGCGGGCGTGGATTTCGAGAATCTCTCCGGCGCGCTCGGCGGCATCTCGTTCGGTCCGCTCACGCGCGAGCAGCGCTTCGCGCGCATCGACGCGCTGTCGAAGCTGCTCGATGTTGCCTTCGTGCTGCCGGGCACCAACATCCGCTACGGCATCGACGGCCTGATCGGTCTTGTGCCGGTGGTCGGCGACATTCTCACCACCGCGATCTCGCTGTGGATCGTGCGCGAGGCGCGGGCGCTCGGCGCGCCGAAGCATGTGGTGGCGCGGATGCTCGGCAATGTGGCGCTGGATGGCGTGGTGGGTCTGGTGCCGTTCGCCGGCGACGCATTCGACGTCATGTTCCGCGCCAATGTGCGCAACATGCGGATCCTCAAGCGCTGGATGGACAAGCAGCCGAGGGCTTGAGGATAGAAGCGTTAAGTGCGGGACGCGGTTATCACGAAGTGATGGCCGCAGCGGCCTCAGCCGGTCGCGGTTTGCTTCTCGTCTTCGGGGGCGTCCACCGGCTCCGGCCGGTTGCGCTCGAGCGGGAACGCTTCGCTTTCATACAGCGTGCGGATTCCGCTCTGGTCGAAGCGGGCCTCGTCGACCTGCAGGTACGCGCCGTTCAGCGAGTCGGCGGGAAGCTGCTCGATCGCGAACTGCACGGCCTCGGCTGCGGTCGGGAACCGGCGGTACGCAAAGCCCGCGCGCTTTTTCTTGCGGATCGCCGCAGGAAACAGTTCGGCTTCGGTGTTGTAGTTGAACGCAGCCATGATCTCCGCCTTCTTGATTGGGATTCAATGGAAACGACGGCCGGAGGACGGGTCCATGTGGGGAGCCGCGCGGCCTGTATCGGTCATTCCAGAAGAGCCCCTAATATAGGCCATTTTTTGCCAATTGCGACCCGTCATCGGGCGTATAATGAACGCCGCGCGCCTGCTCCCCGCAGCGCGAATAAGTGCTTGAAATTCAATGCTCTAGTGGCTGCCGGGAAACCCCGCGCCGCGGGTGCCTCCCCGCATGGCGGCCTGACATTGGCGCAGGGCGTGATTTTTGCGGAGTTTGCGCGAGATAACAGGCCGGGCTGGCCCGTCGCCCGCGCGCTACTGGATCGCTTCGGTGAGGATTTCGTCGGCGATGGACACCACTTTCAGCGGCGTCGTGTAGTGCTCGACATGGACCTCGGGCTGGTCGGTGATGGCGATCTTGCGCACCGGCGCCTGCTCCATCTCGCCGCTGATGCCGCGGCGGACGCCATACTGCCAGACCTGCAGCGAGCCGGTGCTGCGCAGCGCGTTCTCGACGGCTTCCGGCGTCTTGCCCTTCATCTGGGCCAGTTCCGCCTTGGTCAGGCCGATCACCACTTCGTTCTGCGGCTAGACGACCTTGAACAGGGTGACCCGGCTGACGGCGAAGGCGGGGTGCGACGACACGGCGTCGATGAGAAGGCCGGCAAGGCCAATCGCCAGCACGGTCTGGCGCGATCGGGTGGACATCGTGAATTCCTTGATGACTGCGAGTTGGCTCGGAGCGTTTCTTCGGTTGCCGGCCGCTTTCCTGCTGGCGGGGCGTTATCGTTTGCATGCAAACGGGAAGCGAGAGATAGGCGGCGCGCGGCCGTTCGCAAGCCGCGCGCGCGCTTTTTTTCACCGGACAGGGATGACATTTCCGCGAGTTGACTTTTTCGCGAAGATCGCCGCCGCGAATCCTATTTCGGCTGATGCTTCAGCGCCGCGGAATTGATGCAGTAACGCAGCCCCGTCGGCCCCGGCCCGTCCGGGAAGACGTGGCCGAGATGACCGTCGCATTTCGAGCACAGCACCTCGGTGCGGATCATGCCGTGAGAAAAGTCGCGCTCCTCGGCGATACTGCCCTCGGTGGCGGGGGCGGAGAAGGCCGGCCAGCCGCAGCCGGAATCGAACTTGTCGCCGGACTCGAACAGCGGCTGTCCGCAGCCCGCGCATACATAGGTACCCGGATCGAACGAATGATCGTATTCACCGCTGAACGGGCGCTCGGTCGCCTTCTCGCGCAGCACGGCGTACTGCATCGGCGTCAATTCCTTGCGCCACTCACTCTCGGTCTTCTGCACGGTGCCGGAGCCGGTGGTCGTCTTCGTGTCGGTCATTGAACAAGCTCCTTTCCTTGTCGTTGTGTCGCGTATCACATCAAAGCGGCGAACCTTGCGGCCCGCCGCTTCCATCATTGTCCGAAACGCGGCGCCTGCCGCGCGTTTCAGTTGGTCGCTTTTGCCTCGCGCACCAGCGCCGGCTTGTCGCGGTAGTTCTCGGCGAAGATCTTTTTCAGGTTCTCGATCTTCGGCAAATCGTTGAACACAATATAGGGCTGGTTCGGGTGCAGCGTCAGGTAGTCCTGATGATAATCTTCCGCCGCATAGAAGCCCTGCAGGGGTTCGATGGTGGTGGCGATGGTCTTTTTATAGACCTTCGCCGCGTTGAGCTGGGCGATGTAGTCCTGCGCCAGCTTCTTCTCCGCGGGGTCCGAGGTGAAGATGGTGGAGCGATACTGCGTGCCGCTATCCGGCCCCTGGCGGTTGAGCTGGGTCGGATCGTGCACCACCGAGAAATAGATCTGCAGCAGCTTGCCGAGCGACACCTGCTTCGGATCGTAGGTGATCTGAACCGCTTCGGCATGGCCGGTGGTGCCGCGCCCGACGGTTTCATATTTCGCGGTCTCGGCCTTGCCGCCCGCGTAGCCGGACACCGCGTTGGTCACGCCCTTGGTGTGCTGATAGACGCCCTGCACGCCCCAGAAGCAGCCGCCCGCGAGCACGAAGGTCTTCAGGCCGCCGGCGGGCGCGATATCGGCGGCGGGCGGCGGAATGATGAAGGCTTCCTCGGCTGCGCGCGAGGGCACGGTGAACCAGCCGAGCGCCAGCAGGCCTGCGGCGGAGAGGGCGAGAGCGGTGCGGCGGAACTGGGTGCGGTCCATGATGGTCCTCGTGGGTCTGCGGCGTTTCCGCCTGTGCCAGAGATACGCGGAATAGACCCCGCCGTTACGGCAAAATTCCACACAAAAATGTGAGGACTTTCACCTCGCCCCGCTCTTGCGGGGAGAGGTCGCGAAGCCAAAAGCGCGTTCACGCGCGTCTTTGACGCGCTATGGCGAGCGGGTGAGGGGCTTTTGCATGGGGCGTCTGCCGGTGTGGTGACGGCAAGTGCTTTGACGACGATTGTCATCACCGGGCTTGTCCCGGTGATCCCGATGAGGTGAGCACAGTGCCTTGGCCGTCGGGATGGCCGGAACAAGTCCGGCCATGACAATGGCTGTGCAGATGGGCCGGCGGCCAATGACGTCTTCCCGATTCAACTTTCAAACAGCCACTTTCAACCAGGCACGCGCCGATGCTCCCGCGCATCGCGCGGGGTGTCTCTCCATGATGTGCCCCTCGAACCATGAGGGGAAGCGGCGCGCCGGAAGGCGCAAAGGGTGGTTGCTTTCGCTTCCCTCGACGAGAAGGGAAGCGCGTCGCCTCTCGGCGCGCCGGCAGCGGCGATTTTGGGCGTCGGGATCGTACTTCCGGGACAGGACGGACGAATCCTGATCCGGCGGGCTTTCGCCTGCCTTCATCCTGTCCATCGTCCAGCCGCGAACGGCAGAGCTTCATAGTGAGCCCGGACGATGACCCGACGCCTCCCGGGAGCGTGTGTGCGAGACACGCGCGCGGGCGCCGCGCTTCATTCCACTTCAGGATCGCCTCTAGAAGCGCCCCTCCCGAATGAAGTGATAGGAATATATACTTAAGAAGAAAGATTTGTCAATCATCGTTTTTCTTGACGGCGTTGTAGGGATTGGGCTCCCTGATAAAGCACATTGCTTTAATGTTTCCGCATTTTGGAAAGATGTAATGCCACCATTCCGGTATCAAATCATCCTGCTTGGCCAGACCAATATCCATCAACGAAAGCTGGAAGAAATTTTACAGGCTCGTATTGAGGAACTGGGTATTAACCCCTTGCACGTCGCAATCCTCAGCGAGCAAGATTATGGCTTGTTGGATTCAAAGGCTCCGATCGTCGCAGTCTTCTTTGGATACTCAACCGCCAACGATAACTCGCATCGCTCTCTCGTTGACCTGTTGCGTGACTCGATAACGATTATTCCATTCGTTGACATTCGTTCCGACGTTTTGAATGAACTTCCAAGTAGTATCAGTCATATCAATGCGTATCGATCGTCTGGAAGCGATTCTGATTACGCGCGGTTGGTTACTTTGATCCTCGAAAACTTGCGTTTGCTGCGATCTGAGCGGCGGCTTTTTATTAGCTACAAGCGCTCTGAATCTCAATCCATAGCCATCCAACTATACGAGGCGTTCGATAAGGCTGGCTTTGAGGTATTTCTTGATACACGTAGCGTTCCGTATGGTGCCGAGTTTCAAAACGTTCTTTGGCACCGGATGGCCGATTGCGACATAGTCGTTCTGCTAGATACACCAAATTTTCGTGCGAGCCATTGGACGCAACTAGAGCTATCGCAGGCCAATGCTACCAATATTCAAATTTTGCACATTCTCTGGCCGGACGTAGAGCCGGACAAATCGTCCGCTTTCAGTCAGTTCCGAAAATTGAAGGGGAAGGATTTTGCGGGCTCACATGAAATAGGAGCAGGTGCATTGCTTGCAGATGCTCCCATTCATGAAATCGTTGTCGCTGCAGAATCCCTGCGAGCAAGGGCGATGGCCGCAAGGCATCGGAGTCTTGTTGATAATTTTTGCGATAGAGCGCTGGACTGCAATGTGAGCTCGATTGCCATACAGCCGGAGCGCTTTATAGCGGTTCAGCTTAAAAGTGGCTACGAGGTTGCCGTTGTCCCAACTATTGGGATTCCGCGCGCTGATCGGTATCAAGAGTTGGATGCAGCTATTCGCAAACTTGCGCCAGATGTGAAGCAAATTTGGTTACTTTACGATGAGAGGGGAATTCTAGAGAGTTGGTTGAGCCACCTTGATTGGCTTAATAGCCATCTCCCGACCATATCCGTTCGAGCATCGAAGTGTGCTGATAGGTTGGTGTGACATGCTGCGAATTTTTCTATCAGCTAGCGTCCCCCTACCTGAGCGTGACGCCGAATTCTTGGCGACTGCTGATGTGGTTGCCATTAGAGAAGCGGTGAAGGCACTCGTATCTGAAGTTCTGCCTTTTGGGAAAATAGTGTTTGGAGGGCATCCGGCAATTACGCCGCTTATATGTATGTTGCTTCGCGGGCTTGAGCTGGAGGACCGTAAAAGAGTAATTTTATATCAAAGTTCGTATTTTGAGCGCAATTTTTTGCCTGAAATTCAAGAATTCATTGAGTATCGGAACACGCCTGTTGTCGGATTTTCGCGTGAAGATAGTTTGGCGGAAATGCGAAGAAGGATGATCGGTGACACACCATTTGATGTTGGCGTATTTATCGGAGGAATGGAGGGGGTAATTGAAGAGTTCGAAATTTTTAGCGAGCTCCATCCGCGAGCAAAGATTTGGCCAGTTGCATCGACGGGGGCGGCTGCTCTGAAGATTTTCCAGAGAACTCCGCAGTATGCTCAAAGCCCATTTCTTTTTGAGCTAACTTACGAAACACTTTTTCGGCGGCTATTAGCTCAATTGCGTGGGTCTTAATTTGCGGCCCGAATTTTGATGGCCTCTTCGACGGCATTTGATAGATGAGTCTTTATCCAATCGTAGCGATCCTTGCTCGACGTGCCAGCCGGGTCATATCGCTTAACGATCGCGGAGAGTTTCTTCTTGGATGGGCCGTGGGTGATGCTGTCGAATGGATTTGCGCCCAAGGTTGATGTTTGACTATTGAGATCCTTTAGGCCGTGGATATTGATGCCTACGACGCCAAGTCCGTCATCCCAAGCTTTGATAATTTCGTAATTTATCCATTTGCGATTTGCAGTGTTGGTTCCGATGAGTACGACTGCGCATGTCTTTCCGCTCATTTGACCTGCAATCCATTTTTTAATGGCATCGTCGCCGCCCTTCGTAACAGTCTCCCAGTCATTGTCTGATACAGGTTGATTCCCTTCTATAACGCCGATGTTTCGCACCTGGCCAGCGCGAGCATTATCCGGTTTGAAATGGAAGCTATAAAAGCAGTTGCGCGCCATGAAAATATTCCTCTTTAGATATCAAGTGTTTGGAAAGTTGTGTGTCTCGCAATAAGAACTGACGCAGCCCGAAACGCTGAGGCGTGCTTAAAGATTAAGAAAGGCCGCTTCATCGGGTCAAGCTCGACAATCGCAGTTTGGCCCACTGCGGCAAACAAACGCACAAGCCTCACACATACTTCTTCATCTCGCCGAGCAGATCGCTGCGCAAATCCTCGCGGTCCATCGCGTAGGCGATGTTCGCGGCGAGGAAGCCCGACTTCGAGCCGCAGTCATAGCTCTTGCCCTTGAACTTGAAGCCGTAGAACGGCTGTGACATCGCCAGATTCAGCATGCCGTCGGTGAGCTGGATTTCGCCGCCCGCGCCCTTCGGCTGCGTCTCCAGGATGTTGAAGATTTCCGGCTGCAGGATGTAGCGCCCGGTGATCGAGAGGTTGGACGGCGCATCCTCCTTCTTCGGCTTCTCGACCATGCCGTTGAGTTCAAAGAGGTCGCCTTTGCTCTTGCCGACGCCGACCACGCCATACATGTGGACCTGATCCATCGGCACTTCTTCCACCGCGACGATGTTGGCGCTGGAAGCGCCTGCGGCGTTGGCGGCGTCGATCATCTGTTTGAGGCAGCTCGGCTTGTTCTTCACCAGCACGTCCGGCAGCAAAACGGCGAACGGCTCGTTGCCGATGATGTCGCGCGCGCACCACACCGCATGGCCGAGGCCCAGCGGCGCCTGCTGGCGGGTGAACGAGGTCGCGCCGGCTTCCGGCTGGTCGCGCTCGAGGATGTCCATTTCCTTCAGCTTGTTGCGCTCGCGCAGCGTGTCCTCAAGCTCGTAGGGCCGGTCGAAGTGATCCTCGATCACGCCCTTGTTGCGCCCGGTGACGAACACGAGGTGTTCGATGCCCGCTTCCAGCGCCTCGTCCACCACATGCTGGATCAGCGGGCGGTCCACCACGGTGAGCATTTCCTTGGGCATCGCCTTGGTGGCGGGCAGGAAACGGGTGCCGAGACCGGCGACGGGAAACACAGCTTTGCGGATTTTCATGAGGCTCTTTGGGGGCTTGGAAGGGACTTGAGGGGTGGTAGCAGGTTTTGCGGTGTTAAAAAACCGCCGGGCAGGCAAGGAGTTCCCTAACCGGGAACGGATGAACGGCGCCTGAAGCGGGGTGGGGGTTTTTGGGGCGGGGCTAGGTGTTTGCTACCGGGCTGTGGCGAAGTGAGCGAAGCGAACTGAGCCGGGTGAGGGGTACAACGCCGCAATGAACGAACCCCTCACCCGCCCTCACTTCGTTCGGGCACCCTCTCCCACAAGGGGAGAGGGCTGGGGTGAGGGGCTTTTCGCCCGGACGACGTGACGCGCCCCGCGTCATCACGCCGCCAAAAAATGCGGCTCTGTTAATCGGCTGGAAACCCTGTCCGGGCCTCCTGTAAGCGGGATGGCTTTGAGTGGGTGTGAGTACGATGGCACGGATCGAACGTGAAGAAAGCCCGTGGCTGATGGTCGCGGGAGCGGCGCTGACCCTGTCCGTGGTCGGGGTGGTGTCCCTGTTTGCCGCCGCGCCGGCCCATGGCCAGAGCGCGTCCGGGCGCGGGCCTTTGTCGTGGTTCGGCGATATCACCGGCGCGATCCAGCAACAGCCGCCGCAGGCCTCGCGCCAGCTTGCGCCCGCGCCGCAGGCCGCGCCCTCGCGCCGCATGGCGCAGGCGTCCCCGGCGAAAGAATGGAGCGGCGAGGACGGCGCGTCCGGCCATCCGCTGATGACGGCGGATGCGATCCGCAATTCGGCGGCGAATTTCGAGCGCTGCATCGCCGGCTTCTGGCCGGAGGCTCATCGGCGCGGCGTGTCGGAGGCGAGCTTCCGCCGCTTCACCGCCGATCTTTATCCCGACCTGCGCATCATGGACCTGATGGACTCGCAGCCGGAATTCACCAAGGCGGTGTGGGACTATCTCGACATTCTGGTCACCGACGCGCGGATCGCGCGCGGGCGCGAAGTCTTGGCGAAGAACGCGGCGACCTTCGCCGCCGTCGAGAAGGCCTATGGCGTCGATCGCTACATCATCGCGGCGATCTGGGGCATCGAGTCGAACTACGGCACGCAGGGCGGCGACCGCAGCGTGCTGAATTCGACCGCCACGCTCGCCTGCATCGGCCGCCGTCAGGGCTATTTCAAGGACGAGTTTCTCGCCGCGCTGGAGATTTTGCATCACGGCGACCTGACGCCGCAGCAGATGCGCGGCTCATGGGCCGGCGCGTTCGGCGCGACACAGTTCATGCCGACCGCGTTCAAGCGCTTCGCGGTGGATTTCGACCGCGACGGCAAGCGCAACACCGTGGACGATGTGCCGGACATCATCGCCTCCACCGCCGCGAAGTTCAAAAAGGACGGCTGGTCGCAGGGACAAACGTGGGGCTATGAGGTCGAGGTGCCGCAGGGCTTCAACTATCTGCATGCCGACCGCGCCAAGACCTACACCATCGCGCAGTGGGAGCAGCTTGGCCTGCGCCGCGCCGGCGGCAAGCCGTTTCCGCGCACCAGCGACAAGGCGTTCCTGCTCGCGCCGGCCGGCGCCGACGGCCCGGGCTTCCTGATGCTCGGCAATTTCCGCTCCATCATGCGCTACAATCCCTCGGAGGCGTATGCGCTGGCCATCGGCCATTTCGCCGACCGGCTGCGCGGCGGTGCGCCGTTCGTGCAGCAATGGCCGCGGCAGGAGCGGGTGCTCTCGCGCGACGAGCGGTTCGAGTTGCAGCAGTTGCTGGCGCAGCGCGGGTTCTATCGCGGCGAGCCGGACGGCACGCTCGGCAGCGAAACCAAGAAGGCGCTGCGCAGCTTCCAGGCCGCCGCCGGTCTGCCCGCCGACGGCTTTGCCTCATCCGGCGTGCTGGCGCGGCTGCGCGGGCGCTAAAGAGAAGTCCGCTACCGGCTGACGATCTCGCCGTCCTCCTTGGCGAAGGACGTGACGGGGTTGTCCAGCAGGTCGAGCACGGCTTCGGACGGGCGGCACAGCCGCGTGCCTTTCGGCGTTTCGACAATCGGCCGGTTGATCAGGATTGGATGCGCCAGCATCGCGTCCACAATCTGCTCACCGGTGAGTGCGGGATCGCCGAGGCCAAGCTCCGCATAGGGCGTGCCCTTTTCGCGCAGCAGGTCGCGCGGCGTGATGTTCATGGCCGCGATCAGTTGAACGAGCCGCTCGCGGTTCGGCGGCGTTTTCAGATATTCGATCACGACGGGCTCTTCGCCGCTGGCGCGGATCATCGCCAGCGTGTTGCGCGAGGTGCCGCAGTCCGGGTTGTGATAGATCGTGACGCTCATGCTTCGGCCTCGATGGATGTGGTTTGACCGGCAGCTTCACGGAACAGCCAGTTCGCAAATATGAGCGCCGCGACCGCGCCGAGCAGTTCCGCCGTGATGAAGCCGGGAAGATCCTGCGGCCGGATGCCGGAGAAGGTGTTGCTGAAGGATCGCGCGATGGCGACGGCGGGATTGGCGAAGGACGTCGACGCGGTGAACCAGTACGCCGCCGTGATGTAAAGCCCGACCAGCGCCGGGATGGCGGCGGGCTTGACGCGCAGGCCTGCGAGAATCGTCATCACCAGGCCGAAGGCCGCGACCGCTTCGGCGAACCATTGCGCGCCGCCGGTCCGCACCTTCATCGACAGATCGACGACCGGCAGCGCAAACATCATGTGCGCGATCATGGTGCCGGCGATGCCGCCAATAATCTGCGCCGCCACATACAGCAGCGCCTCGCGGCCGGTCAGCTCGCGCCTGAGCGCGAACACCAGCGTCACAGCCGGGTTGAAATGCGCGCCCGACACCGGCCCCAGCAACGTGATCAGGACGATCAGGATCGCGCCGGTCGGGATGGTGTTGCCGAGCAGCGCGAGCGCGGTGTCCCGGGTCAGGCTTTCGGCCATGATGCCGGAGCCGACGACGGTTGCGACCAGAAAGGCCGTGCCGATAGCTTCCGCCGCGAGGCGGCGCTGCAGATCGAAAACGGGCATCAACTCGCCTTGTCCTGGCCAGTGGTCGATCCCTCGGTGCGGCCGATGTCGCGTAACTTCGTCCCGAGAGACAGTTTGTCGATGCTGCCGAGCGGAAGGTTGGTAAAGATCGCGATGCGATTTTTCATGTAGCGGAGTGCGGCGACGAAGGCCGCTTCCTTTTCGAGGTCGGTGCCCTGAACCTCCGCGGGATCTTCGATCCCCCAATGCGCCGTCATCGGCTGCCCCGGCCAGACCGGACAGGATTCGCCCGCGGCGTTGTCACAAACGGTGAAAACGAAATCCATCACCGGCGCGTCGGCAACCGCAAATTCTTCCCAGCTTTTCGATCGCAAGCCATCGACGGGAAAGTCGGCTCCCCTGAGAGCCTTGATTGCGAAGGGGTTCACCGTGCCTTTCGGCTGGCTGCCGGCGGAGAATGCGCGAAAACGCCCGCGTCCTTCCTTGCGCAGAACGGATTCGGCCAGGATGGAGCGCGCGCTGTTGCCAGTGCAAAGAAACAGGACATTGTAGATGCGATCAGACATGTGCAGGCTTCCTCTTTTTTAGCGGCGGACAGCAGGGCGTCAGGCTTTCGATCACCGGCGCGCAGATTTCCGGCTTGCCGCCGCAGCAATCGGTCAGCATGAACAGCACGACGTCCTGGAAATTCGCGAGGCTGGCGCGATAGACAATCGACCTGCCGGTTCGCTTCGCCTGGACAAGGTTGGCGCGGGTCAGGATCGCCAGATGCGACGACATGGTGTTCTGCGGCACCGCCAGCGCGCGGGCGATGTCGCCTGCGGCGAGGCCATGGGGTTCGTGCCGCACCAGCAGCTTGAACACATCAAGCCGGGTCGGCTGGGCGAGGGCCGCGAGGGCCAGGATGGCGCTTTCTGATTCCATATATCGAGATTAATGGATATATTGGACCCTGTCCATCGGGAAAACGCTGGAAACCTCGGCGTTCCGGCGTTCGCGCGCCCTTGACGCCGGGCCGGCGGGGCCTGTTATGTCTCGCCCGGTCCGCCCCGTTCGGGCCTGAATCTGCTATTATTTTGACGCTACGCTTTTCCGCCCAAGCCGTGAGACGCATGCCGAAACGGACCTCCTTTTTTCGCATCCTGACCGGGACAGGCCCGCTGGCGGTCTTCGCCGTCGCGGGTGCCATGCTGTTCGGGATCGTCGCGCCCGCGTCGGCGCAATTTTTCGATTTCGGTTTCGGCCGTCCGCAGCGCCCGGCGCCGCAGCGTGGCGGTTTCTTCTCGCCGTTCGGCGATGCGTTCGGCCCCGACCGGCAGCAGCCGGCGCCGCGGGTTGATTTTTCCCGCGCGCCCGCGCCCGCCAAGCGCGACACCCCCGCCGACCGCAACGTGCTGGTGCTTGGCGACGCCATGGCGGACTGGCTGGCCTATGGCCTGGAAGACGCCTTGTCGGAAACGCCGGACCTCGGCGTGATCCGCAAGCACAAGACCGTCTCGGGCCTGATCAAGTATCAGCCCAAGGGCGATCCGGCGGACTGGGCGGCGGCTGCGAAAGGCATTCTCGCGACCGAGAAGCCGGATGTGATCGTGGTGATGCTCGGCCTGCACGACCGTATTCCGATCCGCGAGCCGGTGGCCGAAAAGAAGCCCGATGCCAAACCGGGCGACAAGGCCGACAAGAAAAATGCGAAGAAGGATTCGCGCGGCAAGCCGAACGAACAGGACGCAGCGGCCAAGCCCGGCGACAAACCCGCTGAAACCGGCGTCGACAGCAAGACCGCGGATGGCAAAACGTCGGACGCGGACGCTGCTGCTGACGACGATGACGACCAGCCGCAGATCATGGCGCCGGAGAAGGGGCGCGCCGGCGGCGTGCATGATTTCCGCGACGAACGCTGGGTCGAACTCTACGCCAAGAAAATCGAGGAGATGATCGCCGTCCTGAAGTCGAAGGGCGTGCCGGTGCTCTGGGTCGGACTGCCGGCGGTGCGCGGGCCGAAGGCGACATCCGACATGCTGTTCCTCGATGCGCTCTATCGCGACGGCGCGGGCAAGGCCGGGATCACCTATGTCGATGTCTGGGACGGTTTTGTCGATGACGCCGGACGTTTCACCACACAAGGCCCGGACTTCGAGGGCCAGATTCGCCGCCTGCGCTCGGGCGATGGCGTGTTCTTCACCAAGGCCGGCGCGCGCAAGCTCGCGCATTACACCGAGCGTGAAATCCGCCGCGTGCTCGCAGCCCACACCGACGGTCCGCTGGCGGTGCCGAGCGAAACCTTTGCACCCGATGCTAACATCCGTCCCGGTGAAGCAGGGCCGCGTCCGCTGATGGGGCCGGTGATGCCGCTGGTGGCCTCGCAGGTCGGCACCGATGAACTGCTCGGCGGTGTCGGCACGCGCCCGGCATCCGTCGACGCGCTGGCCGCGCGCACGCTGGTGAAGGGCGAACCGCTCGCGCCGCCCGCCGGCCGCGCCGACGATTTCGCCTGGCCGCGCCGCGAGGTCGGCGTGCTCAGTGCGCCGCCGAGCGATCCGGTGGTCGCCAGCGCACCGGCGGAGAGCGCAACCCCGCCGAAGCCGAAGCCGAAGAAGCAGCAGGTCGTGGTGCAGGGCCTGTTCAATCCGAACGCGCCGCCGCAGCAGCGGCAGCGGGGCAACCCGCGTGACGGATTCGCGCGGCCCCCGGGGAATGTCGGCCCATCGCCATTCTCGGGCTTTTTCGGGTTCGGACGCTGGTAATCGCCGCCGCCCTGCGTCTGGATCGCCTCAAACCGATGACGTAGTGTCCCGCGCCGCTGAAACATCCATCAGGTCGAGATCGTGAACAGAAAACAACGCCGGGCTGAAGGAAAAACCGGCAAGGACGCTGCGCGGTCATCCGGCTTTCTCGAAGAGACCTTGTTCCGGCAGGCCATCGCTCATCATCAGGCCGGGCGGATGCGCGAGGCGGAGGCGAATTACCGCGAGGTGCTCGCCGCCAATCCGCGCCACACCGGCGCGCTGGGCTATCTCGGCTTGCTCGCCCATCAAGCCGGTCACAGCGAGGCTGCGATTGATCTCTTGCGCAAGGCCATCGCGTCGGACCGGCGCAATCCCGAGCCACATTACAATCTGGCGCGCATTCTGTCGGATATCGGACGCGACGATGACGCCATCGTGCATAACCGGAAGGTGCTGGAGATTGATCCGGCGTTTCCGGGCGTACACAACAATCTCGCGGCGCTGCTGCTGCTGCATGGCCGCGCGTCCGACGCGCTCGCCGCCGCGATGCAGGGATTGGGCAACGACGACGCGCCGGGATTGAAATCGACCTTTGTGATGGCGCTGCGCCAGCTCGATCCGGCGTCGGTCAAACCCGATTCGAATCTCGTTTCCCTTCTGGTGCGTGCGCTGCGCGAGCCATGGTGCCGCCCGCGCGATCTGTCGGCCATCGCAGGCGCGATCCTGCTGCGCACGCCGGCGATGGCCCGGGCCGTGGACGCCGCGCGCGACGGCACGGCCCATCTGGCGAAAATGTTCAGCGTGGCCGATCTGGCGGCGCTGGACCGCGACGGACTGCTGACCGCGCTTTTGACCTCGGCGCCGGTGACGACGCTCGCTATCGAGCGTGTTCTGACCGCGATCCGCCGCGCCGCGCTGAACGCTATCGCGACCGGCACGCTTGAGGATGACACCGCGTGGCTGCCGCTGGTGAGCGCGCTCGGCCAGCAGGGTTTCCTCAACGAGTATGTGTTCGATCTGTCCGACGACGAAAGCGCGCAGGTTGAAAAACTTCGCGCGGATATCGCGGACGCCATCGCGCAAGATGAAGCTGTCGCGCCGCTACGGCTTGCCATTCTCGCAAGCTACCTGCCGCTGCATTCCATTCCCGGCGCGGAGAAACTTGCCGCGCAGGTCTGGCCCGATGCCATGGCCGCGCTGATCCGGCAGCAGATCATTGACTGGCACGACGAGCGGGACATCCGGCGCACCATCGAGAAGCTGACGGCGATCGAGGACGAGGTCTCGGAAAAAGTCCGTGCACAGTATGAGGAAAATCCCTATCCGCGATGGAGCAGGGTGTTCACGGAAGCGCAGGCGCTGCCGATTGATACCTATATCGGCATGCGGTTTCCCGGTGCGGCATACAAGCCGCTCGGCAACCGCGCCATGGAGGTGCTGATCGCGGGATGCGGCACCGGACAGCATGCGATCCAGCGCGCGCAGCAATTCCAGGCGGCGAATGTGCTGGCCATCGACCTCAGTCTTGCGAGCCTTGGTTATGCCATCCGCAAGACCCGCGAGCTTGGGCTGACCAACCTGCGCTACGCGCAGGGCGATATTCTCGCGCTCGGAAGCGACAGGATATTCGATATCATCGATTCCAGCGGCGTGCTGCATCACCTGAAGGAGCCGTTGACCGGATGGCGCAGGCTGGCAGGCCTGCTGCGTCCCGGCGGGCTGATGCATGTCGGGCTCTACAGCGCGGCGGCGCGGCGCGACATCAATGCGGCGCGCGATCTTCTCGCCAAACAGGGCAGGGATTATTCGGTGGCCGAAGTGCGCCGCCTGCGCGCCGAGGCGTCAGGCCGTCCGCCCGGCGATGAATTGCACAATCTCGCGAATTTCAGCGATTTCTTCAGCACCAGCGAATGCCGCGACCTGCTGTTTCATGTGCAGGAGCATCAGTTCTCGATTCCGCAGATCGCGGAGTTCCTGCGCGAGAGCGGATTCACCTTCCTCGGTTTCGAGACGCCGGCGCGCAGCAGCTATCTGCGGCGCTTTCCGGAGGATCGCGCAGCGACCGATCTGGCCAACTGGGCGACCTTCGAGGCCGAAAATCCTGCGACCTTCGCGGCGATGTACCAGTTCTGGATTCAGAAAAACTGAGGACGCTCCAGACGAGCCGTCTTCTTCTGTCATGCCCGGGCTTGTCCCGGGCATCCACGTATTTGGAGCGTTGCTTTAGACGTGGATGGCCGGAACAAGTCCGGCCATGACGAGCATTGGGGAGCATGTTCTGGGGAACTAATTGCACGAGTTTCCTCCGGTTCCCTCGGATCATTTTTCGGAACACTTCGCGCCTCCCGCAGTTGGTCACCCTCTCAATGGATGGAGGATGACATGAAGATTCGTAACGCCATGGCGGTCGCGGTGATTGCGCTGACACCCAGCATCGCGTTTGCGCAAAGCGCGACAGTGGAGGGCGCGCGTGAGGGCGCCGCGACGGGGCATGCCGTCGGCGGGCCGCTCGGCGGCGCGGTTGGCGGTACGGTCGGCGCAGCCGTCGGCACGGCAATCGACATTCCCGCGGCGGTGATTTCGGCGGTCACCGGCCTGCCTGGACCGTCGGTTGTGGTGAAGGAACGCGTCGTGGTTGGCGAGCCGCTGCCGGATTATGTCGAATTGCGGCCGGTGCCGCGCCATACGGAGTATCGTTATGCGGTGGTGAACGATCGCCGCGTGATCGTGGAGCCGCGCACCCGCCGGGTGATCCGCGTGATCAAGTAGTGCTTTGGAGTAGTGCTCGCGTCATCGCGTACGGTGTCATCAGCAGCAGCACCGGATGATGCGAACGGAAAAGCCCCGTCACTGGACGGGGCTTTTTCTGTAATTAGGCCGCGCGCGGGCCGAACAGGATGACCGCCGCGCCGATCAGACACAGCATCGCGCCCGCGACATCCCACCGGTCGGGCCGCACGCCTTCCATGGCCCACAGCCATGCAACCGATGCGATGATGTAGACGCCGCCATAGGCCGCATAGGCGCGGCCGGCGGCATCACTCGGCACCAGCGTCAGCAGATATGCGAATAGCACCAGCGATACGACGCCGGGTGCGAGCCACCAGATGGATTTGCCGAGCCGCAGCCAGGCCCAGAAAGCAAAACAGCCCCCGATTTCGGCGAGGGCTGCTGCGATGTAGATGAGGGCTGTCATGAGGCTTGATCCGGAAACAGGATGTTCGTCATCCTGAGGCGCGAGCACTCGCGAGCCTCGAAGGATGACTGTTCATCCCGTCGCTCTTCGAGGCTCGCCGCGATGCGGCTCGCACCTCAGGGTGACGGCGCATCCTCATTTCGTCAGGCGTCAACGCGGCAGGGTGGTCGCGCCCATCAGATGCTGGTCGATGGCGGCGGCGCACTGGCGGCCTTCGCGGATCGCCCAGACAACGAGGGACTGGCCGCGGCGCATATCGCCCGACGAGAACACCTTCGCCACCGAGGTCTGATAGTTGCCGGTCGATGCGCGCACATTGCCGCGCGGGTCGAGTTCGACGCCGAGCTTCTTGAGCATGCCTTCATGCACCGGATGGACGAAGCCCATCGCCAGCAGCACCAGGTCGGCCTTCAGCTCGAATTCGCTGCCCGGGATCGGCTGCATCCTCTCGTCGACGCGGACGCAATGCAGCTTTGTGACCTTGCCGTCATGGCCGGAGAACTTCTGGGTCAGCACCGCGTATTCGCGGTCCGCGCCTTCGGCCTGGCTCGACGAGGTGCGCATCTTCAGCGGCCAGTTCGGCCAGGTCAGCGCCTTGTTCTCGCGCTCCGGCGGGGCGGGCATGATTTCGAGCTGGGTGACCGACTTGGCGCCCTGACGGATCGAGGTGCCGATACAGTCGGAGCCGGTGTCGCCGCCGCCGATCACCACCACGTCCTTGCCGCCCGCGAGAATCTCGCGGACGTCGCCGAGCGGCTCGTTGCCGACGCGGCGGTTCTGTTGCGGCAGGAATTCCATCGCGAAGTGGATGCCGTCGAGGTCGCGGCCCGGAATCGGCAGGTCGCGCGAGGCTTCCGCGCCGCCGGTCAGCGCCACCGCGTCATAGGCCTTGAGCAGGTCCTGCGGATCGACCGCGCCGGCGTAAGCGCCGCCGACCGGCGTGTTGTAGTGGAAGGTCACGCCCTCGGCCTCCATCTGCGCCACACGGCGGTCGATGATGCCCTTCTCCATCTTGAAGTCGGGAATGCCGTAGCGAAGCAGGCCGCCGGCCTTGGCGAACTTCTCGAACACATGGACGTCATGACCGGCGCGCGCGAGCTGCTGCGCGCAGGCGAGGCCCGCAGGACCCGAGCCGACCACGGCGACCTTCTTGCCGGTCTGGGTTGCGGCGATTTCAGGCTTGAGCCAGCCGCTGTCCCATGCGCGATCGACAATGGCGCATTCGATGGTTTTGATGGTCACCGGATTGTCGTCGATGTTCAGCGTGCAGGACGCCTCGCACGGCGCGGGGCAGATGCGGCCGGTGAATTCGGGGAAGTTGTTGGTCGAGTGCAGGGTGCGCGAGGCTTCCTGCCAGTCGCCCTTGTAGACGAGGTCGTTCCAGTCCGGGATCTGGTTGTTGACCGGGCAGCCGGGCGTGCCGGGCTGAACCGAGCCGGTGCCGTGGCAATAGGGAATGCCGCAGTTCATGCAGCGCGCGGCCTGATCGCGGAGATCCTTCTCGTTCAGCGGAATAACGAATTCCTTGAAATTCTTCACCCGCTCGGCGACCGGCTCATACTTGCGGTCGTGCCGCTCGATCTCAAGAAAACCTGTAGGCTTACCCATGGTGACTCTGACGCCCCTGCAATCCGTTTCATCGTCATCCTGAGGTGCGAGCCGTTTTGGCGAGCCTCGAAGGATGAATGTTCTGCCCCGTCATCCTTCGAGGCCCGAGCTTCGCTCGGGCACCTCTGGATGACGGGACTTTCGTTTACGCCCCGATCGCGATTTTCGGTTCTTCCGGCTCGCGCGATTTCATTTCTTTCAGCGCGCGGCGGTATTCGACCGGCATCACCTTGCGGAATTTCGGCAGATAGTCCTTCCAGTTCGCAAGGATGTGCTGCGCGCGGGCCGAGCCGGTGAGCTTGGCGTGGCGCGTGATCAGCACATGCAGGCGCTCCACGTCCTCGCCGAGCAGGTTGGCGAACACGTCAACGCGGCCATGGGCTTCGAGATCGCCGCTCATGTGATAGGCGCGCTCGTTGACCATTTCCTCGGAGAGGATCGGCTCGAGTTCGACCATCGCCATGTTGCAGCGCTTTTCAAACGTGCCGTCTTCGTCGAGCACATAGGCGACGCCGCCGGACATGCCCGCCGCGAAGTTACGGCCGGTCTTGCCGAGCACCACGACGATGCCGCCGGTCATGTATTCGCAGCAGTGATCGCCCGCGCCCTCGACAACCGCGACGGCGCCGGAGTTGCGCACGGCAAAGCGTTCGCCGGCGACGCCGCGGAAGTAACACTCGCCTTCGATGGCGCCGTACATCACGGTGTTGCCGACGATGATCGATTCTTCCGGCACGATGCCTGAGTTCTTCGGCGGCTTGACGATGATGCGTCCGCCCGAGAGGCCCTTGCCGACATAGTCGTTGCCTTCGCCTTCGAGATCGAAGGTGACGCCGCGCGCCAGCCAGGCGCCGAACGCCTGACCCGCCGTGCCCTTGAGGCTGACATGGATGGTGTCGAGCGGCAGGCCGGCATGGCCGTAGGTCTTGGCCACGACGCCGGACAGCATCGCGCCGGCGCTGCGGTCGGTGTTGTGAATCTCCGCCTCGATCTTCACCGGTGCGCCGCGGTCGAGCGCGGCCTGCGCTTCCTTGATCAGGGTGCGGTCGAGCACGCTCTCAAGGTGATGATCCTGCGCTTCGGCGTGATAGATTTTCTGGCCAGGCAAAGCGGGCTGCTTGAAGAACAGCTTGGAGAAGTCGAGGCCCTTGGCCTTCCAGTGCGCCACCAGCTTGGACTGGTCGAGCATCTGGCTCTGGCCGACCATCTCCTGGAAGGTGCGGAAGCCCATGGACGCCATGATCTCGCGCACTTCCTCGGCGACGAAGAAGAAGTAGTTGATGACGTGTTCGGGCTGGCCGGTGAAGCGCTTGCGCAGCACCGGGTCCTGCGTCGCGACGCCGACCGGGCAGGTGTTGAGATGGCACTTGCGCATCATGATGCAGCCCGCCGCGATCAGCGGCGCGGTGGCAAAGCCCATTTCATCCGCGCCAAGCAGCGCGCCGATCACGACGTCGCGGCCGGTGCGGAAACCGCCGTCGACCTGAACCACGATCCGCGAGCGAAGACGTTCACGCACGAGGGTCTGGTGGGTTTCGGCGATGCCGAGTTCCCACGGCGATCCTGCGTGCTTGATCGAGGTCAGCGGCGATGCGCCGGTGCCGCCCTCGAAGCCGGAGATGGTGACGTGATCCGCGCGCGCCTTGGCGACACCGGCGGCAACCGTGCCGACGCCGATTTCGGAGACGAGTTTCACCGAGACCTGACCGTCCGGATTGACGTTCTTGAGGTCGTAGATGAGCTGCGCGAGATCTTCGATCGAGTAGATGTCGTGATGCGGCGGTGGCGAGATCAGGCCGACGCCCGGCGTCGAATGACGCACGCGCGCGATGGTCGCGTCAACCTTGTGGCCGGGCAATTGTCCGCCTTCGCCGGGCTTCGCGCCCTGCGCCATCTTGATCTGCATCATGTCGGAGTTGACGAGATATTCCGTCGTCACGCCGAAACGGCCCGACGCCACCTGCTTGATGGCCGAGCGCATGCTGTCGCCGTTCGCCATAGGCTTGAAGCGGTCGGCTTCCTCGCCGCCTTCGCCGGTGTTCGACTTGCCGCCGATCCGGTTCATCGCAATCGCGAGCGTGGTGTGCGCCTCGCGCGAGATCGAGCCGAACGACATCGCGCCGGTGGCGAAGCGCTTGACGATCTCCCTGGCCGGCTCGACTTCATCGAGCGGCACAGGCTTGCGCTTGTCGTCCTCGGCGGACTTGATCCTGAACAGGCCGCGCAGGGTCAGCAGCTTTTCGGACTGCTCGTTCAGCACTTTCGCGAAGGCGCGATAACGGTCCTGCGAGTTGCCGCGCACCGCATGCTGCAGCAGCGACACGGTGTCGGCGTTCCAGGCGTGATCCTCGCCGCGGGTGCGGAAGGCGTATTCGCCGCCGACATCCAGCGCGGTCTTGTAAATCTGATCGTCGCCGAACGCCTCGTTATGACGGCGCGTGGTTTCCTCGGCGATTTCGGCAAGGCCGACGCCCTCGATGCGGGTGTGGGTGCCGGCGAAATACTTCGCGACAAAATCCGCCTTCAGGCCGACGGCGTCGAAAATCTGCGCGCCGCAATAGGACTGATAGGTCGAGATGCCCATCTTCGACATGACCTTGAGCAGGCCCTTGCCGATCGACTTGATGTAACGCTTGACGATTTCCTTGTCGTCGAGCTTGGCCGGCAACTGGTCCTTCATCGCGATGATGGACTCGAACGCCAGATACGGGTTGATCGCTTCGGCGCCGTAGCCCGCAAGGCAGGCGAAGTGATGCACTTCGCGCGGCTCGCCGGATTCGACCACGAGGCCGACCGAGGTGCGCAGCCCGGTGCGGATCAGGTGATGATGCACGGCGGCGGTCGCCAGCAGCGACGGGATCGGAATGCGGTCGCTTCCGGCGGCGCGGTCCGACAGGATGATGATGTTGACGCCTTCGCGCACGGCGGCTTCCGCGCGCCCGCACAGTTCTTCCAGCACCTGCTCCATGCCCGAAGCCCCGAGGCCGGCGTGGAAGGTGGTGTCGAGCGTGCGCGAGTTGAAGTGGTTGTCGGCGACGTCCGAGATCGAACGGATCTTTTCAAGATCCGCGTCGGTGAGGATAGGCTGGCGCACTTCGAGGCGCTTGGTCTTGGACAGGCCCTCGATGTCGAACAGGTTCGGGCGCGGACCGATGATGGAGACGAGGCTCATCACCAGTTCTTCGCGGATCGGGTCGATCGGCGGGTTGGTCACCTGCGCGAAGTTCTGCTTGAAGTAGGTGAACAGCGACTTCGGCTTGTTCGACAGCGCCGAGAGCGGCGTGTCGGTGCCCATGGAGCCAGCGGCTTCCTCGCCGGTGGAGGCCATCGGCGTCATCAGCACGTTGAGGTCTTCCTGGCTGTAGCCGAAGGCCTGCTGGCGATCGAGCAGAGACAGGTTCGAGCGCGCGGCCTTGACCGGCGCGTCCGCCATTTCCTCAAGCACGATCTGGGTGTTGTCGAGCCACTCGCGATAGGGGTGGCTCTTGGCCAGTTCGGCTTTGATCTCGTCGTCCGGAATGAGACGGCCTTCCTGCAGGTCGACCAGCAGCATCTTGCCAGGCTGCAGGCGCCACTTGGTGACGATCTGGTCTTCCGGAATTGTCAGCACGCCCATTTCGGACGCCATCACGATGCGGTCGTCCCTGGTGACGAGATAGCGCGCCGGACGCAGGCCGTTGCGGTCCAGCGTCGCGCCGATCTGGCGGCCGTCGGTGAAGGCAATCGCTGCCGGGCCGTCCCACGGCTCCATCAGCGCAGCGTGATATTCGTAGAACGAGCGGCGTTCTTCGCTCATCAGCGGATTACCGGCCCACGCCTCCGGGACAAGCATCATCATCGCGTGCGACAGCGAGTAGCCGCCCTGCACGAGGAATTCGAGCGCGTTGTCGAAGCAGGCGGTGTCCGACTGGCCCTCGTAGGAAATCGGCCACAGCTTCTCGATGTCCTCGCCGAATTTCTCCGACGAGACCGAGGCCTGACGCGCGGCCATCCAGTTGACGTTGCCGCGCAGCGTGTTGATTTCGCCGTTATGCGCGACCATGCGGTAGGGATGCGCCAGCGACCACGCCGGGAAGGTGTTGGTGGAGAAGCGCTGGTGCACCAGCGCGAGCGCGGTCTCGAAGTCCGGCTCATGCAGGTCGGGATAATATTTGCCGAGCTGGTCGGCGAGGAACATGCCCTTGTAGACCACGGTGCGGCACGACATCGACACCGGGTAATATCCGGCGAGCGCGCGCTCGCGGCGCTGGTAGATCGCGTTCGAGATCGCCTTGCGCAGGATGTAGAGACGGCGCTCGAAGTCGTCCTCGTCGGCGCAGTCGCCGCAGCCGATGAACACCTGCATGCAATGCGGTTCGGTCGGCTTCACGGTTTCGCCGAGCGAGGAGTTGTCGGTCGGAACGTCGCGCCAGCCAAGATGCAGCAGGCCTTCCGACTTGATCTTGTCGACCACGATGCTCTTGATGACTTCGCGCCAGGACTTGTCGCGCGGCATGAACATCGCGCCGACGGCGTACTGGCCGGGCGCGGGCAGGGCAAAGCCTTCTTCCTTCGCCTTGCGGGCGAAGAAAGCGTGCGGGATTTGCACCAGGATGCCCGCGCCGTCGCCGGCGCGCGGATCGGCGCCGACCGCGCCGCGATGCTCGAGGTTGCAGAGAATGCTGATCGCGTCGGCTACGATCTGATGCGACTTCTTGCCCTTGATGTTGGCAATGAAGCCGACGCCGCAGGAATCCTTTTCCAGCGACGGATCGTAGAGACCGGCGGCTTGCGGACGCCAGTTGTGTTCGCGCGGTTTCAAGGCCGGATCCGCCGCCAGCGCATCCACCTCGATTTGTTGTCGCTCGAACTCTGACCCGCTCATTCTCATCCTCACGCCTCACTTTAGAGGCAGTCTATTTTGACCCGTTTTGGCCGCAGCTTCGGCGTTCGCGGCACCCTTCGGAAATTTCCGGTTGAGGAAACCTCGGGGCCACCGCTCGCGTTGTCACGAGCCTTGCTTTCGAAAGTGCAGTTCGCGCGCGCCGTTTCCGGCTGCCGAGCGGCCTGCGAATACTACCGGCGCTGCAAACGCCGTGCCGGGATTGACCCGGAAATTGGGACAGTGATCCTGTCCTAACATCCAGATTGCCAAACTTTTTCCTATCATACAAGCGCGCGGGAGTCCCCCGCCAGTGTGCGGGTTTGCACGCCTGCCGCGCCTTCGAGTGTGGGCGTCTGTCCGGCGAACGAACGCAGCAAACAGCGCTGAAATCAGTGCTTTTGCGACGCGGGCGGTCCCGGAACCCGCTGCTGTGGCAGCGGCGTGCGCCGTTCCGGCAGGCGGGACACTGCAATGCACCGCGCCGTGGCCGCGATGCCTCACGAATACGGCAATCCCGCCGCCATCCGGTCCTAGCTCCGCCGAATTCCCGGTTGACGCTGCGATCTGGACCTCAGGCGGCCGCAGAGCCGCTCAGGGACAACAGGGGAGCGTTATGATGCTATTTTCCAGGATGATCCGGCCTGCGATCGTGGCCGGGGCGGTTTTTGCAACCGGAACCATCGCCGCGTCTCCGGTCTGGTCTGCGGACGATCTGCCGGTGGTGGACGATATCCGGATCGAGATGCCGCGTGTGCGTGTATTGGAGGACGACGGCCCATTGCCGCCTCCGGCCTATGATCCGCGCAGCGAGCGCTACTACGACGAACGGCCCTATGCGCCGGGGCCTTACGGCGCCGGTCCTTCCGCCGTGATCCCGTCATCCCGTTACGCCCGGTCCGGCCCCGCCGCGCGTCCGATGCTGCCGCCCGAGCAGGTCGCGTCCGTGCTGCGCGCGAGCGGATTTTCGCCGCTCGGCCGGGTCACCCAGCGCGGCTGGATCTATACCGTCGCGGCGATGGACCGGAGCGGAGAAGACGGGCGGCTGATCATCGACGCCCGCACCGGACAGATCATCCGTTTCATTCCCGCGCTGGCCGTCGATGAGCGGACCATGGCGGTCTATGGCCCGCCGGGTCCGCCGCCGGTGGTCTATGCCGGATACGAAAACCGCCGTGGGTCGCTGCTCGACCTGCATCACAAGCCGCGTCCGCCGGCCCCGGTGCCGAAAGTATCGGCTCGCTCTGCCCCGAAAGCCGCCAGCCGCAACGCACAGTCGTCGCAGCCAAAGGCGGCGGCAACGTCACCCGTGTCCGCGCAGCAGGCGGCTGAGCCGGCTTCACCTGCAGCAGCAAAGCCTGTGGTCGCCGAAAGCAAGCCTGCGGCAACCGTCGGCGTTGCGGGCACGTCCGCGCCATCGGCGCTGAAATTGTGGCCGACGCAGGCGATGCCCGACGTGCAGACGCTGGAATAAGCAGGCCTTAAGGACAGTTCACCAGCGTGGCGCTGCGGACGTACTTGGTGCGCCCGCGCGGGGGGTGGCGTTCGCGGTTGCGGCCGAATTCCGGCGCATAATTCAAATCGTACAGGCAGCCGGACTTCATCGCGGCATAGGCGGCGTTGCGCGCGATGAAGTAGTTGCCCGCCGGCTCGGTTTTCAGGGGCACCTGATTGTTCATCGGCACCTGGCCGTGGTCCGGCCCGAGGTAGATCACGCGGTCGGTCTGGCCGATCATCCAGAACACCGCGAGCACAGCGATCGAGAGCGCGGCGGCGGTGATGACGTAACGGGTCTCGGCGATTTTTGCGGCGGGAGAAGATATGTCGGTCATGGGTCTTTGTCGTGCGGCGCGGGCCTGCCGTTCAGGCCGGATGTCCCAATCAAAGTTTCGATGTTCCTACAATCATAAATTGTAAGATACCCATTTACCTCTTGCCCCGGAAATGCCTTAATTCGCCGCATTTGGGCCGGGGAATTTCAATGAAACATTTGAGCTTAGTTTTCTGTCTCGCATGCCTTGTCGGATGTGCGGGTCTTCCTGAAGCGGAGAAAGCCTCTCAACTTGGCGATGCGATCACGGCAAGCGGAAAGCTGGTGCGTGATGCGATCGCCGCGAACCGCGCCAACGCGATCCGGAACGGTGAAGAGGTTCAGGCGAGCAATCTGCTTCGCAGCAAGGAAATCAGGCCATCGCCGTCAGAAGTCGCGATGACAGGGCGGGCCAGCGTTCAGCAGGTGGCAGGCAGTCCCGAGGCAATCAGGGACGCCAAAGCCGCCTTCGACAAAGCAAAGGCGCAGCAAGTCGCGGCCAAACAGGCCGGGCTGGCCTTTACACTCGCCGATGCGCCTACGAGCCAGATCAACGGGCTTCAGAACAGCGCGCAGATGCAGGCCGCGAAGGCTCTTGAAGGCTATGGCGACGCCCTCAAGAAGGCAATCGACGAAGGGACGATCGAAAAACTCGAGCAGGCGTCGGTCAAGCTGGGCGATGCCGCCGGCAACATCGTGACTGCCGCTTCGCCGCTGTCGGCGCCCATCGCCGGACCGGCGCTGAAGGTGGGCTCCCGCATCGCCGGGTTTCTGATGGGAAACGCTTATGCAAATGAAATCCAGGCCATCATCGTGGCCAGAAACAAGGATGTCATCGCGATCGCGGCTCTGCTCAAGGAAGACATGGCGCTGGTCGGCGACTCGGTGAAACGCCAGGCCGATTTCTTTGAAGTTCAGCGGAAAGCGAATCTCCAGCTTATCGGCCAGGATCCGAACGTCACGCGCCTGCAACTCTACAATGAATATTACACCGCGCGGAAGGAAGCGGGCACCATGCGTGCGACAGCGGTCGCCGCAGCGAAATATGCCGAAGTTCTGGATGCGCTGGTTGAGGCGCACGCGGCGGTTGCCGCTGCCGATCCGAATTCCGAACTGTTCCTGAAACGCTTTGTGGTGCTGGCCGACGATCTTGCTGCGCTGATCAAAGCCGCCAAGAAGGAGGCTTGATATGGCTAGTCTCGAGGAAGCGAAAGCACGCCTTGCGGCTGCGTCGCAGCGGTTTCATGAGACCGAGATCAAGTGGCAGCCATCGCTATGGGACGGGTCGGATTTCGGGCTTCAGCCACAGGGTAACGATCCGATCGGAGATATTTTCTCGAACATTTTTGGAACGCGCCCGCTTGCGCCTCCATCGCGGCAGATTTTCAGCCAGCGGGACGCCCCGCGCGCGTTGCGGGCCTGTTTCGATGTTCTTTATGCGCTTGGCAGCCGATCGACCGACGCCAACGAGACGCTGGCCTATGCCGCGGCGATGGATGCTGTGTCGACCGAACTCGACTTTATCGCGAAAGAGCGGCTGTTGAGCAGGACAAAAGCATATGCCCCGTTTACCGCCGCGTTCAAGAGCGCAGCGAAAACTCTCAAGGCCGCCAAGGCGAAAGCCGACGAACTTGCGCAAAATCTCGGCCTCGCTGCGGATGTCCTGACGGCGTTCTCGAAAATAATCGCGGTGGTCTAGGCAGCCTGCCCTCACGGCATAGAAAAACGCCCCGGGGCACCGGGGCGTTCGCAGTCGGGGAGGTTCGATAAGCCGGAGAGTTAGGCCGCGGCCTGCTCGGCGACCTTCTGCGCCGGGGCAGCAGAGGTGGTGATCGGAATCTGGCGCGGCTTGGCGGCTTCCGGAATCTCGCGGACGAGATCGACATGAAGCAGGCCGTTCTCGAGCGAGGCGTTCTTCACCTGCACGAAATCGGCAAGCTGGAACTGGCGCTCGAAAGCGCGCGACGCGATGCCGCGATAGAGCACCTCGGAGGTCTGGCCGTTCTCGTTGGCGGCTTTTTCGCCCTTGATCGTCAGGGTGTTTTCCTTGGCGACGATCGAGATTTCATTCGGCGAGAAGCCGGAGACGGCGACGGAAATCCGGAAGTTGTTCTCGCCGGTGCGCTCGATATTGTAGGGCGGGTAGCCCGGCGCGCTTTCGCTGGCGCTCTGGTCGAGCAGCGAGAAAAGACGGTCGAAGCCGACGGTGGAACGATAGAAGGGGGTGAGATCGAAGCTACGCATGTTAGTCCTCCAAAGTGAGCGACCGGCGCGTTCTCAGGCGGGACGGATAGCCAGCGGGCAGCGCCATGGCTGCCTCGGGGAAGCGTCTCGCATGCACAACGCGCCACTCTTTTGCAAAGAGCAGACAACCCGCCATTGGGCCGGGTTTTCGTTCTGCGTGCAGCCTTAGCGTGGTTGTTCAGAAGGTCCCTTTGGGGGTGCGGCACATTCAGAAAGGGACCTTCTGAACAAAAACCACGCTAAGCGAGATAGCTTGCTAGTGGTCTTTCGATCCGAAGTTCGCTCCTGAAAGTGCTGCAACCCGAAGCGAACTTCGGATCGGACCACTAGTAGCGGCCTGCACGAAGCTGATATGGGAGGGGTGTTTCGGTCTTCAAGAGGCTCCTGCGACATCAATCCCGGCCTAAATTTTTGTCATGCCCGGCCTTGTGCCGGGCATCCCGATCATCAGGGCACCGTGCACAACTGATCGGGATCACCGGGCCTTCGCCGCGCCGAAGGGGCTTCGGCCCCGCAGGCGGGACAAGCCCGGTGATGACAGGCGTTGGCGGGCAAGTATTTCTGAACTCTCACTTTGGCCATTGCCCATGACGCTCGTTTCCATTCCCGCCAATCCCGTTCCCGATCATGTGGTCAGCGGAACCATCAAGACGCCCGACGGCGCCGAACTGCGCTTTGCGCGCTGGCAGCCGCCCGCCAACCGCAAGGGCACGGTCTGCGTCTTCACCGGGCGCGGCGAGAGCATCGAAAAATATTTCGAGACCGTGCGCGAATTGCGCGAACGCGGCTTCGCGGTGGCGATGATCGACTGGCGCGGGCAGGGCCATTCCTCGCGGCAGTTGCGCGATCCGCGCAAGGGCTACGTCCACAGGTTTTCCGACTTCGAGGTGGATGTCGAAACCTTCGTGCAGCAGGTGATGATGCCCGATTGTCCGCCGCCCTATTACGCGCTTGCTCATTCGATGGGCGGCGCGGTGATGCTGCGGGTGGCGCATGCCGGCAAGCGCTGGTTCGACCGCATGGTGCTGTCCGCGCCGATGATCGACCTGCCGGGCTATGCGACCAGATTGCCGACGCGCATTCTGGTGCGCACGCTGCGCTGGCTCGGCATGGGCGGCCGTTACGTGCCTGGCGGCACCGGCGATCTGACCGGCACCACGAGCTTCGTCAACAATCCGCTGACGTCGGACCCGGTGCGCTACGCGCGCAATGCCGCGATCTATGAGGAAGACCCGACGCTCGGCATCGCGTCGCCGACGATTGCCTGGGCCGACAGCGCGTTCCGCGCGATCGTGGAATTTCGCGAGGCGAGCTATCCCTCCCAGATCAGGTTGCCGATCCTGATGATGGCCGCGAGCAGCGACACCATCGTCTCGACAGCGGCCATCGAGGAATTCGCCTATCACCTGCGCGCCGGTTCGCATCTGGTGATCGCCGGCTCCAAGCACGAAATCCTGCAGGAGCAGGATCGTTACCGCCAGCAATTCTGGGCGGCGTTCGACGCCTTCATTCCCGGCACGCCGCTGTTCAAGTAGGCGTCGGTCATCAGCGGTTACAGGCTATCGTCGCACCGGGCTTGTCCCGGTGATCCCGATTGATGGAGCACAGGGCAAGCCTGGTCGGGATGGCCGGGACAAGCCCGGCCATGACAGCGTGATAGTTCGCGCGTCAGTTCGCCTTCGGCGCGTTGTGGGGAGGCGGTTCGGTCGCCGCCTGCGCGGCGCGCCCGACGCTGACACTGAGCAGGCCCTGGCCCCAGATGCGTTTGGCGACGCGCCTGGCGTCTTCCAGCGTCACCGCGTCGACGACGGCGTTGCGCTTTTCGATATAGTCGATGCCAAGTTCGTCGATCTGGTACTGCAGCAGCGCGGTGGCGAATTTCGAGGACGTATCCAGCGCCAGCATCTGCGATCCCTTGAGATAGGATTTCGCCTCGTCCAGTTCCTTCTGCGTCGGGCCTTCGCTGCCCATCCGCGCGATTTCGGCGCTGATGGTGTCGAGCGTTTCCTTCGCCTTGTCGGCGCGGGTCGCGGTGGAGCCCGCGAACAGCGACGACTTCTTCATCCAGATCAGCGATTCGGAGACCGAATAGACCAGCCCGCGCTTTTCGCGGACTTCCTTGTAGAGCCTCGTCGACAGCGTACCGCCGCCGAGAATGTGATTGACGATGTAGGCGGCCATGAAATCGGGATCGTTGCGCGCAATTCCCGGCCCGCCGAAATTCACCGAGGTCTGCGGGACATCGACGATGGCGGACGTATGTTTCGGCGGCTTGGCGGCCTCGACCATCGGCACCGGGACAAGCTCCGCCTTCGCGGGCAGGGCGCCGAACGCGGTGTCGAGCAGTTTGCCGAGCGCGTCCGGTGTGATGTCGCCGACCACGGCGATCTTCAGCGTGTCGCGGGCGATCACGCGCTTCGCGTAATCCTTCAGATCGGCCACCTGAATCGCGGGCAGGCTTTCCAGCGTGCCGTTCGGCGCGCGCGCATAGGGATGCGTGCCGTAGGCCTGTTCCCAGAACTTGCGGCCCGCGATCGAGACCGGATTGGTGCTTTCGCGGCGCGCATTCGACAGCATCTGGGCGCGGACGCGCTCCAGCGGTTCGCTGTCGAAACGCGGAGAGGTCAGCGCCAGCTTCAGCAGGCCGAAGGCCTCGTCGCTGTGTTCCTTCAGCATCCGCATCGAGCCGCGCAGATAATCGCGGGTCACCGAAAAGCTCATTTCGATGGCGCGGCGCTCGAGGCGCTCGTGAAACGTCTTCGAGTCGAGGTCGGCTGCGCCTTCATCCAGCATGTTGGCGGTGAACGATCCGGTGCCGGGCTTCTCGGCCGGGTCCTGCGACGAACCGCCGGCGAAAGCGTATTCCATCGCCACCAGCGGCACGGTGGCGTCCTGGACGAACCAGGCCTCGATGCCGCCGGGCGACACCACGCGCTGCACCTTTGCGGCGGCGGATGCAGATGTGACGAAGGCGTCAAGCGACGTGATGGCGGCGAGGAATGCCGCGGCGAGGGCTGGCAATTGACGGCGGGTCACACTCACGAGCGTTTCTCCTCGCGCTTCGCGCTGGCCGGAGCTGGTTCCTTGATCAGATAGCCGGTGGCGGACCGCTTTTTGTCGAGCCATGTCTGCGCGGCCTGGCGAACCTGTTCGGCGGTGACGGCGCGGATGCGATCCGGCCATGCGCGAATGTCCTCGACACTGAGGCCGACGGTGATGGCCGCGCCATACCAGCGGGCGAGCGCGGTCTGGCTGTCCTGCGCGTAGACCGCCTGCGCGATCATCTGGGTCTTGATGCGTTCGAGGTCTTCGGCGGACACCGGAGCCTGCGCCAGCTTCGCGATCACCTCGTCGATGGCCTGCTCGACCTGCGGGAATTCGACGCCGGGTTTGGGTGAAGCTGAGATGCCGAACTGGGTCGGGTCCACGCCCGTGCCCTGGTACCAGGCGCCGGCGCTGACCGCGAGCGGCTTGTCCACCACCAGCGCGCGATAGAGCAGCGAATTGCTGCCGGTGCCCATCAGTTGCGCCAGCACTTCCAGCGCGGCGCTCTGCTCCGGCGCGGCGGTCACCGACGACGGCACGAGATAGTAACGGCGCACGCTGGGCTGCTCGACACGCGGATCGGCCAGCGTCACGGTGCGCGGACCGGCGGGCGTCGGCTCCTGCGGCCTGATCCGGCGCGGCGGAATCGAAGGCTGCGGCGGAATCTTGCCATAGGCGGCTTCGACCATCGGCCGCACGTCTTCCACGCTGACGTCGCCCGCGAGGATGAGTGTGGCGTTGTTCGGTGCGTAGAAGCGCTTGTAGAACTCCAGCGCATCCTCGCGGTTGAGTTTCTCGATTTCCTGATGCCATCCGATCACCGGTCGGCCATAGGGATGGTTGAGATACAGCGCGGCCATGACCTGCTCGGTCAGCCGCGCGTCCGGACTGTTGCCGACCCGCATGTTGTATTCCTCAAGCACCACGTCGCGCTCCGGCAGCACGTTTTCGTCCTTGAGGATGAGGCCGGTCATGCGGTCGGCCTCGAAGGCCAGCATGGTCGCGAGCTGGTCGCGCGCCACGCGCTGGTAATAGGCCGTGTAGTCGTAGGACGTGAAGGCGTTCTCGTTGCCTCCGATTCGGGACACGAGTTGCGAGAACTCTCCCGCCGGATGCGCCGCGGTGCCCTTGAACATCAGGTGTTCGAGAAAATGCGCGAGGCCGGATTTGCCCGGTGTCTCGTCGGCGGAGCCGACCTTGTACCAGATCATCTGCGTGACGACCGGTGTGCGGTGATCGGGGATGACCACCACGCGAAGGCCGTTGCCGAGGGTGAATGTCGCGGGCGCCGCCCCAGGTTGCGCGGACGCGCCATGGCTGAGGGCGGGCGCGAACAGCAGGCCGAGCGCCGCGACGGTTTGAAGCACGAGGGAGCGGGACATTGTCATGATGTTTTACCGGATCGCAGATTTATCGCCCGGACAACACTCACATCCGCGAGAGGCGACGCTGCGGAATCTGAGACGATCGCACTTTGAGAACTGGCGAGTGAAGAAGGCGCAGCCACGCCCGGCGTGGTCATCGCGCGGACGCCACGATGGCGGTCATTAGTCCCAGCGCTTTTCGCACTTGCCGCTGGCGGAGTCGCAGACTTCCTTCGGAGCCTTCAACTGGCCGACGCCATAGGCATAGTTGGGCGAAGGCGTCTGATAGCCGCTCGGGGGTTGGGTGAGTTCGGTGCGCTCGGGCTCCGAGGTGAATTTCTCGGTTTCCGTCTGTTTGCTGCCGAACGGATTGGAGAACAGGCCGCCGACATAGCCGAGCTGCGACGGCATCATCATGGTCGGCGCGTTGGAATTATTGTTGCCGGGGGTCGATGTGTCCTTCGACCCTGAACCCTTCGGCCCGCGCTGCGCCAGTTCGCTGGGCATCAGCGGCATGCGTTCTTCTTCCGGAGTCTTGCGCTTCTGCTTGGCGCGCTCGCGGGCGGCGGCGCGCTCCGCGACATCCGGGTCCTTCGGCCAGTTCGGCGCGAACTTCGGTTTTCCGGTCTCCGGCGGCGGCAGGTCGATCTTCGACGGGACCACCAGCGGGGAGCGTTCGCGATAGTCGATGGAGCCGTCCTCGAGCTTCTTGCCGCCGAGGCCGCTCATCAGGTTGTCCATCAGCTTTTCTTCAAACGTCTTGTTCTCGTCGGCGTCTTCATCCTGCGCATGAAGGGGGCCGGCGCCGAACACCAGGCCGGCACCGAGCACGATGGCTGCGACCTTGAGCGCGCGCGTCAGGCGCGGGGAGAAATACAAATCTGAACCGATGCCGCCCGTCATTGCGTTCATCCTGATCCGCCGTTCAAACCGTTATCCGAGGGCGGCCGTGCCGCCGCAAGTTGTTCCGCCGCAAACAGAATTGCGGGCGCCTGCATATCCCCTTCTATCGGGGCGTTTTTGCGGCATCCGGGGTTACAAAGGAGTCATACAGGAGGGCCGCCACCCCGGCAACGATGGCCACGTCCGCAAGGTTAAACACGTACCAGTTGTAGGTTTTACCGCCGATTTCGAGGTGAAACAGGGCGAAATCGATCACCGCGCCATAGGCCAGCCGGTCGATGGCGTTGCCGATGGCTCCGCCGATAATCAGCCCGAGGCCGATCACCGCGAGGCGGGTGCCGGACCTCGCCATCCAGATGCCCAGCACGATCACGGCGGCGGCCTTGAAGGCCAGCAGGATGGTCTGCCCGACCGGGCCGGAATCCTGGAACCAGCCGTAGCTGATGCCGGTATTCCAGGCGAGCACCAGATCGAAGAACGGCGTGACGCGCACGGTGCCGCGCGGGCCGAGTTCAAACACGTTCAGCAGCCAGAGTTTCGACGCCTGATCCAGCACCAGGGCTGCCACGGCGGCGATCAATCCGGAGCGGAACAGGGGGGACATAGACTAGACCGCCGAAACACAACGAGGGGTCGTCCCCGCGAAGGCGGGGACCCATACTCTCTGTGCCGTCGCTTCAGCGGAGTCCGTTGCCGTCATTGTAAACCTGCCTTGCCAATCCGCGCTCAATCACGAGCATTGGTGGTTATGGGTCCCCGCCTTCGCGGGGACGACAACAATTCAGTTTACTCCCAGCGCCTTCCATTCACGGAGCGCCTGCGCGTCGCGCGGCGAGACGTCGGGGAATTCAGGGTCGTCACCCACCGTCGGAAGGATCTTCCACGACCGCGCGCACTTGGTGCCGACAGCTTTTTCAACCACCACAGCCACGCCTGGCACATCGGCGAGGGTGAACGCGCCAGCCGGGGCGTCCTCGTCGGTGACCATGGCGTTCGAGGTGATGCACACTTCTGCGAGGTCAATGTCGAACAGTGTCGCGAAGATCGCCTTGTCGGAGACATGGACCAGCGGCGAGGCTTCCAGCGACGAGCCGATGCGCTTGGCGGCACGCTCGACCTCCAGCGCGCCGGTGACGACACGCCGCACGTCGCGGATGGTGTCCCACTTCTTCGCCAGCGCCTCGTTGCGGAAACGGCCGAGATCGTCGCGGAAGGTGGTCAGATGCACCGACGGCTCGGCGTCGGGGCGGTACAGCCGCCAGGCTTCGTCCGCGGTGAAGCTGATCGCGGGCGCCAGCCACTTCAGGATCGCATCGCAGAGAATGTCCACGGTGGTCAGCGCCGCCTTGCGGGTGAGCGACGACGGCGGATCGCAATACAGTGTGTCTTTCCTGATGTCGAAATAGAACGCCGACAGTTCGGTGTTCATGAAGTTCGCCAGCGTCGCGATCACCGTCTTGTAGTCGAAGTTCGCGTAGGCATCGCGCACGACGGCATCGACTTCGCTGAGACGATGCAGCATCAGCCGTTCAAGCTCGGGCATCTCGCTGAAGGAGACGGCCTCGCTGCGCTTGAAGTGATGCAGCGTGCCCAGCATCCAGCGGATGGTGTTGCGCAGCTTGCGGTAGGTCTCGATGGTGTTCTTGAGGATTTCCGGGCCGATGCGCTGATCGTCGGAATAATCCGTGGCGCAGACCCACAGGCGCAGGATGTCCGCACCGGAGTCCTTGATGACCTTCTGCGGCTCGGTGGTGTTGCCGAGCGACTTCGACATCTTGCGGCCGTTCTCATCCAGCGTGAAGCCGTGAGTCAGCACCACGTCATAGGGCGCGCGGCCGCGCGTGCCGCAGGACTCCAGCAGCGAGGAGTGGAACCAGCCGCGATGCTGGTCGCTGCCTTCGAGATACATGACGGAGTCCTTGCCGCCGTCGATCTTGCGCTTGATCCCGGCGAGGCCGGGGAAATGCACCGGGTCTTCCAGCACGAAGGCATGGGTCGAGCCGGAGTCGAACCAGACGTCGAGAATGTCGTCGACCTTGGTCCAGTCCTCGTTGGCGCGCGTCCCGAGGAAGCGCTCGCGCGCGCCTTCGGCATACCATGCATCGGCGCCCTCAAGCTCGAAGGCATCGGCGATGCGCTTGTTCACCGTCTCATCCTGAAGAATCTCGGCGGAGCCGTCGCCGGTCTCGCGTACGAACACGGCAATCGGCACGCCCCAGGCGCGCTGGCGCGAGATCACCCAGTCCGGGCGGCCTGCGATCATGCCGGTGATCCGGTTCTGGCCCTGCTCGGGCACCCATCGGGTGACGCTGATCGCCTGCAGCGCACGGGCGCGCAGCGTGTCCATTTGCTCCCCACCCCCTTGTGGGGGGGGGTTGGGGGGGGGGGTGGCCGCATGCGCCGCGCTTGCTGTTGACCCCCCTCCCTGACCCTCCCCCGCAAGGGGGGAGGGAACAGGAAGGATCGGCTTGTCCATCGCGATGAACCATTGCGGCGTGTTGCGGAAGATCACCGGCTTCTTCGAGCGCCACGAATGCGGATACTGATGCTTGAGGCGGCCGCGCGCGAGCAGCATGCCGCGCGCGATCAATTCCTTGATCACGGCCTCGTTGGCGCCGCCCTTCTCGCCCTTGTCGGTGAGCACGCGCTTGCCGGTGAAGCCCGGTGCCTGATCGGTGAACGCACTGTCGGCATCGACAGTGTAGGGGATCACCGAACTGATGCCGCGCGCTTCAAGCTCGCGTGCGTTCGCCATCCACACATCGAAGTCTTCGCGGCCGTGGCTTGGCGCGGTGTGCACAAAGCCGGTGCCGGTGTCGTCGGTGACATGATCGCCGGCGAGCAGCGGCACGGTGAATTCATAGCCGCCGGCGAGGCCCTTCAGCGGATGGCTGCACTCGATGGCGTCGAGAATGTCGGCGGAGACGTCGCCGGCTTTCTCATAGGATGTCACGCGCGCCTGCTTGAACACGTCCTCCGCGAGCTTGTCGGCAAGGATGAGCAGGTCGCCGGTCTTGGCCCAGTTGTCGGCGGGCGCGTCGGTGACCTTGTAGAGGCCGTAAGTGACTTTCGGCGAGAAGCTGATGGCGCGGTTGCCGGGCAGCGTCCATGGCGTCGTGGTCCAGATCACCACCGAGGCCTGTGCGAGGCGGCCATGCGCGGCGTTGACCGGAAACTTCACCCACACCGTATCGGACGTGTGGTCTTCATATTCCACTTCGGCTTCGGCGAGCGCGGTCTTCTCGACCACGCTCCACATCACCGGCTTGGAGCCGCGATAGAGCGTGCCGTTTGCGGCGAACTTCATGATCTCGCGCGCGATCTGCGCTTCCGCCGGGAAGCTCATGGTGGTGTAGGGATGATCCCAGTCGCCGACCACGCCGAGCCGCTTGAACTCCTCGCGCTGCACGTTGAGCCACTTGTCGGCGTAGGCGCGGCATTCCTTGCGGAACGCGAGCATCGCCGCGGAGTCCTTCAGGTTCGGCTTCTGCTTGCCCTTGGAGCGGTAATTCTCTTCCTCGATCTTCCACTCGATCGGCAGGCCGTGGCAATCCCAGCCCGGCACGTAGTTGGAATCGAAGCCGAGCATCTGCTGGCTGCGCGTCACCACGTCCTTCAGGATCTTGTTGAGCGCGTGGCCGATATGGATGTTGCCATTGGCGTAGGGCGGGCCGTCATGCAGCACGAACTTGGCGCGGCCCTTCGCGCTCTCGCGCAGCTTGCCGTAGAGGCCGATCTCGTTCCAGCGCGCCAGGATTTCCGGCTCGCGCTGGGGCAGGCCCGCGCGCATCGGGAATTCCGTCTGCGGCAGATAGAGGGTTTTGGAGTAGTCGGGGGCGTCGGATTTGGGCTTTTCGGTCATGGCGGGGTGAATAGCGCGTTTTGGCCGGAAGGGGAAACCCGGCGGGGCGAAGATTTCAGCGAAGAAAGCGTAAGGTTTATCTGCGGAGTCGCGGCAATTCGCGGGCGGCTCTCTCCCCCGCTTGCGGGGGAGAGGTGGAGAGGGGGCGTTGTCTCGCGGCTCGCGCGGGCGGCTTGGCCCCCTCCCTGACCCTCCCCCGCAAGCGGGAGAGGGGACACCTTTGTGTTTTCAGCCGTCAATCTTCCCCAGCTTCGGAAACGCATCGGGCGCGGCCGCCAGCATGGCGCGGGCCTTTGTGCTGTCATCGTCCATCTGGCGCACCAGCGCGTCGACGCCGTCGAACTTCAGTTCGTCGCGGATGAAGCCGATGAAGGCGACATCCGGCCTTTGGCCGTAAAGGTCGCCCTTGAAATCGAACAGGAAGACTTCCAGCAGCGGCGCGCCGTTGTCGAAGGTCGGGCGGCGGCCAAAGGACGCAACGCCGCCGACGCGCCTGTCGCCGATCCCGGCCCGCACCGCGTAGATGCCGTGCCTGAGGCCGCAGGCCGGATCGAGCCGGATGTTCGCGGTCGGATAGCCGAGATCACGGCCACGCTTCTCGCCATGCACGACTTCGCCGGAGATAAACCAGGGATAGCCCAGCAGCATGTTGGCTTCGCCGATCTGTCCCTGACCCAGCGCGTTACGGATCGCGGTGGAGGAGACGGCGCGTCCATCGGCGTCGATATGGTTCTGGATATGCACCTCGATGCCGACCTTCGGCCCTTCGGCGGCGAGCAGGGCAGGCGATCCGGTGCGGCCCTTGCCGAAATGGAAGTCGAAGCCGACCGAGATTCCGCTGACGCCGAGCCGCTCGATCAGATCGTGGTTAATGAAATCCTGCGCTGTCGTGCCGGCGCGTTTGGCGTCGAAGGTCATCACCACGGCGCCATCGAGCCCGGTGCCCGCCAGCAGACGCAGCTTGTCGTTCAGCTCTGTCAGCTTGAACTGAGGTGTGTTGGGACTGAAGAAACTACGCGGATGCGGCTCGAACGTCACCGCATAGGCCGGCGCGCCGCGCTTGCGGGCCATGTCCACAGCGGCTGAAATCACGGCCCGATGGCCGAGATGGACGCCATCGAAGTTGCCGAGCGCCACCGCCGCGCCCCTGGTGATGGCGCTGGCGGGTGTGGTGTCACGAATGACGGTAAACGGTGTTGTCGTCATGAGGTCCGGCGGGAAGACATTAAAGGCATTGAATAATCCGGCCCGGACCTGACCCCGGAGCGGTATCCGAGTCAAGCGGGCGGACGGGATCAGTTTGGCCGCAACTTGCAGATATTCCGCGCGCGCCGGATTAACGGGCTGTTTAAGCCACCGGTGCTAGGTTCGTCCCGACTGCGGTGTCAGAAGACCGCCGCAAGGCTAATAACGCATGCCGGTTGCTGCGTTCGAGGGAGAAAATCAGCGATGGCCATGGATTTGTCGATGCCGGTTCTGGTTGTGGATGACTACAACACGATGATCCGCATTATCCGCAATCTGCTCAAGCAACTCGGTTTCGAGAATATCGACGACGCCAGCGATGGCTCCGCCGCCCTGAACAAGATGCGCGGCAAGAAGTATGGCCTTGTGATATCCGACTGGAACATGGAGCCGATGACCGGCTACGATCTGCTCAAGGAAGTCCGCAGCGATCCGAACCTTGCGACCACGCCCTTCATCATGATCACGGCTGAATCGAAGACGGAAAACGTGATCGCCGCCAAGAAGGCCGGCGTGAACAACTACATCGTCAAGCCGTTCAACGCCGCGACGCTCAAGACCAAGATCGAAGCGGTGTTCCCGGACAACGTGCCGGCGTAAGCCGCCGGTTACAGTTCGCAGAGTTTCAATGCCCGGCCTTCGCGCCGGGCATCTTGTTTCCTGGGACGTGAATTTGGGCGGTGAGGCTCGGGAAAATACGATGTCGTCCCCGCGCAGGCGGGGACCCATACTCCCTGACCTGTCGGATGAATACCGATCCTAAACGCGCGACTTCAGGCATCGCGGCGGAACGTAAATTTGGTGGTCATGGGTCCCCGCCTTCGCGGGGACGACTCAGGGAGCTACCAAGCCAAATCCTGCATCAGCGCGCGCGGCGGCGTTGTTTCGCCGAACACTCGCCGCACCGAGAATTCATCCGCAATGTCGAGGCCCTCGAACTCAACCGCATGGATGCCGCGGGTGAGGAACAGGCAATCCATCCCCATCCGGTTCGCGCCGGTGAGATCGGTGCGGACGGAATCGCCGATGGCGAGGACACGATTGAGCGGCGTGGCCTTGCCGCGCTTTTCAGCGGCAAGTTCAAGCGCGCGGTCGTAGATCGGCTTGTGCGGCTTGCCGTAGAAGATCGTCTCGCCGCCGAGGCTGCGGTACAATTCGGCGATGGCGCCCGCGCAGGTGATCAGGCGATGGCCGCGCTCGACCACGATGTCGGGATTGGCGCAGATGAAGGTGAGATCGCGCTTGCGCGCCTCTTCCATCATCTCACGATAGTCTTCCTCGGTTTCGACCTCGTCGTTGAACGGGCCGGTGCAGATGATGGTGTCGGCGTCTTCAAGCGTGGTGAGCTTGACATCGAGGCCGCGCAGCATCGGATTGTCGCGCTCCGGGCCGATCATGAAAAATGACTGGCGCAGATGCGAGGCGACATAGTTGCGTGTCAGGTCGCCGGACGAAACGATGGCGTCGTAGGTCTCGTCGGAAATTTCCATCTTGCGCAACTGGCGCTGCACGGAATCGGCGGGGCGCGGCGCGTTGGTGATCATGATCACCGTGCCGCCCTGTTCGCGGAACGACTGCAGCGCCTGACAGGCCGGGGGAAAGCCTTTCACACCGTCATGGATCACGCCCCAGACGTCGCTGAGGATCACATCCACGTCTTTGGTGAGGTCGCGCAAGTTGTCGGCGAAACGCAAGGCGTTGACGTTGGGCAGATTCATGGAAAGAGATCACTTCTGTGCGGCGGCTCGACGCGCCAGCGCGGCGTTGCCGGTCACGCGGGGAGCCTCAGTGCGGGCCTCGAATTTGACCTCGGGCTTTTCTTCTTTTCGGGCCGGGGCGTCAACCGCCGAAGCTGCTGGTTCCTGCGGATTGGCTGCGCCCTCGGGGCGCAGCGGGCGCGGCGGCGCGAACAGGAAACCCTGGCCGAAGCGGACATCATAATCGAGCAGGTCCACCACCGCGCGCTCGCCCTCGATCCGCTCGGCGACGAGGTCGATGCCGAAGCGTCCGAGCAGGTCGGAGAGATCGGCGGCGTGAATGTCGGCGGACGACAGTTGCTTCTGGTCGAGCAGCATCGCCGCCGGAACCTTGATGAACTTCACGCCGCGATCGGCCAGTTCGCGCGGATCGAGCCGCAGGTCTGTGACGTTGTCGATGGAAAAGCCGTAGCCGAGTCGCTGCAGCGTAGCGAGATGCTCGCTTTCCACCGGGCCAAGCTGGCGGAAGGTGCTCTGCTTGAATTCGAGAATTAGCGACGGCGCGAGAATGCGGTTGGCTTCGAGGAAATCGAGGCACTGTCCGAACACCGACGGATTGCCGAGTGTCGCGCCCGACATGTTGCAGAACACGCCGACATCCTTGGAGCGCACCATCAGCCGCCGCAGCACCTGCACGCAGCGCAGGATCACGGTGTGGTCGATCTGGCCCATCAGGCCGGCGGCCTCCGCGGTGCCGATAAAATCGGCGGCGGCCAGCAACTGGTCCTTGTCGTCGCGCAGCCGCGCCACGGCTTCATAGAAGCGCACCTTGCGCTGGGGCAGCGTCACCATCGGCTGCAGGAACAGGTCGATGCGGTTGGCCTCGATGGCGTTGCGCACCGCGACCAGAAGCTGGGTGTTGGTGAGTGCGGCCGCCGGCTGTTGCGGCGGCTCGGCGGCAGGCGCAGCGTCGGTGGTGACATTGACCGCCGGCGCGGGCGATGCCTCCTGCGCAGCCATGGCGGCGGCGACGGCTGGCCCCGCCGGCGAGGCCGGAGCAGCACTCGCCGCATTGGCAAGAAGATCGTCATGCGCCGCGACCGATGAGGCGAGATGCTTGACCAGCGATCCGAGTTCGCTGATTTCCCCGGCCACCGTCTGCACCCGTTCCTGCCCGTTGGCGTCGTTCGCGGACACCCGGGCCTCGAGCGCGCTCATGCGGCGGCCGAATTCGGCGACCTGGCGGGCGAGGTCGGCGGTGCCGCGCGACAGGTCCGCGATCTGGCCGCCGACATCGGTGCGGTCGCGCAGCCGCATCGACACGGCGTTGTAGAGGATCAGGAAGGTCAGCGCGGTCAGCGCGACGATGGCGGATTCGGAAACCGTCAGCCCCGCCAGCGAGTGAACCAGCAGGCCGAGGGAGGCTGCGATCAGCACCATGCAGATGGCGATGAAAATCGTCGAAATGCGGATCATGAAGTGTGCCCAGCCCCGAACGGAGGCGAGCTTAGCATCACATTTGATTCGGCGCGAAGTTCTTCCCCTCTCCCCTTGTGGGAGAGGGTGGTTGCGAGCGTAGCGAGAAACCGGGTGAGGGGTTGTATCAGCAAGCAGCGACCCCTCACCCGGCTCGATCTCATTTCATTCGATCTCGCCACCCTCTCCCACAAGGGGAGAGGGGATAGGAGCGCGGCCGCGTCACGCCACCGCGCGGATCACCTTGGCGACCTTGTCCATGATCTCGCCGATCTGGCTTTCCGAAATAATCAGCGGCGGCGTCAGGCAGACCGTGTCGCCGGCGACGCGGATCATCAGGTCATGGTCATGGAAGGCGCTGTCCAGCGCATCCATGCCGCGCTTGCCGACGCCTTCCTTGTTGGGAGTGAGGTCGATGCCTGCGGTGATGCCGACGGTGCGGATGTCCACCACGTTCGGCTCCTTGCGCAGGTCCATCAGCGCGTCGGCCCATTTCGGTTCCAGCGCCCGGGCGCGCTCGAACAGGCCTTCCTCGCGGTAGATGTCGAGCGTGGCGAGGCCGGCGGCGCAGGCCAAAGGATGCGCCGAGTAGGTATAGCCGTGGAAGAATTCGACCATGTAGTCCGGCCCCTTCATGAAGGAGTCGAAAACGCTGTCCCGCACCACCACGCCGCCCATCGGCACCGCGCCGTTGGTGACACCCTTGGCGAAGGTAATCATGTCCGGCGTCACGCCATAGCGTTCCGCCGCGAAGGCGTAGCCGAGACGGCCATAGCCGGTGATGACCTCGTCGAAGATCAGCAGGATGCCGTGCTTCTCGGTGATCTCGCGCAGGCGCTTGAGATAGCCCTTCGGCGCGGGCAGCACGCCCGTCGAACCGGCCATCGGTTCGACGATCACGGCGGCGATGGTGTTGGCGCCATGGAGCCCGACGATACGCTCCAGCTCATCGGCCAGATGCGCGCCGTAGTCCGGCTCGCCCTTGGAGAAGGCCTGCTTCTCGCGGTCGTAGGTGGTCGGCAGGTGATCGACGCCGGTGAGCAGCGTGCCGAACATCTTGCGGTTGTTGACCATGCCGCCAACGGAAATGCCGCCGAAGCCGACGCCATGATAGCCGCGCTCGCGGCCGATCAGGCGGGTGCGTCCGGCTTCGCCACGGCCGTTGTGATAGGCCAGCGCGACCTTCAGCGCGGTATCGACGGCTTCCGAACCGGAGTTGCAGAAAAACACATGCTCGAGTCCCTTCGGCGCCAGCGCGGCGACGCGGCTCGCCAGCTCGAAGGCTTTCGGATGGCCGAACTGGAACGGCGGCGCGTAGTCGATGGTCGCGGCCTGGGTCTGGATCGCTTCGATAATCGGCGTGCGGTTGTGGCCTGCATTGCTGCACCACATGCCGGCGGCGCCGTCGAGAATGCTGCGGCCATCGGTGGTGAAGTAATGCATGTCCTTCGCGCCGGCGAGCATGCGCGGCTTGCGCTTGAAGGCCCGGTTGGCCGTGAACGGCATCCAGTAGGCATCGAGATCGTTGGGCGTCGCGACAGTCGGGCGAGGGTGCTGAATATTCAAGGGACGTTCCTTCCGGCAAGGAGCAGTTTCTTTCTTGGAAGAAGACCTTATCAGCTTCCGGCGCGGCCCGGAACGCACAGCAACGCATGGTCGCCGGTAAGTGAATTCACGGGGCGCAGGCGGATCATAATACACCCAATAGTTGTTTTGTGAATTAGTTTGCCCTTAAAAGTTGTATGCGTAAATGCCCGCGTTAAAACGGGTGAGCGCCATGTTGAAGAAAACGGCCTTCGGGACAACGGCTCTCTGGAAACGGGTTTGCACGAAAGCGGCTCAGGCACGGTCCCGGGCCGGCAGATTTCCTGCCGCGAGCGACGGCGCGATCGCGGTCGAATTCGCGATCATCGCGCCGGTGTTCCTGATGATGGTGTTCGGGATCGTCATGTACGGCTCGTACCTGTCCGTGGTTCACGGCGTGCAGCAACTGGCGGCGGAAGCCGCGCGCTCGTCGGTCGCGGGCCTGAGCGAAAGCGAGCGCAGTTCGCTCGCGAACAGCTACATCACCGGCAACGTCAATTCCTATCCGCTGATTGATCCGGCGAGGCTCACCGTCAACGCGGCCACCTCGGGCTCCGACGCCAACGTCTTCATCGTGTCCGTCAACTACGACGCCTCCGGCATGTTCATCTATTCGCTGCCGACATTCGTGCCCGCGCCGTCATCGACCATCGTGCGCACGGCTGCGATCCCGCGCGGAGGGTATTGAGTCATGGGCGCGCGCTTTTGTTTTCAGCGATCTCGTCATCCTGAGGTGCGAGGCGCATATGCGCCGAGTCTCGAAGGATGGGCTGCAAGCGCCGTCGCCCTTCGAGGGCTGCTGCGCAGCCGCCTCAGGGTGACGGCAAAGCAACTCAGGCGAACGACCCAGCGCTTTTCCGCCGACGAGCGCGGCAACATCGCGATCATGGGCGCGGTGAGCTTTCTGATGCTCATCGCCTGCGCCGCGCTCGGCGTCGATGTCGGCGCGATCTTCGCCGACAAGCGCCGCACCCAGAGCGCGGCCGATCTCGCGGCCATCGTCGCCGCGAGCGATCTGAACAATGCGTCCCGCGCTGCTGCGGCGACCGTCGCCAGGAACAACTATCCACCGGACTCGCTCGTGGCTGTCGAGCCTGGTGTTTACACGGCGAAAGCGTCCCTGACGCCGCAGCAGCGGTTCGTGGCGGGAGCAACGCCCGCCAACGCGGTCCGGGTGTCGCTGAAGACAAAGACACCGCTCTACTTCGGCAAGGTGCTGACCGGCGAGAGCCAGTGGGATGTCAAGGCGAGCGCGATCGCCAGCACCACGCAGCTTGCCACCTTCGCCATCGGCTCGCGGCTGGTGTCGCTGAACGGCGGGCTGCTGAATTCGCTGCTCGGCGGTATGCTCGGCACCACGCTGTCGCTCTCGGTCATGGACTACAACGCGCTGCTGGCCGCGAAGATTGACGCCTTTGATTTTCTCTCGGCGCTGGCGACGCGCGTCAATCTCACCGGCGTGACCTACGACACGCTCTTGAGCAGCAATCTGAAAGTGACCGATATCGTCGCGGCGCTGCAGACCGCCGCGATGGGCAACAGCGGCGCGATTGCCGCGCTCTCCAGCCTCTCGTCGGCGATTTCCGGCATGACCACGAAGATCACGCCGTCGGCGCTGATCGGTGTCGGGCCGTATTCAAATCTCACGGTCGGCGAAAAGCCGAAGGTCGGCGCGACCGTGTCCGCGCTGGATCTCGTTTCGGCGATGGCGGCGCTCGCCAACGGCACCAACCAGATCGCCACGAACGTGAACTTGTCGCTGCCGGGCGTTGCCGGTGTGACGCTGCAGGCGACGGTCGGCGAGCGGCCCGTGGGGACAAGCTGGGTCACGGTCGGTTCGGCAGGCGCGAGCGTTCACACCGCGCAGACCCGCGTGCTGCTCAAGATCCAGTTGGTCGGCTCTGGCTCCGTGTCGGTGGTCAATCTGCCGGTCTATGTCGAGATCGCCGCGGGAACCGCGATGCTGAACGCGGTGTCATGCGGCTATCCGAACATGAACACATCCACGGCCACGCTCGGCGTGTCGCCGGGCATTGTCGATGCGTGGATCGGCGATGTGACGTCGGCGATGATGACGAATTTCTCGACGAAGCCGAATCCGCCGGCGGTGAACATCGTCAATCTCGGCGCGATCCAGGTGACAGGCCGCGCCCATGCGACCATGGCGAATGCCTCGCCTACCCCTGTGACCTTCAGCTATGCCGATATTCAGGCGCAGACCAAGAAGACCGTGAACACCACCTCGTTCACATCGTCGCTGACCACGAGTCTCTTGGGCGACCTGCAACTCGGCGTGCAGCTCGGGCCGCTGGGTCTTCCGATCCCCGGCATCGGCGCGCTGGTCGCGGGCATCATCGGCGGGGCCACCGGCTCCATCGACACGCTGCTGAACTCGGTGCTGCAGACGCTCGGCGTCGGCCTCGGGCAGGCGGATGTCTGGGTCACCGGCATCCGCTGCGACGGCGCTGTGCTGGTGAATTAGGCGAATCTCCCTCTCCCCTTGTGGGAGAGGGTGCCTGAGCGAAGCGAAGGCGGGTGAGGGGTAAATTCGCGATTGATAAAGACCCCTCACCCGGCTCGCATCTGACGATGCTCGCCACCCTCTCCCACAAGGGGAGAGGGGATGCGTCGTCGTGCTTGCTCGTGCTTATTCCGGCTGATAACCCGTGGGCGGATGTGATAAGTTGACTGTCAGCTTATCCAAGCACACGAATTCCATGTCCGATAAAAAACCCAAAAAGCCCCAGAAACTGCGCGCGCGGCTGCCGCGCGGCCTTGTGGATCGCACCCCCGCCGAGATCGCCGCCACGCGGCAGATGGTGGAGACCATCCGCGAGGTCTATGAGCGCTACGGCTTCGAGCCGGTGGAAACCCCGGCGATGGAATACACCGACGCGCTCGGCAAGTTCCTGCCCGATCAGGACCGGCCCAACGAAGGCGTGTTCTCGTTTCAGGACGATGACGAGCAGTGGATTTCGCTGCGCTACGATTTGACCGCGCCGCTCGCGCGCTATGTCGCGGAAAATTTCGACACGCTGCCGAAGCCCTATCGCAGCTATCGCAACGGCTATGTCTACCGCAACGAGAAGCCGGGTCCGGGCCGCTTCCGCCAGTTCATGCAGTTCGATGCGGACACGGTGGGCTCAGCATCGCCCGCCGCCGACGCCGAGATGTGCATGATGGCGGCGGACACCATGGAAGCGCTGGGCATTCCGCGCGGGCAGTATGTCGTGAAGGTCAACAACCGCAAGGTGCTCGATGGTGTGATGGAGAGCATCGGCCTCGGCGGTGACGAGAACGCGGGCAAGCGGCTCACGGTGCTGAGAGCGATTGATAAGCTCGATCGACTCGGTGCCGAAGGCGTCAAGCTTTTGCTCGGTGAGGGCCGCAAAGATGAGAGCGGCGATTTCACCAAAGGAGCAGGACTCGACGACGAGCAGATTGATGTCTTGATAGCGTTTACAGAGATTGATGCCTCTCACAATCCAAGCGCAGCTTTGATTCCAAGGACTGATCCTGCCCTCGCTGAGATGAAGGGGGGAATTCTTTTCAAAATTCCGGAAGCGGTTGCCCGAAGTGAGCGCTTTGCTGAAACGATTTCAAACTCGAAACTAATCAATGAGGGAATTTTGGAGTTAGACCAAATTCGTCTTTTGGTTGAAGGCGGCGGATACGGCGAAGATCGCATCGAAACAAATTTGTCTGTCGTGCGCGGCCTCGAATACTACACCGGCCCGGTCTACGAGGTTGAACTGCTGCTCGACACCAAAGACGAAAAGGGCCGCCCGGTGCGTTTCGGCTCGGTCGGCGGCGGCGGGCGCTATGACGGTCTCGTGTCGCGCTTTCGCGGCGAACCGGTCCCGGCGACAGGTTTCTCCATCGGTGTCTCTCGGCTGCAGGCGGCGCTGACACTGCTTGGCAAGATCGACACTACGCCTGAGTTCGGGCCGGTCGTTGTCGTTGTGATGGATCGCAACGAGATCGCGCAATATCAAAAATTCGTCGCGGCGCTGCGCAGCGAAGGCATTCGCGCGGAGATGTATCTCGGCAATCCGAAGAACAATCTCGGCGTGCAGTTCAAATATGCCGACCGGCGCAATTCGCCTTGCGTTGTGATTCAGGGCGGCGACGAAAAGGCGAAGGGCGAAGTGCAGATCAAGGACATGATCGCGGGCAGCGCGCTGGCAGACGCCAGCGGCAGCGACCGCGAGGAGCATTTGCAGGCGCAGGCGAAGGCGCAGTTTGCCTGCAAGGAGAGCGAACTGGTGGAGGCCGTGCGCAAGGTGCTTGCGCGGCACAATGTGAACTGGAAATAATCAGGATTGTCATGGCCGGGCATAGCCGTTCGTAAGAACGGCGTTCTAAAGAACGCCTATGTCCCGGCCATCTCGATAAATTGGGCGCTGTGCCATTCGAGTCGGGATCACCGGGACAAGCCCGGTGATGACAAAAGAGAAATCGCAAAAAACAAAAGGGAACGAACATGCCTGAGGTTATCGTGAACATGGCGGCCGGCCGCACCGACGATCAGAAGAAGGGCATGATGCTCGACATCACCCAGGCGCTGGTGAAGAACCTCGGCGTGGATGCGGAAGTGGTGACCGTGCAGATCAACGAGGCGCCGCTGACTCACAAGATGAAGGGCGGCAAGACCTTCCTCGAACGCAAGGCGGCGGCGAAGTAAGCCCGGGGCGAGCTTCGGATTTGGGACATTCGCATGAGCACGCTTGAAAAAGTCACCGTCGGGATTCCCGGCGAGACCGTCGTGACGGTGACCCACGACATGACGGTGCAGCATTTCCTCTCGACCATGCCGCCGGTCTACGCCACGCCGGTCATGATCCTGCATATGGAAAAGGCCTGCACCGCCTCCATCGCCGGCCTGCTGCCGGACGGCCATGTCAGCGTCGGCATGGAGGTCAATGTCCGGCATCTGGCGGCGACCCCGATCGGGCGCACGGTGCGGGTGACCTCGCGCGTCAAGCAGATCGACGCCAAGAGCGTGCTGTTCGAGGTGGAAGCCTGGGACGGCTCCCGCAAGATCGGCGACGGCACCCATCGGCGCGGCGTGATCAATGTCGCCGCCTTTGAAAAGCGCTTCGGCGTGAGCTGATCCGGCGCGCCTTGCGGGCCATCTTGAGGATTTCTGATTGTGGGGACGCTGCGAACGGCGCTAGTTTCCGGCGGCTGGCCAACGGAGCGTCCGATGAGAGCTGTATTGATGATCGTCGTGGCGGCGGTGCTGATCGCCGGGCAGGCTCATGCGCAGGGCAGGGCGCGGCCCGACACCAGCGGCCCCGCCCAGGCCAAAGGCGAGGACCCGCAGAAGCGGATGGCGCGCGAGGAAGCCGCCGCCCGCGCGGCGATGAAGAACGTCCCGGATTCGAAAGAGAAGTACGACCCCTGGAAGATCGGGAAGTAAGGCGCGCTGCGCATACATCGGCTGCAATTGCTGCGTCGCTCCGATGTCATTCCCTGCGAAAGCAGGCATCCATTGATTCTCTCAGAACATAGCGATGCTGCGTCATCCTGAGGTGCGAGTCGCGTCAGCGGCGAGCCTCGAAGGATGCGCGACCGTGCATCGCCGTTGTCCTTCGAGGCTCGCAAATGCTCGCACCTCAGGATGACGGCAATCTGCAGACCTACTGCTTCGGCCGCGCGCCCTTCATGCCCTGCATGTCCTTGATATCAGTAGCCGACGCGCAGCGGCCGGTCGGTATGGCCCGGAGGGACCCAGATGCAGGCGAACGAAATGTAGCCGCCATACTGGGCATCGACGCCGGTCAGCTTCACCGACTTGCCGTAGCGGGCGCAGTGGTCGACGGCCATCGCCTTGATGTCCGCACCTTCCTTGTAGAGCGAATAGGCAATGATGCCGCCGGTGTCGTTGCCCTTGAAGGGCGGCACCGTGTCGAAAAAGGCGTTCGCGGGCGTCAGGGCCAGCAATCCCAACATGGCGGTCAGGGCGGCCGTTGCAGTCGTTCGCATCATGCTCTCCGTTCGATTCCGTCGCCACCATAGGCCGCCCGGACCCTCAAGGAAAGAACGGCCGAACGCTCCGGCCGGGGTTGGCGGCCAAGTGTTGCCGCGCTGCACTTGACCGGCTGTCGGCTTCGCGGCACCTTCCGCGCAACATCATTTCCGCACTTCCGGTGGACCGCTTCATGCGCGACCTTTTCTCGACATTTCGCAAGCTGACGTTGGCCGTGGCGCTGGGCGCCGTGGCGGGACTCATGGCGCTCGCTCCGGCGGCGCAGGCCGCCAACGTGCTGGAGCGCAATTTCTGGCTCTCCGGCCCGCGCTACGATGGCGACATGCGTCCCTGCAGCGAAGCGCTGGGCACCATTGTCCAGCAATTCGCCGAGAAAGAGAGCAAGTTCTGGAATTCCGCGCTCGAGATCACCGGCTTCGCCAATGTGCATGAGACGGCCTTCCGCCCCTGGGCGTCCAACAGCATTCCGCGCCGGTTCTGTACCGCGAGCGCCATGCTGAACGACGGCCGCGCCCGGCAGGTGCACTACTCCGTGATCGAGGACGGCGGCTTCGCCGGATTCGATTCGGGTGTCGAGTGGTGTGTGGTCGGCCTCGACCGCAACTGGGCCTACAACCCGTCCTGCAAGGCCGCGCGGCCCTGACCTGTCCACAACGGTGTCGATCCATCCCGTTCGCCGTCCCGGTGAACGGGATTCTCTTTTGTTCTTGAAATGTTCTTTTTGCGCGGCTAGGCTCTGGCCATTGCCGTAAGGGGGCGTGGTCATGTTGCAGTTCAGGTCCGGCCTGCCGGTTGCCGGTTTTTCAGTCCGCTTGTCATGCGTTGCCGTGCTGTTCGGCCTTGTGTTGACCGCCGTCACGGCAAGCTCGGCCTCTGCGCAGGACAAGCGCCAGAACGCGCCGGGCGAATTCGATTTCTACGTGCTGTCGCTGTCCTGGTCGCCGTCGTTCTGCGAGGCGGCGAGCGAGCGCGGCAATTCCAGCCGCGGCGTTCAGACCCAGTGCGCGGGCCGTCCGTTTTCCTTCGTCGTGCATGGCCTGTGGCCGCAATACGAGCGCGGCTTTCCCAACTACTGCCAGCGGCCATCGCCCCGGCTGGCGCGCAATGTCATGACCTCGATGCTCGACCTGATGCCCGCGCCGGGGCTGATCTACAACGAGTGGGACAAGCATGGCACCTGTTCGGGCATGGCCGCGCGCGCCTATTTCGAGACCATCCGCAAGGCCCGCGCGGCGGTGAAGATTCCGGCGGACTATCTCGACCTGTCCAGCGCCAGGACGGTGGCCCCGTTCGAGATCGAAGAGGCTTTCATCAAGGCCAATCCCGGCCTGTCGAGTGCGGCGATTGCCGTGACCTGCGACAGCAAGCGTCTCAGCGAAGTGCGCATCTGCATGAACAAGGATCTGCAATTCCGCGCCTGCGACGAGATCGACCGCCGCGCCTGCCGCCGCGACAAGGTGGTGATGCCGCCGGTGCGCGGGGGATAGTTTCGCGACCAAGCTCAATGTGGATTTAGATTGTCATGGCCGGGCTCGTCCCGGCCATCTCGATTATTAGGGCACTGTGCCATTCGAGTCGGGATCACCGGGACAAGCCCGGTGATGACATCTGTCGTAAGACAACTCCTCAAGTGGAGGCGTTACTTTCCCCACGCGATGTCGTAACAGTCGCGCCATGAACTACCGCCACGCCTTCCATGCCGGAAACTTCGCCGATGTCATCAAGCACATCGCGCTGGCGCGCATCCTGACCTATCTGCACGACAAGCCGGCGGCGTTTCGTGTGATCGACACCCATGCGGGCGCGGGCTTGTACGATCTCACCAGCAGTGAAGCCGAACGCGGCGGCGAATGGCGCACCGGCATCGCGCGGTTGGTGCAGGCGCGCCTCTCCGAAGAGGTGATGACGCTGGTCGCACCCTATCTCGACATCGTGCGCGCCTTCAATCCGCACCGCGATCTCACCGCCTATCCGGGATCGCCGCTGGTGACGCGCGCGCTGTTGCGGCCGCAGGACCGGCTTGTCGCCTGCGAACTCGAACCCAACGCACGCCGCCAACTGATCGGCGCGCTCTACAACGACAAGCAGGCGCGGGTGGTCGATCTCGATGGCTGGACCGCGTTGCCGGCTTTCGTGCCGCCGAACGAGCGGCGTGGGCTGGTGCTGATTGATCCGCCGTTTGAAAGCCGCGATGAATTCACCCGGCTTGCCGACGGCTTCAGTGCTGCGCATGCCAAATGGCCGACCGGCATCTACATGCTCTGGTATCCGGCCAAGGACCGCCGCGCCACCGACTCCCTGGCGGATCATGTGGCGCGTGTGGCGAACGCGGGAAGCCAGGATGCGCGTTGCCTGCGTGTTGAATTCAGCGTCGCGCCGCAGACGGCCGATTCAGGATTGATGTCGGCAGGTCTGCTGATCGTCAATCCGCCATGGACGCTGGCCGATGAGTTGCGCGCCATCCTGCACGAGCTTGAAAAGCCGCTGGGTCTCGGCGGCGCGGGCCGCTTCCGCGTGGAAACACTTCGCGCGTGACGCGCTGCACACGCACGCCGGCGCTGGCGTTCGCACAAACTTCAGACGGATGAAAAAAGCACCCAAATGCGGCATGGCCAATTTGCCGGGAACCGTATTATGCTGCTTTTGTGAAGGTCGGCTTTTACGTCCCGCGCCCGCGAATGGCCGCGGCGGAATGACGAGAGGCCCCGGGCGCTTCGACGTTTGAAGCTGCTCTCCAAGGCCGCCGCTTTCCGGCATGAATGCCGGACCTGGCTGACGCGCGTTGCGCGCCAGAGGTGCATTGCGGGGAGGGGTTCCCGATGGCCATGACAGGTGTCGTCAAGTTCTTCAATGCCGAGCGCGGCTACGGCTTCATCAAGCCGGACGACGGCGGGCGCGATGTGTTCGTCCACATCACCGCGGTCGAGCGCGCCGGACTGAAGGACCTGATCGAAGGACAGCGTATCTCGTTTGAAGTCGAGCCCGACAAGAAGGGCAAGGGACCGAAGGCGGTCGATCTGGTGATTTCGCCTTAAGCGCGTTTCGGGATCGTCAGCGCGCAAACAAAATCCCGGGCGAAAGGCCCGGGATTGATGATGTGCGGTGATGTTGCGCCGATCAGAAGCGGTAGTTCACGCCGAGGCGAACCGTGCTGAACTGATAGCCGTTCGGCAGACCGGTGAGCATGTAGTTGCGCTCGCTGAGGTCGACGTAGAGATATTCGACCTTCGCCGACCAGTTCTGGTTGATGGCGAATTCCGCGCCCGCGCCGATGGTCCAGCCGGCCGATGTGCTGGTTTCGGAGAAGCCGCCGGGTGCTTCGACCTTGAGCGAGCCGAAGGCGAGACCGCCGGTGCCGTAAAGCAGCACGTTGTTGAAGGCGTAACCGACGCGGCCGCGCACCGTGCCGAACCAGGGATTCGAGAATTTCCACGCAGCGAACGTATCGTCCGCCGCGTTAAGCTGGAGATCGCCCTCGATGCCGGCGACCCATGCGCCGTTCTGCCAGTTATAGCCGATCTGCAGACCGCCGAGCACGCCGGACGGCTTGGCGCCGCTGTTGGAGACGTCGCCCCAGCCGTAACCGATGTTGCCGCCGATATACGGGCCGATCCAGCTATTGGCGAGCGGCTGGTTGACCGTATAGGGCTGCTGATAGGGGCGGCGGCCATACATATCGGCAGCCTGCGCCGATGCGCTCACGCATGTCGCGGCGACGATCGCGCCAAGAATTGTTGTCTTCATCGTACTCTCCTCAAACGCACACCGGTGTGGCTGCTCGCTGGCCAGAGCGGTGCGGCGAACCGACGTGGTTACGAAAGTCCACCTTTTCTGCGTAAAATTTATCGAGAGTTTTACGTTAAACAGGCGTTAAGACGGCGCGCGGCCCGATTCCCATCCTTAAGAAAGTGTTACAAACGGGGTCACGCCGCCGGCGAATCCGGTTCCTTCGCGTGGCGCTGACTGCTGGATCACCTCGTCTGTAGTTCCTAAATTCCGGTCATGATTCACGACACCTCAGACCCCGACCAGCCGGAGCAGCCGGCGCTTGTGCAGGAGCCGTCGCCGCGGAACCTGCGCGGGCAGGATGTCGATCCGGCCTCGATTGCCGCCGACGAGGACGAAGAGGCGCGGCTTCCGGAGCAGGAGGACGAGTCCGCCGAGCCCGCGGCCGAAGGAACGCTGGCGGTGGGCCGCGCCGCGATCGAGCGCGCGGTGAAACTCGCGCCGACCTCACCCGGCGTCTATCGCATGCTCAATGCGGCCAGCGACGTGCTCTATGTCGGCAAGGCCAAGAGCGTGAAGAAGCGGCTCGCCTCCTATGCGCGTCCGACCGGGCAGGTGGCGCGCATCGCGCGGATGATCGCGGCGACTGTGAATGTCGAGGTGATCTCGACCGCGACCGAGACCGAGGCGCTGCTGCTGGAAGCCAATCTGATCAAGCAGCTTCGCCCGCGCTTCAATGTGCAACTGCGCGACGACAAGTCGTTTCCCTACATCCTGATCACCGGCGACCACTGGGCGCCGCAGATTCTCAAGCATCGCGGCGCGCAGACCCGGCCGGGCCGCTACTTCGGGCCGTTCGCGTCGGCGGGCGCGGTGGGCCGCACCATCACCGCGCTGCAGCGCGCGTTCCTCGTGCGCTCCTGCAGCGACTCGTTTTTCGAGAGCCGGACGCGGCCTTGTCTGCTGTACCAGATCAAGCGCTGCTCGGGGCCGTGCACCGGTGAGATCGACTTTCCCGGCTACACCGAACTGGTGCGCGAGGCGAATGAGTTTCTCTCCGGCCGCTCGCGGCTGGTGAAGCAGGAACTTGCCGGCGAAATGGAGAAGGCCTCGCACGAACTCGAGTTCGAGCGCGCCGCGCTCTATCGCGACCGCCTTGCCGCGCTCTCCGCGATCCAGTCGCAGCAGGGCATCAATCCGCGCACCGTCGAGGAAGCCGATGTGTTCGCGATCCATCAGGAAGGCGGCTATTCCTGCGTCGAGGTGTTCTTCTTCCGCACCGGGCAGAACTGGGGTAACCGCGCCTACTTCCCGCGCGCCGACGAGGCCATGCCGCCGGAGGAAGTGCTGGGCTCGTTCCTCGCGCAGTTCTACGACGACAAGCCGCCGCCGAAATTGATTCTGCTGTCGCATCATGTCGACGATCAGGAATTGCTTGCGGAGGCGCTTGCCGTGAAGGCCGGCCGCAAGGTTGAGGTCTCGGCGCCCCAGCGCGGCGAGAAGAAGGATCTCGTCGCACACGCGCTGACCAATGCGCGCGAGGCGCTCGGCCGCAAGCTCGCCGACACCGCGACGCAGGCGCGCCTGCTCGAAGGCCTGTCCAACGTGCTCGGTCTGCCGCGCGTGCCGAAGCGCATCGAGGTTTACGACAACAGCCACATCATGGGCACCAACGCGGTCGGCGCGATGATCGTCGCCGGACCGGAAGGTTTCCTGAAAAACCAGTACCGCAAGTTCAACATCAAATCGGAAGGGCTGACGCCGGGCGACGACTACGCCATGATGCGCGAGGTGCTGGAGCGCCGCTTCAAGCGGCTGCTCGGCAACGCCGCCGAGGGCAGGAAACCTGACAAGGATGACGACGCCGTGCCGCAATGGCCCGATCTTGTCATCATCGACGGCGGCCAGGGCCAGCTCAATGCGGCGCGGGAGATTTTCTCCGGCCTGAACCTGACCGATGTGTCGCTGATCGCGGTGGCCAAGGGGCCGGATCGCGATGCCGGACGCGAAACCCTGTTCATGCCGGACCGGCCCTCGATCAAGCTCGAGCCCCGCGATCCGGTGCTCTATTTCATCCAGCGGCTGCGCGACGAGGCGCACCGTTTCGTGATCGGATCGCACCGCAAGCTGCGCAAGAAGGATATCCGCGAGGCGGGTCTGCAGGAAATCCCCGGCATCGGGCCCTCACGCAAGCGTGCACTGCTGCATCATTTCGGCACCCTGAAAGAGATCGAGCGGGCCTCGGTCGCCGATCTCGGCAAGGTTCCGGGCGTCAGCGCTGAAAGTGCGCGTAAAATCTTCGATTTCTTCCATCCCGGCAGTCATACATGACGCCGCTGTCATCTTTGCCTTGAGGGCCTCAAATGCGCGGCATGGGCTGTTGACGCGGACAATTTCGCAGTATTGGTAAGGTCATGACCAGTGTCGCCGCCCCGAAACCCGCAAAGCGCTCGCTGTCTTTGCCCAATATTCTGACCTACTCCCGGATTGCCGCGATTCCGGTGGTCATCGGCTGCATGTATGCGCAGTCCATCCTCGGCGCGCCGCTGTGGTTGCGCTGGGTGGCGCTGTTCGTGTTCATCGCCGCGGGCGTGACCGATTTTCTCGATGGCTACTATGCGCGCATCTGGGATCAGCAGTCGTCGCTGGGCAAGATGCTGGACCCCATCGCCGACAAGCTCCTTGTGGCCTCGTGCCTTTTGATGCTGGCGGCGGACGAGACCATCAAGGGCTGGTCGCTGTGGGCCGCCATCGTCATCCTCTGCCGCGAAATTCTGGTCTCGGGCCTGCGCGAATATCTCGCCGCGATCAGTATCAGCGTGCCGGTGTCACAATTGGCGAAATGGAAGACCACGGTGCAGCTTGTCGCCATCGGCTTCCTGATCGCGGGCGAAGCCGGCGAGACGATCCTGCCGCCGACCGTGCTGATCGGAATCACACTGTTGTGGATTTCGGCGATCCTCACCATCTACACCGGATGGGATTACCTTCGTGCGGGGATCCATCATCTGACCGAGGAAGACCGGTGAAGGTGCTCTATTTCGCATGGGTGCGCGAACGGATCGGCAAGGCGGAAGAAACGCTCGATCCGCCGGCGGATGTGCGCACGGTCGCGGACCTGATGCAGTGGCTGATCGCGCGGGGCGAGGAATACGCCAACGCATTCGCGTCGCCGAAAACCATTCGCGCCGCCATCGACCACACCCATGTGAAATCGGACACCGCGATTGCGGGCGCGCGCGAGATCGCGTTCTTCCCGCCGATGACCGGCGGCTGATCCTCTCATGACGACGCCCGTCACCATCCGTATCCAGTCCGCTGATTTCGATATCGCGGCGGAAATCGCGGCGTTGACCAAGGGCAACACCGACATCGGCGCGGTGGTGACCTTCTCCGGCATCTGCCGGGGCGGGGAGGGCGAGGGCGCCATCGCCGCGATGACGCTGGAGCATTATCCCGGCATGGCGGAAACCGAGATCGGACGGCATGTGGCCGAGGCGGTCGCACGCTGGCCGCTCGATGGCGTCACCGTGATCCATCGGTATGGCCGTGTGGTGCCGGGCGACAACATCGTGCTGGTGCTGGCGGCGTCGAAACATCGCGAGGCGGCGTTTCAGGCGGCGGAGTTTCTGATGGACTATCTCAAGACCAATGCGCCGTTCTGGAAATCCGAGGAGCGCGCTGGTGATACGCAGTGGGTCGATGCGCAGGCCCACGACGACAACGCAGCGGCGCGGTGGAACAAGTAATGGCGAAGAAAGTGAAAACTGCTCCTGCGAAGAAGGCGTCAGCAAAGAAAGCCTCTGCGAAGCGCATCGCGCCGCGCGCGACCGCGAAGACAATCCTGAAGCCGATTCCGCCCAAAGTCTCGTCGCCCCAAGTGCTGCCGGGCGAACTGGTCACGCTGCTCGACCTGATGCGCTACGGCGTCAGCCGTTTTGCCGAAGCCGGTGTGGTGTTCGCCCACGGCACCACCGATCCGGTGGCGGAGGCGGCCTTCATCGTCTGTGAAGTCCTGCACCTGCATCCCGACCAGTTCGAGATGTTCGCGGCTGCGCGCGTTACCGCGCGGGAAGCCGCGAAAGTTCTGGCGCTGTTCGAGAAACGCATCGCCACACGCAAACCCGCGGCTTATCTGGTCAACAGGATCTACATGCGCGGCTTGCCGTTCTATGTCGACGAGCGGACCATCGTGCCGCGCTCCTTCATCGGCGAACTGCTGGACTCGCATTTTGGCGGCGATGCGGAGGAAGAGGGCGGCTCGCTGATCGACGATCCGTTCAATGTCACGCGCGTTCTCGATCTTTGCACCGGCTCGGGCTGTCTCGCCATTCTCGCCTGCCAGAGTTTCCCGAACGCGACCGTGGACGCGGTGGACATTTCACCGGATGCGCTGGCGGTGGCCGCGCGCAATGTCGCCGACTACGGCCTCGAGGACCGCGTTTCGCTCTATGAGGGAGATCTGTTCGACGCGGTGAACGATGCGCGCTACGATCTCATCGTCACCAATCCGCCCTATGTCGATGCCGAGGGCATGGCCGGGCTGCCGCGCGAGTGCCTGCACGAACCCTCCATCGCATTCGACGGCGGCGATGATGGCCTCGACATCGTGCGCCGAATTCTCGACGGCGCGAAGGATCATCTGACACAGGACGGCGGGCTGCTGTGCGAGATCGGGCGAGGCCGCGATGCGCTGGGCGATGCCTATCCGAACCTGCCGCTGCTGTGGCTCGACACCGAAGAGTCCGACGGCGAGGTGTTCTGGATTCCCGCCGAGGCGCTTTAATTCAAGAGACGGAGGGAAGCTCCATGTCGGCTGAACGCTTTCTGTGCGAGGCGATCGAACTGGCGCGCGGCAATGTCCGCCGGGGCGGACGGCCGTTCGGCGCGGTGCTGGTCAAGGATGGCAAGACCGTCGCCACCGGTGTCAACGAAATCGGAGCCACCGGCGATCCGACGGCCCATGCCGAACTGCAGGCGATCCGCGCCGCGAGTCAGGCGCTCGGTTCGCCGCGCCTCGATGGCTGCGTGGTCTATGCCAGCGGACATCCGTGTCCGATGTGCCTCGCCGCGATGCACCTTACCGGAATCCGCGAGGTGAACTTCGCCTATTCCAATGAGGACGGCGAACCCTATGGCCTCTCAACTACAGCGATCTATGCGGAGATGGCGCGGCCGGTCATGCAGCATCACGCGCTCAAGGTGGCCTATGTGCCGGTGCGGCCGGAAGGTGAAGACATCTACGACTTGTGGCGCCAGGCGCAGCGCGCATAGGACAGCAAAAGGGCCATGCACATTGCTGTGCATGGCCCGATGTGACGCGAACGGTATTCGCGATCAGAAAACCTTCCGGATCCAGTTGTGCGGATCGGCGGCGCGGCCGTACTGAATATCCACGAGCTGTTTGCGCAGACCCATCGCCATCGGGCCGGCATTGCCGCCGTTGATGGTGAAGTCGCCGCTGGCCGAGCGCACCTTGCCGATCGGCGAGATCACCGCGGCGGTGCCGCATGCGAAGGCTTCCTTCAGTTTTCCGCTCGCCGCATCCGCACGCCACTGGCCGATGGTGTAGGCCTCCTCGCGCACGCGCGTGCCCGCGGCCTTCGCCAGCGTGATGATCGAATCGCGGGTGATGCCTGGCAGGATGGTGCCGAGTGGCGGCGTCAGCAGCGAGCCGTCGTCGAACACGAAGAACACGTTCATGCCGCCGAGTTCTTCGATGTAGCGGCGCTCGACCGCATCGAGGAACACCACCTGGTCGCAGCCATGCTGGATCGCTTCGGCCTGCGCGCGCAGGCTCGCGGCATAGTTGCCGCCGCACTTCACGGCGCCGGTGCCGCCGATCGCCGCGCGGGTGTAGTTTTCCGACACCCAGATCGAGACCGGGGCAGGTCCGCCCTTGAAATAGGAGCCGACCGGCGAGGCGATCACCGCGAAGATGTATTCGGCGGATGGCTTCACGCCGAGGAACACTTCGTTCGCGATCATGAACGGCCGCAGATAGAGGCTGCCTTCGCCGCCCGGCATCCAGTCGCGGTCGATGCGCACGAGCTGTTCGACCGCTTCGATGAAGACCTGCCCGGGCAGCGGCGCCATCGCCATGCGGTCGGCGGAATCGCGGAAACGGCGCGCGTTGGCGTCGGGACGGAACAGGTTCACGCCGCCATCGTCGCGCTTGTAGGCCTTCAGGCCCTCGAAGATTTCCTGCGCGTAGTGCAGCACCGCGGTGGCGGGATCGAGCGCGAAATTGGCGCGGGATTCGATCCGCGCGGAATGCCAGCCCTTGTCCTGGCTGTAGCGGACAATCGCCATGTGATCGGTGAAGACCCGGCCGAAGCCGGGATCGGCCAGCTTGGCGGTGCGCTCTGCTGCAGGCGTCGGAGTCGTCGATGGCCGCATGTCGAACACGACCGCGCCCTCGCTTTTCTCGAACGAAACTCCCGAAATGCCCATGGTCTTCTCCCGGCTCTGGTTGCAGTCCACGCGGCGGCGGGCTGGTCGATTCAAGTGTCTGTTCCCCGGCCCGCCGGCCCGAGGGCCGGTTTCCGCTTTGGCGGAAGGCGCGAAGTCCAGTATGTTTGCCGAAATGCCGCTCGACAATCGCACGATGACAGAAATTCCAGCCTTGACCGAGGTTACTGCACAGCTCTGTGCGAACTTTAGGACCAAGGATGGCCAATGAAACGAACTAAAATTTCGTTGCCGTCGCCGGTTTTGTAACATTGAGACTTATATACGTCAATATGGCTGACATAAAAATGTTGAAAGCAGGCGATCCGCCCACCGGCGGCTCTCCGGTCAGTCCGGGGAGTGGTCCCTTGCGCTGGGACATCATCGAACTGCTGTTCTTTGCCTATCGCGACTTTGTCGGCGATGCCGACCATGTGCTCGAGGAATTCGGCTTCGGCCGCGCCCATCATCGCGTGGTGCATTTCGTCACCCGTTATCCCGGCCTCAAGGTCGCGGATTTGCTGGACGTGCTGCGGATCACCAAGCAGTCGCTCGGGCGCGTTTTGAAGCAGCTTCTTGATGAAGGCTATATCGTGCAGAAGGCGGGCGACAACGACCGGCGCCAGCGTCTTCTTTTCGCCACGCCGAAGGGCGAGGCCCTTGTGGTGAAACTCGCCGGGCTGCAGACCGCGCGCATCGACAGCGCCCTCGAAACCATGAATGCCGAAGGCGCCGAAAGCGTGCGCCAGTTCCTGCTCGGCATGATCGACCAGACCGATCCGGACAAGGTGCTGGAGGAAATCCTGCGAAGCCGCAGGATGGCGAAGGACGCAAGGTGATCGACATCGCAACATCGGAGCGCGCGCGGCAGCAACTGGCCGACGACGCGCCGCATCTGCTGCTGGTCGACGACGACCGCCGCATCCGCGATCTGCTGTCGCGCTTTCTCGGCAATGAGGGTTATCGCGTCACCACCGCGAAGAGCGCCGCCGATGCGCGCGCCAAGCTGACCGGTTTGCATTTCGATCTTCTGATCCTCGACGTGATGATGCCGGGCGAAACCGGCTTCGATCTCGCGCGCTCGATCCGCACCACCTCGGCGGTGCCGATCATCATGCTCACGGCGCGGCATGAAGCCGAAAGCCGGATCGAGGGACTGCAGATCGGCGCCGACGATTATGTCGCCAAGCCGTTCGAGCCGCGCGAACTGGTGCTGCGCATCGCCAACATCCTCAAGCGCGCCGCGCCGGTGATCGCGCCGCCGGTGGAGTCGGTCGCGTTCGGACCTTACGTCTATCACATCGAGCGCGGCGAACTGCGCGACGGCGAGAAGGTCATCCATCTCACCGACCGCGAGCGCGACATGCTGCGCATTCTGGCCGCGACACCGGGTGAGACGGTGCCGCGCGCGGCGCTGACCGGCGGCGACGGCAGCGTCAACGAGCGCGCGGTGGATGTGCAGATCAACCGCCTCCGCCGCAAGATCGAGCGCGATCCGGCCAATCCGCTGTTCCTGCAGGCGGTGCGCGGCATCGGCTATCGCCTCGTGGCGTCGCCGTGAATTGGGATGGTTGGATGGACGCGAGCGTTGCCACAGGCACGATCCGTTCCCTCCCCCCTTGTGGGGGAGGGGTAGGGAGGGGGGTCAATCCCACTCTCGTTCTTGTTGTACCCCCCTCTCTGTCTCTCCCCCACAAGGGGGGAGAGAACGATAGAGCCAATAGACAGCGCAATTCTCGAGAGGAGTGTCCGCGATCTGAGTTGCGGCTGCGGGTGCGGCTATCATGAGCACGCTCGATACCGGCCTGAGCTTCATCCGCACGGCGTCAAAGCGTGTCTCCAGCGCCGGCGAGTGGCTGGGGCGCTGGTTCAAGGAACTGATGCCGAAGGGGCTCTATGCCCGCGCGCTGCTCATCATCATCGTGCCGATGGTGATCCTGCAGTCGGTGGTCGCCTTCGTGTTCATGGAGCGGCACTGGAACACGGTGACGCGGCGTCTCTCCGCTGCCGTGGTGCAGGACATTTCCGCGCTGATCGACATTTACAGGACCTATCCGCAGGACAAGGACCGCACCCAGATCAAGCGCATCGCGCAGCAGCGGCTCGGCCTGGTGGTGGATTTCCTGCCTGTCAACGACATGCCGGCGCCGGGACCGAAGCCGTTTTTCTCGCTGCTCGACCAGACGCTGTCGGTGCAACTCAGCCGCCAGATAGCGCGCCCGTTCTGGATCGACACCGTCGGGCGCTCCTCGCTGGTTGAAATCCGCATCAAGCTCGACGATACCGTGATGCGCATCTTCGCCCAGCGCAGCGCCGCCTATGCGTCGAATTCCGAAATTTTCATCTTCTGGATGCTGGGCACATCCTCGATTCTGCTGATCGTCGCGGTGCTGTTCCTGCGCAACCAGATCAAGCCGATCCTGCGGCTGGCCGATGCGGCGGAGAGTTTCGGCAAGGGCCGCGAGGTGCCGGATTTCCGTCCCCGCGGCGCGCGCGAGGTGCGGCGCGCGGCCTATGCGTTCCTTGAAATGAAGGCGCGTGTGGAGCGCAGCCTCGAACAGCGCACCGCCATGCTCGCCGGTGTCAGCCATGACCTGCGCACCATCCTGACGCGCTTCAAGCTCGAACTGGCGCTGATCGGCGACAGTCCGGAGGTCGAGGGCATGCGCAAGGATGTCGACGAGATGAGTGCCATGCTGGAGGCTTATCTGTCGTTCGCGCGCGGCGACAGCGGCGAGCAGGCGCAGCCCACAGACATGGAGCAGGCGCTGGAGGAATTGCGCAGCGATGCCGAGCGGCACGGCCATGCCGCGACCGTGACCTTCCACGGCCTGCCGGTGGTGATCGTGAAGCCTGCGGCGTTCAAGCGCTGCATCGCCAATCTTGTGTCGAACGCGGGGCGTCATGCCAATGCGCTCGCGCTCACCGGCCATCGCGATCACCGCTATCTCACCGTGACGGTGGACGACGACGGGCCGGGTATTCCGCCGGACATGCGCGAGGAAGTGTTCAAGCCGTTCCTGCGGCTCGACGATGCGCGCAATCAGGACGAGGGCGGCACCGGTCTCGGTCTTGCGATCGCGCGCGACATCGCGCGCTCGCACGGCGGCGACATCACGCTCGGCGACAGCCCGATGGGCGGATTGCGCGCGACAGTGAGGGTGCCGGTGTAGTTTTCCCTCTCCCCTTGTGGGAGAGGGTGGCGAAGTTGAGCGAAGCGAACCTGAGCCGGGTGAGGGTTGCTGCGATGCGGGTTACCCCTCACCCGCCCTCGCTGTGCTCGGGCACCCTCTTCCACAAGGGGAGAGGGAAAAGGATGCAAACCTACTTCGCCAGTTCCTTCGAGCGCTTTGTCGCGGCCGCAATCGCTTTTGTCAGCAGCGGCTGGAATCCGTTTCCACCCATCAGCACCTCAAGTGCGGCTGCCGTCGTGCCGCCGGGCGAGGTGACGTTCTGGCGGAGCGTAGCGCTGGTCTGATCAGAGCGATGCAACAGTTCGCCGGAGCCGGCGACGGTTTCACGCGCCAGTTTTGTCGCCAGCGCTTCCGGCAATCCGGCGGCGACACCGGCACGCGCCATCTCTTCCGCAAGCAGGAACACATAGGCCGGGCCGGAGCCGGACACAGCGGTGACCGCATCCATCAGCGTTTCATCGTCGACCCATTCGACACTGCCGGTCCCCCGCAACAGTGCATCGGCCACAGCGCGCTGGTCTGCCGTCACATCGCTCGCGGGCACCGCGACAGTGATACCGCGTCCGATGGCAGCGGGGGTGTTGGGCATGGCGCGGATCACCCGGCCGCCGCATACTTCGCTGAGGGCAGCGATGGTGGTGCCTGCCATGATCGAAACCACGAGCGTCGAAGGGCCGACCATGGCGCGCAATTGCGGACCCGCATCGCGGAACATCTGCGGCTTCACCGCCAGCACCAGCACGTCGGCGATGCCGATGCCTTTCATGTCGGGATTGAGTTGCACGCCGCGCGCCGCGAAGCCGCGCGTGTCATCGGATGGATAGGGTTCGATGATGGTGACGCGCCTGGGATCGAGGCCGCCGTCGAGCCAGCCGGACAGCATCGCGCCACCCATCTTGCCCGCGCCCGCAAGCACGAGGGAGCCGGTGAAATTCTTCAGCGCGCCGGAGGAAGTGGTCATGGGACTAATCCTGCAAAATGGATTGCAGGACTTATAGTCGTCATGGCCGGGCTTGTCCCGGCTATCCACGCCTTAAACGGATGATCTTGCAAGGAAGACGTGGATGCCCGGCATAAAGCCGGGCATGACGAACAGACCTACGCCTCGCCGACGGTGTCGAACATCGCCGCGTCCATGGCCTCGGAGGCGGTCTTGCCGGCCCAGACCACGAACTGCAGCGCCGGGTAGTAGCGCTCGCAGGCATGGAGCGCGCCTTCGAGCATCAGTTCGCACTGCGCGGGTGAGGCTGTCAGTCCGCCCGGAAGGATCAGCGCCTGCCGGTACATGATCGAGCCGGTGGCGAGCCAGACATCGAAATGCCCGATCCACAATTGCTCGTTGATGGTCGCGACCAGGCGCTGCACTTCGGTGCGCCGCGCCTCGGGAATCTTCATGTCGAAGGTGCAGGCCAGATGCAGCGCGTCGATCTCGCCCATCCAGGTGAAGGCGAGTTGATAGTCGGTCCACTGCCCCTGCGTGAGGATGGTGATCTCGTCCTGGCCCGAACGCTCGAACGACCACTGGTTGGTGGAGGCGATTTCCTCGACCACCGACAGCGGGCTGCTGTGCGAATCCGATGTGATGTCCAGATGGGACATGCCTGCCTGCATCCTCTGTTGTTGTGGGATGTGAACGCCGAACGAAACGCAAAGAACGAGCGAGAACTGTCGCTGCAAGTTCTCCGTTCACGATCATGACGACCCGGCTTTCAGGACGTGCGCCGCAACGGCAACCTTGTAAGAGAATTGATCGGTGATTTGCTGAATCCGCGCAACGCCGCGCCGAATCCCGTCCACAGGCAATGGCCTGATTTGCTCAGTCTTCAACAGGAAGCGGGACAAGCGAAAGCAACGCCGGGCGTGTCGAGATCAGTCGCGCCGATTCATGAGTCCGCACAGACTCTTAAGCCGGTTCGCGCCGCGCCTCGCGTGTCGCGCGGATGAGAACAAAACGGAATCGGATTCGCGCATTGCGAGTCGCGCGAATCCGGTGCGCGCCTGACACGATGAAAATTATTTTTTTGAATCCGTCCGTAACTCAGTCGAACAGGCTCGACACCGACTCTTCGGACGCGGTGCGGCCGATGGCTTCGCCGATCAGCGACGAGATCGGAAGCAGGCGGATATTCGGCGCCTTGCGGACGGCTTCGGTCGGCTGGATGGAATCTGTGATGACCAGTTCCTTCAGCTTCGAGCCGGTGACGCGGGCGACCGCGCCGCCGGAGAGAACGCCGTGGGTGATGTAGGCGTAGACGTCCTTGGCGCCGTTGGCGAGCAAGGCATCCGCCGCGTTCACCAGCGTACCTCCTGAATCGACGATGTCGTCGATCAGGACGCAGGTGTAGCCGGCGACATCGCCGATCACGTTCATCACTTCGGATTCGCCGGCGCGTTCGCGGCGCTTGTCGATGATCGCCAGCGGCGCGTTGATGCGCTTGGCGAGGCCGCGCGCGCGGATCACGCCGCCGACGTCGGGCGAGACCACCATCACCTCGGAGAGATTGAACTTCTCCTTGATGTCGCGCGCCATCACCGGCGCGGCGAACAGGTTGTCGGTCGGAATATCGAAGAAGCCCTGGATCTGGGCTGCGTGCAGGTCGAGCGTCATCACGCGATCGGCGCCGGCATGGGTGATCAGGTTCGCCACCAGCTTGGCCGAAATCGGCGCGCGGGAGCCGACCTTGCGGTCCTGCCGGGCGTAGCCGAAATAGGGGATCACGGCGGTGATGCGGCGCGCCGAGGCGCGGCGCAGCGCGTCGGTGATGATCAGCAATTCCATCAGGTGGTCGTTGGCCGGAAACGACGTCGACTGGATGATGTAGACGTCGGAACCGCGGACGTTTTCGAGGATTTCGACGAAAACCTCGTTGTCGGCGAAGCGCCGCACGCTGGCCTTGGTCAGCGGCAGCTTCAGCCACGCCGCGATCTGGGCGGCCAGTTCGGGGTTGGAATTGCCAGCCACCAGCTTGATGGAGCCGTTCTTCGCTGAAATCGCGGCTTCTCCTTTTGACGTGGGGGAAACGCTTTTCAACATGTCGCTTGCCTATGAAACGGAACCGGGGCCTGACGCCTTCACAGGCGCGCGTGATAACAAGGACATGACAAGGCTGGCAATACGGAGCCGGGGATTCAGATGCGTTTTCCTGCAAAAACCGGCGCAGGATGATGGCTGCATCCCTAATGGGCGCTGAAGGCCAGCGTTTGCATTCGCGGGGGCGCCGATTCCGGCAGATTCTCGCCGGCCTGCGCGACGGCGGGGCCTGATCGCGGCACAGCCGGGGCAGGAGAATCCGGAACGCCGGACCCGCTGATCAGGCCGTTGAGGCCGTTCAACCCCGCGAGCGCGATCCGGCGCATCATCTGGTCGTCGGCCATGGCCCAGGCGTCGCGGCCCTTGCCCGCCGGCTCCTCGCCGCTGAGGCGCAGGGCGCGTTCCTGATCCCGGTCGTAGACATCCCAAACCCAGGCGATGGTGGTCTTGCCCCGGCGGACCTGCGCCGACAGGTAACTGCGGACCCGATAGGAGGCCTGCGCCTCGCGGGAGACGATGGTGAAACTGCGGGCGGTGGATTCGGCTTCGAGCGCCCGCACCAGCTTGTCGAACACCTGCGGCGGCGGCCCGTCCACCGATTCAAAGGCGACCGTCGGCCCGAAGGACGAGGTTGTGGCCATCGGACCCGGGCCATTGGTGGTGCAGGCGGCGGTGAGGCCGAGCAGGGCCAGCAGCAGCGAAGTCCGCATCACGCGCGGTGCTGCCCATGACGCCGTCCGGAAGGCTCTCCAAGTGCCTGTTCGCCCAGTGAAATCCATGCCCGCCCCGAGATATCGCCGGCAGGGTTGTGCCCTGCGCGGCGGGGATCGGTCCAGCGATATCGTTAATGAGCGTTAACGTCTAGGGCGGGCTGTGGGCAGGGTTTGCAATCGGCGACCGGCGCGATCCGCATTTGAGCCAATATGAACCGGCTATCCCGCCAGATGGTGCTTCATCGCCTCGATGATCCAGTTCCATTCCCGGTTCGGACTGGTTTGCGGCGGCTGGCCCCGCATGATCGCGACCAGCTCCCAGTAGCGCACCGCGCGGGCATCGTGTGCGGCATACCGCGTGCGCAGCCACGTCTTGTAGTCATCGTCGGGCGTGCGGCCCATCACGCGGGCGGAGGTTTCCAGCCATTCCTGCGCAAGCGCATGCGCGGCTTCGGAGTCCGGCCCATGGCCCTGTTCGATCGCGGCCTTGGCTTTCGCCACGAACGGCTCGCCCGCGGCCTGCCAGGCGGTGAGGTCGAAGTCGTTCTGGTTCCAGACTTCCTTCGCATTGGCGCGCATGTTGGCGACAAAGTCCGGATCGGCGAGGATGGACGAGAGCTCGATCCAGGCGTCGCACTGCTCGGGCGTCGGATTGTCCGGCAGTTCCGGCGTGCTGGCCTCGATCATCTGGCGCATCCATTCGGGGTCGATGCGGACGTCTTCGGACACCTGCGTGTAGAAGCGCTCGATCACGTTGCGGCGTTCAAGGCGGGACAGATTGGTCATGGTCCAGAATCTCCTCAAGTCGGCTTCGGTGAGTGCGGGGGAGGTGAGTGCGGCGCGCAGCGCGGACGCCACGCGGCGCTGCGCCGCGATTTCGGCTTCAAGGGCGCGGAGCCGCAGTTTGAGTGCGTCGGTCAACGAGAGTTCGCGCGCGAGTACGTCGCGGATGGCATCGAGGCCGATGCCCGCATCGCGCAGGCAGCGGATCAGGTCGAGGCGGACGAGTTCTTCGTCCGTGAAGACGCGATAGCCGCTTTCGGTGCGTCCGGCGGGCGGCAGCAATCCCTTGTCGGAATAGAACCGCAACCGCCTGACCGAGATGCCGCTCAGGCGCGCCGCTTCGCCGATGGTGTAGGTGCGCTGTGTCATGGAAGCGTTGTGGGGCTTCCACCAGGTGGAGAGTCAAGAGCTGTTCGCTAAAGCGTGATAAGGCCAAGGAGAGTGTTGGCCCGTCATCCTGAGGTGCAAGCTCTTGCGAGCCTCGAAGGATGGCGGACTGTAAAGCGCCGTCGCCCTTCGAGGCCTTCGCTTCGCTACGGCACCTCAGGGTGACGGCGGGGTGCTGTGACTTTATCGAAGTCTGCTAGCCGTCCAGCACGATGGCGTGGATGTTGCGGCCGTAGTCCGGTTCCTTGCGGTGGGTGGTGCGGCGGTAACTGAAGAAGCGCTCGTCCGCATAGGTGTCGACGCCGACATCGTCGATCATCAGGATGCCCGCGTTTTCCAGCCGCATCCGGATGTAACCCGCCAGATCGAACATGGCGTGATCGGCGCGGGTGGATGGCGCGAAGAAGCGGGCATTGTCCGGCGCGCCTTCGCAAAAGCGCGCGATGAATTCCGCGCCGACTTCGTAGCTCTGCTGCCGGATCAGCGGACCGATGGCGGCGATGATCGACCCGCGCGCCGCGCCGAGACTTTCCATCGCCGCGATGGTGTTTTCCAGCACGCCGCCGATCGCGCCCTTCCAGCCGGAATGCGCCGCGCCGATCACGCGCTTGTCGGGATCGACAAACAGGATCGGCCCGCAATCCGCAGCCGTGACGCCGAGCGCGAGGCCCGGCACGTTGGTCACCATGGCGTCGGCGCGCGGGCGTGTTTGCGTCTCCCATGGCGCGGAGGCAACCGCGACATCGGGCGAGTGAATCTGGAACACGGTGAGGAATTGCGCCGGCGCGACACCGAGATGCCCGGCCATGCGGCGGCGGTTCTCGATCACATCCGCCGGATTGTCATTGGAGCCGATGCCGCCGTTGAGACTCTCGTAGATCCCTTTCGACGCGCCGCCCTCGCGCGAGAAGAACGCATGGCGCAGGCCGGGCACGGCCGAAAGCAGGGACGACGAAACGATCATGACTTGGCTTCCTGATCCGACAGCGCCGCCAGCGTCTTGATCGCGGGATGCGAAATGCCGAGCACCTTGAACAGCGAACCCATGCCTTCGGGGCTCGGGCCGGTGAGCCGCGCGAGGCCGGCGGTGGTGAGCTTCTGGCTCTCCTCGGTGGCGTTCTTCATCAATGCCTGCGCGCGGGTTTCGATCCCGAGGCTTTTCAGGAACACGCCTTGCTCCACCGGACCATGGGCGCGGGCGCCGACATCCTCGGCGGCGCGGGCCAGCGCCTGAAAATCTACATGCGCGGTGAGGTCGGCAAGGCCGGCATTGCGCAGCGGATTGGTGTAGTTGTGCCGCGCGACGGCCTGGAAGGTTTCGCCCGCGTCGCTGCGGACATGGCCGTAGTCGATGATCAGCGCCGCGCCGCCCTGATCGCGGACCCGCCGCGCCAGCGTGAACATCTCGTTATCTGGCCGCCACTCGAAAATCGCGCCGATGGGGGCGGCGCGCACCACGGGCGGCAGCAGAACATCGAAGCGGGGAATCGGATTCGGCGCGGTGGTGAAGGCGAGCATATCGTCGCCGTCGATCTCGATGGTGCGTTCGTGCCAGCCGCTGCCCTTGCGCACGGCCTGATGGACCGGCAGCGCGTCGAAGAACTCGTTGGCGAGGATGATGGCAGGGCCTTCGGGAACGTCCTCGATCTGCTCGTACCATTCCACATGCGCGGCGTCGGCGAGCTTGTCGCGCTGCTTCTCGCGCAGGGTCGGGCTTTTTTCGACCAGATGCACGCTGATTGCTTCACGAAAAGCCGGGAGAATTTTCACCGCCCGCAGCGCATCCGCCATCATGGTGCCGCGTCCGGGGCCAAGCTCGATGAACTTCACTTCGGCCGGCATGCCCATGGCGTGCCAGACCGATGCCGCCCACAGCCCGACCAGTTCGCCGAACATCTGGCTGACCTCGGGCGCGGTGATGAAGTCGCCGTCGCGGCCGAGGGGATCGCGCTTGAGATAGTAGCCGTATTGCGGATCGGTCAGGCATATCTGCATGTAGCGCGACACCGGCATCGGCCCGTTGGCTTTGATCTGCTTCCGGATCAGGGTTTCGAGCGGCGAATAATCGGACACGGCAAACTCTCGGACAAATCGGGAATGGAAAATTCAAATATGATTTGACGTATTAAGCCGCTTTGGTGGCCTCGTCACCCGCCGTGCGCGGCCCGCGCCGCCATGCCGCGGCGATAAAGGCCAGGCCCGCAATGATCATCGGCACCGACAGGATCATGCCCATGGTCAGCCCGCCCCAGAGGAATCCGAGTTGCGGATCGGGCTCGCGGAAAAATTCGCCGGTGATGCGGGCGACACCATAAAGGGTGGCGAACGCGCCGATAATGAAGCCGGGACGCTTCAGCGCGCCTCCCCGAATGAGCAGCGCAAGGATGATGAACAGCACAACGCCCTCAAGCCCCGCTTCGTAAAGCTGGCTCGGATGGCGCGGCAGCGGGCCGCCGTTCGGAAACACCATCCGCCATGGCACGCTGGCGTCCGCCGGGCGGCCCCACAATTCGCTGTTGATGAAGTTCGCGAGCCGCCCGAGCAGAAGGCCGATCGGGCCGACCGCGCAGGTGACATCGCCTAGCGAAAGCACGGAAATATTGCGCTTCCAGCCGAACAGCAGCACCGCGATCACGCAGCCCATGAAGCCGCCATGGAACGACATGCCACCGGTCCACAGCTTGAAAATTTCGGCGGGGTGCTGCGTGAAGAAGCTGAGGTTGTAAAACAGCACATAGCCGGTGCGTCCGCCGAGGATGATGCCCAGCGTCACCCACAGGATGAAGTCGTCGAAATCCGTCACCGTGAACGGCGGCTTGCCGCCCCAGAGCTTTTCGCTCCGGATGATCTTCCGGGCGTAGAGCCAGCCCAGCACGATGCCGCCGATATAGGCCAGCGCATACCAGCGGATCGCGATCGGCCCGATGGAGATGGCGATGGGGTCAAAGACGGGAAACGCGATGGTCAGGAACATGAGCTGGCTATGTCCGGCGGGTGCGAGAATCAGGGCGCGGTATCCGTGAATGTGGCACCGGTTTGCGACAAGAATGCACCATTAACAACTCACGTGTTCCTGACATCTTGCGCGCCGGCAGCGCCATCACCATTGTCTGGGCACCTCAACGAATGGTCCGTTTCTAGCATTCGCGCCCCGTCTCGGCAGGCATTTTGCGAATGCTGGAAACAGAGGACCATTCGAAAATATAGTTGCTGGGGAGCTTGGGATTTGACATTCGCTTCGTGGACGTGTGGTTAATTCGATAGCGAATGTCAAATCCGCTCCCACAGCGGGTAACCGGGGCCCTTCGGAGTGTGATGATGACCCAGACCAGCAACCGTTTCTTCGACGAGATCGCGCGCCTGATGAACGATGCCGCGGGCGCCGCCTCCGGCGTCAAGCGCGAGGTGGAAACCGTCGTGCGCAGCCAGGCCGAGCGCATCCTGCGCGACCTCGATCTCGTCAAGCGCGAGGAGTTCGAGGCGGTGAAGGACATGGCCCGTCTCGCCCGCGAGGAGAACGAGGCGCTGAAAGCCCGGATCGAGGCGCTGGAGAGGAAGGCCGGCCCCGTCGCCGAGACGTGAGGCCGGAGCGCGTCACGCGTGCTGCGTGACGTCGTTGCCGAACGACCAGTTTTCTCTCGCGACGTCCACCCGATTGATGAACACGTCCTCGCGGCGGATGTTGTGTTGTGCGTGCAGGTCGTCGGCGATGCGCGTGGTGCGAACCATTTGAATCGAAAAAGCCGGAGTTTTCGCCAGGGACGTTGACCATTGGCGTTCAGAATCGCGCCCTCGGTTGCGAGGTGATCATGGTTCCGTTCGACCGCACGCATTTTCCGGAGGTTGAGCGCGTCATCAAGGCGCCGGTTTCGCGCTGGGACAAGAAGATCGCCGCCGATCTGGTCACGGAAATGGAAGCCTTCTTCGGAAAGGTCGACACCATCCCGCAGATGAAGCAGGCGCTCGCCATCGCAGGTTATCAGGGGTTGCGGCGGCAGATCGAAAAGGCGATCGAGGGAAAGGCCGGCTCCGATGCCGTGCGGGCAATGGCGCTGGCGATGCGCAGCTTCGCGCTCGGCAGTCCCGGGCTGGCGGTCGCGTCGTTTCGCGATCCGGAGGTCGACAATCCCGAATACCAGAAAGCCGCAGGAGAACTGGCGCAGACGGTGCTGCGTGTTTTCTCGAACGTGGGGATCACCGACGAATCCGCCAAGCACGCCATCCGCATCCTCAAGAGTCTGGTGCGCGGATTCGTTCTCGGCGAGATGTCCGCGCCGGTGGCGCGGCCCATGGAGTATCAAAAGAGCTACGTGTTCGCCGTCGAGATGTTCGTGAGCGGGCTCGATGCGCTTCGCGGCGCCTCGATCACAGCAGACGAGATTGCGGTAAACGACGGCCCGGTCAATCCAGCTTGATGCCAGCGGTCTTGATCACCTTCTCCCACTTCGCGGTTTCCGACGCGACATAGGCGGCCATCTCCTGCGGCGTGCTCTGCAGCGGGTCGATGCCGGCGTCGATCAGCTTCTGCCTGATCGCCGGATCGTTGACCGCCTTCAGATAGGCCTCGCGCAATTTCGCGACGATCTCCGGCGAGACTCTCGCGGGTGCCGAAAAACCCTGCCACGCCCATGCCTCGAAGCCGGGCACCGTCGCGGCGACAGCGGGCACGCCGGGCAGGCCATAGAATTCGCCCGGTGAGCACACGCCGATCGCCTTGATCGACTTGAGGTTGAGTTGCGAGCGCGCGGTGGCGAAGTCGACGAACATCATGCCGATCTGCCCGCCCGCAAGATCCTGCAGCGCCGGACCCGCGCCCTTGTAGGGCACATGGTTGAGCTTGATGCCCGCGGACTGCGCGAACAGCTCCGCCGCCAGATGAAACGGCGAGCCGACACCGGCGCTGGCGTAGTCGATGGCGCCGGGCGCTTTCTTCGCGGCGTCGATCAGCGCCTGCGGCGAGGTGACATTGAGCTTGTCGGTGTTCACCAGCAGCACGATGGCGAAGCGTCCGGTCAGCGAGATCGGCGCGAAATCCTTTTGCGGATCGTAGGGGAGCTTTTGATACAGGCTCTTGTTGGACGCGTAGGTCGAAGTGTCGCCGAGCAGGAAGGTGTAGCCGTCGGGCTGCGCCTTGGCGGCGGCTTCCGCGCCGATCTGCGTGCCAGCGCCGGGGCGGTTCTCCACCACGATCTGCTGGCCGAGCGTCGTGCTCATGGACGCGCCGACCAGGCGCGCGAAGAAGTCGGTGCCGCCGCCCGCCGCGTAAGGGACGATGAGATGAACCGGCCGCGCCGGATAGGCCTGTTGCGCGAAGGACGGTGACGCCAGCCCCGCGCCGAATGCAGCGGTCGCAGTCATGAACGAGCGGCGGGTGAGCGGCGCATGGATCGGCATGAATATCCTCCCGGCGCAGCCGATGCGTGCCGGTCTGCGCTTCAATTAGTTGCAAGTGCATCTAATCGCGGCTGAATGATAAAATCAACGCAGGAGTGCGAAGAGCGGGCTGCGTAATCTCTCCATTCGTCATCACCGGGCTTGTCCCGGTGATCCCGATTGATTGAGCACAGAGCCTTCTTGGTCGGGATGGCCGGAACGAGTCCGGCCATGACAGTCGTCTACGTCCCCAGCGCCACCGGCCGGAAGGCCTGACGCAGGGCGCCGTCGAGTTTGCCGCCCATCAGTTCGAGGATTCCGAAAGCCTGTTCGGGCGTCATGGCCGATGTCGTGGCATCGGGTTCGAGCAAGCTGGCATAGGTGTCCACCAGCGTCATGATGCGGACGATGTCGCTGATCTGCTGTCCGCGAAGGCCGTCCGGATAGCCGGTGCCGTCCAGCATTTCGTGGTGATGCAGCACCACGTCCAGCACTTCGCCGGGAAAGCCGCGCTGTTCCCTCAGCGCGTTGTAGCCGAGGCTGGTGTGCTGGGCGAGAATGTTGCTTTCCTCGTCGGTCAGTTCGCCGCGCTTGTCGAGGATCGGCAGCGGCACGAACGCCTTGCCGACATCGTGCAGCAACGCGGCGCGGGTCAGGCGGCGCTGGTCGTCCTCGCGCATGCCGAGATGATGCGCGAAGGCGACGGCGTAGCCGGTGACATGCAGGGTGTGGCGATAGCTCTTGTTGTGATGCTTGTTCACCGCGATCAGCCATTGCCGCAGCGAGCAGCGCTTCAGCGCGCGCAGGATCTGCGTCTCGGCTTCCATCACGTCGTTGAGCGACAGCGGGATTCCCGCGGGCAGCCGGCGGAAGATTTTTGACATCACCACCAGCGCGGCGGTGACGCCGGTGCTCAGGATGCGCGCGTCGGCTTCATGTTCGTCTTCCGGCGTTTCCGGAAACACCTGGCGGATCCGGTGCAGGATGCTTTCCGGCTGAAACGGCCGCTGGATCGTGTCGGTGGCGCCGAGCGCCCAGGCCTGTGCCGATCCATGATGGAGCGCGTCCGCCAGCACGAACAGCCGGGGCAGTGCCTGATACGCCTTGCCGGTGAGCTTGCTGCGCACGCGCTGCACGGCGGCGGCGGATGTCAGGTCGATGTCGATCACCACGCCGGCGAAATCGCTGGCCGGATGATCGGGGAGATCGAAAATCGAAATCGCCTCGACATTGCCGGCGTTGCGCAGGATACGCGCCAACTCTTCGCTCTGGTCGTCGCAATCCGATGCGAGCAGCAGGCGCCGCGTCGATTGCGCGTGTTCCAAAGCTGGGAGTTTTGCCAAAGCGGCCATGTCCGTCCTCTGCGGGGCGTTCGGTGGGTATCTACCCCGCAGATGTAGCCAAAAACCGGTTCCCGTCCCTTAACGTGCGTCGTTAATGGAACATTGAAATAATGCCGCGATTTGTCACGCCGCTTCGTTTGCCCGCCGCCACACCGGAAATGGATCGGGCAGTTTGGCCCACGCTGCGACTCTCATTTCCTCTTTGCCGCTGTCGGCCACGAGACATGCGTCGAGGCGGCGCGTCAGGTCAGCCGTGTTCATGCCGGCGCCGATGAAAACGATTTCCTGCCGGCGATCGCCCCAGACATCCGACCAGTTCCTTGCAATCGCCGCGCGCCATTGCGGATGATCGGGCCAGCGCTCCTTCGGAATCGCCGCCCACCAGAATCCCATCGCTTCGTTGCGCACGATCGCACCCGCCTGGCTCAACTCGCCGACCCATTGCGGCCGTGTCGCCAGCCAGAAATGCCCTTTGGCGCGGATCACGCCGGGCCAGCTTGAATGAATGAAGGCGTGGAATTTCTGCGGATCGAACGGCCGCCGCGCGCGATAGACAAAATTGCTGACGCCGTATTCCTCCGTTTCCGGCACATGATCGGCAAAGCCGTACAGTTCCTTGAACCAAGCCGGATGTTCCTGCGCTTTTTCAAAGTCGAAGCGTCCCGTGTTGAGAATCCGCTCGGGCGGAACGCGCGAGAAATTCGCCTCGACGATGTCGGCATCGGGATTGAGCGCGATCAGGATCTGCCGCGCGGTTTCGCGCTGCATCGGCGTCGCGTCATCCACCTTGTTGAGGATGATGACATCGGCGAATTCGATCTGCTCGACAAGCAAATCAACCAGCGTGCGCCTGTCGTCGTCGCCGAGGGATTCGCCGCGGTCGCGCAGGAAATCATGCGAGGCGTAGTCGCGCAGCAGGTTCACGGCGTCCACGACCGTCACCATGGTGTCGAGCTTCGCGACGTCGCTGAGGCTTTCACCGCTCTCGTCGCGGAAATCGAAGGTGGCGGCCACCGGAAGCGGCTCGGAGATGCCGGTGGATTCGATCAGCAGGTAGTCGAACCGGCCGTCACGGGCCAGTGTGCGAACCTCCTTGAGAAGATCGTCCCGCAGCGTGCAGCAGATGCAGCCGTTGGTCATCTCGACCAGGGTTTCATTCGTCCGCGACAGGTTCGCACCGCCAGCGCGAATAAGGTCCGCATCGATATTCACCTCGCTCATGTCGTTCACGATCACAGCGACCCTCAGGCCCTGCCGATTGTTCAGAACATGATTCATCAGGGTGGTTTTGCCGGCTCCAAGAAAGCCGGAGAGTACGGTAACGGGCAGCTTTTTCATCGGAATCAAACAGCCTTTTCAATGCGATGCGGGAGAGGCGGGGCGGCGGCATGGGGGATTGCCTTAAGTTTGTTATGTTATAACATAACATAGCCAAAATGGCTGGAACAAGGCCTGTAAGATTTTCGCTTCGCCGCTGCCGGCAGACGTGGACGATGCGGGCCGCCAGCTCGGCCTGTGGTCTTCGGGCCCGGATAAAATTGGCCGATTTTCTTGTGTTTCGGGCGCTTTGGGGCTAAGAACCCGCCACGTCCGCGGCCCCCGCACCCCTGGAGGCTTGCTGCGGCGTAAAACCGGGCCGCTTTGCGGCCCTTCACTTTTCAAAACTCAAGGAATTCAACAATGGCGACCGTCAAGGAATTGAAGGCGACCGCTCGTCCGAAGGCCGGCAAGGGGGCCGCCCGGGCAGAACGTCGCGCCGGCCGTGTTCCGGCTGTGATCTATGGTGACAATCAGGCCCCGCTGACCATCTCGCTCGACGACAAGTCCGCGCGTCAGGCGATCTTCGCCGGCCACTTCCTCACCACAATTTTCAACATCGACCTCGATGGCAAGAAGCACCGCGTGATTCCGCGCGACTTCTCCCTCGATCCGGTCAAGGATTTCCCGCTGCATGTCGACTTCCTGCGTCTGGGCGCAGGCGCCAAGATCCGCGTCAGCGTTCCGCTGCATGTCACCGGCGCTGAAGTTTCGCCGGGCGTGAAGCGCGGCGGCACGGTGAACATCGTCAACCACACCGTCGAACTGGAAGCGGATGTCGAGCACATTCCGCAGTTCATCGAGGTCGACGTCTCGAAGCTCGAAATCAACAACTCGGTTCACCTCAGCGACGTTCAGTTGCCGCAGGGCGTGAAGGCCCTTCGCGACGACCAGACGCTGGTCACCGTCGTGCCGCCGTCGGGTTACGGCGAAGAGACCAAGGCGGCCGGTGCCGAGGGCGCTGCGCCTGCGGCCGGTGCTGCCCCCGCGGCCGGTGCTGCGGCTCCCGCGGCTGGCGCCAAGGCTCCGGCGGCGGCTGCCGCCAAGGCGCCTGCCGGCGGCGACAAGAAGAAGTAAGGAGCCGCGACCCGAGCCATGCGCCTGTTCGTCGGACTGGGAAATCCCGGCGCGAAATATCAGGGCAACCGGCACAACATCGGGTTCATGGCTGTCGACGAAATCGCACGGCGTCATGGTTTCGCACCATGGCGCCGTCGTTTTCAGGGCGAGACCTCCGAAGGCCATATCGGCAACGGGCGCGTTATTCTGCTGAAGCCCACGACCTACATGAACGAGTCGGGCAACGCGGTCGGCGAGGCCACGAAGTTCTTCAAGATGGGCGTCGGCGACATCACGGTGTTTCACGACGAGATCGAACTGCCGCCCGCGAAGCTGCGGGTCAAGATCGGCGGCGGCATCGCGGGACATAACGGCCTGCGTTCGATCTCCGCGCATGTCGGCAACGACTATCGCCGCGTGCGGCTGGGCGTCGGACATCCCGGCGTCAAGGATCTGGTTCATCACCACGTCCTGTCGGATTTCGCCAAAAGCGAAATGCCGTGGGTCAGGGCGTTGTGCGAGGCGGTGGCCGACAACGCGGCGTTTATCGTGACCGGTCAGGACGCTTCGTTCGCGAACAAGGTGCATCTGGCGATGGATGCGAAGGGATTTGGCGGCAAGGAAGAGAACGGCAACGCCAAGCCGTAGTGCAAGTTCATCGTCATGCCCGGCCTTGTGCCGGGCATCCACGTCTTTCTTGTATTCGAGAAAACAAGGCGTGGATGGCCGGGACAAGCCCGGCCATGACGGAAGTCAGGTTTGAGGATCACATGGGTTTCAAATGCGGCATCGTCGGACTGCCGAACGTCGGCAAGTCCACCCTGTTCAACGCGCTGACGGAAACGGCTGCCGCGCAGGCGGCAAATTATCCGTTCTGCACCATCGAGCCGAATGTCGGCGCGGTGGCGGTGCCGGATCCGCGTCTCGAGAAACTCTCGGCGATTGCGAAGTCGCAGCAGATCATCCCGACGCAACTGACCTTCGTGGACATCGCCGGTCTGGTGCGCGGCGCATCGAAGGGTGAAGGGCTCGGCAACCAGTTCCTCGCCAACATCCGCGAGGTCGACGCGGTGGCGCATGTGGTGCGCTGCTTTGAGGATTCCGACATCACCCATGTCGAAGGCAAGATCGCGCCGCTGGCCGATATCGAGACCATCGAAACCGAACTGATGCTGGCCGATCTCGACAGCCTCGAGAAGCGCGTCGACAACCTGAGCAAGAAGGCCAAGGGCGGCGACAAGGATTCCAGGGAACAGCTCGATCTGGTCGAACGCGCGCTGAAGCTGCTGCGCGACGGCAAGCCGACCCGCGGCATGGAGCGCAAGCCGGAGGAAGAACGCAACTTTCGCATGCTCGGGCTTCTGACCTCGAAGCCGGTTCTCTACGTCTGCAATGTCGAGGAAGGCTCCGCAGCCAACGGCAACAGCTTCTCGCAGGCGGTGTTCGATCACGCCAGGAAGGAAGGCGCGGTCGCGGTGGTGATCTCCGCCAAGATCGAATCCGAGATCGCGACCCTGTCACGCGAGGAGCGCGCCGATTTCCTCGAGACGCTCGGGCTGGAAGAAGCAGGCCTCGATCGCCTGATCCGCGCAGGTTACGAACTCCTGCATCTCATCACCTACTTCACCGTCGGCCCGAAGGAAGCGCGCGCCTGGACCATTACCAAAGGCACCAAGGCGCCGGCGGCGGCGGGCGTGATCCACACCGATTTCGAGAAGGGCTTTATCCGCGCCGAAACCATTGCCTATGACGACTATGTCGCGCTCGGCGGCGAAGCCGGTGCGCGCGATGCCGGAAAGCTGCGGCTGGAAGGCAAGGAATACGTCGTCGCCGACGGCGACGTGATGCACTTCCGGTTTAATACGTAAGGGAAGGGCGCTTCGTCATCCTGAGGTGCGAGTACTTGCGAGCCTCGAAGGATGACGAATTCCGGGCCGTCGCCCTTCGAGGCCTCCGCTGCGCTACCGCACCTCAGGGTGACGGCAACAAGTTGCTGCTCACATGCCCCGATCGTGGTCGCGGCCCTGGTCGCGGATGGCGCCGAGATTCTCGTTGATCCGGAACACGATCAGGATCAGCTCGGCGCTGATGCGCGCCATGATGATCCCGACCACGATGCCGGCGAGCGCGGCGAGCAGCAGGATGAAGCCGCCGAACGGGCTGATCGCCATCATCGTCAGCGCTGAGAAAATGCCGGAAATGCCGAACAGGATCACCAGCGCGATGGCCAGCCAGTAGAATGCCTTGATGATCGCAGGCGTGATGAACCTGTCCCACTGGAAGAGATCCTGAAACTGAAACATGGTTTGTCTCCAGATGAGCCGAGAGGAGGGATGGCGGCAGGCGAACGGATATCCGTTGTCGCATATTGCCGAAACGGACGGAAGGCGGCCGGCAAACACCTTACTTGAGGTGTCTGCAAATAACGGCCAAACTGCGCCAATCCACAACGCGATTGAAACGATGAAACTGACATTTGAAGATTTCAAGCCGGGACATTTCGGCACATTCGGCCCGCACCATGTCTCACGCGAGGACATTCTGGAATTCGCCACCGAATTCGATCCACAGCCGATGCATCTGGACGAAGAGGCGGCACAGCGCTCGCTGCTCAAGGGCCTGTCCGGCTCCGGCTGGCACATGTGTTCGCTGCTGATGCGCATCTGCTGGGATGGCTTCATCCACAACATCGCGTCCGCCGGTTCTCCGGGCGTGGAAGAAGTGCGCTGGGTGTCGCCATTGCGGCCCGGCGACGATCTGACAGTGTTGGTCGAGGTGCTGGACACCCGCCCGTCGAAAAGCCGCTCGGACGTCGGCTTCGTGCGGATCAGGAATGACATGCGCAACGCCTCGGGGCAGACCCTGCTGCTGGGTACGCTGCCGCTGATGGTGCTGCGGCGCTCCGCGGTTGCTGCGAGTTGAGGAATCCCGATGCCATACTTTGAAGACATCAAGATCGGCGATCGCCGCGAACTCGGCTCGTTCACCTTTCTCGCGGACGACATCAAGAAGTTCGCCGCCAGGTTCGATCCGCAGCCGTTTCACCTCGACGAGGAAGCGGGACGCAAATCCGTGTTCGGCGGTCTCGCCGCATCGGGCTGGCATGTCTCCGCGATTTTCATGAAGCTCACGGTTGCGCATTTCAAGCGCGATGCCGCGGCGGCTCTGGCGCGCGGTGAGAAGCCGGTGGCTTCAGGTCCGTCTCCGGGATTCGATAATCTGAAATGGATCAAGCCGGTGCTCGCGGGCGATACATTGACCTATCAGTCCGAAATATCGTCGCTGCGTGTTCTTGAATCGCGCCCGCAATGGGGGCTGGTGGGATTTCTCAACACCGCCACCAATCAGCGCGGTGAACTGGTTTTTTCGTTTGAAGGAAAGGCCTTCGTGCCGCGCAAGCCATCCGCCTAGCGGTCGGCCGCGCCGGACGAAAAAGCGCCGCCCGCTCGTGTCATGGAGGGGGCGGCAGCAAGTCTCAGGGAGAGCCTGCGCGCAAATCCTGCGGGATCCTGCGCGCAGGAAGTGGTTCAGTCCTGGCGCGGCTCGGGCGCGCTGCGCTTCCACTGCGCGAGGTTGTCGGCGATCATCCGCGTGGATTTCATCGCGGTCTGGCCGAGCTGCGCGTAACCGGCAAGCTCGCGCTGAATGCGCTGGCCTTCGTTGTGCATCAGCGTGCGCAGGCCTTCGAGTTCGGCGATCAGGTTTTCGATCTCGCTGAGTGACGCGCCGGCGACACGGTGGATCAGGGTGTTGACGCTGCTCACCGCGGCGTCTGCTGACGTGTCGTTTGAAGCGTCGGCGGCCGGGGCCGCGGGCGAGCGGCGCAGATAGGCGACATCCTTGCGGACGAAGTCGCGAATGCCGGCTTCCACTTCGGTCACAGCGGCGAGGTTCTTGTCCTCATCGGTGATTTCGGACTTTTCGGCCTGAAGAGCGTTCATCGGCTGTTCCTTGTTTCGCAGGTTGAGCGAGCGCGGATGTCCCCCGCACGATGTATTGACCGGTACATCAGTCCAGTTGATCGTGACCGAAACGCGGCGGCGATACGGCGAAGACAGATTCATACGGTGGACAAAGCGGGAAAGCGCGGCATGGTAGCCGGAAGGTTAAGCGGAACTTTACCAGCGCGCCTTGAAGCCGGCGCTGAGGCTGCTGTTGGCGAAGCCGCTCGGCGTTTCGCTGACCGAACCTGTGACAAGCAGGCCGCCGAAGAATTTCTGCTCGGCCGCGACGCGGCGCAGCCATTTGTCGTCGGCTGATGAATGGGTCTGGCCGGCGATGAAGGTGGTGCCGGTTTCGACGATGCCGAGTTTGGCGGTCTGCTCGCTTTCGTAAATCCGCTGCGATGCGCCGAGGCCGAACAACGGCACCAGCGTTTGCTGCGTGACATTGTATCCCTGCTGCAGCGTCAGCGAATATCGGTCACCGCCGAACGGAACGGACTTGGTGAGCACCGTCGCGAGGCGGCTCTGCTCCTGTCCGGGATCGGTGCGCGCCTCGACGGCTGTCTTGTCCCACACCGATGCGACGCCGGGCGCCGTAATGGCCGCCCATGCGCTGCCGGACGATTGCGTGACGTCATTGTCAATCTTCCGCAGCAGGACTTCGGACGCGACCGTGGGCGTCCGGCCGGCCACCGTGATATCGGCGCCGACCTGGGTGTTGAGGAACGGGCTGATGGGCTGCTTGATCGCGACGGCGGATGATCCATCCGGCCTGTCGTTGCGGCTCCATGACCATGGATCGTCGATCGCCGCGCGGACCTTGCGGTCGATGGCGGCGGCCGATTCGGTTTCGTAGATCGAGCGCGGGTCGCCGTTGAGAATGCTCCAGTCGATCTCGGAGTCGGGAGGCACGGCGACGTCAGCCGCTGTTGTTTCCGCTGCGACGGGCTCATCATCTTCCGCGTGCGCGATGCGGCTTGTTGCGACGGAGAGACTGCACAGGATTGCCAGCGTGATCGACATCCAGCGTTGAGGCGAGGGATGAAGCATTCGCGGGAGCATGGCATTCCAGGTCATTCAGGGCTGATCGGAGGTCACGGAGTCAGCGACGTGTCGGATGGACAGGGCGCGCTTGCGCGCTGCAACGCCGTCCGCCGCGATCTTCTCTCAATTCTGTTTGTCGCAATTGTGACTGCGGACTTGGGCCGCCGTACACGCCAACGAAAAAGCCCCGCGCAGGCAGGGCTTTTTCGTCATAGCCATGTCACGATGGCGGTCAGGCGGTCAGGCAATCGTCAGGCTATCTTGGGCAGATGGATATGGCGGCCCAGCGCCTGTTCGACCAGGTCGAACGTGTCGATCACGGCGCGCAGGCTGGTCAGGCGGCCGGCATTGAAGGTGGCGAAAATGGCGATCCGGATGCTGATCGGCTGGCCCGACGCGGCAGGTGTCAGGGAATAGCGCATCAGCGATGCAGCCGAGTTTTCACCCAGCATCACCGACTCGCGCTCGAACCGGTGGAGATTGACGATGCCGGAGATTTCGCGAACGACGTCGATCACCGCGCGCTTGCCCTGACGCGGTCCCAGGAACGCGAACATGTCGATCGGGCCATAAATCGCCCAGTCGATGTTCTCGTCGAGAATCGATTCGAGGTGGTCGGTCTGACGCTCGTTCAAGGCGCGGTGAAACGCGCGAGAAAAACGCCAGAGGCTGTGCTCTGTCATTTTAAGGTCCTGAAATGTCGCCTGGCAGCAGCAGATGGCTCACAAGGGCGACGTCAATGACGCCCCGGCCAGAATGCTGAAATTCCGATTATTCGTACGGCAGATAGCGGTTTTTGCCCGGACGACAAGCTGCAATATTGCAACGCACAAATGCGAGAAGCGCGGGATAACCGCCCAGCGTTCAATCAGGGCGTGCGTTCGCACAAAGCGGCGGCAGCGCTTAACCGGTTGTTAGGATTCGCTTTCCATCCGCAGGCGCTTGCGGGACGCGGCATAGGCTGCCCAGATCGCGCCGGTCAGCCCGCCCAGCACCGCGCCGATCGGCGCAAAGGTGAAGAACACCAGCATCGCGCTGTAACCCTCGAAATCGGTGGTCTTGAAAATGCTGGTCCAGGCGACGCCTGCCAGAATACCGAGCGCTGCTCCAAGAATGAGACCCGCAATGGTCCCCAGAGCGGCGATAAGAACTGTCTTCATTATGTCCCTCGTGATCCGGAAACCTGTCCGGGCAAAGGTTGGTCGGGCGGTGGGGTCAACGGGTTCATCCGGGCGGGCGCTTGTGCGTCCCACGGTCCCGCGCCATCCTCGGCGCGAATTGAGCTGACCTGCCGCTTTCATAAAAAATGTTTGGGAAACGCCGATGACCTTTCTTTCAGCCTTGTGCCGGCTGCGCATGGCGGCGGCCATCTGTGTCCTGATAACCGGGACGGCTGCAAAAGCGGAGGTATCCGGCGCAGGTTCGGCCGGTCCCTGTGGCCCGTCATTCTCGCAATCGGGACCGGACGCGGAGGCCTATGGCGCCGGTCGCAACTATCCGCTCGGCACCATCGTGGACCGGACCAGGCAGGACTACATGGTCGCGACCTTCAGCAACTTCGACAAATTGCTACCGGCCCATGTTGTGCTGCCGCCTGTGGAGCCATCTCCGCTGGCGCGCACCTGTGACAGTGGCGGCTGGAGGTATGACTTCGATGGGGAGCGCCGCTCGATTGACCAGTATCTGGCGCGGCATCCCACCACCGGCCTGCTGATCGCGCGGGACTCGACCATCCTGTTCGAGCACTATCAGTACGGGCGGCGCGACACCGACCGCCTGCTGTCCAACTCGATGGTGAAAACCATGGTGGCGATGCTGGTCGGCATCGCGATCAAGGAGGGCAAGATCCGCTCGGTCGAGGATCTGGCGCAGGACTACGTGCCGGAGATGAAAGGCAGCGCCTATGGCCAGACCTCGCTGCGCGCGCTGCTGACCATGAGCGCGGGCATCGCTTTCTCCGAGCGATATGACGGCACCGACGACGCCTTCGCCTTCAGCCGCGACCTGCGCCGCTCCGATCTGCCGAACGCGGCCAATCTGCTGCGCCGTTACAGCGCCCGCGATGCCGCGCCGGAAACGAAATTCGCCTATGCCGGTACGCAGACCGAAACCCTCGGCCTCGTCGTGACGGCGGCGACCGGCAAGCGGCTCGCTGATTATCTGTCAGAGAAAATCTGGAAGCCGATGGGGGCGGAGGATGAGGCAAGCTGGACTGTTGACGGGCACAATCAGGAGCAGGCCTATTGCTGTCTCGCCGCGCGGTTGCGCGACTATGCGCGCTTCGGGCTTCTGCTCGCGCGCGATGGCGGCGGCGTTATTCCGGAAGCCTGGGTGATCGAGGCGACCACCGCGCCGGAAGGATCGTTCCGCGCGCCGCGCGTGGCGACGCCGTTCTATGGCTACGGCTATCAGACCTGGATCATGCCGGCGAAGCGGCGCATGTTCGCGATGCTCGGCACCAACGGGCAGGCGATCTTCGTCGATCCTGCGTCAAAGCTGGTGCTGGTGCATACCGCCGTCCGTCTCAAGCCCAATCGGGACCCCGCCGCGCGCGAACTGACGGCGCTGTGGTTCGGGCTTGTGCGCGAACTCGGTGTCTCCGCGGCGCGCTGACCCGCCAGCGGCTACCGCATGACGTCCTTCATACGGACGGCGAATTCGTCGGTCAGGTCGCGCCCCAGCAATTGCTGGATCAGGTCGAAGGAGTCGAACATCGAGCGATGCTCGGTGATGAGGCCGTCGCGCAAGGTGAAGAATTCTCCGACATGAAGCGTGATCACGCGCTGGTCGCCGCGCTTGGTGAGCGCGGCCTGGGTCAGTGTCGCAGCCTGCACCTCGTCGGCGATGACGAATTCGATGGTGTGGCGCCGCTCGGCATAGCGCTCCTGCTGAATCCGGATCGCCTGCGCGATCCAGTCCTTGCCCTGGTGAAAGCCGAGATGGGGAAAAATCTCGACAGGCGCGTGGGTCAGGGAGGTGAAGGTATCGGCGCAACAATTCTCCATGCGCGCGAGATCGCCGGCATAATATGAGTCAATGAATGTCCGGACGCAGGCTTCGGATTTTTCATTGTTCATTGCATTGCCTCCCCAAACCGAGCGGTTCCGTAAGCGGGAACACCAGCGGGATCAAGCAGCGCGCGCCATGAAGTTTAACGGAATCTCTCCAATCTAGCGATGATTGTTTGCGTTAGTGGAGTGGATTTGACATTCGGATTTGCCAGTGGTCCTTTGATTCTGACATTCGCAGGGATGCCTGCCGAAACGGGATGCGAATGTTAGAACCGGGCGACTGGCATCAGTGGTAATGGATGCTCCACTGGACCACTTGCGGCCGGACGCGGCGCAGGATCAGGCTGGTCGAGGGAATCAGAACGTCGCCGGTGACCGATGCGAACCGTGGCGGCAGCGGGCTGGCGATGCCCGGCTCGAAATGGATTTTCAGCGTGCAGCCGCCCGGCAGATTCATGAAGGGGCCGCCGAGCTTCGATGCCTCGCCGCCGCCGATGCCGCCGAACCCGGTGACACTGAAGCCGCCCCCATTGAGTTTTTCGAGTTCGCGCAGCGTCAGGCCGTTGCGCACGCCGCCGGGGCCGGTCCATGTCGACGGTGCTTCGATGGAGGCCGCCAGCAGCCTGGTCCGGGTTTTTTCGTCCTTCCAGAATACCACAATGCGCCGAGGCGGATCGGCATCGAACAGCACGGTGGCCTTGGTCAGCACATTGCTGGTGACCTCCACCTCCTTGAAGGCGACATTTTTTGCGCCGAATGCGGCCACGAGCTTGTCGTGCGTGGTGTCCCTGGCGAACGGACCGTCGCAGGCCAGCGACGACGCTTGGGGCGCATCCGTCAGATTGTTGAGCGAGGTATCCTGCGCTATCGGCTCGGCGGGTTTGGCGGATTTCTTGGCCGCTTCGGCGCCGGTCATGGCGACGGCGCACATCAGCAGCGCGCCGGACAAGGATCTGATGCGGGTCATGCGGCGGTCCTGTCACACATCTGAGCGGTCACGCGGTCATTATACCCGCAACCTGCAGGAACGGTTTCGCGCACCGCGCATTATCCACCTCCGATCTCATCGGGGACGTGCGCGCCCGCCCGGGCCCACATGGACGGCGGCTGAACGGCATCATAAAGTTCTTCCATGAAAGCAATTGCGATCCTGACCAGCGGCGGCGACGCTCCCGGCATGAATGCGGCGATCCGCGCGGTCACCCGCAGCGCGCTCAACCGCGATATCGCGGTGTATGGCGTGCGCGAGGGCTGGCAGGGCCTGATCGACGACCGCATGACGCGGCTGAACGCGCGCGATGTCGGCGGCATCATCCAGATCGGCGGCACTTTCCTCGGCAGCGCGCGCTCGAAGGAATTCCGCGAGGAAAGCGGGCGCTCGAAGGCGCTGCGCAATCTTGCGACGCGCGGCATCGACGCGCTGGTGGTGATCGGCGGCAACGGCTCGCAGACCGGATCGGCGGCGCTGCACGCGCTCGGCTTTCCGGTGGTGGGCGTGGCCTCGACCATCGACAACGACCTGTACGGCACCGACGTCACCATCGGCTGCGACACCGCGATCAATGTCACGGTGGGTGCCATCGACAATCTGCGCACCACGGGCTCGTCGCATACCCGCGCGTTTCTGGTCGAGACCATGGGCCGCAACTGCGGCTATCTCGCCATGATGGCGGGCCTCGCCGGCGGCGCGGAAGTCATCTCGACGCCGGAGTTCGAGGTTTCGGCGGCGGAGATCGCAAAGCGGCTGCGTGCCGCCTATGAGCGCGGCAAGACTCACGCCATCGTGGTGCTGGCCGAGGGCGTGAGAGAGAATGCCGCGCGCATTCTCGACTATTTCGCGAGCAACGGCGGCATGGGCGGATTTGAACTGCGCGCCACCGTGCTGGGCCATGTGGTGCGCGGCGCGCCGCCCACCGCGTTCGACCGGCTGCTGGCGACGCGGCTTGGCGTGGCGGCGCTGACCTCGCTGGCGGAAGGCGTTTCCGGCGTTCTGGTCGGCGAGCAGCACGGCGAGATCACGCGCACGCCGCTGGCGGAAATCGCGGGGCGCACCAAGCCGATTTCCACCAGCCTGATCGACCTTGCGCGCGTGCTTGCGCAATGAATTCCCGGCGCAACAGGGGAACATCGTTGCTTCAGCGCGGCATGTGGTTGCCGCTGTGAGGAAAATTCAAAAGGCAACACTTGCCGGCTTGTGACGCGCGGACGCACTGTTCCGCATGGACAGATGGATGTCCGGTGCTAGTATGATCTCCGCACCCGACGGGACGATGGGACGCTGTCCTTCATCAGAGACAGCATGATCGCTGCAAGACGTCCTGCTCCGGCGCACCGAGTTTTCTCGGAGAACGCCGCGATGACGCGGCACGAATTGAAAGCTGGGCTAAAAAACGTGGCGACGGACAACGTCGGCGGCGGGATTTGTGATGAGTCCCGGTGCCAACGCCGATGGTATCGCGTGAGACCAGCGCGCCTTGTTGTGCATGTGTTGCCGCAGCCTTATACGCGAAGCTGAACTGATCGCGTTTCGGGTCTTGCCGCAAGATCAGGCGACGTTTCCATCGAAACATCCCGATATGTCATTGCCGGGCTTGCCCCGGCAATCCATCTCCTTGTGGCGCTTTTCAAGGTGGATTGCTTCGCTTGGCTCGCAATGACGAAACGTGGCACGAGGCCGGGCATGACGAATGGATAACGCCGGCAACATTCTTCCGCGGGCGTGCTTGCGAAGCGTGCGAGCCGCCCGCGCGGTGGCATTCAGCCTCAGGATTTCGCCGGCGTTTTTTTCGCGGCCTTCTTTGGCGCCTTCGGCTTGCCGGTCTTCGCGTCCGACGCGGCTTTTCTGGCGGCGTCCTTGGCCGCATCGGTGGCCTGACGCATCGCGCGGGCGTGGCTGTAGGCGGCGTTGTCGGCGGACATCTGCAGCCGTTTCACGGTCGCCGTGCCGATTTCCAGCACATCCTTTGCAAGCTGCTTGTTAAGCTGCTTCCCCTGCGCGTCCTTCGCCTTCGCGGCAAGCGACACGTAGCGGTCCCGCTGCTTTCTCACGGCGGCGGTGAGAGTCTTGTGCTGCTGCTTCGCAAGCTGCCGGATGATCGCATCCAGATCGGCGTCGGGCATGTGGTCGGTCCCCCAAGTCGGAAATCTGATGATGACCTAGCAGGGGGCGAGGGTGGATGGCAATCGACCGCTCACATCATGTATCAACGAACGCTTGAAGCGAAGAGATTGGAGAGGAGGCCGATAAATTTTATGAGAAGCGAGATCGCAAGCATAACCAAGATAAAAACGGCCAGCCGCTTGGACCAGCGGCGCTGCCTCCAGAGTGCATTAGACCGGCTCACCTCTTCTTCCATCCGCCCCGCCGTCCCGGCGCGCCGCCGCTGGAGCGGCCGGGTGACCCCGTTGGACGACCGCCGAATTCGGGGCCGGACTGGCGCGAGTCGGTCGGCTGGAAGATTTTGCTTTCGGTGCCCGGTCCCATTTCGTCCAGCGTCGGTTTTCGCGCGCGCGATTTCATTTTCGCGGCGGCGCGGTCCAGTTGCGCAGGCAGGTTGGCGGCGTCGCCATACTTCTTCTTGCCCGCATAGGCGCCGGCTTTGGCGGCCACGCCGCGCTGCTTGATGGTCGGATCGTCCACCACGGCCAGTTCGGTGGCGCGCAGGCGTTTCACCTCGTCGCGCAGGCGCGCGGCTTCCTCGAAGTTGAGATCGGCGGCGGCCTCGCGCATCCGGGTTTCGAGATCGGCCAGCACGGCCTCGAAGTTGTGGCCGATGGCCACCGCGTCGTCGGCCATGCCGCCGTCGCCGATTTCCACCAGCACATGGTCGCGCTCGTAGACGCTGCCGAGAATATCGCCGATGTCACGCTTGATGCTTTCCGGCGTGATGCCGTTGGCGGTGTTGTATTCGACCTGCTTCTCGCGGCGGCGGTCGGTCTCGGCGATGGCGCGCTCCATCGAACCGGTGATCTGATCCGCGTAGAGAATGACCTTGCCATCGACGTTACGTGCGGCGCGGCCGATGGTCTGGATCAGTGACGTCTCCGAGCGCAGGAATCCTTCCTTGTCGGCGTCGAGGATCGCGACCAGCGCGCATTCGGGAATGTCGAGGCCTTCGCGCAGCAGGTTGATGCCGACCAGCGCGTCGAAGGCGCCGAGGCGCAGGTCGCGGATGATCTCGATGCGCTCGATGGTGTCGATGTCGCTGTGCATGTACCTGACACGAATACCCTGCTCATGCAGGTATTCGGTAAGGTCTTCCGCCATGCGTTTGGTCAGCACGGTGATCAGCGAGCGATAGCCCTTGCGCGCGGTCTCGCGCACCTCGCCAACCAGATCGTCCACCTGGGTGCGGGCTGGGCGGATGTTGACCGGCGGGTCGATCAGTCCGGTCGGGCGGATCACCTGCTCGACGAACACGCCGCCGCTCTCGTTCAATTCCCAGCCGCCCGGCGTCGCCGACACCGCGACCGATTGCGGGCGCATCATGTCCCACTCTTCAAAGCGCAGCGGGCGGTTGTCCATGCAGGACGGCAGGCGGAAGCCGTATTCCGCCAGGGTCGCCTTGCGGCGGAAGTCGCCTTTGAACATCGCGCCGATCTGCGGCACGGTGACATGGCTTTCGTCCGCGAACACCAGCGCGTTGTCCGGCACATACTCGAACAATGTCGGCGGCGGCTCGCCCGGCTTGCGGCCGGTCAGGTAGCGCGAATAGTTCTCGATGCCGGCGCAGCTTCCGGTCGCTTCCATCATTTCCAGATCGAAGGTGGTGCGCTGTTCAAGGCGCTGCGCTTCCAGCAGGCGGCCCTGCGCATGCAACTGGTCGAGCCGCCATTTCAGTTCGCTCTTGATGCCCTTGATCGCCTGAATCAGCGTGGGGCGCGGTGTCACATAGTGCGAGTTGGCGTAGATCTTGATGAATTCAAGCTCGTCCTGCTTGTGGCCGGTGAGCGGATCGAACTCCTCGATGCTCTCGATGGTGTCGCCGAACATGTTCACGCGCCATGCCCGGTCTTCATAGTGCGCCGGGAAAATATCGAGCGTGTCGCCACGCACGCGGAAGGTGCCGCGGGTAAAGTCCGCAGAGGTGCGCTTGTATTGCAGGGCGACGAGATCGGCGATGAGCTGGCGCTGGTCGACGCGCTCGCCCTTTTTCATCGCGAACGTCATCGCGGTGTAGGTTTCCACCGAGCCGATACCGTAAATGCACGACACCGACGCCACGATGATCACGTCGTCGCGCTCCAGCAGCGCGCGGGTTGCCGCATGGCGCATCCGGTCGATCTGCTCGTTGATCGAGGAATCCTTCTCGATATAGGTGTCGGTGCGCGGGACGTAGGCTTCCGGCTGGTAGTAGTCGTAGTAGGAGACGAAATACTCCACCGCGTTGTCGGGGAAGAAGCTCTTGAACTCGCCGTAAAGCTGCGCCGCCAGCGTCTTGTTCGGTGCGAGAATGATGGCGGGGCGCTGCGTCGCCTCGATCACCTGCGCCATGGTGTAGGTCTTGCCGGAGCCGGTGACGCCGAGCAGCACCTGCGTGCGGTCGTTGCGCTGGATGCCTTCGACCAGTTCCTTGATGGCGGTGGGCTGGTCGCCCTTCGGTTGATAGTCGGACTTGATCTGGAAACGCACGCCGCCTTCGGATTTCTCCGGGCGAGGCGGGCGATGCGGTGTCCACACCTTCAGCGAGCCGTCGTCCTTGCGGAATTCGGGCCGGCCCTCGCGCAGCAACGTCTCCAGTGAGTCGGCGGTCGCCTTGACGCCGAGCGACTCCATCTTGTTGCGCGCCGGACGAAACTGATCGTCATCGTCGACATCGTAACCGAGTTGCTTCGCCAGTTCGGGATCGAGGGTCGGGATCGGCGCGCTGGTGCCGTAATTGGCTTGATAGTTTCCTTGCGGCGCTTCGCCGAAGCCCGTTGCTTGAGGCGCGGCGCTTCCTGCTCCCTCCCCCTTTGCGGGGGAGGGTTGGGGAGGGGGGTAAACCGCATTTTCAGAATCCGTATCCCCCACCCCCGACCCCTGCCCGCGAGGGTGACGGGAGGAAGTGCGAGCCTTGCCTTCGACAAAATCTTTCGGCGTCGATTTCCGGGCGCGGTGGATCGCGGCCTCGCCGCCGGAGCGCCGGTCCTTTGAATTGTCCGGCGGCGGCTGCAGGCCGGTGCCTGAGCCCATGCCGGCATCGCCGCGGTTGATCGCCGGGTTCAGCAACTCCGCCAGCGCAGGGCCGATCGGTTGCACATCGGGACGATGCGCTTTCGATTTCGGGGTTTTGGTGGGCTTCTTCGCGGAATCGGGGTTCTTCGCCATGGGCGGAATATGGGGCGCGAAGCGTGGAGAGAAAAGGGCGATTTCTTCGGTGTGAGGGATGAAGTTTGCGATGAAATTCGTGGAGGTGTCCTGCTAGGCTGGAACCAACGTGCGGTGCATGCCGAAAGCCGCGCGACAAGTCCGGGGAGGTCTCATGCCGTATACGTGCACCGCCAGATTGCTGGCCGCAGCTCTGTTTGCCGTCGCGCCGTTAACGCCATCCTTCGCCCAGTCGAAGGATGCTGAACCTGCCAGCCGCGCGGTCAACGACACCTTCCTCAAGACGCTGCCGTTCAGCGACCGGGCCGATTTCGAGGATGCGAAGCGCGGCTTCATCGCGACACTTCCCGATGGTGTGATTCCCGGCCCGGGCGGCAAGCCGGCATTCGATACAAAGCAATACGATTTCCTGAAGAACGATCAGGTCCCGGCCACGGTCAATCCCAGCCTGTGGCGTCAGGCGCAACTCAACGCCATTCACGGCCTCTTCAAGGTGACCGAGCGCGTCTATCAGGTGCGCGGGCTCGATATTGCGAACCTCACCATCATCGAAGGCGATACCGGCCTGATCCTGATCGACCCGTTGCTGTCCAACGAGACCGCGAAGGCCGCGCTCGAACTCTACCTGCAAAATCGGCCTGCCAAGCCGGTCGCGGCGGTGATCTACACCCACAGCCATGCCGATCATTTCGGTGGGGCGAAGGGCGTCATCACCGAGGAAGATGCGAAGTCCGGCAAGGTGAAGGTGATCGCGCCGGACGGCTTCATGGAACATGCGGTGGCGGAGAATGTCATCGCAGGCAACGCGATGTCACGCCGCGCGCAATACCAGTTCGGCAGCGCGTTGCCGGTGGGCGACCGTGCGCAGATCGACACCGGCCTCGGCAAGGCGCTGGCGCGCGGCTCCATTTCGCTGATCCCGCCGAATGACGTGATCAAGCAGGCGTCGGAGAAGCGCACCGTCGATGGCGTCGAGATCGAGTTTCATCTGGTGCCGGGTTCGGAAGCTCCAAGCGAGATGGTGATGTACTTCCCGCAGTTCAAAATGCTGAACATGGCGGAGGACGCCACCCACAACATGCATAACCTCTACACCATCCGCGGCGCGGAAATCCGCGATGGCCGGCTATGGTCGCGCTATATCAGCGACGCCATCGCGCGCTACGGCGACAAGACCGATGTGGTGATCGCGCAGCATCACTGGCCGGTGTGGGGCAACGAGCGCATTGTCGCGTTTCTGAGCAAGCAGCGCGACCTCTACAAGTTCATCCACGATCAGTCTGTGCGGCTGCTCAACCATGGCCTGACGCCGACCGAGATTGCCGAACAGTTGAAGCTGCCGCCGTCGCTGGCGAACGACTGGGCCTCGCGCGGTTATTACGGCTCGCTCAGCCACAACGCCAAGGCGGTGTATCAGTTCTATCTCGGATGGTACGACGCCAATCCCGCCGATCTCAATCCGCTGCCGCGCGCCGAAGAAGCGAAGAAGCAGGTGGAATATATGGGCGGCGCGGAAGCGACGATCAAACGCGCGCGCGAGGATTACAAGGCCGGTCAATATCGCTGGGTCGCCAGCGTGATGAGCAAGGTGGTGTTCGCCGATCCGGCGAACAGGGACGCGCGCGAGCTTGGCGCGGACGCGCTCGAACAACTCGGTTATCAGAGCGAGGCGGCAACCTGGCGCAACGCCTACCTGCTCGGCGCGCTGGAATTGCGCAAGGGCGTCGGCCCGCAGCCGCCTGCGCTGGTGAACGCCGAACTGCTGAAGGGCATTTCCATCGACCTCGCGTTCGACTTTCTGGGCGTGCGGCTGAACGCGGCCAAGGCCGAAGGCAAGAAGATTGTCATCAACTGGACCTTCACCGATCTCAACCAGACCTATGTGATGAATCTGGAGAACTCCGCGCTGACCCACACGGCGGGCAAGCTCTCCGACAAGGCCGACGCCAGCGTCACCCTCACGCGCGCCGCGCTCGATGCGATCACGCTCAAGCAGCGGACCTTCCTCGGCAGCGTATTGACCGGTGATGTGTCCATCGGCGGCAATCCGCTCAAGCTGCGCGAACTGTTCGGTTTGCTCGATGAATTCTCGACGGGATTTGAAATCGTCGAGCCGAAGAAGGCGGCTGTGGAATAGTTCCGGCGTCGTCCGTCAGGAGGCTGGCGGATGAACTATATTTGATATGCGAAGTGCGGCATTGACTTCGCCGGCGCGAAGCGCGAGGTTCATGCAATCGCATTGAATTTGCTGCGCGCGACCACGCGCGCGCGTTTGCTCCCGCACCAACAAGCCAAGGACAGCAAGATGATCGACCTCTATGAATGGCCGACGCCGAACCGCCACAAGGTGCTGTTACGGCAGACCGCCGCGGTTATGAGGGGCTGACGCGATGGCTGTCGCGCGCAAACTGTTTGAACTCTGCGGCACCGAGACCGAGCGTGTGTTCAGTCCGTATTGCTGGCGGACGCGCATGGCGCTGGCGCACAAGGACATCGAGGCTGAAACGATCCCGTGGCGCTTCACCGAAAAGGAGGCCATCGCACCGCATCAGTCGGACAAGGTGCCGGTGCTGCTCGACGGCGAAACCTCCGTCGCGGATTCGTGGGCGATCGCGAACTATCTTGAGGATACCTATCCGGATCGTCCGTCGCTGTTCGGCGGCGAGGGCGGCCGCGCCATGGGGCGGATGCTGAACTGGTGGGGCGACACCGTTGTCCTCGGCGGAATCTTTCCGATGATCGCGGCGGACATTCACGGCCTGCTGCGTCCGGTCGATCAGGATTACTTCCGCAAGACCCGCGAAGCGCGCCTCGGCAAGACGCTGGAAGCCGCCGCCGCCAATCGCGATCAGGCGGTGGAAGGTTTTCGCAACGCGCTGAACCCGATGCGGCTCACGCTGAAGACGCAACCCTTCATCGGCGGCGCGTCGCCGAACTACGCCGACTACATCGTGTTCGGCCCGTTCCAATGGGCGCGCGCCACCAGCGCGTTCAAGCTGTTGACGGAAGACGATCCGGTTTACGCCTGGCGCGAGAAACTGCTGGATGCGTTCGGCGGCATGGCGCGTAAGTCACCGGGCTATGCGGTGTAGCGAAACTCGTCGCAGGCTCGACCGTCATCCTGATGGTGCGCGCTCTTGCGCGCCTCGCGCCTCAGGATGACGATTTCTCCGTTGAAACATTCGCCGCCGCCCGCAGGCACGCCTGACACAGGCAATCCTCGCCTGCGGCGGGCAGCGGCAGCTTCGCTGTCTCGTCGGAACACCAGCACGGGCCGGACAGGTTGCAGGTGAACGCTGTTCCGCACCGCGCGCAACTCAGAGTCCGCTGTCCGGCGGAATCCGCTGATGGTCTGGTCACGATCTCGTTCACAACGCCGCCAAATCCTTCATGTGACGTTCATGCGCCGATGATACCCGCATCATATTCGGCCAACCGGCCTCTGAGATCAATCGTGAGTTCCAGCAATGGCGCGTGACCCGCAAGGCGCTCTCGCAGCAAGCCGCGGCCCACACCTCAGGATGACGTGATCTCAATCGAGGCCGATCGGTCCCTGCGCGGGGACGACACCGAATGTGAATCGCAGTGTTCTTACCCCCGCGTGACCTGATCAATCTGCGCGAGCAGCTTCCAGCCGATCCATAATTCTTGATCTGTCAGAGTCGTTCAAGGACCGGGACGGTCCCTGCCGCCACGTCCTCACGACCTGACGGCTGGGCCTCAGGCGAGAGCAAAGCGCGCGCCGTCATGCGCCGCACCGCGTTTTCGGCCTCCCGCGCGATCTCCTTGCGGTTGGCGTCCATACCGTAGCTCACCGGCGCGCCCCAGCTTACCGTGACATCCACCGCGCCCGACGCGAACACGCCGACAAGATGTGGCACCAGATCGACATCGCCGTACCATGCCACTTTCTCGCGCAGCGCCCGGCCGACCGGAACGCCGCCGAAGCGCACGTAAGCCAGCGACACCGGCTGCACCGTGACGCGGTCGTGATGGGTGGAATCGCCGATGGCGTGATGCACCGCGCCGATCAGCGCCGAACGAAACGGCAGGATGCGGATGCCGTCGCTGGACGTGCCTTCGGGAAAGAGCACCACGGCATCGCCGCCGATCAGCCGCTCGCTCATGGCGCGCGCGGCGTCACCGGTCTTGTGGCGGCGCTCGCGCTCGACGAACACCGTGCGCTGGAGTTTGGCCAGTTGGCCGAACAGCGGCCAGTTGGCGACCTCGGACTTGGCCACGAACACCACCGGCGCGATGGCCCCGAGCACGATGATGTCCAGCCACGAGGCGTGGTTGGACAGGATCAGCACCGGGCTTTCGCGCGTGCGCTCGCCGGCCTGATTGATGCGGATGCCGATCACCGCGCAGGCCGTGCGATGAAACAGGTTCGGCACGATGCGCTGCAGCCGGTTGTTGAGCAGGATGCCGGCAAGCTGGAACGGCAGCAGGATCAGGGCGACGACGGCCATGACGATGGCCACATAGAAACAGCGGATCATGATAACGTGTGGCGAGAATGAGGGAACATGGCGCGGCGAGCAATCTGCGAGCGGATTATAGCCGGTCGCGCGGGGCTGGCAAAAGCGGGTAGAGTCGGGGATGAACGGGAAACTGAAAGATTGGGCGCGCGCGCTCAAGCGAGATGTTCATGCGGTCTACCTCGCTAGCCGCGATCCGCGCGTGCCGTGGTACGCGAAGGCGTTGGCCGTGATCGTCGCAGGATATGCGCTTTCGCCGATTGATCTTGTTCCCGACTTCATTCCGATCCTTGGCTATCTGGACGACATCATCCTGGTGCCGCTCGGGATCGTGCTTGTTCTGAAGCTGATCCCGCCGCAGATCATGGCCGAGCATCGTGCGTCTGCGCTTGTGCAGGATCGTCCGATAAGCCGGATTGCGGCGCTGGCCATTGTGTGTCTCTGGATCGCGTCGGTCGCACTCGTGGGCTGGCTTGTTTATCGTCGTGTCGCGGCATGAACGTCCCGCTGACTGTTCCAAAAAATGCGGCCCCGGCTGGATGCAGCGCAGAGGGGATTTACGCAGCCGGGGACCGCCCGAACGCGCGATCCGTGACGGGGGGCGGATCGTGCGACTGGACGCTAGGGGACGACGACAACAGGGATGTGACAGGGCCGGTTGTCCACAGGGGCAGGGGGCCGGATGCTTTCAAAACCCGGGTCGTCCTCGCCTGCGCGGGGACGACATCGCGGGTGAAGCGAGGTCCTTCGCGGAGCGGCGCTGTAATGTGATTTTTTACGACAGCCTTTGTTGCCCGGGATGCAGCGTTTAGTATCCGGATCACCTGCTTTTCCCCGAAAGGACTTCCATGCCCACGACGGTGCCGCCGTTTCTGCTGCCGATCCTGATGTTGCTGCTCTCCAACATCTTCATGACCTTCGCCTGGTACGGCCACCTGAAGTTCAAGGATCACGCGCTGCCGCTGGTCATCATGGTGAGCTGGGGCATCGCGTTCTTTGAATACTGGCTGGCGGTGCCGGCCAACCGCTGGGGCAGCGCGGTCTATTCAGCCGCGCAGCTCAAGACGATCCAGGAAGTCATCACGCTGGTGGTGTTCGCCGGGTTTTCGGTGCTGTATCTGAAAGAGCCGCTGGGCTGGAATCACGCGATCGGCTTTGCGTTTATCGCCGCGGGCGCATTCTTCATTTTCCACAAATGGTCGTGAGTCGTTCCACAGACGGTCATGGCTGTCGTCGCCATACAGCGCACGCGCGGCGGCTCGGCGGTCTGGCCGCGCGCCTGCGTGGCGATCAGGAATCCCGCGACGAGGATGATCGCAACGGTCAGCGTCGCTGAAACCACGACAAGCGGCGTTTTCATCGGTGTCTCCATCGCGCGCCTCCGTGCGATCGAAGAAAATGTTTTGATGCGAAGGGAGTTTGGGCGTCAGCCGGAAATCGGCATGGCGGCCACGACCTTGATCGACAGCACTGTGACGGTCACGAGCAGGCAGACCGACAGCGAGGCCACCGCGAGCGAGGCGGCAAGCGTGTTCGACAATCGGGCCGGCGCGAAGCGCGCTGACCGCAGTCCGAAACCAATTCCTGAAACCGGCGACCGGAACATGGTCGTGAATCCTCAAAACAGGCAGCGAATCACCCCGCCACAAATTCTCAGGAATCGCTGTCAACATTGCGGCACGGCCGCGCCAAATATGGCGGAAGCGGGGCAAGCCCCGAAAAATCAGCGGGTTATGCCCGGTATCCCGCCCTCGGAACGGGGCGGCTTCAGGCTTCGGCGGTCAGGTCGGTCTCGGTTCCCGGTACGGTGCCGGGCGCCATCACCTCGGCGGGCTTCCATGCCATCGAGACGAAACGCGGCTCGCTCTCGACCCGCTTCAGCCAGGCGCGGACCGACGGATAGCCGGTGAGGTCGAAGTCGCACTGGTTGGCGACATGGGTGTAGCCGTACATGGCGATGTCGGCGACGGTCAGGTGGCCGGCCGCGAAATAGTCGTGGGTCTTGAGGTGATTTTCCATCACCCGCAGCGCCGCGTAGCCGCGCTCCATCCAGTCTTCCAGCGAATGGGTCTGCAGGTCGCGGCCGCCGCGCACCAGCACCAGCCAGAAATACGCCGCGCCGACGCTCGGCTCCAGCGCGTGCTGCTCGAAAAACATCCACTGCAGCGCCTGTGCGCGGTCGATGCGGTCTTCCGGCGCCAGCGACGTGCCGATGGCGACATACCAGAGGATCGCGTTGGACTCTGCGAGATAACGTCCGTCGGCGACTTCCAGCAGCGGCACCTGCCCGGAAGGATTGCGCGCGAGAAATTCCGGCGTGCGGCTTTCGCCGCGCAGAATATCCACCTCGATCGCCTTGTACGGCGCGTTCAGCAACGCCAGCGCAAGGCGGACCTTGTAGCTGTTGCCGGAGCGTTGCATCGAGTAGAGCTTGTACATGCCGAAGGTTTCGCGAGAGGCTGGCGGATTGACCGGTAGACAATGAGGTGCAGGGCGGCATGTCGCAAGCCCCGGCATCTGGAAATAGTGGAAATCGGCTGCGGCATCGAATTTCGTCAGCAAATTGTACCATGGACGCCGCAGGTATGGCGCGTTTGGAAGACCACTCGCAGGGATCGTGAAAGCGAGCGAGGCGCTGTTCGCGGATTGATGAGGGCGCGGCGGATTACGTCTGAGCGGATTTAACCTTGTGCTCGCGCGATGACGGCCACCGCCGCTGTGGCGGTCCACCGCGCCGCCGGTTCACCCGCCGGCCGGGCGAACGGCTCAAGCTCTGATGCTTGCGGATAGCGGCCATGTTTTGGTGCGGGCCGCGGGCCGGATCGCCGAAAAGAGCGCGCAATTTTGCGTGTTTCCGGCGAAGTTTCTTGCGGTGCAGCGTTGCCCGATTTAGGGTGCCCCGCCCGCCAAAATCAGCGAATCCGGGCCTTCGCGACCCTCAGCATCCTTCAGGAGACCATGATGCCGTTTCTGTCCGCTGCGCTTGACCGTGTGAAGCCGTCCGCGACCATCGCGGTCACGGATAAAGCACGTCAGCTCAAAGAGGCGGGCCGCAACGTCATCGGCCTCGGCGCCGGCGAGCCGGACTTCGACACGCCCGCCAACATCAAGCTGGCGGCGATCCACGCCATCGAGGCCGGCAAGACCAAGTACACCGCCGTGGACGGCATTCCCGAACTGAAGGACGCGATCATCGCGAAGTTTCAGCGCGAGAACGGCCTGACCTACAAGCGCAGCCAGATCAGCGTCGGCACCGGCGGCAAGCAGGTGCTGTACAACGCGCTGATGGCGACGCTGAACCCGGGCGATGAAGTCATCATCCCGGCGCCGTACTGGGTCAGTTATCCGGAAATGGTGTCGCTGGCCGGCGGCACGCCGGTGCCGGTGGTCTGCACCGCCGAGTTCGGCTTCAAGCTGCAGCCCGAGGCGCTGGAAGCTGCGATCACGCCGAAGACCAAGTGGATCATCCTGTGCTCGCCGTCGAACCCGACCGGCTCGGCCTATTCGCGCGCCGAGCTGAAGAAGCTCACCGACGTGCTGGTGAAGCATCCGCATGTCTGGGTGATGACCGACGACATGTACGAACATCTGGTCTATGACGACTTCGAGTTCACCACGCCGGCGCAGGTCGAGCCGAAACTGTTCGACCGCACCCTGACGGTGAACGGCGTCTCGAAAGCCTATTGCATGACCGGCTGGCGTATCGGTTACGCGGGCGGCCCCGAGCAGCTCATCAAGGCGATGGCCACCATCCAGTCACAGTCGACCTCGAACCCCTCGTCGATCGCGCAATGGGCGGCGGTCGAGGCGCTCAACGGCCCGCAGGATTTCATCCCCGCGAACAACGCCGTGTTCAAGGAGCGCCGCGATCTGGTCGTCGCCATGCTCAATCAGGCCACGGGCATCGACTGCCCGCGTCCGGAAGGCGCGTTCTATGTCTATCCGTCGTGCGCAGGCACGATCGGCAAGACCGCGCCGTCGGGCAAGACAATCGCGACTGACGAAGATTTCGTGACCGAGCTTCTGGAAACGGAAGGCGTCGCGGTGGTGCAGGGCTCCGCCTTCGGCCTCGGCCCGGCGTTCCGCATCTCCTACGCCACCAAGACGTCGGATCTCGAGGAAGCCTGCAAGCGCATCCAGCGCTTCTGCGGCAACCTGCGGTAACGCAGCACTTCAAAAAGCACACTGCCCGAATAATGACGGCGGTTTGATTGGAAATAAGGGAAGCGCCATGTTTTTGACACGGCGCTTCCCTTTTGTCCGCCCGCAATCAAAAACCTGCAATCCGGAGTTTATTCCATGCGTCTTTCATCCCTTCTCGGAGCCGCGGCCGTGGCTCTCGTCGCCTCATTCGCCACAGCGAACGCGCAGCAGCCGCAGGGCGTGCGGATCGGCGTGCTCGAATGCCAGGGCGGCCAGAACGTCGGCATGGTGGTCGCGTCCGCGACCACGCTTGAATGCGTCTTCCGCAGCGAGGGCCGCCGTCCGGAGCCTTATCTGGCGCATGTCACCCGCTTCGGCGTTGACCTCGGCATCACCGAGAACACAGGTCTTGCATGGGCCGTTCATGCACCGACCCGCCGCATCGGCCGCGGCGATCTGGCCGGCAACTACGGCGGCGTCGGCGGCAACGTGTCGTTCGGCGTCGGCGGCGGCGGCAACCTGCTCTGGGGCGGTTCGCAGAACTCGTTCGCGCTTCAGCCCCTCAGCCTGCAGGGCCAGACCGGCGTGAACGTGAGCGGCGGCGTTGTCGGCCTCGGCCTTGAGCCGGTGACCTTCCAGCGCGGCAAGAAGCGTCATCATCGCCGTCACCGCCACTAAGCGGTTCGGTTAATAAATCTCGACGAGAAAGGCTCGCCGAGTGGTCCGATTCTAACATTCGCCCGCCCTTGTGGCGGGCGTTTTTGCGAATGTTAGAATCAAAGGACCACTAGCAAATATAGGCTCTCAGTGGAGTTTTGGATTTGACATTCGCTTTGCGGGTTAGCTGCGTATGGTTAGCGAATGTCAAATCCACTCCACTGAGCGGGCCTTTTTTGTTGCTCCTTAAGGACTAATGACTGGCGGCGATTGAACATTGCGGGAGGGTATGACTAGATGCGCGGGCTTTTCGGGGTCTTTTCAGATCATCGTTTCTGTTCGCGCCATTCAGCCGGAGATAGTCCATGCGCCGTGTTTCGACCATCCTGTCCGTGGCATCCGCCGCGTTCGTTGCCGCCGTGTCGTTCGCAAACGCGCAGCAGCCGACAACCCAGGTCGGCGTGCTGGAATGCCGCGGCGGACCGAATGTCGGCATGATCGTCGGCTCGGTCACCAACCTCGGCTGTGTGTTCCGCTCGCAGGGCCGCCCGGACGATCTGTACACCGCGCGCATCACCAAGGTCGGCATCGACCTCGGCATCACCACCGAGACGGCGCTGTCCTGGGCGGTGTTCGCGCCGACCGTTCAGTTCGGTCCCGGTGATCTCTCCGGAAATTATGCCGGTGTCGGCGCGAGCGCCGCGGTGATCGCCGGCGTCGGCGGCAACGCCCTGATCGGCGGCTCGCAGAATTCCTTCGCGCTTCAGCCGCTCAGTGTCCAGGGCCAGACCGGCCTCAGCGTCGCCGGCGGTGTGCAGAGCATGGAACTGCGCCCCGGCCGGTTCTGAGTGTTGCACAAATTTTTCTGCGACGGCCCGCCGTCATGGCGGGCCTTTTGTTTTCGATAGTCTTTCCAGTGCGCAGCAACTTTAGGTGATCGGCGGATGCTGCGCAGCGGCATGTTTGGTCCTTGCCAACCGGATCGCCGCTTGAGACGATCATCAGTGCCGACCCGCATGAGCGCATTCCGCAGAAGTGGGATTGGCGCGAGCGGAATGCGCGCAACATTGAAGTCAGAGCGTCCCGGCGGCGACCGGATGCACTTCGCCGGGACTGCTTGATGCGGGCCGTGCTCCAGACAGGAGACGGCAAATGGGACAAGACGCTGGACGGCAAGACAACCTGAGAAGTCCCCGAGGTCCCCGGTGCATCGCACTGGTGGGCCCATTCCAGAGTGGCAAGACCTCTTTACTCGAAGCAATCCTGGCCCGGACCGGGGCCATTCCCAAGGCAGGCAGCGTTGAAGCAGGCACCACCGCCGGAGATTCCTCTCCGGAGGCGCGCAGCCATCGCATGAGCGTTGGCATGACCGCCGCGACCACCACCTTCATGGGCGACAGCTACACCTTTATCGACTGTCCCGGCTCCGTCGAATTCGCGCACGACATGCGCGCCGCATTGCCCGCCGTGGACGCCGCCGTCGTGGTCTGCGAGGCCGACGAGCGCAAGCTGCCGCAACTGCAGATCATCATGCGCGAACTGGAAGACCTCGGCATTCCGCGCTTCCTGTTCCTCAACAAGATCGACAAGGCCAACAAGCGCATCCGCGAAACGCTGGCAACATTGCAGCCGGCGTCGCGCACGCCGCTGGTGCTGCGCCAGATTCCGATCTGGAAGGGCGACCTGATCGCCGGCTTCGTCGATCTCGCGCTGGAGCGCGCCTTCGTTTACCGCGAACACATGCCCTCGGAGGTGATCGACCTCGATGCGGGCGATCTCGACCGCGAGAAGGAAGCCCGGCTCACCATGCTGGAAAAGCTGGCCGATCATGACGACCGGCTGCTCGAACAGTTGCTGGAAGACATTCCGCCGCCGCGCGACGCCGTGTTCGACGATCTCGCCAGCGAATTGCGCGAGGGGCAGATCTGCCCGGTGCTGCTCGGTTGCGCCACCCGCGAGAACGGCGTGCTGCGGCTGATGAAGGCGCTGCGCCATGAAGCACCCGGCATTGCCGCCACCGCTGCCCGTCTCGGCATCTCGGATGAGAAGACCGCGCTGGCCTATGTGATGAAGACCACGCATCTTCAGCATGGCGGCAAGCTCTCGCTGACGCGCATCCTGCGCGGCCACATCGCCGATGGCGACACCATCCAGTCCTCCGGCGGCGGCAGCGGGCGCGTCTCCGGCATTCTGACGCCGAACGGCGGCGCCGATGCCAAGCGTTCATCCGCGGCCGCGGGCGATACGGTGTCGCTCGGCAAGCTCGATGCGGTTCACACCGGGGATACGCTGACAACGGGCAAGACCGCGCCTGCGTCGATCGCTGATGTTGCGGCGACGCCGCCTGTGCTGGCGACGGCGCTTGCGGCGACCGACCGCAAGGATGACGTCAAGCTCGGTCAGGCGCTGACGCGGCTGGTGGAGGAAGACCCGTCGCTCAGTGTGGTCCACAATCCGCTGACTCACGAAATGGTGCTGTGGGGGCAGGGCGAAATGCATCTGCGTGTCGCGGTGGAGCGGCTGCAGGATCGCTTCGGCGTCAGCGTGAAACAGCATGCGCCGCCGGTCGGCTATCAGGAAACGATCCGCAAGACCGTCACCCAGCGCGGGCGGCACAAGAAGCAGTCGGGCGGACACGGCCAGTTCGGCGATGTGGTGCTGGATGTGAAACCGTTGCCGCGCGGCTCGGGCTTTGCCTTCCGTGAAAAGATCGTCGGCGGCGCGGTGCCGAAGAACTACATCGGCGCGGTGGAGGAAGGCGTCGGCGACGGACTGGCGCGGGGCCCGCTCGGCTTCCCGGTGATCGACATCGAGGTGACGCTGACCGACGGCTCCTATCACAGCGTCGACTCCTCCGATCAGGCGTTCCGCACCGCGGCGCGGATCGGCGTCACCGAAGCGCTGCCGCAATGCGCGCCGGTGTTGCTGGAGCCGATCCATGTGGTGGAGATCGTCTGCCCCACCGATGCCACAGCGAAGATCAACTCGATCCTGTCCGGGCGGCGCGGCCAGATTCTCGGTTTCGACACCCGCGAGGGCTGGACCGGCTGGGATGTGGTGCGGGCGATGATGCCGGAAGCGGAGATCGGCGATCTCATTGTGGAGGTGCGCTCGGCGACCGCCGGTTCAGGCGGCTTCACCCGGCAGTTCGACCACATGGCGGAGGTTATCGGCCGTGCGGCGGACCAGATCATCGCCGCCCACAGCGCGGCGGCGTAGGCAACGTCTCGCGTGAGATGCGAGATTCTTCACCTCTCCCCGCAGGCGGGGAGAGGTCGAAAATCGCGCTTCGGATCAAATCAACATTACAAACGGCTCTGGATGATGTATCATACATCATTAGAGCCGTTTTTTAGTTGCATTCTGCTTGCCTGAAATGGAATCCTGATTGTGATCACATCTTCGCAGATGCGCGCTGCGCGGGCGCTTCTGGGCATCGACCAGAAGACCCTCGCGGAATTGTCCGGCGTGTCGCTTCCCACCATCCAGCGGATGGAGGCCAGCGGCGGCGTCGTGCGCGGCGTTGTCGACTCGCTGACCAAGGTGGTCGATGCGCTGAACCGGGCAGGCGTGGATCTGATCGGCGACAACGCACGCAGCGAAGGTGGCGGCCGTGGCGTGCGGCTGAAGGAGCCGCCTCAAACATAAAGCCGGCAACGACGCGCCGGCATGAGACCAGGCGCAGACCGATGGATGCAACGAGCGCACAGCCGGGCCAGCAGCGGCGGCCAACATTCGCTGAACTGTTCACGCCGAAAACTCTCACGGTGCTGCGCGAGGGCTACAGTCTCGACGCCTTCCGCGCCGATGCTGTCGCGGGCCTGACTGTCGCCATCGTCGCGCTGCCGCTGTCGATGGCGATTGCGATCGCTTCTGGCACCACGCCTGACCGCGGACTTTATGCCGCGATTTTCGGCGGCTTTCTTGTCTCGCTGCTTGGCGGCAGCCGGTTTCAGATTGGCGGCCCTGCGGGCGCGTTCATTGTGCTGGTCGCAGCATCGGTGGCGCGTCATGGCATCGAGGGCGTGCTGCTTGCGACCATGATCGCCGGGCTGATCCTGATCGTGGCCGGATTTCTCAAGCTCGGCACCTACATCAAGTTCATTCCCTATCCGGTGACGGTGGGATTCACCGCAGGCATCGCCGTCATCATTTTCGCCAGCCAGATTCGCGACCTGCTCGGCATTACGCTGGCGGGCAAGGAGCCGGGCGAGCTCGTCCCGAAACTCGAAGCGCTCGGCCGCGCTATCGGCACCATCAATGCCGCGGCGGTGGCGATCTCTGTCGCCACCATCGTCATCATTTCCGTTTTGCGAAAGCTGCGCCCGGCATGGCCGGGCATGCTGATCGCGGTCGGTGTCACGGCCGTGGCTGCGGCGCTGCTGTCGCTGCCGGTGGAAACCATCGGCACGCGGTTTGGCGGCATTCCGCAGGCGTTTCCGGTCCCCGCATTGCCAACGATCACGCTGGCGAAAATTCAGGCCGTGCTGCCTGACGCGGCGGCGTTTGCGCTGCTGGGAGCCATCGAGTCGTTGCTGTCAGCCGTCGTCGCCGACGGCATGACCGGCCGCCGCCATCGCTCCAACTCCGAACTCGTCGCGCAGGGCTTTGCCAATATCGGTTCGGCATTGTTCGGCGGCATCTGCGTCACCGGCACCATCGCGCGCACGGCGACCAATGTGCGCGCCGGAGCGCGCAGCCCTCTCGCAGGCATGCTGCATTCGGTGTTCCTGCTCGCCTTCATGCTGCTGGCGGCACCGCTTGCCAGTTACATTCCGCTGGCGACACTGGCGGGTGTGCTCGCCGTGGTGGCGTGGAACATGGCTGAGAAGCACGAATTCGCGACCCTGATCCGCGCTTCATGGGGCGACGCAGTCGTGCTGCTGGCGACGTTCCTGCTCACCGTGTTCCGCGATCTCACCGAAGGCATCGTGGTCGGCTTTGCGCTCGGCGCGCTGCTCTTCATTCATCGCATGTCGCAGATCACAGGCATCGACACCTACGCGCCGCTTGCCGTGGATGACAGGGCGGACACCTCGAATGGCGAGCGCGAGCGCTACGATCCGGCGCTCGCCACGGATCGCGACATCATGGTCTATCGCATCTCCGGCGCGTTCTTCTTCGGCGCGGTCGCCGCCGTGGCGTCGGTGCTGGACCGGCTGTCCGGCTACCGGGCGCTGGTGATCGACTTCAAGGCGGTGCCGCTGCTCGACTCCACCGCCGCCAACGCGATCGCGCAGATCGCGATGAAGGCGCGGCGGCAGGGCGTGCGGGTGTTCATCACCGGCGCATCGCCGTCGGTCCGGCGCACGCTGCTGTCCTACGGCGCGCGGCCGCCGCAGGCAAAATACCGTTCCGACATCGCAACCGCTGTTTCGGAAATTAAACGGCTGGATCGGGCGATTGACAGCGCCGGGCATCGCGTGATTTGACCAATCCACATGTGGATTTAACCCATATGTGGATCAATCGAACCGGAGCCGGAATTTCGTGAGTGTGACACCCGCCGCATGTCTGATCGGCTGGCCCGCGGCGCATTCGCGTTCGCCGCTGATTCATAAATACTGGCTGACGTCGTTCGGTATCGACGGCGACTATCGCATCGAGGCAGTGGAGCCGCAGGCGTTCGCGAAGTTCATCGCAAATCTTGAGGCGCGCGGCTATCGCGGCGCCAACGTCACGATCCCGCACAAGGAGCAGGCGCGTGCGCTGACGCTCGCGGATGCGCGCGCCACGGCGGTCGGCGCGGCCAACACGCTCTACTTCGACAACGATGGTGAACTGCGTTCGACCAACACCGATGTCGAAGGCTTCATCGGCAATCTCGACGCCAGCGCGCCGGGATGGGACAGCGCGGACGATGTGCTGGTGCTGGGCGCGGGCGGCTCGGCGCGCGCGGTGATCTTCGGTCTGCTGGAGCGCGGCATCGCGCGGGTGCATCTGGCCAACCGCACCGTGTCGCGCTCGCAGGCGCTGGCGGAGCAGTTCGGCGAACGGGTCAGGCCGCTGGCATGGGACAGCATCGGTGACGTGCTGCCCCGTGCGGGGCTTCTGGTGAACACCACATCGCTCGGCATGAAAGGACAGCCCGCGCTCGATATTGATATCGGCGCGCTGCTCTCCGGCGCGACAGTCGCGGACCTTGTTTATGTTCCGCTGGAAACGGACTTGCTGAAAGCCGCGAAAGCGCGCGGCCTCAAGACCGCCGACGGCCTCGGCATGCTGCTGCATCAAGCCGTACGCGGCTTTGAACTGTGGTTCGGCAAGCGTCCCACTGTCACACCGGACCTGCGCGCGCTGGTCGAAGCGGACTTGGTGAAGTAACAGCAAATGTCAGTTTGTCGTCCCGGCGAAGGCCGGGACCCATAACCCCTAAGCTCTCACATTGAATCCAGAATGATGAGTTAAGGATTCTTGGCAAAGCGCGTTATTCAGGGAGTATGGATCCCGGCCTTCGCCGGGACGACCTGAACTTTAAGCTCAACCAGGGACTCGTTGTGAACAGAACCGGAAAAATCATCGTCGTCGTCGCGCTCGTTCTGGTCGCGGTCAGCGCCTATACGAGTTATCGCGGCACGCAGGGTTTCAATCCCGCCGAGATCGACGATATCAAGAAGAAGATCACCGATGATTTCACCGCCAGGGGCATGACGGTGGCCGAGGTCAGTATGCTCCGCCGCGCGCCGCGCGAACTTGCTGGGTATGTGAAGTTCAAGACACCGGGATCGGATCAGGTTCAGCAGAAAAATTGCACCGCCGCGATGACAAGCGACAAGGCGACGACGTGGAGTTGTCAGTGACGATGATGTGCAGAGCTCGTTTCTGTCTTCCCCTCTCCCCTTGTGGGAGAGGGTGCTGAGCTGCGCAGCAGCGAAGCGGGTGAGGGGTATGGTAACCACGATGAGATCGTAACCCCTCACCCGGCTCCGTCTCGCTCCGCTCGACGTTGCCACCCTCTCCCACAAGGGGAGAGGGAAAGCCCTCACGCATTGGTCTGCATGTGATCGGTCAGCACATGGCGGTCGATCTCGTCGATCCGGTTGATGCCGGTGAGGCCCATGGTGGTGCTGAGTTCCTTGCCGATCAGGTCCAGCGCCAGTTCGACCCCCGCCTGTCCGCCCGCGCCGAGGCCGTAAATATAGGCGCGGCCGATCATGCAGGACTTCGCGCCGAGCGCGAGCGCGCGCATCACGTCCTGCCCGGTGCGGATGCCGCCGTCGAACATGATTTCGGTTTGCGAGCCGATATCCTGCACGATCTCCGGCAGCACCGAGATCGACGACGGTGCGCCGTCAAGCTGCCGTCCGCCATGGTTCGAGACCACGATGGCCTCCGCGCCGGTCTTCACCGCTTCGCGCGCGTCCACCACGTCGAGAATGCCTTTGATAATGAGCTTGCCGGGCCAGATCGAGCGGATCCATTCGACATCTTTCCAGTTCAGCGACTGGTCGAACTGGGAGGCGACCCATTCGGATGTGGAGCCGAGATCGCCCGCGCCCTTCACATGGCCGGTGATGTTGCCGAAATTCCGGCTCTTGCCCTTGAGCATGCCCATCACCCAGGCCGGTTTGGTCGCGAAGTCGATCAGGTTTTTCAACGTCGCGAGTTTGGGCGGCACGGTCAGGCCGTTCTTGACGTCGGCGTGGCGCTGGCCGAGCACCTGCAGGTCGACCGTGAGCACCAGCGCGCTGCACTTCGCGGCGATGGCGCGCTCGATCAGCGATTTCGCGAAGCCCCGGTCCTTCATCATGTAGAGCTGGAACCAGAACGGTTTGTCCACATTCGCGGCCACGTCTTCGATCGAGCAGATCGACATGGTGGAGAGCGTGTAGGGAATGCCGACTTTCTGCGCGGCGCGGCAGGCGTAGATTTCGCCGTCCATATACTGAAGCCCGCCCGAGCCGATCGGCGCGAGGATCAGCGGCATCGCAGCCGGTTCGCCGAGAATGGTGGTGTTGAGCTGGCGCTTGGAGATGTCCACCAGGATGCGCTGGCGAAACTTGAACTTCTGCATGTCGCTGATGTTCGCGCGCAGGGTTTCTTCCGCATAGGAGCCGCCGTCCACATAGTCGAAGAACGGCTTCGGCACGCGGCGTTTGTGAATCTGCCGCAGGTCCTCGATGCAGGTGATGTTCTTCATGGACGCTTCCTCATTGAACTTTTTGTTCCCGCAATCATCTATCATGGTTGAGGCGCGCGCAAACAGCCGCCATCCTTTGGAGAGCGCGATGACCACGAAAAAAGCCGATCCGGACGCCGCCAAAAAGGCCGAAGCCGAAAAGCGCAAGCTGGACGACGAATTGAACGAAGCGCTGGAGGAGACTTTCCCGGCGTCCGATCCGGTCAAGCTGACCCAGCCGGATCCGCACGCCGAGCCCGGCCCCAAGGACTAAATCCGGAACAGGCCGCGTCCCCGGGCGTTGATCCTGCGAACCCGAACGCAGGAGCAGATCATGGACGCGGATACCAAGCCGAAATCCGAGAACAAGCCCAAAGACCCCGAAAAGAAGAAGCTGGATGACGCCCTGGAGAAAGGGCTGGAGGAATCGTTCCCGGGGTCTGACCCGGTGAATGTGACCCAGCCGCCGCCGTCGAAGCACGATCAGGACATCAAGCGGAAGAAATGAGCCGCCGCTTCGGGTGATGATCCGTGAAAATACCGTTATATCTCAAATGGATAAATGCTGCCGCCCTGTCCGGGCGGCGGTAATGATTCATCATATTTTTTGAAGAATTCCCCCTCGCAGAGGCTTTATAACGTCCTCTCCGCTAGAATGGGGACGTTCGCCAGAGCCGGCCGGTATTTCACGAAGCCTGGCCAGAGACTCGGCGGAACAGGGGAATTCATGGTGCGCAAATATTTCGGGACCGACGGCATTCGCGGCCGCGCCAACGGTCTGATCACGCCGGAACTGGCGCTCAAGGTCGGCCAGGCCGCCGGGCTGGTGTTTCAACGCGGCGATCATCGCCATCGCGTGGTGATCGGTAAGGACACCCGCCTGTCCGGGTACATGATCGAGAACGCGATGGTGGCGGGCTTCACGTCCGTGGGCATGGACGTGCTGCTGCTCGGTCCGATGCCGACGCCGGCCGTCGCCATGCTGACCAAGTCGATGCGCGCCGATCTCGGCGTGATGATTTCCGCCTCGCATAACCTGTTCGACGACAACGGCATCAAGCTGTTTGGCCCCGCCGGCTTCAAGCTGTCCGACGATGTGGAAACGCAGATCGAACAGTTGATGGACGACAATCTCGACAAGCGTCTCGCCCAGAGCGCCAGTCTCGGCCGCGCCCGCCGCATCGACGGCGTGCATGACCGCTACATCGAATTCGCCAAGCGCACCCTGCCGCGCGATCTCAGCCTCGATGGCCTGCGCGTGGTGGTCGATTGCGCCAACGGCGCCGCCTACAAGGTGGTGCCGGAAGCGCTGTGGGAGCTTGGCGCGGACGTCATCTCCATCGGCGTCGAGCCGGATGGTTTCAACATCAACAAGGATTGCGGATCGACCTCGCCGGATGCGCTGTCGCGCAAGGTGCGCGAGATGCGCGCCGACATCGGCATCGCGCTCGATGGCGACGCCGACCGCGTCATCATCACCGACGAGCGCGGCCATGTGGTCGATGGCGACCAGTTGCTCGCCGTCATCGCGCAGAGCTGGAAGGACGACGGACGGCTGGCGAAGCCGGGCATCGTCGCCACCGTGATGTCGAATCTGGGTCTTGAGCGTTTCCTGAAAGAGCAGGGTATCGAGCTGCTGCGCACCCCGGTCGGCGACCGCTATGTGCTCGAACAGATGCTCAAGGGCGGCTACAACCTTGGCGGCGAGCCGTCGGGCCACATCATCATGTCCGACTTCGCCACCACCGGTGACGGCTTCGTCGCCGCGCTGCAGGTGCTGGCCGTGGTGCAGCGCCTCGGCCGTCCGGTGTCCGAAGTGTGCCACCGCTTCGAGGCGATGCCGCAGATTCTCAAGAACGTGCGCTATCGCGCCGGCAAGCCGCTCGACAATCCGGGCGTCAAATCCGCGATCCTCGATGCCGAGAAACGCCTCAACGGCAGCGGCCGTCTGCTGATCCGCCCGAGCGGCACCGAGCCGGTGATCCGTGTGATGGGCGAGGGCGATGACCGCGACCTCGTCGAGGAAGCGGTTGACATGATCGTCTCCGCGCTCGGCACGGCTTCGGCTGCGGCCTGATCTTCCTTTCACCTCTCCCGGTTTATGGGGAGAGCCGTTTTTCCGTCGTCATTCCGGGACGCGAGCGCAGCGAGCGGACCCGGAATCCAGGCGAAGCGAGATGCGGTGGGAAAGACCGCGATGGATTCCGGGTTCGCGCGAAGACGCGCGCCCTGGAATGACGATGAAGCTGTCGATGAGGCGAAGTTCGGCCAATCCGGCACATCAGCCATGGGTAATCGTGTCTGGTGGCGCATCCGCCGAATTTGTATGTCAGGCGCATTCGCCTTGCATTTTGCCCGGAAACAGCCGTGAACAAGCCCGTTATCCTGTCGGAAGACACCCTCGCTGTGCCCATCGTCGTGGAGGCTCCGGAGCAGCCGGCCAAGGCTGCCGGTCCGGCTTACGCGATCATCGGCGCGATCAGCGTGACCCATCTGCTCAACGACCTGATGCAGTCGCTGATTCCGGCGGTCTATCCGATCCTCAAGGACAACTACGCCCTCGACTTCAGCCAGATCGGGCTGATCACGCTGGCCTTCATGTTCACCTCGTCGCTGCTGCAGCCGCTGGTCGGCGCGTATACCGACAAGCATCCGCTGCCTTTCTCGCTGCCGCTCGGCATGGGCTTCACCTTCGCAGGTCTCATCCTGCTCAGTCTGGCGCATCACTACGGGACCATCCTGATCGCCGCCGCGCTGGTGGGGACGGGATCGGCGGTGTTTCATCCGGAATCCTCGCGCATTGCGCGGATGGCTTCCGGCGGGCGCATGGGTTTCGCGCAGGCGGTGTTTCAGGTCGGCGGCAATTTCGGAACGGCGGTCGGCCCGGTGCTGGCCGCGCTGATCGTGGTGCCGCTCGGGCAGGGCAGCATCGCCTGGTTCTCGCTGGTGGCGGCGCTGGCCATTGCCATCCTCTGGCAGATCAGCCGCTGGTATGCGCCGCGCGTCGCGCCGCGCAAGGCCGGTCATGCCTCGCTTTCCGCCGACGGTCCCTCCTCAGCGCGCACCATGGCCGCGCTCGGCGTGCTGATGGTGCTGCTGTTCTCCAAGACCTTCTACACCGCGAGCATCGGCAGCTATTACACGTTCTACCTGATGCAGAAGTTCGGCGTCACCACGCAGGCGGCGCAGCTCTATCTGTTCGTGTTCCTCGGCGCGAGCGCGGTCGGCGTGTTCTTCGGCGGCCCGCTGGGTGACCGCTTCGGCCGCAAATACGTGATCTGGTTCTCGATCCTCGGCGCGCTGCCGTTCTCGCTGGCGCTGCCTTACGCGGACCTGTTCTGGAGCGCGGTGCTGAGTGGAATGATCGGCTTCATCATCTCCTCGTCGATGCCGGCGATCATCGTCTACGCGCAGGAACTGATGCCGCATCGTCTCGGCATGATCTCCGGCCTGTTCTACGGCATGGCGTTCGGCTTCGGCGGCATCGGCGCGGCCGTGCTGGGCGAGGTGGCGGACTGGAAGGGCATCGCCTTCGTCTATCAGGTCTGCGCGTTTCTGCCGGCGATCGGCCTGCTTGCGGTGTTCCTGCCGCAGATCAAGCGCCACAAGCTCTGACAGCAAACACGCTGTCATCAATCACAGTGTCATCACCGGGCTTGTCCCGGTGATCTCGATGAACTGAGCACAGTGCCTTGATGTCGGGATGGCCGGAACACGTCCGGCCATGACAGCGCTGAGTATTGCTTGTCCTTACGCGTCAGCATCGCTGACTTAATTCATCAACACTTCGTTAGGAATTGCGGCGCGCGATGCCGTGCGCGTTGTGTAAATGTTTACCGTCCCCCTTAAGCCAGATTAAAAATCGCGGTTAAGAATTAGGGTTAAGTGCCGCTTAAACATTTGGTGCCATGGTCCGCTCATGAGTTTTGAGCGTGAGGCGTTTGTCTGCCTCACCGGCGAAAGGACCGGACCAATGCGTACTCTGAAGAATCTTCTTGCCGCCGGCGCGGCGACATTCATTTCCTCGGCTGCGCTTGCCGCCGATCTTCCCCCTCCGCCTCCGATGTATATTCCGCCTCCGGTCGAGGATTTCGGCGGCTGGTATCTGCGCGGCGATATCGGCTTCAGCAACCAGCAGGTGAAGCGCCTGGACAACGCGCTGTACTACACGCCGGGAACGAGCGTGCAGAACACCGGTCTTGGTTTCGACACCGCGGGCATCTTCGGCCTCGGCGCAGGTTATCGCTTCAACAACTGGTTCCGCGCCGACGTGACCGGTGAATACCGCGGCAAGTCGAACTTCCACGGCACCGATCTCGTGTCCTTCAATGGCACGCCGAGCGGCGTCAACAACTACGGCGGCAGCAAGTCGGAATGGCTGGTTCTTGCAAACGTCTATGCTGATCTGGGCACCTGGTGGTGCATCACGCCGTTCGTCGGCGTCGGTATCGGCGGATCGCGGAACACAATTTCCAGCTTCACCGACACGGGTATCACGGGCGGCGTGCCGAGCTTCGCAACGGCTCCAGGCGCCTCGCAGTGGAATCTTGCATGGGCGGTGCATGCCGGCCTTGCCTACAAGATCAATCCAAGCCTGACGCTGGAATTGGCGTACCGCTACGTCGATCTCGGTGACGCGATGAGCGGAGACATCGTCGCATACGATGGCACCAACGCCGTCTACAATCCGATGCACTTCAAGAACCTGACCTCGCATGACCTGAAGTTCGGCGTGCGCTGGGCGATTGATCCGGTGCCGGCCTACGCGCCGCCGGTGATGCCTCTGATGCGCAAGGGCTGAACGGACTTTTCTCTCTTCTCCCTCCTTCAAACTTCAACGGCGCGGATTATTCCGCGCCGTTTTCTTTTGCGCGAGACGCGCGGCGATAACGAATGATTAGGGTTAACGCGGCATGATCGAACGTAGTTAAGAGTTGGTGATCGGAGTTTCGTGATGCGTCGGATTGTGGTTGCGATAATGCTGGCAGGAAGCGTGCAGGCTGCGCACGCCGCCGATTTTCCCGATGACCTTCCGGTGTTGCGCGGAATGCTCCGCGAAAGTCCGCGCTATGTCAGATGGCAGGGTTTCTACGTTGGCGGTCAGGCCGCCTACGGCTCGTCCGACGCCAACTTCAACGGCGCGACCAAGGACATCGCGGCGCAGCAGCTTGCGCTGACCACCGTTGAACAGGTTCTGGGCGTGTCGACCTGGCCGGTGATCGGCGGCAAGGTCTCGCACCAGAACAGCGCGTTCGGCGGCTTCGCCGGATACAACGGGCAATGGGGCGACGTGGTGATGGGCGTCGACGCCAGCTACATGCATGGCAATTTCGGCGGCAAGGCCAGCGGCACCATGTCCCGGCAGATTACGGTCGATGACGTCAACTATGCCGCGACCGCCAACTCCGCGGCTTCGATCAACTACACCGACGTGCTGACGCTCCGCGGCCGCGCCGGCTATGTGATCGGCAGCTTCATGCCTTATGCCTTCGGCGGCGTTGCGCTCGGCCTTGCGGACAGCGTCCGGTCAAGCACCATCAACAGTGCCGGCACCTATGTCGGCACCGGAACGCCGACAATCACCGACTACAACGTGACCTACAGCACGACCGAGAGCAAGAACCAGCGGCTGATGGTCGGTTACGCCTTCGGCGTCGGCGCGGAAGCCATGCTGTTCGGCAATTTCTTCGCGCGCGGCGAGTGGGAATATGTCCGCTTCAGCGGCCCGATCGACACCAATATCAACACGGTGCGCGGCGGCCTCGGCTACAAGTTCTGATCGTTTCATCCGGTGCGATGGTTTCCCGCGGCCCTTGTCGTTGACAGGGGCCGTTTTGCTTGTTGGACTGTGGTCCGGGGCAGCCACGGAACGCGGTCATTGCGATGAAAATCTACGGCGATCTGAATTCGGGCAACTGCCTGAAGGTGAAGTGGGTGTGCGACCGGCTCTCGCGCCGCTACACCTGGATCGGCATCGACACCATGAAGGGCGAAAGCCGCACGCCGGAGTTTCTCAAGCTCAACGGGGCGGGGCAGGTGCCTGTGCTCGAACTCGAGGACGGACGCACGCTCGCGCAATCCAACGCCATCATCCGTTATCTGGCGCGCGGCACCGACCTCATTCCCGCGGAAGCATTTCGCGCCGCGAAGATGGACGAGTGGCTGTTTTGGGAACAGTACAGCCACGAGCCGTATATCGCGGTCTGCCGGTTCATGATGGTCTATCTCGGCAAGTCGCAGGGTGAGCTCGATCCGGACAAGGTGAAGCGCGGTTATGCCGCGCTGGCGCGGATGGAGCATCAGTTGCACGACACCCGGTTTCTGGTCGATGACACCCTGTCGTTAGCTGACGTGGCGCTGTTGGCCTATACGCGCGTGGCGCATGAGGGCGGCTTTCACCTCGACGGCTACGCCTGCGTGCGGCGCTGGATCGGCGACTGCGAGAGGGTGCTGGGGCTTTGAGTTTTTTCACCTCTCCCCGTTCTTACGGAGAGAGGTCGGATTGCCGAAAGCGCGTTTACGCGCGTCTGCGACGCGCTATGGCAATCCGGGTGAGGGGCCCTTCTGGATCAAGGCGATTTTGCCCCTCACCCCAACCCTCTCCCCCTAAAAAACGGGGAGAGGGAGCGCATGCGCCCCGTGTCATATTGTTCTCCGCATCCCGGCTTTGTGATCCGCGCGGGGCAAAGTTTCTTGACGAAGTCCGAAACCTTCCATATTGACGGCGGCGGGACACCTCCCCCCAACGGGAGGCTCACTATCTGGAAGGATAGACGATGACTGTCGCGAAGCCCGGCGCCAAGCCGAACGTGCCGCATTTTTCCTCCGGCCCCTGCGCCAAGCGCCCCGGCTGGGCCCCCCAAAATCTCAAGGACGCCGCCCTCGGCCGTTCGCATCGTGCGAAGGTCGGCAAGGCCAAGCTCAAGCTCGCAATCGACATGACGCGCGAGGTGCTTGAAGTCCCCGCCGACTACAAGATCGGCATCGTGCCTGCGTCCGACACCGGCGCCGTCGAAATGGCGCTGTGGTCGCTGCTCGGGCCGCGCCCCGTCACCACCATCGCCTGGGAGTCCTTCGGCGAAGGCTGGGTCAGCGACATCGTCAAGGAACTGAAGCTCAAGGACGTGGTGAAACTCCACGCCGGTTATGGCGAGATTCCGGACCTGTCGAAGGCCGACAAGAATTCCGACATCGTGTTCACCTGGAACGGCACCACCTCCGGCGTGCGCGTGCCGAACGCCGACTGGATCGCAGCCGACCGCGAAGGCCTGACCATCTGCGATGCCACCTCCGCCGCGTTCGCGCAGCCGCTCGACTGGCCGAAGCTCGATGTGGTCACCTTCTCCTGGCAGAAGGCGCTGGGCGGCGAAGCCGCGCACGGCATGCTGATCCTGTCGCCGCGCGCCGTCGCCCGCCTCGAAAGCTACACGCCGCCGTGGCCGCTGCCGAAGATCTTCCGCATGACCAAGGGCGGCAAGCTCAACGAAGGCATCTTTGTCGGCGAGACCATCAACACGCCGTCGATGCTCTGCGTCGAGGACTATCTCGATGCGCTGAACTGGGCCAAGTCGGTCGGCGGCCTCAAGGCGCTGATCGCGCGCGCCGACGCCAACACCAAGGTGCTGGCCGACTGGAAGGCGAAGACCCCGTGGGTTGATTTCCTCGCCGCCGATCCGGCGATCCGCTCCAACACCTCGGTCTGCCTGAAGGTGATTGATCCGGCGATCACGTCGCTCTCCGCCGACGCCCAGGCTGACTTCGCCAAGAAGCTGGTCGCGGCCGTGGAGAAGGAAGGCGCCGGTTTCGACTTCGGCCATTACCGCGACGCGCCTGCCGGCCTTCGCATCTGGTGCGGCGCGACGGTTGAAGCGAAGGATGTCGAAATCCTTACGCGGTGGCTCGACTGGGCGTTCGCCGAGACCAAGGCCTCGCTGGCGAAAGCGGCGTAGCTTCAGGCTCGATGCTTCTTCCCCTCTCCCCTTGTGGGAGAGGGTGCTGAGCGGCGGAGCCGCGAAGCGGGTGAGGGGTTCTTCCCGACACCGCTTCAACCCCGCACCCCGCTCAAAATCGTTTCACTCGATTTAGCCCCCCACACCCACCAAGGGGGAGGGTTAAAACGGCTCCGAATTCAGATCAGGATCACACCCCCATGACCAAACCAAAGGTTCTCATTTCCGACGCGCTGTCTCCCGCCGCCGTGCAGATCTTCAAGGATCGCGGCGTCGAGGTCGATTTCCAGCCGGATCTCGGCAAGGACAAGGACAAGCTCGCCGAGATCATCGGCAACTATGACGGCCTCGCGATCCGCTCGGCCACCAAGGCGACCGCGAAAATTCTCGAGAAGGCATCGAGGCTCAAGGTGATCGGCCGCGCCGGCATCGGCGTTGACAACGTCGAGATTCCCGCGGCCACCGCCAAGGGCATCATCGTGATGAACACGCCGTTCGGCAATTCGATCACCACCGCCGAACACGCCATCACGCTGATGCTGGCGCTCGCCCGCGAAATCCCTGCCGCCGACGCCTCGACCCAGGCCGGCAAGTGGGAGAAGAACCGCTTCATGGGCGTCGAAATCACCGGCAAGACGCTGGGCGTGATCGGCGCCGGCAATATCGGCTCCATCGTCGTGGATCGCGCGATCGGCCTGCGCATGAAGGTGATCGCGTTCGATCCGTTCCTGTCGCCGGAGCGCGCCAGGGACATCGGCGTGGAGAAGGTCGAACTCGATGACCTGCTCAAGCGCGCGGACTTCATCACCCTGCACACCCCGCTCACCGACAAGACGAAGAACATCCTCGACGCGGCGGCGCTCGCCAAGACCAGGAAGGGTGTGCGTATCATCAACTGTGCGCGCGGTGGCCTCGTGGACGAGCAGGCGCTGGCGGCGGCGCTCGATTCCGGTCATGTCGCGGGCGCGGCCTTCGACGTGTTCGTGGAAGAGCCGGCCAAGGCCAACGTGTTGTTCGGCCGTCCGAACGTGATTTGCACCCCGCATCTCGGCGCATCGACCACCGAAGCGCAGGAGAATGTCGCGCTGCAAGTCGCCGAACAGATGTCGGACTATCTGCTCACCGGCGCGATCTCCAATGCGGTGAACTTCCCCTCGATCACGGCGGAAGAAGCGCCGAAGCTGAAGCCGTTCATTGAACTCGCCGAAAAGCTCGGCTCCTTCGCGGGCCAGCTCACCGAGACCGGCATTTCCAAGGTCACGATCACCTATGAGGGCCATGTCGCGGAAATGAAGATCAAGGCGCTGACCTCGGCGGCGCTGTCGGGCCTGCTGCGGCCGATGCTGGGCGACGTCAATGTCGTCTCCGCCCCGGTGGTGGCGAAGGAGCGCGGCATGATCGTGGACGAAGTTGTCCGCGCGGCGGAAGGCGATTATGAGAGCCTGATCACGGTGACCGTGACCACCGAGCGGCAGGAGCGCTCGGTCTCCGGCACGGTGTTCGCGGACGGCGTGCCGCGCCTCGTGGACGTCAAGGGCATCCGCGTCGATGCGGAATTCGGCAAGTCGATGATCTACGTCACCAACGAGGACAAGCCGGGCTTCATCGGCAAGTTCGCCTCGCTGCTCGGCGATGCCGGTGTCAACATCGCGACCTTCAACCTCGGCCGTCACAAGCAGGGCGGTGACGCCATCGCGCTGGTCGAGGTCGATGGCGCCGTGCCGGCCGATGTGCTGGCCAAGACCCTGACCCTGCCGCACGTCAAGCAGGCCAAGGCGCTGACGTTCTGAGGCTCCTGCATTTTAGCGACGGCATCCATCCACGTGGTCGTCCCGGCTGTCGCCGGGGCGTCTCCGCAATATCGCAAAACGATTCGTCACAACAAAACGGGCCGGAGTGTTCTCCGGCCCGGTGCGGTGTGCATGCCTATTTTGCAGGCGGTACATGGGTAACCAAGCCGAAAGGAAATGTCGGTAACTGATGTGGTGAATCCGTGCAGAAGCGCGGTCCCGCATCGGAGAAGCCCCGTGAAATTTCTGAAGAACCTTCCGATCACCCCCAAGCTTGGTATCCTGGTGGGTGTCGCTGTCGTTGGTCTGTGCGTTGCCGGCGTGTTTGCCGCCTACATGATGAAAAGCGAGCTTCTCAGCGCGCGCATGGAGCAGATCCACGCCATCGTGGACACCGCGCGCAACATGGCGATCGGACTGCAGAAGCAGGTCGAGGCGGGCAAGCTGACCAAGGAAGCCGCCATCGAGGAATTCCAGCGCCGCGCGCTGACCATGACCTACGACAAGGGCAACGGCTATCTGTTCGCTTATACGATGGATGGCGTCACGGTCGCCACGCCGGATCAGAAGAAGATCGGCAGCAACCAGCTCGATATCGAAACCAACGGCCGCAAGCTGGCGCGCGAACTGCGCGACGGCGTCGCCGCCAAGGGCGATGTGACACTGCGCTATGAATATTATCGGCCCGGCGACGATACGCCGATCCGCAAGGTGTCCTATGCCGTGGCCATTCCGGGCTGGAACATGTTCGTCGGCACCGGCGCCTATCTGGACGATCTTGATGCCAAGCTGATGCCGATTGTCTGGGCGCTCGGCCTCGCCATTCTCGCCATCGCCGCCTTTGCCGGCGCGATTGCATGGCTGATCGGCCGCAGCATCACGGTTCCGCTGAGCCAGCTCGGCACACGCATGCAGTCGCTGGCTGACGGCAAGCTGGACGGCGATATTCCGGCGCTCGACCGCCGGGACGAGATCGGCAAGATGGCGGCGACGGTCCAGGTGTTCAAGGACAACGCCCTGCGCATCCGCGGTCTTGAGGAGCAGGAAGCCGAGCGGCAGAGCCGCGCGGCGGCGGAGCGGCAGGCGATGATGAACAGCATTGCCAGCACCTTCGAGAGCAGCGTCAACGGCATCGTGCGTTCGGTGGCGGCTTCGGCGGCCGGCATGCAGACCACGGCGCAGTCGATGACCCATTCGGCGTCGGACGCCAGCTCGCGCGCCGCAACCGTCGGCGCGGCCTCCGAGAAGGCCTCGAACGACGTCGGCACCGTGGCGGCTGCCGCGGAAGAACTGTCCAGCTCGGTTGCGGAGATTTCGCGTCAGGTCAACCAGTCGAACGAGATCGCCAGCAAGGCGGTGGCGGATGCGGAGCGCACCAACGCGACCGTGCAGGTTCTCTCCTCGGGCGCGGAGAAGATTGGCGAAGTCGTGCAGCTCATTCACTCGATTGCGGCGCAGACCAACCTTCTGGCGCTCAATGCCACCATTGAAGCCGCGCGCGCCGGTGAGGCGGGACGCGGCTTCGCGGTCGTCGCATCGGAAGTGAAGGCGCTGGCCAACCAGACCGCCAAGGCGACCGAGGAAATCTCGGCGCAGGTCGCGGCCATGCAGGCCACCACCAGCGACGCCGTGGTGTCGATCGGCGGCATCACCGAAACCATCGCGCGCATGAGCGAGATCACCATGAACATCTCCAGCGCCGTGGAAGAGCAGGGCGCCGCGACCCGCGAAATCGCCCGCAACATCCAGTCGGTGGCGGCGGGATCGAGCGAGATCAGCACCCATATCGGCGGTGTCAGCGAAGCGGCCGCGGCGACGGGCAACGCGGCGTCGGACGTTCTCACCAGCGCCCGCGATCTCGATCAGCAGTCGGGCATGCTGCGCACCGCCGTGGACGAATTCCTCGGCAAGGTGCGGGCGGCGTAAGGGCGCCACTCCCAAGGAGACCAGTTCTCTGGCTCCGTCTGGAAGCGTCGGATACCATCAACGAACAAGGCGCGGTTGCTGAAAGGCAGCCGCGCTTTTTTGTCTCAGCGCCCTGCATGTCGCCAGCCCGGCGCGCAGGTAACAAAGATTCAACGCTCTTCCCTTAAAAGAAGTGAATTCTTACTTCAGGCGCATTCCGCGCCATTTCCCCGGAGAAGCCGCGTGAAATTCCTCAACAACTGGCCTATCGCCCTGAAGCTGGGCGTCCTGGTGGGTGTCACTCTGATCGGCCTGTGCGCCGCCGGTCTGTTCGCCGCTCAGATGATGCGGACCGAAATGTTCAGCGCGCGCACGGAACAGCTCCGCGCCATCGTCGATTCGGCGCGCAACATGGCGATCGGATACCAGAAGCAGGTCGATGCCGGAAAGCTGACCAGGGACGCTGCGGTCGCGCAGTGGGTCGAGCGCATCCAGAGCATGACCTATGATAACGGCGCGGGTTATCTGTTTGCCTACACGATGGACGGCATCGCGGTCGCCGTGCTCAATCCGAAGCAGATCGGCACCAGCCATCTCGACAACGTGGTGAACGGCCGCAAGTCGACCCGCGAAATGCGCGACGGTGTCGCCGCCAACGGCAATGTCACGATCTATTATTCCTGGCAGAAGCCCGGCCAGAGCGAACTGTCGCCGAAGGTGTCCTACGCCGCCGGTATTCCCGGCTGGAACATGTTTGTCGGCACCGGCGCCTATGTCGACGACCTCGACGCCAAGCTGATGAAGATCGTGATGGCGCTGGGCGGTGCGATCCTTGGCATCGGCGTGATCGCGGGCGCGGTGGCGTGGCTGATCGGCCGCAGCATCACTCGCCCGCTCGGGTTGCTCGGCCTGCGCATGAAGACCCTCGCCGACGGCAAGCTCGACGAGGAGATTCCCGGCCTTGGCCGCCGCGACGAGATCGGCGCCATGGCGCAGACGGTGCAGGTGTTCAGGGACGATGCGGTGCGGATGCGTGAGCTTGAAAGCGCCGAAGCCGAGACGCGCCAGCGCGCGGCGGAGGAGCGCAGGTCTGCGATGCATGCCATCGCGCTGGAATTCGAGGGCAGCGTCAACGGCATCGTCCGTTCGGTGGCGGCTTCGGCGGCCGGCATGCAGAGCACCGCGCAGTCGATGACCCATTCGGCATCGGACGCCAGCGCGCGCGCCGCGACGGTGGGGTCGGCTTCGGAAAAGGCGTCCAACGATGTCGGCACGGTGGCGGCGGCCGCGGAAGAACTGTCCAGCTCGGTCGCGGAGATTTCGCGGCAGGTCAACCAGTCCAACGAGATCGCCAGCAAGGCCGTGGCCGACGCGGAGCGCACCAATGCGACCGTGCAGTTGCTCTCCTCAGGCGCGGAGAAGATCGGCGAAGTTGTGCAGCTCATCCACTCCATCGCGGCGCAGACCAACCTGCTCGCCCTGAACGCCACCATCGAGGCGGCGCGCGCGGGCGAGGCGGGCCGTGGTTTTGCGGTCGTCGCATCGGAAGTGAAGGCGCTCGCCACGCAGACCGCGAAAGCGACCGAGGAAATCTCGGCGCAAGTCGCGGCCATGCAGGCCACCACCAGCGACGCGGTGACCTCGATCGGCGGCATCACCGAGACCATCGCGCGCATGAGCGAGATTACGGTGAACATTTCAAGCGCCGTGGAAGAGCAGGGTGCAGCGACGCGGGAAATCGCGCGCAATATCCAGTCGGTGGCTGCGGGATCGAACGAGATCAGCAATCACATCGGAAGTGTCAGCGCGGCGGCTTCGGCGACCGGCGATGCAGCCTCGGTCGTTCTCACCAGCGCCCGCGATCTCGACCAGCAGTCAGGCATGCTGCGTCTGGCGGTGGACGAGTTCCTCGGAAAAGTCAGGGCTGCGTAACTCTCACCTCTCCCTGTTTATGGGGAGAGGTCGCGAGCTTTTGGCGAGCGGGTGAGGGGCGTTTGTCTCTTTGGTCAGCCCCTCACCCGGAGTTTCGCTACATTCAACTCCGACCTCTCCCCGCTTGCGGGGAGAGGTGAGAAGCTCTCACTGCTTCTCGATCTTGGCGTCGCGGATCAGCTTTTCCCACACCACGAGTTGCTCTTTCAGGAATTTCTCAAAGCTCTCGGGCGTGCCGGAAAACGCCTCCATGCCGCGCTCCGCGAGTTCCTGCCTGACGCTCGGCGTCTCGACGATCTTGCGGATTTCGGCATTGAGCTTCGTGACAATATCCTTCGGCAGGTTGGCGGGGCCGAGATAGCCCTGCCATGAGGTGATGTCGAAGCCTTTCACCCCGGCCTCATCCATCGAAGGCAGTTGCGGCAGCAGCGCGGAGCGCTGCCTGGTCGTCACCGCCAGCGCCTTCAAGGCACCGGCCTTCACATGCGGCAGGCCGGTGAGCACGTCCACGAACATCATGCTGACGCGGCCCGCGATCACGTCGGTCAGCGCGGGCGGCGAACTCTTGTAGGGCACATGCAGCAGGTCGATGCCCGCGAGCGTGGCGAAGGTCGCGCCGGAGACGATGGCCGACGAACTGCCGCTGGCATAGGAGTACTTGCCGGGCTCCTTCTTCGCCAGCGCGATCAGGTCCGCGACCGAATTGACCGGCAGCTTCGGGTCGATCACCAGCATGAAGGGCAGGTCGCCGGTGCGTGCGATCGGGGTGAAATCCTTGATCGGATCGTACGTCATGTTCTTCAGCAGATACGGATTTGCCGAATGCGACGTGTTGGTGGTGACGAAGATGGTGTAGCCGTCCGGCTCGGCGCGCGCGACATAGCTCGCCGCGATCGAGCCGTTGGCGCCCGGCTTGTTCTCGATCACGATGCTGGCGCCGAGCGCCTTGCCGAGGTCCTTGGAGATGATGCGGGTGGTGGTGTCGGTGCCGCTGCCCGCCGCGAAGGGCAGCACCAGGGTGATGTTCTTGCCCGGTGCCGGATAAGTGCCTTGTGAGGTGCCTTGCGCCGATGACGGTCCGGTCGCCAGAACGCCTGCCGCGATCATCGCGGCCAGTGGTGAAATCGCCGATTTCAGAAAGTTCATCGAGAGTGTCTCCGCCCTTGATCTTTTTTGCTATGCGGTCGTCCGGTCACCGGGGGTGGCCTGCGCCGCTTTCTTGAAGAGTGCGGAGATTGCGCGAAGTCGCGGCGGATTGCCAGCGCGCGGTCCGGCTGCGACCGCCAATCGCGTCAGGAGGCGGGGCGCTGGCCCGACGATCCGCGCCGCGATGCGGTGACAATGCCACCCAGCACCAGCAGATAGCCGACAAGGTGGAACAGTTCAGGTTTTTCGCCGAGCAGCAGGATCGCCATCACCGAGCCGAACACCGGCACCAGATGGAAGAACGGCGCGGCGCGGTTCGGCCCGATCAGTTCGATGCCGCGGTTGAAGAAAATGTAGGCCAGCGTCGAGGGAAAGATCACGACGAACACCACGGTCGCGATGGTCAGCGTGTCGGGGATCAACAGATTGCCCGCCGCGACCTCCCAGCCGACCAGCGGCAGCAGCATCAAGGCGCCGGTTCCGGTGGTGAAGGCGATCAGCGACAGCGGATTGATCTTCGGCCGCTTCGACATCAGCGCGGAGTACAGCCCGAACACGAACAGCGCGGCCGCGAAGCTGATGTCGCCGGAGTTAATCTGGATGTCCGCGAGTGCCAAGAGATTTCCGCGCAGCACGATGACCAGCACGCCGAGCAGGGACACCAGGATGCCCGCGGCCTGCATCCATGACAGGCGGACGCCGAACAGCATCAGCGCCCACAGCGCGACAAACAGCGGCCCCGAGGACTGGATCAGCAGCGCGTTCAGCGCCTGGGTGTGCTGCAGTCCCCAATAGGACAAGGCGTTGTTGAGCGCGAAGCCGGTCAGCGCCAGCATCAGCAGCAGCGGAATGCGCCGGCGCATCGCCGGCCAGTCGCGCTGCAGGTGCGGCCAGGCGAACGGCGCCACCACGAGGAATGTTCCGGCCCAGCGCAGGAAGGTCAGTGTGAACGGCGGCACATGGCCGGCGACATAGCGCCCGAGCACGATATTGGCGGCCCAGAACAGCGCCATCAGGCTCAACAGCACATAGGGCTGGTGGGCGAGCCAGGCGATGAGCGACGGCTTGCGCAAGGGCGGGTCGACAACGGTCATGAAATCTTCGGGAAAGAGACCGTTCAGTTGTGCCACGATTTCCCGCGTTCACAACCGCCAATCCCGGATTGCTCCGTTGCGCTGCACGCCCATCAGGCAGGGTAACCTGTCACGCGATCCTCGCGGCAAGGGCCCTCATGCGGACATGATGCTGTAAGGCAGGCTGCCGATATCGGGCACCACATTGCTGCCGGTCTGGCGCAGAAGGGAAGCGAGATCGTAGTGAAAACGCTCGCTGGTCATCAGTCCGTCTTGAAAGCCGACAACCACCACGAAACGCTGCAGGATGTCTCGCCCGCTCGCCGGGATTCCGAGAAATTCCCCGACATGACGGCCCTTCCATGCGGCTTCGGCGATGAATGTGTTCTCGTCCGGCCAGCCCGCCGACTGATCCGCCAGCCGCTCGACCGTGACGTCGAAGGTCGTCCACCATTGCCGGTAATGGTCCGCCGCCCCGCTGTGCCCGCGCCACAACTGCCCCGTGGCGTGATCCTGAAACACGCAATCCGGATGCAGCGTCGCGAGCGTGCCGTTCAGATCCTGGGCGTTTTCGGCTTCGAGGTGCCGGTATAGTAGCTTGGCATTGCGGCTGCTCATGATATGCTCCATAATATTCGAGTGCTGATATATTATAAGAGGTCTGATAATATGCGCAAGAGCCCGGCATCCCATTCCGCGCAGGTTCCGCAGATCGGAGAAGCGATGCGCGGCGAGGACGGGCATCTGCCCTACCTGTTGTCGCAGGCTCAGGCCGCCATGCGGCTGGCGCTCGAACGGGCGCTGGCCGATCTCGGCGTGACGCCGCCGCAGTTTTCGATCCTGACCATGATCGATTCCTATCCGGGCCTGTCCGGAGCCGATCTCGCCCGGCTGACCATGCTGACGCCGCAGACTGTCAACCTGATCGTCAGGAATCTCGAGCGTGACGGCTTGATCGCCAAATCGCCCGACGACGTGCATGGCCGGATCCTCCGGCTGCAGACAACGGCTGCGGGGCACGCACTGCGAACCAGGTGCCGCGAACGCGCAAGCCGTGTCGACAGGCGCGTGATCGCAGGTCTCTCCCCGTCGGAAGAAAAGGTCGTCAGGCGGTGGCTTGTCCGGCTCGCGAAGGATATGCGCCCGAACGCCTGAGCGCGTCGGAGGGACTCACGCGGTCGTGCGCCGGGTGCTTCCCCGCGCGGCGATGACCACGCCCGCCAGCACCAGCGCGTAACCGGCCGCATGAAACACCTGCGGCCGCTCGCCCAGGAAGACGATCGCCATCACCGATCCGAACACCGGGATCAGATGGAAGAACGGCGCGGCGCGGTTGGCGCCGATCAGTTCGACGCCGCGGTTGAAAAACAGGTAGGACAGGATCGAGGGAAAGATCGCGACATAGGCCAGCGTCAGCGCGTTATCGACGCTCAGGGCCGGGTGATGCCCGTTGAGGATTTCCACGATCAGCGCCGGGATCAGCAGCACCGTCCCGTAGCCGGATGCGAAGGCCACGAACGCCAGCGGATGCATGGCCGGGCGTTTCACGGCCAGCACCGAGTAGATGCCGAACACCGCCATGCCGAGCGTGACGAGGAGGTCGCCCTTGTTCAGATGGATCGCGGCCAGCGTTTCGGGATGGCCGCGCGACAGGATGGTGAGCACGCCCAGCAGCGAAATGCAGATGCCGATGGTCTGCGGCCAGGTGAGACGGATGCCGAGCAGGACCAGCGACCACAGCGCCACGAACAGCGGCCCCGACGACTGGATCAGCAGGGCGTTCAGCGCCTGGGTCGATTGCAGGCCGAGATAGGCGATGGCGTTGTAGCCGGCGAGGCCGGTGAGGGAGAGCAGGGTCAGCAGCGGCAGGTGCTTGCGGATCACCGGCCAGTCGGCCCGCAGATGCGGCCAGGCGAACGGCAGGACGATCAGGCAGGCACAGCCCCAGCGCAGCACGGACAGCGCCATCGGCGGAAAATCGGCTGCGATGAAGCGGCCCAGCACGATGTTCCCGGCCCAGAACAGCGGGGCCAGCGACAGCAGCAGGTAGGGCTTGTCCATCAGCCATCGGACGGGAGAGCGCGGGGCTGGGGCGGTCATGGCGGCTGCGGATTCGAGAGATTACGGGAACAGCGGAGGCTGGCGGGAATTATTTGGGGATATCAATGATTTGCGCCCCATTCAGCGCCGCCGTCAACAGCCGTTGGCGCTTGCGTCCCATGCGCGCATCCGTTATCCGGTGACATGCCTCGCAAGCGCTACCCTGGCTGCAAGGCGCTGGAGCGCCAGCGGATTTGCGGGTTGCGGGAGATTGTCTGGAAATGGCTAATGTTGTCGTCGTCGGCGCCCAGTGGGGCGACGAAGGAAAAGGCAAGATCGTCGACTGGCTGTCGGAACAGGCCGACATCGTCGTCCGCTTTCAGGGCGGCCACAATGCCGGCCATACGCTTGTCATCAACGGCAACACCTACAAGCTCGCGCTGCTGCCGTCGGGCGTGCTGCGCTCCTCGAAACTGTCCGTCATCGGCAATGGCGTGGTGTTCGACGCGCAGGCCTTTGTCGCCGAACTCGAAAAGCTCCGCTCGCAGGGCGTCGCCATCACGCCGGACAATCTGCGCGTCGCCGAGAACGTCACCCTGATCCTGCCGCTGCATCGTGAACTCGATGCGATCCGCGAGAACGCCAACAAGGCCACCGCCATCGGCACCACCCAGCGCGGCATCGGCCCGGCCTATGAGGACAAGGTTGGCCGCCGCGCCATCCGCCTGATGGATCTCGCCGATCCGCAGACACTGCCGCACAAGATCGACCGCCTTCTGACCCACCACAACGCGCTGCGCCGTGGCCTCAATCTGCCCGAGGTCGATGCCGCCGCGCTGTTGAAGGAACTGGTGGCGATCGCGCCGCAGGTGCTGCCGTTCGCGGATTCGGTCTGGAACCTGCTCGACCACAAGCGCCGCGAAGGCAAGCGCATCCTGTTCGAGGGCGCGCAGGGTGCATTGCTCGATGTCGATCACGGCACCTATCCCTACGTCACCTCGTCGAACACGGTGGCGGCGCAGGCGGCGACCGGAACCGGGATGGGGCCGGGCTCGGTCGGCTACGTGCTCGGCATCTGCAAGGCCTATACGACCCGCGTCGGGCAGGGGCCGTTCCCCACCGAACTCACCAACGAGATCGGCGAAGAGATCGGCCGCCGCGGCAAGGAATTCGGCGTCAACACCGGACGCAAGCGCCGCTGCGGCTGGTTCGACGCGGTGCTGGTGCGGCAGACCGCGCGGACCAGCGGTATTCACGGCCTCGCCCTGACCAAGCTCGACATTCTCGACGGCTTCGACGAGATCCAGGTTTGCGTCGGCTACCGGCTGGACGGCAAGGAAATCGACCATCTGCCCGCAGGCGAAGGCGCCCAGGCCCGTGTCGAGCCGATCTACGAGACCATCGAAGGCTGGAAGGAGCCGACCGCCAATGCGCGGTCATGGGCCGATCTTCCGGCGCAGGCGATCAAGTATGTCCGCCGCGTCGAGGAACTGGTCGGCTGCCCGATTGCATTGTTGTCCACCAGCCCCGAACGCGAAGATACGATCCTCGTGCAGAATCCGTTTGAGGCCTGAACCCGAACACTGCACTGTTGATTGACGTTTTTTAAGTACAGGGTTTGGAAAGAATCCTGCAAACTGGGAGCCGGGACAGCAAGGCAAGAATGGCAGATTACTACCCGCTCATAGCCCGTGCGATCTCGGGCCTGGACCCCAGCGCTCCCGCCGAAAGCCGGCGGGCGTTGTATGAGCGCGCACGCACGGCGCTGATTTCCCAGTTGCGCGGTGTGCAGCCTGCCTTGAGCGAAGCCGAAATCACCCGCGAGCGGCTGGCTCTCGAAGATGCCGTGCGCCGCGTGGAGGCGGATGCCGTCCGCCGCGCCGCGGCCCTTGCCGGCAGCGAGCCGCCGCGCGAGCGATCCGCCGCCCCTCCGCCTCCCGGTCCTTCCGCGCCGTCGGGCCAGCCCCGTACGCCTGCACCCGGCCGCCGCGACGGTCCGCGTCCAGGCGACGCCTTGCGTGAAAGCGCGCGCACGGCCCGCACCGGCAATGTGCCGCCTCCGGCGCCCGGCAGGGCCCCCGCGAATGGAGCGCCGGACGCGCGTGCGCCGCGCAACCTGCGCGGCGATCAGCCGCCGCCGCTGACCCGCGCACAGCCACCGGCGCAGCAGGGCCTGCCGTCGTCCATGCGCGATGTCCGCGCGCGCGACCAGCGCAGCGACGACACGCGGATGCTGGACGACTTTACCGAAAGCGCCCGCGCCCAGCGCCGTCCGCCGCAAGGCTCGGGCCTGCGCGATGTGGTTGCGGATGCCAACGACCTTGGCGGCGCGACCCGTTCCGCGCGGCGCAGCCAGGCGCAGGATTTCCCCGATCAGCTCGGCGCGCCGTACGGCTACGACGAGTCCGCTCAGGAAGCCGGACGCTATCAGCCGAACGACCGTCCCCGTGCCCGCATCGCGCCGCGCGAGGAGGAAGAAACCACCCGGCGTGGTTTTCCGCTCAAGGCCGCGATCTGGGTCTGCGTGGCGGTGATCGCCATCGGCGGCGCGGTCTGGGGCGGACCGAAGGCCTATTCGCTGATCAAGTCGCTCACCACCAAGCCGGCGCAGCAGCAGGCCGACACCACGCCGAAGGATGCGTCGGGAACGCGGCCGAAGATCACCGACCGCGTCGGCCAGCCCGGCTCGCAGCAGATCGCGCCGGTGGCGCAGCGCGTCGTGCTCTACGATGAGGACCCCTCGGCGCCGCAGGGCAAGCAGTATGTCGGCTCGGTGATCTGGCGCACGGAAGCCGTCAAGGTGCCCGCCGGGCAGCCGCCGGATATCGGCGTGCGCGCCGACATCGACATCCCCGAGCGCAAGATCAAGATGTCGCTCTCGATCCGCCGCAACACCGATGCCTCGCTGCCGGCGAGCCACACGGCGGAGCTGACCTTCGTGCTGCCGCCGGATTTCGGCACCACCATCGCCAATGTGCCGGGCGTGCTGATGAAGTCGAACGAGCAGGCGCGCGGCACGCCGCTGGCGGGGCTTGCGGTGAAGGTCACCGACGGCTTCTTCCTGGTCGGGCTGTCGAATGTGGAAGCCGACAAGGCGCGCAACCTTCAGCTTCTGAAGGAGCGCTCATGGTTCGACATTCCGCTGGTCTACGCCAACCAGCGCCGCTCCATCATCGCCATCGAGAAGGGCGCGCCGGGCGAGCGCGCGTTCAATGAAGCGTTCACCGCCTGGGGGCAATAACGCATGATCCGGAAAAGTGGGCACCGGTTTTCCGATAAGATCATGCGCAGAGGTATTTCATGAAAATTACCCTTGCCGGCTCGCGTCACTTCGGCGTCGAGACATTGAACATGATGCGCGGCCACGGCATCGAGGTGATCCGCGTCGTGGTGGCCGATGCCGGTGACCGTCTCGCAACTGCAGCGCGCGCGGCGGGCATCGAGGTCGTGGTGCAGGCCAGGCCGAAACTGATCGTGGCGTCGGAAATCGCGCCGGGCACGGATCTCATCGTCACCGCGCACAGCCATGCGCTGGTCGGACAGGACGCGCTGAAAGCCGCCAAGCATGGCGGCATTGGTTACCATCCCTCGCTGCTGCCGCGCCATCGCGGCATCGCGGCGGTGGAATGGACCATCAAGGAAGGCGACGCCATCGCCGGCGGCACGGTCTATCACCTGTCGGACCGGCTGGACGCCGGTGCGATCGCCGCGCAGGACTGGGTGTTCGTGAAGAAGGGCGAGACCGCCCGTGAACTGTGGGAGCGGGCGCTGGCGCCGCTCGGCCTCAGGCTGCTGGCGCAGGTGATCGACCAGGCCAAGACCAGCGGCGTGCTGCCGTCGATGCCGCAGGACGAGCAGTTCGCGACCAACGCGCCGCGACTCGACGTTGAAAAGCCCCACGCCGCGCCGAAGAGCGCGGCGTCGTAAGAACTCCGATGTTGTCATGGCCGGACTTGTTCCGGCCATCTCGGTCAAGTGAGCACCGGGTCAAAGATCGCGCCTTGTGAGTCGAGATCACCGGGACATAGGCGAGCGAAGCGACGCCGTCCTTCAGACGGCTACGCCCGGTGATGACAATTGTATATGTTGCAAGATCATGCCTCACGCCGCCCTTCACGCCGCGCGGGTCTCGCCGGCGCGCACCGCGCTGGACACAAGATCGCTGGCGTCGGTGATGCCGTTCGCGGCGCGGCTGACGATGGTTTGCGCCATCTTCGCCTTGGTGGCCGGTGTGCGGTTCTCGAGCGCGATCTGTTCGACGGCGATGTCGAGAATCTTTCTCAAGGTCGCGACGTAATCCGGATCGAATGTTCCATTGAGGTGGGTCTGCGGGCGATCGACCATGCGAGTCTCCTCTTCGGGCATTTCAAGGCGCGCTGCCATCGCGCCTTCGGTGAGCGGGCGGGACCATGCTTGCGCAATGGGGCAGATGTGAGTCAGCAGCGCGATTTGCAACGCGCATACACCGATGTGAATTTGGAAAAGCTCCAGTCACATTTCCTTCAAACACGTTACGGTATCGCAACGCACTTTGACGATGGAACGCGGAACGGCACCACATCTTGTGCCGCCGAATAGACAATCCGCGCGCGGCGATGCATGCTTCACACCGGCGTCAAAATCGTAAACGCGGACGTGATGCGTTGGTGACGGAAATGCCGATCAGCCGGACACAATTCGAGGAAAAGTCATGACCGATACGCCCGCCACACCCGCCGATCCGTCCTTTGTGCCGATCGAAGGCGTCATGGATGCGCCGGTCATCTATTTCGAGGTCTGTCCGACATTCGGCAACAACGCCGGCCTCATCAACGTGATGCTCGCCACCGGGCTGATCGACTCCGCGCCGCATGGCAAGGTCGCAAGCCGGATCAAGGCGGTGACGCATCTGCGCATGACCACGGCCGCCGCGGTCAACCTGCGCGACACGCTCAACAATGCGCTGGCGATGGGCATGCCGAAGCCCGAAGGCCGCACCAATTGAGGGATACCGCGATGCTTCGCACCATGATGTTTCGCGCCATGATGTTTCGCACCAAGGATCATCCGGCGCCGGTCGCGGCCGGCGCGCTGCGGTCCGTGGCGCTTCCGCTCGCCGCCTTGCTCGTGACGCTGCTGGCCTTTCCGCTCGCCGCGCAGCACGCCACGCCGAGCAAGCCGTTCCTCGAAAAGACCGGCTTCTATCTGCGCTCCGCCGGATTCAGGATTCAGCTTGCCGACGATCCGATGAGCCGCCGCGCGCTCAAGGCGCTGCCGCCGCATCGCTTCGTGATCCACAAGGCCGGCGCCGCGCCGCGCTATGTCTATGCCGATCCCGGCATGTGCAACTGCATCTTCAGCGGCACGCGCGACAACTACGAGTCCTATCTGTCGATCCTGCGCCAGCCGATCCCCGGCGTCGCCGATGTCTCGCCGGACTACAAGACCGAGGCCAGCGCGATGCTGATGGAGCAGCCGATCGACTACGACATGACCGGCACCGACGACACGCTGGCGGATTTCTTCCGCGACAACCTGTGAGCGGGTGATTTCAAAACCTTGCTTTTGTGCGCTTCGCAAGAGCGGGGCGCGGAGACAGATTTCGTCATTGCAACGCGCACCCGGATCGGCGCGGGAGTGCAGGAATAGGGCGATGAAAAACATCACCGTCATTCCGGGGCGCGCGACGCGCGAACCCGGAATCCATCTATCGCCTCGCGCAAGACTCCGGCAGGTCTGGATTCCGGGCCTGCGCCTTCGGCGCATCCCGGAATGACGAACCTTGTGGTCCGGATGAAGCGAAGCGAAATCCGGGGCTGTCACTCGCAGCATGGCGATGTTGATTGTGATGAAGCTGCGGGGTGGCGCGCAGCGCGAACTATGATCGGTTGCGCCATTTCCCGGATTGCGCTTCGCTTCATTCGGGCTACCCTGATTAGTTAAAATTCGCTCTCTTTATTCGTGTTTGGATTCATTGCCATGAGAAAGCCGTGGGAGCCTCTTCCGGAAGAGCGTGACTGGTTTTGCGATGTTTACATTGATGAGAGTGGTCAAAACGCACATCGCTATTTTATTTTAGGTGCGCTCATCGTCCCTTACGCTTTTGCGGACCGCTTCAATGCTGACATTCTCGCGGCTAGAGATGGCACTATGGAGCCTAAGTTCCGGGGCGACCAATACAAAGTTATGAAGTGGACAAAGGTTAGCAGAGCTAATCTGCAAGCATATAAGAACACCGTAGATGCCACGTTGGCTTTTAAGAAAAAGCACAATCTGCCGGCAATTATGGACATGCGAATAAACAGCTTGGCAATCGACACAAGTGAGAGACCACTACATAAAACCGGCAAGGGTGATCGCGAGACGGCTTACGAAGTTGAACTATATTTTTTGGCAGGCGTATGCGTAGCGAGGCGATTTCCCGACCATCTATTTCTTCTTCATGCAGACAGAAAATTCTTCAGGAAGAAGCTTCATGATCTAAGCAAAATGATGAGTTCAGGTGCCCATAAGCACGGCCATCGCAAGAAGTGGCCATTTAGATCTTTCAAGTTTGCTGATCCGGAAACGTGTCTTCCGTTGCAAGTGATTGATATTTTTATCGGTGCACTTGGTTACAAGCTGAATCGCCACTACGAGAAGGCAGAGGCGAACTCTCCAAAAAAAGAGCTATGCGATTATATTTGGGAGAAGTTGAAACTCGGCGACCCATTCAAAATCGAGCCCCGACCGCACAAATATTTCTTCAATTGGATGCATCGGCCCGGAATTGAAGGGTATAAGCGCAAACCGTTCCAGAACGAGCCGGTCGAAGAATAAACTGCGCCAGTGACCCTACACCACTTGGGTACGGACTGGTCCGGTCTACCGCGCTCGGGCGGGAGCTTCAGGTCACTGGTCCTGACCTGCACCCCTGAAACGCCCTCGATTTTGAGTTAGGATTTCTGTTCTCCAGCCAGGAGACAGACGATGCGTAAGAGCAGGTTTACCGAAGAGCAGATTATCAAGGTCTTGAAGGAGCATGCCG
>JBFWQX010000012.1:0-126428 GCA_050249215.1 Afipia sp.
TCCTCGCCCTGACGTCTCCACGGCCAGTTCTGATCCGCCATCTCGTTCTCCTTCATTTGCAAATCGAGGATGAGAACAGATCGGGTTCGCGAACCTCACGACAAGTGTGCAATCAATCGACGCTTACAGCAAACAAGCGTGCAAGAAATGGACGCTTACCATCGTCGAATTGAATTTCCCTGTTCTGGGATTTGCGATCCCTGTTATCTCACGTCTTTTCCCTATTAATTTGCGTAGGGAATCTTCGGATAAGTCGCTGCGGCACAGCAGTTTCTTGCACAGAAACTGGCTCTTGGTGCCCTGGAATTGCAAAATTCCCTGTATTTTTCCCTGTTGGCAGGGAATTGCGTCGGAGACCGGTTCGCGGGTGACTGCTTCCACCACCATTTCTTCTCAATCCGCGCAGCCATGTAGTGTCCGAGACACAGGCGTTGCGTCGCATTTCCTTCGGCGACCGATATTCATTGTAGGCCTTTGCCGGCGTCCCTAAGGTTCCCTCCGGGGATTTTGGGGGGATTCATGTTCGGGAAAATGAGCGCTCTTGCCGCGGCAGCCGTCGTGCTTGCCTCGCCGGCGACACTGGTATCGGCGCAGACGGCCGACCGTCCATCATCATTTGAAGAGCGTGCGGCGGTGGTTCAGAACTCGGCGGCGCGCGATGCCATGGCTGCGCAACCTGTTCCCGCGCCGCCCGTTGCCGTGGCGCCATCATGGGCCGGCTTTTACATCGGTGCCGGTTACGGCCGTGAAAGAAGCAGGATCGACCATCCAGGTCCCGGGACTGCGTTTCTGCTTGGGAATTTCGGCGGACCCGTAACCGACAACTACAAGCTCCAGACCCAAGACTACACCAACAAGGGCCATGTGCTCGGCGGCTATCTTGTGCAGTTCGACCGCGCGCTTTTCGGTGTCGAGGGCGATTATACGTTCGGCGCACGATCGCAGTGGAATTTCCCCTTCGGTCCGGAAGGCGGAGCTTGTGGCGTTGGAACAACCGGCAACTTCATTTGCGGCCAGCCGAGCGCCTTCGGCTATGTGGATACGCTGGGTCATTTGCGCGCGATTGCCGGTTTTGAGATTTCACCAAATCTGATGGGTTTCGTGAGCGGCGGCGCGGCCTTCGCGCGCAGCAAGGATGTTGGCACCCATGTTGGGTTCGACCTTGCTGCCTCGCCGGGAGCGCCTGTCATCACGTCAGCGAATTCGATAGCCCCCAACAAGCTCCTGGTCGGCACATCATTCGGTGGCGGTGTTCAGGCCAAAGTCACCCCGAATATTGTCGCCCGGCTGGAGTATTTGCAGGACAGATACAGTCTGGATACTGCCCCCGCTTCTGTTCAGGCAACGGTCAGTGGAAACTTCCTGTCGATGAGCGTGCCGGGTGGAAAGGCGAATATCACCAATGAAACGATTCGCGGCTCGCTGATCTATCGTTTCGATCCGAGTGGTCTGTCTGCCAACGGCCCACTTCTCGATCTTGCCCAGTTCACGACGGCGCCTGAGCTTTATGCCAACACCTGGGCCGGTTTCTACGCCGGTGGCGGCGTCACGCAAAACAACTACCGAATCCGGGCGGTTGATGCTGGCAGGTTGTCTTTCTTCGATGCGAATACAAACACGGTTTCCTCGAGCCTGTTTGATCTGGCGCGCACCCTGGATAGCACAGGCGGTCATGTTTTGATCGGTTACCGCGCCCAATTGAATCGTTTCTGGCTCGGTATCGAAGCAGACCTGGAGCTGGACTCGCTCGACCGGCTGACCAGAAAGAAAAGCCCCGGTACATTCGGGGGCGATGGCGGCCGCGATCAAAGGTGCTACTTCTTCGCGCCGTCCACCGCGTGTCTCGGTTTTGGATTGGCCGGAGATCTTTCCATCGAAAGCAAGAACCACATCCGCTTTCAGGCCGGCTTCGTCGTAACCCCGCAACTGTCGGTCTTTGCATCCAGCGGATGGGCGTATGGCGAAGTCGCCGGCAGCATCGGTGCGTCGGCCGGAGGCATGGTGATATCGCCGCCGAGTTCTCCGCTGGTCGGGGCTGCGACAGTGACCAGGAGATTTGATCTTGAGCAGATTCTCGGCAGTTCGGTGGGCGTGGGTGCGGAGTTCAAGGCTTCGGACAATTTCTTCGTTCGTGGCGAATACCTTCGCGACACCTATGTCTGGAACCATGCCCCGATTGGCGGCGCGGGATTCGGCGGAACAATTGGAAACCTGACCACCAACAGTTTTGCCAGTAGCGGCAGTTCGCACCGGATTGTGAATGAGGCCTATCGCGTCTCGCTAGTCTACCGGATGTGGAATCCGCAGGCGAACTGATTGAATTTTTTCTCAACGGAACGGCCGCCGGTCGCTAGGTATGGCGGACTTTCTTACGAGGAACTTTCAGAGTCGCTCCGCGTTGTCTGTGCCGGAGGACGATCCCATGCGAACGTTTTTTGGAATGGTGCTCGGCTGCCTGCTGACCATCGGCTTTGTCTACGTTCATGATTCGATGGCAACGTCGACGGTGGCGAGTGGCCCGTCGGCTGGTTCATCGCGGCAGATCGTGAACTGGGATGTTGCGGCCAGCGAGTGGGGGCAGATGAAGCAGGACGTCCATACGACATGGCTGAAGCTGACAGCCAGCAGCGGCTGAGTGGCTTTCTCATTCAGCTTTCGCGAGTTGATGTATTACAATCCCGGCGGCGACGCCGGGATTTTTTGCGCGCCTCACACGTCCGTGGTTTTCTTGTCCAGCATGCGTGTCGCGCGCGCGCGGATCGTGGCCTGAATTCCGTGCGCAAGGCCGGCGAGCAGCCAGGGCAGCATGACTTCCAGTCTGACGTGATCATCCGCCACATCGACGGTTCCGCCGACCTGCTGCCTGAGCGCGGTGAGGCGAAAGGCGAGCCGATCACCACTCCAGATTTCCTCATTGATCTGGAAAATTTTTCCGTAGTCCGAGCGAACGCTGCCCAATCCGGCTTTCAGGCGGCGGGTGGCTTCGTCCTTGCCGAGTTTGTGAGGAATGGAAACGATGAACGGCTGCGCCAATGTCTGTCTCCGAAGCCGGGATTTGCCGGAGACTACAACAATTCCGGCCGCTATCGGCTGCAAAATGCGGCGCGGGCGGTTCGCGGCGGTGTTTCGGATTTGTTAACGCTGAGACGCCCTGTGGCGTGCCGGAGCAGCCCGCTCGTGCTAAGATGCGGCATGCTCCGCCTTGTGACAGTCGCGTCCGTGCTGTCGTCGAATCTCGGTGCGCGTCCCGCACCGGTGATCGACACGACGGATGACGCCTCCACCGGATACTGGGCCTATCGCCTCAGCGTGTCGCCGGACGATCTTGCTGCCGCGATCAATGAGGTTGGCCCGTCGGTCGCCGCAGTCCGCCGCCACCTTGGCAAATAGATCAATCGCACCGCTGATAGCCGGACGATTTGCAGGCCTGTGCTTTAGCTTGTGCGGCGGCAACCTGCTGCGGGGTGAGTTCGCTTGAAACAGTGACAAGTTCTTTTTTGGCCTCGTCATTTCCCTGTGCCGCGGCGATGTCGTACCACATATACGCTTTCGCGATGTCGTCGGCTTCTTTGCCGTCGCCCTTGTAGTACAGACTGCCCAGCAACACCTGCGCATCGGCGTTGCCCTGTTTGGCGGCGAGCCGGCTCCATTTCTCGGCTTGCTTGCGGTCCTTTGAGACGCCAAGGCCCATCTTGTGCATCATCGCGATCCGGTATTGCGCGACGGCATTGCCCTTTTCCGCAAGGGGACGAAACAGTTTCGCCGCGGCGGCATATTCCTTCCGCGCGAACGCCTTCATGCCTTCGTCCCAAGAGCCTGCGCCGGCGCTCGACATCGCGATCATTGATCCGGCAACGGCCATCGCTGCCAATCCAGTCCACCTGAACATCTGCAATCCCCGCCCACGATAAAATTCAGAAACGATGCGGCGAGACTATCCAGAATGTCGTGGGGGAAACAATGCGCATGCCGCTCGGCGACGAAAACAACGCGCACCTGTGCGCGGAACGATTCTCATTCCGCGCATGCATGTGGATAACCGGCTGTCGGCCCGACTATTGCGGTCAATAATAGTCACGAAGCCGCCGCCGGCGAGGCTGCCGGTTCAGCATCAAGGCCAGCGCGAAGCCGGCCGCACCGGCAATCAGAAGCGAGCCCAGCGGTTGTTCGCGAACGGTCGCTGCCATGGCCTTGGTGCCGCCACGGTATATATCGCTGCCGGCCTCCATCGCGTCCTTGGCGTATTCGCTCGCGGCGTCGCCGAGGTCGCGTGCCGTGTCCTTCGCCTGTCCATAGAGATTTTGCACGGTTCCGGCGGCTTCACGCGCGCGGCCCGATGCCTCGGCCGCCGCGTCACCGGTCGCGCGGTCGAATGCGCTTTCGACCTTGCCTGCGGCATCCTTCGCCGCGCCTGTGATCCGATCCTTGTCCATTGTGATGTTCTCCGCAAATGATGGACCGACAACCGTCTGGCAGGGTGCGGGTTCCGTCATGCGGCAAAAATGCCTGACCTGAAATGCCGAACCAACTGGGCAGTGCGCCGTTGTCAGGGCGCAGCAAATGGAGGCCCGCATGGCAGACGTATCGAAGATCAAGGAACATATGGACGTGATCGATTCCGCCGGAAAGAACATCGGCAAGGTCGATCATCTGGAAGGGACCGACAAGATCAAGCTGACGAAGGCCAGTTCGCCCGACGGGAAGCATCACTTCGTGCCGGTCGCATGGATCGACCATGTGGACACCCATGTCCATCTGAACAAGGCGGTCAATGATGTGAGCGCGTTGCAGAAGGCGTCGTAAGTCCGGTCCGCAGACGTAAAGAAGGCCCGCTCGATGTGCGGGCCTTTTTCGTGTTGGGGTTCGCTTAAGTCTCAGCCCTTGATGAAGGCGAGCAGGTCGGCGTTGATGGTTTCGGCTTCGGTCGTGGGCATGCCATGCGGAAAACCCTTGTAGGTTTTCAGAATGCCGTTCTTCAGCAGCTTCGCGCTCAGCGGTCCTGAATCGGCGTAAGGCACGATCTGGTCGTCGTCGCCGTGCATCACCAGAACGGGCACATTGATCTTCTTCAGGTCTTCGGTGAAATCGGTTTGCGAAAACGCGACGATGCCGTCGTAGTGCGCCTTGGCGCTGCCCATCATGCCCTGACGCCACCAGTTCTGGATGATGCCTTCGGACGGCTTGGCGCCGGGCCGGTTGTAGCCATAGAACGGGCCCGCAGGCAGATCGCGATAGAACTGCGCACGGTTGGTGGCGGTCTGCGCCTGCAGTCCGTCGAACACCTCTTTCGGCAGGCCGCCGGGATTAGCCTCTGTCTTCACCATCAGCGGCGGCACGGCCGCGATGATCGCCGCCTTGGCGACGCGGTTCTCGCCGTGGCGCGCGATGTAATGCACCACTTCACCGCCGCCGGTGGAGTGACCGACATGCACGGCATTCTTCAGGTCGAGATGCGCGGTCAGTGCCGCGAGATCGTCCGCGTAATGATCCATGTCATGGCCGTCGGCCACCTGGGCGGAACGTCCATGTCCGCGCCGGTCATGGGCGATGACGCGAAAACCCTTGTGGAGGAAGAACACCATCTGGGCATCCCAGTCGTCCGCCGAGAGCGGCCAGCCATGGCTGAACACGATGGGCTGACCGGAGCCCCAGTCCTTGTAGAAAATCTCGACGCCGTCTTTGGTTGTAATTGTCGGCATGACCTGTAGCTCCCGTAACGTGAAACAGACTGAACGAAACCCGGCGAGGGGAACTTAACCGTTTCCCATGGCAATTGCGCGACCGTCATTGGTCGTAGATGCGTCGCATGACAGGCAGTAGCGATCCAGACCGGCACTCTCCCCGAAGGCCGAGCGGCGGAGGCCGCGGCACATCCAGTCCCGCGCGAGACTCCGTAGCGGGCCGCGAACGATATGAAACAGATACAGAGCGTCCTGCATGGCCGGAAATCCTGAAAGGAAATGGCGGCGCTGTTGTCAGCGCCGCCATTTGTCCTTAGCCGTGCAGCTTCTTTGCTGTTTCGGCGATGGTCTTGCCCTGATAGCGCGCGCCGGCGAGTTCGTTCGCGCTCGGCTGGCGGCTGCCGTCGCCATCGGTGATCGTGGTTGCGCCATACGGTGCGCCGCCGGTGACCTCCTTGACGCCCATCTGGCCGGCAAAACCGTAATTGAGGCCGACGATCACCATGCCGAAGTGCAGCAGGTTGGTGATGATCGAGAACAGCGTGGTCTCCTGGCCGCCGTGCTGGGTGGCACTGGAGGTGAATGCACCGCCAACCTTGCCGTGCAGTGCGCCCTTGGCCCACAGGCCGCCGGCCTGATCGAGGAAGTTCGCCATCTGCGATGAGATGCGGCCGAAGCGGGTCCCGGTGCCGACGATGATCGCGTCGTAGTTCGCCAGATCCTCGATCTTGGCGACCGGAGCGGCCTGATCGACCTTGTAGTAGGACGCCTTGGCGACGTCGGGCGGCACCAGTTCAGGCACGCGCTTGACGTCGACGGTCGCGCCGGCTTCGCGGGCGCCTTCCGCGACAGCGTTCGCCATCGCTTCGATGTGTCCGTAGGCGGAATAGTAAAGAACGAGAACCTTGGCCATGATGGCCTCCTTTGAATTTGCAGGTTGGATGGACGGGAGTGGACGCGGCTACGCCGCATCCACGAGAACGAGTTCGGTGTCTTCCAGCGCGGTGATCTTCACCGAGGCTTCTTCCTGAACGGCAACGCCGTCGCGGGTGTTCGCGCGCACGCCATTGACCTCGATGCTGCCGCTGGCAGGCACCAGATAGCCGTAACGATCTTCGCCAAGCGCATATTCGGCGGTCTCGCCGGCCTTCAGCGTGGTCGCCAGCACGCGCGCATCGGCGCGGATCGGCAGTGCATCGCTGTCGGCCTTGTGGCCGCTGGCGATGGTGACGAACTTTCCGGAGCGGTCAGCTTTCGGAAAAGGCTTCGCACCCCAGCATGGTTGACCGCCCTGTTGCGTCGGCTCGATCCAGATCTGGAAGATCTTGGTGGTCACCGGCTCGAGGTTGTATTCCGAGTGGCGGATGCCGGAGCCCGCGCTCATCACCTGCACATCGCCGGCTTCGGTGCGGCCCTTGTTGCCGAGCGAATCCTGATGGGTGATCGCGCCTTCGCGAACGAAAGTGATGATTTCCATGTTGGCATGGGGATGCGCGGGGAAGCCTGTGTTCGGCGCGATCTCGTCGTCGTTCCAGACGCGCAGGCTGCCGTGATTCATGTTGTCCGGGTCGTAGTGATTGCCGAAGGAGAAGTGGTGCTTCGCCTTGAGCCAGCCGTGATCGGCGCTGCCGAGCGTGTTGAAGGGGCGAAGTTCGATCATGGGATGTTCCTTGATTGAAATGTGCTGGAGAGGGTTGCCGGACGCGAGTCGCGTCCGGCGTGAGTGATCCGGATCAGGCGCCGAAGCCGCCATCGACATTGAGCACCGTGCCGGTCACGAACGAGGCGCCGGGGCTGGCGAGGAAGACCACGCCGGCGGCGATTTCTTCCGGCGTGCCGTAACGCTGCAGGGCGTGCTGAACGCGCTGGGCCTCCGCGAACTCGCCATTCTCGGGGTTCATGTCGGTGTTGATCGAGCCGGGCTGCAGCACGTTGACGGTGATGCCGCGCGGGCCGAGATCGCGCGCCGCGCCCTTCGCGTAGCCGACAATGGCCGCCTTGGTGGCGGCGTAGTCGGCCATGCCGGGGAAGGTCGCGCGGGTGGCGATGCCCGACCCGATGGTGATGATGCGCCCGCCGTCGCTGATCAGCTTCGACGCGGTGCGGATCGCGGTGACGACGCCGTCGAGATTGATCGCATACTGACGATCGAAAGCCGCGGCGTTATTCGCGTCATCGAGCGGACCCATCACCGCAACGGCGGCGTTGTTCACCAGGATGTCGAGGCGGCCAAAATCCTTTGCGACATCGCGGACCAGTTGTTCAACCTCGGCGGTGTTGGCCTGATCGGCCCGGTAGGCCCTGGCCTCGACGCCCTTCGCCTTCAGGTCGCGAACGACCGCTTCGGCCTTGTCGGGCGATGCCGAATAGCTGATGGCGACGGCCGCGCCTTCTTCCGCGAGCGCCTTGGCGCTGGCCGCGCCGATGCCGCGCGATCCGCCGGTGACGAGAGCAACTTTGCCTGTGAGTGACTTGGTCATGGGAGGCCTCCGTGAGCGCCTGTGTTGAATGTCGATGGGCTATGGATATGCGCTCCCGGGTGGTGCATAAATAGAAACTATTGAAACTCATTGTTTCCAAAAATTATCTAAGAGGAGAAGCCAATGTCGCGGCTTCCGGACTTCGAGGCGCTCGCGATTTTCGCGAAAGTCGTGGAAATGCGGTCCTTTGCAGGGGCTGCGAGCGAACTGGCGCTGTCAAAAGCGACTGTCTCCAAGGCTGTCAGCCGGCTGGAAGGGCGGCTCGGGGCGCGGCTGTTCAACCGCACCTCGCGGCAACTGGCGCTGACCGATGCCGGCCAGCGTCTGTCCGAGCGCGCCGCGCAGCTCTTGATGGATGGCGAGGCCGCGGAGAACGAGGCGCTGGCGCAGTCGTCCGCGCCGCGCGGGCTGGTGCGCTTCGCCGTGCCCATGACCTATGGCGTGCGGGTCATCGCGCCGCTGTTGCCGGACTTTCTTCGCGCCTATCCCGAAGTGTCGATCGACCTGCATTTGAGCGATGCGATGGTCGATCTGATCGGCGATGGTTTCGACGCGGGTATCCGCATCGCGCGCCTGCCGGATTCGTCGCTGGTTGCGCGGCGGCTGTGCGGCATGCGGCGCTACACGGTGGCGGCGCCGTCCTATCTCAAAAAGCATGGATGCCCGACCCATCCCATGCATCTCGCCGAGCACAAGTGCTTCGGTTACGCCTATCTCTCGACGCCGGGTGTCTGGCACTACGTCAATACAGCCGGCGAGCAGGCGACGGTGCGGCCGTCGGGACAACTGCGCGTGAACAACGGTGAGGCGATCCTGCCGGCGCTGTTGGCGGGCCTAGGCATCGCCGATCTGCCGGATTTCATCGTCGGCGAAGCGATCGCGTCGGGACAGCTTGAGGTCATTCTGAAGGACTGGAAACAGCCGGAAGGCGCGGTGCATCTGGTGATGCCGCCCGGCGGGCCGCGCCCCGCGCGTGTCGAAGTGCTCGCGGATTTTCTCGCGGAGAAATTGGGGCGCAGCAAGCGCTCGGCGCGCTAGCGTTCATCGGCGGTTCCAGACTGGATCGGCAGCCGGAGTCTGCGTATCATGAAGGCCCATCCTCGAAGGTTTTCCTGAATGCGCAATTTCATCTCGCCGTCCCGCTCCATCGCGGTGGGGGAACGCGGCATGGCCGCAACCTCTCACCCGCAGGCGACACTCGCTGCGCTCGACATTCTGAAGGCCGGCGGCAACGCGATGGACGCCGCCATCGCGGCGGTGGCCTTGCAGGGCGTGGTCGAGCCGCAGATGACCGGCGTCGGCGGCGACTGCTTTGTGATCTATTCGCCGAAGGCCGGCACGCCGGTGGCGCTCAACGGCTCGGGCCGGACGCCAGCAAAGACCGATCTGGCGAAGACGATGGCCACGGGCGCGAAAGCACTGACGCCAACCTCGATCGAAGGGATTACCGTTCCCGGCGCCATCGACGCCTGGTGCAGGCTGGCCGCGCAGTACGGCAGCAAATCGCTGGAGGAAATCTTCAAGCCTGCTATCGACGCTGCGGAAAACGGTTTCCGCATCACGCCGCGCGTGGCCTCGGACTGGTCGCGGAACCGCGCGCGGCTTGAGAGCAATCCGGCGGCAAAAGAGCAATACCTGCCGAATGGCATCGCGCCTGAAATTGGTGACCGCCGCAGCCAGCCTGCCCTTGGCAAAACGCTGCGCCGGATTGCGCGCGAAGGCCGCGCCGCCTTCTATGAAGGCGAAGTCGCCGAAGAGCTTGTGAGCATTCTGCAGGCTCTTGGCGGGACGCATACGCTGGCTGACTTCGCGGCGAATGCCCCGGAAGACGTGACGCCGATCTCCGCAAGTTATGGCGGATATGACGTGCTCGAATGTCCGCCGAACGGACAGGGACTGGCTGCGCTGATGATCCTGCGCACGCTGGCGGGCTACGACATCAAGGCGCTGTCGGAGGTTGACCGCATTCACCTGCTGGCAGAGGCGACCAAGGCGGCTTACCGCGCGCGGGATGCGTTCTTCTGCGATCCCGCGCATGGCAAGGTCGATGCAGCGCATTTCTTGTCGGATGCCTATATCGGTGCGATCCGCAGCAAGATTTCCATGACGCGCGCGAGCGCGGCGGTCGACTGGGACGACATCGAACACAAGGATACGGTGTATGTCACCGTGGTGGACCGCGATCTTAACGCGGTGTCGTTCATCAATTCCCTGTTCCAGCCGTTCGGCAGCGGCGTCTACGCGCCGAAGTCAGGCGTGCTGTTGCACAACCGCGGCTGGGGCTTCCGCCTTCAACCGGGACATCCCAACGCGCTCGGGCCGAACAAGCGGCCGATGCACACCATCATTCCCGGCATGGTGATGAAGAACGGCCGATGCATGATGCCGTTCGGTGTGATGGGCGGCCATTATCAGGCCACCGGCCACGGCAATTTCCTCTCCAACGTGTTCGATCTCGGCATGGATATTCAGGCCGCATCCGAAGCGCCGCGCTCGTTCGCATTCGAGGGCGTGCTGTCGCTCGAGCCGACCTTCGGCGAGGCGATCGGCGCCGAACTCGCCGCGCGCGGACATGATGTGAGATGGGCGGAGGTTGCCATCGGCGGTTGTCAGGCGATCTGGATCGACCACGAACGCGGCGTCCTGCTCGGCGCCACCGACCACCGCAAGGATGGCGTCGCGCTCGGCCTTTGAGGTCTGTTGTTGATCGGGGCGTACGGCATGAACCCGGAATCTCGCAGAACTCATCGGGTTTCCGGATCGGCGTGCCGCTTGTATTCGTTTTCAGCAGCGCGCGGCGACAAGTCCCGGCAGATCCGCCAGCGCGCCAATGCGATAATCCGGCTCCAGGCCGTACTCGTCCATCTGCGTCCGCATGGCCTTGAACATCGCGAGCGGACGGATGAGACTTGCTCCGGCCAGTTCCGCCGCCATCGCCTGCGGCGTGACACGCTCGATCCATGCGACATTCAGTCCGAAGGACTTGGCACCACAGGCGTCGAACGGATTGGATGAGACGAACAGCACTTCTTGCGGCGCTACGCACAGATGAGTCTCGATGAGTTCATAGCTGCGTGGCGACGGTTTGAAGATGCGAGTGGAGTCGATGCTGATCGTGGCGTCGAGAATGGTGTCCAGACCGGTGTTGCGAACCAGCGCGTTGAGCATGTCCGTGCTGCCGTTCGACAGGATCGCCAGCTTGCGGTCTTTCAAGCCGGTCAGCGCCTGCTTTGCGTCCGGATAGGGATCGAGGTGGACGTATTTGTCCATGATGCGCTCGAAGACGGCGGGATCGAATGTCAGGCCAAGCGTCTTCAAGGTGAACTTGAGGGAGTCGCGCGTGATGACGGAGAAATCCTCGTACCGCCCCATCAGCGAGCGCAGCCACGTGTATTCGAGCTGCTTCATGCGCCAGATCTGGCTGATCAGCTCGCCATAGCCGGGAAATGCCTCGTCTGTCACGGCGGCGACCGACTGCACGTCGTACAACGTGCCGTAGGCGTCGAATACAACGGCCTTGATGGTCATCCCTGTTCTCCCTCGAATGCGGTGATGTTAGGGGCGAGGAGCCTCAGGTTGACGCCATCGCGGTCTCGCTCACGTCGACCCATTCGGCATGGGTCAGTTCGGCCATGCGTGCGGGGGAAATCCGCACCGCGCTGTTGACGGAGCCCGCGGCAGGCACGACCTCGGTGAATGCTTTCAGCGACACGTCGCAATAGACCGGCAGCGGCGTCTTCAGGCCGAACGGGCAGATGCCGCCGACAGGATGGCCGGTGGCTTCCAGCGCTTCCTCGGCACTCAGCATGCGCGGCTTGCCGCCGAACACGGCGCGCGCCTTCTTGTTGTCCAGCCGCGCGGTGCCGCAGGTCACCACCAGCAACACCTTGTCTCCGATACGCAGGGACAGTGTCTTGGCGATTTCGGCGGGCGTCACGCCGAAGGCCTCGGCGGCCAGCGCCACGGTGGCGGAACTCTTGTCCGATTCAAGGACGGCAATATCGGGGGCATTCGTTGCGAAAAACGCGCGAACCGATTCGACGCTCATGCTCTGTCCTGTCCGGAGCTGATCTGCGGGACAGGACCTATCATGGCCAAGGCCGCGTGCAAATCGTCTGCACCCGTTCAGGTGTGGTTGTGGCTGCGCTTGACCCGCCAGAGCATGATCGTCAGCACGATCACGACGAACGGGATGGAGATACCGGTCGCCACCGTCGGACTGACCGGCATATAGTGTTCAGCGGACTCGAATACGTAATGCAGCAGGCTCGCGACATAGTAGCTGATCGCCGCGACCGACAGGCCTTCGACGGTTTGCTGCAAACGAAGCTGCATCCGCGCGCGCTCGCTCATGGCCGCGAGCAGGTCGCGATTCTGCTGTTCGATCTCGACGTCGATGCGGGTGCGCAGGAGGTTCGCCGCGCGGGTGAGCTTCTTGTTGAGATCCTGCATGCGCGTGTTGAGTGTCTGACATGTGCGCATCGCAGGGTTCAGCCGCCGTCCGAGGAAATCCGCCAGCGTCGGCCAGCCGCCGAAGGATTGCTCGTCGATCACGTCGAGGCGTTGGCGCACGATGTCGTCATAGGCGGCGCTGGCGGCGAAGCGATAGCCGGCAATCGCGGCTTCGGCCTCGACACGCGCGGCCAGCGAGGTGATTTCGTCCAGAAGCTGGCGGTTGATTTCAAGGCCGCCGCCGTCCTTCGTCATCGCGGTCATGATGTGGGTCAGCCGGTCCTCGGCGTTGCGGATCACCGGCGTGGTGCGATGCGCCAGCGGCAGGCCGAGCAGGGCGAAGCAGCGATAGGTTTCGATCTCGAGAATCCGCAGCACGAGGCCGCCGGTCTCGACCGGCGTCAGGCCGTGATTGTGCACAAGGAAACGGACAAATCCGCCGGCGTCGACCTGAAAATCGGTGGCGATGGTGGCGTGACCGTTGAGCACCTGCGAGGCCGCCAGCGACGCGGGATCGAACAGCCTTGCAAGGTCGGGCGGATCGCCGCTTTCCACACGCAGGTCGATCGACACCAGATGCGGACCGGGCTGCCCGATCCCGGTCATGGCCGCAGCAATGAAAGCCGGCAGGGCGTCGCCGTCGGTGGCATTCGCATCTTCCAGCAGCCATGTGTAGGTGGTGAACTCGCTGTGCTGCTCCCAGCGCAGGATGGCGCCGGGCAATGCGATGCGCCGGTGCTTCGCAGCCGTCGAGAGATCGGTGAGGTGATGCGCGGCGCAATAGCGTGCAAGCGCCTCCGCATTGGCGCTCATCTGGGCGGCGTCGGTGAGAAACGCGAAACGGATCGCGCGGCAGGGCGAGGTGATCGCTTCAAAGGGGCGCGCGTGCAGTTCGGTGAGAACGGCGTCGCGCTCGGCATGGGGTGACAGCACGAACGCCGTCGGCACCGGATTTGCGGCTTCGGACGTTTCGTTCCCCTGAATGGCGGTCATCGCACAATCCCCTTCTCGCTTGATGCATTCATGCAGGGGAGGAGCGCGTTTGCAACCGGACTTGTAGGAGGTCCGGAAACAATTCGGCTGCCCGATGAGGCAGCCGAATTCCTGTTTCAAATGGATATGCGGTCTAGCCGTTGGCGGCGGTCTGGGTGCGGATATCCTGCGCGGTCCGCTTCAGCGTGACGAGGAATTTCGTCTTCGCTTCCTCTTCGCTGATGGTGCCCGAAATGGTGTTGATGCTGACAGCCGCGACGACGTTGCCTGCCTGGTCGCGCACCGGCACCGCGATGCCGCAGATCGCGGGATCGAGCTCGCCGTCGATCCAGGCATAGCCCTGCTGCTCGACGCGCGCGAGTTCCTCGGTGAGCCTGGCCGCGCTGGTCACCGTGCGCGGCGTGATCTGCTTGAAGTCGATTTGCGAGATGATGTCCGCGCGCCGGTCCGGCGGCAGCGCGGCGAGCAGCACGCGGCCCAGTGAAATCAGATGCGCGGGCAGGCGGCTGCCGATACCGAGATTCGCGGAGAGAATGCGGCGCGCCGGCAGGCGCAGCGCGTAGACGATCTCGGTTTCATCCAGCACGGCCAGCGCGCAGGATTCGCCGATGTCGTTGCGCAGATCTTCCAGCGCGCGCTGCGCATAGCCCCAGTAAGGGAGGGCGTTGAGATAGGACAGGCCAAGGCCGAGCGCGCGCGGACGCAAACTGAAATAGCGGCCATCGGCCTCGCAGTATTTCAGCGCCACCAGTGTCGCCAGCATGCGCCGCGCGGTGGCCCGGGTCAGTCCTGCCGCGACGGCAGCTTCGGACAGTGTGTGCCGTCCGGGCGGGCGCCCCAGCGCTTCCACCACGGAGAACCCGCGGGCAATGGCACGGACGAAACTGTCGCTTTCCTTGGACATCAAAGTTCCTCTCGATTTTTGCTTGTCAGCTCCGGCAAGCCGGATCATAGTGTTCGTATAGCGATTATAAAGTTCGCCTGATGAACATAGATGAGAGAACGCCATGGCGCAAGCGCAAGCCTTTGAGACCGATTTCTGGAAAGACGCCAACCTGCGGAAGGTGTGGGACGACATCGTTCCCGGCGAGCCGCGCAAGACGATGCCCTATCTCCTGACCAAGGAAGCGATCCAGCTTTATTGCCGCTCGGTCGGTGAGGACAATCCGCTCTACTTCGATGAGGCCTATGCGAAAACCACGCCCTTCAAGGGCCTGATCGCGCCGCCGTCGATCCACATCCTTTTGATGTTCGCCTGCACGCCGACCGATGACTGGATGCGCTCGCCGGGCACGGTGAATGCCGGCCAGTCGTGGAGCTACAACATTCCCGCGCGCCCCGGCGACACCATCACGCTGCAGGCCCGCGCGCTCGACAAGTTCATCAAGCGCGAGCGGCTGTTCGTGGTTCACGACAACGTCTTCTTCAATCAGCACGGTCAGGTGATCTGTTCCGGGCGCGGCCAGACCATTCGCCCGGCGTAATGCAGACGAGGAGATCAGAACAATGACAGCGACTTTCGACAGCCTCTCCGTCGGCGACACCATCGACGGCCCGAAGTTCGCGGTGTCGCGCGAGTCGATCCGCCTCTTTTGCGACGGCTCGCTCGACTACAACCCGCTGCATCTCGACGACAACTATATGAAGGGCAACTTCGGCAAGACCAACTTTGGCGGCATCATCATGCACGGCATGAATAACTTCGGGCTGATCACCCGGATGCTGACCGACTGGGCCTATCCGGCCGGTGCCATTCATCGCCGTCTCGAAACGCGCTGGGTCAAGCCGGTGAAGCCGGGCGACACCATTCAGCCGGAGGGCATCATCAAGGCCAAGCAGGTGACGCAGAATTCGCGCTGGGTGCTGATCGACGTGCTGGTGAAGAACCAGGCCGGCGAGAAGGTCGCCGTCGGCGAAGCGATGGTGGAATTCCCGCGCGCCGCCTCGGCAGCCTGACGGCGACATGTCGGTCGCGATCATAGGCGCAGGAGTTGGCGGACTGACGGCGGCGTTGTCTCTGCATGCCGCCGGTCAGCGCGATATTGTCCTGCTCGAAGCGGCCCGGGACATTCGCGACGTCGGCGTCGGCATCAACCTGCCGCCGCATGCCGTGCGCGAACTGACCGAACTCGGCCTTGGCGGCACGCTCGACAAGGCGGGCGTGCCGACCAAGGAACTGTCCTACTACGATCCAAAGGGTCAGTTGATCTGGGCCGAGCCGCGCGGCCTGGACGCCGGTTACAAGTGGCCGCAATACTCGATTCATCGCGGCACCCTGCAACGCATTCTTGTCGATGCGGTGCGCGAACGTCTCGGATCGTCCGCAATTCGCATCGCGCAGCGCGTGACCGGCGTCAACAATGCTGACAACAAGGCCGTCATTACAGCCACCGATCTAGCCGATAATCGTCACGTGTCCTTCACGGCCGATGTCGCGATCTGCGCCGACGGCATCCGCTCGCCCTCCCGCGACAGTCTCTATGGCGCGGTGACGCCGCTCGCCTCGAACGGCTGGGTGATGTATCGCGGTGTGACGCAATCCGGGCCGTTTCTCAGCGGCCGTTCGATGGTGATCATCGGCGACGAGACCCAGCGCGTGGTGGTCTATCCGATCGCGGAAGGCGTCATCAACTGGCTGCTGGTTCGCCCCAAAGACGCGGCAAGCGGCGAAACTGAACTCGGCAACTGGAATCTGCCGGTCTCGACCAGCGTGATCGCGGAGTTCGTGAAAGACTATCGCTTCGACTGGCTCGACGTGCACCGTCTCGTCTCATCGTCCTCGGAATCCTACGAGTATCCGATGGCGGACATCGACCCGCTGCCGCGCTGGGTGTTCGGGCGCTGCGCGCTGCTTGGGGACGCCGCCCATGCCATGTATCCGTTCGGGTCCAACGGTGCATCACAGGCGATCCTCGATGCGCGCGTGTTGGCCTATCAACTGGCCACCGCCGCCACCGTCGACGATGCGTTGCGCGGCTATGAGACGCAGCGCCGTGAAACGGCGAGCGGCGTCCAGCTCGCCAACCGCCGTCAGGCCGGCGATGTCATGGCGCGGGTCAGCGCGCTGGCACGGAGCGGCGCACATGGCGATGCGAAAGCCGAGCTTCAGGATGTCGAGCGCCGCTACAAGCAACTCGCGGGCTTCGATGTCGATGCCCTGAACACCCGGAAATCATGGAGCGTATCCAGCGATTCCCGATAACCGGCAGATCAAGAACCGGAATCAATCCGGAAACAAGAGGGAGAAATACATGCGCAGATATTTGGATGTGATGCGGTTAGCACTGCTGGCGGCCGGCATGATTGCGGCAATGTCGCAGGTCGCGCCCGCCCAGGACAGTTATCCGAGCCGGCCGATTAAATTGCTGGTCGGCTTCGCCGCGGGCGGGGCGACCGACACGACATTCCGCAAGCTCGCCGAACTGGCTTCCAAGGATCTCGGCCAGCCGATCGTTGTTGAAAACCGCCCCGGCGCCGGCGCCACGCTGGCACCATCGACCATGGCGAAAACCGAGGCGCCGGATGGCTACACCATCGCGGCGGCGACAGCAGGACTGCTGCGCTATCCCTACATGCAGAAGGTCGACTGGGATCCGATCAAGGACTTCACCTGGATCACAGGGCTTGGCGGTTACACCTTCGTGCTGGCGGTGAACGCTGACTCGCCGCTGAAGACGCCCGCCGATTTCGTGGACTATGCGAAGAAAAATCCTGATGCCCTGACGGTTGCGACCGCCGGCGCCGGCACCACCATGCACCTGCTTGCCGAGGCCCTCGCCGGAATGGCGGGCGTGAAGATCACCCATGTCGGGTACAAGGGCAGCAGCGAAGCGGTGACCGCGATTCTCGGCGGTCACACCATGGCGACGGTCGACGCCATCGGCACCATTCTGCCTTACGTCCAGTCCGGCAAGATGCGCGTGCTGTTGTCGTTCGATCCGCAGCCGGTCGCGTCGCTGCCGGGTGTTCCGACGGCGAAGAGCCTCGGTTACGATCTGGTCTATCCGGCTCCTTACGGTCTGGTCGGGCCGAAGGGCATGCCGCCCGCCGTGGTCGATCGTCTTTACAAGGCGTTCAAGGGCGCGGCCGACAGCGACGAATACAAGAAGCTGCTGGTCACCCTCGGGCAGACCGAATGGCAGAAGCCGCCGGGCGAATATCAGAAATGGGCCGGCGAATTCTATGTCTCCGAGCGCTCGCTGGTGGAGCGCGCCAGGCTGCTGCGTCAGCCGTAAGACAGGCTGCCGCCGATTCAAACAACAATGTCGTGTCAACGAGAGTTGGAAATCATGAAGTCAGTTCTTGCCGCAATCCTGTGCGTGGTCATGCTCGCCACCGGCGACGCCCGCGCCAACGACCAGTTCCCGCCCGCCAATATCAAGATCGTCGTGCCGTTCCCGGCGGGCGGCACCACGGACATCCTGGCGCGCTTCGTCGCGCAGTATCTCGGCGACAAGCTCGGCGTCACCACCATTGTCGAGAATCGCGCCGGTGCGTCGGGCACCATCGGCTCCGAAATGGTGGCGAAGTCGCCGAATGACGGCAGCGTGCTGCTGCTCACCGCGACCCACCATGTCATCAATCCGAGCCTTTACACTAAGTTGCCCTACGACACGCAGAAGGATTTCTCGCCGGTGGCGGTGGTGGCGAGCGCGCCGAACGCCCTTGTCGTCAACAAGGACTTTCCGGCCAAGACGGTTGCCGACCTGATCGCGATGGCGAAAAAGGAGCCGGGCAAGTATTCGTTCGGTTCGGCGGGCATCGGCGGCGCCAATCATCTGTCGGGTGAATTATTCAAGCAGATGGCGGGTGTCGACATCGTGCATGTGCCCTACAAGGGCGCGGCGCCTGCGATGAACGATCTGATCGGCGGGCATATTCCGATCATGTTCGATACCTTGCCGACCGTGCTGCCTGCGGCGGCGGCCGGCAACATCCGTGTGCTGGCGGTCACCAGCAAGGAACGCGCCGCATCATTGCCCAACGCGCCGACCCTTGATGAATCGGGCGTGAAGGGTTTTGAGGCGACCGCATGGTTCGGTCTTTACATGCCGGCCGCCAACAACAACGTGGCCTACACCAGGCTGGTGGCCGCGATGAAGGAGATTCTCGCCGCGCCTGAAACCCGGCAGAAGTTTGCCACGCAGGGCGTCGAGCCCGGCAAGCTGACGGGCGCGGAGTTCACCAAATTCGTCGACGCTGAAATCAGCAAATGGTCCGGCGTGGTGAAAACGGCAAAGGTGCCGCAGCAATAAGCGCTGGTTGCAGGATTGCAAAAAAAAGCCCGCTCCGGATCGCCGGGGCGGGCTTTCGCTGACTGGAATTGAATGGAAGCGGGTCTAGCAGACCGGTGTGCCGTCGGGTCCATGGGTCGTGATGGTCTGCGCCGCGGCTCCAGCCTTCGCCATGACATAGGGGCTTGGCCCGACAACATCGGTCGCAAGCCCCAATTTCTCGAACAGCCGGATGGTCAGCCATGTGGTGTCGAACTCCCACCACTTGTGACCGTGCTTCGCCGAGCGCGGATCGGCGTGATGGTTGTTGTGCCAGCCCTCGCCGTGGGCGAGCAGTCCGATGAAGACGTTGTTCCGGCTGTCCTCGTCGGTCTGGTAGTTCCGGTAGCCCCACAGGTGGGTGATCGAATTCACCGCCCAGGTCTGGTGCCAGACGAACACGGTGCGCACGAACACGCCCCAGATCAGTATGCTGAGTCCGAACTGCAGGGCCTGCATCGCGCTGCCGCCCATCGCCAGTTCGGCGAGGAAACCGAGGCCGAAAAACACCAGCCACTGAATGAGAATGATCTTGAGCTGGAGCCAGTTGCGCTCCAGCGCGACATAGAACGGATCGCGCAGGATGTCCTTGGCATAGCGGTCGTAGATGCCAAGGCGGTTCAATTCGGGGTTCTTGATGATCAGCCAGCCGATATGGCCCCAGAGGAAATTCACCAGCGGGCTGTGCGGATCGGGTTGTTCGTCGGCATGCTGATGATGGCGGCGATGCACCGCGACCCAGCGCGCGGGCGTATCTTCAACACAGCAAATGGCGATGACCACGAGCGCATGCTCCAGCCATTTCGGACAGCGAAAGCCGCGATGGGTGAGCAGGCGATGATAGCCGATATTGATGCCGAGCAGTCCGCTCAGGCGGGCCGTGATGATGGCGACGATCACGCCGGTCCAGCTAAAATACCAAGGGATAAAGGCGAGCAACGCCACCAGATGGTAAAACAGAATGGGCGCCGCCTGTCCCCACTCGATGCGATTCAAGGTGACACCGGCGGGCAGTGGCAGGCGGCCGGCTGATCCCGGCTCGGCGGCCGTCAGCGGGATGGCTTTCGCTGCGGCCGGGCGGTTGGTCATTTCAGCGGTCAATGGTCCAGATCTTCCTTCCGGGGCGCAAAACCGTACGTCTGGCCTGCCTTACACCAGATCACGGGGGATTGGTGTGAACAGGCTGTAACGTCTGCTTAGAGGCTGATTCGGGCGGCGGAAAGCCGGAAAACGGGTTCCAGCGGGGTCATTTTGACCCGGTTTGGACTGTTGAATGAGCCTGTCCGGATTGACATTTGGTCCCGCGATGGCATAGAAACCGCCCTGTCCCGCGCGGCCCGGCCTGCGGGATATGCCCATCAACCAATGGTTTTCAGAACTCGGCCTGCACGCGGCCTTCCAGAGAGCATTGTCCCATGAAGGTCCGTAATTCGCTGAAGTCCCTCCGCGGCCGTAACCGCAACAACCGTCTGGTCCGCCGCAAGGGCCGGGTTTATGTCATCAACAAGGTCCAGCGCCGCTTCAAGGCACGCCAGGGCTGATTGAAGGCTGATTGACACTGATCGAGGGAGCGGCCCGCTCCCTGACAGTTTCCCGCATATCACCACTGTTTGACGCCGCTTGCGCTTTGCATGCGGCGTTTTCCGCGTTTAGACTTTCCGTCATGGTATTGCGACCGGCAATCGGGACGAAAGGAACGCGGCTGTTGACGCTCGCGATCGGCGTTGCGGCGCTGGCGGCCATCGCTGCTGCGCCCGCCGCCGCGCAGGACCCCCGGCAGCCGCCGTCCAAACAGCAGAAGAAACTGCCGCAGCCGCCGGCCAAGCTGCCGCGGGTGATCGGCGACAAGGCAAAGAATCTCGATTTCCTGTTCGGCGCCCTGAAGGCCGCGCCCGATCAGGAAAGCGCCAAGGCGGTGGAGGCCCGGATCTGGGCGGTCTGGACCGCGACTCCGAGCGACACGGCTGCGTTGCTGATGGCGCGGGCGAAGCTGGCGATGGACGGCAAGGAGATCGACGTCGCGCTGAAACTGCTCGATGCCGTGATCAAGCTGCGCCCCGACTATATCGAAGCCTGGAACAGGCGCGCCACGATCTACTATCTGCAGAACGACTACAGCCGCTCGATGGAGGACATCCGTCAGGTCCTCATTCGCGAACCGCGCCACTTCGGTGCGCTCGCGGGTCTCGGCATGATCATGCAGGAGACCGGCGACGACAAACATGCGCTGGACGCCTTCCGCAAGGCGCTCGCCATCAACCCTTATCTCGAGCGCGTCCCTGAACTGGTGAAATCGCTGACCGAGAAGGTCGAGGGCCGGGATATCTAGTCCGCATTTCCGGACCGCGAGACCCGGGCTGGATTGCTTTTGACGCGAAACCTCTTCATCAAACCGCCGTATCTTCCCTGTGCGAACAGTTCTCCGGATTTCCTTTATGTCTGTATTGGCTGTCGTGGCCGCGCTGGCGGTGCTGGCCGCGATCACACAGATATGTGTCGGTGTCCTTGAGCGGAAATATCCGCCGGAGGGCCGGTTCGTCGATGTCAAAGGCGCGCGGCTTCATGTGGTGGAGCTCGGCCCGGCGAATGCGCCCGGCTTGCCCGTTGTGCTCGTGCATGGGGCGAGTTCGAGCCTGCAGACCATGCGCAAGCCATTGGGCGACAGGCTTGCGAAAGATCATCGCGTGATCCTGATCGACCGGCCCGGCCACGGCTGGAGCACGCGCGACAATGTCGCGGATTCAACGCCGGCCATCCAGGCCCGCATGATCGACGAGGCCCTGGGTAAACTCGGCATCGAACGCGCGATTTTTGTCGGCCATTCCTGGGCGGGGTCGCTGATGCCGGCCGTGGCGCTGGACTATCCGAAGCGTGTCGCGGCGATCGTGATGCTGTCGCCGGTGGCTTATCCCTGGATCGGCGGCGTCGGAGAATTCAACAAGATTGCGTCGATCCCGGTGATCGGTCCGCTCCTCGCGCACACCATCACCGTTCCGCTCGGCCTGTTGCTGGTGGACAGCGGGACGCGTTACGTCTTCGCGCCGCAGACGATGCCCGACGGCTACATTGATGCAACAGCGGTGCGCATGGTGCTGCGGCCGAGCGTTTTTCTCAATAATGCCCGCGACCTCACCACGCTGAAGGCGGAAATGGTGAAACAGTCGCCGCGCTATCCCGCGATCAGGGTCCCCGTGACAATCGTGACGGGCGATGCCGACAAGACGGTTTCGACGGATATTCACTCGCGTCCGTTCGCGGCCGCCGTGCCGCAAACCCGGCTGGTTGTGCTGCCGAATGGCGGCCACATGCCGCAGGTGTCTGCGACGGACACGATCATTTCCGAAATCGCGGCGACTGCAGCGAAGGTGGCGGATTCATCCATTTTCGCCGTGTCTCGCTGAAGACATTCCGATGATCAGTCACCATCGCTGACCTTTGCGCGCTTGATGCACATCAAGGCGATTCATTTTCAGTCACGATGTAATGATCATCACACTGCTGCCATCGACAGATGATGAAGTGACGCGGTTCGACGCGTCCTTTCCTTGCTCCAGCAACATGAAGGTCCGGCCATGACAAACCCATCAACCAGCGACAACGTGTTCAACAAGGCGTCTGAAGCGATTCCATTTCCCGATCTCGCCCGCGTGAGCGAGATGAATGGAACCATGTTGAACGAGACCGCGAAATTCAATGCGCAGATCGGCACCGCCATGCAGAATATCGGCAGGGAATGGTCCGAGTTTATCGGCATGAGACTGCGCGAGGATGTGCAGTTGTTCCGGACGATCCACGACTGCCGCTCGCTGCAGGATCTGCAGCAGGCCTATATGCAGTTCTGGCAGACGGCGTTCACGCAATACGGCGAGGAAGCCCAGCGCCTGATGCGGATGACCCAGGGGACCGTCGAGGATGCCGCGCGCACCGCGCAGAAAACAAGCGACGTCCTCGTCCATCCTCACACCGACAAGGCCGCCTGAGGCAAATTACATGTCGGCGTCGCCCGAGGGGCCGACGGAGGCGATGCGGACCATGTTGGTCGTGCCGGGTGTGCCAAGAGGCACGCCCGCGACGATGATGACGCGCTGACCGGTTTTCGCGAATCCGTCGCGGAACGAGATGCGGGCGGCGCGGTCGATCATGTCGTCCTGATCGTGCGCATCCTCGGCGATCACGCAGTGGACGCCCCACACCAGCGCGAGCTTGCGCCCGGTGTTGACGTTCGGCGTAATCGCAACCACCGGCGGCTTCGGCCGTTCGCGCGCCACGCGCAGCGCGGTCGAACCGGAACTGGTCCAGCAGATGATGGCGGAGAGGTCGAGCGTTTCAGCGATCTGCCGGGCGGCGTCTGCGATGGCGTCGCCGGCGGTCGCTTCCGGCTCGGGGCGCTGCGCGGCGATCACGCCGCGATAGGTCGGGTCGCGCTCGCACTCCTCGCCGATACGGTTCATGGTCATCACTGCTTCGACCGGGAACTTGCCGGCGGCGGATTCCGCCGACAGCATGATAGCGTCGGCGCCCTCGAACACCGCGGTTGCGACGTCGGAGACCTCCGCGCGGGTCGGCACCGGTGACGTAATCATCGACTCCAGCATCTGCGTTGCGATCACGACCGGCTTGCCGGCCTTGCGCGCCATGCGCGTCATCTGCTTCTGAAGCCCGGGCACGCGCTCCGCCGGCAGTTCGACGCCGAGGTCGCCGCGCGCGACCATCAGGGCATCGGATGCTTCCATGATGTCGGCGAGACGCTCGATCGCCTGCGGCTTTTCGATCTTGGACATGATCGCGGCGCGGCCGCGCACCAGTTTCTTGGCTTCGATCACGTCGTCGGCGCGCTGCACGAACGACAGGGCGATCCAGTCGATGCCGGTTTCAAGCGCGGCTTCAAGGTCGGCGCGGTCCTTCGCCGTCATCGCGGAGACCGGAAGATCGGTGTCGGGCAGGCTGACGCCCTTGCGGTCGGACATCTTGCCGCCGGTCACGACACGCACCAGCGCATGATCGGGCGAGGTTTCCTCGGCGATCAGGCGCAGCTTGCCGTCGTCGATCAGAAGCGCATGGCCGGGCCGCAGCGCTTTCAGGATTTCCGGATGGGGGAGATGCACGCGGGTCTTGTCGCCCGGCGCCGGATCGGAATCGAGCGTGAACATCGCGCCGTTGTTGAGCTCGACAAAGCCGTTCTCGAAATTGCCGAGGCGCAGCTTCGGCCCCTGCAGGTCGACCAGAATGCCGATCGGCCGGCCGTAACTGCTTTCCACATTGCGGATCGTCACCACCAGTTCGCGCATCTTGTCATGCGGTGTGTGGCTCATGTTGATGCGGAACACGTCGGCACCCGCCTCGAACAGCTTGCGGATGGATGCGCTGTCAGATGAAGCCGGTCCGAGGGTGGCGAGAATCTTGATACGTCGCAGGCGTCTCATTTCGGATTTCCAGGAGCTGCACCGGGAAGTGCGCCGGGTTGTGCAGCACCCGGCGCATTCGGCATGCCGGGAAGGCCTGGAGTACGCGGGTTCTGTTCGTTGGATTCAGTTAGCTGGACAGTCCAGGCGCGCTGTTCGCCGGTGTCCACCTCGAAATATCCGGTGCGGTCGAAACCGCGCGCCAGACAGTCCTCGGTTCCCTTGATGGTGAATTCCTTGTCGCGCGAACACATGAAAGCCTGCCCCGACCATTCACCGCCGCGGTCATAGTCGATGGCGTAGATATAATAGTATCGTGCGACAAGCGTTCCACGCAGCAGGGTTTCGCAGGCGCGGGAGGACACGTTCCACCAGCCTTCCGTCACCCAGCCTTCATTGTCCTTGTAGCCGAGCGCGATGCCGACCCGGCTCGACGTGTTGTTGCAGAGCCGGAAATCGGCTGCCGCCGGATTGCTCCACGCACACAAGGCTGTGAGCGCGATAAATCCGGTGAGGGCGGCGATCAGGGTACGGTGCAAGGTCATGCGGCGGGAAATCTTGGCTGTCATGGAGGCGGGATTATCAACCGTTCGTTGATTTCGCGTAACACATTGAGCATGATCGGCAAAAGCGGAGTTCCCGTGTCCGGTCAGGCCCGATCACTATAGAGCGGCTTGGCGGTTTCGCCAAACCGGCGGCTGACCTTCATAGGCCAGCCGGTACACCGTGGCGCGGGCCGGGCTGGTTTTTCTCGCCCTGTGGAAAGCGCGGGCATGACAGGGTTAAAATCGCGGGATCGAGGCCCATGTGAGGGCTGTGACATCCAGCGGACCTCGAACAACGGAATATGACGATGGCCATCGACGACAAGACCCGGACAGAACTCGAAGCGGCGGCGTTCCGCCGGCTGGTGACGCATCTGCGCGGGCGGACCGATGTGCAGAATATCGACCTGATGAATCTCGCGGGCTTCTGCCGCAACTGCCTGTCGAACTGGCTGAAGGACGCCGCCGACGAAATGGGCGTGGCGCTCACCAAGGACGAGAGCCGCGAGGCGGTCTACGGCATGCCCTATGAGACCTGGAAGGCGACCTATCAGAGCGAGGCCACGCCCGATCAGGTTGCCGCGATGAAAAAGAGCCATCCCGGACACTGAAACACGCAAGCGAAAACAGCCGGATCGCCGCAGGCTTTTCTTTCGCCTGTGGGTCGCTGTGGATGACCGCGGCCCCGCCTTGACGCGGCAGGCCGCACTCTTGAGTGTAAATTTCAGATGACGTGCCGCGCACGCTCCCTTCCAGCCTCATACAGAGTTCAGGAGTATCTCCGATGGCGATGCCTGCCGAGAAAGAACACGACGACACCGCCCACAGCTTCGCCAAGGGGCAGCTCAAGGCCATCATCGAGCGGATCGAGAAGCTCGAGGAAGAAAAAAAGGCTATCAGCGACGACATCAAGGATGTCTACGGCGAGGCCAAGGGCAACGGCTTTGACGTGAAAGCGCTGCGCACCATCATCCGCATGCGCAAGCAGGACGCCGACGAACGTCAGGAGCAGGAAACCATCCTGGAAACCTACATGCAGGCGCTCGGAATGCTGTGAGGCGGTCCACCGCTTCGCCGCCCGACAGGAAACTGAAAAACTCCCGGATACCCATCCGGGAGTTTTGTCGTCAGCGGACCGGTTATTGTCCCGTGAAGGCCGGCGCGCGCTTCTCCAGAAAGTGCTTCACGCCTTCCTTGAAGTCGTCGCTTTTCAGACTCAGCGCCATTTCGTGATCGGCCACCTCGACTGCTTCGTTCAGCGTCTGCATGGGCGTTTCCCAAAGCTGTTTCTTGATGACGCGCAGCGAGCGCGGCGAGGAGAATTCCGCCAGCTCTTTCGCATAGGCCATGACCGCGGGCATCAGTTCGCCCGTTGGATAGACGCGATCGACCAGCCCGAGCGTTAAGGCCTCATCGGCTTTCACCTTGCGGGCGGACATCAGAAGGTCGGTCGCCGCCGACAGTCCGATCAGCCGCGGCAGGGTCCAGCTCATGCCATGTTCGGCGATCAGGCCGCGCCGCGCGAAGGCCGTGGTGAACACGGCGTCCTGTCCAGCAAACCGCATGTCGCAGAACAGGGCGAAGCACATTCCCAGTCCGGCGCACGGGCCGTTGATCGCGGCGATAATCGGCTTCGGCACGGCGGGAAAATAGGTGTTCTTGCGCTGGAAGTCGGGGCGCGAATTCGCATCCATCGGCGCATCCGCTGTTTCAGCGAGGCGGCCTGTGGTGCTGATGCTGGACAGCAGCTTCATGTCGGCGCCCGCGCAGAACCCGCGCCCGGCGCCGGTCAGCACGATGACGCGGACATTGTCGTCGTCCCGTGCCTGTTCCATCGCCTTGCGGACCTCCTGTCCCATCACGGCGGTCCAGGCGTTGAGCTGGTCCGGACGGTTGAGCGTAACGACGGCGACGCGGTCGGTGACGCGGTATTCGATCTCGGCGAAGGACACAGTTGTTTCCCCTGTTGTGCTGGTTATGCGCGCCACAGTGCGCTGTCCGGAGGCCGGGCGCAATCACGCGGGAAACAATATGACAGGTCGGGAAATCGCGGTCTCAGCGCAGCGAGGCCGTGCGCATCGCGAACGCGGTGGTCGACAGCGTCGCGGTCGCAGGTCCCGTGAACTTCTCGCAGACGATGCCCATCTGCGGATCGTTCGAGAAGGTCATCGCCAACGCCGTGTCTGGCTTGACGAAGTGCGTGCGCAGCACCGTCATGTCCTGATCGCCGAGGATCGACGCCGACAGCGAGTAGGACACGCTCGGTGCGAGGACCATGGCGCGTAGCCAGAGGTCATTCATGGATGCCTGCCTGACCCGCCGCGCCGTCGTCACCGCGCCGGTCTTGCCGCCGCCGGATGCATCGGCGCCGGACATCGGATTGCTTGCCAGAGCTGCCACGCGCGGGCTGCGCGGAAGCGGCGCGCTCGCGGCGACGACCTTGGCGTGGTCGAGCGGTGCTTCCGCGGGCGCATAGGCCAGAGCCTGTGAGACATTCGGCGGCAGGCTCGCGGTGGCCTGCGGATCGGCTGCGACGATCGCGCCGCGCGCCTTGAGCGCCGCGATCTGAGCCTGCGCGGCAGGTTTTGTCGCCGGCTCGTTATCCCAGAAGCCGCGCGCGTTGATGACGTCGATCGGCGACTGCGGGGCATATTCGTCGGCCGGCATCGGCCTGAGCGCGACCTGCTGCGGCTTCGGGGCAGGGACGGACCGGGGTTCGGCGGACGCGACCTGATACGCCGTCGCGCCTGCCGGCTTGGCGCGCGGCAGCGGCACGCGCTCAAGCACCTTTTCGGCGGCGTTGACGGTGGCCTGCGCGGCCGTCTTGGTTTTGTCCGCGACAGCCATCGCCACCTGCGTGACCTTGCTGCCACGGGCATCGTCGTTGCCGGCCTCTTCCTCGTCATCCGCGCTCTTGCGGCCGAACAGCGAGGCCAGGAAGCTCTTTGACTTCGACGGCGCGGCGACGTCCTCGCCGTTGCCGCGGCGCTGAATGTCCGCGAGGGCGAGTTCGTAGTTCTTCAGCGGTTTGCCATCGGAGGGAACATGCACGGTGCGTCCGTCTGGGAAAACGCGCGCGAGCTGGTCGTGGGTCATGCGCGGCCAGTGACGGATGCTGCCGACATCGAGATGCACGAACGGCGAGCCGGAGGTGGGGTAGAAACCGACGCCGCCGCGCTGCAGACGCAGGCCCGCGAAACGGATCTGCTCGAGCGGCACGCCAGGGATGAAGAAATCCATCGCGTGGCCCTGCATGTGCTGGCTGTGCCGCGCGACTCCCGAGGAGCGGCGGCGGAGCATGGCGTTGGTGGCGGGCGAGCGATAGGCGGAGATGATCTGGATCGGCTGCTTGCCGTCGACGTCGCGATAGACCTCCCAGATGATGTCGAACAGGCGGCGGTCCATCGTGGTCTGGTCCTGGCTGCGCCAGTCGCGGAGGAAGTAGTTCAGTTTCTTCAGCGCGGCTTCGTCGTAACGGCCATTGCGCTTGAAGGTGACGGTGAGGTCTTCGCCGGAATGGGTGTGATGGAAGGAGAGGGTGCGGGTGTCGCCATCGGCGGTGGCGTTATGGACCGAGCGGGCGTTGGTTGCGATCAGCAGCAGCGAGGCGAGGCTGACGCGCACGGAGGTGCGCGAGAGCCAATCAAAGCCAATGCTGCGTGGAAAACCGCCCGCCACTCAGAATCCCGTCAGCCGTGTGTCTCTTGGATGATCCCCCGCTACCCCACGCAACGGGAGAGAATGAACGTAGTCTTAAAGCACGGGGGTTAAGCGATATTTACCAATCCCCGTGCCGTGTTCGTGAGTGTTCCCAAGTCTTTACCAGTCTCAAGTCTTTACCAGTCCCAGTCTGACCAGTCTGAAGTCTAGCAGTCCGAGCCCGGTCCAAGTCTATCGCAAAGTCTGTCACGGGCTCGTGAAGGGTTAAGTATGCCGCCCGGAGTATGGCAAAAAAGGGCCGCTGGGCAGACCCGGGCGACAATGCTTTGGGGAGAATGGTTAACGAAAAGGACCCCGCCACCGGCGGAGTCCTGGGATCGCAGAAACCCGAATTCTTTAAACGGTTTACGCTGCCCTTAGCGAACCACCCGGCGCTGGCGGACCGGGGCTGGCGGCGGGGTCGGCGGTCCGAACAGCCGCTCGAAGAAGCTCGGGCCGGAATTGCTGGCGAAGCTGTCGCCGGGAACCCGCACATTCGTTGGACGGACATAGTTCGGCTGGGCGTGCGACACGGCCATTTCGATATCGCGGCCTTCGCCGCCCTTGAGCATCGCGATCACCCTGGCGTCACGGCTATAGATGTCCTTGCGGAATTCCAGCTTGCCGGCGCTATCCACGAACGCGGTCTGGTAGGTGATGTTGACCGGGATCGGAGTCGGGAAGTTGATGTTGACCTCGTTGCGGCCGTACATCGCCTTGATCTTCTCGGGCGTGTAGCCCTCCTTCGGTAGCGCGATGCCGAGAAGGTTGGCTGCGTACTGATCCGGATACTGCACGCGCATGCAGCCATGGCTGAAGGCGCGCTCCTCCTTGGCGAACAGGTGCTTGTCCGGCGTGTCGTGCTGATAGACCAGGAACTTGTTCGGGAAGTTGAAGCGGATGCGGCCGAGCGCGTTGGCTTCGCCCGGCGGCTGCGAGATGCGCACGCTCCCGTCGGCGGCACGCGCGAGCTTCAGGCCCATGCGGTCGAGCACCGTCGGGTCCTGCGCCAGCGCCGGCAGATATTCGTTGTAGATGATCGACGGCGGCACGTTCCAGGTCGGATTGACGGTGATGAACTTCATCGTCTCGGTCAGTTCCGGCGTCGCGTGCTTGCCAGGCTTGCCGACCACGACACGCGTGGTCCAGACCTGCTTGTCGCCCTGCATCAGCTTGAGCGTGTAATCCGGAATGTTCAGGATCACATAGGCATCGCCAAGCGCCTTGGCGCCAAGCTCGCGCGGCAGCCAGCGCCAGCGCTCCATGTTGGCGCGCACGATGTCGATCTTGCGGTCGTTCTTCGGGCCGTTGATCGCGCGCACGGTGGCGTTGTCGAGCACGCCGGTCGCCTTCAGGCTGTTGCTCGCCTGGAATTTGCGGACCGCGTCGGCAACCTTGGCGTCGTAATGCCTGTCGTCGGCATTGTCCGCGACATGGAGCTTGGCGCGCAGGGCCGGCACGCGTTCGTCTTCCATCGCGACCGGGTGCGGATTCTTTTTGGTGGGCTTCACAAACTTCAGCGTCTCGCCTTCGGCGATATGCTTGGAGGTGTCCTCGGTCGCGCCGCGCAGTTCGGCGAGCTTGGCTTTCAGTCCCTTGTAGCCCTTGTGCGGCGGGTTGTAGCCCTCAAGCGCAGCGGACGCATCGCGCGCGGTCGAGACGTTGATCAGTACTTCGACCGGATCGACCGGATGCTCGGGATAGGAGATGTCCGCGCTCACGCGCGACCAGTGCATGCGGCCGCTCTGCGCATGGCGGGCGTAGTCCAGCATGCTCTCGGTCAGGCGCAGTTCGGCTTCCGCCTGCGCATCCGGCGTCGTCGCCGCGGCGAAATCCGGCGCCGGATAGTCGGCGGGGTTCAGGCCTTCGCTGCCCGCATCCTTGAGGCGCGCGATCACGCTTTTGGCGCGGTCGGTCGCGGCGCCATTGCTGCTCCAGAGCGGCGCGTAATTGCGATCCTTGTAGAAGTTCTCGACGGCGGTGCGCTCGTTCTTGCGGTCGAAATAGCGTGAAGCCTTGCTCGCGATCAGGTCGCGCAGCTTGTCGGCAACCGGCTGGTCGGCTGCTGCGACAGTGGGAGCGGCTTTCGCCGGGTCGGTCTTGTTGGGATCGGTTTTGGCCGGCTCGGCCGCCGCAGCGGCCGGTGCGGGGACGGCCGTCGGTGCGGTCGCCGCCGGAGGCACAGTCGCGGTGGTCACGGGTGCCGCAGAATCGTCCTTCTTCGCAGGCGCTGCCGCCGCGGTTTCCGGCTTTACCGGATCGGGCTTGAAGTCTTTGACTGTCGGTGGCGGGACGTTGGCAGGTTCGGGAAGCGGGATGGCGGCGTCAATTGCGAGATCAGCCGGGCTCTTCGCGGGGGATTGCGCGTTGGCGGTGGTCGCTGCAACGGAGAGGAAAGTCGCGGCAACGGCCATCAGAATCCGGTCGAAGCCCATCGGGTTGACACCAATCGGGCTTTTGCGGTGGCCGGTCGAAAAGTCACGCATTCTCGCACCCCAATTTCACACCCTTCGTTGGGTGGTCCTGCCCCGGCATGGAACAGTTCATGATGGTTTCCGTCATCGCCCGACAAAAAGCGTCGGCTTGATCGGATGTTGCTTACGCAATCTCGCATTCAAAACGCGGCGAGACGCTACACGCACGAGCCTGATGCGGCCAGACAGTGCCGGATCAACTCGAAGTCATCGCACCGAAGTGACTTCAATTCGGCATGCCTTGCAACGGCTTGCGCAGATTGCCGCGTTCTTTTCCTGTGTCTGTCACCGGACCGCAACGGTTCAAGAACAGAAGCGAAAAAGCCGTGCATTCGTTCCATGCCGGATTCTGATTCGCGCCATCAGCGTGCGGGATCGTTGGGTGCCGTCTCCGAGGCCGCCTCGTCCAGTTTCCGGTAGAGTGTCGAGCGGCCGATCTTGAGCCGGCGCGCGACTTCGGACATCTGGCCGCGGTAATGGGTGATGGCGAAGCGGATGATTTCCGCTTCCATCTCCTCGAGCGTGCGCATGTCGCCGGTGTCGCCCACCATGGCCAGGGTGCCGTAGCCCGAGACCGGGAGAGTCTGAGGCGTTGTTGGTGCAATCGGTATTTCAATACCTGAAACTGTGTCCGCCGGGGACGAGGGCGGGCTGTCGAGGATGACCGGCTCCGCGCCGGTATCCGGGACGGGGGCCACAAACCCGGCTTGCGGAAAATCATTCGGCCCGAGCTGGCCGCCGTCGCTCATGACCACGGCGCGATACACCGCATTCTCAAGCTGGCGGACATTGCCCGGCCAGGGCAGTTGTCCCAGCAGCGCCATGGCGTCGCCGCTGACACTGGTAACCGGCCGATTTTCCTCGGCGGCGATGCGCGCCATGAAATGCCGCACCAGATGCGGGATGTCCTCGCGCCGCGCGCGCAGCGGCGGAATGGTCAGCGGCAGCACATGCAGCCGATAGAACAAATCCTCGCGGAAGGCGCCGGCTTTCACCTGATCAAGCAGGTTGCGATTGGTCGCGGAGACGATGCGGACATCGACCTTGACCGGCTTGCGGCCGCCGACGGCTTCGACCTCGCCCTGCTGCAGGGCGCGCAGCAGCTTCACTTGGGCAGCGAGCGGCAATTCGCTGATCTCGTCGAGAAACAGCGTGCCGCCATTGGCTTCGACAAACTTGCCGGCATGACGTTCCGTCGCGCCGGTGAACGCGCCTTTCTCGTGGCCGAACAGGATCGATTCCACGAGATTATCGGGGATCGCGCCGCAATTGACCGTGACGAACGGCTTTGCGCTGCGCTCGCTGGAGCCATGGATGGCGCGGGCGATCAGTTCCTTGCCGACGCCGGATTCGCCTTCGATCAGCACCGGAATCGTCGACCCGCTGGCTTTCCTGCCCATCGCGATCACGTGGTTCATTGTCTCCGATCGGGTGACGATGTCAGCGAAGGTCAGCTTGCCTTCCCGGCGATGGCGGATGCGCTGCAACTCGCCCTTCAGCGCGCTGGCGTTGAGCGCGTTGCGCAATGAGACCTGAAGACGTTCGATCCCGACCGGCTTGACCACGAAATCATGCGCGCCCGCCCGCATCGCGGACACCACATTGTCGATGCCGCCATGGGCGGTCTGTACGATCACCGGAAGATCGAGACCGAGATCGCGAATTTTGGCCAGCACGCCCATACCGTCGAGGCCCGGCATCACGAGATCCAGCACCAGGGCATCCACGGGCGCGGTATCGGGATCAATCAGATGGGCCAGGGCGGCATCGCCGCTATCGACCGTCACGGCGGCGTAACCGCAGCGTTGCACCATGTTCTCGACGAGGCGGCGCTGTACGGCGTCGTCATCGGCAATCAGAATGGTCGCAACCATGGCATTCCCCGCAACTCTGGACTATCTCAACAACATGTCTCGAATCGGGGCACTCTGGCCGACGCAGATTAACGACCTCTTAAGAGTTGGCTTTGTCCACAACCCCTGCAATCGTCACGCCCATACGATCTTGAACATCACGGATTGAAATATGGCTTCGCGCACCTCGGCTCTCCGCAAATCCCCGGCAAAATCCAAATCCGCACCCAAGGCGAAAGCTGCCGCCAAGAAGACTGCGCCGAAGGCCGGCAAGCTGCCGGAGTGGAATCTGGCCGATCTCTATCCGGCGATCGACGCACCGGAGGTGACGCGCGATCTCGACAAGCTGGATGCCGACTGTGTGGCCTTCGAGAGCGCCTACAAGGGCAAGATCGCCGAACGGGTTGCGCAATCCGATGGCGGCGAATGGCTCGCGGAAGCGATCCGGAGCTATGAGGCGATTGACGATCTCGCCGGACGGCTTGCGTCCTTTGCCGGGCTTGCGCATGCGGGCAACACCGTCGATCCGTCGATCTCGAAATTCTACGGCGATGTGTCGGAGCGCATCACCGCGGCCTCGACGCATCTGCTGTTCTTCGCGCTCGAACTGAATCGCGTCGACGATGCCGTGATCGCGCGCGCCATGGCCGTGCCGTCGCTCGGTCATTACCGGCCTTGGATCGAGGATCTGCGCAAGGACAAACCGTATCAGCTTGAGGATCGCGTCGAACAATTGTTCCATGAAAAGTCGCAGACGGCCTACGGCGCCTGGAACAGGCAGTTCGACCAGACCATCTCGGCGCTGCGCTTCAAGGTCGGGGGCAAGGAACTTGCCATCGAGCCGACCTTGACACTGCTGCAGGATCGCGATCCGGCCAAGCGCAAGATGGCGGCGCAGGCGCTGGCGAAAACCTTCAAGGCCAATGAGCGCACCTTCGCGCTGATCACCAACACGCTGGCCAAGGACAAGGAAATCTCCGACCGCTGGCGCGGCTTTCAGGACATCGCCGACTCGCGGCACCTCAACAACCGTGTCGAGCGCGAGGTGGTCGATGCGCTGGTGGCGTCGGTGCGTGCGGCCTATCCGCGGCTGTCGCATCGCTACTACAAGATGAAGGCGCGCTGGTTCAAAAAGAAGTCGCTGCCGTTCTGGGACCGTAACGCGCCGCGGCCGTTCGCGGCCAAAAGCCAGATCGCATGGGGCGACGCCAGGAGCACGATCCTGAAAGCCTATGGCGATTTCTCGCCGCAGATGGCGAGCATCGCCGAGCGGTTCTTTACGGATCGCTGGATCGACGCGCCGGTGCGCCCCGGCAAGGCGCCGGGCGCGTTCTCCCATCCGACCACGCCGTCGGCGCATCCCTATGTGCTGATGAACTATCAGGGCAAGCCGCGCGACGTGATGACGCTCGCGCATGAGCTCGGCCATGGCGTGCATCAGGTGCTCGCCGCCAGGCAGGGCGCGCTGATGGCGCCGACGCCGCTGACGCTGGCGGAAACCGCCAGCGTGTTCGGCGAGATGCTGACCTTCAAGCGCCTGCTTGCGCAGACCAAAAACACCAAGGAGCGTCAGGCGCTGCTCGCGGGCAAGGTCGAGGACATGATCAACACGGTGGTGCGCCAGATCGCGTTCTACTCGTTCGAGCGCGCGGTCCATACCGAGCGCCGCAACGGCGAACTGACGGCGCAGCGGATCGGTGAAATCTGGCTCAGTGTGCAGAGTGAAAGCCTCGGGCCTGCGATCGAGATCAAGCCGGGCTATGAAACCTACTGGATGTACATCCCGCACTTCATCCATTCGCCGTTTTACGTCTATGCCTATGCCTTCGGCGACTGTCTGGTGAACTCGCTGTATGCGGTCTACGAGAACGCATCGGAGGGATTTGCCGATCGTTATCTCGACATGCTCTCCGCCGGCGGCACCAAACATTATTCCGAACTGCTCAAGCCCTTCGGACTGGATGCGAAGGACCCGGCATTCTGGGACGGCGGCCTGTCGGTGATCGAGAGCCTGATCGCCGAGCTGGAGGCGATGGGATAGGGCAGTTTTAAACGGCTGCCTAATTCCGCATTGCGGAAAACGCCCGCGAAACCATTGCATGACTTCCATGCCGGTGGTTTTAATCGGCGGTATCGGGAAGCCGTGACGTTGCCCTTGCGCCGCAATTGGGCTAATTCGCGCTACCTTTTTATATGGTGCTGGAGGGGATCAATGGCTGACCATAGCGAAGTTGCTTACACGCAGGCGGACGGAATGGATTATCCGGCCCATGAGCAGACCTACGAAGGTTTCCTCGCGCTGACGAAGTACGGCACGCTCGCCGTCATCGCCATCGTCGCCCTGATGGCGATCTTTCTCACCTGATCGAAAATCCGGTTGGACCGGCAACCTGACCGGTGATTAAGTCGTGCGTGGCCGTGCGGCTGCGGGAGGCGTCATGAAGATTGCGATAGCTAGGGAAGTGGACGGATCGGAGCCGCGCGTTGCGGCGACGCCTGACACGGTGAAGAAGTTCAAGTCACTCGGGATCGACGTTGCGATCGAGCCTGGTGCGGGCCTCAAGTCCGGCATGCTCGATGCGGACTATGAAGCCGCGGGGGCTGTGGTCAGCGCGGATGCGGTGAAGGATGCCGACATCGTCATCAAGGTGAAGCGTCCCGAGGTCTCGGAAGTTGCGAAGTACAGGAAGGGCGCGCTGGTCATCGCGATCATGGACCCTTACGGCAACGAAGCCGCGCTGAAGGCGCTGGCGGATGCCGGTGTGTCGGCCTTCGCGATGGAGCTGATGCCGCGCATCACCCGCGCGCAGGTGATGGACGTTTTGTCCTCGCAGGCCAACCTCGCCGGCTATCGCGCGGTGGTTGAGGCCGCCGAGGCCTTCGGCCGCGCGTTTCCGATGATGATGACCGCGGCGGGCACCGTGCCCGCGGCGAAGGTCTTCGTGATGGGCGTCGGCGTCGCCGGCCTTCAGGCGATCGCCACCGCGCGCCGTCTTGGTGCGGTGGTCACCGCCACCGACGTGCGTCCGGCCACCAAGGAGCAGGTCGAGTCGCTCGGCGCAAAGTTCCTCGCGGTCGAGGACGAGGAGTTCAAGAACGCCCAGACCGCCGGCGGCTACGCCAAGGAGATGTCGAAAGAGTATCAGGCCAAGCAGGCCGCGCTCACGGCGGAGCACATCAAGAAGCAGGACATCGTCATCACCACGGCGCTGATCCCGGGCCGTCCTGCGCCGAGACTCATCACCGCCGAGATGGTCGCGTCGATGAAGCCGGGCTCGGTGCTGGTCGATCTCGCGGTCGAGCGCGGCGGTAACGTCGAGGGCGTCAAGAGCGGCGAGATCGCCGAGGTGAACGGCGTCAAGATCGTCGGTTTCCCGAATCTGGCCGGCAAGGTCGCGGCGTCCGCATCCAGCCTCTATGCCCGCAACCTGCTCTCGTTCATCGAGACGCTGTACGACAAGGCCGCCAAGTCGCTCGCGGTGAAGTGGGACGACGAACTGGTGAAGGCCACCGCGCTGACCAGGGACGGCGCTGTCATCCATCCGAACTTCCAGCCGAAAGCATAAGGAGAGCCGACATGCATGGGATTGAGGCTGTCGACCCGTTTGTCTTCCGGTTGTCGATTTTTGTGCTCGCGGTGTTCGTGGGCTATTTCGTGGTGTGGTCGGTGACGCCCGCGCTGCATACGCCGCTGATGTCGGTCACCAACGCGATCTCGTCGGTGATCGTGGTCGGCGCGCTGCTGGCCACCGGCGTCGCGCTGGTGGGCAACGATCAGGGTCCGCTCTGGGCCCGCGCGTTCGGCTTCGTCGCGCTGATCTTTGCGTGCATCAACATCTTTGGCGGCTTCCTTGTCACCCAGCGCATGCTGGCGATGTACAAGAAGAAGCAGAAGTGACGGGGCGGGGCACATGAACGCGAACCTTTCGGCGCTGCTCTATCTGGTCGCAGGCGTCCTCTTCATCCTCTCGCTGCGCGGGCTGTCGAGCCCGGCATCTTCCCGCCAGGGCAACTTCTTCGGCATGGTCGGCATGACCATCGCCATCGCTACCACGCTGGCGGCGCATCCGCCGGCCGACACGCTCGGCTGGATTCTCGTGATCGGCGGCATCGCCATCGGCGGCGGCATCGGCGCCGTCATCGCCCGCAAGGTGCCGATGACCTCGATGCCGGAACTGGTCGCGGCCTTCCACTCGCTGGTCGGCATGGCGGCCGTGCTCGTGGCTGCGGGCGCATTCTACGCGCCAGCCGCCTTCGACATCGGAACCCGCGGCAACATCCACGCCTCCAGCCTTGTCGAAATGTCGCTCGGCGTCGCCATCGGCGCGCTGACCTTCACCGGCTCGGTGATCGCGTTTCTCAAGCTGTCGGGCCGCATGAGCGGCGCGCCGATCATCCTGCCGGCGCGTCACATCATCAACATCGTGCTCGGTCTGGCGCTGGTGTTCTTCATCTATGGCCTCGTGGTCTCGCAGAGTTCGTTCGACTTCTGGATGATCACGATCCTCGCGCTGGTGCTCGGCGCGTTGCTGATCATTCCGATCGGCGGCGCGGACATGCCGGTCGTGATCTCGATGCTGAACTCCTACTCGGGCTGGGCGGCGGCGGGCATCGGCTTCACGCTGGGCAACTCGGCGCTGATCATCACCGGCGCGCTGGTCGGCTCATCGGGCGCGATCCTGTCCTACATCATGTGCCATGCGATGAACCGCTCCTTCATCTCGGTGATCCTCGGCGGCTTCGGCGGCGATAGCGGCGGCCCTGCCGCGGCCGGCACCGGCGAAGTGAAGCCGGTGAAGCTGGGTTCTGCGGACGACGCGGCCTTCATCATGAAGAACGCGCAGAAAGTCATCATCGTGCCGGGTTACGGCATGGCGGTGGCGCAGGCGCAGCATGCTCTTCGCGAAATGGCCGACACGCTCAAGAAGGAAGGCGTCGAGGTGAAGTACGCGATTCACCCTGTGGCGGGCCGTATGCCCGGCCACATGAACGTGCTGCTGGCCGAAGCCAACGTGCCTTACGACGAGGTGTTCGAGCTTGAGGACATCAACTCGGAGTTCGCGCAGGCCGACGTCGCCTTCGTCATCGGCGCCAACGACGTGACCAACCCGGCGGCGGAAGAAGATCCCAAGTCGCCGATCTACGGCATGCCGGTGCTGCAGGTCTGGAAGGCCGGCACCGTGATGTTCGTCAAGCGCTCGCTCGCCTCCGGCTACGCCGGCGTCGACAATCCGCTGTTCTATCGCGACAACACCATGATGCTCCTCGGCGACGCCAAGAAGGTCACCGAAAACATCGTCAAGGCGATGTAGGGCGTTTTCTACATCGTCAGAAAAGCAAAGAGGCCGTGCCCAGCACGGCCTCTTTTTTGTTACGCTTCTTTCGGCAGCCGGTAGATGGCGCAGAGCTTGTTTCCGTCCGGATCGCGCAGATACGCGATATACATTCTCAGGTCCCCCATCCCCCGAATGCCCGGCGGATCCTCGCATGTCGTGCCGCCGCCGGCGATGCCGGCCGCATGCCAGGCGTCCGCCGCCTCCGGCGAGGTTGCAACAAAGCCGATGGTGCCTCCATTGGCGTGGGTTGCGATCTTGCCGTCGATCGGCTTCGAGACCGCAAAGGTCCCGGTCTTGGTGCGGTAGAAGATGCGGTGACGATCAACCATCCCGGGCGGGATCCCGAGCGTGCCCAGCAGCGTGTCGTAAAAGACCTTGGCCTTGTCGAGATCGTTGGTCCCGATCATGACGTGAGAGAACATATTTCCGTTTCCTTCCTCAAAACAGTCCTTTTTGGTTACGGTATCTCGCTTCACGGCGCAAATCTTCTGAAGGCTGACTAGGTTTTTTCGGGTTCGACGATAATATCGGCTCCATGAATGCACACACACAGATGCCGCGGTCGGCCTGGATTTTCCCCTTGCTGGCCGTTCTGCTTTTTGCGTCCACATCGCTCCCCGGCATCGGGTTTACCCATTCCGCAGGCGGCTATGCCTTCGCGGCCGTGCTGTTGGTCATTCTGTTCGGAACGGTATTTGCGGCGGTCCATCATGCCGAGGTGATCGCGCACAGGGTGGGCGAGCCCTATGGAACGCTGGTTCTGACCCTTTCGGTGACGATCATCGAGGTCGCGATGATCGCCAGCATCATGTTTGGCGAGAAGGCTGTGCCGACTCTGGCCCGCGACACCGTCTTCGCGGTCGTCATGATCGTCTGCAACGGCCTGATCGGCTGGGCTATTCTGGCTGGCGGCGTGCGCTTCCGGGAACAGGAATTCCAGGTTACCGGCGTCAAGGTTTATCTCTGTGTCCTGATCGTGATCTCGACCATCACGCTGGTCTTGCCGAACTATACATCGACCGTGCCCGGCCCGGTGTTCGCGGCCAGTCAGCTCATTTTCATCGGGGTCGCGACCCTGCTGCTCTACGGCGTCTTCGTCTACACGCAGACCGTTCTGCATCGGGACTATTTCATCGTGGACAACGACACGACCAGCGGCGATCACGCCGTCGCATCCAATCGCATGATGGTCATGAGCACGATGCTGCTGCTGGTCTCGCTGGTTGCTGTGGTGCTGCTGGCGAAGAAGTTCTCGCTGGTCGTGGACGCAGGCGCTGCCGCGATCGGTGCACCTCCCGCCTTTGCCGGCGTGGTGGTCGCGCTCCTGATTTTGATGCCGGAAAGCGTTGCCGCGCTGGCCGCGGCGCGTAACAACGATCTTCAGAAGAGCATCAACCTCGCACTTGGCTCCTCGCTCGCAACCATCGGCCTGACGGTGCCCGTCGTCGCCGCTGCCGCCTATGTGCTCAAGGAAACCCTTGTCCTGGGGCTTGATCCTCGCGACATGGTGTTGCTTGCGATGACGCTGCTGGTCAGCATGATGACCTTCGGCACGGGACGCACGAACGTCTTGTTCGGCTTTGTGCACATGCTGATTTTCGCGGTATATCTGTTCTTCGTACTGGTACCGTAAAAAATTATTGGTATGACGCGACGATATCGGTGATCGCGCGCTCCAGTTGCCTGGCCGTCGCGCACTGGCGCGCCACGCTGCAGAAGGTCGCATAGCGCGGCATTTCCGAGTCGCCCCAGCCCCACACCATCCGGCCTTCGGGATTGAGCCAGACCAGCCGCTTGCAGCGCTCGGAGACGCGCTTGAGAATGTCGGCGCGGGGATCGAGATTGTTGGTCCGCGCGTCGCCGAGCACAATCACCGTGGTCTGCGGCGTCACCGCGCGCAGCGCGAGCTTCTCGAAATCCTCGAACGACTTGCCGTAGTCCGACGAGCCGAACCCGACCTGCGTCATGATTTCCTTCATCGCCTTGTCGGCATCCTCGTTTTCGAGAATGTCGCTGACCTCGATCAGATGGCTGGAGAAGGCGAAGGAGCGGACGTCGGAAACGACTTCATGCAGGCTGTAGATCAGCAGCAGGAAGAAGTCCGACACCCGCGCGACCGATCCCGAGACGTCGCAGATGGCGATGATCCTCGGCTTGTCGCGGTGGCGGCGCTTCCATGTGGTGAGGAACGGCACGCCGCCCCATGCGGCGTTGCGCCGGATGGTGCGGCGCACGTCGAGATGGCCGCGGCGCTGGCGCTTGCGCGGCTTGCTGTAGCGCTCGCGCAGACGGCGCGCGATCTGGCGGATCAGGACGCGCATCTGCTGAACTTGCCGCTGGTCGAGCTGCGACATCGGCGCGTTGCGCAGGATGTCGTTACGCAGGTTCTCGCTTTCCTCGCGGCCATAAAGCAGCAAGGCCTGGGAGACAGCCTCACGCACGGCGTCGCGCAGCGCTTCGATCCCCGCGGCGAGCCGGTCGGCCTCCGCCGGATTGCTTGCGTTCAGCGCATCGAGATCGTCGCGCAATTCCGAGATGCCGAGTTCGTTGAGAATGCGGCTGGAAAAGATGCCGCGCTGGGTGAAGTACCGGATCTCGGTCAGTTCGGCGGCGCTCGCCGCATTGGCGATGGCCGCCGCGATGCCGTTCTGATCCTGCGACAGCAGCATCTGGCTCATCGGGCTGAGGCCGGAGGAGGGTGCGGACGCGGCGCCGCCGGAGGGGGCCTGCCCGTCCTGCGTCTCGCCAGCTTCACCGGACTCGCCGGCCTCGTTGTCGTTGTCCTGCGATGGGGGCGATGAAATTTCCGGCGGCTTGAAGAACAGGTCGAAGCATTCGCCGAGGGCGCGCTTGTCGTCGGTGTTCTTGGCCAGCGTCAGCAGAAAAGTGTCGCGCAATATCTCGCGGTCGGCAAAGCCGATCTCGGACACGGCGCGCATCGCATCAATGCTCTCGGAGGGTGAAATCCGCACCCCGGCCCCGCGAGCCGCCCGAAAGAAGCGATGCAGGTTCTCTCTCATTGCCTAGCCGAAAACATTCTCGCGCCGGCTCTTGCCGATGAAGGCGGAGACCTGCGGCAGGGTTGTTTCGATGTCGGCTTCGTACTTGAGCAGCACGTTGAGCGTATCCCTGACCATCTCATGGTCGAGTTCGTTCGCCTGCAGCAACACCAGCACGCGCGCCCAGTCGATCGCTTCCGACACCGATGGCAGTTTCTTCAGGTCCAGCGTGCGGACATCGTTGATGAAGCTGACGATCTGCCGCTTCAAGGTTTGCGAAACACCGGGCACGCGGCTTTCGACAATGCGCTCTTCCAGCCGCTGTTCGGGGAAGCCGATGTGCAGATGCAGACAGCGCCGCTTGAGCGCGTCACCGAGGTCGCGCTCGCTGTTGGAAGTCAGGATCACCGTCGGCGGCGCAATCGCCGAGATGGTGCCGAGTTCGGGGATCGTGACCTGGAAGTCGGAGAGGATTTCCAGCAGCAGCGATTCGAATTCGGCGTCCGACTTGTCGATTTCGTCCACCAGCAGCACGCAGCCCTTCGGCTGTTCCAGCGCCTGCAGCAGCGGGCGCGGCTCCACGAATTCCTTGGAAAAGAACACGTCGCCGAAATCGTGCAGCTTGTTCAGCGCGGCCGGGAGCGTTTCGGCGTCGCCCAGCACTTCGCCGAGCTTGTCCTTCAGGATCTGGGTGTAGAGGAGCTGCTTGGCGTATTTCCACTCATACAGCGCCTTGGCTTCATCGAGGCCTTCATAGCATTGCAGGCGGATCAGCTTCAGGCCGCGCCATGCGGCGATCGCCTTGGCGAGTTCGGTCTTGCCGACGCCGGCAGGCCCTTCGACCAGGATCGGTTTTTCGATCTTCTCGGACAGATAGACCGCGGTCGAAATCTGGCGGTTGGCGATGTAGCCCGCCGAGGCCAGTCCCTGTTCGACGGCGTCGATGGAGGCTGCGGGCTGATATTCGGTCAAGGTCGTGAACTCCGAAAAGGCTTTGATCCAGGAGGGCGTGCGGCGGCCGGGACGCCCCGCAGCCAGGAACTCGTCCCCTGTGCTACGCCGCCGCGCGCGGTTCGTCCATATCAGCCCGGCCATGCATCAATGCAGGCCGGATCGCTGTGCGGAACAAGCGGATTTTGACCGATCTCGCGCGGCCGTGACCGCATGGCGTCTTGCCTGTTCGGAGCCGGTTCGGTAGGTCTGGGACCGATGCTGATGCGGTTGACCAGGGCGATAAGGGTGAAGGCGGCGCGGGTTCTTGCCGCGCTTTACGTCTTTTGCCTCGCCATGCCGGTCGCCGGGTTTGTGCTGGCGGACAGCGCGCTGGCCCATTGCCTGACACCGCCGGTGCAGGCGCAGCACGTCCATCAGACCGCAGCCCGTCACGATCACCAGTCCATGATGCATGTCCATACCGGACACGATCACCACGCCGGTGCCGATGCGACCGCTGGGATGGACGATCCCGCCGGAGCGGCTCACACCGATGGCAAATCCGCAACGCCTGCCTGCTGCGGCGTGATGTGCGTTAGTGCACTTCCGGCCAGCTTGCTGGAACTGACGCCCCGGCTTGCGGATCACGCTCCGGTCCTCGCGATGTCCGATGCCGGAATCGCAGGTGAGGCACCCGACAGCCTCTACCGCCCTCCGATCCTCCTCATGTCGCTCTGATCGCTGGCGCGTTGGCTGAGAAGCCGCGCGCCTCCGGCCCTGTTCGACATTTGAGGACATTATGCCCGCACAACATCCTGCGAGGCCCGCTGCCGTTGGCTCGGTGGCGACGGCGCCCGTGCCACTTTCATTCAAGATTCTGCTTCTTTCATCCGCCCTGCTGCTCTTTGCGGGCTGCGCGGCGCAGCCTCCCGCATCGGCGGGTCCCGACCCGTCGGAGCCAAATGCGCAAACGCCACGCGTGGATTATCGCTCCGCGGTCAGCGGCTACACCAGCCAGCGGCCCGTAGCTCCCTCGGGCTGGAAGAAGCAGAACGAGCAGGTCGCGCCCGCTCCGAAGTCCGGCGAGTAGGTGAGCCATGACCCATCCGGATTTCACAATTTCAGGTTTGAACGATCGGCGCGCTGCACGTCGCTTCAGGCCATGGTTGATGCTTGGCACGGCGTTGTTCTTGTCAAGCTGCGCATCGTTTTCGCCCGACGGCGGCATGAGCATGGTCACGGCCACTGTGTCGCGGGATCTCGGCAAGGAAGCCTCCGCACAGCGCTCGCCGGACGACGCGGAAATTGCGCGCAGCGCAAGCAGGCGGCTGCTTGTGAAGCCGCTCTCGGCGGATGCCGCGGTGCAGATCGCGCTGCTCAACAATCGCGGGCTGCAGGCAGCCTATAATGAACTTGCGATTGCCGAAGCGCGTGCCGTGGAAGGAAGTCTGCCGCCGAATCCGGCGATCTCGCTGTCACGCATTGCCGGTTCGGTGGAAGTCGAGGTCGAGCGCAAGATTGTCGCGAATGTGCTGGCGCTCGCGACGCTGCCGATGCGGTCGCAGATCGCGGCTGATCGCTTCCGGCAGGCTCAGATCATTGCGTTGAGCGAAACGCTGCGGATCGCGGCGGAGGCGCGGCGCGCCTACTATCGCGCTGTCGCCGCGCGCGAACTCGCGGGGTTTCTTGCTCAGGCGCAGTCCGGAGCAGAAACCGCGGCGAAGTTCGCCACGCGCCTTGGCGCGACTGGCGGCATGAACAAGCTCGATCAGGCGCGCGAGCAGGTTTTCTACGCAGACCTTACGGCGCAACTCGCCACCGCGCGTCAGCGCGCCGCAAGCGAACGCGAAGCGCTGATCCGCGCCATGGGTCTGTGGGGCGACGATCTGGCGTTCAAAATGGCTGCGGCGCTGCCGCCGCTGCCCTCGCGGCCGCAAGCGTTGCCGGACATCGAAGTCGAGGCAGTCCGCCGTCATGTCGATCTCAAGATCGGCCGGCTCGAGCTGGATGCGTTGGCCAAGTCCTACGGACTGACCCAGGCAACACGCTTCATCAATGTGCTCGACGCGGGCCTCTCCGCAAAAACGACGCGCGAGAAGGCGACCGGCGAGAAAATCCGCGATCGCGGCTTCGACGTCGAATTGCAGATTCCGGTCTTCGATTTCGGCGAGGTGCGCGTCCGTGAGGCGGAGGCTACCTACATGCATGCGGTCAATCGCCTGACGGAGCGCGCGGTCAATGTTCGCTCCGAAGCGCGCGATGCGTATCGCAGTTACCGATCGGCTTACGACATCACCATGCACTACCAGAAGGAGGTGTTGCCGCTGCGCAAGATCATCTCGGATGAGACCCTGCTTCGTTACAACGGCATGCTGATCGACGTGTTCGCCCTGTTGGCCGAGGCGCGCCAGCGCATCGCGGCAACGACGGCGGCGATCGAAGCGAAACGGGACTTCTGGCTGGCGGCCACAAATCTCAACACCGCCGTGATGGGTGGAGGTGTGTCCGCGCGCGGCGAAACCGCTTTGGCATCCGGCGCATCCGCCGAGCCGGCGCAGCATTAAGGGAGAACGGCAATGATCTCACGTCGCGCAATTCTTGGATCGGCTGCGGTGCTGGCCGGCGCAAGCGCCGTCAGCGGCCGTGTTCAGGCCGCAGGCATTCCTGAAGCGCCAACCACGGCCACGAACACGATGCAGCCGCCGCTCGTGCCCACCAGCGGACCGGACTATCAGCCGGTCGTGACGCTGAACGGCTGGACGCTGCCATGGCGCATGAACGGCGACTGGAAGGAATTCCATCTCGTCGCCGAACCCGTGGTGCGCGAACTCGCGCCCGGCATGGTGGCGCATCTGTGGGGCTACAACGGCCAGTCGCCGGGTCCGACCATCGAGGCGGTCGAAGGCGACAAGGTGCGTGTCTTCGTCACCAACAAACTGCCGGAACACACCACCGTGCACTGGCACGGGATGCTGCTGCCGAATGGCATGGACGGCGTGACCGGTCTGACGCAGCCGCCGATCGGCGTCGGCAAGACATTCGTCTACGAATTCGTTCTGACCAAGAGCGGCACATTCATGTACCACCCGCATGCCGACGAGATGGTCCAGATGGCCATGGGCATGATGGGCTTTTTCGTGGTGCATCCGAAGGACCCGGCATTCCGGCGGGTGGACAGGGACTTCGTGTTCCTGATGTCGGCCTATGACATCGACCCCGGCAGCTATCTGCCGAAGGTGTCGGAGATGACCGACTTCAACATGTGGACATGGAACAGCCGCGTCTTTCCCGGCATCGACCATCTTGTCGCGGCGAAAGGCGACAAGGTGCGTATCCGGTTCGGCAATCTCACCATGACCAACCATCCGATTCACATGCATGGCCATGACTTCAAGGTCTCATGCACCGATGGCGGCTGGGTGCCGGAAGCCGCCGCATGGCCGGAAGTCACAGTGGACTGCGCCGTCGGCCAGATGCGCGCGTTCGATTTTGTCGCCGACAAGCCGGGCGACTGGGCGATCCATTGCCACAAGTCGCATCACACCATGAACGCGATGGGACACGATCTGCGAAATTTCGTCGGCACGAAGAAGAAAGACCTCGTCAGGTCGGTGCGCAAGCTGGTGCCGGACTACATGCCGATGGGCAATGCCGGCATGGCCGACATGGGTGAGATGGAAATGCCGCTGCCGGACAACACGCTGCCGATGATGACCGGCTTCGCGCAGTTCGGCGCGCTTGAGATGGGCGGCATGTTCTCGGTGGTGAAGGTGCGCGAGGGACTGGCGGCCGGCGATTACAAGGACCCCGGCTGGTTCAAGCACCCGCAAGGCACGGTCGCCTACGAGGTGGCGAACTCTGCCGCGCCACAACCTTCCCAGCAGGTCGCTCCGCCGACTGCATCAAAACCTGCCGTCGAGATGAACGTCGTCAAGCCTTCCAGAAATCCATCCATGAACCACAAGGGACACTAAGATGCACATTTCGCCTCACACCGGAGTTATCATGGTGGTCGCGGCCCTCGCGTTGCTGCCAGCATCGGCGAACCGCGCGTCCGCGCACGACAACCATGCCTCCTATGCCGCCGGAGAACCCGGCGATCCGAAGAAGCCGTCGCGCGAGATCGTTGTCGAGATGGGCGACCGCTACTACAAGCCGAAGGCCATCGAGGTGAAACGCGGCGAACAGGTCCGCTTCGTCATCCGCAACGACGGGCATGAGGATCACGAATTTCTGCTCGATACCACAGCAGCGAACCTGAAGCATGCCGAGATGATGAAGAGAAATCCCGGCATGGAGCATGCTGAGCCGAACGGCATTCAGCTCGCGCCAAGCAAGTCCGGCGAAATCATCTGGAAATTCAGCAAGGCGGGAACGTTCGAGTTTTCGTGCCTGATCGAAGGCCATCGTGAGGATGGCATGACCGGCATTGTCGTCGTGAAGTAACCGATCAACAAAGGAAGAAATCACATGCGGAAGTTTGCAATTGCTCTGTCGTGCCTCGCCGTTCTTTCGGTTCCGGCCTTCGGTCAGTCGCTGCCCCTGGACGGAACGGTGGTGAAGGTCGACGAGGGCGCCGGAAAAATCACCCTGCGGCACGGTCCGATCAAAAAGCTCGGGATGGACGAAGGGATGACCATGGTTTTCAAGGCGCAGAGCCCGGAGATGCTCAAGCAGGTGAAGGCCGGTGACAAGGTTCGCTTCGACGCGGACAAGGTTAACGGCCAGATGACGGTGACCGGGATCGCCAAGGCAAAATAGCAGGCGGCCGAGCCGTGTCGCTTCTCCGCCGGGCCACGCCGCTTTGCTGACAAAGCCGTGACCCGGCGGATTCTACCTGTTTGCCACCGATCCGTCGCAGTTGATCCCTCAATCGGCCCAAAAGTTCCCGCATCCAACGGCGCGCGGGGAATTCAGATGATCAAGAAGCTGTTCACGAAGTACTTTCTGGAAGTCATTCCGTCGATCGTGGCGACGGTGGTCGGGGCCTATATCGTCACCCACTACATCAACGCCAAGACGGAAGCCGACAAGCCGAAGGCCGCTGTCGCAGCGCCGGCGGACACCGCGAAGGATACTCCTCAGACCCTGAAAGCCGACGAGGCCGGCGACCGGCCCGCCACCGCGGCGAAAGCCGAGGCCGCGCGGCTGAAGGCGGAAAAGCTCGCTGCTGAAAAGGCCGCGGCGGAGCGTGCTGCCGCGGACCGGGCCGAGAATGCGAAGAGAGCCGCTGAGAAGGCTGCTGAAAAGCTCGCCGCCGAAAAGGCTGCCAGCGAGAAAGCGGTCGCCGAGAAGCCCGCAGCCGAGAAGCCGGCTGCCGAGAAGCGCGACGCCAGCGATCTCGCCCGCGCCGCCATCGAGCGCCTGCGCAAGTCCAGCCCGCAGTCCGCCGAACAGCCGCGCGCGGCGGACGTTGCGCAGGGTCAGGAGCGGGCGCGGGTCAACAGCGTGGTTTACGCACCGGCGGCGCAGCAGCCTGCGGTCCAGCCATTGCCGCCTGCGGTCAATGTCGCGCCGCAGCCGAGCGAAGCCGTCGCCGGGTCGCCCGCGCCATTTCCCCGTCCGATCGATTCAGCGGATTCTCGTGAGGACTCGTTACGGCTGACGCCGCCGGCGGACATTCCCGCGCGGCCTGTCGATCTGAGTGCGAAGCAGCGCAGGTCCGTGACCGAGGACGTGGTTTCGGCGGCGAAGTCGGTGTTTCACGCCGTGGTGCCCGAATCGTCCAACTAGCCGCCGGACCGGCTATGTCTTGCGGGCGCGGGTCCTTGCTGCCGCGCCATCACTCTGCGCCGCGCCTTCCACAATATCCAGAAACTCCTTCACGGTGCTGACCGTGCCGGGCTGCTGCGCGATGTAGCCGGGCAATTGTGCGACGGCCTCGTGAAAGGCATCGCCTTTCATCACATCGAGCACGCGCTGCATCGGCTCCGTATCCAGAAACGCCCTGCGGCAGACGAAGAAATAATCCTCTGTCAGCAACCGCACGAAGTCGAGCCCGAACTGCTTGGCTGCCGCTTCGACGCCGAACGCCGCGTCCGCCATGCCGCTGGCGACATAGGCGGCGACGGCGGCATGGGTGAACTCCATCTGCTGCGCGCCGTTGATCTTCGCCTCGCCGATCTTGTGCTGCGCCAGCAACTGATCGAACAGCATCCGCGTTCCGGAATCGTGGTCGCGGTTGACGAAACGTGCCCTGGTGCTGACGAGGTCTTTCAGCGAGCCGATCGCCAGCGGATTGCCCTTTTTCACCATCAGGCCCATCTCGCGGGTCACGAAACTGATCACGCGATCCTCGCGCGGATCGAGCCAATCGCGGCATGCCTTGACGCTCTGGGCGCGCAGTTCGCCGCGCGGGATGTGGACACCGGACAGATCGCAGGCGCCCTGCGCCAGCGACACCAGCGAATTCTGGTTGCTGACATAGCGCAGATCGACGCCGATGCCGGGTTCCTTGTCGAGCAGTTCGCGCAGCTTCGAGACCGCAAAGCCGTGACTGGCGTGAACCCGAATGACACTCGGGCGTTGATGCAGGAACGGCTTGATCTCGGTCGCCAGTTCCTGCGCGAGATTTTCGAGTTGCGGTCCGAGGCGCGCCTGCATGCGCTGTCCGGCCCAGACCAGTTTCTCGCCGAAGGCCGTCAGCGTCGTGCCTTTGCCGCGATGGGTTTCCACCAGCGGAACGCCGAAGAAGTCGGACCACTGTTCGACCAGATTCCAGACATGGCGATAGGACAGGCCGGCATGGTCGGCGGCGCTGGTGAGTTTGCCGGAGGTGCGGATGTCGTTGAGCACGCCGAGCATCACGGCGACGGTCTGCCGGCTGCCTTCCTTGCGGAAGCGCCAGACGGGTTCGATCTCGATCTGCAGCATGGCGACGACCTTATGAAATTGATTTCATATCATCGTGAAGCATTGGCACATCATATCATATTTACTCTGGCATTTCTAATACACAAACTGGCGGAAACAACAGGAGGAATATGATGTCTATTGCATATGACCACGCTCTCGATGCCGCCCATCCGGTTGTTCTGCGCAGGCAACTCCTGATCGACGGCCAGCATGTCGAGTCGGTCTCGGGCAAGACTTTCAACACCCTCAATCCCGCCACCGGCGAAGTGATCGCCACGATTTCCGAAGGCGGCGAGGCCGATGTCGAGCGTGCGGTGGCCGCCGCGCGCCGCGCCTTTGAAGGCGCGTGGAGCACCATGCGGCCCGCAGAGCGCGGCCAGATACTGTTTCGCTTCGCAGAGCTTCTGAAAAAGCACGGCGCTGAAATCGCCGAGCTGGAAAGCCGCGATGCCGGCAAGCCGATCGCCGCCGTGCTGCGTCAGGATCTGCCCGCCGCCATCGACACGCTGACCTATTATGCGGGCTGGGCCGACAAGATTCACGGCGACACCGTGCCGACACGCAGCGATGCGCTGACCTACACCGTGCGCGAGCCGGTGGGCGTGGTCGCGGTGATCGTGCCGTGGAATTTCCCGCTAATGATCGGCATGTGGAAACTCGCGCCCGCGCTGGCCTGCGGCTGCACCATCGTCATGAAGCCCGCCGAACTCACCTCACTGTCGGCGTTGCGGCTTGGCGAACTGGCGCTCGAAGCCGGGTTACCGCCGGGTGTGCTCAACATCGTGCCCGGTCCCGGCCGTGTGGTCGGCGATGCGCTGGTCAATCACCCCGGCGTCGACAAGGTGACCTTCACCGGTTCGCCCGGCGTCGGCCGTGGAATCCTGAAAGGTGCGGCGGGCAACTTCAAGCGCGTGTCGCTCGAACTCGGCGGCAAGTCCGCCAACGTGATCTATGACGATGCCGATCTCTATGCGGCCACGAAAGCTGCCGCGGCAGGCATTTTCTTCAATGCGGGTCAGGTGTGTTCGGCAGGGTCGCGCGTGCTGGCGCAGGAAAAGGTCTATGACGAAGTGGTGGCGCGGCTCACCGCGCGTGCCGAGGCGCTGCGCATGGGCGATACCGCCGAAAAGACCACGGCGCTCGGTCCGGTGATTTCCGAGAAGCAGATGACGTCGATTCTCGAGTACGTTGATATCGGCCGGAAGGAGGGCGCGACGCTTGTCACCGGTGGCCGGCATGTCGGCGATCGCGGCTATTATATCAGCCCGGCGGTGTTCGCGAATGTGAAGCACGAGATGCGGATATCGCAGGAGGAAATCTTCGGTCCCGTGGTCAGCGTCATCAAGTTCAAGGATGAAGCCGACGCGATCCGCATCGCCAACGGCACGGCCTTCAGCCTCGCAGCAGGTGTGTGGAGCCGCGACATCGGCCGCACCCAGCGTTTCGCCAGGAAGGCGAGGGCGGGCACGGTCTGGATCAACACCTATGGCTATACCGATGTGCGGTTGCCATGGGGCGGCGCGGGTGACTCGGGCTTTGGCCGCGAGCACGGCACCGAAGCGCTGGCGAATTTCACCGAGCCGAAGGCGGTGTGGGTGAACCTGAACGTATGAAATCTCCCTCTCCCCGGGGGCGGGGGGGGGGGGGGGGCGCGCCCCACAACTCTTTGTGCGATCTGCCCCTCACCCGGAGTTTCGCTTCGCTCAATCTCCGACCTCTCCCCGTAAACGGGGAGAGGTAAAGAAGCACATTGCCCAAACAAAAACGCGGACCGTGCGGCCCGCGTTTTCAAATTCAAAATCGTCAGAAGCGATTAGCGCGGTCCACGCGGGGCGCCAGCGCCGCCACGGCCGCCAGCGCCACGGTCCGCACCGGGACCTGCGCCAAACACCGGCTTCGGCTTCATCGGCAGCAGGCCTTCGCGCTGCAGCTTCTTGCGCGCGAGCTTGCGGGCGCGGCGAACGGCTTCCGCCTTTTCGCGGGCCTTCTTCTCGGACGGCTTTTCGTAATGACCGCGGAGCTTCATCTCGCGGAAAATGCCCTCGCGCTGCATCTTCTTCTTCAGCGCCTTGAGAGCCTGGTCGACATTGTTATCGCGGACGAGAACCTGCACGCGGCATCCTCTTTGGTTTCAATCAGGAAATTCTGGAGACGACGAAGGGCCGACAAAGGCCACGCCCTTCCCATCGAAGGCGCGGATGTACCAGATCAAACCGCGAATGTCCACCTGTGGACCGGGCTTTTTCCCGGGCCGGGAGGGCCGGTTTTCGGGCAGAATCGGGGGGCCGGGCCGCGATTCGGCGGGGCTGGAAAGCTCCGGATACCGGAGTTCCGCGGTCCCCGCCGCCGGATAGTCCTGCGGCACGATCAGGGGAGAATCAACATGAGCGCGAAGAAATATACCGCCGAGGCGATCGGCACCTTCTGGCTGACCTTCGGAGGCTGTGGCAGCGCTGTCTTGGCGGCGGCATTTCCGCAGGTCGGCATCGGGTTGCTGGGTGTTTCGCTCGCATTCGGCCTGACCGTGGTGACCATGGCCTTCGCCATCGGGCACATTTCGGGATGCCATCTCAATCCTGCGGTGACCGTCGGGCTCGCCGCCGGGGGCCGCTTTCCGGCAGGTCAGGTCATTCCCTACATCATCGCCCAGGTTATCGGCGCGGTTCTGGGGGCTGGACTGCTGTATGTGATCGCCAGCGGCAAGGCCGGTTTCGACCTTGCGGGCGGCTTCGCTTCCAATGGCTACGGCGACCATTCGCCTGGCAAATACAGTCTGATGGCAGGCTTTGTCTGCGAAGTGGCGATGACGGCGATGTTCCTGTTCATCATCATGGGGTCGACCCACGGCAGGGCACCTGCCGGATTCGCGCCGCTGGCCATCGGCCTTGGACTCGTCCTGATCCATCTGGTCAGCATTCCCGTCACCAACACCTCGGTGAACCCGGCGCGCAGCACCGGCCCCGCGCTGTTCGTCGGCGGCTGGGCCATTCAGCAACTCTGGCTGTTCTGGGTTGCGCCGCTGATCGGCGGCGTCATCGGCGGCGTGGTCTATCGCTGGCTGAGCGATGAGCCGGAAGGCATCGTTGCCGGGAAGTAACGGCCGGCTTCAGAGCGAGATACGAAGGCTGCCGCGAGTGACCGCGGCAGCTTTTATTCTTGCGAGGGCTTGACCTCGGTGACATGACCCATCTTGCGGCCCGGGCGCGGCGCGCCCTTGCCATAGATGTGCACCGTCGCGCCGGGCACGCCGAGCCACTTACCGTAGTCGAGAATGTCGTCGCCGATCAGGTTGGTCATGGTGACATGGCCATGGCGCACCGGATGCGCCAGCGGCCATCCGGCGATGGCGCGGATGTGCTGCTCGAACTGCGACACCGAGGCGCCGTCGAGCGTCCAGTGGCCGGAGTTATGTACGCGCGGCGCGATCTCGTTGACCATCAGGCTCAAACCGTCCTTGCCGGGGACCACGAACAGTTCCACGGCAAACACGCCGACATAGTCGAGTGCTTCCGCGATCTTTTCCGCGATGGTGCGGGCCTGCGCGGCAAGCTCATCGGAGATGCGCGCGGGCGCGTGGGAGTATTTCAGGATATGGTCGCGGTGCTCGTTCTCCGTGACGTCGTAGCAGACCACTTCGCCGCCCGCGCCGCGCGCTGCTACCACGGAGACTTCGCGCTCGAACGGCACGAAAGCCTCGAGGATCGCGGAGCGGGTTTCGAGATCGGCCCAGACTTTGTCCGGATCGTCACCCTCGCGCACCACGGCCTGTCCCTTGCCGTCATAGCCGAAGCGCCGCGTCTTGAGCACGGCGGGCAGGCCGATCTTTTCAATCGCAACCTTCAGGTCCTGTGCGGACGACACGTCGGCGTAGCGCGCGGTGGCGATGCCGAGTTTGGTCACGAAATCCTTTTCCGCGAGCCGGTCCTGTGTGGTTTCCAGCACCTTCGGGTCCGGCAGCACCGGCCGCCGCGCGGACAGGATCATCGCCGTCGATGACGGGATATTCTCGAATTCATAGGTGATGACGGAAACATCGGAGGCGAACAGCTCCAACGCCTCGACATCGGCATATTCCGCGCAGGTCGCGTTCTGCACCACGTCGAAGGCGGGCGAATCCGGATCCGGCGAAAAGATCTGGGTCTTGAGGCCGAGCCGCGCGGCGGCAAGCGCGAGCATCCTGCCCAACTGTCCGCCGCCAAGGATGCCGATGGTGTCGCCGGGTTTCAGCGTCACACGATTTGCAGATGTCACTTATTCTCTTCCTCTGGGCGCTCGCGCACGGCGTCGGTCTGTTGCTTGCGCCACGCCGCCAGCCGGGTCGCAAGACCGGCATCGTTGAGCGCCAGCACGCTGGCCGCGAGCAGGGCGGCATTGATAGCGCCGGCCTTTCCGATCGCCAAGGTGCCGACCGGAATCCCGGCGGGCATTTGCACAATGGAGTAGAGGGAATCGACGCCCGACAGCGCTTTGGATTCCACCGGAACTCCGAACACGGGAAGTTCCGTCAGCGAGGCCGCCATGCCGGGCAGATGGGCCGCGCCGCCGGCGCCCGCGATCACCACCTTGAAGCCGGCCGCCTTGGCACCCTTGGCGAAGGCATAAAGCCGTTCGGGGGTGCGGTGCGCGGACACGATCCGGGCCTCATGCGGGACGCCGAGTGCGGTCAGGGTCTCGGCGGCATGGCGCATGGTTTCCCAGTCGGACTGGCTTCCCATGATAATGGCAACAGGGGCGGTCATTCGGAATCTTCAAAAGGGGCGGAAAAAGAGGGCGGATTATAGGGTTGCCCCTTTGCGTGGCAAGCTGATGTGACGCCAACGCGAATCCGTTATCCTTTCATGGTCAATGGCCATGCGGGTCAAGCGGATTAAGGGCGGAAACGTGAAGAAAGCGCGCGGCAAAGTGGCTCGCCGGGGCTCAACAGCAATGAAGCCGTCCCGTTCCGCTCGGGGCGGGAAGCAAGTCCGTAAATCCGCAGCCAAATCCGTCACCAAGCCCACGGTGAAGAAGACGGCCAAACCGGCCCCGCCGAAAGCCGGTCGCGGACGGGCGGCGGCGCCACTTGCGAAGGCGAAGCGGCAGGTGGCAGCCCTCAGGGCGGAGCTCGCGGCGGCGCAGGCCCGGATCGACGAATTGCAGGCCTGGGCCGATACCGATTTCCTGCTCAACATCTACAACCGCCGCGGCTTCGAGCGGGAGCTGGAGCGCGCGATCGCCTATCTGCGCCGCTACGGCGCGACCGCCGCGCTGATCGCGCTGGATGTCGATCGCCTCAAGCCGATCAACGACACCTTCGGTCATGCTGCCGGCGACATCGTGCTCAAGGGCGTGGTCGCTGTCCTGATGCGCCACGTTCGCTCCTCGGACGTGGTGGGGCGGCTCGGCGGCGACGAGTTCGGCGTGCTGCTGTGGAATTTGAGCGAGGCTGATGCGCTGGCGAAGGCGGTGGCGCTCGAAGACGCCATCGACCGGCTGACATTCATGTTCAAGGGCCGTTCGGTGGTGGCGGGCGCGTCCGCGGGCATCGCGCTGATCGGGCCCGGTGACGATGCGGCGTCAGTGATGGAAGCCGCAGACCGCGCGATGTATGCGCGCAAGGACGCGCGGCGAGGCCGTGCGTTATCGCTGCCGTGACATCGCGCGCTCAGGCGATGATGTCGGGCGTGATCTGGTCCTCGATAAACGAAATGCGGTCGCGCAGTTGCAGCTTGCGCTTCTTCATCCGTTGCAGGCGGAGCAGGTCCGGTGCGGGAGATTCATGCAGCGCCTCGATCGCCGCATCGAGATCGCGATGCTCCTGCTGCAATTGCGCCAGTTCGAGCGCGTATTCGTTGTTGTCCTGGTCTATCATAGCCATTGCTGACTGAAACCGCCCGATCTTTCAGCTAAGTCTTTCCGCGCGCATCTGCATGATCCTCATTGCAGAAAATTGTTACCAACTCCAGCCGTCCCGGGCCGAACGATCCTGTCGCCGCGGGCGGCAGGCATCAGCGCAACGATCAAATCTTCAGCATCGGCAAGGGTATCTTGCGGCGGGTTCCCTCACAATTCGTTTCCTTTATCCGTGAAAATTTTTGAACGGTTGTTTTGACTCTGCTGTCGACAGACGGCCCCTGTCATGTAGACTTCACTGTCCGGAACGAATGGCGCAAAAGTGGGTCCCGGTTTTGCGGCGGAATTCGTTCCTGCTGAAAGTAAGGAGCGCGTTTTCTTCACGCGAACCGGACGCCGCTTCGCTTGAAATCGTGCTTTGTCCGATCTGAGGTCCACTTGTAGAGGAGGCTTCTAATGGCAATTCAGGCGCATCTCGTTGAACTGGAACGCAAACACGAAGTTCTGGAAAACGAATTGCACGACGCTCTGCAGCACCTTTCCACCGACGATCTCCAGATTATCGAACTCAAGCGCCGCAAGCTGGTTCTCAAGGACCAGATCGAGCGCATCAAGAGCACGACGGTCCACTGATCCCTTCCTCGACGGAATCCTTCCGGCAGTTCAACGCGATGCTCGTAACGGCAGCAATTGCCGTTGCGGGAATCGCTGATGCCCTGGATTCTCCGTCGGGTTTCGCAGGGACGGGCTATGCCGCAACACCGGCAATCCGCGCCACTTCGTCCGCGATGGCGAGGGATGAGGTCAGGCCGGGCGATTCGATTCCGAACAGGTTGATCAGTCCTGCAAGGCCATGGTCCGGAGGACCCTGGATCACGAAATCCTGCCGGGCGATGGCGGGTGGCACGATCTTGGGCCGAATTCCGGAATAGCTCGGCGTCAGCGCGCCGTCCGGCAGGGCCGGCCAGTAGCGCCGGATCGCCGGGTAAAACCGTTCGGCGCGGGCCGGGTCCACCGCATAATCAAGGCTTGCAACGTCGGGACTGTCCACCCATTCGACATCGGGGCCGAATTTCGCCTGACCGCCGAGGTCGATGGTGAGATGGACGCCGAGGCCACCGGGCTCCGGCACAGGATAGATCAGGTGCGAGAACGGCGCGCGAGTGGAGCAACTGAAATAATTGCCCTTGGCGTAATAGCTCACCGGAATGCGGCCCGCCGGCATGCCGCCGACGGCGCGGGCGACGGCGGGCGCGCTCAGTCCCGCTGAGTTGACCAGCATCCGGCAATGCAGCGCCATCGGCGTTTCGCCGCCGATTTCCACCTCGAAGCCGTCGGACACCGCTTTGGCACGCACAAGCGGCGCGTGAAAGGCCAGCGCGCCGCCGGCATCCTCGATCTCGCCGCGCAGCGCCAGCATATAGGCATGACTGTCGACAATGCCGGTGGATGGCGACAGCAACGCGCCGACGCAAGTCAGCGCCGGTTCGCGCGCGCGGGCTTCCTCGCCGGTCAGCACCTGCATGTCGCCGACGCCATTGGCTTCCGCATGTGCCTTGATCGACGCGAGTTTGTCGCGCTCGTTCTCAGCGGTGGCGACAATCAGCTTGCCGCAGCGGCGGTAGGGGATGCCGCGCTCATCGCAGTAGGAATAGAGGGCTTGCTTGCCGGCCACGCACAACCGCGCCATCAGGCTTCCGGCCGGATAGTAGATTCCGGCATGGATCACCTCGCTGTTGCGCGAGGATGTTCCGGTCCCGATATCGCCGGCGGCCTCGACAACGATGACTTCGCGCCCGGCCTGAGCCAGCCGCCGCGCGACGGCAAGGCCGACGACGCCGGCGCCGGCCACGATGCACTCAACCTTGTCCATCGGCGATCCGGAAGGCTGGAGACGTTTCTTCGTTGCTCATTTCTTGTCCAGTTCGCCGCGCTGCGGTGCAACCGGCATTAGCAAGCCGTTAAGCATAGAACGCCAATTGCCCGCATTTCAGCCACATTGCCCGCTCGCAGGACTAAGCGTTTACCCGATCCAAAGAGGTACAGCCAGAGATTGCGGAAGAAGAATTCCGTGGAATGGTAATGAGCGGCTGGCAGAAGCAAGCACGAGCTACCACAGCGAGCCGGGCATGGCTGGCTGCGTGTCTGTGCGTCTCGACTTTGGTTTCCGGTGCTGCGGCTGCGCAGATCGTGGCCAATCCCGACGGGACCTTCTCGGCCGTGGCGCTGGATGCGCCCTACACCGCGCTTGTCTGGCAGCTCGTGATCGGCGGCATTGTGATTGTCGCGTTTCTCACAGCCATCATCCTGTGGGTTTCGGCGGCGCTGCGCCGCGCGCGCCATGCCAATATCCGCCGCGGCGCCTTCGTGTCGAGCGCTCTCAACAGCCTGACCACCGGCATCGTCATGGTCGATGCGCGCAAGCGCGTGGTTTTCTGCAACGACCATTATCTGCAGCTCTACGGTTTCAAGCGCGGCGACATTCCCCAGGGAATCACCGGCCGCGAACTGAGTGAACTGCGTGCCTCGCGGGGCATGCTGTGCGGAGACATCGAGGAATACTACCGCAACGTAAAGAGCGCAGATGGCTTCATCTGCGAACTGGCGGACGGGCGCTCGATCCTGATCAAGCACCGCGAACTCGCCAATGGCGGCATCATCTCGACCCACGAGGACTGCACCGACCGGCGCAGGATGCAGAAGAAGCTCGCGACCACCTCTCATTTCCTTGAATCGGTGATCGACAACATCCCGGTCTGCGTCGCCGTGAAGAACATCGAGGACGGCCGTTACATCCTGGCCAACCGTGCGTTCGAGCAGTTCTCCGGCATCAGCCGTGACAAGATCATCGGTCACACCGCCGAGAAGGTCTACATTCCCGAAGTGGCACAGGCTGTCATGCGGGCCGACCAGGAAGCCATCGTGTCGCCGACCAGTCAGACACGGACCGAATTGCTGATCGAGCTTCATGGCGACAAGCGCCTCGTGGCGTGCAACCGGATGATCGCCCGCGACGAAAAGGGCCGGCCGGAGTTTCTGGTCTCCCTGTTCGAGGATGTCACCGAGCGCCGGTCATTGTCACGTGAAATCCAGAGCGCCAAGAAATTCCTTGAAACCGTTGTCGACAACATCCCGGTTTCGGTGGTGGTGAAGCGGCTGAGCGATGGGCAGTATGTTCTCGCCAATCGCGGTGCGGCGGCGACGCTGAATCGGCCGCGTGAAGATGTTATCGGGCGCACCATCGAGGACATCTATAATCCGGCGGATGCGATGTTCATCCGCAAGCGCGACGATGACGCTGTCCGCAAGCAGGGCATCGTCACCGAAGAACATCCGATTCAGACCGAGAACGGATTGCGCCTGTTCCTGACCCGGCGCGTGACGGTGCTCGACGAAGCGGGCCAGCCGCAATATCTGATCAAGACCAACGAAGACATCACCGACCGGCGCGAGACGGAATCGCGCATGGCCCACATGGCCTATCACGACGCGCTGACCGAGCTGCCCAACCGCGCCGCGTTCCTGCAGGCGCTGGAGCAGATGATCGACGCCTGCGCGGATACCGGCGAGGAATTCGCCGTGCTGTCGCTCGACCTCGACCGCCTGAAGGAAATCAACGATGTGTTCGGCCATGAGGTCGGCGACCAGTTGCTGATCGAGTTCTCGCGCCGCCTTGAATCCGTGATCGAGGGCGGCGTCGTCGCGCGGCTCTCGGGCGATGAATTCGGCCTGATCATCGACGGCATGCAGCCCGACTCGGCGCGGGCGCTGGCGGCGCGCCTGATGCAGGCCATGCGCACCGAGTTCGTGTTCGACGGGCGTTCGGTCCGTATCGGCCTCACTATCGGCATCTCGGTCTATCCCCGCAACGGTCGCGATGCGGAGACCCTGCTCACCAATGCCGACGCCGCGCTGTTCCGCGCCAAGACGACGGCGCGCGGCTCGATCAATTTCTTCGATATGGAGCTTGACCAGCAGTTGCGCGACCGCCGCGCGCTGCATCAGGACCTGTCGACCGCGATCCGCAACGGCGAACTCTCGCTGCATTATCAGCCGCAGGCGCGCGCGCGCCACAAGATGAAAACAGATCATGTTCTCGGCTTCGAGGCGCTGGCGCGCTGGACGCATCCGGTACGCGGTTTCGTGCCGCCGGGAGACTTCATCCCGCTGGCGGAAGAAAGCGGCCTGATTGTCGAGATGGGCGAGTGGATCCTGCGCAAGGCCTGCCACGAGGCTGCCTCATGGCCGAAGGATCTGCAGATCGCGGTCAACCTGTCGCCGGCCCAGTTCCTGCACGGTGATCTGGTCGGACTTGTTCATTCCATCCTGCTTGAGACGGGTCTTGCGCCCGGGCGGCTGGAACTTGAAATCACCGAAGGCGTGTTGATCGACGATTTCGAGCGCGGCCTGTCACTGCTGCGGCGGCTGAAGGCGCTTGGCGTGCGTATCGCGATGGACGATTTCGGCAGCGGCTACTCCTCGCTGACCTATCTGCAGGCGTTCCCGTTCGACAAGATCAAGATCGACCGCGCCTTCGTGATGAACCTCGGGCGGAATCCGCAATCGGCCGCCATCATCCGCGCGATGATCGGCCTCGGTCATGGCCTGAACATTTCCATCGTCGCCGAAGGCGTGGAAACGCAGGAGCAGTTGTCGTTCCTTGCGGATGAAGCCTGCGATCAGGTGCAGGGATACTTCCTCGGCAAGCCCGCGCCGATCGAGGCCTATGCGGAGTGGGTCGGCCGCGCCAAGCCCGCTGTCCTCGCGTCGTCGCGCAAAGCCGGCTGATTTCCCGCGTAGATGACAAAGTCTGTTAGGCTTGACTCCCGGTGGTGACCGTCGGAGATCATCGACCGCATGGCTGATGTCGATATCGCGATCATCGGAGGCGGTCTCAACGGCGCTTGCATCGCGCGCGATGCCGCCGGCCGCGGTCTGCGGGTGGCGCTGTTCGAGCAGAACGATCTCGGCAGCGGCGCGGCCATGGCGGCGTCTCACCTGATCCATGGCGATTTCATCGCGCTGGAGCGTGGCCGTGCGCGGCATGTGCGGGCCGCGCTGAGGGAGCGGGACATCGCGCTGCGCGCCGCCCCGCATCTGGTGCGTCCCATCCGTTATGTCATGCCGATCCACGCCGAGGGCCGGCCCCCTGCCATGTTGCGGGCCGGGCTTTTTTTCTATGACCGGCTCGCGGGACAAAGCGGGCTGCCGCGCCCGGAGATTCTCGATCTGACCATTGATGAGGCCGGGCATCCGCTGAAGCGCTCGCTCGGGCTGGCGCTGGGCTGGTCGGATTGCATCGCCGACGAGACGCGGCTCGTGGTTCTCAACGCCGTCGATGCCGCGGCGCGCGGGGCGGCGATACATACCGGCGCACGCTGTGTCTGGGCGGAGCGCTCGGAGACATGGAAGCTCACCATCCTCAATCGCGGACGACGCGAGAACGTGACGGCGCGGGTGCTGATGGATGCGAGCGGAGCCTGGACGCGGCGCGTGGCCGAAACCGTCTTGCATTTGCCGCCCGTTCAAGCGAGCTTCGCCAAAATCAGCCAGATCGTCGTGAGGCGGCTGTTCGATCACGACAATGTCTACGTGCTCCAGAATGACGACCGCCGGATGATCTACGCCATCCCCTTCGATCGCGATTTCACGCTGATCGGTCTGTCCGAGCGGGTGTTCGATGGTGACCCGGCAACGGTGTCGCCCGGCGTGGACGATCTCTCCTATCTCTGCACGGCGGTCAGCCGCTATTTTCGTGAACTGGTCGTTCCGGCGGATGTGGTGCATGCGGCGGCGGGCTGCGTTGCCGATGAGTCCGGCGAGGGTTTCGTCAAAGTGAACCGCAGGCGCGGCGAAGCTCCGCTGCTCACGGTCGGCGGTGGCGCGACCGCCGGCGCGCGGCGGCTTGCCGCGCAGGCGCTGGCGAAGCTCTCTCGCTTCTTTACGCCCTTGCCGCCATGGACGGAGGCGGCGCCCTTGCCCGGCGGGGATTTCGCGTATCAATCATTCGACGATCAGGTCGATGACGCGCGCGAGCGCTGGACGTTCCTCGGCGAGGATCATGCGCGCAGGCTGGTCGCGGCCTATGGCACGCGGATTGGGCAAATCCTGGGTGCGGCAAAAAGCATGGATGATCTTGGCCCGCGCTTCGGCGATGACCTCACCGGCGCGGAGGTCCGTTATCTGATGAAAGATGAATTTGTCCGTTTCGCCGACGATATCCTGTGGCGTCGGTCCAAACTCGGCCTGACCATGTCAGGTCAGGATCGTGACGCCCTCGCGGCCTTCATGGCGGCGGCATGATGGGGCTTGCTGCTGACAAGCCGCTGCTGCGGATCGAGTCGGTGGTGAAGCGCTTCGGCGGCTTCACCGCCGTCGATAATCTGTCGCTCGACATCGCGCCCGGCGAATTCTTCGCGCTGCTCGGGCCGAGCGGCTGCGGCAAGACCACGCTGCTGCGCATGCTGGCCGGTTTCGAGACGCCGGATCAGGGCGCGATCACGCTCGATGGTCATGACATCGCGCAGGTGCTGCCGCATCAGCGGCCCATCAACATGATGTTCCAGAACTATGCGCTGTTTCCGCATCTGACCGTGGAAGGCAACATCGCGTTCGGTCTCAAACGCGCAGGAATGCCGAAAAACGAGATGGTCGCGCGCGTCGCCGAGATGGTGGCGCTGGTGCGTCTCGAAGGCATGGAAAAGCGCCGCCCGGATCAGCTCTCCGGCGGTCAGCGTCAGCGCGTGGCGCTGGCGCGCTCGCTGGCGCGGCGTCCGCGCATGCTGCTGCTGGACGAGCCGCTTGCCGCGCTCGACAAGAAATTGCGCGAGAGCACACAGGCCGAACTTCTGGAGGTGCAGCGCCGCCTTGGCATGACCTTCATTATCGTCACCCACGATCAGGAGGAGGCGATGACGGTCGCGGACCGGATCGGCGTGATGGACAAGGGGCGTCTGGTGCAGGTCGCGCCGCCGCGCCAGCTTTATGAAGCGCCGAATTCGCGCTGGATCGCGGGCTTTGTCGGTGACATCAACCTGATCGAGGGACAGGTGGTCACGCGTCAGGCGGGGCACTTCATCATTGCGACGGAAAGCGCCGGAGCGATTGTCGCGTCACATGCGCCTCAATCAGACACGAGGAGTGTCTGCGCCGCGATCCGTCCTGAGAAGATTCGCCTGTCACAAGCCGCGCCTCTCGCTCCCGATGTCGTCAATGCATTCGCAGGTGAAATCGTCTCTGCGGGATTTCTCGGCAGCGCGTCAGTTTATGGCGTGAAGCTGGATGCCGGTGCGGTCATCAGGATCGCGCTCGCCAACGCCACGCGGATCGCCGCCGATGAATTTTCTGTCGGGCAGCGCGTCAATGTGTCGTTTGCGCCCGACGATGTCGTGGTGCTGGACCGATGAGCGGGCGGCGCATTTTCACCCGTCCGGCGCGGCTGGCCGCGCTCGCGCCCTATCTCTGGATGGTGCTGTTCTTTCTGGTGCCGTTCGGCTTTGTGCTGAAGATCGCGCTGTCGCAGACCGCCATCGCGCAGCCGCCCTATGTGCCGGTGTTCGATCTTGGCGCGGGCTGGGACAAATTTACGGCGGCACTCAGTGCGCTGTCGCCGGACAATTTCAGGCTGCTGATGTCGGACGATCTCTACATTCTGTCCTATGTCCGCAGCCTTGTGGTGGCGCTGACCTCCACCGCGATCCTGCTGGTGATCGGCTATCCGGTGGCCTATGGCATGGCGCGGCTGCCGCAACGCTGGCAGCCGGTCGCGATGATGCTGGTGATCGTGCCGTTCTGGACCTCGTTCCTGATCCGAATCTATGCCTGGATCAATGTGCTGCAGCATGATGGTCTGCTCAACAAGGTGCTGCTGGCGCTCGGCATCATCGGCAAGCCGATGGCGTGGCTCTCGACCGATTCCGCGATGTATCTCGGCATCGTCTATTCGTATTTCCCGTTCATGATCCTGCCGCTCTACGCCACGTTGTCGAAGATGGACGATGCCTTGCTGGAAGCCGCGTCCGATCTTGGTGCGTCACGGCTGAAAGCGTTCTGGCTGGTGACGTTCCCGCTGTCGCTGCCGGGCGTCGGCGCGGGCCTGCTGCTGTGCTTCATTCCGATCATGGGCGAGTTCGTGATTCCCGATCTGCTCGCGGGATCGGACCGCATGATGATCGGCCAGACGCTGTGGCTGGAGTTCTTCACCAACAAGGACTGGCCGGTGGCCTCCGCGATCGCCATCGCGCTGCTCGCGGTGCTGCTGATCCCGCTGCTGGTCTATGAAAAGCTGCAGCGCCGTCATCTGGAGGCGCGGTGATGGCTGAGCGGAACGTCGCACGTTTCTCGGTTTTCAACATGGCATCGGTCGCGCTGGGACTGGCGTTCCTGTATCTGCCGATCGCGATTCTCGTGATCTATTCGTTCAACGCCTCGCGTCTGGTGACGGTGTGGGGCGGCTGGTCGCTGCGCTGGTACGCCGAATTCTTCAACGACGAGGCGATGTTGTCAGCGATATGGATGAGCCTGCGCGTGGCGTTCTGCTCGGCTACGGCGGCCACGCTGCTCGGTACGCTGGCGGCGCTGGCGCTGTCGCGTGGCGAGCGCTTCCGGGGCCGAACGCTGTTTTCCGGCATGCTCTATGCGCCGCTGGTGATGCCCGAAGTCATCACCGGCCTGTCGCTGCTGCTGCTGTTCGTCGCCATCGACGCCGGACGCGGCTTCTGGACCGTCACCATCGCGCACACGACGCTGACCATGTGCTTTGTGACGGTGGTCGTACAGTCACGGTTAGGTGTGCTCGACCGCAGCCTCGAGGAAGCTGCGATGGATCTCGGATGCTCACCGGTGCGCGCGTTCATCGCGGTCACGCTGCCGCTGATGCTGCCGTCGATTGCGGCGGGCTGGATGCTCGCCTTCACGCTGTCGCTGGACGATCTTGTGATCGCGAGTTTCACCACCGGGCCGGGATCGGCCACGCTGCCGATCCGGATTTATTCGGAGGTACGGCTCGGGGTGAAACCGGAGATCAACGCGATCTGCACGCTGGTGGTGGCCGCGGTGGCGCTGGTGATCATCGCGGCGTCGCTGGCCTCGAAACTGTCGAGCGATCAGGGCGAAAGCGCCGCGCCGCTTTAATCCGCCTTTTCCCGGGGGCTTTCGGTCGCGGCAGACGGCGAAGCCGGAGTGGTCGCGTCTGTCGATGTTGCACCGGGCGGAGGTTGAGGCGTCTCGGCCGCAGGCGCAGGCGATGTCTCAGCCGGCGGAATCGGCGCAGGCAGCACCGGGGTCGGCAGAACGGCAGCCGAAGGATTTGCCGATGGCGCGGCGGCCTGCGGCTGCGCGGCAGGCGGTTCCGCCGGTTTCTTGCCGCCGGTGAAGCGTTCGATCACGGACTTGACCGCGTCGCGGGCCTTGCGGTCCTTGATGGCATCCAGCAGCGGCGCCGAGGCCGGCGAGCGGCGGATCAGCGAATCCGAATCCGGAAACACCAGCGGATCGTCCCACGGGCCCTGCACCACGAACGGCAACTGGAATGCGGGCGGCGCATCGGTGGCCGCGATCAGGCTGGCGACACCCTTCAGGTCGTATTCACGTGACGGCACCGACGCCGTGCCGGTGAGCAGCACGCGCGTGGTCGGGCCTTCGATCCGCGCATCCTCCGCCGTCGCAACGCCGTCGTTGAAGCGGATCGCCACATTCAGCGAGTCGAACGGCGTGGAGCCGCTGCGGAAATTACCCGCGCCTGACAACGGGCGGCGCTCCAGCCGCTTGAGAAGCTGTTCGATGTTAAGGCCGCCGATCGCGCCGTCATGACCGGTCAGCGTTGCTGTGCCGTCGAGCGATTGGGCGAGGGTGAAGGGGCTCGCGCCTTTCGCCTCCAGCGCGAAGTTCAGGCTGCCGCGCCCGCTCAACCGGCTGATCCCGAACAGGTCGCTGGCGCAGCTCGCCAGATCGACGTCAGCGAACTGGAATTGCGCCTTGACGTCGGCGTCCGCATCGGCGCGCGTGATGCCGAGCGATCCCTTGAGGATGCCGCCATAAATCTGCGCTTCGCCGATGCTCAGGGCGAGCGTGCCGTTGCGCAGGTTCGCGCCGATCGCGGTGCGGCCGAGCTTCGATGTGCCGATGGTCACCTTCGCCGCCGACAGCCGCATGTCGAGATCGGTGGCGGAAAGCCCGCGCAGATCGAACAGTTGCCTGTTCCATTCCCGCGAACTGCCGGCGACCAGCCGCAGCGTGTCGATATACGGCGTGAAGTCGAGCGCGTCGGCGGCGAGGGTGGCCTGCACCGTCTGGCGGTCGCTGTTGCTGTAGGTGATGACGCCTTCGGCGGTGTTGCCGTCGAGTTCGAGATTGACGTTGGTCAGCGCGATGGATTCGCCGACCACGTTGGTGCGGGCCTTCAGCGCAAAGCGTCCCAGCCCGTTGTTGCCGGGAGGGGCCTGTCCCGCCCAGCGCGCGGCGTTGCGCAGCGACGGGCTGTCCGCACTGAGCGTGCCTTCCATCAGGAGGCTGGTGCGGTTGGCGATCGCGCCGTCGAATGCGAACTTCAGCGGCGTGCTGGTGATGCGAACCTTGATGCCGGACCGCTCGCCGGACAGCGCGGCGATGAAGTCGGCGATGTTGAGGCTGCCGTCGACCGCCTCGCCGCGCCAGTTGAACTGGCCGGTGGCGGCGAACGCGCGCGAGATCGACGGCCAGGCCAGCGACAGGTCAATGCCGTTGACGGTCTCGGCGATGCCGCGCGCCTCGTTCTGATAGGTGAGGGTGCCGTCCTTGATGCGGATTTCGGAAAACGACACCGGACTGTCGACGCCCGGCTTGATGGTGCGCGCCAGCGTCTCGATGATCGCCGACCAGTTGCTGCGCCCATCGGCGCCACGCTTCACGTTGATACGCGGATTCAGCAGGCTGACGTCGGCGATGTCATAGCGCCGCATCAACAGCGGGATCAGGCGCAGGTTCGCGGTCAACTCCCCGACGGTCAAAGGCTCGTCGGCGACGCCGCTGCCGCGCGAGGCCGATCCTTTCAGCCCGACCTGATGCAGGGTGATGGCGCTGCCGGGAAAGATCGACACCCGCACATCGCCGTTGACCATCAGGTCGAGGCCGGTGGCGGCGCGAATCTGTTTCTCGACCGAAAGGCGCACCGCGTTCGGGTCGATCATCCAGGAAATGGCGATCAGGCCGAGCAGCGCGGCAGCGAGGCATGCCGCAATCGGCATCCCGAGGCGCTTTATCCCTTGGGCCATCGTCAATGAGTTCATCCGGCAGGTTTGCGGTCTGAAAGCACGGGCCAAACGTCCCGGTGCGGCGCATGCTGCAACTTGATGGCTTTTCTTGACGCTTTCAAGGCCGCCGGAGCCTCGAAAACCGGTGAACCCACCGGAAAACCAGAGGTATTTGCAGACATCGCGATACGGAAACGGAGTGCGGGCAAGCCTTCGCGGGGCGGTCCGGCGGCGCGATTGACGGCCCTTGAAGGTTTCGCCTAATAATCCACCGACCACGCGGCCCGCCGCCATTTTCCTCCATCAGGTTGAATCCTCATGAACAAGGTTTATCCCGACGCGAAGTCCGCGCTCGAAGGTGTTGTCAAAGACGGCATGATGGTCATGTCCGGCGGTTTCGGCCTCTGCGGTATCGCGGAAACCCTGTCCGACGCGCTGCGCGACAGCGGCGTCAAGAACCTGACGGTGGTCTCCAACAATGCGGGCGTGGACGGCATCGGCCTCAGCCGCCTGCTGGAAACCCGCCAGATCAAGAAGATGATCTCGTCCTATGTCGGCGAGAACAAGCTGTTCGCGCAGCAGTATCTCGCAGGCGAGCTCGAGCTCGAATTCAATCCGCAGGGCACTTTGGCCGAACGCATCCGCGCCGGCGGCGCCGGCATTCCCGGCTTCTACACCAAGACCGGCGTCGGCACCCTGATCGCCGAGGGCAAGGAAGTGAAGGAATTCAACGGCGAGAAGTACATTCTCGAGACGGGGCTTGTCGCCGATCTCGCCATCGTTCACGCCTGGAAGGGCGATACCGCCGGCAACCTCGTGTACCGCAAGACCGCGCGCAATTTTAACCCGATGATGGCGACCGCCGCGAAGGTCACCATCGCCGAGGTCGAACATCTCGTGCCGGCCGGAGAGATTGATCCCGATCACATCCACACGCCGGGCATTTTCGTTCAGCGCATCATCGCCGTCGATCCTGCGCTGAAGCGGATCGAGCAGCGCACCACGCGCAAGCGCGCCTAACCGTCAGTCATAGGAGAACATCATGGCCTGGACCCGTGAACAGATGGCTGCCCGCGCCGCGAAGGAATTGCGCGACGGCTATTACGTCAATCTCGGCATCGGCATCCCGACGCTGGTGTCCAACTACATTCCCGATGGCGTCGATGTGTCCCTGCAGAGCGAGAACGGCATGCTCGGCATGGGCCCGTTCCCGTATGAAGGCGAGGAAGATCCCGACCTGATCAACGCGGGCAAGCAGACGGTGACCGAACTGCCGGACACCAGCTATTTCTCCAGCGCGGATTCCTTTGCGATGGTGCGCGGCGGGCATATCGACCTGTCGATCCTCGGCGCCATGCAGGTGGCCGAGAACGGCGATCTCGCCAACTGGATGATCCCCGGCAAGATGGTGAAGGGCATGGGCGGCGCGATGGACCTCGTCGCCGGCGTCAAGCGCGTCGTCGTGGTGATGGAACACTCGGCCAAGGACGGCGCGAAGCTGCTGCATCGCTGCAATCTGCCGCTGACCGGCGAGCGCGTGGTCGACATGGTCGTCACCGATCTGGCGGTCTTCACCATCGACAAGCACGGCAATGACGGCATGGCGCTGATCGAACTCGCCGACGGCGTCACCTTGGACGAAGTGAAGGCCAAGACCGAGGCGACCTTCCGCATCGCCCTGAAGAACGTATAAGCGTTCTTCAGCGATTAGAGCACCGAAGCCCGCAGAAAGATCAGTGTCGCCACGATACCGAGCATTGTGCGGCCAGCGTGCAATCTGGCCCATGCCTCGATCAGGGCGCGGGTTTCTGGTCCTGCCTTTGCGGGTTCTGTTGTCATGAGTTTGTTGTTCGTCGGCATGATGACCAGAAGCGTATAAGGCCAGTTGGCCACCAGCACCGCGGCTCCGGCGAGCCACGGCCACTGGCTGCTCTGCCCCCATGCCAGGATGCCGAGCAGACATCCCGTGATGGCCATGGGCGCCTGCATCGCGAAGCCGCGTTTGTAGGACGGCTTCCATACGATGAGGAGTGCGCGGTCGTCGAGGTGCAGCCGGGCCGGCTGTTCCGCGAAGCCGATATAGAGCGCGGCCCCGGCGAACAGTGCGGCGATAACGAGGGCGAGTTGTCCTGCGATCATGAGATGATCCTTTCGATCGAGCCGGTGGTCAGCCGGCATATCCGCCGTCATCGAGGAATTGCTGCTCTTCCGCGGTCATCGCGCGGCCGAGAATCGGATTGCGATGCGGGAAGCGGCCGAAGCGACGAACGATGTCACGGTGCCTTTTTGAGTGGGAGGACGCCGGCTCGCCGAGCTCCTGCGCCAGCGCCACCGAGCGCTCCTGATCGACGACATCTTCCGAATGCCCGAAGGGCAGGTAGAAAAACAGCCGCAGATCCTTCGTCACCGCAAGATCGTGACCGGCATCAATCGCAATAGCGGCTTCCTCGCGCGCCAAAGCATCGGTTGCATACATGCGTGGTGTGCCGCGAAAGGCGTTGCGGGGAAACTGATCCAGCAAGAGCAGAAGCGCCAGCGCGCCGTTTGGCGTCGATTGCCACTGTGCCAGCGCGCCGCTGGCCGCGGCCTCGTGCGTGGATAAAAAGGTCTCGCGAAAGCGGCGGTCGAAATCCGCGTCCTTGGCAAACCACATGGCGAGCCCGGCTTCGCGCCAGAAGTTTACGACAGCGTCTGCGGTCTGCACGGTCGTTGACCCGGTGCGAGACAGGCCATCTCGCCCGGCGTAAAATTCGGACTCGATGAAAGCCTCCTCGCTGTTTGCGGGGAGGGCATAGGCGGGGGCAGTGCGCGACAATGACATGCGGATTTCTCCAGGAGGTTGTTGAGGCCAACGGCGGCCGTGTGAGGCCCATGCAATGGCAGTTGGCTAATGATGAATCCAATGATACAATTTCAGGAATATGCTGAATAAAACTGATCTTAGCCGAGCCGATCTGAACCTCCTGACGCTTTTCGAGGTCGTTCTGAAGGAACGCCACGTCGGGCGCGCGGCGCAGCGGCTCAATCTGTCACCATCGGCGGTCAGTCATGGTCTTGGCCGCATGCGGAAATTGCTGAACGATCCAGTGTTTCTGCGCACGCCGAAGGGTGTTGTGCCGACGGCGCGCGCGCTGGAGCTGGCCGGACCGGTCGCGGACATTCTCGCGCGGGTCCGTAATGTAATCTCGACCGCCGAGCCGTTCGATGCGTCGAAGTCCTCACGGCGGTTCGTCATCGGAGCGCCGGACGGTATTTCCTCGGTATTCATGCCGCCGCTGCTTACCTTGCTGCGCAGCCGGGCTCCGAACATTGATATTGGACTGCGGCAGTTGCTGCCGCCGAAGGGAGGCCGTCAGATCGAGCGCGCATGGGAGCCGCTGTTCGACGATCTCGACGCCGCCGCTGTCGACATCGCAATCGCACCGGTCGAGACGGCGCCGACGCGGTTTGCTGCCGAGATGGTCTATCGCGAGGATTTCGTCGCGGTTATGCGGTCGCGCCATCCCTTCGCGGTAAAGCCGACGCTGGAGCGGTTCTGCGAAATGCGTCACCTTGTCGTTTCCATGACCGGCGATGCTTACGGCTTTGTCGATGAAGCGCTGGCGGCGCAGGGACTTGCCCGCCGCGTTGCGCTGACGGTGCCGAACTTCGCAATGGGACTTGTGGCCTTGTCGGAAACCGATCTGATTTCGGCGATGCCGCGGCGATACGTAGCGATGCACGGCAAGCGCTTAGGACTGGCGAGCCGCGAGTTGCCGCTTCATCTGCCGGCTTTTCCAATCCGCGCCATTGCGCCGAAGGTAGCAATGATGGATGCAGGGCTGGCGTGGATGTTCGCCCTGGTGCGGGAGGCAACCGGAAGCGAGCGTGCGGGAGCCCGCGCGCGGCGATCGAGCTAGACTCTTGCATTTGCGCCGAACATGGCGGGATCGGACGGAGATAAACGGATGCGCGGCAGTATCGAAGACAGGGCCTTCCTGATTCTCATCGTCGTGGTCTCGCTGGCCTTCGGCTGGATCCTCACGTCGTTTTACGGCGCGATTCTGTGGGGCGTGGTCATCGCCATCATGTTCGCCCCGCTGTACCGGCGCCTGCTGCGGCGAAATCCGCAGCGGCCCACGCTGGCGGCGCTGACGATGGTTCTGCTCGTGGTGATGATCGTGATCCTGCCGCTGACGCTGATCGCCGCGTCGCTGACCCAGCAGGCGGCGGCGGTGTTCGCCAAGGTGCAGTCCGGCGAACTCGATTTCGTCAAACTGTTCCAGCAAATTCTCAACGCCCTGCCGCAATGGATCACCGGCATTCTCGACAGCTTCGGCGTCGCCAGCCTCGGCGGCATGCAGGAGAAGCTCTCCGCCGCGCTGCTCAAGGGCAGCCAGCAGATCGCGGCGCAGGCCCTGAATATCGGCCAGAGCACGTTCGAGTTCATCGTCAACGCCGCCATCATGCTCTATCTGCTGTTCTTCCTGTTCCGGGACGGCGGCGCGCTGTCGCAGCGGATCAAGAGCGCCATTCCGCTGCGCGCGGCGCTGCGCGATGCGCTGCTGGAGAAATTCACTGTCGTCATCCGCGCCACGGTGAAGGGCAGCATTCTGGTCGCGATGGCGCAAGGCGCATTGGGCGGCGTGATCTTCTGGATTCTCGGCATCAACGCGGCGCTGCTGTGGGCGGTGCTGATGGCTTTCCTGTCGCTGCTCCCGGCTGTCGGTGCAGGACTGGTGTGGATGCCCGTCGCGCTCTATCTGATGGCCACAGGCTCGTTCATTCAGGGCGCGATCCTCATCGCCTACGGTTTTCTGGTGATCGGCCTTGTCGACAATCTGCTGCGTCCGATGCTGGTGGGCAAGGACACCAAGCTGCCGGATTATGTGGTGCTGATCTCGACGCTGGGCGGCATCGAGGCTTTCGGGCTGAACGGCTTTGTCATCGGTCCGGTGATCGCCGCCATGTTCATCGCGGTGTGGGATATTTTCTCGATCTCCCGAAAGCGGGATCGTGCCGACATTACGGAGGAGCCGGGTTAGACAGGCCCCTTCGGCATATCAGAGAATCGCGTCAGCCACGCCACCGGCCCGATGCTCGCGGCCACGATCAGGAGCGCGGCGAGCGATCCGTCCTCGAAGCTGCCGCGGCTGGCATACTGATAGATCGAGGTCGCCAGCGTCTCGACATTCAGCGGCCGAAGCAGCAGCGTCGCCGGCAATTCCTTCAGGCAATCGACGAACACCACAATCGACGCGCCGAGCAGCGCCGGGCGCAGCAGCGGCAGGTGGATGCGCCGCATGGCGGTGATCTGTCCCGCGCCCGCGCTGCGGGCGCTGTCGTCATAATCGAACGGGATGCGCTCGAAGCCCGCGCGCAAAAATCCCGTGGGCACCGCGAGGAAACGGATCACATAGGCGGTGACGACGGCTGCGCCAGATCCCATGAGAACAAGGCCGGGCAGCGCCCAGCCGAGCCATGCCGCGACTGTGTTCAGCGTGTTGTCGATGGCGAGCACCGGGGTCAGCAGGCCGAGCGCCAGCACGAGGCCCGGCAGCGCGTAGCCGGTCTGCGCGATGTTCGACGCGAAGGCGCGCCATGAGCCGGGCCGCCAGCGCGTGGCGAGGATGGTGGCGAGGCCGAGGCCGAGTGCGACCAGCGTCGCGAGGGCTGCAAAAATCACTGAGTTAAACGCATCGCGCCATACGGCAGCGTCGATCGTGATGGAGGCGCGATGAATACTCTGCTGCAGCAGGAACAGCAGCGGCACAATGAAGCCGAGCAGCACGGGAAGGGCGCAGGCCGCGAGAGCCAGCCAGCCCCTGATTCCGGTGAAGGGTGTGCGCGGTGTCAGCCGCGGACTCTCGGACGAGAATTCGGTGACGGCGTTGCGGCGGCCATAGCGCTCCAGCGCGATCAGTCCGCCGACGATGGCGAGCACGAGGCAGGAGAGTTGCGCGGCGCCCGCAAGGCTGCCGCGATTGAGCCAGGTGGTGAAGATCGACACTGTGAGGGTGCGGACGCCGAGATATTCGCTGGCGCCGATGTCGTTCAGCGTTTCCAGCGCCACAAGCGCGAGGCCTACCGCGAGTGCGGGCCGCGCCATCGGCAGCGAGATGCGGCGAAAAATGCTCCAGCGGTTCGCGCCGAGCGTGCGCGCGGCTTCCGCGAATTCCGCGCTCTGCAACTGAAACGTCGCGCGCGCCGACAGATACACATAGGGATAGAGCACGATACCGATGATCAGAACAGCGCCGGGCAGCGAGCGCAGGTTCGGCAACAGCGTCAGCGCGTCGCGCGGCGCAAGCCACAGTGTCAGCATGCGATGGACGAGGCCGAGCGGTTCAAACAGGTCGACATAGACATAGGCGGCGATGTAGGTCGGGATCGCCAGCGGCAACGGCAGCAGCCAGAGCATCAGGCCGCGTCCCGGAAAATCATGCGCCGACACCAGCCATGCGGTGCCTGCGCCCGCAAGCAGCGCGACCGCGCCGACGCCAAACAACAACAATGCGGTGTCGCGCAGCGCCTGCGGCAGCACATAGTCGATCAGATGCGGCCACAGATCGGGAACCGGTTGCGCGGCGATCACCACAATCGCCAGCACCGGCAGCGCAACCAGCGCCGCCGTGAAAACGGCGAGCGCAGAGACCGCGGGCTCTGTAAGGCGAGCGGTCGTCACGTTTCTTGACTCCCTCTCCCCGCTTGCGGGGAGAGGGGCTGATGACTTTGTACAAAAGATGCCAGCCCATCGTTCGTCATGCCCGGACTTGTTCCGGGCATCCACGCCTTCACTTCAACGGATGGAAAGAAAGACGTGGATGGCCGGGACAAGCCTGGCCATGACGAAATACTGCATACGAGGATCAACGGACTTCCGCTCAATTATCGAACCCGACCTTGTCCACCAGCGTCGAGGCCGCCTTGCGGCTGGCCGCGATCTTTGAAATTGGCAGTGTGTCAGGCTTCAGGGTGCCGTAACCTGCGATGGTGGAATTCACGGCAACCCCCGCACGCACCGGATATTCATAGTTGGCGTCCGCATAGATCTGCTGCGCCTTCTCACCGGCCAGCCATTCGATCAGCTTGATCGCGTTGGCGCGGTTCGGTGCGTTCTTCGCCAGCAAGACGCCTGAGAGGTTCACATGGGTGCCGCCGCCGGCGAAGGTCGGCAGGATCACCTTGGTGGCTTCGGCCCACGGCTTCTTGTCGGCGTCATGGTTCATCATCAGCGCCCAGTAATAGGTGTTGCCGATGCCGATGTCGCACTTGCCCGCCGCGACATCGCGCGCGGTTTCGCGGTCGCCGCCGGATGGCTTCTGCGCGAGGTTGGCCTTGACGCCGCGCAGCCATTCCTCGGCCTTGGCTTCGCCGTGATGCGCGACATAGGCCGCGAACAGCGCGTTGTTGTAGATGTGCTGGCCGGAGCGGATGCAGATCTTGCCCTTCCACTTCGGGTCGGCGAGTTCTTCATAGGTGATGGTGTTCTGTTTGACGCGGTCTTTTGAGGCATAGATCACCCGCGCGCGCATCGAAATACCTGCCCAGTGGCCGTCGGGATCGCGGTATTGCGCGGGCACGGTCTTGTCGAGCGCGCCGGATTTGATCGGCTGGGTGATGTCCGCTTTGACAGCTTCGTCGATGCGCCCGATGTCCACCGTCAGCAGCACGTCGGCGGGGCTGTTGGCGCCTTCCGCCTTGATGCGCTGTTCAAGGCCGGAACTGGCCGAGACCACATTGACCTTGATGCCGGTATCCTTGGTGAAGGCGTCGAACAGCGGCTGCACCAGCTTGGTCTCGCGATAGGTGTAGACGTTGACTTCGCCTTGCGCGAAGGCCGCGCTGCTCATCGTCATCACGGATGCGATGGCGGATGCTGCGGCGAGAGTGCGGGTGCGTGACATGGAAGGCTCCGGCGCTGGATGATGGGCGCTGGCATGCAGCGCGTGGCTGGTTCTGTAGCGCAGCGAGCGTACGCATTCACGCGGCGCGATGTCGCGAGAGCGCAAGTTTAGAGAGATTCCAGATTGCTCAGGCGATTGCGCTGGCGTGGGAGAACACGACCTCGATCAGGGTGCCGGAATGCGGCGCGGTCTTGATGTGGAATTGCGCGCGGTTCGCTTCCACCAGCGCCTTGGTCAGCGACAGGTTGACGACCGAGCCATCGGCGGTCTGGTCCGACACATCCGATGTGCGGAACGGCGCCATCGCGGCGGCGATCTCGTTGTCGTTGAGGCCGTGCCCGGTGTCGCGGACCCGCAGCACGATATCGCCGAAATCCGTGGTCGCGGTGGAGACGATCACCTGTCCGCCGGCATTGGCGAGATGGATCGAGTTGCCGATCAGGTTCATCGCGATCTGGCGCAGCGCGCGGGCATCGGCCTTCACCGTCGGCAGCGCATGCGCCAGCGAGGTGCGGATGATGATGCGTTCGCGATTGGCCTGCGGCTGCATGACCGCGACGCACTGCTCGACCATGCTGTTGAGGTCCTGGCTCGCGAACGACAATTCCATCTTGCCGGATTCGATGCGCGACAGGTCGAGCAGGTCGTCGATGATCGCGATCACCCGCTGGCCGGAGGCGCGGATGTCCTTCATGTATTCGACATAGCGCTCGTTGCCGAGCGCGCCGAAGCGTTCCTCGATCATGACATCCGCAAAGCCGATGATGGCGTTGAGCGGCATGCGGACCTCGTGGCTGATCCGCCCGAGAATGTCCGCCTTGGCGCTGGTGGCGCGGTCGGCCTGGCGCCGGGCGTGAACCAGATCGCCTTCGCCTTTCTTCACCTGCGACAGGTCGCGGAAAATCGCGAAGAGGCGCGGGCCGTTCGGCTGGGTGCGCCCGATAGTCATCGACAGCGGAATGGCATGGCCGTCGCGGGCGCGGCCGAGCAATTCGCGGTCGTGCTGCACGAGCCCCGCGACGGGTGCGGCTTTCACCTCGTTGATATAATCCATCACGGCCCGCTGGCTTTCCGGCGCGAACAGATCGGCGACAGTGAGCGCGGCCATGTCGTTGTCGTCGCGGCCGAACAAGGCTTCGGCGCTGCGGTTGCACGACAGCAGATGGCCTTCGCCGTCGAACACCACAACGCTCTCGGCGGTGTTGTCGAGAATGGTGGCGAGTTCTTCGGCCTGTGTGTCCTCCTCGCGGGGCATGATCACGGGCGCGATCACGGTCGGCGTCGGCGGGGTCTCGCCGCGCGGCTCGGCGCGGGGTCCGGAAAAGATCAGCGCATGGGCGGGTTCACCGTCCCATGTGATCGCGAACAGATTTGCCCTTGCGGGCTCACCCCTGTTCGGGCCGCGCTCGCTGGTGGCTGCGATCACCACCGGCGTGCCGGTTTCCGATGAACTGCTGGCGGAGCCGGCACCCGCTTCGATCGTAAGTGCATCGAGGCCTCCGGCTTCGGTCAGGGCGTGAAGATCGTCATACCCGGTGGCGGCGAAGAACGCCGTGTTGGCATAGAGCAGGCGGTCGAGACGATAGACCAGCACACCGACCGGCAGCCGGTCGAACAGTTGAAGGTCCTGCGCGGCATTGGCGCGCGGCAGAACAGGTTCCGGCTGCAGGAACGCGGGCGGATGCTCCAGTGCAGGCGGCTCCGGCGCCGCTTCATGCGCGGGTTCGATCTCATCGGCGGCGAACAGTTCGGCGACCGACGCGTCGGTCAGCGTATCATCTCCGCCGTTGTCGAGTTGCGCCGACAGCCGCCGTGCCAGTTCGTCGAAGGCGTTGCTCTCGACCGCGGTGAGTGCCGGAGCCTTCGGCTCGGTCACGGGAAACGGGACGACGTTCTGCGGAATATCCACGGGCGGTCTCGTTTCGGTTAGCGGTGACGTGTCGGAAGGCATGTTGTCCTGCGTGCTGGCGTCAGCGTGCGGCATTCCCGTATCGACTGGTTCATCCATTGCAGGCGGAAGCGCTGCTTCCTGCGCCGGCTCTTTGCTGCTGCTCTCCTCCGCAATCAGTTCAGGCGCGCCGGCTTCCTCGGGCGAGGACTCCGGTTTGAACGCATATGTCACATCGCTGCGGCGCTGCGAGGCGAGCCGCGCCATGCCGTCGATGTCGCGGCACACGCCGAACCCGCGATAGCCGAGAAATTCTCCGGCATGATCGTAGATCGGCAGGCCCGACAGTTCGACCGGCAGCCGCGCGCCGGTGCCGTCGGCGGGCCAGTGCACGACGATGTTGCTCCAGCTCTCGCGCGTTGCGGCCGCGTTCGTCACCCGGTTGTCGGGATCGAGGCCGAGTTCGTCCGCGATCTCAGCCCAGGGCCGGCCAAACGCGGCGGCGGTGCGCGTGCCGATCAGGCGGCTGAATTCGTCGTGGCCGAGCGAGAAGCGGTTGTGCTCGTCCATGTGCCAGGTGAAGCGCAGCGGCTGCTGCGGCGCCGTCACCGGTTCATCGTGCGTTTCAATCGTTGTTGCGGCGACAACGCTTGCCGCGCTTTCGTCCGAAGGAGCCTTGCGCGCATCGTCAAAAAAGATCCGCGTGACGGGGGCATCCGCGCGCGCGTCGTGATGCGCGGGTTCTGACGGCGCTGCGGGTTCGGCGGCGTCATTCTCAGGTGCTGCTGGTTGCGCGCTGGATTGCGTGGGAGTTTCTGTTTCCGGCGCATCATCGAACACCGAACCGAACACGTCGCTTGGCAGCACGCCGGAGGATGTCACGGCAGCCTGCGGCTCTGGTACCTCATCCACGGCTTCGGGCATTGTCTGCGCATGAAGCGAAGCCGCAGTATCGTGTGCGGTATCCACGGCGGCAGCGACCGGCTGTTCGGCGGGCGGGTTTGCGGGAGCAACCGGCGTGGCCGGCTCGACAATCACGGCGGCAGGCTTTGGCGCGGGCTGTGGCGTGATCGCCGTGCCGATCAGCGCCACCAGCGCGGTTGTGTCTCCGCTGCCGGCACGATGCAGCGTGACACGGCCGAGATCCATTTTCATCGTGGCCTGCCCGTCGCGGAGCGCGATGCTGCGCGCCTCGTCGAATCCGGGTCCGTTGAGATTGCCGAACAGGCCGGGGATGTTTTTCGCCGCGTCGTTCGCTCCGGCCAGCGCGCCTTCCGGCGTGAAGGTCATCGCGGGCATCGTCACGCTGTCCACAAGATGCGCCAGCCGCTCGGTGAGGGGCAGGGGGCGTCCCACCGGTTCGGTGGCTGCGATCAGAATTCCTGCGCTGCCGTCGGAGAAGGTGAGGCGCGCGCATGTGCATGTCAGAAGGCGTCCGAGCGGTGCGCCGAATCCGCGCAGCCGCTCCAGCCGTGGCGCGCCGGCCGGCGACAGCCGTGCTGCGAGCTGCGCCGCCTGGCGGCGCTGTGGATCGGCCGGGCCGATGGTTCGTTCCGCGAGTGCGGCGGCGCTCCGCTCGCCGAACAGCCGCGCGCCGATGGTGTTGGCCCAGAGAATACGCGCGCCGTTGATCGACCAGACCCATGCTGGCAATGCGCTGGTCGCAAGAGCCGCAAGGCGCGGATCGCGGATGCCGTGGAGCTGGAAATCGGCTTCGCTCATGGTCGACAACAGGCCTGTCACTCACTTGAGAGCGCCGCTGTGTGCGGCGGGTCGGGATTCGCAGTCTTAACAAATGATTAGTATGGCGCGTCTGCCGCAAGGTCCACCAGTGGGGCGCAAGACTAACCCGCGATAACCTTAATTCCGCGGTGCATCGAACCGTGCGGCGGCTCGGGCGTTGGGTGTTGCAAAAGATATCCAAACGGTCACGATGGACCCGCAGGAACTGTCGTTGCGCTGCGTCATAAGGGGTGTCGCCCGGCGGTGAGTTGCAAGCAGGATCCGTCAGGGTCCGAACACAGGAGGGTGCGACATGTCAGGCAATCAGTTCGAGATTCCCAAGGAAATGAGGTCGATGGCGGAAGCGAGTCTGGATCAGGCGCGCAAGGCATTCGAATCGTTCATCAGCAGCGCGCAGCAGACCGCGGCCGCGTTCGGCGGCGCGTCGTTCGGCCCGCCCGGCGAGGCCGCCAAGGAAATCAGCGCCAAGGCGATCGCCTTCGCCGAAAAGAACGTCCAGTCCTCGCTCGCTTATGCCCAGCAGTTGATCCACGCCAAGGACCTGACCGAGGTGATGCGTCTCCACACCGAATATGTTCAGGGCCAGATGCGCGCCCTCGCCGAGCAGGCCAGTGAGATGGGGCAGGCGGTCACCCGCGCCGCCATGGATGCCACCAAGCCCAAATAAGCCGCCGGTCTTCCGGCAAGGACCCTGATCCGGCGGAGTGCCGGGTCAGGCGTCCGGGCTTATAATTTGTTGCAACGCACAATATTCGTCTTTATAGTACCAAACCGAAACTGACATCGCGCGTTGTCCCTTGAGGCCGCGCATGGCGGGCACTGTCCCGGCCGCTCCAATTTCCAGACACAAGGACTGTCCTGATGAGCGCAAACGATCCCTTTGCCGTCGTCCCTTTCAAACTGCCGGAACAGTTCCGGGCATTTGCGGAAATGGGCGTTTTCCAGGCCCGCGACGGCTATCAGAAGCTCAAGGATGCGGCCGTTTCCAACAACGATGCGCTGGAGGCCATCTACGCTTCAGCCACCAAAGGCGCCAGCGACCTCACCACGACGGTGATCGGCATGGCCCAGACCAACACCGAGGCGGCCTTCGCCTTCACCCAGAGCCTGATGGGTGTGAAATCACTTCCCGAGGCGTTCGAGTTGATGAACGCCCATGCCCGCAAGCAGTTCGAGGTGTTCAGCACCCAGACGCAGGATCTGGCCACGCTGACCCACAAGGTCGCTGTCGAGGCGGTCGAACCGATCGCAGCCGGCGCGGCCAAGGCGTTCAAGCCGGGCATCTGACGGTGAAAAACAGGGTGGCGGGTTGAACCGTCCGCCCGTCCGGGATCACCCATATCAAGATTGTTCGCGGGAGCGCATTCAGGGTCAAACCGTCTTGCCAAAGCGCGGCGTTGCACCTAGTTTCCCGCGAAATCGCCGCCCGGTGCGGGGCTGCCTTCAGGCAGCCGTTCGATCAAAAATGCAGTTGTAGCTCAGCTGGTTAGAGCGCCGGATTGTGGATCCGGAGGTCGGTGGTTCGATCCCACCCAACTGTACCATCATCCCCAATCCCGTATCCGAACCCGTCAGGCGGATTTCGCCAGTTGGACCTGACCTTCGTCGGCGGCCACCGGTGTGCCGTTGTCATGGGTCAGCGCGGCGAAGGTTGAGATCGGCGCGGGGCGTCCGACCAGATAGCCCTGAACCTCGTTGCACAGTTCGGATTGCAGGAACGCCAGTTCGGCCGGCGTCTCGACGCCTTCCGCCAGCACCGGCAGGCCGAGGCCGCGGCCAAGTCCCAGCACCGCGCGCACGATGGTCGCCGCCTGCGCGTTGGTGTTGACCGACTTGATGAACGAGCCGTCGATCTTGATCTTGTCGAACGGGAAGGCGCGCAGATTCGACAGCGACGAATAGCCGGTGCCGAAATCATCCATCGCGATATGCACGCCGAGCGACTTGATGCGCCGGAGCGTATTGAGTGCGCGGTTGAGATCGCGCACCAGCGCGGTCTCGGTAATTTCGAGTTCGAGCCGGCTCGGCGCGAGGCCGGTTTCCAGCAACACCTCGTGCACCAGTTGCACGAAGTTCTCGTTGTAGATCTGCACGGCGGAGACATTGACCGCGATGGTCAGCGGCCTCGGCCAGGTTGCGGCCTGCTTGCACGCCTCCCGCAGCACCCATTCGCCGATGCCGAGAATGGCCCCGGTTTCTTCCGCGATCGGAATGAAAAGCGCCGGTGAGATCGAGCCGCGGCTCTTGTGATTCCAGCGCAGCAGCGCCTCGAACCCGACAACACCGCCGGTCTGGATGTCGCCCTGCGGCTGGTAAACGAGAGTGAATTCTCCGCGGGCCACGGCCTGGCGCAGATCGTGCTCCAGCACGCGCCGGTCGTGGACCTCCGCGGCCATCCGCGCCTCGAAGAAGCGATAGGTGGCGCGGCCTTCCATCTTGGCTCGATAGAGCGCGGTATCTGCATGATTGAGCAGTGTTTCGCGGTTGTCGGCGTCGTCCGGGCAGATCGCGATACCGATGCTGCACGAGGTCATGTTGTCGCTGTCGGCCTTGCCGTCGTCGGGGCGGAGCGCTTCGATAAGGGCATCGGCCAGCTTTCCGGCCACCGCCGGGCTCGACAGTCCGGGAACGAGGATGGCGAATTCGTCGCCGCCGAGGCGCGCGACCATGCAGTTCTTGTCGAGAATCTTCGTGACACGCGCCGCGACCGATTGCAGCACCTTGTCGCCGGCGGCATGTCCGAACAGGTCGTTGACTTCCTTGAAGCGGTCGAGGTCGAAACACAGCACGGCGCATTTCTGTCCGCTGTCCTTCGCCGCCGCGATCTCGTGATCGAGCCGCGCGTGGAAGGTGCTGCGGTTCGGCAGCGAGGTCAGTGCATCATGGTGCGCGAGATAGCGGATATGCTGCTCGGCCTTTTTGCGCGCCTGCAGGTTGCGGACGGCGATAACGTGATGCGCGGTGCCCGCGAAGTCGATCGGGCGCAGGATCAACTCCACCGGGATCATCGACCCGTCCACATGGCGCAGTTCGGCTTCCACCGGCTGGTTCGGCGCGCCTTGCAGTTTGGTGCGGACGTCGGCGTTCGGAATGAACGATTCAAGTTTCGCGCCGATCAGCCTGTCGGACGATGAGCCGACGAGCGTAGCGAAGCTGGTGTTGGCGGTGACGGCAATCTCGCCGTCGCAGACCAGCAGGCCCTCGATCGCGGCGTTGGCAAGGCCGCGCATGCGGTCCGCTTCCTGTGCGGAGCGGCGCTGGTCGTGAATGTCGAGCGCCGCGGCGCCGATTGAGAGCAGGATGATCGTGAAGCTCGAGACGGCGACGCCGACGGCGAGCCAGGTCGTGGGGATCGCTGACTGCGGGATTGCGATCGTGGGATCGGGAATGATCGCGACAGCGCCCATCGCCGTGAAGTGGTGGCTGCAGATGGCGAGCGTCAGCAGCAGCGCGCCGGCAATCCGCCAGCGTTGCGCGCTGCCGTGCAGACCGGCTGGAAGCGCCGCCGCCCCAATCAGGGTGCCAAGCAGGATGGAGGCGGCGACCAGCGTCGAATCCCACAGGATAACGCCGCCGATCTGGAAGGCCGCCATGCCGAGATAATGCATCGTGGCGATGCCGCCGCCGACAACAGCGCCGCCGAGCCAGGGACCCAGCCGCCACCCCGGCAGCATGGCCATGGCAAGGCCTGCCGCGGTGAGCAGGATCGCCGCTGCGAGTGACAGGCCGGTGAGCGCGATGTTGTAGCCGCTCGGAATGCCGGGCGAATAGGCGAGCATCGCGATGAAGTGCGTCGACCAGATGCCGAAGCCCGTCGAGATGGCCGAGATGGCGAGCCAGACTGGACGCATCTGGCGCGTCGCATGACGTGCGTGACGCAACAGGCTGATGGCGGCGAGCGAGGCCAGCGTACAAATGATGGCCGCAAGCCCCACGAGCCACAGATCATGGGCGGTGGCGATACAATTATAGACCTTGAACATCGGAGAGCCTGCACGCGGGAAGGAAACGGTTACTTCGGCAGGTAGGTGGAATTGCGTAAGAAGGCGTAAATTCCGGAGCTGATGTTTGATACATGGATGCGGAGTCTCGCGAGCGCGTGACAAGGAAAATGCGTCCGCCCCGCGAACAGGCCGAAAAATCGCTGCGGCACAGGCGCCGTTAGGATGAATGGATTATCAACGGCCGCCGCCGATTGGCTAATGCGCCGTCAACCATGATCTCAACAGGTCACGATGCCTGTCCTTTTCTAGCGATCCGCGCGGCTGACCACGTCCATCAGTTCGGCGATCTTGCGGCGCTGGTCGGCCTTGTCGCCCGAGGAGATCGCGTGCTCAACGCAATGCGCGACATGGTCGCGCAGGATCTCCTCCTCGACCCGCCGCAGCGCCGTGCGCGCCGCCGCGATCTGCGTGACGATGTCGATGCAATAGCGATCGTCCTCGACCATCCCCGCGAGTCCGCGAATCTGGCCTTCGATCCGTTTCAGCCGTTTCAGGCACGATGACTTGATTTCCTGTCGCATGTCATACTATATACCCCTATAGGGTATAACTTGCAAGCGGAGAGTGCCGTGGCGTCGGGTAATCAGGAGAACAAAGGCGGGAATTGTTGCGGAGGCCATCACCAGCATGCCCCTGCCGGTCGCGATGAGCATCCTCACCACGCTCACGGCCATTCGCATGGTGCGCCTACGGCAGGCGACGGCGGCGCCGAAGCAGGCAAGGCGATTGATCCGGTCTGCGGCATGGCGGTCACCATCGCGACCGCGAAGCACAGGTTTGCTTACAAGGGGCAGGAGTACGTCTTCTGCTCCGCGGGCTGCCGCACAAAGTTTGAAGGCAATCCCGAGAAATATCTCGCGCCGAAATCATCGCAGCCGGACGAGAAGCTGCCCGAAGGCACCATCTACACCTGTCCGATGCATCCCGAAGTGCGCCAGGCCGGGCCGGGAAGCTGTCCGATCTGCGGCATGGCGCTCGAGCCGGAAACCGTATCGCTGGACGATGGGCCTGATCCCGAACTGATCGACATGACGCGGCGGTTCTGGATCGGACTGGCGCTGACCTTGCCGGTGTTCGTGCTGGAGATGACCGCGCATCTCGGCGGCATTCATCTCATGGAAGCGCAGGCGTCGAACTGGCTCGGCTTCGCGCTGGCGACGCCGGTGGTGCTGTGGGCCGGCTGGCCGTTCTTTGAACGCGGCTGGCAGTCAGTCAGGACGCGTAATCTCAACATGTTCACGCTGATCGCGATGGGCACCGGCGTGGCCTACATCTACAGCGTGGTGGCGACCTTCGCGCCGCAGGTGTTTCCGGATGCCTTCCGCGATCATCACGGCGCGGTCGCGGTGTACTTCGAGGCGGCCGCCGTCATTACCGTTCTCGTGCTGCTGGGGCAGGTGCTCGAATTGCGCGCGCGGGCGCAAACGTCCGGTGCCATCCGGGCGCTGCTCGGACTTGCGCCGAAAACAGCGCGGCGGATCGGCGCCCAGGGCGATGAGGATATCGAGATCGACTCCATCTCTGTGGGTGACCTGCTGCGTGTCCGCCCCGGCGAGAAGGTGCCGGTGGACGGCACGGTCACCGAAGGCTCGTCGCTGGTCGATGAATCCCTTGTCACCGGCGAGTCGATGCCGGTGAAGAAAGCAGCCGGGGCGCAGGTGATCGGCGGCACCGTCAACCAGAGCGGCGGCCTTGTCATCCGCGCCGAGAAGATCGGCCGCGACACCATGCTGGCGCGGATCGTCGATCTGGTGGCGCGGGCGCAGCGTTCCCGTGCGCCGGTGCAGCGTCTGGCCGATCAGGTCGCGGGCTGGTTCGTGCCTGCGGTGATGGCGGCGGCGCTCGCGGCGTTCGCTGCCTGGGCCGTGTTCGGTCCCGATCCCCGCTTCACCTATGCGCTGGTTGCTGCGGTGACGGTGCTGATCATCGCCTGTCCGTGCGCGCTCGGGCTCGCGACCCCGATGTCGATCATGGTCGGCGTCGGGCGCGGCGCGCGCTCCGGCATTCTGATCCGCGACGCCGAGGCGCTGGAGCGGATGGAGAAGGTCGACACGCTGGTGATCGACAAGACCGGTACATTGACCGAAGGCAAGCCCAAGGTGGTGGCCGTTGTCGCCGCCGATGGAATCGAGCGCAGCGAATTGTTGCGGCTCGCCGCCAGCGTCGAGCGGGCGAGCGAACATCCGCTGGCTTTTGCGATTCTCAATGCGGCGAAAGACGAAGGCCTGGCGCTCAGTGACGTGCAGAACTTCGACTCTCCGGCGGGCAAGGGCGCGACCGGGACCGTGGATGGCCGCCGCATCGTGATCGGCAATGCCGCGATCATGCAACAATCGAGCATCGACACCGCGGCACTGGAGAACGATGCCCGTGCGCAGCGCGAACGGGGCGCCACCGCGATCCATGTGGCCGTCGACGGCCGCGCCGCCGGCGTGATTGCGATTGCGGACCCAGTCAAGCCGAGCGCGCCGGACGCGCTCAGGCAGTTGCGCGCCGACGGCCTGCGCATCGTGATGCTGACCGGCGACAACGTCACCACCGCGCAGGCGGTGGCCAGGACGCTCGGCATCACCGAGGTCGAGGCCGACGTGCTGCCGGAGCGCAAGGGCGACGTGGTCGCAAAATTGCGCGGTGAGGGCCGGGTGGTGGCCATGGCCGGCGACGGCATCAACGATGCGCCGGCGCTGGCGGCGGCCGATGTCGGCATCGCCATGGGCAGTGGCACCGACGTCGCGATCGAGAGCGCGGGCATCACCCTCTTGCGCGGCGACCTGATGGGGCTGGTGGAGGCGCGGCACCTGTCGCGCGCCACCATGCGCAACATCCGTCAGAACCTCGTGTTCGCATTCCTCTACAACGCCGCGGGCGTCCCGGTGGCGGCGGGCGTGCTCTATCCGGTGTTCGGCATCCTGCTGTCACCGATGCTCGGAGCTGCGGCTATGGCGCTGTCGTCGGTCAGCGTGATCGGCAACGCGCTGCGGCTGTCGCGTGTGAAACTGCGGTCCTGATGGGGCGCGAATTGTTCAAATACCGTCATGCCCGGCCTCGTGCCGGGCATCCACGTCTTCCGTCTTGGAATCTTTGAATGGAAGTTTGAGAAGGCGTGGATGGCCGGGACAAGCCCGGCCATGACCTAAGGTAAGGCCCATGAAAAAAGGCCGGGCTAGAGAGCCCGGCCTGTTTAGTTTTTGGCCACGTGAGGCCGACACAATCACCTTCCAAGAGGGATAACTGAGCGCGCGTTTCGCTGGAGGAGGGGGACAGTGCGCAAAACGCTCAATCAGTGTGAGGAGAGTATGGGCCGCGATTTCCCATGCGGACAACTCCGATCCCGGTATGTCAGTCATGCTCAGGATGCGGGCTCAAACGGCCGTTTGAACCCGCCGGGATCGCCGTCAGGACGGCCAGCGCTGGGCCTTACTCACGATAAAATCACGGAAAACCTGCACGCGCGCCACGGACTTCAATTCTTCGGGATAGACAAAATACGTGTCCAATTGAATCGAGTCGGCCTCGCTGAAAAGCTGAACGAGGCGGTTGTTGTCTTCAACCAGATAGTCCGGCAGCGCAGCAATTCCGAGGCCCTGCTGGCAGGCGCGCACAAGGCCGAGAATGTTGTTGACCTTGAACACCGCCTCGCGCGGGCCGGAACCGTTGCGGTTGGCCTCGACCAGCCAGTTCCGGTTCTGCAGGTGCTGCGGCACGTTCTGGTCACTCAGCACGATGATCCGGTGGTCATCCAGTTCGTCCAGGGTCCGCGGCGTGCCGTGGCGCTTGACGTATTCCGGCGAGCAATAGGCGTGAAAGCCCATCGAGAACAGCTTGCGCTGGATGAGATCCGGCTGGGTCGGCTTGCGGGTGCGGATCGCGACGTCAGCCTCGCGCATCGACAGGTCGAGTTCCTCGTCGGTCACGATCAGCGAGATGCGGATGTCCGGATAAAGCGCGGTGAATTCGCCGAGCCGCGGGATCAGCCAGTTGATGCCGACGCCCGGCGTGGTGGTGACCTTGAGGTCGCCGCTCGGCCGCTCGCGGCTGTCGGTGAGCTTGGCGCGCGCCGCCTGCAACTGCATGAAGACGTCGTGGGCGGTGCGGAACAACAGGTCGCCCTGTTCGGTGAGGATCAGGCCGCGGGCATGGCGGTGGAACAGCGAGACCGCCAGTTCCTGTTCCAGCGCGCTGACCTGACGCGACACCGCCGACTGCGACAGCCCGAGCTGCTCGCCCGCATGGGTGAAGCTGCCCGCTTCCGCGGCCGCGTGAAACACCTTCAGCTTGTCCCAGTCCATATCGCTTAATCCATCGCGTGTTCGAGGCATGGTCACTCCGCCGCTGCGCGTTCGGTGGCGCTGTGCGCCAGGAAGCGTTCCGCTTCCAGCGCAGCCATACAGCCGAGGCCCGCAGCCGTGACAGCCTGGCGATAGGTTTCGTCGGCAACGTCGCCCGCGGCGAATACGCCGGGGACCGAGGTTGCGGTGGAATGCGGAGCGATCTCCACATAGCCGGACGGTTTGAGTTTCAACTGCCCCGCGATCAGTTCGGTGGCGGGCGCATGGCCGATGGCGATGAAGACGCCGTCGGCCGGATATTCGGTCGTCGCGCCGGTCTTGATGTTCTTCAGGCGGATATGCGTCACCTTGGACGGGTTGTCCTCGCCGCGGATTTCGTCGATCGCGCTGTCCCAGATCACGCTGATCTTGGGATGCTTGAACAGGCGGTCCTGCAGGATGCGCTCGGCGCGCAGGCTGTCGCGGCGATGAACCAGCGTCACCTTGGAAGCGAAGTTGGTGAGGAACAGCGCTTCCTCGACCGCGGTGTTGCCGCCGCCGATCACGAAAACTTCCTTGTTACGGTAGAAGAAGCCGTCGCAGGTGGCGCAGGCCGAAACGCCGAAGCCCTTGAACTTCTCTTCCGAGGGCAAACCGAGCCAGCGCGCCTGCGCGCCGGTGGCGAGGATCACGGCGTCGGCGAGATAGACATCGCCGCTGTCGGTGGAGATGCGGAACGGGCGCTGGCCGAGTTCGAGCTTGTTGACATGATCGGTGACGATTTTCGTGCCGACATGCGCCGCCTGCTTCTCCATCTGCTCCATCAGCCAGGGACCCTGGATGACGTCGGCAAAACCCGGATAGTTCTCGACATCCGTGGTGATGGTGAGCTGGCCGCCGGGCTGGATGCCTTGGATCAGCACCGGTTCCAGCATGGCGCGCGCGGCATAGATCGCTGCCGTGTAGCCCGCAGGCCCCGATCCGATGATGACAACTTTGGCATGAACAGGAGCGGCCATGACGCGACCTTCGGTAACGTTGTTGCATGGAGTGATCAGCGAAGAGGCGGGAAATGCCCGCAAAGGCATCGCTGGGGCGTTAAAAGTGCATGTCCAAATGTAGGCCATCCAGCGAGCTATGCAAGATATGCAACCCCTATCGCGAAATTTTCCCCAGCTACCCATAAGACAAGCAGCGCACGAAATAAAATTGCGCAACCGCAATCCGATGGCTAGAACAGTCCCGAAGCCGGCCGGACACTCCCAGCCCATGGATCAGACCCGCGTGTCAAAAAGCCTCGACGAAATCGACCTGAAAATTCTGAACGAGATTCAGGCCGATGGCCGGATCACCAATGTCGAACTGGCCAAACGGGTCGGCATCTCGCCGCCCCCGTGCCTGCGCCGGGTCCGGACGCTGGAAGAGGAGGGCTATATCCTCGGCTATCGCGGGCTGCTCAATCCGGCGTCGCTCGGGTTTGAGGTCACGGTGTTCGCGTCGGTCCATCTGTCGAGCCAGGCGGATGCGGATTTGCGCGCGTTCGAGGATTTCGTGCGCAAGGAGCCGCTGGTGCGCGAATGCTGGATGCTGTCCGGCGAGATCGACTTCATCCTCAAATGCGTCGCCCCCGATATGGGCACCTTCCAGAACTTCGTCTCGCACCTCACCGCCGCGCCCCATGTGCGCAATGTGCGCACCTCGCTGGTGCTGCACAATTCCAAGGACGCACCGGACGTACCGCTGGAATTGAAAGTCCCGCAGGGGTGAGTCGTGCAGTCATCCTTCGAGGCTCGGGCGTTGCCCTCGCACCTCAGGATGACGCTCCATTGCTGTCTCCGCCTTCGTTTCCCGTCACCCTGAGGTGCCGTCGCGAAGCGGCGGCCTTGAAGGCTGCGGCCGATCCTCGCGTTTGCGCATGGCGCCTCACCGGTCTGAAGCATTTGCCTCCGTACCGCCGTGCTCTAAAAGCCGCGTGCCGGGCGCTTCCCTCGCGCCCAATTGCGTGAAGGGGCTGACGTGACTTTATTTCAGGCCATTGTGCTGGCCGTGGCGGGATTTGCCGCGGGCACAGTCAATGCCGTCGCAGGTGGCGGCACGTTCATCACATTCGCCGCGCTGGTCGCCAGCGGTCTGCCCACGCTGGATGCCAACGCCACCAGCGCGGTGGCGCTGACGCCGTCCAATCTGTCGAGCGCCGTCGGCTACCGCGCGGAAATTCGCGCCCATTTCCGCGAGATGATTCCGTTCGCGATTTTCTCTCTGATCGGCGGCGGCCTCGGCGCGCTGCTGCTGATCTGGCTGGGCGACGGCGGCTTTCGTCCGCTGGTGCCGTGGCTGCTGCTGGTCGCGACCCTGATGTTCGCGTTCAGCGCGCAGATCCGCGCGTTCGTTGCGCCGTGGTCGCAAGGCGAGCATGGCGTCGCAAAACTCGTCGCCTATGTGGTGATGAGCGTGGTCTCGGTGTACGGCGGATTTTTCGGCGCCGGCGTCGGCATCATGATGCTGGCCGCGCTGGCGATCGTCGCGGGCGGCGATTACCACAAGGCCAATGCGATCAAGCTGCTGATGGCGTTTCTGATTCAGATCGTATCGTCGGCACTGCTGATCGCCGGCGGACTGGTGCACTGGCCGCAGGCGCTGGTGACCATCGCGGCCTCCGCGCTCGGCGGATATTACGGCGTGGCGGTCGCGCGCCGCGTGCCGGAAAAAATAATCCGCGCCGTGGTGGTGGCCATCGGCGCGGCTTTGACGGTGGTGTTCTTCGTTAAATAGCGATCAGGCTTTGCCGCGCGAGGCGTCGACGCTCCACGGGCCGGGACCCGCGCTCGCCAGATACAGGCAGACGAAGCAGAACAGCGCGGCGCCGGTGCCGCCGTTGTTCAGCGGATGCCAGACCGGCGTGCCGGTCTTGAAGACATGGCCGAGGAAATAGGCGAACGCCATCTGGCCGGACAGAATGAAGGCGCTCAGGCGCGTGAACAGGCCGATCACCAGCAGCGCGCCGAGGATCAGCTCGATGGTGCCGGCGACGGTGATCAGCGGCGGGATGTTGGCGAAGTACGGCAGAACCGGAAACTTCAGGATCTTGGCCACGCCGTATTGAAACAGCAGCAGGCCGGTCATGATGCGCAGCAGGCTCAGAAGCTGCGGGCGGTACGGTTCGAGAAATTTGAAATCCATGGAAAGCCCCCTGTTTGATTCCACGCACTTTGTTATCGCGCCGCCGGGCGAAGCGAAAGCGGGCCGCGCCTGCCGGGCGATGACGATTTCGTCAGACTGTCCGGAATAATTCCAGAAAGCGAGTGTTGCGCATGTGCCCTGGTTTCTCTTCGGAAACCGGCTCTTACTTCTTCTGCGGTTCGCTCTGCGGCAGTTCGCCGATGCAGCGGATCGCCTTGGGCTGACAGGCAAATCCGATGTTCGAGCAGACCGGCGCCCGGCCGTCATCGCCGCGCGTACAGCTTACGCATTCGTCGGTCCAGCGCGTGCAGTTCGGCTGGTTGACGTAGACGGACAATTCCTTCGGCTTGCCGGGCGGCGGAATCTCAAGCTCGGCGGCGCGCGCGCCGGTGGCAGCCAGCGCGACGGTCAGCGTCAGCAGGATCGGGCGGAAGCGCATATCTCAAAACCGTCGTCGTCCCCGCGAAGGCGCGGACCCATCCTTCTTTAGACTATCATGTCGGACAAATCTCTCCATTCCGGATTGTCCTGTTCAATCAACCGGGTTTTCCAGACGCGATTCCATTTTTTCATCTGCTTTTCGCGCTGTATGGCCTCTTCTGCACGGGCATAACTCTCGGCATACACGAGGGAATAGACGCGGTAGCGCTTTACGAATTCTGATCCATGGCCGAGACGATGAAGTTCAAGTCGGGCCGCGACGTTGTTTGTCACGCCGATGTAGAGCGTTCCGTTCCGTTGGCTGGCGAGAATGTAGACGTGGAACACGTATGCTCCTCGTTCAGTCAAGTCTGGGTCCCCGCCTTCGCGGGGACGACGCTGACAGATGCCACACCATAGTATTATTGGTGTTTGTGGGACGCACAATGGTGTCGTCGCCGCTAAGGCGGGGATCCAGACTGCCCTTAGAAAATTCTGCTCATTCCAGCAAACTGAAGTCTAAAAAACAAAAATGGCCGGGCGATGACCCGGCCATTTTGAACGCGAGTGCGAACGGGAGACTTACTTCCAGTCCACCTTGGTGATCTCGTAAGCCTTGGCGCCGCCGGGCGCGACGACTTCCACCGATGTGCCTTTCTTCTTGCCGATCAACGCGCGCGCCAGCGGCGACGTGATCGAGATGCGGCCCTGCTTGGCGTCGGCTTCGGACTCGCCGACAATCTGCCAGACCGCCTTCTTCTCGGTGTCCTCGTCGATCAGCGTCACGGTCGCGCCGAACTTGATGGTATCGCCGGAGAGCTTGGAGACGTCGATGATGTCGGCGCGCGCGAGCTTGTCCTCCAGCTCGGCGATACGGCCTTCATTGTGCGACTGCGCTTCCTTCGCGGCGTGGTATTCGGCGTTTTCCGACAGGTCGCCATGCGAACGCGCTTCGGCAATGGCCTCGACGATGCGCGGACGCTCGACCGACTGGCGCTGCTTCAATTCCTCTTCGAGAGCGGTGTAGCCGCCCTGGGTCATCGGTATCTTTTCAACCATTTCGTCGTCCCTGAATTTCGTGCGGCGAACATTTGCGTCAGCACGAAACGTCTTGTGTGATCTCGCCGGCAGCGCTGCCGGGCAACGAATAAGAACCGATTGCGGCAGGCGGTTCCCGCCGCAAACCCCACTTATACACCGCCGGCCCCGAAGACCGGCGAACAATTTCAAAGGTCGGGAAAGTAACCTTGCAGGGTCTGAACCTCGAGATCCCCGCCCAGATAGGCCCGGATGCCCTGTGCGGCTGCCAGCGCGCCCGAAAGAGTGGTGTAATAAGGCACTTTATGCAAGAGGGCAGCACGACGCAGCGAGCGGCTGTCGGCCAACGCCTGCGGGCCTTCGGTGGTATTGAAAACGAGTTGCACCTCGCCGTTGGTGATGGCGTCCACGATGTGCGGACGGCCTTCCAGCACCTTGTTGATCTTCTCGGCCGGCACTCCGTTCTCGGCGAGGAAACGCTGGGTGCCCGAGGTCGCGATCACCTTGAAGCCCGCGTCCGACAACTGCTTCACCGCGTCGAGAATGCGCGCCTTGTCCGTTTCGCGAACAGACACGAACACCGTGCCCTTGCGCGGCACGCGGGTGCCGCCGCCGAGCTGGCTCTTGGCGAAGGCCACGGCAAACGAGGTGTCGATGCCCATGATCTCGCCGGTCGATTTCATCTCCGGGCCGAGCACGGTGTCGACGCCGGGGAAGCGCGCGAACGGGAACACCGATTCCTTGACGCCGACATGATCGAGCTTGCGCGGCTTCAGGCGGAAGTCGGCGAGCTTTTCGCCCGCCATGATGCGCGCGGCGATCTTGGCGACCGGAATGCCGACCACCTTGGCGACGAACGGCACCGTGCGCGAGGCGCGCGGATTGACTTCCAGCACATAGATCTCGCCATCCTTGATGGCGTATTGCACGTTCATCAGGCCGACCACGTCGAGGCCGAGCGCCAGTTCGCGGGTCTGGCGTTCGAGTTCGGCGATCATCGCGGCGTCGAGTGAATAGGGCGGCAGCGAGCAGGCGGAGTCGCCCGAGTGAATACCCGCTTCCTCGATGTGCTCCATGATGCCGACCACGAACGTATCCGTGCCGTCGCACAGGCAGTCGACGTCGACTTCGGTGGCGTCGGACAGATAGCGGTCGAACAGCAGCGGATTTTTGCCGAGCACCGTGTTGATCTGGCCGGTCTTGTCGTTCGGGTAGCGCGCCTTGATATCGGCGGGCACGAGTTCAGGCAGCGTGCCGAGCAGATAGTCGCCGAGCTGCGATTCCTCGCGGATGATCTGCATGGCGCGGCCGCCGAGCACGTAGGATGGGCGCACGACAAGCGGAAGACCGAGATCGGCGGCCACGAGGCGCGCCTGCTCGACCGAATAGGCGATGCCGTTCTTCGGCTGTTTGAGGCGCAGCTTGTCGAGCACGCGCTTGAAGCGGTCGCGGTCTTCGGCAAGGTCGATGGCGTCGGGCGAGGTGCCGAGGATCGGGACATCCGCTTCTTCCAGCGCGCGCGCGAGCTTCAGCGGGGTCTGGCCGCCGAACTGCACGATCACGCCGTGCAGCGTGCCGTTGCTGCGCTCGGTGTCGATGATTTCGAGAACATCCTCGGCGGTCAGCGGCTCGAAATAGAGACGATCCGCGGTGTCGTAGTCGGTCGAGACCGTTTCCGGATTGCAGTTGACCATGATGGTCTCATAGCCCGCGTCGTGAAGCGCGAAGCAGGCATGACAGCAGCAATAGTCGAACTCGATGCCCTGGCCAATTCTGTTAGGTCCGCCGCCGAGAATGATGACCTTGTTCTTGTCGGATGGATCGCTCTCATCCGCCGCCGCGCCCGCGAACGGGGCTTCATAGGTCGAATACATGTAGGCGGTCGGGGATGCGAATTCCGCCGCGCAGGTGTCGATGCGCTTGAACACCGGGCGCACGTTGAGCGCACGGCGCGCCGCCTTCACTTCGGCCTCGGTCTTGCCGGATAGCACAGCGAGACGCGCATCGGAGAAGCCCATGGATTTGAGCACGCGCATGCTGTGGGCGTTTTCTGGCAAGCCATGTGCTTTGACCTTGGCTTCCATCTCGATGATGCCGCGCATCTCGGCGAGGAACCACGGGTCGATCTTGCACGAGGTGAAGATATCCTCGTTGGACCAGCCGAGCCGCATCGCCTGCGCCACCTGCAGCAGGCGGTTCGGCGTCGGCGTGCCGAGCGCGGCGCGCACCGCGTTCTTGTCGTCGTCCTGACCAAGGCCCTCGATCTCGATTTCATCGAGGCCGGTGAGGCCGGTCTCGAGGCCGCGCAAGGCCTTCTGCAAGCTCTCCTGGAAAGTGCGGCCGATGGCCATCACTTCGCCGACCGACTTCATCGAGGTGGTCAGCGTGGTGGAGGCGCCGGGGAATTTCTCGAACGCGAAACGCGGAATCTTGGTGACCACATAGTCGATGGTCGGCTCGAACGACGCCGGGGTCGCGCCGCCGGTGATGTCGTTGGCGATTTCATCCAGCGTGTAGCCGACCGCGAGCTTGGCGGCGACCTTGGCGATCGGAAAGCCGGTGGCTTTCGAGGCCAACGCGGACGAGCGCGACACGCGCGGATTCATTTCGATCACGACCATGCGGCCGTCGGCCGGGTTGACGCCGAACTGCACGTTGGAGCCGCCGGTCTCGACGCCGATCTCGCGCAGCACCGCCAGCGAGGCGTCGCGCATGATCTGATATTCCTTGTCGGTCAGGGTGAGGGCCGGGGCGACGGTGATGGAGTCGCCGGTATGCACGCCCATCGGATCGAGGTTCTCGATCGAGCAGACGATGATGCAGTTGTCCTTCTTGTCGCGGACGACCTCCATTTCGTACTCTTTCCAGCCGAGCACCGACTCCTCGATCAGCACCTCGTTGGTCGGCGAGGCGTCGAGGCCGCGCTCGATGATGTCGAGAAATTCCTCGCGGTTGTAGGCGATGCCGCCGCCGGTGCCGCCCATGGTGAAGGACGGGCGGATGATCGCGGGCAGGCCGATCTCGGACAGCGCCATCATGGCCTGCCCGAGCGCATATTCCTGATAGCGCTTGCGGCGGTCGCCTTCATGCAGCACCCACTGGCGCTCATGCTCCGCCAGCGCCTCGCCGGAGAGCTTTTCCTTCTGGGCGAGATACTCGTCGCGGTACTGCTTCTTCAGCGCGGAGGCGTTGGCGAGCCGCGACTTCGGCGTCTCGAGCCCGATCCTGGTCATGGCCTCGCGGAAAAGCTGGCGGTCTTCCGCCTTGTCGATCGCCTCGGCGGTGGCGCCGATCATCTCGACATCGAACTTTTCCAGCGTGCCCTGCCGGCGCAGCGACAGCGCGCAGTTCAGCGCGGTCTGGCCGCCCATGGTCGGCAGGAGCGCGAAGCCGCCGGGGACGACATGGCGTTCCTTCTCGATGATCTTGGCGACAATCTCTGGCGTGATCGGCTCGATATAGGTCGCGTCCGCCAGTTCCGGGTCCGTCATGATGGTGGCCGGATTGGAATTGACGAGCACGATCCGGTAGCCCTCTTCGCGGAGCGTCTTGACCGCCTGGGTGCCGGAATAATCGAACTCGCAGGCCTGGCCGATCACGATGGGGCCAGCGCCGATGATGAGGATCGTCGAGATGTCTGTACGTTTAGGCATTCAGTCTCACGGGCAGGAAGCCGGCAGGAATTTGGGCATAAAAAAAGGGCGCGCGTTCGCGCGTCCTTTGAACCCGGCGCTTGGGGGGCCATGCGCGCGGGGTGTCTTTAGACCAGATTCCGGGACGGTGAAAGACCTTAAAAGCCGCATCAACCGCCATTTTCAGGCGGTTTTTCAGGCTTGTGCCCCGCAGGGGCGCGGATCAGGGAAATTGGAGGCCCAGCCTGGATTTGAACCAGGATGTGAAGCGTTTGCGGCGCCTCCGCGTAACATTCCGCCACCGGGCCATGGCGGGAGACTACCGCCTTGTTACGCAGAGTCCACGAGGGGTTGGGCTTAACCTTAATGTGCGCAGTTGTCGCGATCAGGCGCGCGGCGTGGCGATGAATGTCATGCGCGCCGGGTTATAGCCGACATTCCTCCTGGCGAGGGACGCCTCGAATCCCGCCGTTTTCAGCTTCGCGAGCATGTCCGCCTCGCTGTAGCGCTGCAGTCCGATGCTCTGGCGCAATTGCCAGTAGTCCGACAGCGCCGTGCGCGCGAGGCCCCACAGCGCATCGGTGAGGAAGCCGTTCTTCACCGCGAGTTTCAGCAATGCCGCCACGTCGGTGGCGGCGCCGACGTCCGGGCGCAGGATGTCGCCGAGCACCAGCCTGCCGCCGGGCCTGAGGATGCGCCGCATCAGGGAAAAGGCGGCATCGAGTTCGGCCGCTGTCATGTACTGGGCGACCGAGATCATCACCGCGAGGTCGACCGAGCGATCCGGCAACTGCTGAAGCTCGTCGAGCGAACGGACCGCGATTTTCGGATTGGGGCCGAAGCGGGCGGAGAGGCGGCCGCGCACGCCGGGTGCAGGCTCCGCAAGGATCAGCTTCTGGCAGGCGGCGGCGACCTGCGCGGCGAACAGCGCCTCGCCGCAGGAATAATCGAGCACCACGGCGTCGGGCGAGGGGACATAGGACAGTATGTCATTGGCGACCACGCGAAAATGGACGTCGCGGTGCAGCTTGCTGACATAGATCGTGTGGGTCGAATCGTAATAGTCGATCCAGTCGTCCATCGGCGTTGTCCGGACTGGGCATGATGGACGAAAACCACCGGTTTTCGGCTCGATCACACCTCCAGGGAGGGGTTCCCGGCGCAGGAACCTGCGGGGCCAGGATGCGTTAGAGCGTCTGACGATGCATGTCCATCGCCGGTCATTCCCCCGGTACCTAACAGGAAGCCCCGCCGTGAGCAAAACCAGGTCCAGCGTTTCCCCCGATCTCGACACCCCGACGGATCTCGACGCCGCGGATGTCGCCAAGGTCTCCGCCGCGCTCAACGCGCTGCTGGCGGACGCCTTCGCCCTCTATCTGAAGACCAAGAACTTCCACTGGCACATCAGCGGACGTCATTTCCGCGACTATCATTTGCTGCTGGATGAGCAGTCCGACCAGATTTTCGCCACCACCGATGTGCTGGCGGAGCGGGTCCGCAAGATCGGCGGCAACACCATCCGCTCGATCGGCAATATCGCGAAGCTGCAGACCATCAAGGACAACGACGAGAAGTTCGTGCCGCCGCGCGAGATGCTGCGTGAACTCATGAACGACAACAAGAAGGTCGCCGCCGCGATGCGCAAGGCGCACAAGATTTGCGACGACGCCGAAGACGTGGCCTCCGCCAGCATCCTCGAGAACTTCATCGACGAGACCGAGCGGCGAACCTGGTTCCTGTTCGAGGCGACCCGGCAGGAAGGCGGCAACGAGGCGTAGTCGCGCCCGGTTCGCCGTTACGCCTTTATCTCGACGATATGGCAAGTGGTGGTGCCGTGGGCCAGCAGCTTGCCATTGGAGTCGAACAGGCGGCCCTCGGACATGCCGGCCTGGCGGCCGGTGTGCAGCACCCGGCCTTCTCCGCGCACGAGTCCGGTCTTCGGCGACATCGGCCGCATGAAATTGATCTTGTATTCCAGCGTCACCACGCCTTGCCCCGGCTTGAGGGCGGAATGAATCGCGCCGCCCATGCAGGTGTCCAGCAGCACCGCGGCATAGCCGCCATGGGTGATGCCCATCGGGTTATTGTGTTCGGGGCGCGGTGTTGCCGTCAGCACGATATGACCTGGCTCGACCTCGACGATTTCGATCCCGAACAGTTTCGGCATCGGCGGCGGCTCGATCATGCCGTTCTTGAGCAAGCGCGGGCCGCGCGCAGTCAGTGCGTTTTGCCCCTGACATCATGATCACGTAAGCTGATCCGTCATCAGGGGATGATCCTTGCACGCATTTGAATGGCTGATCGGCCTGTTGCTCGGGGCCATGCTGCTGTCGGCGCTGGCGCGCCGCCTCGGCGTGCCGTATCCGACCTTCCTCGCGCTTGGCGGGATCGCCATCGCGTTTCTGCCGGATGCGCCGAACTGGACGCTGGAGCCAAGCCTGGCGCTGGCGCTGTTCGTCGCGCCGGTGCTGCTGGATGCGGCCTTCGACACCTCGCTGCGCGACCTTCGCGACAACTGGTTTCCGGTTGCCATGCTGGTGCTGGCCGCGGTCGGCGTCACCACCGCGGCTGTCGCTGTCGTGGCGCACTGGATGGTGCCCGCGATGCCATGGCCGGCGGCCATCGCGCTCGGGGCCATCGTCGCGCCGCCCGATGCCGCGGCGGCCACGGCAATCCTGCGCAGCGTCAAGCTGCCATATCGCCTGCTGAAGATTCTCGAAGGCGAAAGCCTGCTCAACGACGCCAGCGCGCTCCTGATTTATCGTGTGGCGGTGGGGGCGGCGATGGCGTCGTCGCTGAGTGCCACGCATCTGGCCCCGATCCTGGCCTATGCGATTGCAGGAAGCCTGATCGCGGGATTTGTCCTCGCGAAGCTCTCGATGCTGCTCATGGCGCGGATCGAGGACGTGCCGACCGCCATCGTGATGCAGTTCGCCGGCACCTTTCTGGTCTGGATCGCGGCCGAGCAGCTTCAGCTTTCGGCGATTCTCACCATCGTGGTCTATGCCATCACGATTGCGCGGAGCGCGCCCGCGCGCACACCGGCACGGTTGCGGGTGCCATCCTTCGCGGTGTGGGAAACCGTCGTCTTCCTGCTGAACGTGATGGCCTTCGTGCTGATCGGCATGCAGTTGCGGCCGATCTGGGCCGGTCTGGAGGCGTCGGATCGCCAGAACTACGTGCTGGCCGCCGCCGCCGTGCTCGCCACCGTGATTCTTGTCCGCATTGTCTGGGTGACGAGTTACACCACCTTGCTGATCGCGGCGATGGAGCGGCTCGGGTGGAGTCCGCGCCGCGCAGCCATGGGCCGGCCCTCGGTGCGAGGCGCGTTCCTGATTTCATGGTGCGGCATGCGCGGCATCGTCACACTGGCGACGGCGTTCGCGCTGCCGGAGGCGTTTCCCTATCGCGACCTGATCCTGCTCACGGCGTTCAGCGTGGTGCCGGGCACGCTGGTGATCCAGGGTCTGACACTGCGGCCGCTGATCGCGTGGTTCGCGCTCGATGATGGCGATCCGGTGGGGCACGAGGTCGGCTGGGCGCGGCGCGCGGCGTTTCATGCCGCGCTGGAAGCCATCGACGGCAACACCACGCCGGAAGCCGAGTTGCTGCGGCTGGAATACCGCCAGTTGCTTGATCGTGCGGAAAACAATCCGGATGGCCTGACCTCAAGCGAATTGCCCGCCGATCCGTTGCGGCGGCAGGCGATCAGCGCCGCGCGGCGGGTGCTGTTCGAGATGCGCGAGTCGGGCGAGATCGGCGACGACGCTTTTCATCTGCTCGAAGCGGAATTCGACTGGGCCGAACTCAGCGCGGCCTAGCGTTACGCCCGCTTCTTCTCGCGCATCAGGTCGGCGAAGCGCGTGAACAGGTAGTGCGAGTCGCGCGGGCCGGGCGAGGCCTCCGGATGGTACTGCACCGAGAACACCGGCTTGTCCTTCAGCGCGATGCCGCAATTGCTGTCGTCGAACAGCGAGATGTGGGTCTGCTCGACATTGCCCGGCAGCGTGGTCTTGTCCACCGCGAAGCCGTGGTTCATCGAGGTGATCTCGACCTTGCCGGTGGTGAGATCCTTCACCGGATGGTTCGCGCCGTGATGGCCCTGATGCATTTTCATGGTCTTGCCGCCGAGGGCGAGACCGAGCATCTGGTGACCGAGACAAATGCCGAAGGTCGGTGTCCCGGACTCGATGACCTTCTTGATGACCGGCACCGCATATTCGCCGGTGGCTGCCGGATCGCCGGGGCCGTTCGACAGGAACACGCCGTCCGGCTTCATCGCCAGAATGTCGTCGGCGGATGTTTTCGCCGTGACCACCGTCACCTTGCAGCCTTCACCGGCCAGCAGGCGCAGGATGTTGCGCTTGATGCCGTAGTCGATGGCGACGACGTTGAATTCCGGCTTGTCCTGTTTGCCGAAACCCTCGTTCCATTCCCATGGCGTCTCGTCCCAGTTGAAACGCTGGGTGCTGGTCACCATCGGCACGAGGTCCATGCCCTCGAGGCCCGGCCACTCGCGGGCTTCTTCCTTAAGGCCATGCAGATCGAACCTGCCGTCCTTCGCGTGCGCGATCACGGCGTTGGGCATGCCCTTGCTGCGGATCAGCGCGGTGAGGGCGCGGGTGTCGAGGCCGGAAATGCCGATGATGCCGCGGGCTTTCAGCCAGGCATCGAGATGCTTGGTTGCGCGATAGTTCGACGGATCGGTGATCGAGGCGCGCAGGATCACGCCGCGCGCGCCCGGCGTCGCCGCCATGTTCACCGTTTCGATGTCTTCGTCGTTGGTGCCGACATTTCCGATGTGAGGAAATGTGAAGGTGATGAGCTGCCCGGCATAGGATGGATCGGTGAGGATTTCCTCATAACCGGTCATCGCCGTGTTGAAGCAGACTTCGCCGACCGCCTGACCTTCCGCGCCGAGGCCAAAGCCTTCCAGCACGGTGCCATCGGCAAGCACGAGGAGCGCGGTCGGTTTCAGGTCCGGCCAGGCTGGGGAATTGTCTGATGTCGTCATAAGCCCATGACATAACTCCTGTGCCGCGGCGCGTCAAAGGCAGAAAGGCCCGAAAACCATGCCATTTGCACATATTTGACACCCGGCAGGGGCTGCCTAATCTGCGCTCCCCGCGGCGATAAAAAGAACAGCGGTCAGGCAGGAGACTTTAGGATGAACACGGCGACCACCACGCCCGATTTGCGGCACCTTCATTCCGGCGGAACCATCGGCAATCTGGTGGTCAACGCCATCGCGCGGTTCGGGGACCGGCCGGCTATCGCCGACGGCAAGGTGCGGTGGAGCTACCGCGAATTCGGCGACACCGTGGGTCGCTTCATCAGCCTGTTCCGCTCGCTCGGCCTCAAGAAGGGCAGCGCGCTTTCAATTCTGGCCAGCAATCGCGCCGAAGCCTGGGCCGCGATCTGCGCCGCGCTGGTGATGGGCGTGCGCTACACGCCGCTGCATCCCATGGCGGCGGAGGACGATCACGCCTTCATCATTGAAGACGCCGAGATTGATCTGCTGATCGTGGAGGGCGCGAAGTTCGGCCCGCGCGGACTGGCGATCAAGAGCCGGGTGCCGACGCTGAAGAATCTCTACTCCATCGGCCCGATGGATGGCGTGCGCGACATCATGCCGGACCTTGCCACCGTGAAGGCGGCGCCGCTGGTCGATGAAAGCGCGTCGCACGAGATCGCGTTTCTGGCCTACACCGGTGGCACCACCGGGCGCTCCAAGGGCGTGATGCTGCCGCATCGCGCGCTGGTGACCATGACGCTGCTGCTCTATTCGGACTGGGATTGGCCCGAAGAAATCCGCTTCCTCGCCGCGACCCCGATCAGCCACGCCGCCGGCGTCACGCTGTTTCCGGTGATGATGCGCGGCGGCCTGATGCGTCTGGTGCAGGGCTTCGAGCCGGAGGTTTATGCCGGCGTGGTTGCCTCCGAGAAGATTAACTCCACCTTTCTGGTGCCGACGCTGATCTACGCGCTGATCGACAACGAGGATCTGCGCAGGCGTCACGACATGTCGTCGCTGCAGATGATCGTCTATGGCGCCGCGCCGATGTCTCCGGACCGGCTGATGGAAGGCATGAAAATTTTCGGCAAGGTGTTCGTGCAGCTTTACGGCCAGACCGAAGCGCCGCAAGTCATTACCTCGATGCGCAAGATCGACCACGACGCGACCAAGCCGGGTCGCCTCGGCTCCTGTGGCCGCGCCAGCCCCGGCGTGGACGTGAAACTGTTCGATGCGGACATGAAGGAAGTCGGCATCAACGAGCCGGGCGAGATTTGCGTGCGCGGTCCGCTGGTGATGGATGGCTACTGGAAGCGGCCGGAAGCCAACACTGAGACCCTGCGCGGCGGCTGGCTGCACACCGGCGACGTGGCGGTGAAAGACGCCGACGGCTTCTACTATATCGTCGACCGCACCAAGGACATGATCATCTCCGGCGGCTTCAACATCTATCCGCGCGAGGTCGAGGATGCCTTGATGTCACATCCGTCCGTGGCGTCCGCTGCCGTGATCGGCATTCCCGATGAGAAGTGGGGCGAGGCGGTGAAAGGATTCGTGGTGCTGAAGGCCGGCGCGAATTCCGGGGCTGCCGAGTTGCAGGCCCATGTGAAGGACAAGCGTGGCGCGCCGTGGTCGCCCAAGACCATCGACTTTGTTGAGGTCATTCCGGTGACCGGACTTGGCAAGATTGATCGCAAGGCGCTGCGTGCGCCGTACTGGGAAGGCCGCAAGCGCGGGGTGGCGTAATTTATTGTTGCCCTCATCCTGAGGAGCGCGCTCTTGCGCGCGTCTCGAAGGATGAGGATCATCACTTCATGGTTCGAGACGCGCCGAAGGCGGCGCTCCTCACCATGAGGATTGTCCGGAGTCTCTCATGCCCCATTCTCTCCCCGTCGTGCTCGTTCCCGGCCTTGGCTGCTCGCCGCGCATCTACGATCCGCAGTTGCCCGCGCTGTGGCGGCAGGGGCCAGTCGGTTTTGCCAATCACGCGCGGGGCGGCGACATGGCGGCGATCGCGCGGCGCATTCTGGCTGAAGCGCCGCTGCGCTTCTCGCTCGCCGGTCACTCGATGGGCGGCTACATTATACTGGAGATGATCCGGCAGGCGCCGGAGCGGATCGGGCGGCTGGCATTGTTGAACACGTCGGCCCGGCCGGAAGCGCCGGAGGTCACCGCGAAGCGGCGGGAGATGATCGCCGAGGTCAAGCAGGGTGGCTATCGCGCGGTGATGGACCGCCTGTTCACGAACTTCGTGCATCCGTCGCGCGCGAACGATGCCCGGCTGAAACAGATCGTGCTCGACATGGCGGACGATGTCGGGCCTGACGCCTTCGTGTGGCAGTTGGAGGCGATCAGTGGCCGTATCGATTCTCGCCCAACGCTCGCGACTATCAAGTGCCCGACGCTGGTGCTGACCTGCGACACCGACAACATGGTTCCCCAGGATGCGTCCGTCGAGATGGCAAATGCCATTCCCGGCGCGAAGTTCGTGAAGATCGCCGATTGCGGCCATCTTCCGCAGCTTGAGAAGCCGGAAGCGCTGACCGAGGCGCTGCTCGACTGGCTGGAGATGTAGCCTGTCGGTTGTGCGACAGCGCGAAACGCCCTAAATCAGCGGCAAATTGATTTGAAGCAGGAGAGACCGATGCTGCGCGATGCCATCAACAATGCCGTCAAGGACGCCATGAAGGCGAAGGACGAGCGCAAGCTGTCGACGCTGCGCATGATCAATTCGTCGCTGAAGAACGCCGACATCGACGCACGCGGGCAGGGCAAGCCGCCGCTCTCCGATGAGGATTTGCTCGGCCTTCTTCAAAAGATGATCAAGCAGCGTCAGGAATCGGTCGCGCTCTACGACAAGGGCGGGCGCCCTGAACTCGCCGCCGCGGAGCGCGAGGAAATTGCCGTGATCTCGGCCTATCTGCCCAAGCAGATGTCGGACGACGAGGTGAACGCCGCGATTGCCGCCATCGTTGCGGAGACCGGCGCAGCCGGCATGAAAGACATGGGCAAGGTGATTGCTGCACTGAAGGCGAAATACGCCGGCCAGATGGATTTCGGCAAGGCCAGCGGTTTGGTGAAGGCTGCGCTGACGGGTTAGTGCGATTTCCAGTCATCGTCGTCCCCGCGCAGGCGGGGACCCATACACCCTGTCGTTGACATATTTTGCAGGAAGTTGCTCCGTCCGGTAGTTCAAAAATAGGTCTGGTGGTTATGGTTCCCCGCCTGCGCGGGGACGACATCGGAAATGTTGCAGCGACAGCGAAAGCCTTGAAAGCGTCCGCCATGCTCCCTCAAGCCGCCACCTACGACGACCTTTACAATAACTTCCGCTGGGACATTCCGGCGCGATTCAACATCGCGGCCGCCTGCTGTGACCGCTATGCCGACGGCAGCGGGCGGCTGGCGCTGATCTATGTGGATGAGGATGGCGGCACGCAGAAGCTGTCGTTCGACGAAATCAGCGCGCTGTCGAAAAGTTTCGCCAATGTACTGAAGGCCGATGGCCTGAAGCGGGGCGACCGCGTCGCGGTGTTCCTGTCGCAGTCGGTGGAATTGCCGATCGCGCATCTCGCCGCGTTCCGTTCCGGCATGATTTCGGTGCCGCTGTTCACGCTGTTCGGCGAGGATGCGCTTGAGTACCGGCTGTCGAACAGCGGCGCCAAAGCGGTCATCACCGACGAAGGGGGTTGGGAGAAGCTGTCGAAAATCCGCGACCGGCTTCCGCACTTGCAAGACATTTATGTCACCAGCGGCACCATTCATGCCGGGGCGAAATCGTTCTGGCAGTCGATCGAGGATGCCTCGGAGGATTTCCAGACCGTCGATACCAGCCCGGACGATCCGGCGATCATCATCTATACGTCCGGCACCACGGGAAATCCGAAGGGCGCGCTGCATGCGCATCGCGTGCTGCTCGGCCATCTGCCCAATGTCGAGATGGCGCATGACTTCCTGCCCAAGCCCGGCGACCTGATGTGGACACCGGCGGACTGGGCGTGGATCGGCGGTCTGTTCGATGCGCTGTTTCCGGCCTGGTATCACGGCGTGCCGATGCTCGGCTATCGCGCGAAAAAATTTGAGCCGCAGGCCGCGATGCAACTGATGGCCGATCACGGCGTGCGCAATGTGTTCCTGCCGCCGACGGCTCTGAAGCTGATGCGTCAGGCCGACGTGAAACATTCCGGCGTGAAGTTGCGCAGCATTTTTTCCGGCGGCGAGTCGCTCGGCGCTGAGCTGATCGAATGGGTGCGCGCCACCTTCGGCGTCGATGTGCACGAGATCTACGGGCAGACCGAATGCAATCTGGTGCTGGCCAACAATTCCAACCTGTTTCCGATCCGGCCCGGTTCGATGGGCAAGCCGACGCCGGGTTTCGATGTCCGCATCGTCAACGAGCAGGGCGAGGAGCAGCCGCGCAACACCCGCGGCATCGTCGGTGTGCGCGTGCCCAATCCGGTGACCATGCTGGAATACTGGCAGAATCCGGACGCGACCGCGAACAAATACGCGAACGGCTTTCTGCTCACCGGCGATCTCGGCGTGCAGGATGATGACGGCTATTTCTGGTATGTCAGCCGTGAAGACGATGTCATCACCAGCGCCGGCTATCGCATCGGTCCCGCCGAGATCGAGCACACGCTGATGAAACATCCGGCGGTGGCGATGTCGGCCGTGGTGGGGATTCCCGATCCGATCCGCACCGAGGCGATCAAGGCGTGGATCGTGCTGCGTCCGGGATTCACCGCGAGCGATGCGCTGGCGAAGGAGATTCAGGACTTCGTGAAAGTGCAGCTCGCCGCGCATGAATATCCGCGCCACATCCAGTTCGCGGAAACCTTGCCGATGACGGCCACCGGCAAGGTGCTGCGGCGGGAATTGCGGGGATTGGGGTAGGCGATCTTTCGCCGTCCCCGCTCTCGCCCAAAATCATCCCCGCCATGGTGAACCGCTTGCTTTCTCGCGGCGTCTCATTCTTTGATGCGGTCTCACCGCATCGGGGACTTTCCATGTCGTTTCAGGTTTATCTCGCCTATGTCGCGGCCTGCGTCGCGCTCGCGATCCTGCCGGGTCCGATTGTCACGCTGGTGATTGCCAACGGCCTGCGTTACGGCACGCGCGCCGCGCTGACCAACATCGCGGGGGCACAACTCGGGCTGGTGATCATCATCGGCATCATCGCGGTCGGCCTCACATCGCTGATGGCGACCATGGGCTACTGGTTTGAATGGGTGCGCTTCGCCGGCGCTGCGTATCTTGTCTGGCTCGGCATCAGGCTGGTCCGATCCAGTGGCGTAATGGCGGCGACCGATGCGCCCCCGCCGCCGCGCGGCGGATTTTTCCTGCAGGGCTTTCTGGTCCTTCTCAGCAATCCGAAGGTGCTGGTGTTTTTCGGCGCCTTCATCCCGCAATTCGTGGACATGCAGCAGGATCACCTGCCGCAGGTGGTGCTGCTCGGCGCGACGTTCACGGTCATCGCCGCATTGTCGGACGGTGCCTATGCGCTGCTGGCCGGGCGCGCGGGTAAATTATTGTCGGCGGAGCGGGCGCGTCTGGTCTCGCGCATCTCCGGCGGATTCATGATCGGCGGCGGCATCTGGCTCGCCCTGACGCGCGCGAGGTAAGCATGCTGCCGGATATTCCGTGGTTCGTTTATGCGATGCTGCTGGCTCCGGTCGGCCTTATCGTCATCGCGGCGATCTACAAGTATCTTGAAGTGCGCTCGGCCAGCGACTGGCCGAGCGTGCCGGGCAAGGTGGTGATCTCGAAGCCCGAAACGCGCGATGTGCGGGTGATCGACGGCAACCGCGAGGCGGGGCACTATTACGAAGAACGCAACTTCGCCAACGTCACCTATGAATATGTGATCGCGGGGCAGACCTATCGCAACAACCGCGTCACCATCGGCGAGGATCGCGGCAACTTTGAAGTCGCGGAAACCCTTGCGCGCTATCCCGTCGGCACGGCGGTGACCGTCTATTACAATCCGAACAGGCGCAATGAGGCGGTGCTGGAGCGCGACATGCCAAAGGGCATGTGGGGCTGCATCGGCTGGATGGTGGTGATCGCCGTCGTTCTGGTGTTCGGCGGCGCGATCGGCTTCAACAAACTGACGGAATTCGTCTCGACACAACTCGCCAATCCCAAAATGTCCGGCATGACGGTGGCGCTGGGCGCCTTCGGCGCGGCGATCGCGCTGTTCGCCGTCGGCCTGCATCGCCATGCGGCGCAGGCGCGCAGATGGCCCGTGGTGAAAGGCAGGATCAGGACATCGGGCCTCGACCGCTTCCGTGCTCGCGCGGATGACAGTGGTGCGCGCGGGCCGATCATGTTCAGGGCGAATATTTCCTACACCTACCGCTACGAGAACGCGGAGTATACCGGCCTTGTCGCCCGCATGAACGGGCAGGTGTCCTCCACTTCCGACTGGGGCGTGCAGCGATATGTGAAGAAATATCCGGAGGGCGCGATGGTCGACGTTTATGTCAATCCGCAGAATCCGGCCGAGTCGGTGCTGCAGCCGCGCGCCACGGCGGCGTGGTTTCTGTGGGTCGCGGTGGCGGTGATGTGGGCGCTGGCCTATTTCGTCGCGACGAAGGGCTAGCCCTCTGTTCGGCGAATTTGATCAACCTGCGTCATGCCCGGCCTTGTGCCGGGCATCCACGTCTTTCTGAATCTTCATCAAGACGTGGATGGCCGGGACGAGCCCGGCCACGACGGAGAATCGTGCGTTCGCTACTCCGCCGGCATCAGCTTCTTCGCGTGCAGGTCTTCCTCGATTTCGCGCAGGATACGCGCAAGACGCTCGGCCCATTGCTTCTGACCGGATTGATCGCCGATCAGATCCTGCCGGATTTCGATGCCGGTGTGCATCAGTCCGCGCTTCTCGCCATGGACCGGGATCGTGTAGTCGGTCGCGTCGCTGACGGCATAGGGTTCGTTGTCGCCGACCACGAGGTCGCCTTCGAGGCGCAGCTTGTCGCGGAGCAGATGCGGCAGCCGGTCGTCGCGGTGATAGAGCGTGCCGATATGCCAGGGCCGGGCGATGCCGGCATAGACCGGCGTGAAGGAATGCAGCGACACCAGAATGGTCGGCAGGCCCTGCGCCTTGCGGGCATCCAGCGCCTGCGCGATCCGCGCATGATAGGGCGTGAAGATCGCTTCGCGGCGCGCGGCGGCCTGCGCCGGATCGAGGCCGCCATTGCCGGGAATCTCTGTCGCCTCGCTGATCAGCGGAATCGATCCCGGGCTTTCAAACGGCCGGTTGCAGTCGATCACAAGGCGGGAATAGCGCTGCGCGATCAGATGGACGTCCATCTCCTTCGCCAGCATGGTCGCGACACCGGCGATCCCGATGTCCCAGGCGATATGGCGCTCCATTTCGCCGGCTGCCACGCCGAGATCGCCGAGCGCGCGGGGGATCAGCCGGCCGTAGTGATCGCAGGCGAAGAAGAACGGGGACCGGCTGCCCGCATTTTCTTCCATGACCGGCGGAACTTCGTCGGCATCCAGGAGTCGTCCCAGGTGTCGTAAGGTGTCGGCTGAAGCGGGCAGGGCCATGTCGGTCGGGTGCTTGCTCTCGTTGCCTGTCTCGGCGGCATCCAAGCCCAACAATTAGCCGGAAATGCAGCAAAAACAGCATGTACGATTCGCGGACGAATTCAATCGGCGTGTTCGAGGCGATGCCGCTCCTGACCATCCATCACAAGACCGAGTATCGCTACGACCGCCCGGTGGCGTTCGGAGAACACCGGCTGATGTTTCGCCCGCGCGACGGCCACGACATCCATGTTCTGTCGGAGCGGCTGGAGATCTTCCCTACGCCATCGTCGCTGCGCCGCATCCACGATGTGTTCGGCAACAGCGTGGCGATTGCCGATTTCGACACCGAGTCAGACCGGCTGGTGTTCGACTCCACCGTCACCGTCGAACACTATCCGCTCGAGAACATCGAGCTGACGCCGGACGATGAGGCTTACGACTATCCTTTCGCCTACGCGCCGGACGAACTGGCCGACTTGTTGCCGTCGATGACGCCGCAATACAGCGATCCCGATGGCGCGCTGGCGGCATGGGCCCGGCAGTTTCTGAGCGAAGGCAACAGCACCCGCACCATTGATCTGCTCACCGGAATGACCCATGGCGTGCGGCAGTCGTTCGGCTATCGCAAGCGGCACGAACACGGCACCCAGCATCCGCTCGACACCTTGAGCATCGGCTCCGGGACCTGCCGCGACTTCGCGCTGTTCATGATGGAAGCGCTGCGGCGTCTGGGCATCGCCGCACGGTTTGTCAGCGGCTACATTTTCATTCCGGGTGACGAGGCTCATGGCTATGTCGGCGGCGGCAACACCCACGCCTGGGTGCGGGCCTATCTGCCCGGCGCGGGCTGGATCGAATTCGATCCGACCAACGGCATCGTCGGCAGCCGCGATCTTATCCGTGTGGCGGTGGCGCGTGACCCGCATCAGGCGGTGCCGCTGCACGGCACATATCTCGGATCCGCCGACGCCTGTCTCGGCATGGATGTGACGATTCACGTGCTCTCCGTGGGCGAGGAGCAAAAAGGTGTGGCATGCTGATCAGGGTCGGTTTCGAGATTTCCTATGGTGCGGTGGCGGAAACGCCCATGGTCGTGATGCTGCGGATTCATCCCTCGCGCGCGCGCGACATCGTGGGCGAAGAAGTCATCGTCACCGAGCCGGATGTCCGCATCCGCTATTTTCAGGACAGTTTCGGCAATGTCTGCGGGCGCCTCACCGCGCCGCCGGGCGGCATCACCTTCCGGGGCAGCGCGCTGGTGCGCGACACCGGCCTGCCGGATGCCGTTGTGCCGGAGGCGCGGCAGATGCCGGTGGAAGAGTTGCCGGACGAGGTGCTGCTCTATCTGATGGCCAGCCGCTATTGCGAGACCGACCGGCTTGTCGATTTCGCCTGGTCGCGGTTCGGCCATACCGCGCCGGGGTGGGAGCGGGTGCAGGCGATCAACACCTGGGTGCATAACCATGTCCGATTCGACTACCAGCGCGCCCGCCCGACCAAGTCGGCCTACGATGTCTTTCAGGAGCGCGAGGGCGTCTGCCGCGATTTTGCGCATCTTGCACTGACATTGTGCCGCTGCATGAACATTCCGGCGCGTTACGTGACCGGATACATGGGCGATATCGGAATTCCGCCCGATCCCGCGCCGATGGATTTTTCAGGCTGGTATGAGGTTTATCTTTCAGGCAAATGGTACACGTTCGATGCGCGTCACGATAAGCCGCGCATCGGACGCATCCTGATGGGCACCGGACGCGACGCAGCCGATGTCGCGCTGTCCACCACATTCGGGCGGATGGCGCTGAACAAGTTCGTGGTCGTCAGCGATGAGGTGATCGAAGCAAAGGCGGGCTGAATGACCGAGCTTCTCTTTGTCTATGGCACCCTGCGGCGCGGCTCCCGTCATCCGCTGGCGGGGCAACTGGCGGCCAAGGGCAAGCATGTCAGCGAGGCGCGCTACAACGGGCGGCTGTACCGCATCACGCATTATCCTGGCGCCGTTCCCTCCAGTTCACCGGACGACTGGGTCTTCGGCGATCTGTTCGAGTTGCGGGACGAAGCACTGCTCGCGGCGCTCGACCGCTATGAGGGATGCGGTCCGGACGATCCGAAGCCGACACAGTATCTGCGCCTGCTTCAGCCCGTGGTTCTTGCGGACGGGACGACGTCCGACGCCTGGATGTATGTCTACAACCGGCCGGTCGAGGGGCGTGAGCGGATCAAGTCCGGCCGGTTCGACGAGATGGACATGTAGTCAGGCTTGCGCCGCCGGCGTCAGCGCCGCGGTGTCTTTCACGACGATTGCAAACCGGTCCGCCAGCTCGCTCAAGGCCACGCGATGGACGATGCTGGCCGGAATCGTGCCGCCCAGAGGATCGGGCAGGTCGCGTGTTGCGGTGGCATTCGCAACGATGGTGGTGCGGTATTTCAGGTCGAGCGCGGCGCGGGCCGTGGCGCTGACGCACATGTGGGTCATGAAGCCGGCCAGGATGAGTTCGGTGCGGCCGGTGCTTTTCACCAGCGCATCGAGATCGGTGCCGGCGAACGAATTCGGCAGGGCCTTGCGCACCACGACTTCGCCCGCAGCCGGCGCCAGCAGCGGCACGATCGCCGCATAGGGCCCATCCTCGGCGAACAGCGGACGCCCTGCGGGCGCGTGCTGGACGATGTGAAACACCGGCACGCCGCGCTCGCGCGCCAGTTTCAGGAGTTTGGAGGCTTCGACAATGGCGGAATCGACGCAGTCCAGCGGCAGGCCGCCCCTGGTGTATTCGAGCTGGGCGTCGATGATGACGAGAGCGGATTTATCCAGCGGGCTCGGAGTCAGCGGGGCTCCGGCGATCTGGAGCAGGGATTTCGGGGCCATGAATGACTTTCGGCTATGCTGATTTTTTTGGCTTCTTCTTCTGATCCATATAGGACCGCAGAACCGCATTTATGCGACGTTGATATCCTTCGCCGTCTTTCTTGAAAAAGTCGAGAACGTCCTCGTCGACACGAATGGAAATCGCTTTTTTCCTGGCGGGAACGACCAGTACAGCATTAGACCAGTCGACATTCTTGAACTCGGCCCAATCGGGATCGTTGGCGATCGAGGTTTCAACCTCATCGTCGGTCATGGCATCAAGACGTGCCCAATCAGTCTTTCCCTTGCGCCGGTCGCCCCATCGACGCGTCACGATGCGCTCTTTTTTCATTTTGTCTCGGATGGCGCGCCGAGATAATCCGAATCACGTCATTCCGGCGGGTGTAAACCACCGCCATAAGGCGATCATCAGACATCCGATTGCGATCCATCGCTCCTCATTGTTGCGGTTGGATTGCCGGACGAGGATCGGACCGTAAAAGATTCCGATTGCATCGTCGAAATCAATGCCGTGTTTGGCTAGATTTGCTGCATTCTTGTCTTCATCCCACTCAAATTCAGCGGGTGCGAGAAACTCAAGCGTTGCATTCTCGTCGGCCATCGTGCGCCGTCCTCCCTAAACGGTCTGATATGCATCGGACTGTCTCCCGGGTGTGGCGGTCACAATTGACCTTTCCTGATTTGTATATACGAATGTATATTCGTTATGTCAAGATGGGTTCCCGTGTGGATAGCTGGGACAACCGGACTTTTGCTGGGTCGTAGCGTTATCGCACCTATATTCATGGTCGGTTGGCAAACCTCTGAGTCTTAAGACCTTGCGCTTTACGCCCCAATTTCTCGAAGAGCTGCGCGCCCGGCTTCCGGTTTCGGAAGTCGTGGGCAGGCGCGTGAAGCTCAAGCGCGCGGGCAAGGAGTTCAAGGGGCTGTCCCCGTTCAAGCAGGAGAAGACGCCCTCGTTCACGGTGAACGACCAGAAGGGCTTCTATCACTGCTTTGCCTCGGGCAAGCACGGCAACATCTTCGATTTCATCATGGAAACCGAAGGCCTCGGTTTTGTCGAGGCAGTCGAGGTCGCGGCCTCGCAGGCCGGGATGCCGTTGCCCGCGGTGACGCCGGATGCCGCGCGTCATGAGCAGCGCCGCAAGACGCTCTATGACGTGATGGACCTCGCCGCGAAGTTCTATGCCGATACGCTGGCCTCGCGCGCGGGCGCGAAGGCGCGCGGCTATCTCGCCGACCGCGGGATCACGCCGGCCACGCAATTGCAGTTCCGCCTTGGCTATGCGCCGGGCGCCGACCGGAGCGAGCGTTTCGCGCTCAAGGAGCATCTCGGCGGCCTCGGCGTTTCGGTCGAGGACATGATCGAGGCGCGGCTTCTCAGTGCCGGTGACGATATTCCCGTTCCCTACGATCGGTTTCGCGACCGCGTGATGTTTCCCATCACCGACGCCCGCAATCGCGTGATCGCCTTCGGCGGCCGTGCGATGGAGAAGGACGCACCGGCCAAGTATCTGAACTCGGCGGACGGCGTGCTGTTTCACAAGGGCTACAATCTCTACAACATCGCCACCGCGCGGCAGGCCGCGCATGAAGGCGCGCAGGTCGTCGTCGCCGAAGGCTATGTCGATGTGATCGCGCTGGTGACAACGGGATTTCCCGGCGCGGTCGCGCCGCTCGGCACCGCGCTCACCGAAAACCAGCTCGCGCTGCTCTGGAAGATGGCGGACGAGCCGATCCTGTGTTTCGACGGCGACGGCGCGGGCCAGCGCGCGGCGCTGCGCGCGGCGGATCTGGCGCTTCCGCATCTCAAGCCCGGCAAGAGCTTGCGCTTCGCGGTCATGCCCGAGGGACAGGACCCCGACGATCTGGCCCGCACCGGCGGCCGCGCCGCGATCGACGAGGTGCTGAACGCCGCGCGCCCGCTCGCGGAGGTTCTGTGGTCGCGCGAGATCGAAGGCGGCAGCTTCGCAACGCCCGAGCGCCGTGCCGCGCTTGAAGCGCGCATCAGGGAATTGACCGGCGGCATTCGCGACGACGTCGTGCAGCGCTATTACCGGCAGGATTTCGCCGACCGGCTGCGCAACGCGTTCGCGCCGCAGGGAGGTTATCAGGGCTATCGCGACGGACCGCGTGGCGGCGGGTTTCGCGGCCAGGGCGGCTTTGGCGGCGAATCAGGGCGCCGGTTCTCGCCGAGGGCGCCGTTTGCTCCCGGTGGAGCCGGGCGGAACGAGGGGCGCGGCGGCCTATCCACAGGTCCGCGCACTGTTCCCCGGGGCCCTTATCAGGCCGTCAGTCCGCAGCTTGCGGCCTCGTCGGTGATGCGCGGCCAGCGCAGCGCGATGTCCCGGCGCGAGGCCTTGATTCTGCTGTCGCTGCTCAATCACCCCTGGCTGCTGCACGATCATCTGGAGGAAGTCGCAGCCCTGGAACTGGCTCACCCGGACGCTCACAAGCTGCGGGCCGGGATCATCGGCGCCTTCTCGAATTATTCGCACACCGACGATCCGGCGGCGGAAAGCACGCGGCTGCGCGCCACGCTCGACAGGGCCGGATATTCCGCGCAGATTCAACGGGTTGAGCGTTCGCTCACCACCCGCAATGTGTGGGGCGCCCAGCCCGGCGCGGCGCGGGACGATGTTCAGGCCACATGGCATCAACTCGTTGTCTTGCATCGCCAATCTCACTCCTTACTTAGGGAGTTGAAGGACGCAGAGCAGGCGCTCGCGCAGGACGGCAGCAAATCCAGCGAGGCCTGGCTGATCGACGTCAAACGGCGGCTTGCCGAAATGGAAGGCCTCGACGCCCTGATCGAGGGATTCGGAGAATCCTCGGGCAGGTTCCAGAGCAGGAGTTGACGAAACCGCCGCCGGGGGCCTTTAAAGCCCTCCGCAATGTCTTTCATGAAGAGAGGCGGCCTTAAAAAGACTCGCCAAACCGGGTTTTTGGCCGCAAAAACAGGGTTAATCAGGGCTTAACGGCCTTGCACTAGAAGTTTGGGACACACGTCAATCCGGCCCGGGTGGTGCCTTCACAAGCGCCGCCCTTTCCGCATCCGGGTGGATCGAAATTTCACGCGGGCGGTTGCCCGTGTTGTGAGCGCGTTTCAGGAGCAGTGAATGGCCACCAAGGCAAAGACGGCAGCGATCAAGGACAAAGACAAGGATCAGAAGGCCGCCGACACGCCTGAGAAGGATTCCGCCGACGCTCCGTCGCCGTTGCTCGATCTCTCCGACGCCGCCGTCAAGAAGATGATCAAGCAGGCCAAGAAGCGCGGCTTCGTGACCTTCGATCAGCTCAACGAAGTGCTCCCGTCCGACCAGACCTCGCCCGAACAGATCGAAGACATCATGGCGATGCTCTCCGACATGGGCATCAATGTCTCCGAATCCGACGACGACGCCGACGACGACGAGAAGCAGGAAGACGCCGACGACGAGACCGATAACGAACTCGTCGAGGTCACCTCCAAGGCCGTCACCGAAACCAAGAAGTCCGAGCCGGGCGAGCGCACCGACGATCCCGTGCGCATGTATCTGCGCGAGATGGGCACCGTCGAGCTTCTGTCGCGCGAGGGCGAAATCGCCATCGCCAAGCGCATCGAGGCTGGCCGCGAGGCGATGATCGCAGGGCTCTGCGAAAGCCCGCTGACCTTCCAGGCCATCATCATCTGGCGCGATGAACTCAACGAGGGAAAGATCTTCCTTCGCGACATCATCGACCTTGAAGCGACCTATGCCGGTCCCGAAGGCAAGAACGGCATCAACCCTGCGATGATCGCAGGCCCCACCGGGCCGGACGGTCAGCCGACCAATGCCGTCATCAATGCCGACGGCACCGTGCAGGTGATCGCCGCGGTTGCGCCCGCGCCGCCGGCTGCGCCGCCCTCGCCAACGCCGTTCCGCGCCGCCCCTGCTGGCGGTGAAGCCAAGGACGCGGGCGAAACCGCAGCCGAAGCGGACATGGACGAGGACGACGAGTTCGAGAACCAGATGTCGCTCGCGGCCATCGAAGCCGAGCTGAAGCCGAAGGTGGTCGAGACCTTCGACAAGATCGCGTCCGAATACAAGAAGCTGCGCCGTCTTCAGGAACAGGACATCCAGAACCAGCTCGAGAGCGGGCCGCAGGGGCCGTCGCTCTCGCCGTCTCAGGAGCGCAAGTACAAGAAGCTGAAGGACGAGATCGTCGTCGAGGTGAAGTCGCTGCGCCTGAACCAGGCGCGCATCGATTCCCTCGTCGAGCAGCTTTACGACATCAACAAGAAGCTGGTGTCCTATGAAGGCCGCCTGTTCCGCCTCGGCGACAGCCATGGCGTCGGCCGCGAAGACTTCCTGAAGAACTATCAGGGCTCGGAGCTTGATCCGCGCTGGCTCAACCGCGTCTCGAAACTCGCCGCCAAGGGCTGGAAGAATTTCGTCGCGGTGGAGAAGGACCGCATCAAGGAGCTGCGCCAGAACATTCAGGAACTGGCGGCGCTGACCGGCCTCGAGATCGGCGAATTCCGCAAGATCGTGCTCGGCGTGCAGAAGGGCGAGCGCGAGGCCCGGCAGGCGAAGAAGGAAATGGTGGAGGCCAACCTGCGCCTCGTCATCTCCATCGCCAAGAAATACACCAACCGCGGCCTGCAGTTCCTCGATCTCATTCAGGAAGGCAACATCGGCCTGATGAAGGCGGTCGACAAATTCGAGTACCGCCGCGGCTACAAGTTCTCGACCTACGCGACGTGGTGGATCCGTCAGGCCATCACCCGCTCGATCGCCGATCAGGCGCGCACCATCCGCATTCCGGTGCACATGATCGAGACGATCAACAAGATCGTGCGCACCTCGCGCCAGATGCTGAACGAGATCGGCCGTGAGCCGACTCCGGAAGAGCTTGCCGAAAAGCTCGGCATGCCGCTGGAGAAGGTGCGCAAGGTTCTCACGATCGCGAAAGAGCCGCTGTCGCTGGAAACCCCGGTGGGCGACGAGGAGGATTCACACCTCGGCGATTTCATCGAGGACAAGAACGCGGTGCTGCCGATCGACGCGGCGATCCAGTCGAACCTGCGCGAGACCACGACCCGCGTGCTCGCCTCGCTCACCCCGCGCGAGGAGCGCGTGCTGCGCATGCGCTTCGGCATCGGCATGAACACCGACCACACGCTGGAAGAAGTCGGCCAGCAGTTCTCGGTCACCCGCGAACGCATCCGTCAGATCGAGGCGAAGGCGCTCAGAAAATTGAAACACCCCTCGCGCTCGCGAAAACTCCGGAGCTTCCTCGACAACTAGGAGCTTATGCGCAAGCTGCTTGTCCGCCGGAGCCGCTTGGCGAAGGCGGAAACCATCCGAGCCGAAGCAGGAAGCTCAGGTCGTTCCTGGATAACTAACTTCGTCAGTCAGAATTCATCCATCTGTGTGTCATTGCCGGGCTTGACCCGGCAATCCATCGAAACAAAACGGCGGGCCGAAGGTCCGCCGTTTGCTTTTAAGCTAGTGCGCCGACGTTTGTTGTAATCCGACCAGGCGAAATGGTTACAGCATCAAAGCTCGATGTATCGGATGGGAGGTGGGATATGTATTCTGTAGAGCACTTACTAGGTAAGCAGAAAAGTGTTGCCCCTCATCCTTTAGGTCTCGAAAAATAGAGTTTGTTCGCTGATTATTTTTGGTGGTTTTCTCAAGCGATTTCCTTACGTCGCTATCGTCAAGCTGCTTTAGAAATGTTGCGTAAGAGGCTAATGCTCGATCAGAAGAGCCGCCGCAAATGGCTTGAACGCGTTGTATTGGGGTACGGTTGCAATGATCGATTATTATCTCACGCTTCCGCCGAAGAGATCTCTGTGCTGTTTCCGCCACCATCAGCGCTCCGCTGAAATACATCAGCTTCCGGGAGAAGATGAGTTTAATGTTTCTTATGCCCCACGGCTTTCCATCTTCAAATGTCTTGAATTCAAAGTCGACACACACCGTTCGATAATACCGGATGAAGTCGTTCAACAAAAACAAGCTGAGTTGGTGGTCGGAGATACTCGTCTGAATGTACCGGTTGATCAGTTGCTTACGGTGGGAGTCGAATAATCTACGGTTGGTGATGGCGTGTCCTTCTAGAAGATACAGCACCCGACGTGTAATAGTCTCGTTTCTGTCCCCATTGCCGCCAATGTTGTTGATGAGCGACGTGCCATCGAATTTTTGACCGAAGACGCCTGTGTCTGAGGGCAGTTTGACATTCGCTTTCTGAGCAGCTTGCTTGACGCGTCGAATGGCATTTCTGATGGTTGCGGCGGTTGCAGTCGGCTTATGCAATATAAAAAAATCAAAATCAGAACCTTGCGTGACCTCGTGTCGGGCAAAAGATCCGTTAACGACTAAAGACCATTCGTCAGAGGAAATATCCCTTATTTCATTAGCTATCTCATCAATTTTCTTCCGAGATTCGCTCTCGATTTTTCTAAGGTGCTCTACGAATTCCATTCCTCTATTTCCTCCCCTTTCTCTCGCTATATCGAATGCCTAGCTGGCGCATTTTTTTTGGTCGCGCGTTATCTTTAATGTCAAAATTTCGCTGCTTGGGTGTGGCGTCATTTTTGGCGCTCAAGGCTCCCAATTGTTCTGTAATCCTATTGATGTAGATTTCGATAAAGGTGTCGTCATCCAATAGAAATTCGGATTTCTGAACGGTTTCTTGGGTTGAGAATAATGCATCGCATACGGCGACATCGAATCTGGCTTGGGTATCGTTGAAAATGAATTGATTGTAGATTGTTTGTTTCAGTCGCCAAAAGCCGTCAAGCTCCTTCAACGAAGGTGAGCGCTTCAACAGCGACGCGATCAACGAATCTTCGCTTATGCCGGAGTTAACTCCAAAAAAACGTGAAGCCCTTAGAATGCCTTCGATGGTGTCAGCGTTTATCGGGCTTTCGAAAATTGCTTGCACGTTAGGTAGTTTGTCGGGTTGAATTAGAAAGCCAAAATAATCGTGCCATAAGCGATATTTTTCCAGAACTTTCGAAATGGAGCTTCGCTTATTCGCAACAATCGCCAGCAGTTGCTGATGGTGGTCCCAAGCGAACTTTGTTCTGAAAAAGAATTCACATGAGTGGGAGAGTGGTCCGTGGCCAATGTCGTGAAGGAGGCCGTGAATAAGGGCTATTCTTAACTCGCCGGGTGAGAGTGAAGCTGATTGGGCAAGTTGTAACGCTATTCTGGCGACGCCAATGGAGTGTTCATAGCGAGAACCTGCGCTACGTCTAGAACCATCTGCATTACCTAACTTTTCAATTGCACCAAGAAAAGATATACGACTAAGCCGCTCAAACTCGGTCGAGCTAATAATGTCGGTTGCAAGTTCGACAAGCGGCTCAGAGCATGTTTCAAAGAAAGTATCTGTGCGCATTTGACTACGGGTGTTTCGTTGTGCTTCGAGCGACATAGCAACATATAGCGAGTCTTCCTTTGAAGAATAACGCCTTGACAGTGTTTTTTAACTGATTATATTCCTATCAATCCCGTCCCACTCAACGAGGGGCGGCTCGCGATCGTCACTAGTCGCGGGGCGGGATGCGGTGGACGCGGCAGCGTCAGGCCGGCGGCGAGTGTCCAGGGCGCAGGCTCGGGGCGAGGCGCACTCCTTGTACAAAGGGTGTGTCCGGACTCCGGCAAAGCGTGAGGCCGCGAACCATCGGCTGACGAACCACGCTGCGCGGTGCGGACCGGGGTGGAGATTCGCCCCATTTGCATCGCCTCAGTGCGTCGGCCCAAGTCGTGTGGTCCCTTACGGAATCCGGTCCGCCCCTGCCAGCGCTCGACCGGGCGCAGGTCACGTACCGCGGAGACGATGGCGTCAGCCCGAGGGCGTTGCCGGGGAGAGCACGAAGCAAGCCGAAAAATCCACTGCGTGCGGAACGCCGGATGTGTCCGGTGCTTTCGTGGTGACTACACTTGTGTGCTTTCCACTTTTGCACGCGAGGCTGCGGACGCATCGCGCGTCCGGCGTTCCGCGCGCCCTCGTGATGAGGGCAGGAATGCAAGACATCTCCGGCGCGCCCGCGCCGTAAAAAACAGGGCGGATCAAACACGCCTGAGCGCCTGCGCGTGGTTGTGTTGGCGCGTTGGCCCGCTAGCGCCGCAGTCCGCGCAGCCGCCACACCGCGAAGCCCGCGAACATCGCCCATGTCATGATCGCGCCGATGGCGAAGGCGACCCGCCGTCCGGTGCTGCTGCCCTCGCCGGGATTGAACGCCACCCAGGTCGCGACCGCGGCCAGCATCGCGATCACGCCGAGGCTGAGCAGCATCTGCGCGGCGCGGAGGGCATAAGGCGCATCGTCGGAGAGCTTGCCGTGCCGGTCGGCCTTCGCGCCGAACAGCAGTCCGCCGATGGTGTTCAGCCCGGTGCTCGCCGCCGCCAGCAGGAATGCCGCGCCCGCCGCGATCAGCACCCAGCCGGGCGCATCGCCGCGGCCACGGCCGAACTGGCCGAGGCCCGCGAGCAGGATGTAGATGCCGATGGCCGCGATGGCCGCGACAAACAGCGCGCCGATCAGGTGGCCCTTGGTTTGCGGTGTCATCCGCAAACCGTTCCAGAAGGGTGTTGCGATTTCGTTGCCGCAAAGGCCGGCGAACCGCGACATATATGCGCAGAAACAAAGTGTCTTCGCGTGGCGGCAGGCCGGGATTCCCGGCTATGCTCCTTATCGTCGCCCTCCATCGAGTGTTCCTCATGCTTCTCCTCCGCCTGCTTCTTCTTTTCCTTCTCGCGCTGATGCCGTCCGGCGCCTTCGCCGCCAGTCAGCCGATCGACACCGTGCCGCGCGTGGCGTTGTTCTCCGCCTTCGAGCCGGAATGGAAGGCGCTGCTGGCGATTGTCGAGCACCCGGTCTCGCACAGGGAGAAGGGTGTCGATTTCGTCACCGGCCGGGTCGAGGGACATGACGTGGTGCTGGTGCTGTCCGGCGTGTCGATGGTGAACGCGGCGATGACCACGCAGATGGCGGTCGATCGCTTCAACCTGCGTGCCATCCTGTTTTCCGGCATCGCGGGCGGGGTCGATCCGTCGCTGAACATCGGCGACGTGGTGGTGTCGCAGCAGTGGGGCCAGTATCTCGAAACGATCCTGGCGCGCGAGACGCCGCAAGGCTTTCAGTTGCCGTCGTGGTCGAAACAGGAGTTTCCGAACTACGGGATGATTTTTGCGCGCGGCGTCAAGGTGCCGCGCGACGGCGTGGACAAGCCGGTGCGGCAGTTCTGGATTCCGGTGGATGACAAGCTGTTCGCCATCGCCCGCACCGCGACCTCGGGCGTTGAACTGAAACGCTGCATCGAGGCGGCGTGTCTGGTTCATCTGCCGAAGGTGGTGGTCGGCGGCAACGGCGTGTCGGGCTCGGCCTTTGTCGATAATGCCGCGTTCCGCACCTGGGCGTTCGACACCTTCAAGGCGCAGGTGCTGGATATGGAAAGCGCCGCCGTCGCCCATGTCGCGGCGACCAATGCGGTGCCGTTTTTGGCGTTCCGCTCGCTGTCGGACCTCGCCGGCGGCGGCGCGGGCGAGAACGAGATGCAGACCTTCGAGAAGCTGGCGTCGGAAAATTCGGTCGCGGTGCTGCGGGCGTTTCTGAAAGCGCTGCCAAGATGAACGCGCGTGCCTGTCCTTAAAAAGCAATCAAAGTAAGGCGGGGTGGGCCGGGACAAGTCCGCTGCCTGCGTGTAGACTCAGCCGCACATTCAAACGGAGTTTCTGATGCCTATCCTCCGCCTCGCCGTCATTCTTGCCGCGCTCGCTATCTCCATTCCCGCGCAGGCCGCGCGCTGCGGCGGCGATTTCAACGGCTTCGTCGCGGCGATGTCGCAGGAGGCGGCAGCCGCGGGGATTTCGCAAAGCGTGATCTCGCAGGCCTTCGCGGGCGTGACGCAGGACCCGGCGGTGCTGTCGTTCGATCGCCGCCAGCGCGGCACCTTCAACAAGACCTTCGAGCAGTATGTTTCGACCCGCGTCAGCCCGGGTCGCATCAGCACCGGCAAGGCGATGCTGCAGCGTCACGCCTCGCTGCTGGCGCGCATCCAGCAGCGGTTCGGCGTGCCGCCGGAAATCGTGGTGGCGATCTGGGGGCTGGAGTCGGATTTCGGCAAGGGCGACATCGGCAAGATGCCGGTGATCCGCACTCTGGCCACCATGGCGCATGATTGCCGCCGCACCGAACTGTTCCAGGGCGAACTGCTCGCGGCGCTGAAGATCCTCCAGCGCGGGGACCTGCCGTTGCGCGATATGATCGGCGCTTACGCTGGCGAACTCGGCCAGACCCAGTTCCTGCCGTCGTCCTACATCAAGTACGGCGTCGATTTCGACGGCAACGGCCATGTCGATCTGCGCCACAGCATTCCGGACGTGCTGGCCTCCACCGCGAATTTGCTCAGGACGGCGGGCTTCCGCGGCGGTGCCGACTATCACGAGGGCTCGGCCAATTTCGAGGCGATGCGCGAGTGGAACCGGGCGACGATCTACCGCAAGACCATCGCCTATTTCGCGGATCGCCTTGCGGGGCGGTGAGGCTTTCCGTCTGCGTTGCCGCGCTTAGCGCGACGCCACGAGTCCAACTCCGGTCGTCCCCGCGAAGGCGGGGACCCATAGTCCCTGAGTTCTCGATTTAAGGGAGATGCCGGAGCAATCTTCTCATCGCCACATCGCACAGTGATTATGGATCCCCGCCTTCGCGGGGGTGACCGGTGAGAGATGTTGCCTTGGTCGAGCCCCTCACATCTTCGCCTTGGCGTAGGCCACAAGCTGATCGAGCGCGGTGCCCCAGCCGGAATGGAAGCCCATCTCCTCATGGGTCTTCCGGCCCGCTTCATCTTTATGGATGGCGCAGGCGGTGTACTTCGTGCCGCCGGTCACCGGCTCCATCATCACGATGCCGGTGAAGAAGCCGTCGTCGCGCGGGCGGAAGCCGGGCAGCAGCGCGTCGGTGAACACCAGTTTGCGGTGATGCACCACCTCGAGGCAGCAGCCGACATTGTTCATGTCCTGTCCTTCGGGAGAGCGCATCACCGAGCGGAAGATGCCGCCCGGCCGCAGGTCGATCTCGCACTCGACGGTTTTCCAGGGCGCCGGTGTGAACCAGTGAACCAGATGTTGTGGCTCGGTCCATGCCTTCCACACCAGTTCGACCGGCACGTCGATGATGCGTTCGAGGACGAGATCGAGCTTGGGGTCGATGGGATACGCTGTCACTTCTGTTTCTCCATGGCATGAAGCTGTCTGAGGTAGTCGTCGAGTTGGTCGAGCCGCTTTGTCCAAAGGCTCCGCTGCGCGCCGAGCCAGTCTTCGGCCTCCGCGAGCGCCTTCGGTTTGATCTGGCAGGTCCGCACGCGACCGACCTTCTTCGAGCGGACGAGACCGCACTCCTCCAGCACCTTGAGATGCTGAAGGAATGTCGGCAGCGCCATGTCGAAGGGCTGCGCCAGATCGCTCACGGTGGCGGGTCCGGTGCCGAGCGCGGCCAGCACCGCGCGGCGGGTCGGGTCCGCGAGCGCATGGAATGTGTCGTTGAGGCGGGTTTGTTGGTTAGTCATATGGCTAACTATATCCGCGACAAAAGTTAGGTCAATGCCTAACTGTCGCGGCGCGTCGCCGCAGCGGGGCACGGCCGAAAGCCAAGGATGTTGAAGGAGAAGGGCGGCGCATGGCCGCCCTTCCGCTGTCAGTTCGATGGCGGCGGTTCGACCACCAGGGCCACGATCCGGCGCACCAGCGGCAGCACCGCAAGCAGCGTTGGAAAGGCGACGATCCACGAAATCGCCCAGGCCGCGGGCCATGTCGCGACAAAAGCAGAGGTAAAACCCAGGCTTTTAAGCGTGGAGATACCAGAGACCACGAAGGTCATCAGGATCGACAGCACCAGCGGCATGACGATGGAGGCATAGCGTGCGGGCAGTCTGCGGCTTGCACGTGGAGTTGGAAGCGTTGTCATCAGATCACTCTTTTGAAGCGAAGGCCGTCTGCCCGCAGAGACGCGCGATGACGGTTACAGAAATCCGCAACAGGGCAGCTTCAGGCAATGGTGGTGAGTGCTGCGTCCGGTTCGTCATGGCATTCCCGGGGCGGCGGCCTCGGTTGAATGCGTTGCCTGACGTGAGACGCTTACGGCGCGATGGCGCGATGGCGTTCTAGCGGGGATGAGCTTGGAGTTCAAGCGCCGCGGGACAGGGCGAGGACGGCGGAGGCGCAGACTGCGCGGGGCGGGATGTGGCAAACTGCCGGAAGGCGATCCCGAAAATAAAAGGCCCGGGCGAAGCAGCTCCGCCCGAGCCACTTCAAATCAACAAACTACTTCTTCTTGGCCTTCTTGGCCTTCTTCACTGTCTTCTTCGCCGCCTTCTTCGCCTTCTTGGCTTTCTTCGCCATGGCATCCTCATGGGTTCGGGTTGACGTCAACGTCACGAGGCATGCTCGGCGAACGGCCAGAGTCCAGCCTCGATTCCAATCGGAGCCGATTCGCTGAAATTTGTCGCCTGTTTTTCGGCATTGTGGTCGCTTTGCGACAATCACCACTGTCTTTTCTGTGGACGGCGTCTTGCCCGTTGAGGGTTAACAACCGGCGAAAGCCTTTCGCTTTGCTTTCGTGTACGCCGCTGTTGGTGCGCGAATGCCTTTCGTTTGGCCGTTGCCCGCGCATTGTTCATCAATTCAAAACCACGGCGCGGTTTATCCGGTGCCGGTCAGATTCCGTTAAGTGCGCGCCTGCAAGGATGCATCCGGCTTCGGGGGAGGCCGATTCCGGATATTCCGGACTGGGAGTGGGCTCATGCATCGGGCGGCAAACGATTTTCGGGAGAGGGCACAAGACACGGACAACCGTGCACCCTCGGTTCGCCCATGCTGAGTGTCCCGACCCTCTGGATCATTTTCGTCGTCAATTTCGTCGCGATCGGAATTGTGTGGGCCTTCGTGGTCCGCAGCTATCCGAACCTTGACGCCACACGGTTCTGGATGGCCGGGGCGCTGGTGGCGGCATTGGGCGCCGCGATCGCGATGACGCGAAGCGGGATCGATCCCGGCAGCAAGACCCTTCTTCTTATTCCGCTGCTGATCGGCGGGTCGACGCTGGTTCTGGCGGTTTGCCTTGCCTCGATGGGCATCCGCCGGTTTTACGGCGTGCCGGTGTCATGGCGGTTCACGGCTCTCGTTGTCAGTCTGAATTTCGCCGGCCTGTCGTTCTTCATCTGGCACGACAACATGATGATGCGCATCGTCATTTATTCGGCGGCTCAGGCAGTGCCGATTGCGATGACGCTGCCCTTGCTGCTGTCGCGCAAGAACGGAAACGCATATCCGGGCGCGCGGCTGTCGGGCTATATCGCGATTCTGATGATCGCCGTCTACGTCGCGCGGTCCGCGGCTGCGATCATGCATGTCGGCGGGCCGATCTCGCTGATCGAATTCAACCAGTTCCAGGCTGTGATGATCCTCAGCCTGGTGTTCCTGTCGATGATGTGGAACTTCGGATTCCTGCTGATGACCATCGACCGGCTGCGGGCCGAGGTGGCGGATCTCGCACTGTTCGACGATCTCACCGGCGCCGCCAACCGCCGCCAGTTCCTGGCGCGGCTGAACGAGGAATGCGCGCGTTCGGGCCGCAGCGGCGAGGCCTTCGCACTGCTGATGATCGACCTCGACGACTTCAAGGACATCAACGACAGCCACGGCCACGCCGCCGGCGACGAATGTCTGCGGCTGTTCACCAGCGCGGCCACCAGCCGCCTGCGCACCGGCGATCTGCTGGCGCGCATGGGCGGCGACGAATTCTGCGTGCTCCTGCCCTCGACCACGCTGCGCGAGGGGGCGATGGTCGCCCGCCATGTGCTGGAGGCCTGCGAAGGCCAGGCGGTCGAGAGCAACGGTGTTTCTCTCGTTCTGTCGGCGTCGGTCGGCGTCGCGCAATGGCGACCGGACATCGGCATGCATGCGGAACGGCTGATCGCCGCCGCGGACCGTGCGCTGTACACGGCCAAGAAAGACGGCAAGAACGGCTATGCCGTGTTCGACGTGACGCCGCTCGAGGCCGAGCCCGAACTGCGCAAGTCGGCATAAGGCGGCGCGCAACTCATCAGTCGAACCAGTCGGCCCGCTCGCCATGGGATTTTCCGTGCGTGCCGTTGGTCACGGCCTTGAACATCTCGCACAACTCGTACTCGAGAAATTCGTTCGCGAGGATCAGCGCGCGGATGGTGCTGCGCAGGTCGCCGCCGCAGGCCGCGATAGCCTGATCCGCGGCCATATCCAGCCGCTCCGATTCCGGCGGCGGGCCGGAGGCGAGTGTGTTCAACATGCCGAAATTCCGTGTTGACGGGTGAGTGGTTATGTTCTTCTTTTGTTCTTCTTGAGTCAAGCTGTTTGCCGCATCAACGAACAGCGCTGCGCCGGAAAATCAGCGCAAGGAGAATCAGCGCGAGGAAAATTCTGGCGTGCGGCGGATGGGTGGCAGAGATGACGCGATGTCCGGACACGCCTGTCACGGCCATGACGCGCATGTGTGCACTTGTGCGCCGTCGTCCGGTGATCCGCCGGGTCTGTGCGGTGGCGGACACGCGCGGCCTGATGGACGAAAGCAGCACGGAAACGGTCAGCCTGCGCGCGCTGCTGGAGGATGGCGTCGCCCGGCCGCATGGCGCCGAGCGCATGGTGCTGACCGGCGACGACGCCGAACTGACCGCGCGGCAGGCCCGCGCGCTGCGTCTTGTGGTGCATGAGCTTGCCACCAACGCGCTGAAATACGGCGCGCTGTCGCAGCCCGGCGGCCATGTCGACATCGCCTGCCGCGCCGGTGACGACAGCATCAGCATCGACTGGCGCGAACGGGCTGGCCCGAAGGTGGCGGCTCCCGCCGGGCACAATTTCGGCTCGAAGCTCATTCTGGCCACGCTGAAACAGATCGGCGCGGAGCTGACGCCCTCGTTTCCAGAAACCGGCTATTGCTACCGGATCGCGCTGCCGCGCGAGGCGTGACGCTCTGCCCTTCATGCGCAAACAAAAAGCCCGGAGCATGCTCCGGGCCTTTCGCTGTCAGGGGTGTCGCCGCCTGATGATCCGTTACCAGGGATTGTAGGGGTTCATATCCACCGGGTTCGGATCGTTCTTGTGATTCTGCTTGTAAGCCTGGGCGCGGTAATAGCCCGGCCCGTAAACCGGCTCGGCGTAAACCGGGCCGCCATAGTAGGCATAGGAGTCATAGCCGGGACCGGCATAATAGGCCGGGCCGCCGTATCCATAACCATACGCACTGGAGGCAGCCGCGCCGGCAATCAGGGCACCGGCGGCAAGGCCGAATCCGATCGCGGCGGCGTTGCGTCCGCCGCGGGCTTCCGCCGCTGGCGCCGCGAGAACGGCGACGGTGGCAACTGTCGCAAGGGCAACTGCAATCTTTTTCATGATCCTCAATCCTTGTCTGACCTCGCCATCAACCGGCGAGAGCAGCAAAGGTTCCCGCGCCGGTCCGGCGGCGCGTAATCTGCGCCAAGGAAAATGAACGGCGGTGGAACGAAATCGCCGCCACGGTTTTGTCCAAATCGCAAGGGGCAACAAAGGGCCGTCTCATGAAGCTGATCGAGAAAATCGCCGAAGACCGTCCGCTGCGGTATGCGTTCGCCGGAATGGCGATCCTGCTGATGTTCGGGATGGTGATGAGCTAGGCAGGCCGCGCGCCCGGGTGCGTCGGCGGGGCATCGCCGGGCGAAGCCGGCCATCTGCCTTTGTTCGGCGTGGCGCTCCGTAGCGGCGCGTTGCGCTCTCCGATAAGCTGCTCCGGCTTGAACCCGGGGCGGGGCCTGATGGCATTTCTGATCGTTGCGGTGTGGAGCGTGATCGGCCTTGTGGGCGGCATGGTGATCGCCGCCGAACTCGCCCCGCTGTTCGGCGTGCGCGACATGGAAGGCTCCTCCGCGATCTTCGGGATATTCACCGGCGCGCCGCTCGGGCTGATCGCAGGCGCGTGGTTCGGTTACCGGATGGCGAAAGGCTATGGCGAAGACGCTGCGAAGCGCCGGCGCTTTCTGCTCGCAAGCCTCGCCGGCATCGCCATGCTGGTGACAGGCGGTGTCGTGTTCGAGATGATCCGCACCAGCGATTATATCGACACCAGCAACCAGAGCGCGATGTGGCTCAATGCGCAGATCCGCCTGCCGCCGGGCGTCGCCGCACCGTCCAGGGACAAGAAGATCACCCTGGAACTGCGCAGCGACAAGGAGACGCGCAAGTCGTCGCCCTACAGCGAGCCGGACTGGAAGTTTACGGACGGACGCGCGCAGGCTTATGCCAGCGTCGAGGTCTACCGCGCCACCGACAAACGCACGCTGGCGGTGACCATCGGCGACGGGCCGACCTATCTGTTCAATCTGAAAGCCCCCGCGCGCCCGAAAAAGTATTCCTACGACGGCGACTGGCAGAAGCCGGATGGCATTGAGGGCGCAACGAGCGGCACGGGCGACGGGATGGAGATCAAGGTGGCGATGTGAGGGGCGACTAATATAACTCGCGCACGGAAACGTAGCTTGCGTTTGTTTCGGCGGCGCGTCTTATTTTTCTTTCAAAGACGTCTACTAGATTCAACTTGCCATTCAGGATTTCGTGCAAATCGAACCCATCCATACATATGATATTTGTTCGGATTCCCTGCGCGAACGAAAACAGTCCGTCACGAGAAAAGCCAGAAAAGCTGATAAATAGACCACGCGACCATTGCGCTTTACTTCCCACGCTGAGCGAAAATGCTCTCAGGTCTTGAGCACCTACCGGTGGGTCTTGCCATTTGGCTTGACCTGCACCCCTGAAACGCCCTCGATTTTGAGTTAGGATTTCTGTTCTCCAGCCAGGAGACAGACGATGCGTAAGAGCAGGTTTACCGAAGAGCAGATTATCAAGGTCTTGAAGGAGCATGCCGC
>JBFWQX010000013.1:0-105487 GCA_050249215.1 Afipia sp.
AGTGGGAAAGGATGTGGAAATCCCAAAACAACCAGGAGGTTGGCTTAGAAGCAGCCATCCTTTAAAGAAAGCGTAACAGCTCACTGGTCTAAATAAGGGTTTCTGCGCCGAAAATGTAACGGGGCTCAAGCCACGAGCCGAAGCTTAGGGTGTGCGCGCAAGCGTACGCGGTAGCGGAGCGTTCTGTAAGCCTGCGAAGGGTGACCCGTGAGGGCGCCTGGAGGTATCAGAAGTGCGAATGCTGGCATGAGTAACGACAAACAGTGTGAAAGACACTGTCGCCGAAAGTCCAAGGGTTCCTGCGTAAAGTTAATCTTCGCAGGGTTAGCCGGTCCCTAAGGCGAGGCCGAAAGGCGTAGTCGATGGGAATCACGTGAATATTCGTGAGCCAGTGGATGGTGACGAATCCCTTATGTTGTTCGACCTTATTGGATTGGTCGGGCCTCGACGGGGTTCCAGGAAATAGCCTCCACATCAGACCGTACCCGAAACCGACACAGGTGGACTGGTAGAGTATACCAAGGCGCTTGAGAGAACTATGTTGAAGGAACTCGGCAATTTACCTCCGTAACTTCGGGATAAGGAGGACCTCTGCTTGCGCAAGCAGTCAGGGGTGGCACAGACCAGGGGGTGGCAACTGTTTAGCAAAAACACAGGGCTCTGCGAAATCGCAAGATGACGTATAGGGTCTGACGCCTGCCCGGTGCCGGAAGGTTAAAAGGAGGAGTGCAAGCTCTGAATTGAAGCCCCGGTAAACGGCGGCCGTAACTATAACGGTCCTAAGGTAGCGAAATTCCTTGTCGGGTAAGTTCCGACCTGCACGAATGGCGTAATGACTTCCCCGCTGTCTCCAACATAGACTCAGTGAAATTGAACTCCCCGTGAAGATGCGGGGTTCCTGCGGTCAGACGGAAAGACCCCGTGCACCTTTACTGTAGCTTTGCGCTGGTATTCGTGACTGTTTGTGTAGAATAGGTGGTAGACTTTGAAGCCTGGGCGCCAGCCTGAGTGGAGTCGCAATGTGAAATACCACCCTAATGGTTATGGGTATCTAACCGCGTTCCGTTATCCGGAACCGGGACAGCGCATGGTGGGCAGTTTGACTGGGGCGGTCGCCTCCCAAAGAGTAACGGAGGCGTGCGATGGTAGGCTCAGAACGGTCGGAAATCGTTCGTCGAGTATAATGGCATAAGCCTGCCTGACTGCGAGACCAACAAGTCGAGCAGAGACGAAAGTCGGTCATAGTGATCCGGTGGTCCCGCGTGGATGGGCCATCGCTCAACGGATAAAAGGTACGCCGGGGATAACAGGCTGATGACGCCCAAGAGTCCATATCGACGGCGTCGTTTGGCACCTCGATGTCGGCTCATCACATCCTGGGGCTGGAGAAGGTCCCAAGGGTACGGCTGTTCGCCGTTTAAAGTGGTACGTGAGCTGGGTTCAGAACGTCGTGAGACAGTTCGGTCCCTATCTGCCGTGGGTGTTGGAATTTTGAGAGGATTTGTCCCTAGTACGAGAGGACCGGGATGAACGTACCTCTGGTGGAGCTGTTGTCGCGCCAGCGGCAGTGCAGCATAGCTATGTACGGACGGGATAACCGCTGAAGGCATCTAAGCGGGAAACCCACCTCAAAACGAGAATTCCCTTGAGAACCGTGGAAGACGACCACGTTGATAGGCCGGGTGTGGAAGTGCAGTAATGCATGTAGCTTACCGGTACTAATCGTTCGATTGGCTTGATTGCTCTCATTTTCAATGTCCACACACACTCTGTGTGTGATTGACGAGATTGCTTCGTATTTCTGTCCTTCGCCGGCCTGGTGGTTTTAGCGAAGAGCCTCAACCCGATCCCATTCCGAACTCGGCCGTTAAACTCTTCAGCGCCAATGGTACTATGGCTTAAGCCCTGGGAGAGTAGGTCGCTGCCAGGCCTGCAAAGGACAGAAATTCTCCTCATACGATGTTCGATACACAAAACGCCGTCTCCTTCGGGAGGCGGCGTTTTTCGTTTTTGCGATTGCATCCTCGATGTTTTCCTCGCGCGGGACGCGCCAGTGATGGCGAGAGCTGCGCTATCGGTTACAGGCGATCGGCATGCTCAGGCGGCGTATTCGGGTTCTGGAACACGCGCTGTTGCTTTGTTTTTGTCATGATCTGCGACAATCATTCCGTGTGGTCTTGAACCGCACCCCGATTCCCCGCGACTGCTTTTCAAGTCCGCCTCAGCCTTCAGGAGAACTCCATGCGCCTCGCCGTTCGTACTCCCATTGCGGCCTTGACCGTCGCCGCAACCTGTCTGCTCGGCGCGGTGGCGATGACGGGCTCGGCTTTCGCTCAGGCCAAACAGCAGCCGGCCCCGGCCAAACAGCAGGCCGCTCCGCCAAAGCAGGCCGCTGCGCCCGAGCCTGCGCCGCCGCTCAAGCAGATCGAACTGACCGAAAAGCAGATCGAATCGCTGATCGCGACCCAGAAGGAAATGGATGCGGTAACCGACAAGCTGCCGCAAGGCGCGGCGGACAAGCCCGATCCGAAGCTGCAGGCGCAGCTCGAAGGCATCGCCAAGAAAAACGGTTTTGCCGATTTCAGCGATTACGGCGCGGTCTACGACAACGTCTCGTTGGTGATGTCGGGCATCGACCCGAAGACCAGGGCGTTCACCGAACCGCCCGAGATGCTGAAGAAGCAGATCGCGGCGGTGCAGGCCGACACAAAGATTCCGGCGAAGGACAAGAAAGAGATTCTTGAGGACATGAACGGCGCACTGAAGTCGGTCGAGGCCGTGAAATTCCCCGGCAATGTGACGCTGGTGACGAAATATTTCGACAAGCTCGGCCCGCTGTTTCAGGACGACGAGTAATCGTTCACATCTAGCCAAAGTTCGTCCGCGCCGCCCTTCGGGGCGGCGTTTTTCTTTCGGGAGGCGGGGTTTGGCGCTAGGCTTGAACTCCGCTCATCCCCGCGGAAGCGGGGAACCCGCATTTCACTGCTGGGCTGGATTCCCGCTTACGGGGAAGTGAGCGGGAGAGGGGTTGGATCGCATGGCGCAGATCGAAACATCCGGAGCGTCTTCCAGCGCGGCCTGGCCGGCGCTGCCGTATATCGGCTGGCAGGACACCTGCACGACCCTGCACATGTGGACCCAGATTGTCGGCAAGATTCGCCTCGCTCAGGAGCCGATGCTGAATCAGTGGTGGCAGGTGCCGCTCTATGTCACCGCGACAGGTCTGACGACATCCGCGATGCCCTGCCAATCGCGCAGCTTTCAGATCGACTTTGATTTCTGTCACCACGCGCTCGTGATCCGGACCAGCGATCCGCAGCATAGGGAATTTGCGCTCGCGCCAATGCCGGTCGCGGAGTTCTATGACAGGATCATGCAGACGCTGCGTGATCTCGGCATCGAGGTGAAGATCTGGACCATGCCGGTCGAAGTGGCCGATGCGATTCCCTTTGAAAGGGACCAGCAGCATAAATCCTACGACGCGGACGCCGCCCAGCGGTTCTGGCGCGTGCTGGTGCAGGCCGACCGTGTCATGAAGCAGTTTCGCGCCGGATTCATCGGCAAGGTCAGCCCCGTGCATTTCTTCTGGGGCAGTTTCGATCTGGCCGTCACGCGCTTTTCGGGGCGTACGGCGCCGCCGCATCCCGGCGGTATGCCCAATCTCGGCGACTGGGTTGCGCGCGAGGCCTATTCGCATGAAGTGTCGAGCTGCGGCTTCTGGCCCGGCAATGGCGGCTTCGGCAAGGCGGCGTTTTATTCCTATTCCTATCCCGCGCCGCCGGGATTTGCCGATGCGCCCTTGCGGCCGCCGCAGGCAACGTTCGACCGGACGCTTGGTGAATTCATTTTGGACTACGACGCGGTGCGGATGTCGGACGATCCGGAGACCATGCTGCTCGAATTTTTCCAGAGCACTTACGATGCCGCCGCCAACGCAGGCAAATGGGATCGCGCCGCGCTGGAGTGGTGACTTCATCCAGCAAAACGATTCACGAAAGTCTACGCGGTACCATCATTCGGGTGATCGGTTGTTCCTTCGGAACAATCGTTAGCCAGCGACAAAATAGGTCCATGGCTGTTGACATCGGATATAGGATAATATACCTATCTCCGTGTTCTGCGGCGTGTCATGGCCGCCACGGAGCGAAGCAGACCTGAGTGACGACGGTGGAGCGCCGGGAGGCGCAGCGCCTGTCGCATCAGGCGCGCATGGCCCTCGCCAGGCTGTGCGGCGGACTCGATCGCAAGAGTTCGCCAAAGGTGTCTCGCAAGCACCTTGGCGCCTCCCGCCGCTCCACCGCCCGCTTGGCGGGATGAGCAAAGCTCGGACGCATTGATTTGCGCCGCGAGAGCGATTTTGTTGGAACGTGCGCTTGCGCGGCAATGAGTGGAAAGAAGCTAAGCCGGAAACCGGCCGTCATCGGTCGGCGCGAGTGGCCTCTGTGTGATGGTCCAGCGCAGCGGCCCGGAGGCGCGATCATTCTCTACGGTGAAGTCCAGAGCCAGCCGCCGGTCGTGCGCGGTCATCAGGCCTTCGATCAATCCGCGCAGCGCCTGCAGGCACATCGGATGATAGTCGGGCACGCCCGCGATCAGGCCCCATTGCTTCTGTGAGACCGTTACCTGTCCGTGCGCATGGGCGAGGTCGGCCTCGTCGCCCTCGGCGCGCAGAAACGCGAGCAGGAATGCACCGAAGCCCTGCGGGCCGGAGTCATGGGCTGTGGGAAAACTCGCGGCGATGTCGGGATAGAACTGCATGCCGACCAGCTTGCCGGTGAGATACAGAAGATGGCCTGCGTCGGAGGGGCTGAACTGGTTGACGATCACCGGCAGCGACGAGCGCACATATTCCATCGCATAGTTGCGATAGGCTTTTTCCAGCCGCGCGCGCGGCCAGGTGTCGGTCGCGAGCTTCGGCGCGGCCGCGGGATCGAACAGCGGCGCCTCGAGATGCCGCGCGAAGACAAGACGCTCTTCAGGGAGAAGATCGCGGTCGTATTCGTAATAGAATCCTTCCAGTCCGTTCTGGCCGTCGACGGTCTGCTTGGTGCAGACGAATCCCATGCGCGGGTTCTTGAACGAAACCCCATTATGGGCGTGCCAGCCGCGCAACATTCCGGCGGACACTTCGCCCGGAATCGCGCAGATCGCGGTGCCGCGCCAGACCCATCGTGGCGGCGGATAGCGGATCCAGGCCTTGCGGTCGGACTCGCGCATGTATTCGACGTTCACGCCGCCGATCTGGTTGCTGAGATAGTGATACTGCGCGGCGGCGACCGCGTGCGGCGCATTGGTCAGGCCGAACTTCTCGATCCCGGCGAGAAAACGCTCGTGATGCTGGCGGCGAAACACCCGAAACATGAACTCCGCCGCATCGGCGCTGCCGCGGCGTGTCACCAGCGACATGACGAGGCCGGTGAAGTAGGCGTGATAGAGGTCGGCGACCGCGTGCCAGGCCCTGAAATCGCCGTCGTCTGCGCGATCGCTCATTGTCTGTCCGATCAGGCCGGCGGCGGAAGCGTGGTCTTCACCGACTCGCGTTGCATCATCTTCTCGTGGAAGGCGTCGAGCTTCGGAAACGTCTTGCGCCAGCCGCAATCGGGAAAGCGGAAATCGAGATAGCCGAGCACGCAGACAATGCCGATCTGCACGATATCCAGCGGGCGGGTCAGAACGTCGGGATGCGCTTCATAGCGGGCGAGGCCATCCCATGCGCGCTTGAACTGGTCGTCGGCCCATCCGTCCCAGAGAAATTCCTTGGGCCGCAGCATCCGCTCATAGCGGCAGAGCAACAGTGCATCGAGCATGCCCTGCAGGATGGAGTGGTCGGTCTTGGCTTGCCACTTCGCGGGCCCGGATGCGGGGATCAGCTTGCCGCCGGCGAGTTCGTCCAGATATTCGGCGATCACGTAGGAATCCACGATGACCTGACCGCTGTCGAGGATCAGCGCAGGAATTTTCCGCAAGGGTGAGATGTTGCGCGCATACTCTTCGTTCTCGGTGACGGGGATCGCCTTGATCGGAGAGATGAACTCGATTTTGTCGAACAGGCCAAGCTCCATGGCCGCGATACGGATCTTGCGTGCGAACGGCGATGCCGGGGAATAGGCCAGTTTCATGGAGCGTTCCTGTCATGAGGACATTGAACAACAGGCTCCGGCGCGACGCCGGAACCTGTAGTGAATTGCAGCTCAGGCCGCGACGATTTCCTGACGCTGCGCGCCGAGACCGTCGATGCCGAGGGTGACGATGTCGCCGGCGTTGAGGAATTTCGGCGGCTTCATGCCCATGCCGACGCCGGGCGGCGTGCCGGTGGTGATGATATCGCCGGGATACAGCGTCATCAGGCCGGAGACATAGGCGACGATCTTGGGCACATTGAAAATCATAGTCGCGGTCGAGCCGGTCTGGCAGCGCGTGCCGTTGACGTCGAGCCACATGCCGAGCTTGTGGACGTCCGCGATTTCATCGGCGGTCACCAGCCACGGGCCGACGGGGCCGAAGGTGTCGTGCGACTTGCCCTTGGTCCATTGTCCGCCGCGCTCGATCTGGAAGTTGCGCTCCGACACGTCGTTGCAGACGGCATAGCCTGCGACATGCTTCAGCGCATCGGCCTCGGTGACATACTTGGCCCTGGTGCCGATGATGATGGCGAGTTCGACTTCCCAGTCCAGCTTGGTGGAGCCGCGCGGTTTTTCGACATTGTCGTTCGGGCCGCACAGGCTGGTGTTGGCCTTGAGAAACACGATGGGCTCTGACGGGATCGCCATGCCGGCTTCGGCGGCGTGGTCGGCATAGTTCAGGCCGATGGCGACAAACTTGGTGATGCCGGTGACAGGCGCGCCGAGGCGCGGATCGCCATCCACCAGCGGCAGCGAGGCCGGATCGACAGCGGCGATCTTGGCAAGCGCGGCGGGCGACAGCGCATCGCCGTCGATGTCCTTGACCAGCGCGGACAGGTCGCGGATGCGGCCGGAGCGGTCGAGCAGTCCGGGCTTTTCCTGACCGGCGGCGCCGTAACGAACCAGTTTCATGGATAGTTCCTTTTCGTTCTTGCCAGATGTTTCATTCGTCGGATGTTTCATGCGACAGGGCGCGCGGAAATTCAACCTTTCCCCGCGTTGTGCAGCGCGCTCATTTCGCAGCCGCGATCAGCCTGAAAGCGTCGCCGTCGCGCACAATGTGTCCGGGGTCGTAGTGGCCGCCAAACACCAGCGTCGGCGTGTCCGCGAAGCGTGAAAACAGCATTTTCCGGGACTCGATGGATTGCATCGGATCGGAATCCGCGGTCGATGACCAGTCCAGATGCGCCATCTGACAAGGGTGATGCGCAACGTCGCCGGTCAGCAGCGCCTGCTGGCCGTCGGACGTCACCAGAATGCTCATGTGGCCGGGTGTGTGTCCGGGGGTCGCGATCAGGGTGACTTCGTCACCGATGCGGTGATCGCTGCCGATCAGGTCGGCGCGTCCGGCCTCCACAATCGGCTGCACCGAGTCCTCGAACACCGCCTGGTGTTCGCCCTCCGGACTATGCGCGGCCCAGTGCTCGTATTCGGTTTTGCCGAACAGATAGCGGGCATTGGCGAATGTCGGCACCCACTTGCCGTCCACGCGTTTCGTATTCCACCCGACATGATCGACATGAAGATGCGTGCAGAGCACCGTGTCGATGGTCTCGGCCGGATAGCCTGCGGCGGCGAGGTCGTTGAGAAACGGCTTGTTCAGTCCGTTCCACGCAGGCACCGAGCGGTTGGTCTTGTCATTGCCGATGCAGGTGTCGACGATGATCCTGTGGGTCGGTGTTTCCACGATCCAGGACTGGACATTGAGCCGCAGGCGGCCTTCCGCATTGGCATAGTGCGGCACCAGCCAAGGCATGTTCTGCGTTTCCTGAGGCGTCGCCTGCGGAAGGATGAACCGCGTGCCGCCGGTCGCGCCGATCTCCACGACATTGGTGACTTTGACCCGGCCCACGGTCCACTGCATCTCGGTTAACTCCCGGTCACTTGGTCTTGCCCTCGGGCGCTACAGCCCGAGGGAGCATTGATGAGGATTGTGTGTCCCGCGCTTACATCGTGCCGGGATAGGCGCCGCCGTCCATCAGCAGGTTCTGGCCGGTGATGAAGCCGGCCTTCGCGCCGCAAAGGAATGCGCAGGCGATGCCGAATTCTTCCGGATCGCCGAAGCGTCCTGCGGGATTTGCCTTCATGCGCTGCTTGAGCACTTCGTCCGGCGAAATGCCCTGCGCCTTCGCGGCGGCTTCCAGCATCGGGCCGCGCACGCGGTCGGTATCGAACGGACCGGGCAGCAGCCCGTTGATGGTGACGTTGTTGATCACCGTCTTGCGGGCGAGGCCGGCGACAAAGCCGGTGAGGCCGGAGCGCGCGCCATTCGACAGGCCCAGAATGTCGATGGGCGCCTTCACGGCGGCGGAGGTGATGTTGACGATGCGGCCGAACTTGCGCGCCATCATGCCGTCAACGGTCGCCTTGATCAGCTCGATCGGGGTGAGCATGTTGGCGTCGATGGCCTTGATCCAGTCGTCGCGGGTCCAGTTGCGGAAATCGCCGGGCGGCGGGCCGCCGGCATTGTTGATCAGGATGTCCGGATCGGGACAGGCCTTCAGCGCGGCCTCGCGGCCTTCCGGTGTGGTGATATCGCCGACGACTTCCGTCACCGTCACGCTGGGATTGAGCTTGCGGATATGCGCCGCGGTCTTGCCCAGCGCCTCGGCGCCGCGCGCGGTGATGGTGACATGAACGCCTTCATTGGCGAGCGCGATCGCGCAGGCGCGGCCCAGTCCCTTGCTAGCCGCGCAGACAATCGCACGCCGTCCTGAAATTCCGAGATCCATGGATCGTTCCTTTTCGTTGTCTTTATTGCCGCGTCGCGGCCAATCATCCGACCTTTACCGTTCTACGGCTAGCGTCTTGCCTCATTGCGGGTGGGGGCGCAATCAGTGAACGCGCATCTCTGCCCTGATCATGTCGGCGGCCTTCTCGCCGATCATGATGGTCGGTGCGTTGGTATTGCCGCCGATGATGTCGGGCATGATCGAAGCGTCCGCGATGCGCAGGCCCTCCATCCCGTAAACCTTCAGCGTCGGATCGACCACGGCCATGGGATCGTTGACGCCCATCTTGCAGGTGCCAACGGGGTGATAGACCGTGTCTGTCCGTGCGCGCAGGGCGGCGCGGATCTGCTCGTCGGTTTCGACGCCGGCGGTGAAGACGTCCGAGGTCTGGATCGCTTTCAGCGCAGGCGCATCGAGCAAGCGCTTGGTGGTCCGAAAGCCCGCGACCATCGCCTCGAGATCGGCCGGATCGCCGAAGAAATTCGGGTCGATGGCAGGCGGCTGCATCGGATCGGCGCTCTGCAGCCAGACGCTGCCGCGGCTTTTCGGCCGCAGCAGGCAGACATGGCAGGAGAAGCCGCTGCCGAAAAACGGCGTGCGGCCATGATTGTTCACCACGGCCATGCAAAAGTGCAACTGAATGTCGGGCAAGTCGAGATCGGGCCGGGTTTTGAGAAAGCCGCCGCATTCGGCGATGTTCGAGGTCATCGGGCCACGGCGCTCGCGCCGGTACTGGAAGATCGACTTGATGATGCGCCGGATGCCCGGGAAGGTCAGTCCGGTGAAGTTCGGATTGTCGGAGCGGAAGCCGAACACGAAATCGGGATGGTCGTGCAGGTTCTTGCCGACGCCGGGCAGGTGATGGACCGAGGCGATACCATGTTTGGCGAGGTCATTCTTGTCGCCGATGCCGGACAGCATCAATAGTTGCGGGGTCTGGAACGCGCCGAGGCCGAGAATGATCTCGCGCCGCGCCTTGATCTGCTTTGTTTCCTTGCCCCGGCGATATTCGACACCCGTGGCGCGCTTGCCATCGAACAGGATGCGGGTTGCGTGCGCGCCGGTGATGACGTGGAGGTTCTTCCGGCTCTCCATGAAAGGATGGATGTAGCCGCGCGCCGCGCTCCAGCGCTCGCCGTTCTTCTGCGTCACCTGATAGACGCCGAGACCCTCCTGTTCCGCGCCGTTGAAATCCTCGTTGATGCGAAACTGCGCCTCGCGTGCAGCCTGCAGATAAATGTTCTGCACGGGATTGTCGGTCTGCAGCTTTGTAACACTGAGCGGGCCGCCCTTGCCGTGATAAAAGCCGTCGAGCTCGCTGTTGTCTTCGGAGCGCTTGAAGTAGGGCAGCACGTCCGCGTAGGACCACCCGGTATTGCCCATGGCGGCCCAGCGGTCGTAATCGGCCTTGTGGCCGCGGATGTAGCACATCGCATTGATGGCGGACGATCCGCCGAGGCCCTTGCCGCGCGGCTGATAGCCCTTGCGGCTGTTGAGCCCGGGCTGCGGCACGGTCTCGAACGACCAGTTGTTGACCGGGCCTGACACCATCAGGATCAGCGCGCCGGGTGTGGTGACGACCCAGTTGTCGTCCTTGCCGCCGGCTTCCAGCAGGGCGACCGAAACATTGGGATCTTCGGACAGCCGGCTTGCGACCGCGCAGCCACCGGAGCCCGCACCTACCACCACGTAATCGAACGTGTCCGCCATCCTTATGTCCCCCAAACCTATTTTATAGACAGCATTTTTGACGCCGGCTTTGATGCCGGTCGCATCAACTCAAGAATAACTAGGACATGAAACGCAGCAGCTTGATCAGGCGCGCGATCTTGCTGCCGTAAGGCGGGTAAAGGTCGGCGAGGCGATTGAGCGGCGAGCGGTAGAACACCGGCTTCATCTTGCTCAGGGTGCGGAACCCCCATTCGCCGTGATAAGCGCCGATGCCGGATGCGCCGACACCGCCCATCGGCTGATTGGCCTGCACGAAATGAAACAGGCAATCGTTGATGGTGACGCCGCCGGAGACCGTGCGCGCCAGAACCCGGTCGCGCGCGGCGTTGTCCTTGCCGAACCAGTACAGCGCCAGCGGGCGGTCATTGGCATTGATATGCGCGATGGCCGCATCGGTGCTCTCACAGGCGAACACCGGCAGGATCGGCCCGAAAATTTCCTCCTGCATCACCTTCATCTCGGCGGTGGCGCCGCGAACGAAGGTCGGAGGGAATTTGCGTTTCGATTTCCATGCCGGATCGTCGGCTTTCGCCGGCTGAACGATGGTCGCGCCATGGGCGGCGGCATCCTGCACCAGGCTTTCGAGCCGGGCATAGTGTTTATCCGACACGACGGATGTGTAGTCCTTGTTGTCGGGGCTGGTGCCGAACATGCGCGCGACCGCGCTGTTCGCCTTGGCGACGAACTCGTCCATGGCGTTCGGCGCGATCAGCACATAGTCGGGCGCGATGCAGGTCTGCCCGGCATTCATCAGCTTGCCGTAGACGATGCGTTCGGCGGCTTCCGCAATGTTGGCCGAACGGTCGATGATGGCGGGTGATTTGCCGCCAAGCTCCAGTGTCACCGGCGTCAGGTTACGGCCCGCGGCCTCGGCCACCAGCCGTCCGACGCGGGTCGAGCCGGTGAAGATCAGATGGTCGAACGGCAGCGCCGCGAAGCGCTCGGAAATGTCGCCGTCGATGCCGGTGACCGTCAGTTCGGTGTCGTCGAATTTTTCCGCGATCAGCTTCTGCAGCAGCGCGGAGAATTGCGGCACCAGTTCACTTGGCTTGATCATGACGCGGTTGCCGGCGGCAACGGCCGCGACCGCAGGCGCGAGCGTCAATTGCAGCGGGTAATTCCAGGGCGCGATGATGCCGACCACGCCAAGCGGCTGCGGTAGCAGTTTGTTCTTCGCGGGGAAGTATTGCAATTCGGTCGCGACATGCTTTGCCGCCATCCAGCGGTCGAGATGTTTTGTCGCGTGCCTGATTTCCGCAAGTACGAACAGCGTCTCGGCGATCAGGGTCTCGGTCGTCGAGCGGTTGCCGAAATCGGCGGAAATCGCGTCCGCGAACCGGGTCTCGTTTGCGGCCACCAGCGCGCGGAGCCGGGCAAGCCGGTCGCGGCGCTCGGCCAGCGTGGGTTCCGCCGCCCGCGACAGGGCGATGGCACGGTGGAACACGTCCTCGATCCCGCCCGCGGCCGGATTCCTCACAATCTGGTTCATGCGTTTCCTCGTGCTTCCCTGAGCCTGTTTCAGCCGGTTCCAGAGCCGGACTTTTGTTGGCTGAAGGCTGATCGCTGGAAGCCTGCTTGGCAAGTCCGGCGGCAAAAATGCCCCGGGATCAGGCCCTTGGCGGGACGTCATAAAATCGTGAAAAAGATCGCCCGCAGGCCTTTCCAAAGCGGGGTGGCGTTGGTACATACCCCTCGCACCACGGGCTTTGCCCTGGTTGCCTTCTCTCGCCTCCGGACGGGTTGGAACGACGCTTTTGGCGTTGACCTGTCGTCCGTCTGCCTCTGAAGGCTTGCACCGGTTTATCGCGGGGTGGAGCAGCCCGGTAGCTCGTCAGGCTCATAACCTGAAGGTCGTTGGTTCAAATCCAGCCCCCGCAACCAAGTTGCTGAATTATCAGCTAAAAAGCCGCCCTTTTGGGCGGCTTTTGTTTTCACTGCGCTGGGCTTCGCCTTACGCCATGCTGAGTTCATGGCGGCCAACCACCATCCAGTGCACTTCATCCGGGCCGTCGGCGAAGCGCAGATGGCGGACGTCGGCATACATGTCGGCAAGCGGTGTCCATTCCGAAATGCCGGTGGCGCCGTGGATCTGGATCGCCTGGTCGATGATCTTGCAGGTTCGTTCCGGCACCATGGCCTTGACCATGCTGACCCAGACGCGGGCTTCCTTGTTGCCCAGCACGTCCATCGCCTTGGCTGCTTTGAGCACCATCAGGCGCATCGCCTCGATCTCGCAGCGGGCCTGCGCGATGATCTGCAGGTTGCCGCCGAGATGTGCGATCGGCTTGCCGAAGGCTTCGCGGGTCAGGCCGCGCGTCACCATCAGGTCGAGCGCCTTCTCCGCCTTGCCGATGGTGCGCATGCAGTGGTGGATGCGGCCCGGTCCGAGACGGACCTGCGAAATCTCGAAGCCGCGGCCTTCGCCGAGCAGGATGTTTTCCTTCGGCACGCGGACATTGTTGAAGCGCATGTGCATGTGTCCGCGTGGCGCGTGATCGGCGCCGAACACATGCATCGGGCCGATGACCTCGACGCCGGGCGTGTCGACGGGCACCAGAATCTGCGACTGCTGCTTGCCGCGCGGTGCATCGGGGTTTGTCTTCACCATCGCGATCATGATCTTGCAGCGCGGATCGCCAAGACCGGAGATGTAGTACTTCTCGCCGTTGATGACCCACTCGTTGCCGTCGAGCTTCGCGGTGGTGGTGATGTTCTTGGCGTCCGACGACGCGACGGCGGGCTCTGTCATGGCATAGGCGGAGCGGATTTCGCCGTTCAGCAACGGCTTCAGCCACTTTTCCTTCTGCTCCTTGGTGCCGACGCGCTCCAACACCTCCATGTTGCCGGTGTCCGGCGCGGAGCAGTTCATGGTTTCGGACGCCAGCGGGTTCTTCGCAAGCTCGACCGCGATGTAAGCGTAGTCGAGGTTCTTCAGGCCTTCGCCGGTTTCGCTGTCGGGAAGGAAGAAGTTCCACAGGCCTTCCTGCTTGGCTTTCGCCTTGGCCTTTTCCAGCACCTCGATCTGGCCCGGTGTGAAGCTCCAGCGGTCGGTCTTTCCTTCGCCATGCTTGGTGTATTCGGCCAGCATCGGATCGACGGTTTCACGGATGAATTTCTTGACGTGCTCGAACAGCGGACGGACCTGATCCGACATGCGCAGATCGTTGAGTTCATCGCCCGGATTGAGTCCATAGCTCGTCGCGCGCGGCACGTAAGCGTGATGTTTCATACAAAGTTTCTCCCGTGACTGTTTTCTCGATGGTTGGTCGGCGAAAGTCATAACGCACCCAAGCGCCGCTTGATAGGTGCCGGCAGGGTTGCATCATTGCCGGGACGCCGAAAGAAAAACCCTTCCAGACAATTTATCTGGAAGGGTGTTTGCAGATCGGTGTTTTAAACGGCGCGCGGCTAGCCGCCGCCACCGACGACAATCTTTTCACTCAGCTTCTGATCGACCACCCGCACGGTGCGGTCGATCTCGGCGTTCGGCATGTCGAGCTGATGCGAGATCAGCTTCACCAGAAGATCGACGCGCTCGATGAACGGCGCGCCGCTGGCGACCGCGCGGGCTGCCGACGATGGCTTGAGCAGGCTTTCCGCTGCCTTGGCATATTTCTCGAACGGCACCTGATCTTCCGCTTCCGCGCCGAGCTTGCGCGCGATCGCGTCGACGTGATTGTAGATCGACTTCGACAGGTTCAGATCGCCATGCACGGCGTCGCGGATCGGACGCGGATCGGTTGGCGTGATGCAGCGATAGTTGCCGGTGAGCAGCATCGACCACTTCGCCAACGGGACGAACAGCGAGTCGAACACCTTCAGCTTCACCGGCACGTCCTGGCCGTCGAGCTTGACAGCGTCAATGTCCGCTTCCAGTTCGCGCAGCAGCTTGTTGTGGGCTTCGTCCTCGAAGGTCGCGGCCTTGAAGTTGGTCGGCAGGCCGACATGCAGCACATTGGCGCCTTCCTCCGGCGGACGGAACGCCTGCGGATCGGGCGAGCACAGCGTCACAAGGCCCGGCTTGAAGCGTTCCCAGACCTGCGCGTTGGTGTAGGCCTCTTCGAGGTCCATGTTCGCCAGCGCCGGAATTCGCTTGAGATACGGCAGCGGCGGCATGTTCATGATCGAGAGGCACGGCAGATTCGCCGCCGCGATCTTGATCATCAGCACGCGGATGGTGTGGTTGGTGTACTGCGGCTCCTGCATCGCGAGAGCGACCATGTCGTAGCGCGACAGGTCGACCTTGTCCGGCGAGGTGGCGTCCAGCTTGCCGGGCAGGGTGCGCGAGAAGATCGAGCGATGGGTTGGCTCGTCGCGCAGCTTGATGCGCACTTCGGTGCCGTCGCGGTTGATGAGGTCCGCGGTGTTCCTGCGGCACACCAGGGTCACGTTGTGACCGGCCATCAGAAGTTTGGTGCCAAGCAGTGAGCCGTACGAGGCTCCGAGAATCAGGATGTTGCGCGCCATGCTCACTCGTCCACAAATATGGTTTTGCCGCTCCGGCCCGCGGCCGGACATGTCCATCACATCAAAATCCGCACCGGGCCAGACGGAGGCAACGGAAAGACCCTTGAAATGACAGGGGAAATGGCTCCCGCCAGCAGGAGCCTCCGGTGTCTAGCGCAAACTGGTATACGAGACAATCGTTATACCAGTGGCCGGGACGGCGGAGATGCCGCAGCCGCGGTCAGGGATAGCGCCGCGTCCGCGGTTCGACGATCTCGAACATGCGCTCGAAATTATCCATCAGCGCCATCAACTCGTCGAAGCCCGACGCATGTCCGCTGACGCGGGCTTTTCCGGCCGCCACGGCATCGGCCAATGTCGATGTCTGCAGCACCAGTTCGTTGAAAGTCCCGCGGTCGAGCGCGACGGTCGCGTCGGCATCGGTTGCGTGACGCCCGCTCACATGGGTGAGGGCGCTGTTCTCCAGATTGAGCGCGAAGCGGTCGCCGGAATCGGTGAACTCCCAGTTCAGAACCATGGTCTTGCCTTCGGCCTTCGGGCCGTTGAGGCGGACGCCGAGATATTCGAACAACTGGCCGGTCTGCAGCGCGCGCACCGTGTCGTTGGAGATCGGACTGCGGCCCGGCACTTTCGGCATGCCGTGACGCAGTTCCTGCGCGCCGAACAGATAGGCGTTGCGCCAGGTCGCGCTTTCGCTCGCGTAGCCGAGCTGCTCATAGGTGTCGGCCAGCAGCAGTCGTGCGGTCTCGTTGTCGGGTTCGGCGAACACGAGATGATTGAGGACTTCCGCGACAATCCGGAAGTCGCCGGCGGCAAAATCCTCTTGCGCCTTCGCCAGCACGCGCTCCGCGCCGCCCATATAGGCGACGAGCTTCTTGCCGAGTGCGACAGGCGGAAGCGGATCGAGGTTGGCCGGATTGGAATCGTACCAGCCGAGTGTGCGCTGATAGATCGCCTTCACGTTGTGACGGATGTGGCCGTAGTAGCCGCGCGTATGCCATGCGCCTTCGAGGCTCTTCGGCAGTTGGATCGTCTCGGCGATCTCGGACGCTGTCATGCCGTGATTGATCATGCGCAGCGTCTGATCGTGCGCGAACTTGTAGAGATCGCGCTGCTGCTTGAGATGGGTCTGCACGCGCGCGTTGCCCCAGACCGGCCAGTGATGCTGGCCGACCAGAATTTCGGCGTCGTCGCCCCACATCTGCAGCGCTTCGTTCAGATAGCCGGACCAGGCCAGCGCATTGCGGACTTCCGAACCCCGGAAGGGCAGCAGGTTGTGGAAGTTATGCGAGGCATTCTCCGCCATGTTGAGAACCTTCAACTGCGGCAGATAGAAATGGAATTCGGCTGGCGCCTCGCTCTCAGGGGCCATCTGGAACACGAATTCGAGGCCGTCGATCTTTCGTTTGTCGCCGGTGGCCATGACAAGATCGGTGGGTGCCACCAGCGCGACCGTTCCGGCGGCCATCGACTTGCCGAGGCCGCAATCGACCTGGCCGCGGGCGCCGCGCGGAATGAACGGCCCGAATTGATACTGCGCCCGGCGCAGCATGGCGTTGCCCGCGATCACGTTTTCGGAGACAGCGAACTCCATGAACAGGTTGGGCGCGATGATCGGAACGCTGCCGCTGGTAATGTCCTCGTCACTGAGAACACCGCGCGCACCGCCCCAGTGATCGGTATGCGTGTGGGTGTAAATCACCGCGCTCACCGGCTTGCGTCCGCGATGTTTGAAGTAAAGCTCCAGCCCGGCGCGCGCGCCTTCGGTGGAAGTCAGCGTGTCGACCACGATGACGCCGGTGTCGCCTTCGATCAGCGTCATGTTGGCGATGTCGAGGCCACGCACCTGATAGATGCGGTCGCAGACCTCGAACAGGCCGTGGTTCATGTTGAGCTGCGACTGCCGCCACAGGCTTGGATTGACGGTGGGCGGTGCTTCCGTTGATGAAAGGAAGCCGTAAGGCTTGAGTGTCCAGACAACGCGATCCTGCGCATTGGTGACGGCAGCGTCGGGAAGCGTGTCGATGAAGCCGCGGCTGGCGTCCTCATAATCCTGACGGTCCTCGAACGGCAGCGCGGCGCGCATGGCGGCGTTGGCGGCCGCGATGGCGGGATGGGCATCTTTCGGCAGCTTGCGCGGATCGGTTTGTGCATCACTCATGGCGTGTCCTCCGGATGTCGGTTTCTTGTTTTGCCCAGATCACCACGGCAGGCCGCAAAGGTCGATGGTGCCTTCGCGCAGCAGACGCTTGATCCTGAAGACGTAAGGGATCATGGCGTCGAACGTCGCGCGCCCGGACGAAGGCTGCTCGGCATAGACGGTGCCGTTAAAGCTCTGCCAGCCTAGTTTTTCATAAAACGCACTGTTGTGCGGCTCGCAGAACAGCATGCCGAAGTCGGTGGCGCGCTCCTCGGTCAGGGTATGGAGCGCGGCGCTGATCGCCAGCCCCGCGTAACCCCTTTTCCGGCAATCCTTCCGCGTCGCCACGCCGCCGATCCCGCCGATGATGACCTTGCGGCCATTCCATGTGCCTGTGCGGCGGTATATTCCGGCGTGGCAGACCACATCGCCGTCCAGTTCGATCATCACCCGGAGGTCGGCATGGGCGAAGACGATGTGGCCCCATGGCGCGGCCTTGACGGCTTCGGGCGGCCAGACCGACGCGAGCAGCGGTTTGACGGCCGGCCAACTGGAATCTCCGGTCGTAATATCAATCTCGATGCTCATTTTCTTGCTTGCCGTTTCTGCTATCCGCCGCGCACATCAGCCCTGTTCTCCGCGCAGATGGTAAAATACCGATTCCGATGCGATGATGGACGGCATCTCAGGAGATTTTTCTACAATGCAGGCCGCCCAGCTCTCTCCCTATCAGAAGTGGTCGATCTTGATCGGCGCGTCCGTGATGTTGAGCCTGTCCATGGGTATGCGGCAGAGCTTCGGGCTTTTCCAGCCCTCGATCCTGCACGACACCCAGATCACCAGCGCCGACTTCTCGCTGGCGACCGCCATCCAGAATATCGTCTGGGGCATCACCCAGCCATTCGTCGGGGCGTTCGCGGATCGCTATGGATCCCGTTACGTGATGCTGGCCGGCGTTCTGGTCTATGTTCTCGGCCTCGTCACCATGATCTTTGCGACCACGGCGCTGGCGCTGACTTTCGGCATGGGCATCTGCGTGGGCATCGCGCTGTCCTGCACGGCATCGAGCATGAGCATGACGGCGTCGGCGCGTGCGGTGTCCGCCGCCAAGCGCAGCGTCACCATGGGCGCGATTTCCGCCGCCGGTTCGATTGGCCTCGTCATCGCCTCGCCGATGGCGCAGGCGCTGATTTCGACCGCGGGCTGGCAGATCGCGCTGGTCGGGTTCATCGGTCTGGCCTGCGTGATGCTGCCGTCGGCCTTCGGCGCGGGCGGCGCCGACAAGATCGAAATCGACAAGGCCGACGACGTCAACCAGTCGCTCGGCGCGGTGCTGCAGTCGGCGCTCGGTCACTCCGGCTATGTGATCATGGCGCTGGCGTTTTTCGTCTGCGGCCTGCAGCTTGTCTTCATCACGACACATCTGCCGAACTATCTTGCGATCTGCGGCCTCGATCCGTCGCTCGGCGCTACCGCGCTGGCGCTGGTCGGACTGTTCAACGTGTTCGGATCCTATGCGTTCGGCTGGCTCGGCGGCCGTTATCCCAAGCAGTTGCTGCTCGGCGGAGTCTATATCGTGCGTTCGCTGGCGATCGCGGTTTATTTCATGCTGCCGGCCACGCCGACATCGACGCTGATCTTCGCGGCGGTGATGGGGTCGCTCTGGCTCGGCGTGATTCCGCTGGTCAACGGTCTGGTCGCTCAACTGTTCGGCCTGCGATATATGGCGACCCTGACCGGCATTGCGTTCTTCAGCCACCAGGTCGGCTCGTTCATCGGCGCATGGGGCAGCGGGCTGATCTTCGATCATCTCGGCAGCTACGACATGGCCTGGAAGGCCGCGGTCATCGTTGGATTGATCGCAGGCTCCTTCCAGATGCTGATGAATGTGCGTCCGCCGAAGGCCAAGGACGATATGGTCGGCGCGCTGCCCAAGGCGGCATAGAGGCGGCATAGAGGCGGCCTGAAAGGCATCACCAATTGCTGCCCCGCCGCAAGCGGGGTAGGGCTATATGTCTATTGCGGCCGCATGGCTGTTTCCCTTGCCGGGAAACCTTCTATAGTGCGCCGCGTTGACATCTCGTCATCCACAATTTCCGGAAGTAGACCCATGACCTTCACGCTCCCGAACCTGCCTTATGCTTACGACGCGCTCCAGCCATACATGTCGAAGGAGACGCTCGAGTACCACCACGACAAGCATCACCAGACTTACGTGACCAATCTGAACAACCTGATCAAGGGCACCGAGTTTGAAGGCAAGTCCCTTGAAGACATCGTGAAGGGATCGTTCGGCAAGAACGCGCCGATCTTCAACAATGCCGGTCAGGACTACAATCACAAGCATTTCTGGAACTGGATGAAGCCGAACGGCGGCGGCGACAAGCTGCCCGGCAAGCTCGCCAAGAAGATCGACGAGGATCTCGGCGGCCTTGAAAAGTTCAAGGCCGACTTCGCCGCCGCAGGCGCCGGTCAGTTCGGTTCGGGCTGGGCCTGGCTGTCGGTCAAGAACGGCAAGCTCGAAGTCTCGAAGACGCCGAACGGCGAGAACCCGCTGGTGCACGGCGCGACGCCGATCCTCGGCGTCGACGTGTGGGAGCATTCCTATTACATCGACTACCGCAACCGCCGTCCGGATTATCTCAAGGCGTTCGTCGATCATCTCGTGAACTGGGAATACGTCGAGTCCCTGTTCGAGAAGGCGTGATCAACGCATTCAATTCAAGGGGCCGCATTTTGCGGCCCCTTTTTTGATCGCAACACTACGACGTGAAACCTCCATGAATTATCTTCTCGTTTTTATCGGCGGTGGTCTCGGTGCCTCGCTTCGCCATACGGTCAATGTCGGCTGCGCCCGCGCCTGCGGCCTCAACTTTCCCTATGGCACGTTTGTCGTGAACATTACCGGATCGCTGGTGATGGGCATCATCGCAGGTTATCTCGCGCTGAAGGGCGAAGCCTCGCAGCCATGGCGGCTGTTCATCATGACCGGTGTTCTCGGCGGTTACACCACATTCTCCGCGTTTTCGCTGGACGCGGTGACGCTGTATCAGCGGGGCGAGATGGGGCTGGCGCTGTTCTATGTTGTGGGATCGGTGGCGCTGTCCATCGCGGGACTTTTTGCCGGACTGGCTCTGGCGCGCCATTTCGCCTAAAAATCAAAAACTAAAAATAAAAACAAGAAACAATATCCCGTCCTTGTCCGAACCTTCCCTGAAAACCGAGTCCTCCGATAATGGGGAGGGCCTTGAGACGAGCGCGCCCCGCAAGGGCAAGCCGTTCGGCTGGTCGACATTCGTGATCGCCGTCCTTGTCGTGGTCAGCGGCGCGCTGGTGTGGCGGCGCGACGGGATCGACGGCGTCTGGGCGATCCTGTTCCATGACGCCTCGCTGTTCGGCGAAATCATGCCGCGCGTGCTCGCCGGCTGTCTGCTTGGCGGATTGATCGCCGCGGTGCTGCCGCACGACAAGGTGTCGAAATCGCTCGGTCCGGAATCCGGCCTCAAGGGCTTGCTGATCGGAACGGCCTTTGGCGCGATCCTGCCGGGCGGCCCGTTCACCGCCTATCCGGTGGCGAGCGCCTTGCTGGCGGTCGGCGCCGATTTCGGCGCGACCATCGCCATGGTGGTGAGCTGGACGCTGATCGGATACGGCCGCGCGGTGGCGTGGGAAATGCCGATCATGGGCGCGGACTTCACGCTCTGGCGCATCGTGATCTCGCTGCCGATGCCGATCCTCGCCGGTGCCCTCGGGCGCTTCGTCTATGTCCGTGTCCGTCACAGGATCAAGCTGTGACCGCGCTGATTATCGACATTTTGCTCTGGGGCTCGCTGGTTGGCGTCAGCATCGTTGCGTGGCGTCAGGACAAAACGGTGCTGACCTCGGCGCTGCGCAACGGCGGCATGGATTTCATCAACATCGTGCCGCGCATTGCGCTTGGCGTGATCGGTTCGGGCTTCATCGCTGCGATCATCCCTTCGGAAGTCATCGTTGGCGGGCTCGGGCCGGACACCGGATGGCTCGGCGTCGCCACCGCCGTGGTGGCCGGTGCGGCGACCCCGGGAGGCCCGGTGGTGGGCTTCTCCATCGGGGCGGTTGCGCTCAAGAGCGGTGGCGGAACCCCGCAGGTGGTCGCCTATGTGGTTGCGTGGGCCCTGTTTGCGTTCCAGCGGGTAATCTTGTGGGAAATCCCCTTCATGCCGGCCCGATTTGTCTGGTTCCGGTGCGCGGTCTCGGTTCCTTTCCCGTTTCTGGCTGCCGCCTTGGTGATGCTCATCGGGAAACCATAGGCAAAGGCCGCCTTGCGGAAGCGTGGACGCGGGCTATGTTATAATATAACATTTCCTGGAATTGAGGGGTTTCCGGACCGCTCGCTGATCCGGTTTGGAAAGCTGACCATGGCCCAGTCGCACGGGCATACCCACACCCACGACCATCCCCACGGCCATCACGGGCACAGCCATCATGCACACAGCCATGGCCCGGCTTCGCCGCATCCGGCCCAGCCGCTGCACTGGTCGATCCTGCGGATGACACTCGGTGCTCGCGTGGCCGCGGCCGCTGCGATCAGCGCGGCGCTGTGGGCTGTCGTGCTTCTGGCGATGAGGTGAGCATGTCCGCGCAACTGACATTCCGCGACGTCACGCTCGGCTATGATCGGCATCCCGCAGTGCATCATCTCAGCGGCGACGTTACACACGGCGCGCTGGTGGCGGTGGTCGGCCCCAACGGCGCGGGCAAGTCCACGCTGTTTCGCGGCGTTGTCGGCATTCTCAAGCCGCTGGCGGGCGTGATCGGGCTTGGCGATCTCAAAGCCCGCGACATCGCTTACCTGCCACAGACCGCCGACATCGACCGCAGCTTTCCGATTTCGGTCTACGATTTTGTCGGCACCGGGCTCTGGCGCCGCCGCGGCATTTTCTGCGGGCTTGGCAGGGCGGAGCAGGCAGGGATCACCGAGGCGCTGGCCGCGGTCGGTTTGAGCGGATTTGAAAATCGCCCCATCGGCACGCTGTCCGGCGGCCAGATGCAGCGGATGCTGTTCGCCCGCGTGCTGCTGCAGGATGCGCGCGTGATCGTGCTCGACGAGCCGTTCAACGCCATCGACGCGAAGACCACGGCGGATCTGATTGCGCTGGTGCGGCGCTGGCATGATGAAAAGCGCACGGTGCTGGCGGCGCTGCATGACATGGACCTGGTGCGAGCGAATTTCCCCGAGACGCTGCTGCTGGCGCGCTCGAAAGTGGCGTGGGGCAAGACCGCGGAAGTCCTGACGGCTGAGAATCTTCTTGCCGCGCGGCATATGTGCGAAGCGTTCGACGACGGCGCTGCGCCGTGCGCCGACACGCCATCGCAGGCGGCGTGAGGCGATCATGATCTATGACGCGCTGATTGCGCCTTTCACCGAATTCGAGTTCATGCGCCGTGCGCTGGCCGGCGTCATTGCGCTGTCGCTCGGCGGTGCACCGATCGGTGTATTCCTGATGCTGCGGCGGATGAGCCTTGTCGGCGACGCCATGGCGCACGCGATCCTGCCCGGTGCGGCGGTGGGATTTCTGCTGTCCGGCCTCAACCTGTTCGCGATGACCTTCGGCGGTCTGATCGCGGGCTTTACCGTCGCGCTGCTGTCAGGCCTTGTCGCGCGCAGCACCGAACTGAAAGAGGACGCGTCACTGGCCGCGTTCTATCTGGTATCGCTGGCGCTCGGCGTCACCATCGTCTCGGTCAAGGGCACCAACATCGACCTGCTGCATGTGCTGTTCGGCAATATCCTTGCCATGGATGACCAGACGTTACTGGTGATCGCATTCAACGCCACCATCACCCTGCTTATTCTGGCGGTAATCTACCGGCCACTGGTGATCGAGTGTGTCGATCCGGTATTCCTGCGTACCGTGAGCCGCGCCGGCGCGCCGGCGCATTTGGCGTTTCTCGCGCTGGTCGTGATCAATCTGGTCAATGGCTTTCACGCACTCGGCACGCTGCTGGCAGTAGGTTTGATGATCCTGCCCGCGGGTATCGCGCGGTTCTGGTCGCGCGATATCACCGGCATGATCGGGATCGCGGTGGCAAGCGCGGCGCTGTCGGGCTTTGCGGGTCTGTTGCTGTCGTTCCATACCAAGGTGCCGTCGGGACCGGCGATCATTCTGGTCTGCGCGGCGTTGTATGTTGTCTCGGTTCTGTTCGGAAGTGTCAGCGGCCTCGTCCGCCAGCTCTTTCCGGGCCGCCATCTCGAAGCGTGAGGAGCAGTCATGCTTCGGTTTGTTGGCATCATCGCCTGCGTATTCACGCTGTCTTTCGGGTCTGCTTTTGCCCAGAACGCGAGTGCGCCGCTCAATGTGGTCGCGACCTTCTCGATCCTTGGCGACTTCGCGAAGAATGTCGGCGGTGACCGTGTCAGCGTGACCACGCTGGTCGGGCCGGATAGCGACACGCACGTTTATACGCCGACGCCGGCGGATGCGAAAAAGATCGCCGATGCGAAGCTCGTGATTGTCAACGGCCTCGGCCTTGAGGGCTGGCTGCCGCGTCTGGTCAAGTCCTCCGGCAGCAAGGCCGTGACGGTGGTGGCCACCAAGGGCATCACCGCCCGCAGGATCGAGGATGGTCACAGCCACGATTCGTCAGATGCCGATCCGCACGCTTGGCAGTCGGTGCCGAATGCGAAGATCTATGTTGCGAATGTCCGGGACGCCTTGATCGCCGCCGATCCGGCGGGTGGAGAGGCCTACAAGGCCAACGCGGCGGCCTATTTTGCAAAGCTCGATATGCTCGACCGGGAGATTCGCGCGGCGGTGGCGAAAATCCCGCCCGAACGCCGCAGCGTGATCTCGACCCATGCCGCCTTCGGCTATTTCGCGGCGGCCTACGGGATCAAATTCATCGCGCCGCAGGGCGTCTCGACCGAATCCGAGCCCAGCGCCCGCGACATTGCAGCCATCATTTCCCAGATCAAAAAGCAGAAAATTCCGGCTGTTTTTCTGGAAAATGTCAGCGATCCGCGCCTGATGCGGCGGATCGCCGCCGAGACCGGGGCGAATATCGGGGGAACGCTGTATTCGGACAGCCTGACCGGCGAAAAGGGGCCTGCCCCCACTTACATTGATATGGTCCGGCACAATATAAAGGCCCTGACCAGCGCGCTGTCGAGCTAGGGCAGGGGCCACCCTGCCGCCGGGCGCGCTTATGATCCGCCTGGAGTTTCCATGTCTGAAGCCGCCGCCAACAAGATTCCCGTGACCGTTCTGACCGGCTACCTCGGTGCCGGAAAGACCACGCTTCTGAACCGCATCCTGTCCGAGAACCACGGCAAGAAATACGCGGTCATCGTCAACGAATTCGGCGAGATCGGCATCGACAACGATCTGATCGTCGGCGCGGACGAAGAAGTGTTCGAGATGAACAACGGCTGCGTCTGCTGCACCGTGCGTGGTGACCTCGTGCGCATCATCGACGGCCTGATGAAGCGCAAGGGCAAGTTCGACGCCATCATCCTCGAGACCACGGGCCTTGCCGATCCTGCGCCTGTCGCGCAGACCTTCTTCGTGGACGAAGACGTGCGCGAGAAGACCGCGCTCGACGCGGTGGTGACTGTGGCCGACGCCAAGTGGCTGAGCGACCGCCTCAAGGACGCGCCGGAAGCCAAGAACCAGATCGCCTTCGCCGACGTCATCGTGCTGAACAAGACCGACCTTGTGACCAAGCCGGAACTGGCGGAAGTGGAAGCCCGCATTCGCGCGATCAACCCCTACGCGACTCTGCACAAGACCCAGCGCGCGCAGGTTGCGCTGTCCGATGTGCTGGAGCGCGGCGCATTCGATCTCGACCGTATCCTTGAAATTGAACCCGAGTTTCTCGAAGACGGCGGTCACGATCATGACCACGATCACTGTCATGACGAGAACTGCACGCACGAGCATCATCACCACGGCCACGATCACCATCATCATGGGCATGATCACGGCCACGGTCTGAAGCACTATCACGACGAGGACATGCAGTCCCTGTCACTGCGCACAGAGAAGCCGATCGACCCGACCAGGTTCATGCCCTGGCTGCAGGAACTGGTCGCCAAGGATGGCGAGAAGATTCTGCGCTCGAAGGGCATTCTGTCGTTCAAGGGCGACGACGACCGCTACGTGTTCCAAGGCGTTCACATGATGCTGGAAGGCGACCACCAGCGAAAATGGCGCAACGACGAGAAGCGCGAAAGCCGCGTCGTGTTCATCGGCCGCGAATTGCCCGAACAGGCGATCCGCGAAGGCTTTGAGAAGACCATCGCGTGATGTCGAAGTTCGGCCTGCCTCCGGAAGAGGCTTCCATCGTCTCCGTCACGGATCGCGTCACCAAGGTTGGGTTGAACGCGCCGGCGTCAGCCGTGCATTTCCTCGGCGATATCGCCGCCTTCGTCGGCACGGAAGAAAGTGTCACGCTGGCAACCGGCGGCGAGACAAATGCCATCGCCGTGCATGGCGGCGGCATTCTGTGCTCGGCGTCAGACGGCAAGCGCATCGTCATGGGCGGCGATGACGGCAAGCTGGTAGCGCTGGACGCGAAGTCGAATGCCGAAACTCTCGCGACCGATGCCAAGCGCCGCTGGATCGACAATGTGGCTCTGCATGCAGAGGGCGCAGTGGCGTGGTCCGCCGGGAAGACTGCCTTTGTCCGCAATCCGAAGGGTGATGAGAAATCGCTTGATGTGCCCTCGACCGTTGGCGGTCTGGCGTTTGCGCCGAAGGGCGTGCGGCTTGCGGTGGCGCATTACAACGGCGTGACGTTGTGGTTTCCCAACATGGGCGCGAAGCCGGAATTTCTGGAATGGAAAGGCTCGCATCTAGGCGTCACCTTCAGCGCCGATAACCGCTTTCTCGTGACCTCGATGCATGAATCCGCGCTGCATGGCTGGCGGCTGGCTGACTCCCGTCACATGCGGATGACCGGCTATCCTGCCCGTGTGCGCTCGATGTCATGGAGCGCGGGCGGAAAATTCCTCGCCACCTCCGGTTCGGACAGCGTGATCCTCTGGCCGTTCGCCAGCAAGGACGGTCCGATGGGCAAGGAGCCTTTGATGCTCGCTCCGCTGCAGGCCAAGGCGACGGTGGTCGCCTGCAATCCGAAGGAAGAGGTCTTCGCGGCGGGTTACAGCGACGGCACCATCCTGATGGTGCGGATCGAGGATGGCGCGGAAATTCTCGTGCGCAGGAACGCCGGCGAGCCGGTGGCCGCGCTGGCGTGGAATGCCAAGGGATCGCTGCTGGCTTTCGCGACAGAGGACGGCGACGCTGGACTGCTTACTCTGTAGTGAGTATGCAGTCGTCATGCGCTTCCTGACGACATTCCAGTTTTATGATTTTCTCGATACGCTCGTCAGTCTGGCGGCTGCGTTCGTGCTCGGCACCCTGATCGGCGCTGAGCGCCAGTATCGCCTGCGCACGGCAGGTCTGCGGACCAACGTGCTGGTCGCGGTCAGCGCCGCGGCATTTGTCGATCTGGCCATGCAGCTTGCCGATGCCGATGGTGCCGTGCGCGTAATCGCCTATGTGGTGTCAGGCATCGGCTTTCTCGGCGCCGGTGTCATCATGAAGGAAGGCATGAATGTCCGCGGCCTGAATACGGCGGCGACATTGTGGGGTTCTGCGGCGGTCGGCTGCTGTGCAGGCGCGGACATGCTGGCGCAGGCGGTGACGCTCACAGCCTTCGTACTCGCCGGAAATACGCTGCTGCGGCCACTCGTGAATGCCATCAACCGTAGCCCGCTGGACGAGCGCGCATCGGAAGCCACTTATGAGATCCGGCTCACGGTCGATGCGGCATCCCTCGACGCGGTACGCGATGTTCTGGTCGAGAAGCTGGAAGCGGCGAGCTATCCGGTCAGCGATGTCAACGTGATCGAACGTGCTGAAGATGTCGTGGAGATCGTGGCTATGCTCGTGAGCACGGCAGTCGACGCGAAAGAGCTAGACGCCGTCACGGCTGATCTCGCGCGCAGGCCGGGTGTCCGCCATGCGACATGGGACGTCAGCACCAAGGACTGACCCGCGCGGTTTGGTCCCGGCCGGTTCCATATTTTCCTTCACAACTCATTGAGCGCGACAAACGCGCGTTCAGGCATTTGCCGGAACCATCGCTGCGAGCATCCGTTGGCTCCTTTGGAAGGACTATCAACGGGTGCGGAGATGACTCCGAACGAAAAGCGAGCCAATCGAACCGATCTCATTCTGTCAGCGGTCTTGATTGCGGGCGGCCTGACACTGTCTGGAATTTCGCTGATGCAACTGGCATCGCGCGGCGAGATTCATTTTGCGCAAACCACGCAGCCGCCGGACACGCAGCCTTCAGTACCGGCCGGAAAGAGTAACGGACCGGCGGAGCCGAAACCCGGCGGCACGCGGCCGACGACGCCTGCGCCGGAGCCGGCGCGGCCCGACGCGGATGCCCAGAAGGCAGGCGCGAAGCCGGCGTTGCCGCCCGCGCCTGCGGAGAAGACGGGCGATCCGATCAAGCAATAGTCGGGACTCGGGAGCGGATTGCAGCGCGCGTTGTGCCGGGCACCTTCCGAAACGGAAACCCACAGACCAAACCCACAGACGTGGATGGCCGGGACAGGCCCGGCCATGACGGCGAATGCAAACTGCGCGCGAGCTGCCTTACCGCACCAATACGTTTTTGAACTGCCACGGATCGCTGGTGTCGATGTCTTCCGGAAACAGGCCCGGCCGATCGGTGAGCGGCGTCCAGTCGGTGTAGTAGCCTTTCACCGGTCCGAGATAAGGCATCTGGATTTCCAGCAGACGGTCGAAATCCATCTCGTCGGCTTCGACGATGCCTTCGTTCGGATTTTCCAGCGCCCACACCATGCCGCCGAGCACGGCGGAAGTGACCTGAAGACCGGTCGCGTTCTGATACGGTGCGAGTTTCCGTGTTTCTTCGATGGAGAGCTGCGAGCCATACCAGTAGGCGTTGTTATCGTGCCCGAACAGCAGCACGCCAAGCTCGTCGATGCCGTCGACGATCTCGTTCTCGTCGAGGATGTGATGCTTCTCCTGCATCTTGGCCGCGCGGCCGAACATTTCGTGCAGCGAGAGCACAGCATCGTCCGCCGGGTGGTACGCATAGTGACAGGTCGGCCGATAGATCACCTTGCCCGATGCATCGCGCACCGTGAAATAGTCGGAGATCGAGATCGACTCGTTGTGGGTGACAAGGAAGCCGTATTGCGCGCCGCGGGTCGGACACCAGGTGCGCACGCGCGTGTTGGCGCCCGGCTGCATCAGATAGATCGCTGCGCCGCAGCCCGCTTCGTGAGTGTGAGCATTTTCTGGCATCCATTTTTCATGGGTGCCCCAGCCGAGTTCGGATGGCTGCACGCCTTCGGACAGGAAGCCTTCCACCGACCATGTGTTGACGAACACATCCGGCTCTTTCGGCTTCTTCGAGCGCTGGGTGTCGCGCTCGGCGATGTGAATGCCCTTGATGCCGGCCTGACGCATCAGGTCCGCCCATTCGGCCTTGGTCTTGGGCCGCGGCGCGTTGAGCTTGAGGTCGGAGGCGACATTCAGCAGCGCCTGCTTGACGAAGAACGAGACCATGCCGGGATTGGCGCCGCAGCAGGAGACAGCCGTGGTCGAGCCAGGAGCGCGCGCCCGCTTGGCGGCCAGCGTGTTCTCGCGCAGCGCGTAGTTGGAGCGTGCCTCAGGCCCCTTCGATGCATCGAAATAGAAACCGAGCCACGGCTCGTTGACCGTGTCGATATAGAGCGCGCCGAGTTCGTTGCATAACTCCATGATGTCGGTGGAGCCGGTGTCGACCGACAGATTGACGCAGAATCCCTGGCCGCCGCCTTCGGTGAGCAGCGGCGTCAGCAGTTCGCGATAGTTGTCTTTGGTCACGGCCTGCTGGATGAAGCGCACATTGTGCTTCTCGCAATGGGCCTTGCGGCCTTCGTCCTTGGGATCGATCACCGTGATGCGCGACTTGTCATAGTCGAGATGCCGCTCGATCATCGGCAGGGTGCCTTTGCCGATGGAGCCGAAGCCGACCATGACAATCGGGCCGGTGATGCGCGCGTAAACGGGGAACTTGCTCAAAATGAAAACTCCGGGATCACAGGGTAAATGCTGCCGCGCGGGAAGAACTACGGCAACTGAAGGGTGACGGCAACGATGCTTTTGCCGCCGGGATGTTCATATTGCTGTCGTATGAGGCTCGTTATCGGGGCTGGCTCACCTTGAGCACAGTCAACGAGCGCCAGCGGCCGCCGGGCGTCTGGAATTCGATGGTCTGTCCCACCGACAGGCCGATCAGCGCCGCGCCAATCGGCGTCAGAATCGAGATTTTTCCGGCGTCCACATCGGCGGCCTCCGGATACACCAACGTGACGGACCGCTCCTGCATGCTGATGTCGTCGCGGAAGGTCACATCCGAGTCCATGGTGACAAGTCCCGGCAACAGCCGCGCGTCAGGCACGATGTCTGCGCGCTCGATTTCCCGCGCCAGGAAATCGGTGGTCTGCGGATACTTGTCCGAGGCGGCCTCGGCGATGTTGCGCAGACGATCGGCGTCGCACATGCGCAGGGAAATCGGCGGCAGCGCGGGCTGCAGATAGGTCGCCATGAATGTCTCCATCATTTGTCTCGGGATGCACAACGCAACAGGCCCGCGCCTGGCGCGGGTTCCGTCACGGACTGATTTTCGGGGTAATGGACGTCAAATCCCGGTACGGCGCGCACGCGCAGCCGTCCGGGCTACCTTCCAGTTTGAAGGCGGCCTGCGCGGTTCAACAAGCAGTTGTTGCGGGCGTTCGACATGATGCTCTTAAGCTAGGACAGGCGGCCGGAAAGTCAACCGGACGCTTGCGGTCCCGGGGTTGCGGCAATCACATGACGCGGTCAGGCAGCCAGGTCGCAAGGCCCGGAAATATGCTGATCAGGACGATCGCCAGCACCATCAGCAGCATGAATGGAAACGCGCCCTTCAGGATCGTCGGCAGCCGTACATCGGGAACGATGCCGTTGATCACGAACAGGTTCAGGCCGACGGGCGGCGTGATCAATCCCAGTTCCATGTTGATGGTGAGAATGACGCCGAACCACACCGGATCGAAACCGGCATTGTGCACAATCGGTGCGAGGATCGGCGTCGCCATCAGGATAATCGCCGCCGGCGGCAGGAAGCAGCCCGCCACCAGCAGCAGAACGTTGATGTAGAACATCAGCAGCCAGCGATTGATCTCGAGGCCGGCGATCCACTCCGCGACGGACTGCGTCACATAGAGGCTCGACATCATGTAGCCGAACAGGATCGAGGTGCCGATGATGAACAGCAGCATGCCGGATTCGCGCATGCCGTCGCGCAGGATCTGCCAGACCTGCGCCGGACGCCACATCCGGTAGATCGCCATCACCATGACGATGCACAGAACCGCGCCGACGCCGGCGGCTTCGGACGGCGTGGCGATGCCGCCATAGAGCGAATAGATCACGCCGATGATCACCGCGATCAGCGGGAGCAGCTTCGGCATCAGCTCGAGTTTTTCCTTGAGCGAATAAATGCGGTCGTGGTCGATCAGCCGCGTGCCGCGCTTCCAGCTCAGAAAGATCGCCCATGCGATAAAAAGCGCCGTGAGCAGCAATCCCGGAATGATGCCGGCGATGAACAGCCGTCCGATCGACGTCTCGGACGCGATGCCATAGAGGATCATGGTGAGGCTTGGCGGAATCAGGATGCCGAGCGTGCCGCCCGCCGCGATCGCCCCGGTGGCGAGGTCGGCGTCGTAGCCGCGCCGCCGCATTTCGGGAATTCCCATCTTGCCGATGGCGGCGCAGGTCGCAGGAGACGAGCCGGTCAGCGCTGCGAAGATCGCGCAGGCGCCGAGATTCGATGCGACCAGCGAGCCGGGCACCTTGTGGGTCCAGCGCGACAGCGCCTCGTAAAGGTCGCTGCCGGCGCGCGAAGACGCAATCGCCGCTCCCATGATGATGAACATCGGGATCGAGACGAGGGTGAAATCGTTGAGGCCGGCGAACAGCGTTTCGGTCAGGAAGTTGATGCTGCGCATGCCATCGAAGATGATCATGAAAGCCAGCGCGACGGCGCCAATTCCGAACGCGATGGGAATGCCGGTGGCGAGCACGCAGAAGGTGACGGCGCAGATGATGAGGCCGATGACAAGGGGGCTCACAGCCGGTCCTCGGGTTTGAGGCCGAATGGCATCGCGCGGCCGGTGACTAGCGCGAGGATGTCGGCGATGTACTGAAGGCAGAGCAGCGCCATGCCGACGGGAACCGGCAGATAGGCGATCCAGAGCCGCGCCCGCCAGATCGAACTGGTGTGCTTGTCGGTGATCCAGGCCTCGTACCACCAGTCGATGCTGTTGACGAACAGCACCAGACAGAACGCCAGCGCGACCAGCGACGCGACGAAGGCGAGGATCACGCGCCAGCGCTGCGGCAGCACCAGCGGCAGCAAGTCGACATTGACATGACCGTGGGTCATCAGGATGTACGGAGCGCCGATGAAGGTCGCGGCGATCAGGGCGAAGGTGACGAACTCGGTCTGCCAGATCGAGGATTCGCCCAGCACCGATCTGACGAAGATCATCTGGCAGACGACAAGCGCGGAAATCAGGATCAGCAGGGTCGAGATGACCCCGCTGACCTGCGACAGCCGCCGGACGCCGTTAAGGAACAGATCCACGGCCGCCGCCTACTTGACGGCGAGCGCTTCGTCGATGAGCTTCTTCCCGCCGGGAACCTTGTCGCTGAAAGTCTTGAACGATGTGGTGGCGGCGATCTTGCGCCATTTGTCCGCCTGTTCGGCGGTCATGGTCACGACCTGAACGTTGGCTTTCTTGAAGGCGTCGATCATCTTTTCGTCGAGCTTCTTCGATTCGCCCGCGAAATAGTCTTCCGCCTTTTTGGCGGCCGCCATGACAGCTTTCTTCTGGGCATCATTCAGCTTGTCGAACGAGGCCTTGGACATCAGCAGCGGCTCGTACATGAACCACAGGGCGTTGTCGCCGGGCGCGGTCACGCATTTGAGCTGCTCATACAGACGGAAGGACGCGAAGCTGCCGGTCGAGGTGTCCGTGCCGTTGGCAACGCCGGTTTGCAGGGCGTTGTAGACTTCGTTGGACGGGATCGAGACGATCGACGCTCCGGCACCGGCCCACATTTCGGAGAATGTCGCGCCCGCCGAGCGGACCTTCAGGCCCTTGGCGTCGTCGGGTTCGAGAATGCACTTGTCCTTGCCGCCGAAGGCGCCGGCCAGCCAGGCGTCGGCGAGCACCACGACGCCGGCCTTGTTGATGACGTCCTTGATGTCCTTCATGAACTGCGACTTGTTGATGCGCAGCGCGTGGTCATGATTTTTGACCAGTCCCGGCATCAGCGTCGCGCCGAACTGAGGTTCGGAGCCCGACGCATAGTCCAGCGGGAACGACGAGATGTCGATCTGGCCGCGCTGCATCGCGCGCCACTGTTCCTGCGCCTTCACAAGGCTTGCGCCGGGAAACACCTTGATCTCGAGGCCAACATTGGCCGCGTTGACCTCGCGCGCGAGGATCTGAACCATTTCGTCGCGGGCGTCGCCTTTTCCGCCGGGGAATTGATGCGAAGCCTTCAGCACAACCTGGGCGGATGCGACGGTGGACGTGGCAACAAGCGCAAATGCGGCCACAAGGGCCGGAATGGTCTTGGTCATGTTCTCTCCCTCTACGATGCCGTGTCTTGCCGCCGGGCGATTTGGGATCGTCCGGCGTCAGCCAGCTTGCGGGAGAGTATGAAGCGTCTCGGGACGGCTCACAAGCTCTGGCATCCCAGACATTGGTCGGAAGATGCCAGAGCCGAAAGACGGGCAGGCCGGTATCGGGTTGCGGTGCGTCATGATTTCCAGCGCATGAGCAACCGCAGCAGCGTGATTAGCTGCGGCGCATTATGAACGGCGCTTGGCTGTGACTTCGATCTCGACTTTCATCTCGGGCTTGTAGAGCGCGGTGACGGCAACAATCGTCGCTGCCGGGCGGATGTCGCCGAGAGTTTCGCCGCATACGGCGAACACCGCATCGAAATCATTGGGGTCGGTGACATAGTAGGTCGCGCGCACCAGATCAGCCATCTCGAAGCCGCCTTCCTTCAGTGCGGTGGCGATCACCTTGAAGCAGTTGCGGGTCTGCTCGGCCACGTCGTCCGGCAGAACCTTGGTCACGGGATCGTAGCCGGTGGTGCCGGCGACGAAGCACATGTCGCCGTCCACAACGGCGCGGCTGTAGCCGGCGATCTTCTCGAAGGGCGATCCGGATGAAATCAGGCGGCGGGACATCGGTCTTTTCCTTGTGACGACGAAATTGCGGAGCTTGTTTCAGGCCCCGCAATGCCGTGTCCTGACGCTCAAATCAAGCGGCCTCGACGAGAACCTGTCGAGCTTTCCCGGCGGCGCGCGCCCGCGGGCGGCGGGCCTTGTCGCCGGTGGCCACGATCATGCCGAAGGCGTCATCCAGCGCGCCTTCGCGCAGTTCGACGGCCAGCAGCCGCTCGCGCTCGAACGGGCCGGGCAGGGCAAGCCCGCCGGTCTTGTCCGCCGAAAAGCCGAACCGGCGGTAATACGCCGCGTCGCCGCGCAGGATCACCGCGCCATGGCCGCGCGTCCTGGCTGCAGCGAGGGCGTGCTCCATCAGCGCCGCGCCGACGCCGAGCGAGCGGCACGACGCATCCACGGCGAGCGGACCGAGTACCAGCGCCGGGATGCCCCCGGCGCTGACGTGCCACAACCGCACGGTGCCGACCACGCGTCCGTCACGGACCGCCGTGAAGGCGAGGCCTTCGGCGGGCATGCGTCCGTCGCGCAGGCGCTGGCAGGTGCGCGCGTGACGGCCTTCGCCGAAGCTCGCATCCAGCAGCGCTTCACGCGCAACGACGTCCGAGGTCCGCTCCGCACGGATCGCGAACGGAGCGGCATCGAGGGTGAGGGCAGCGGTCTTTTTCCAAACAGCAGTCATGGCACGTCAGTCCCCACTCCGGACGGCGAACGCGCCGCGGAGTGTTGTCAGCAAACAGCGATGTGACGGGATGGACGCCGGCGAGCCGGCGTCCGGTTGTTCAAGCCTCAGAGGAGGCTGTTCAGATGTGATACGTCTTCAGCGGCGGGATGCCGTTGAAGGCAACCGACGAGTAGGTCGACGTATACGCGCCGGTGCCTTCGATCAGCAGCTTGTCGCCGATCTCGAGCGTGACGGGCAGCGGGTAGGGCGCCTTCTCGTACAGCACGTCTGCGGAGTCGCAGGTCGGGCCGGCGAGAATGCAAGGCGCCATGTCCGCGCCGTCGTGCGGCGTGCGGATCTGGTAGCGGATCGACTCGTCCATCGTCTCGGCGAGGCCGCCGAACTTGCCGATGTCGAGGTAGACCCAGCGGTTCTCATCGTCGTCGCTCTTCTTCGAGATCAGAACGACTTCGGTCTCGATGATACCCGCATTGCCGACCATGCCGCGGCCCGGCTCGATGATGGTCTCCGGGATCTGGTTGCCGAAGTGCTTGCGAAGCGCACGGAAGATCGACCGGCCGTACTGCACGACCGGAGGAACGTCCTTGAGATACTTCGTCGGGAATCCGCCGCCCATGTTGACCAGGGTGAGGTTGATTCCACGCTCGGCACAGTCACGGAACACCGTCGAGGCCATCGCCAGCGCGCGGTCCCACGCCTTCACCTTGCGCTGCTGCGAACCGACGTGGAACGAAATGCCCACCGGCTCGAGGCCCAGCTTCTTGGCGAGGTCGAGGACGTCCACAGCCATCTCCGGGTCGCAGCCGAACTTCCGCGACAGCGGCCACTCGGCACCGGCGCAGTCGTACAGGATGCGGCAGAAGACCTTCGCGCCGGGAGCGGCACGGGAGATCTTCTCGACTTCGGCGGCGCAGTCCACCGCGAACAGGCGGATGCCGAGCGCGAAGGCGCGCGCGATGTCGCGCTCCTTCTTGATCGTGTTGCCGAAGGAGATGCGGTCCGCCGTCGCACCGGCAGCCAGCGCCATTTCGATCTCCGCGACGGTCGCGGTGTCGAAGCACGAGCCGAGCGAAGCCAGCAGCGACAGCACTTCCGGCGCCGGGTTGGCCTTCACCGCGTAGAACACGCGGGAGTCCGGCAGCGCCTTCGCGAAGGTCTGGTAGTTGTCGCGCACGACTTCGAGGTCGACGACGAGGCACGGCTCGGTGTCGAGGCCCTCGCTGCGGCGGTTGCGCAGGAATTCCTGGATACGATCGGTCATAGCACCCTCCCAAACGGCCCTGCCAAATGTCTGGCGACGGGACGTCCAAAAATGATGTCGGTATGAGCGATAGAGCTGTGCCGCACTGTGGAGACGCGACAGAGCCTAAAACTCAAACCAAACTGTGCTGCCGTGGATTGGTTGGGAATTTCCCGCCCGCACACCTGGCAATGAAGGACAAGCCTTTTCAGTAGCCCGCGCCGGCGGTGGAATGCCGGTAGAGACCAAAAAAGCCCGATCCGTCGTTGCTTTAAGTCGCGTCCCCCGTTGAGAGCGGGGTGCGCCGGTTCGCCTCCGGCTGCCAGTCACGGTTGCAAGGAGAGAAGTCACCTTCAACGGCATCCCTTGAGAGAGATGCTGGCCTCTTGAGTCTCACGACTGAAGCGACCCTCGGTTCTTCGTCCCCTTGGCGGCTGTCCGGCCTCTTGTCCGGATACCTACCGACTGACACACGACCACAGGCACGTGCGAAATTGGGCAAGCGTGGAAATATGAGTTTTGAGTCTGGTTCGCAAGTATTTTTTGCGCCACGAGACAACTTTCCCCATGACGTGATCGAAATGTCGCGCTTGCGTTAACGAACGGCGAGAAAGATGAACGCGCGTTAAGTTTTCAACGCGCGAAAAGCGCCTGTGGCGCAACGGGATTTTAAATCTTCCGGGTAAACGGCTCGACACGCTGCGCGCCGCGCACGAAGGCGATCATGATCGCGACGCCGATCAGGAAAAGCACGGCCTGCACGATGTGCGCGGCGGTGTCGCTAAGGCCAAACAGGATCGCGAGCGCCCAGCCGCCAGCGAAGGCCGCGCCGAATACCTCGGCGCCGATCAGGATGGCGGCGCTGAGGACGGTGACGACGCTGGGCCACGCGATTTCGCGGGCGTTGGCTTCGAGCTTCTTGGCGTTCATGATTTCGTGATCCCGTTTCGGGCCGCAATCTCTGCGAAATCGCGCCCCCGATCAAGGGTTAAGGGCGCAAAAAAGCCCCACCCGATGGTATAGAGAAGCACCTGAAAATCGCTGCAAATAAGGCCCCGCAATGTCAGAATCGACCGCCGCCTCCCAAGCAAACCCGCTGCTGGCCCCCTGGCAGACGCCGTTCGAGACGCCGCCCTTCGCCGAAATCCGCCCCGAGCACTTTCCGGCCGCATTCGACAAGGCGTTCGCGGAGCACACGGCGGAGATCGAGGCGATCAAGGCCAATCCGCAGGAGCCGACATTCGAGAACACCGTCACGGCGCTGGAGCGGGCTGGCAAGCTGCTCTCCAGGGTCTCGGCGGTGTTTTATGACCTCGTGGGCGCGCACTCCAACCCGGAGCTTCTCAAGATCGAATCCGAAGTGGCGCTGAAGCAGGCCCGGCACTGGAATCCGATCAGCATGGACGCCGCGCTGTTTGGCCGCGTCTCCAAGCTGCGCGACAAGGCGTCTACGCTCAACCTGACGGGCGAGCAGGCGCGGCTGCTGGAGCGGACCTGGACCGGCTTCCATCGCGCCGGCGCGGGACTCTCCGAGGCGGCCAAGGCGCGCACCGCCGAAATCAACGAGCGGCTGGCTCACCTCTCGACAGATTTCAGCCATCATCTGCTCGGCGACGAGCAGGAATGGACCATGGAGCTTGGCGCGGACGATCTGGCGGGCCTGCCGGACAGTTTTGTCGCGGCCGCCAAAGCCGCCGCCGAGGAACGCGGGATGCCGGGCAAGATGGTGGTGACGCTGTCGCGCTCCTTCGTCGAGCCGTTCCTGAAGGATTCCGCCCGCCGCGACCTGCGCGAGAAGGTCTACAAGGCCTTCACCGCCCGCGGTGACAACGGCAACGCCAACGACAACAACGCCGTCATCCTGGAAGTGCTCAAGCTGCGCGAGGAGCGGGCAAAGATCCTCGGCTATCCGAGTTTCGCCGCCTACCGGCTGGAAGATTCCATGGCCAAGACCCCGGAGGCCGTGCGCGGCCTTCTGGAGCGGGTCTGGAAGCCGGCCCGCGCCCGCGCCATGGCGGACCGTGACGCCCTGCAGGCGCTGATCGCCGAGGAGGGCGGCAATTTCAAGCTCGCCGCCTGGGACTGGCGCTACTACGCCGAGAAGCTGCGCCAGCGCCGCGCCAATTTCGACGATGCCGCAATCAAGCCGTATCTCGCGCTGGACCACATGATCGACGCCGCCTTCGACGTGGCGACCCGGCTGTTCGGCGTGACCTTCCTTGAGCGCAAGGATATCCCGGTCTGGCATCCGGACGTCCGGGTCTGGGAGGTGAAGGATTCCAAGGGCAATCACAAGGCGCTGTTCTACGGCGATTACTTCGCGCGCCCCTCCAAGCGCTCCGGTGCGTGGATGACCTCGCTGCGCGACCAGCAGAAACTCGACGGCGATGTCGCGCCGCTGGTCATCAATGTCTGCAACTTCTCCAAGGGCACCGACGGCCAGCCGTCGCTGCTCTCTCCGGATGACGCCCGCACCCTGTTTCACGAATTCGGCCACGGCCTGCACGGCATGCTGTCGAACGTGATGTACCCGTCGCTGTCCGGCACCAGCGTGTTTACCGATTTCGTCGAACTGCCTTCGCAGCTTTACGAACACTGGCAGGAGCAGCCGCAGGTGCTGCAAAAATTCGCGCGGCACTACCAGACCGGTGAACCGCTTCCGGAGGACCTGCTCAAGCGCTTCATCGCCGCGCGCAAGTTCAATCAGGGCTTCGCCACGGTGGAATTCGTCTCTTCCGCGCTGATGGACCTTGAATTCCACACCCAGCCGGCGGCCTCGATCACCGACGTGCGTGCCTTCGAGACGCAGGAACTGGAGAAGATCGGCATGCCGGCGGAAATCGCGCTGCGCCATCGCCCGACCCAGTTCGGCCACATCTTCTCCGGCGATCACTACGCCTCGGGCTATTACAGCTACATGTGGTCCGAGGTGATGGACGCCGATGCATTCGGCGCGTTCGAGGAGGCTCATAACATCTTCGATCCGGCAGTGGCCAAGCGCCTGCACGACGACATTTATTCGTCGGGCGGATCGCGCGATCCGGAAGACGCCTACATCGCCTTCCGCGGACGCAAGCCTGAACCCGACGCGCTGCTGCGCCGCCGCGGCCTGCTCAACGAACCCGAAGCGGCGTGAAGATGAAGCGCCTTAACTCCAGCATTTCGATGCTTCATTTAACAGGAGCGGTCGGCCTCTTTTTCACCTCACCCCGCCGGGGAGTGGTCGGATTGCGGAGCAATTCGGGTGTGGGGGTTCGGATTTCAGATGTGACATCCAGAGCCCCTCACCCCAACCCTCTCCCCAACGGGGAGAGGGGGCTGATCGCATGCGCCGCGGGATTCTCGCGTCGGATTGTCAGTCGTATTTGCGCAGTCGTTGTTTTTACCCTGATGGCCAACGTCGCACAGGCCCATCCGCATGTCTGGATCACGGCCAAAAGCCAATTGATCTATACGCCGGACGGCACCATCACCGGCGTGCGCCACGCATGGACCTTCGACGACATGTTCTCGACCTATGCGCTGCAGGGGATCGAGAGCAAGACCAAGGGCGTCTACACCCGGGACGAACTGAAGCCGCTGGCGCAGACCAATGTGGAGTCGCTGAAGGAATATGCCTTCTTCACCTTCGCCAAGGCGGGCGCGGCAGGCAGCCAGAAGAAAGAGAAGTTCAGCGATCCGGTCGATTACTATCTCGACTACAAGGATTCGGTGCTGACGCTGCATTTCACCCTGCCGTTCAAGACGCCGTTCAAAACGCAGGCGCTGGCGGTCGAGGTATTCGATCCGTCCTATTTCATCGACTTCAAGCTGGATGAAAATGACCCGGTGACGCTGGTCGGCGCACCGGCCAACTGCAAGCTGGCTTTCCAGCGTCCGACCGACGGCAGCGCGCAGGCGCAGACCATGAACGAGCAGACGTTCCTGAACGGCGACAACTCGAATTATGGCGCGATGTTCGCCAACAAGATCACGGTGGATTGCCCTTGACGTTCTATAGCCGTCATTCCGGCGCGCGCGCATCGCGAGCGAATCCGGAATCCAGAATCGTAAGAAGAATGGATTCCGCGTCTGCGCCGGGCGGCGCATCCCGGAACGACGTCTGGGGTAAAGTTGTTGTCGTTGCGCTGATGCTCGTCGCGGCGCTTTATCTCGATAGTGCCCTCCATACAGCTCTCGCACAAAATCCGTTCGGTGCTCCGAAAGGCGCGGCTGCCGAGCCGCAGGCGAGTGGCATCATCGGCTGGCTGCTCGCCAAGCAATCCGAATTCTATCTCCAGATGTCGAAGACCATCCGTGCGGCGAAAACCGATGGCAGCGCGGTATGGGCGCTGCTCGGCATTTCGTTCGCCTATGGTGTGTTTCATGCCGCCGGTCCCGGGCACGGCAAGGCGGTGATTTCGTCCTATCTCGTCGCCAACGAGGAGACGGCGCGGCGCGGGATCGTGCTGTCGTTCGCCTCGGCCCTGATGCAGGCGCTGGTGGCGATTGCGATTGTCGGTGTTGGCGCGCTGCTGCTGAACGCCACCGCGAAAACCATGTGCGGTGCCGAGCGCGTGATCGAAATCGCAAGTTATGGCCTGATCGCGGCCTTCGGCGCGCGGCTGGTCTGGACCAAGGGGCGCGGCCTCGTTCGTGCACTTGGCGTTTATCGCTCGGAACCGCAACTGGCGCCGGCCATGGCCCATGTTCAAAGTCATGCGCATGACCATGGTCACCACGATCATTCTCACGATCACTCACATGCCCGAGCGGCCCATCACGATCACGATCATCACCACGACCATGCGCATCATGGACACGATCATCCGGGGCATGCTCACGACGAGCATTGCGGCCATTCCCATGGCCCCGAGCCGAGCGAACTGTCCGGTCCCGGCGGCTGGTTGCGGGGCTTGAGCGCGATCCTGACGGTCGGCATCCGGCCCTGTTCCGGCGCGATCCTCGTGCTGGTGTTCGCGCTGGCGCAGGGCCTGTTCTGGACGGGCGTCGCCGCAACCCTGCTGATGGGGCTGGGCACGGCGATCACGGTGTCCGCCATTGCCATCATCGCGGTGTCGGCGAAGGGACTTGCCGCCCGTCTCGCCGCCGGCCGCGAGGGCGGCGGCGCTGTCCTGCTTCGCGGGATCGAGTTCGGCGCGGCGGCCTTGGTGCTGCTGTTCGGCACCGGCCTGCTGCTGGGATACATTGCCGCGGAGCGCGTCACCTGCTTCTGATCACGCTCGCCTTGACAAGATTTTCGCAACGCGCGATGCCACACGGATCATGACAGCCGTCATTCCCCTCGATGCCCATCGTTCCGCCGCGCAGACATCGTCCGCGCGCGTCGGTGTCCTGCTGGTCAATCTCGGCACGCCCGACACGGCCGATGCGAAGGGCGTGCGCGTCTATCTGCGCGAATTCCTGTCCGATCCGCGGGTGATCGAGAACAATGGATTGATCTGGCAGATCATTCTCAACGGCATCGTGCTGCAGATTCGTCCGGCCAGGAAGGCCAAGGACTATCTGAAAATCTGGAACCTTGAGAAGAACGAGTCGCCGCTCAAAACCATTACGCGCGCTCAGGCCGAGAAACTGGCGGCCGCCATCTCGGACCAGACGCATGTGATCGTGGACTGGGGCATGCGTTACGGCAATCCGTCGATCAAGTCGCGGATTGATGCGCTGACCGCGCAGGGCTGTGAGCGTATTCTGGTGATGCCGCTCTATCCGCAGTATTCAGCCTCGACCTCGGCTACGGTGGTCGACAAGGTCGCGAGCGCGCTGAAGGAGATGCGTGCGCAGCCGACCGTCCGCTTCACACCGCCGTATTATGACGATGCTGTTTACATCGACGCGCTCGCGGTTTCGATCGAGCGTCATCTGGCGACCCTGTCCTTCAAGCCGGAAACCATCGTGGCGTCGTTTCACGGTATGCCGCAGTCCTATATCGACAAGGGCGATCCCTATCAGGCGCAGTGCATCGCGACGGTGAATGCGCTTCGCGCACGCATGGGTCTGGACCAGAAGGGCCTGATGCTCACCTTCCAATCGCGGTTCGGCTATCAGGAATGGCTCAAGCCCTACACCGCCGCGACGGTCGAGCAGTTGGCCAAGGACGGCGTGCGGCGAATTGCCGTCGTAACCCCGGGCTTTGCGGCGGACTGCATCGAGACCCTCGAAGAGATCGTGATGGAGAATGCCGACATCTTCCGCCACGCCGGGGGTGAGGAATTCTCCGCCGTTCCCTGCCTGAATGACAGCGATGAAGGCATGGACGTCATCCGCCAGATCGTTTTGCGCGAACTGCAGGGCTGGATTTGACGGTCTGAGCCTGCTCAAGGGTTTGAACCCTCTTCTGAGTTTGCCCGACCAAGAATTGCTCAAGAGCAAGAGCGGTTGCCGCGCGCCTGTGTTAGACTGGCGCCAAGCCTCGCGCCCATTCATCCGCAGGGAGTTTTCAATGTCCGGTTTCGATATTTTCGCGATTGCGCTTTTGCTGCTTGTGATCCTCACGCTGTTCGCCGGCGTGAAGACCGTGTCGCAAGGCTATGACTGGACCATCGAACGGTTTGGAAAATACACCCGCACGCTGGGGCCGGGCCTCAATCTCATCATTCCGTATTTCGACCGCGTCGGCCGCAAGGTCAACATGATGGAGCAGGTGATTGAAATTCCGCAGCAGGAAGTCATCACCAAGGACAACGCCACCGTAACGGTGGACGGCGTCACCTTCTATCAAGTGTTCGATGCAGCCAAGGCGAGTTACGAGGTGTCCAACCTCAATCAGGCCATCGTCACGCTGACCATGACCAACATCCGTTCGGTCATGGGCTCGATGGACCTCGATCAGGTGCTGTCGCATCGCGACGAGATCAACGAGCGTCTGCTGCGCGTGGTCGACGCCGCGGTGTCGCCCTGGGGCGTTAAGGTCAACCGCATCGAGATCAAGGACATCGTGCCGCCGCACGATCTGGTCGAGGCGATGGGCCGGCAGATGAAGGCCGAGCGTGTCAAGCGCGCGGACATTCTGCAGGCCGAGGGTCAGCGCCAGTCGGAAATCCTGCGCGCGGAAGGCGCCAAGCAGGCGCAGATCCTGCAGGCGGAAGGCCGCCGCGAGGCTGCGTTTCGTGACGCCGAGGCGCGCGAGCGCGCCGCCGAGGCCGAAGCGCGCGCCACCGAAATGGTCAGCAACGCCATTGCCAGCGGTGATGTCGCCTCGCTGAACTACTTCATCGCGGACAAGTATATCAAGGCGTTCGGCCAGCTCGCGGAATCGCCGAACCAGAAGATCGTCATGCTGCCGATCGAGGCGACCGGAATGCTCGCCTCGCTGGCCGGCATCGGAGAGATCGCCAAGGCGACCTTCGGCGAAACCGCGGCCCCTGCCGCCGCGCCGGCGTCGCGCCGTCCGCCGAGCGTGCCGAACACCACGCCTCCGCGCTCGACCACATAAGGACCGCATCGGATGGTGGACCTTCTTGCCAAACTCGGGACATGGAACTGGCTGATCCTCAGCGTCGTGCTGATGGCGATTGAGACCTTCGCGCCCGGTGTGTTCATGCTGTGGCTCGGCCTCGCCGCCCTGATTGTGGGCGTGCTGTCATTCGCCGTCACATGGTCATGGCAGGCGCAGGTGATCGCGTTCGCGGCGCTGTCCATCGCGATGGTGCCGTTGTGGCGCTACTACTCCGGCAGGAATGCCAAGCCGACCGACAATCCTTTCCTCAACAAGCGCGCGGAAGGATTGGTCGGACGCGTGTTCACGCTGGAAAAGCCGATTGTCGATGGCGTCGGGACGGTGCGAATCGACGATACGGTCTGGCGCGTATCCGGACCCGATGCGCCGTCGGGCAGCCGCGTGAAAATCGTCAGCGCGGATGGCGCGAGTCTGCGGGTTGATGTCGCTTAGGTGTTACGCCACGCCCGCGCGCAGGATGTCGTGCAGGTGAACGATACCGACCGGCTTCTTGCCGTCGGTGACGATCAGCGCCGTGATCTTCGAGGTGTTGAGGATTTCCAGCGCCTCGCTGGCGAGCAAGTCTGGACCAATGGTCTTCGGATTTTTCGTCATCACCTCATCGACGCTTGCGGCCATGAGATCGGGGCGCATATGACGGCGCAGGTCGCCGTCGGTCACGATACCAACGATCTCGCCGCGCGCATCGACGATGCCGACGCAACCAAAGCCCTTCGATGTCATTTCCACCAGGGCATCCGACATCTTGGTGCCGAGCGGCTTGATCGGCAGCGCGGTGTCCTTGTGCATCAGGTCGCGGACGAATTTCAGCATCGCGCCGAGCTTGCCGGAAGGATGCAGCGTGCCGAAATCCAGCGCGGTGAATCCCCGGCTTTCCAGCAGGGCGACCATCAGCGCATCGCCGAGCGCGAGCTGCATCACCGAGGATGTGGTCGGCGCGAGATTGTGCGGGCAGGCTTCGCGCGCCTTCGGCAGCGTCAGCACCACATCGGCGGCGGCGCCAAGGGTGGAGTTCGCCTCCGAGGTCATGGCGATCAGGCCGATGCGGAAGCGGCGCGAATAGTTGATGAGGTTCTTCAGTTCGGCCGTCTCGCCGGACCACGACAGCGCCAGGATGACGTCGTCGGTGGTGATCATGCCGAGGTCGCCGTGGCTGGCCTCGGCGGCATGGACGAAAAACGACGGCGTGCCGGTGGAGGCGAACGACGCCGCCATCTTCTTGCCGATGTGGCCGGACTTGCCGAGTCCGGTGACGATCAGCCGGCCCTTGGCATTGCGCACCAGATCGACCGCCGCGTCGAACGCGCTGCCGAGGTCCGATTGCAGGGCGTTCACCAGCGCGGTGATGCCGCTGGCGTCCGCATCGAGGGTGCGCAGCGCGGACTCGACCGCTTTCGATGCGGCGCGGGTCGCGGAAGGGGTCGCTGTCCGCGATGTTGAAGAGGCCATGTCAGGTTCCAGTTGAGCGGGGAGGGCGCGCCGCGCGCGTCGGCTCCGGGACGTTTACCTAGCACATCGCCTCCGCTGAAGCGACGCGCTCCGGCCCGCCTAACCCCCCGTTAACCATAATTGTTTTAACTCTGTTAACGGCGTTTCGAGGTGCGCCGCGCGGCGGCCTGTCCACCGCAATTGCCTGAATTTGTTCGGTTTTCGGCGCGGCTCCAGATCTGTTCCGGAGCCGGGAAATGAGTGAAACGTGTGCGGCTCGCAGCAGCCTGTCCGGGTTTGGGACCATCGCGGGCGTGCGTCTGGATGGCGCGCGCTGCCGGCGTGCGTGCTGCTGTTCCTGTGCCAGCCTGTTTCCGCGCAGACATTGACGCCGAACATGCTGAACCCGACACAGGGCGGCTTCGCGCCGCGCGAGCAGTCGCTGCTGCGCCGGACCGCGCAAGCTGTGCCGGACGATGACGGCTTGAGGCGCGAGCCACGCGCGCCGTCCCGGATCGGCGCGACCCCGACCTACGGCAACGCGCCTGCCTCCGGCGCGTCGGACAGCGGTTTCGATTCGCTCAACCGCACACGCAAGAAGCCGAAGCTCTATCCCGGCGCGCCCAAGCCGAAGGTCGTCGGTCCGGGCAATCCGCCGCCTGCGCCGCCCAAAGCCAAAGTCACGGCGCCGGTGTCGCCATCGGTGGCGGGGACATTTCCCGGCCAGCCGCCGCGCCGCCGCCTGAAGGTGGAGGACGATCCGTTCGCCAATGTCGGCTTTCACACCGGCACGTTTCTCACCAAGGCCGCCGTCGAACTCTGGGGCGGTTACAACACCAATCCCGGCCGCATAAACCAGCCGAAGGGTTCGGCGTTCTACACGGTTTCGCCCGAGCTTCTGATCGCGTCCGACTGGGAGCGGCATTCGCTGATCGCCGATCTGCGCGGCTCGTTCACCGGCTATGGCACGACGTTTCCCGCACCGCCCGGTACAGCGGGGCCGGTGCCGACGAATATCGACACGCCGAGCTTCAACGGCAAGGTCAGCGGCCGGATCGACGCCACGCGCGACACCCGCATCAACACCGAACTGCGGATGCGTGTGTTCACCGATAATCCGGGCTCGCCGAACATTCAGGCGGGCCTTGCGAAGTATCCGTTGGCGACGAGTGTCGGCGGCACCGCCGGCATCGAGCACGATTTCAACCGCCTGCAGGTGTCGGTCGCCGGCCTTGCCGATCGCACGACCTATCAAGAATCGAAACTCACCGATGGTTCGACCTTCACCAACGACGACCGCAACTTCAATCAGTTCGGCGGGCTCGCGCGTGTCAGCTATGATCTGATGCCGGGCGTCAAACCGTTCGGCGAAGTGCAGGCCGATACGCGCCTGCATGATGTGAAGGCCGATCGCTCGGGATATCTGCGCGATTCCAACGGCGGCTATGTCAAGGCCGGCACCACGTTCGAGTTCTCGCGGCTGCTGACCGGCGAAGCTGCAATCGGCTATTCGCTGCGCACCTATCAGGACCCGCGGCTCACCGACATGAAGGGGCTTTTGACCAGCGCCTCGCTGATCTGGACCGCATCGGGCCTGACCACGGTAACGCTCGCCGCGACGTCGTCCATCGACGAGACCACGCTGCCCGGCGTTTCTGGCGTGATCTCGCGCGATTATTCGCTGCAGGTGGATCATGCCTTCCGCCGCTGGCTGATCGGCACGGCGAAGATCGGCACCGGGACATCGGACTATGACGGCACGCGCTTCGACCGCCGCTATTTTGTGGAAGGCGATCTGGTCTACAAGCTGTCGCGCACCTTCCAGCTCAAGGCGCAGGTCCGTCATGACTGGCTGGACAGTTCGGTCAGCGGCGCGAACTCGGCCGCGACGGTTGTGATGCTTGGCCTCCGCGTGCAACGCTAGTTGGGGTTGAATGATACGGATTGTCCCGTTGCATCCTCATCTTCCGATTCAAATTTCAAACAGCCACTTCATGACGTGCGCGATACTGTGACGCGCGCGAATTCGTTCTCACGCATGGCGCGAGGTGAGCTTTTAGTTATGCCCCTCGACATATGAGGGGCGTGGCGCGCCGAAAGGCGCAAAGGTGTTGTTTCGCTTCCTTGGCGAAGGAAGCGCGTCGCCTCACGGCGCGCCATCGGCGGCGATTTTGGGCGAGGGGAGCGCTCTTCCGGGACAGGACGGACGCTTTCACGCCCCGATCCGGCGGCTTTCGCCGCGTTCGTACCCGTCCGCGTCCAGCCATTGAAGGCGGAGCCACGTAGTTGGCCCGGGCGCTGACCCCAGCTCCCGGACGTGTGGCTGCGAACCACATCGCGCAGGCGCCGCATCCTGTTCCGCTTTCAAGACGCCTCTAGAAAGCGCCCCTCGTGAACAGGATGAAACGGACTATATTCCTAGATCAGGAAATGTCAAGAGGCGTTGTCAGGATCGCAATGGCCCAACACCGTCATTCCGGGGCGTGCGCAGCGCGAGCCCGGAATCCACAATCACTTTCAGGATTCGAGGGACGATGGATTCCGGGCCTGCGCCTGCGGCGCATCCCGGAATGACGCGAGGAGAGATCGCATGTGATCTATCCGGGTCGTCCCCGCGCAGGCGGGGATCCAGACTCTCTGAGTTCTCGATTTGAGAGAGGTGCCGGAGCAATCTTCTCGCCGTGACCACGGGCCTCGTGGTTATGGGTCCCGGCGTTCGCCCGGACGAAGATTGTGAATGTTGGAATGTTGCCCGTGGGCAAGTCGGACCGGCTCTTGACAGTGAAGACTGCAAAAGAACAAATAGAGAACAATGTAGCTGTCGCGACTCGTCGTCGGGCGTCCACGGTTCGGCGACCAGCCGTCAGCCTCGGGAAGGAGCCATCATGTTCACACCGGCCACACAGACCGACATGGATCGTTACGAGCGCGCCGTCGACAGCGCGATCGCCACCTGCGGTGGCGACATTCGCAGCGCGCTCAAGGCGCTGATCATCGCCAACGAGTATCTGGAGGAAGAATTGCGCCAGGTGCTGGACGCGGTCGAGGCGCATGGCCTGATGCCGGTCCCGCAGCGGAGTGTGGCGTGACGGGTGTTCTTAAAGGTATCCCTCTTGCGCATCTTCGCGAAAGTTTGGTGAGTATCGTGCCGCGTTCACGATTGTCATCACCGGGCATAGCCGTTCGCAGAACGGCGTCGCTTCCGCGCGCCTATCCCGGTGATCCGATGAATTGAGCACAGTGCATTCGTTATCGGGATGGCCGGGACAAGCCCGGCCATGACAACGTAAAATGAGCGAGCGCTATCAGCGCGCTTACTTCATCAGTTCCTTCGCCAGCGCCATGTACATCGGCAGCGAGACCGGATCGTTGGCAGCGTTGGCGGCCATCGGATGCGAAGCGTAGCGCGCGATCACCATCTCGGCGGTCGGATCGACATAGATGCTCTGGCCGTAGATGCCGCGCGCCGTATAGGCGTTGTGCTCGTTGTGGGTGATCCACCACATGTCGCGATAGGACCAGCCCTTGAGCAGCGTGTAGCCCGTCTTGGCGAAGTCGTCTTTCTTGCCGCCCTGTGTGATGTCGGCGACGGCGGCTTCCGGAATGATCTGCTGGCCGTTGAACTTGCCCTTGTTGCGCATCATTTCGCCGAAGCGCGCGAGGTCGCGCAGCACGGTGTTGTAGCCGCCGCCGCCGGACTCGGTGCCGATGCTGTCGACCATGAAGTAACCGTCATGCTCGGCGCCGAGCTTCGACCAGATTTCCGATGACAGCAGCGCCGCCAGCGACTGGTTCGCGGCGCGCTTGACGATCCACGCCAGCACTTCGGCGTTCGAGGTCTTGTAGGCGAAGGCCTGGCCGTGCTCGCCTTCCTTCTGCAGCTTGACGAGGAAGTCGAAGAAGGTGCGCGGCCCCTGATAGCCGGGCGGAAGCGGCATCATGCCGCCGGCGCGGGCATAGTCGAACACTTCGGCCTTCGGATCGGAATAGTTCTCCGAGTATTTCACGCCGATGGTCATGTCCATCACCTGACGCACGGTGGCGTCGCCATAGGCGCTGTCTTTCAGTTCGGGGACGTACTTCGTCACGGGCGCCGCGGGATCGAGCTTGCCGTTGGCGGCGAGAACGGCAGCGAGCGTGCCGACAAAGGATTTCGTCACCGAGAAGGCGATATGCGGCAGTCGCGGGCTGCCTTCGCCGAAATACTTTTCATAGACGATCTTGCCCTTGTGCAGCACGACGATGCCGTCGGTGTAGGTCAGTTGCAGCGCGTCGTTGAAGGTGATCGCCTTGCCGTCCATCGTCGTGATCGCGACGCCGCCGAGATCGCGCTCGGCGCGCGGCAGCGGCACGACCGGGCCTTCGCCGCGCGAGACAGCCGCGGTGGGCACCAGTTCGCGGAAATGGCTGAACGACCAGCGTGTGTTCGGAAAGCGCGAGGATGAGCCGTCGATGAAGCGGATGGTCTTGTCCGCTGGCGGCGGAAAGCCCTGCATCAGGCCGAGGGTTTTCGGATCGGTCTGCGCCGCGGTCGGCAGCGGTTTGGCGTCTTGCGCGTCCGATTCCGTGGAGAGGACCATGGTGACTCCCGTCAGTGTGAGCAAGGCAAAGGCGTAGTGTGCGGCAGATCGACGAACGGTCATGGCGTTTCCCCGGCGGTTATTCTTCGATAGGTCGTGCGGGAATCCTAGCCGAGCACCTCATCGCAAACCACAGCTATTGCTCCCGAACGTACAAAAAAAACCGCGAGACTTTGTCTCGCGGTTTGTTCGTGATTTTCGCTATGCGGAAATTTACGGGCAGGGATAACGGTTGCCGTCGTAGTTGAGATAGGTGCGCGACGCCGGATCGTACGACCGATAGCGCTGCGCGCAATAGGCGTGATTCTGTTCGGCCTGCGCCTGGGAGGCGGCAATCGCGCCGCCGATGATCGCGCCAGCGGCGAGACCGATGCCGACGCCAGCGGCGGTGCCGCCATAGCCGCGGCGATGATAGTGATGATAGTGATGACGATGACCGTAGCCGCGGCGATAATACTGCACGTTCTCGATATTGCTTGAGGCGGCAGCCGCGCCGGCGAGCGCTGTGCTGTTCATCAGCGGGGCAGCGGCCGCGGGCTGGGATGCGGCGAGAGCGGTGGAGCCTACAAGCAGGGCTGCTGCGAGAAGTTTTGCAGTTCGCATTTATTTTCCTTCAGTTTTGGGAATTGGGAGTCGCGAGCCGGAACGCGCTGGCGGACCGATTAAGGCACGAACAAAAGTAACCCTTTGGGCCGGGAAAGGTTCCGTATCATTGCACCTCAATTTCGGCGGCGGGACACAAGTCCGTGTCCCGCGCCAGAGGCTCATTCTTCGGTCTCGCGGACCCTGCGGCGATCCTTCACCACGCCGATGGTCACGCCCATGCGCTCGACCTTGGCGATCACCTTGCCGGCGAGAATACGGTCACAGTTCATGTGTGTCGGCGCGATGTAGAAGTCCGCGAAGCGCCAGTCATACATCTTGATCCACTTGAGATTCGGACGGGCATATTCCTCGAAGGAAACGCGCTCGCCGCAAACGGCAACCTTGTACGGTCTGGTGTGAGACGTGGCGGGTTCGGTGCGGTCGAGGAAGTCATGCAGTTCGTCGACGGCTTCCGGCATGCTGTTGACCCAGTAATCGGTGACGAAGCGCCGCGATGCGCCTTCAAGCCCGCCGACAAGCTGGTTGTAGTAGAGATATTCATAGGGATGCAGGTGATACAGCTTGCCCGCGGTCCAGGTGTAGCAGGTTGCGATAATCGCGAGCCAGACCACCAGCGTTGAGCGGTGAAACCGCGCCAGCGCGCCGATCGAACTGCTCAACCCGACGCCGGCGAGCACGGCGATGGCCGGAAACACGAACAGGAAGTGGCGGCAGCCGTCGAAGGCCGGACCCTCGACCACGACCTGACATGCCACGGGAAAGATCGCGGTGAATGCGATCAGGCCGAGTTCGCGGCGCTGGAGGCCGGTGACGCCACCTGCGCGCGCCGGCAGCGCCAGCAGCAGCAGGGAGAACAGCGTCGCGCCGAGCGTCAGCAGCGGCAGCCGGATCGCGATATAGGTCGGCACGTAATAGCGCGGGACGTCCGCCATCTCGTAGGTCTGGCCGAACAGGATGGTACGGATGTGATAGTGGAATTCGCCGAACGACATCAATCCGCGAATCGGGTTGAGCGGCGACAGCGCGGCCCAGGGCCAGGTCGCGGCCATGATCAGATAGGCGATCACAAACGCCGGCATGAACCACAGCACCGAGCGCAGGACGAAGCGCGCGCGCTCCATCCCGTGGCCGATGACAGGGCGCGGCAGGTTGATGAGAATGGCAAGCCCGAAATAACCGAGCAGCAGCAGGCTCAACGATTTGATGCCGAGCGCGGCGCCGGTCATGACGCCGAAGCCGATCACATCGCGCATGCGCGGGGTCGGCAGGTCGCGGCTGGCGCGGATCAGGAAGTACATCGCGCCCGCCATGAAGGCGGCGAGCGGAATGCCCTTGGTGTGGTTGTACATCGCGCCGTACCACGAGCCGCACAGCGCCAGCGCGACGATGGTGAAGAACGCCGCGCGGGGGCTTGCGATCAGCCGGGCCGTCGCCGCGGCCGCGCCGATGCCGCCAATGCCGATCAGCGCGCACAGCAGATGACGCAGTTCGTATTGATCGACGGGGACGATCTGGCTGAGGCCAAGGCCGAGGATATCGAACAGCCCGCCATACAGATAAAGATTGTCGAGCTTGAACACCGAGCGGTCGGCGAAGCCGCTCTTGTAATAGGCGACGATCAGTTCGCCGTATTGATGCTGCACGCCCTCGTCGTTGGAAATCGCATAGTCCTGGAAGGTCCACAGCGCGATCACGATCAGCGCGGCAAGCAGCGCGCAGGAAGCGAGATCGAACACGTTGCGCCGGCTCAACCAGTTCGCACAACGCTTCAGCCGCTGGCCAAGGCGGGCACCCGCGAGATCGCGGCCGGAAATGTCCAGCCCGCTGCTTATGGAATCGGTCATCCCCAGGGGTTCCTCAGCCCACTTATTTATCTGGCGCTGCTCGCGGTTTCCGGCGGCGCGCCCGCCATGCCCCCATGGCGAAAAGCCGGTGATTTCACCGGTGCGGTTCCACCATAGGTGCGGGAAAGGGACTTGCTCAAGGAAATTGCATTTTGCGCCGCGAAAATAAGCGGGTTCGCCCGGCGGACGGCCAGTGGCTGCGAGGAATCCGGCTCCCGCAGCCCGGAAAGGGGGGCGTCAGACCACAACCGTGAGCCGCTTCGCGGCCCGGGTGATGCCGGTGTAAAGCCAGCGGGCGCGGCTGTCCTGAAAGGCGAAGCTCTCGTCGAACAGCACCACGTCGTTCCATTGCGAGCCTTGCGACTTGTGCACGGTCAGCACATAGCCGTAATCGAATTCGTCGTAGGGGCGGCGCTGCTCCCACGGAATATCCTCGATGCCGCCGCTGAAGCAATCCTGCCGCACCGAAACTTTCGTGACCTTGGCGGTGCTGACATCCTCATCCGGCGACAGCCGCATGGTGAGGATCTTCGATTTCGACGGCGTGCGCGATTTCACCCGCCACAGCCCGCCATTGAACAGCGCTTTCTTGCGGTTGTTGCGCAGGCAGACCAGCTTGTCGCCGGCCACCGGCAACGGGTCTTCGATGCCCTGCTTCTGGCGCACCCTCATGTTGTAGGCGCGGCGGGTGTTGTTGCGACCGACCAGAACTTGATCCGCGGCCATCACGCGGTCCGGATCGAGCCCGTCGCGGCGCACGACCTCGCTCTCGCCGAAGGTGCCGAGATCGAGGCTGCGGCCTTCGCGCACCGCCATCGACATCCGCACAATCGGATCGTCCTGCGCCTGACGGTGCACCTCGGTCAGCATCGCGTCCGGTTCGGCATCGGTGAAAAAGCCGCCGCCCTGGATCGGCGGCAACTGCGCCGGATCGCCGAGCACCAGCAGCGGGCAATCAAACGACATCAGGTCGCGGCCCAGTTCCGCATCGACCATCGAGCATTCGTCGATCACGATCAGCCTGGCCTTGGAGGCGGGCGCGTCGTCCCACAGTTCAAAGCTCGGCTGCTCTTCCCCGGACTCGCGGGTGCGGTAGATCAGCGAATGAATGGTCGAGGCGTTGTCGCAACCCTTGTTGCGCATCACCAGCGCGGCCTTGCCGGTGAAGGCTGCGAACTTGACGTTGCCGTTAACGCCGTCCGCGATATGTCGCGCCAGCGTGGTCTTGCCGGTTCCGGCATAGCCGAACAGCCGGAACACCTGCGGCGTACCGTTCCGGCCCGGCTTGGCCTTGAGCCAGTCGGCGACAGCGCGCAGCGCCTGATCCTGATGCGGGGTGAAGGTGGTCATGGGATGTGCTGGATACTTTATATTTCGTGCGGTGCAAGCGGATAAACCGTCCGCGAGCAGGGTCATCTGCATAGCCGACTCGCCGTCCCGTCGCTGGAGAATAATGCGCCGGATTGTGAAGAACATCCGTCGCCATCGTGGCCGCTTCTCATATATGGTTGGCGTGAAACAACGCCGGTGCGCGGATGGAACGCCTTTTTCTTCAGATCGCCACGGCGTTCAGCGCACTGGTGCTGCTTGGGATCGGCTTGTGCGGCATGATCCTCGGCGTCCAGTTCATGCATGGTGTTGGCACGATCACGGTCGATAACTACTTCCGTCTGATGTCCGGCGTCATGGCGGGAATGGGTATCGTGCTTCTGTGTTCGATCCCGCATGTCGAGCGTTACCGTGAGCGGTTCGGCATCATCACTCTCATGGTCGTGCTGGGCGGCTTGTCAGAACTTTATTCGGTGATCCTGCATGGCATTCCCAGCGTCGGTTCGCTGTTCGGCCTGTTCATGACGCTGGTTTACGCGCCCTTGTTGTGGCTGCTGCAGCGGCATGTGGCCCGGCGCGCTGCGCAGTCGTCGCACTGGAGAACGTGATAACAGTGACCGAGGATCTTCTTCACCTCTCCCCTTGGAGGAGAGGTCGCGAGCGGGTGAGGGGGCTCAATGTCATCTCTGACATTCTACGCCCTCACCCCAACCCTCTCCCCACGGGAGAGGGGGCAGATCGCGTCCGTCGCGACCATTCCTGCCTTTATCCTCCTCCCGCAAAAAGAGATGAGGCGGAGTGAGTGCCATGATCATTCTCAAGCGCATTGTTGTTACGGTGATCGTCGCATTCATCGTCGCGGTGTTCGCCCTGTTCGCCTGGAATTTCTATCAGCGCTATACGGCGGGCGATCAGCCGCCGCCGGTGATCTATGAGCGCTCCGACCGGCCCTCGCGTGCTTGATCCTGCGGCGCGATGCCGGTTGCGTCACCGCAGCCCGGTTCGGTAAGTTGCCTCACACTGGCGCAACGCCGGTCATGAGGGCCTCCCTCATACAAGCAACAACAGACGGGAGACGCCCGCGATGACTGCCACCTCCGGATCGTTCGATTTCACGCCCTTGCTGGCCGCGAACCTGCCGCCCGCAGCCGCGAAATGGAGCGGTTTTCCAAAGTACAACTTCGTCGGCGGCAACAACGACGCCGATCAGGTGCCGGTGGCGAAGCTGCTCGAAGCATCGACCGCTGTGCTGACGCGGGAGGGCGCGACACTCGCGACCTATGGCCTCAACAGCGGACCGCTCGGCTATCGGCCCTTGCGCGAATTTCTGGTCGGCAAGCTGAAGCGCGACGCAGGCATCACCTGCACGGCGGATGAAATCCTGATCACATCCGGATCGCTGCAGGGCCTCGATCTGGTCAATGGTTTGCTGCTGTCACCGGGCGACACCGTGCTGATCGAGCAGGAATGCTATCAGGGGTCGATCACGCGGCTGACACGGCGCGGAATCAGCATTGTCGGCATTCCGCTCGACCATGACGGGATGCGCACCGATGCGGTGGAAGCTGCGCTCAGGGATCTCAAAAGCAAGGGCATCCGTCCGAAATACATCTACACCATTCCGACGGTGCAGAATCCGACCGGCACGATCATGAGCGAGCAGCGGCGGCGCGACTTGCTCAAGCTGTCGGACGACTACGGCGTGCCGATTTTCGAGGACGATTGCTATGCCGACCTGATCTGGAGCGGCAAACGCCCGCCAGCGCTCTACGCCATGAGCAAGATGGATAATGTGATTCATATCGGCTCGTTTTCCAAGTCGGTCGCGCCGGCCCTGCGCGTGGGCTACATCGTGGCGCCATGGGCGGTGCTGTCGCGTATTCTCCCGATCAAGACCGATGCAGGCTCCGGCGCGCTGGAGCAGATGGTGCTGGCTGAGTATTGCACCAAACATTTCAGCGACCATGTGCCGAAGCTGGCGAAGGGTTTGCGCGTCAAGCTGGAGGCGATGATGGAGGCGCTGGCCGAGCAGTTCGGCACCGCCGCCGAATTCGACGATCCGCCGGGCGGAATTTTCCTCTGGGTCAAGCTGCCGGACAATGTCGATACGATGAAGCTGTATCAGGCGGCGCTGGCGTCCGGCATCGCGATCAATCCGGGGACGGAATGGTCCGTCAACGCCGGACACAGCAAAAGCCGCCTGCGGTTGTGTTTTGCCTCACCGTCCGTGCAGGAGATTCGCGAGGGCGTAGCCGGGCTGGCGGAGGTCTGCCGCAAGGAATTCGGCGTGCCCAGCCGCAGCGCGAACGTGGACAAGAGCTGACGTCATGATGCAGAAGATTCTGGTTGGTCTGATCGCGACCATCGGTTCGTTTGTGGCGCTGATCCTGTTGCAGCCATCGGACTACCAGGTTACGCGGACGACGACGGTCGCGGCGCCCGCGCAGGAGGTGTTCGCGCAGATCGACGATTTTCATCGCTGGCAGGCATGGTCGCCATGGGCGGAGCGCGATCCGAAGGCGAAGACGTCCTTTGAAGGTCCTGCCAGCGGCAAGGGCGCGGTGTTCGCCTGGTCAGGCAACAACGAGGTCGGCGAGGGCCGCATGACGCTGATCGAAAGCCAGCCCGGCGCGCTCGTGAAAATCAGAACCGATTTCGTGAAGCCGTTCGTCGGCACGAGTTATTCCGACTTCACGCTGAAGCCGGAAGGTGAGGGCACCTCTTTGACGTGGAGCATGTCCGGGCAGAACGACTTTATCGGCAAGGCGATCTGTCTCTTTGTCAGCATGGACAAGGTGCTCGGCGGCGAGATGGCGAAGGGCCTCGCCGGGATCAAGCGGATCGCCGAAGCGGCCACGAAAAAGCCGGCGCAGAACTGATCCGCGCCGGCGAAATAATATTCCCTTCACGTCGTCCCCGCGCAGGCGGGGACCCATAACCACCGACTTTGGTTATTTAGCGGGATCGTTCAGCGGCTTTGCGGAAGGTTTAGGGAGTATGGGTCCCCGCCTGCGCGGGGACGACATCTGTTATATTGTAAGGGGCTAGCGGAACATTGCTGTAGTGGTGTGTTCACTTCGCCCCGCTCTCGCGGGGAGAGGTAAGACAAGGAATTCGCTGTTTAGGCTGCGGCCACGCCCCGCATGTCGCCGGAATTCGGCGGCGGGATCGGCTGGCCGTCGTCGGCATATTCGTTGAGCTTGTTGCGCAGGGTGCGGATCGAAATGCCGAGAATGTTGGCGGCATGGGTCCGGTTGCCGAGGCAATGCTTCAGCGTTTCCAGAATGAGATCGCGTTCGACGTCGGCCACGGTACGGCCGACCAGTGCGCGGGTCACCTGTTCGGCGGCGAAGGTCGCGTGGGCCACGGCGGGCGGCGTCTTGGTGGTGTCGAGGCGGTCGCCATCCGGCGAGATGATCGCGTCCGGGCCGATCTCATCGCCGCTTGCCATCAGCACCGCGCGGTGCATGGTGTTCTCAAGCTCGCGCACGTTGCCCTGCCAGCGATTGGTGGTGAGCACGCGGCGCGCATCCGCCGAGATGGGCCGCAGCGGCACACCGTTGGCGTCCGCATACTTCTTCACGAAGTGCTGTGCCAGTTCGAGGATGTCGGCGGGGCGGTCGCGCAGCGCCGGGATTTTCAGGTTCACGACATTGAGGCGGAACAGCAGATCCTCGCGGAACGTGCCGGCCTTGACGGCGTCGGCGAGATTCCGGTTCGAGGTCGCGATGATGCGGATATCCACCGGCACCGGGCGGGTGCCGCCGACGCGGTCGATCACGCGCTCCTGAATCGCGCGCAGCAGCTTGGACTGCAGCCGCACGTCCATTTCGGAGACTTCGTCCAGCAGCAGCGTGCCGCCGGTGGCTTCCTCGAACTTGCCGATGCGGCGCGCGATGGCGCCGGTGAAGGAGCCCTTCTCGTGGCCGAACAACTCTGATTCTAGAAGGTGCTCGGGAATCGCGGCGCAGTTGATCGAGATGAAAGGCTTCTTCGCCCGGTTGGAGCGGGTGTGAACGTAACGCGCCAGCACTTCCTTGCCCGTGCCGGATTCGCCGGTGATCATGACAGACGCATCGGAACCCGCGATCTGCTGCGCCAGCTTGACCACGCGAGCCATGGCGTCATCGCGATAGATCAGATCGCGTGAGTCGTTGGCGACGGCGGCCAGCACCGCGGCGATCAGCTCCGGATCGGGCGGCAGCGGGATGTATTCTTTCGCGCCGGCATGAATGGCGGCAACCGCGGCCCGCGCATCGGTGGTGATGCCGCAGGCGACAATCGGAACGTGGATGTGTTCGGCCTCCAGCCGGATCACCAGATCGCGGATGTCGAGGGCGACATCGACCAGCATCAGATCGGCACCCTTGCCGCCGCGCACCACGCGCATCGCCTGTTCCGAGTCCTCGGCGTGGGTCACCGTGGCCCCATTGTCCATGGCGATCTTGGTGGCGGTGGTGAGCTGGCCCTTGAGCGTGCCAACGATGAGAAGCCGCATGATGGTCTCCTGTTATTCTCTTGTTCGTCGTCCGGGCCATTTCCGGCGCCGGTGTCGTGTTGAATTTTAGGAACGTTCCGCCTTGATGATTTCGGTCATGGTTACGCCGAGCTTGTCCTCGACCAGAACCACTTCGCCGCGCGCGACCAGCCGGTTGTTCACGTAGATGTCGATCGCCTCGCCGACGCGGCGGTCCAGTTCGAGCACGGTGCCGGGACCGAGCTTGAGCAGATCGGCGACATCCATCTTGGAACGCCCCAGCACCGCCGAGACCTGTACCGGGACGTCGAAGACGGCTTCGAGGTCCGAAGCGATGCGATTGACGTAATCGTTGTCGTCGAACAGCGTCTGGTCGTCCGGCAATGCTGCGTCGCTGGCGTTGAGATCGGGAAGCGGGACGTTGGTGTCTGTGTCGCTCATGGCAAGTCCTCATGGCCGGGGATGCCGGCCTGATTGCGGGACGCCAGATAGCGCCCCACGAGTTCGTTGATCTTGGCGTCGATGGTGGCGCGGTCGAGGGTCACGCCGCCGTCAGCCCATTCGATCTTGCAGTCGCCGGTGGCGATGTCCGGCTCCGCCAGAATGACGAGCTTGCCCTCGAAGCCGCTTTGCCTGGCGAGGTGCTCGATGCGCGCGCGTGCGGCGTCATAGAGAGCGTCATTGATCCGCACCACAAGGTGCGGGGTTGCGGTCAGATGCCGGAAACAGTCGCTGACCAGCGCCATCATTTCGGTGAGCGGTTCAGCGGCGATCAGTTCGGTGCAGAGCTTGCGGGCGACCGCGAGCGCCACGTCCACCGCCTCGGTTTCCATCCGCTCCTCGATGGTCGAGAACCGGCCCGCGATGGACCTGATGGCAATTCCGATTTCCTCCAGCGCCAGCGCGGCGCGGCGGTCGCTTTCGGCCTTGGCCTCCAAGCGGGCGGCGTCGAAGCCCGCGCGGTAGGCGCGCGCCTCGGCGTCCGCGATCTGCTGCGCGATCTCGGCGGTGTTCGCCGCGCGCTCCTTGGCGGCGTCCGGCGCCGCGAAGTCGAGGTCGAACAGAAATTTTGCGGGTGCGCCCATCAGTACACCAGTTCGTCGTCAGCGCGGTTTTTCTGCAGCATGATTTCGCCCTTGGCCGCGAGATCCTTGGCGAGATTGACCAGCAGTGCCTGCGCCTCGTCGACGTCGCGCAGACGCACCGGGCCCGCGGCCGCCATGTCGTCCATCAGCATCTTGGCGGCGCGGCTCGACATGTTGCCCATGAAGAAAGTGCGCACAGTTTCGTTGGCGCCCTTCAGTGCGATGCCGAGCTTGTCCTTGTCGACATGACGCATCAGCGTCTGGGCGGAGCCGGCGTCGAGCTTGACCAGATCGTCGAAGGTGAACATCAGCGCCTTGATCCGCTCGGCGGATTCGCGGTTCTCTTCCTCGAGCGAGGTGATGAAGCGGGTTTCGGTCTGGCGGTCGAAATTGTTGAAGATTTCCGCCATGACCTCGTGGGCGTCGCGGCGGCGGGTCTGCGACAGGTTCGACATGAATTCGACGCGCAGGGTCTGTTCGACGCGCTCGATCACTTCCTTCTGCACGGCTTCCATCTTCAGCATGCGGCTGACGACGTCGAGCGCCATGTCCTCAGGCAGGATCGCCAGCACGCGCGCGGCGTGTTCCGGCTTCAGCTTCGACAGCACCACCGCGATGGTCTGCGGATATTCGTTCTTGAGATAGTTGGCGAGAACCTCTTCCTGCACGTTGGAGAGTTTTTCCCACATGTTGCGGCCTGCGGGGCCGCGGATTTCATCCATGATGCCGTTGACCCTGTCCGACGGCAGATATTGCTGCAGCAGCCGCTCGGTGGCGTCGAAATTGCCCATCAGCGCGCCCGACGCCGACATCCGCGAGACGAATTCGAGCATCAGGTCTTCGACTACATCGGCTTCGACGGTGCCGAGCGAGGACATCACCACCGACAGCTCGCGCACCTCGTCGTCGTCAAGCATCGACCAGATCTTGCCGCCATACTGCTCGCCGAGCGCCAGCATCATGATGGCGGCGCGCTTGGGGCCGGACAGGGGCGCGGTCTTGGCGCGGCCGTTCTGGCGGCTGGCCAGCGTCGCGACGACACCCGCGATGTCGTTGGTATTCTGGGCGTTGCTGTTGGTGAGCGCGGGTGCGTTTGCCATGTCGGATCAAGCCGGTTCGGAAAGCCACTGACGGATGATGGAGGCGGTCTCGTTCGGGTTGCGGTCGGCGAGTTCGCCGACGCGGTGCACGGATTGGGCGTGCACCTGGCCCTGCACCTGCGCGACGTCGATCATCTGCGCGGTGGCGTTGTTCGGGATCTGCGGCTGATGGGCGGGTTGCGGCGCCGCTTCGGGCAGCGGCAGCGGCGCGGGCGCCGGCGGAGCCGGATCGGCGGCGAGCACGCGCTTGAGCAGCGGGCGGACCACCATGAACACCACGATGATGCCGAGGATCAGCATGACGCCAAGCTCGACGAAATACATGATGTCGTCCTTGGTGAACTGGAACATGCCGAGGAAGCCCTTCGGCGTTTCCGCCGGGATCACCGACGGCACGTCCGCGAAGCGCAGGTTGACGACTTCGACCTGGTCGCCGCGCTTCTGCTCGAAGCCGATGGCCGAGCGCACCAGCGTCGCGATACGGTCGAGGTCTTCCTTCGAGCGCGCCGCATAGACGATCTCGCCCTTGTCGTTCTTGGTGTAGCTGCCGTCCACCAGCACCGCGACCGAGATGCGGTTGACCCGGCCGGCTTCGGTCACTTCCGTCTTGGTGACGCGGGAAATCTCGTAATTGTTGATTTCCTCGCTTTTCTTGCTCTGGTCCTTTGCGGTGGCGCCGCCGCCCTGTCCCTGTCCGCCCGGCAGTTCGTTGTTGACGGTGACCTGGCCGTCGTTGGCGTTGGCGGTGGCGGCGGATTCCTCCCGCGACTGGCTGGAGCGCAGCACGCGGCCCTCGGGATCGAACTTGTCGGAGGTCTGGGTGATCTTGTTGTAGTCGAAGTCGGCGGTGAGCTGGACGCGGGCACGGCCTGATCCGACCACCGAGGACACGATGGCCTCGACCTGATCGCGCATGCGCTTCTCGAACGAAGCGCGGCGCTCGTCGCCGCTGCCGCCGTCCGCCGCGCCGTCGCCGGCGGCGCCGTTGGCCAGCAACTGGCCGGTCTCGTCGACGATGGAGACGCGCTGCGCCTTCATGCCGTTGACCGCGGAGGCGACGATATGGCGGATGGCGCGGACCTGCTGCGGTTCGAGCGCGCCGCGCACGCGCAGCACGATCGAGGCCGAGGGTTCGGGCGTCTCGCGGGAGAACAGGGGGCGCTCGGGCAGCACCAGATGCACGCGGGCGGCCTGAATCCGGTCGATGCCCTTGATGGTGCGGGCCAGTTCGCCCTCGAGTGCGCGCAGGTGATTGATATTCTGGACGAAACTGGTGGAGCCGAGCGCGTCGGATTTGTCGAAGATTTCGTAGCCGATGCCGCCGCCCTTGGGCAGGCCGCCCTCGGCGAGCTTCATGCGCAGGCGGGTGATCTTGTCCTTCGGCACCTGGATGACGGCGCCGTCGTTCTTCATTTCATAGGGAATACCCTGGCGTTCCAGGTCCTTGATGATCGCCGAGGAGTCCTCATAGGAGAGGTCGGTGAACAGCGTGGCCATCGGCGGGGTGGTGACCCGCATGATGACAAAGCCGAAGAAGCCGACCAGCGCCAGTGTGACGGCGGCCATGGCCGCCATCCGCGCCGCACCTAGACCTTTCAGGAAGGAAAACAGACCCTGCACCAAGCCAACCCCAGAGATTCGATGCCGCGCACCGACTGGGCAGAATTTGCCTATCTATGGTTTCCATATGGTTAACGCCGGTTAACGGGTGAGGAGAAAACAGGGACATGCCAAAAACCGGCCTCTCTTGGAGAGGCCGGTTTTCGGAAAATTCGCTGGAAAATGACAGGAAGCGGTGCGCGAAGCGCCGGAAGGCTTACTGGCGGTACTGCTGGATGCGGGTGGTGCGGAGGCCCGCCAGACCATGCTGGTCGATGGAGAACTGCCAGGACAGGAATTCGTCAACAGTCAGGGTGTAACGGCTGCAGGCTTCCTCGAGGGAGAGGAGGCCGCCGCGCACAGCGGCCACAACCTCGGCCTTGCGGCTGATCACCCACCGTTTGGTACCGGGCGCGGGAAGGTCCGCAATCGTCAGCGGACTGCCATCTGGCCCGATGACGTACTTCACCCTCGGGCGGTGGGGTTCTGTCATGGTGTACTCACAAACTCGAAACAACTGAACTCGTGGGAACAACCTACGCTTCGCGGCTTAAAATTTACCTAAACCCAAGCGTCCAATACGATTCTCCTTCGATATGCCCAAAACGGGACAGGCCGGCTCCGCAAGGAACCGGCCTTCCGATGACAAATGAGAATGGCGGGACGACTATTAAGCGGCTCAGGGTCAGGTCGACGATGCGCCCTTCACCACGCGCTTGATCTGATCGAGGGTGTAGTTCTTGCCGCCAATCGACAGCAGCGCCGGGCTCGCGGTGAGGTCCACCGAATCAACCGTGCCCTGCACCTCGGTGGAGATCGCGATGTCCTTACCGTTGGTGTCCTTCGCGGTGACCGTCATCTTGTAGTCACCAACCGGCCATTGGGTACCGTCATTGCCCTTGCCATCCCAGACGAAGCTCGAATTGCCCGAGCCGATGGCGAAGTTGCCCGAGTAAGCGGTCTGGCCCGCCGAATTGGTGATGGTGATGGTCGCGTTCGAGTTCGACGGCGCGCTGAAATTCCAGGTCGCGTTGCCGTCGAAATGCGCCGTGCTGCCATCGACCGCCACGGTCTGGCCGACGAACACCAGCGCCTGGGTCGATTGCGCGGTCTGCTCGATCTTCACCAGCGCTTCGAGCTGGCTGTTTGACTTCAACTGCTGTTCCACCTGCGCGAACTGCACGAGCTGCTGGGTGAACTGGTTGGTGTCGAGCGGATCGAGCGGGTTCTGGTTCTGCAACTGCGTGGTCAGCAGCATCAGGAAGGACTGGAAGTTATCCGCAATCGTCGCGCCGCTGGTGCTGCCGCTCGAGTTTGAATTGCTGGAAGAATTGCCGGTCGTCGCCGGCGCCGAGGTCGGCGTGGTCGCGATGGTCGCTGCATCGACAGCCATAATCGTCTCCTCAGATCCTGATATCGACGCCGCTGCTCGCGCCGAGCATGCGTCCGTAGGTGCGCCCCGCGAGCTGCGCGGGAATGGTGTCTTCCTCGGCGATCACGACGCGCTGGGAATTGCGGCCGGAGCCGTTGTCGCCATCGCGGCCTGAGGACGATTGATCGCGCAGGCTGAACTGCAGGCCGCTATCGCCGGTCTTCAGGCCCGCGTCTTCCAGTGCCTGCTGCAGGCGGGGAGCGTCATTGCGCAGCATGTCGAGCGTGGCGGGACGTTCCACCGTCAGATGCGAGGTGACATTGCCGTGCTTGTCGACATCGAGGCGCACGTCGATCCGGCCCAGTTCGGCGGGATCGAGGCGGATTTCAAAGCGGCTGTTGCCGCCAGCGGCGCGCAGCGCGATGTCGGCGGCAAGGCCGTTGAGCGGCACGGGCGCATCGGCGAGCGTGGAGCTCGCCGTCGGCACCGGGATCGCCGTCAGCGAGGCGGCGTGGGTCTGGATCGGCTGCTGCTGCGGTGTGACGGAAGGCTGCACCAGCGCGGGGTCGGTGACTGGTGCGTGTTGCGGCGCCGGGGCAGCGGCGCGGTGTTCGGTCTGCTGCGCGGTTTTAGCCGTGTGCTTCGATGAGTCGGTCTCCGTCGGATCGGCTTCCGAAGCGGTCTTTTCGTGCGGCTGCGATGTGTCGCCGCTCTGCCCGGGGCCGGTTTCCGGCTTGATGGCCTGATCCGTTACGGGCCTGGCGGAAGGATCAGCCGCTTGCTTGCTGTCCGTGCTGCCTTTCGGTGACGCGATTTCGGTGTCCTTCACGGCGGCTTCGGCCTTGCCGCTGTCGGACGGTTTGATGATCTGCACCGCAGCGGAAACGGCCGTGGCGGCTCCCGGCGTTGCGGCGTCTTCCGCTGCCACCGACAGGTCCGTCGTGGCGGCTCCACTGGCGGCAGTTGCATGTGCGGCAGCCGCGGTTTGCGCGACAGCGGTTTCTGCGGATGCGGTGACGGTAGGGATACGGGTGATCGCGGCTGTCGCAGGTGTCGTGGTGGTTGATGCCGTCTCATCGGTACCCGCGACAGCCGGGCCTGCGGCAGCGGCAATCACGACGGCGACCGGATCGGTGACAATGGCGGGAATGACAGGAGCGGCGGCGGCCGTTGCTGCGTCGCTGTCCGTTGCGGTCTCATCGGATTCGGTATCGCCGGACCCGGGCTTTGTCTTGCCTGCGGCTTTGCCGTCCGTCGCGGACGCATCGGCACCCTTCGCGGGCTCTGCGTCCTGAGCTTTGCCCCGATCGTTGTTCGGCGGCGCTGCGGATGTCGTGTCGGACTGTGCCCGGTCATTGCCTTGCGGAGGCGCATCGGTTCCGCGCGTATCCCGGCGCGGCGCATCCGGTGCCGGGCGGGCGGGCCGGTCCGCGTCGGACGCCGCGTTGCTGTCCACCAAGGCTGCGAAATCGTCCGGGGACGACTGATCGGTGCGCGCCTGCCGGGGCTGCGGATCGAATGCGGGTTTGGAGACGGCGGGTTCCGGGGTGACGCTGAACACGGGCGGCCTTTCACAATGAGTGCCACCTCTGTTCAGCAAGGACCGGGCCATCCCGGAAAGATAATAATATCAAGCAAATTCAATGCATTGGGCGTCATCACCGAGCCGGATGCCGCCGGAACCGCCGGTGGCTTTCTGCCCGGCGGCAAGAATTTCCTGCTGAAAAAGGCCGGTTTCATTGGAATAGATCAAGGCGGGCCGCGATTGCCTCGGCTAGGGTCGGACTATAGATAAAGTCCCAACCGGCGACCGTCGGCGGAGACGGTTCCGGCAACAGCAAGATCGGCCTCACCATGCTCAACAGCCTCGACCTTGAAGGTCGCCCGGAAGATACCCGGGTCGTCGTCGCCATGTCCGGCGGCGTCGATTCCTCGGCGACGGCTGCGCTGCTCAAGGCCGAAGGTTACGACGTCGTCGGCATCACCTTGCAGCTTTACGATCATGGCGCGGCGACCCATCGCAAGGGTGCGTGCTGCGCCGGTCAGGACATTCACGACGCGCGCGATGTCGCGGCGCGGATCGGCATTCCGCATTACGTGCTCGATTACGAGAGCCGCTTCCGCGAGTCGGTGATCGAGAGCTTTGCCGAGAGCTATGTGCATGGCGAGACGCCGGTGCCATGCATCGAGTGCAACCGCTCGATCAAGTTTCGTGATCTGCTCTCCACCGCCCGGGACCTCGGCGCCAAGGCGCTGGCCACCGGACACTATGTCGCCTCGCGCCGTCTTGAGGATGGATCGCGCGCGCTGGTCTGCGCCGCCGATGCCGACCGCGACCAGAGCTATTTCCTGTTCGCGACCACGCAGGATCAACTCGCCGACGTTCGCTTCCCGCTCGGCGACATGACCAAGGCGCAGACGCGCGAACTGGCGCGCCGGTTCGGACTTTCAGTTGCCGAGAAGCACGACAGCCAGGACATCTGCTTCGTGCCGACCGGCCGCTACACCGACGTGATCGAGCGGCTGAAGCCGAATGCGATGGAGCCGGGCGATATCGTCGATCTCGAAGGCCGCGTGCTCGGCCGTCATCAGGGCATTGTCGGCTTCACCATCGGCCAGCGCCGTGGTCTCGGCATCGCCGCCAGCGCGCCGCTTTATGTCGTGCATCTCGATGCACAGACGCGCCGCGTGGTGGTCGGTCCGCGCGAGGCGCTGAATGTGCGCAGGATCATGCTGCGCGACGTCAATTGGATCGGCGGCGGCGACCTCGACAGCGCCATCGGCGAAGGTCTCGAACTGTTCGTGAAGGTGCGCTCCACCCGCCCGGCGCAGCCGGCGTGGCTGCGCCGTGTCGGGGGGGCTTATGAAGTCGAACTCGTCGACGGCGAGGAAGGCGTTTCGCCGGGGCAGGCCTGCGTGTTCTACGATGCGCCGTCCGGACAGGCGCGCGTTCTCGGCGGCGGCTTCATCAGTGCAGCCCAGCGCGTGCAGCGCGCCGCGGCCTTGCGCGAAGCCCTTGCCGGATAACGCTTAATCCTCCAAGAATGGCGGGATTTCCGGCGCCTGCCGGGACAGCAATGACAACAATAAAGTATTGCGTATCAGGGCGGGGACATGACCAACGATATTGATCGGGCCGGAGTGGCGAAGGCTTACGCGGCTTGGGCGCCGGTCTACGACATGGTGTTCGGCAAGGTGTTCGACGAAGGCCGCAAGTCCACCATTGCGGTTGCGGATGCAATCGGCGGGCGCGTGCTCGATGTCGGTGTCGGCACCGGATTGTCGCTGTCGGACTATTCGCGCACGACGAAGCTGCATGGCGTCGATATTTCCGAGCCGATGCTGCGCAAGGCGCAGGAGCGCGTGCGCGCGCAGAACCTCACCAATGTCGAAACGCTCTCGGTGATGGATGCGAAGAATCTCGCCTTCCCGGATGGCGCGTTCGACGCGGTGGTGGCGCAGTATGTGATCACGGCGGTGCCGGATCCCGAAGCCACGCTCGATGATTTCATGCGTGTGCTGAAGCCTGGCGGCGAACTCATCCTGGTCAACCATATCGGCGCCGAAAGCGGCCCGCGCAAAATCTTCGAGCTGTGTTTCGCACCGCTGGCGCGCCGGCTGGGATGGCGTCCGGAATTTCCATGGGCGCGGCTGGCGAACTGGGCTTCGCGGCATGGCGGCGTTACGCTGATCGAGCGCCGTCCGATGCCGCCGATGGGGCATTTCTCGCTGATCCGCTATCGCAAGAGCTGACCCCGCGCGGATTTGGCACGGAACATCCGCGCCGCTGCGCCGTTTCCCTGCCATGACAGCGAAATTTCCAATCCTGATTGGCGCGGTATGTGTGTTGCTGCCCGCGGTAAGCGACGCGCAGGCGCCGCCCGCGCCCGCCACGCCGCAAGCGCAGACCGCGCCGCCAAATCCGGGGCGCGCGACGAATTGCGTGCCGACCGAGCCGGTTCCGCATGAGGGCACGGTCGCCCCGCGCGGTTCGACCACGGGGCGCGCTGAAACCCTTGGAGAAAGACTGGCGAAATCCGACGGCGTGCTCTGTCCGCCGCCGGGCGTCGATCCCGACATGCACGCGCCCACCCCGAAAGGCGGCGCCATGCAGGTGATTCCGCCACCCGGCAGCCCCGGCGGCGATCCCTCGGTCCGCCCGAAGTGAAAATTTCGCCCCGTGATGTGGGCTTTTGGCGAGAATTTCCCCTGAACCCGCAATGATATGGGGCCGGGCGCCGTCATTGCTTGACAGGCATTTGGGTGGCTTCTTATATGCCGCCGTTCGCGACCGCGAAGGCGGTTCCGGCACCGTGGCGAGGTAGCTCAGCTGGTTAGAGCACGGGAATCATAATCCTGGGGTCGGGGGTTCGAGTCCCTCTCTCGCTACCATCCATTTACGCCGCAACGGCACCCTCATCCGCAAGATTTGGCTATCAAGTCGCGAGAACGCGATCACTTGCGTATCGGCACGCCCTTTGTGGTGAAGCGCTGCATCCGGCCGCCGCTGCGGACGGGGCGGCGCGTACCGGCGGCCTTGCCGGTGCCGGGCGGCTGATGCGCCGGCACAAGCTGGTCGGGGCGTGAGCCGATCAGGTCGGCGCGGCCCATCTCCTTGAGCGCCTCGCGCAGCAGGGGCCAGTTGTCCGGATCGTGATAGCGCAGAAACGCCTTGTGCAGACGGCGCTGGCGCAGACCCTTGATCGCCTCGACCTTCTCGCTCGCGCCGTGCCGTACGCCGCGCAGCGGGTTGACGCCGGTGTGATACATCGCGGTGGCGGTGGCCATCGGTGAAGGCAGGAAGGTCTGCACCTGATCGGCGCGGTAGCGGTTTCGCTTCAGCCACAACGCAAGGTTCATCATGTCCTTGTCGGTCGTGCCCGGATGCGCCGCGATGAAATAGGGGATCAGGTAGTATTTCTTGCCGGCCTGTTTCGCCGCGGCCTCGAACATCTCCTTGAAGCGATCGTAGGTGCCGATGCCCGGCTTCATCATCTTGTCGAGCGGGCCGCGTTCGGTGTGCTCCGGCGCGATCTTCAGATAGCCGCCGACATGATGCGTGACGAGTTCCTTGACGTATTCGGGACTCTTCACCGCGAGGTCGTAGCGCACACCGGATGCGACCATCACCTTCTTGATGCCCTTGGTCTCGCGCACCTTGCGGTACAGGCTGATCAGTTCGTCATGCGAGGTGTTCAGGTTCGGGCAGATGTCGGGGAAGACGCAGGACGGCAGCCGGCACGCGGCCTCCACCTTCGGGTCCTTGCAGGCCATCCGGTACATGTTGGCGGTGGGCCCGCCGATGTCGGAGATCACGCCGGTGAAGCCGGGCGTCTTGTCGCGGATGAGTTCGATCTCCTGCAGGATCGAACGCTCCGAACGATTCTGGATGATGCGGCCTTCGTGCTCGGTGATGGAGCAGAAGGTGCAGCCGCCGAAGCAGCCGCGCATGATCGTCACCGAAAACTTGATCATGTCCCATGCGGGAATTTTCGCATCGCCATAGGACGGATGCGGCGCGCGGGCATAGGGCAGGTCGTAGACGGAATCCATCTCGTCGGACGTCAGCGGGATCGGCGGCGGGTTGAGCCAGAGATCGCGGTCGCCATGACGCTGCACAAGGGCGCGCGCGTTGCCGGGATTGGCCTCGCGATGAAGCACGCGCGAGGCCCGCGCATAGGCTTCCTTGTCCTGCTCGACCTGCTCGCAGGACGGCAGGCGGATCACGGTCGCGCCGGACTGTCGGCTCGCGCCTTCGTCGGCGGAGTCCAGATCGTCGGCGTGCAGTTCGGTGTAGTTCTCCGGCACGCGGCGGAACAGCGCGACGCCGCGCACGTCGTCGAGATCGCGCGGTGCATCGCCCGCCGCGAGCCGGTGCGCGACTTCGACAACGGCACGTTCGGCGTTGCCATAGAGCAGCAGGTCCGCCTTGGCGTCCGCAAGGATGGAGCGGCGCACCTTCTCGGACCAGTAATCGAAATGGGCGATCCGGCGCAGCGAGGCCTCGATGCCGCCGAGCACGATCGGCACATCCTTGAAGGCTTCGCGGCAGCGCTGGGCATAGACGATGGTGCAGCGGTCGGGCCGCTTTCCGCCTTCGCCGCCAGGCGTGTAGGCGTCGTCGCTGCGAATTCGCCGGTCAGCCGTGTAGCGGTTGACCATGGAATCCATGTTGCCGCCGGTGACGCCGAAAAACAGCGCCGGCTTTCCCAGCGCCTTGAACGGCTCCGCCGAATGCCAGTCGGGCTGCGCGATGATGCCGACCCGGAAACCTTGCGCTTCCAGCAACCTGCCGATGATCGCCATGCCGAAGCTCGGATGGTCGACATAGGCATCGCCGGTCACCAGCACGATGTCGCAGGCGTCCCAGCCAAGCGCCGTCATCTCGGCGCGGCTCATGGGAAGGAACGGCGCGGCCTTGCCGGAATGGGTCCGGCCCGGCGCGCGGGACATCAGAGGTGTTCGGAACTGTGTTGGGGCCTGAGCGAGAGCTGTCATGGCGTCACGCATAAGTCTCCGGGCCTGCGAATTCAACCGGCGGGTACTGCTTATTTGGAGGCGCGGGCGCCGCGAGCCTCCAGCCTGGCTGACGATGTTGATGTTTTTGCGGCCTGGCCGCGGGTTTCGCGCCCTTCGTTCTTTCGCCTCCGCAAACCCGCAAGGGACGACGCGCATTCGCGCGCGGCTGGCAATGCGCCAATCTGTCCCGCCCGTCACCCATGGCGCGATACCGGCGTTGGGATACCCTTCCAAAAAAACCTAAGGAGGAAACCATGTCAGCCAGCATCACTCGCCGCCGTTTTATCGCGTCCGGTTCTGCCGTTGTCGCTATGCCTTTTCTCTCTCGCGCGGGCACAGCCCAGGGCGCGTGGCCCTCGCGGCAGATCCGGATGGTCTGCAGCTATCCCGCGGGCGGCCAGACCGACCTTCTGGCGCGGGCGTTCGGCGAGTTCATCGGCAAGCAGGTCGGGCAGACCGTCGTTGTCGAAAACAAGGCGGGCGCCTCCGGCTCCATCGGCGCCGGCGAAGTCGCGCGCGCCGCGCCGGACGGTCACACCATCCTCTGCTCCATCTCCACCACCTATGTGATGAACCGGGTGATGATGAAGAATCCGGGTTACGACATGGACAAGGACCTGACACTTGTCAGCGTCATTCCGGGCGCGGGGCTTCTGCTGGTCGCAAGCCCGAAGTCCGGCGTCAAATCGCTGGACGATTTCGTCGCATTCGCGCGCAAGAACAAGGTGAACTTCGGAACGTACAGCGCGGGCTCCGCGCCGCACATGACCGTCAACGAACTCAACAAGCAATATGGCCTCAGCATCGAGCCGGTCCACTATCGCGGCGAAGCGCCGATGTGGACCGGGCTTGCGGAAGGCACGCTCGATGTGGCCATGGGCAGCTATACGGCCGCGCAAGCCGTCCTGCAGAACAACACCGGCGTCGTGTTCGCCGTGCACTCCAAGAAGGTCGATGCGATTCCGGCCGTCAAAACCCTGCCCGAGCAGGGCGCGACCTCGAAATTCTTCACCGTCAGCGGTTTTTCCGGCTGGGCGCTGCCGAAGGCCACACCGCAGCCGATCGTCGACAGGCTGGCGGAACTGATCGTGGCCGCGAACAACGATCCGAAGGTCAAGGGGGTTCTCACTACATTCGCGCTGGAGCCGGCCATCGGCTTCAAGGAAACCAACGCGCTCTATCAGCGCGAATTGCCGGTCTGGATGGAGAGCGCAAAGTCGCTCGGGCTGGAGCCCGTCTAGAGTGGGCCGGTCACGCGGGCTTTGACTGATCCGCCTGTCCGGCGCGTTCAAAGGCCTCGACCAGATGCCGCCGCATCAATTCCGCGGCGGCATCGCCGTCGCCGCGGATCATCTCGTCCAGAATGCGGGCGTGTTCCTTCCACACGCTGATCGACATGCCGGGATGGCGCAGCACTTCGCCCATGGCGCGGCGCAGATGCCGCCAGTGCAGCCGCATCGTCTCGGCGATCAACGGATTGCCGGAGAGTTCGTAGATGAAGGAGTGGAAGTCCATGTCGGCCTGCAGGCTTGCGCGGCTGTCGCCAGCGGCCACCTGCGCCGCGCCATGGTCGATCAGCGCGCGTCCACGCGCGACCGAGTCCTTTGTCAGGCGCGGCGTCGCCAGTTTCACCGCAAGCGGCTCGACCGCCGAGCGGATCTGGTAGATCGCGGCGAAGAAGCCCGGATCGACGGCGGTGACGGTCAGTCCCTGCCGGCCTTGCGCGAGAAATCCCTGCGCCTTCAGGACAGCGAGCGCATGGGTCACCGGCTGGCGCGAGACGTTCAGCCGCGCGGCGATGCTCTCCTGCGTCAGGCGCTCGCCCGGCTTGAACGTGCCGTCGCACAGGGCATCGAGGATCACCTCGTAGACCTGATCGACCAGACTTTTCGGCGGGGTCAGGGACTCCAGCACGTCGTCTCCAAAAGTGTCGGGCCTCAAACGGGAATGGGTCTCCAGCGGAATCATGCGCTGCGCGGCAGCATGGTTGCGGCTTGACAGGGCCGGGTGCAAGCCGCATCCTGAGTTTAGAATACTGAATTCAGAATGCAATACCGGCGCACCAGAAGGATTGGCGGCGCCGGATGCCGAGGGTGCGGCAAGCACGCCGGATAAAAGAACGACAACCGGGAAACGCCCTTAGACAAACAAGGAGGATCGTCATGAAACTCACCCCCGCGCAGCTCGAACAATTTCACACCGAAGGCTGGCTGTTCCTGCCGGAGCTTTTCACGCCCGAGGAGGTCGAGGTCCTGCGCCGCGAGGCGGTGTCGATCTATGACGAGCAGCGCCCCGAAGTCTGGCGCGAGAAAAGCGGCGCGCCGCGCACCGCCTTTGCGGCCCACACTTATAATGAAGCGTTCCGTCTTCTCGGCGCGCATCCGCGCATGATCGAGCCGGTCGAGCAGGTCTTCGGCGAGAAGGTCTACATGCACCAGTACAAGATCAACGCGAAGTCCGCCTTCACCGGCGACGTCTGGCAATGGCATCAGGACTACGGCACCTGGAAGCGCGACGACGGCATGATGTTGCCGCGCGCGATGAACATTTCGATCTTTCTGGACGAAGTGATGCCGATCAACGGGCCGCTGATGCTGGTGCCGAAGAGCCATAATGCCGGCGATCTCAAGGCCGCGCACGACCTGCAGACCACGTCCTATCCGCTGTGGACGCTGGACGAGGAGACCGTGACCCGCCTCGTCCAGGAAGGCGGCATCGTCGCGCCGACCGGCAAGCCCGGCGGCATGCTGATGTTCCATGGCAATCTGGTGCATGGCTCGTCCGGCAACATCACGCCGTATCCACGCAAGATCGTGTACCTGACGCTGAACGCCGTATCGAACTACATCCGCACGCCGACGCGGCCGGAATTCATCGCCCACCGCGATTTCACGCCGATCGAGACGGTGGATGACGATGCGCTGATCCGCTATGCGCGCAGCCATCGTCAGGCGGCGGAGTAGCGGCGCCGCGAATGTTGCAACTTGTCATTCCGGGGGCGCGAGCTCTTGCGAGCGCCCCCGGAATCCAGAAAAACCTGCCAGGAGCATGGATTCCGGGTCCGCGCGAAGGCGCGCGTCCCGGAATGACGGCCTGTATCAATCCAACCGGATCGTCTTAGATGAATCTCCATCACCTTCTCGAAAAGCGCCGCGGGGCGGGAAAGCCCGTGCGCGTTGCGCTGATCGGCGCCGGAAAATTCGGCTCGATGTTTCTCTCCCAGGTGCCGCATACGCCGGGCCTTGAGGTGCCGGTGATCGTTGATCTCGATCCGCAGCGCGCGCGGGACGCCTGCCGCACGGTGGGCTGGGATGATGCGCGGATCGCCGCCACCACGTTTACGAAGGACGGCGCAGCGGCGATCGCCGGTGATGTCGAGGTCGTCGTGGAAGCGACAGGCAATCCTTCCGTCGGCATCCGTCACGCCCGCGCCGCCATCGCGGCGGGCAAGCATATCGTGATGGTCAATGTCGAAGCCGATGTGCTGGCCGGTCCCTTGCTTGCCGAGGACGCACGCAAGGCGGGCGTGGTCTATTCGCTGGCCTATGGAGATCAGCCTGCGCTCACCGCCGAGATGGTGGACTGGGCGCGCGCCACCGGCTTCAGGGTTGTCGCCGCAGGCAAGGGCACAAAATACCTGCCGATCTATCATGATGTGACGCCGGCCGGTGTCTGGGGACACTACGGTTTGACGGCTGCCGAGGCGCAGTCAGCAGGCATGAATCCGCAGATGTTCAATTCGTTTCTGGATGGCACCAAGTCAGCCATCGAAATGGCGGCCATCGCCAATGCCACCGGCCTCGATGTGCCCTCGACGGGATTGCTGTTTCCGCCGTGCGGCGTCGACGATCTGCCGCATGTGATGCGCCCGGCGGACAAGGGCGGCGTGCTGGAAAAATCCGGCGTGGTCGAAGTCGTTTCGTCGCTGGAGCGCGATGGCCGCCCGGTGTTCCGCGATCTGCGCTGGGGTGTTTACGTCGTGCTTGAAGCGCCGAACGATTACGCGGCGGACTGTTTCCGGCAATACGGATTGAAGACGGATTCGTCGGGCCGTTATGCGGCGATGTACAAGCCGTATCATCTGATCGGACTTGAACTGAACATCTCGGTGCTCTCGGCGGCGCTGCGCAATGAGCCGACCGGGCAGCCGCAGGGCTTCCGCGGCGATGTCGCTTCCGTCGCGAAGAAAAATCTGCGCGCGGGCGAAATGCTCGATGGCGAGGGCGGCTATACGGTCTGGGGCAAGCTGATGCCTGCCGCGGAGAGCCTCAGGACCGGGGCGTTGCCGATTGGCCTTGCGCATCATGTCAAGCTGACGAGGGACGTTGCGCACGGCGATGTCGTGCGCTGGTCGGATGTGGAAATCGACGCGAGGGATGAGGCGGTCGCTTTCCGCCGCGCGATGGAAGCGAGGTTTTTGCGCTAACGATCTATTTGAACTGAACGTATCTCGACGCAGATGCGATCTGACTCCCTCTCCCGTGGGGAGAGGGTTGGGGTGAGGGCGTAGAATCTATCGTGAGAGCGTACGCCCTCACCCGATGCACTTCGTGCATCGACCTCTCCCCACGGGAGAGGTGAAGGAATTCCCGAGGCTCTACCGCGTCACATGCGCCGACACGGCGAGCCACTGGCCGCCGACTTTGGCCCATACATCGGTATAGCGTCCGCCGCCTGGGCTGCCGTCCGGCATCAGATAGGTTGTGCGCGCGTGGATGATCGCGACATCGCCGATGATCCGGATCAGCACATCCTCTGCCTTCAGATTCCTGATCGCGACCGGCTGGGCGGTCTGTTTCAGGAAGCCGGCGCGGTCCACCAGCGAGCGGTCGGGATTTGAACAATAGAACTCGGGCGCGAGAATCTCGTCGAAGCGTTTGACGTCGCTGTTCTGAACCGAATCGATGTAGTCGCGGTTGAGGCCCACGAGAATGTCGTGATCGGTCACTTTCTGGTCCATGACAGCGACTCCGGTGCCGGGTTCGAGGTTGCCCAACCATATCCCTGCGCTCCGTTTCGGCAAGCGAAACGCAAGTGCTCCGCCCTGCATCACGCGCAGGGGGCGCTGCGCTGCAAAAGGCCGCGAAACCCTTGCTCAATCCGCCGGGTCACGTATGTCTCGGTTCCGTCATGTCATGCAGGGGCCGGTCACAATGGACTTCGCTTTAAGCTCGCAACAGGAATCCATTCGCGACGCGATCCTGAAAATCTGCGCCCGGTTCGACGACGCCTACTGGCTGGAGAAGGACCGCACGGGCGGCTTTCCGCACGAGTTCTACGATGCCATGGCGCAGGCCGGCTGGCTCGGCATCTGCATTCCCGAGGAATTCGGCGGCGCGGGCCTCGGCATCATGGAAGCGGCGATCATGATGCGCGCGATTTCGGAATCCGGCGCGGGCATGTCCGGCGCCTCCGCGATTCATATGAACGTGTTCGGCCTTAATCCGGTGGTGGTGTTCGGCACCGACGAGCAGCGCGCACGGATGCTGCCGGGCATTGTCGAAGGCCGCGAGAAAGCATGCTTCGGCGTGACCGAACCCAACACCGGCCTCAATACGACTCAACTCAGAACCCGCGCGGTGCGCAAGGGCGACAAGTACGTCGTCAACGGCCAGAAGGTGTGGATTTCGACGGCGCAGGTCGCGCACAAGATCCTGCTGCTCGCGCGCACCACACCATTGGAGGAAGTCAAGAATCCCACCCATGGCCTCAGCCTGTTCTACGCGGATTTCGACCGTGAGCGCGTGAAGGTGCACGAGATCGAGAAGATGGGCCGCAAGGCCATCGACTCCAACGAACTCTTCTTCGCGGACTTCGAGATTCCGGTGGCGGATCGTATCGGCGAGGAAGGCCGCGGCTTCGAGTATATTCTGCACGGCATGAATCCAGAGCGGGTCCTGATTGCCGCCGAAGCGGTCGGCCTCGGCAAGCTGGCGCTGGATCGCGCGGCGGCTTATGCCCGCCAGCGCATCGTGTTCAACCGGCCGATCGGGCAGAACCAGGCGATCCAGCATCCGCTGGCGAAGAACTGGATCGACCTTGAAGCCGCGTGGCTGATGACCATGTCGGCGGCATGGCAATATGATCAGGGATTGCCGTGCGGCCCGGCCGCGAACGCCGCGAAGTATCTTGCGGGCGAAGCCGGTTTCGACGCCTGTCAGCAGGCCGTGATGACTCACGGCGGTTTCGGCTACGCGAAAGAATATCATGTGGAGCGGTACTTGCGCGAAGTGATGATTCCACGGATCGCGCCGATCAGTCCGCAACTCATTCTCAGCTTCATCGGCGAGAAGGTGCTGGGTCTGCCGAAGTCTTACTAACAGTCTATCGCCATGGCCGGGCTTGTCGCGGCCATCCCGATACGATGGGTTCGATGTCCGAATAATCGGGATCACCGGGACAAGCCCGGTGATGACAATGTTGTGGTTATCCCTCCGGCGCGTAACAGGTTGACGAACTATCCTGCGTCTGTTGACGTGCCTCGGAATTCAGCGATCCCGAAACAATAAGAGAAACTCATGTCGCATTCCCACGATCACTCTCACGATCACCCGCACGATCATTCCCATGCGCATGACGACGAGCGCTGGAAGCATGACGGCGTGCGGGTCATCCCCGGCAACCAGCTCGATCCGAACGTGCCTTCCACCGCCGGCATGGACCGCAAGGCCGCGATCAACTTCGCCCGCGTCGGCGCGCAGAAGCTGTGGGCCGGAACGGTGTCGATCAAGCCCGACGCCAAGACCGGCGCGCACCATCATGGCCACCTTGAAAGCATCATCTATGTGGTGAAGGGCAAGGCGCGCATGCGTTGGGGTGAGCATCTGCAGTTCACCGCGGAAGCCGGGCCGGGCGACTTCATCTTCGTGCCGCCTTATGTGCCGCATCAGGAAATCAACGCCAGCCCGGACGAGGTGCTGGAATGCGTGCTGGTGCGCAGCGACGGCGAGGCGGTCGCGATCAATCTCGACATCGAGCCGGTCGAGAAGCCGGAGACGGTGCTGTGGGTCGACCCGATTCACCGTGACCCTGCCGCGAAAACCTGAAAGGTCCGGATTTCGCGACCCGCCGCCGCCGATGCCCGCGCCTGCCGCGGGCATTTGCATTCCTGGGGCTGTTTTCTCCGATCACATTTCCTTGCGCGGAAGGCCCGCCGCGGCGGGGAGCGGGCATTTCCGGTTCCAAAGCAAAGGTTTAGCTTGCGGCAGCATGACTACTGACGATTATTGACATTCGTCAGTCGTTATAAGAAGCTCCCGGCACCTTCCAAGGGAGCTTCCGATGCCGCGCATGTCGATATTGTCGTTTAAGACCAATGCTTTGCCTGTTGTTGGCGTGATGGTGTCGGCGCTCGCGCTGGGTGCCTGCAGCAAGGAGCAGGCGCAGGAGAGCGACAAGGGCCGCCCGGTGCTGGTCTCAACGGTGCACTATCAGGCTCAGTCCCCGGAGCGCAGTTTTGTCGGCACCATTCGTCCCCGCATCGAGACGGACATGGGTTTCCGCGTGCCCGGCAAGGTCGCCAAGCGCCTTGTCGAGGTCGGGCAGATGGTCGATGTCGGCCAGCCGTTGGCGACCCTCGATGAGGTTGATCTCAAGCTGCAGGCCGAACAGGCCGAGGCGGAACTGAGCGCGGCCAAGGGTGTGGTGTCACAGGCTATCGCCGCCGAAGGCCGTGCCAAGGAACTGCGCACCAAGGGCTGGTCCACCGATGCGCAACTCGATCAGGTCAAGGCGGCCGCCGACGAGGCGCGGGCGCGGCTCAATCGCGCTGAACGGTCGGTCGAACTCACCAGGAACTCTCTCTCTTACGCCAGCCTCGTTGCCGACGCGCGCGGCGTGGTGACAGCAACCCTCATCGAGCCGGGGCAGGTGGTTGCGGCAGGGCAGACCGCCGTGCGCGTCGCGCGCTCCGCGGAAAAGGAAGCCGTGGTGGCGATCCCCGAAACGCTGGTCGCCTTCGCCAAGACCGGTGCGGCCAGCGTCACGCTGTGGTCGGAGCCCGGCAAGAAATACGCCGCGAAGCTGCGCGAAATCGCGCCGACTGCCGATCCGGCGACCCGCACCTATCTCGCGAAGTTCTCTCTGCCGGGTGCGGACGACGCCGTCTCGCTCGGCATGACCGCGACGCTGACGCTGGCGGATCCCGCCACCGAGCGTGTGGCGCGTCTGCCGCTTTCGGCGCTGTTCAGCCAGGGTGAAGGGCCGTCGCTTTATGTCGCGGACAGCAAGACCGGTTCGGTCTCGCTGAAGCCGGTGACCGTGAAGGCTTACGAGAGCAAGGACGTGATCATCACCGGCGGCGTCGAGGAAGGCGCCAGCGTGGTGGTGCTCGGTGTGCAAAAGCTCGATCCGGCCCAGAAGGTCCGTGTCGTTTCGTCACTGTCGTTTTAACGCAACGCCTATCCCCCGCAGACCTTTGAGGGTCCGATGAAGCGATTCAATCTTTCCGCCTGGGCTGTCGCGCACCCGACGCTGATCCTGTTCTTCATCGTGATGCTCGGCATCGCGGGGTTCTTCTCCTACGAGCGGCTTGGCCGCGCGGAAGACCCGTCCTTCACCATCAAGGTCGTCATCCTGAACGCGATCTGGCCCGGGGCCACCGCGAAGGAGATGCAGGAGCAGGTCGCCGATCCGATCGAGAAAAAGCTGCAGGAACTGCCTTACTTCGACAAGGTGCAGACCTATACCAAGCCGTCGTTCGTGGCGATGACGCTGACCTTCAAGGACAACACGCCCGCGAAGGATGTGCCGCAACTGTTCTACCAGTTGCGCAAGAAGCTCGGCGACATCAAGAATGACCTGCCGCCGAACCTGGTCGGGCCGAACATCAACGACGAATACGGCGACGTCGATTCGATCCTCTACATGATGACAGGCGAGGGCGCGGACTATGCGCAGCTCAAGAAGGTGGCGGAGGGCCTGCGCCAGCGGCTTTTGAAGGTCGAGAACGTCACCAAGGTCAATCTCTACGGCACGCAGGACGAGCGCGTGTTCGTCGAGTTCTCCCATGCCAAGCTCGCGACCCTTGGCATCACCACGCAGGCGCTGTTCGATTCGCTCGCCAAGCAGAACGCGGTGGTGCCGGCGGGTACGGTGGAAACGTCGTCACAGCGCGTGCCGCTGCGCGTCACCGGCGCCTATGACAGCGTGAAGGCCGTTGCGGAAACGCCGGTCGAGGGCAACGGCCGGGTGTTCCGGCTCGGCGACATCGCCACCGTCACCCATGGTTTTGTCGATCCGCCGACCTATCAGGTCCGGCAGGAAGGCAAGCCCGCGCTCGGCATCGGCGTTGTCATGGCCAAGGGCGCCAACATTCTCGAACTCGGCGAGAACGTGCAGAAGGCGACCGACGAGTTCATGGCCGCCGTTCCGCAGGGCATCAACATCGAGCAGATCGCCGATCAGCCGAAAGTGGTCGAGCATGCGGTGGGCGAATTCGTGCGCTCATTCATCGAGGCGCTCGCGATCGTGCTGTTCGTCAGCTTCCTCGCGCTCGGCTGGCGCACCGGCATCGTGGTGGCGCTGTCGGTGCCGCTGGTGCTGGCGATTGTCTTCATCGTGATGAGCGCGATGGGCATGGACCTGCATCGTATCACTCTCGGCGCGCTGATCATCGCGCTCGGCCTTCTGGTCGACGACGCCATCATAGCGGTGGAGATGATGGTGGTGAAAATGGAGCAGGGGTGGGACCGCGTGAAAGCGGCGTCCTTCGCCTGGGAATCAACCGCGTTTCCGATGCTCACGGGAACGCTGGTCACGGCCGTTGGCTTCCTCCCCATCGGCTTTGCCAATTCGTCCGTCGGCGAATATGCCGGCGGCATCTTCTGGGTGGTGGCGATCGCGCTGGTGGCCTCGTGGTTCGTGGCGGTGATCTTCACGCCCTATATCGGCGTCAAGCTGCTGCCGAATTTCAATCACGGCAAGCACAACCACGATCCGCACGCGATCTACGAGACGCGGATGTATCGCGGCCTGCGCCGTGTGATCGAGTGGTGTGTGCGCCGCCGCGGCACTGTGGTGCTGGCGACGGTCGGCATCTTCGCTCTGTCGATTGCCGGTTTCACCCATGTGCAGCAGCAGTTCTTCCCGCTGTCGGAGCGTCCGGAACTGTTCCTGCAGTTGCGCCTGCCGGAAGGCACCGCCTTCAATGTCACCAAGGAAAGCGTGAAGAAGGCCGAAGCGCTGCTCAAGGACGACAAGGATATCGTGACCTACACGACCTATGTCGGACAGGGCTCGCCGCGCTTCTGGCTCGGCCTCAATCCGCAACTGCCGAACGAGGCGTTCTCGGAAACCGTGATCGTGTCGAAGGACGTCGCCGCGCGCGAGCGTATCAAGGCGCGGCTGGAAAAGGCCGTCGCGGATGGCGCGCTGTCCGAGGCGCGCGTGCGCGTCGATCGCTTCAATTTCGGCCCGCCGGTCGGCTTCCCGGTGCAGTTCCGTGTGGTCGGTCCGGATACCACGACGGTGCGCGACATCGCCTATCAGGTGCGCGAAGTGATGCGCACCAACGACAAGGTGGTCGATCCGCATCTCGACTGGAACGAGCAGACGCCCTACCTCAAGCTCGCCGTTGATCAGGACCGCGCCCGCGCGCTCGGCCTGACGCCGCAAGACATCTCGCAGTCGCTGGCGATGCTGATCTCCGGCGTGCAGGTGACGACCCTGCGCGACGGCATCGAGAAGGTCGGCGTGGTCGCCCGCGCCGTGCCGTCCGAGCGTCTCGATCTTGCCCATGTCGGCGATCTGACGATCTATGCGCGCAATGGCGTCGCCGTGCCGCTCTCGCAGGTGGCCAAGATCGAATACGCCCACGAGGAGCCGATCCTGTGGCGGCGCAACCGCGACATGGCGATCACCGTGCGCGCGGATGTCGTTGATGGCGTCCAGGCACCCGACGTCACCAATGCGATCTGGCCGAAGCTCGAGGGTATCCGCAAGAGCCTGAAGCCGGCTTACCGTATCGAGATCGGCGGGGCGATCGAGGAATCCGAAAAGGGCAATGCCTCGATCAACAAGCTGTTCCCGCTGATGATCATCGGGATGCTGACGCTGCTGATGATCCAGTTGCAGAGTTTCTCGCGGCTGGTGCTGGTGTTCATGACCGCGCCGCTCGGCATTGTCGGCGCCTCGCTCGGGCTGAACGTCGCCGGAAGCCCGTTCGGCTTCGTGGCGCTGCTCGGCCTGATCGCGCTGGCCGGCATGATCATGCGCAACTCGGTGATTCTGGTCGATCAGATCGAAACCGACGTGGCCCATGGCCTGACCCGCCGCGAGGCCATCGTCGAGGCGACGGTCCGGCGTGCCCGCCCGGTGGTACTGACCGCGCTGGCGGCGATCCTGGCGATGATCCCGCTGTCCCGGTCGGCCTTCTGGGGCCCGATGGCGATCACCATCATGGGTGGATTGTTCGTTGCAACATTCCTCACGCTGCTGTTCCTGCCCGGCCTCTATGCGCTATGGTTCAGGAAGAGTCTGGACGAGCGCGGCGATGGTGAGATGCCGGTGCCTGCGCAACCGAGCCAGATCCAGCACGCGCCGCCTCTGGCGCATGCTGCGGAATAAGAGAATCCCGGATAACGAGACTTAGAAACAAGATGGCTCTGCTTCACGACGATACCGAAACGGAAATGAGGTGCCGCATTCTCGCGACGGCCGAGCGGCTGTTTCGCGATATCGGCTATCTCAAGACCACCGTTGCGGACATCGCCCGGACGCTGAAAATGTCACCGGCGAATGTTTATCGCTTCTTCGAGTCCAAGAAGGCGATTCATGAAGGCGTGGCCCGGCGGCTGATGGCGGAGGTGGAGGATGCGGCTGAAGCGATTGCCGCCAAGCCGACACCGCCGGTCGAGCGCATGAAGGAGTTGCTTGCGACCGTCAGCGTCATGAATGCCGAGCGCTTTGTCGGCGACGCCAAAATCCACGAGATGGTCGCCATCGCGATGGAGGAAAGCTGGGACGTCTGCGACGCGCACATCCAGCGGATCGTGATGTCGATCGGTGCGGTGATCGCCGATGGCGCAAAGGCTGGCGTGTTCAAGGTCACGGATATCGAGCTTGGCTCGAAATGCGTCTGCGCCGCCATGCTGAGGTTCTTCCATCCGCAGATGATCGAACAGAGCGAGAAGAAGCCGGGGCCAAGCCTCGATCAAATGATAGACTTCATTATCGCCGGCCTCACGCTGGGCACGCCCGATCTCATGGGCAGATCAGCGCCGGCCTGATTCTCCCGCTCGCATGCCGGTTCAGCAGGCATTCCTGCGCATGTGAGAGTCAAAAGACCACTGGCCAAATGTGAGTTTCTGGTGGAGTTTGGGATTGGACATTCGCTTTGCGGACTCGCCGCCAGCGGGTCGCGAGTGTCGAATCCATCCCACCGGGCAAGGCAGGTCATGGCTGATTTTCACTATTACGAACCTTCAAAGGGCCACGGCCTCCGGCACGATCCGTTCAACGCCATTGTCGGCCCCCGGCCGATCGGCTGGATCGCCTCGAAGGACGCCACGGGGCATGTCAACCTCGCGCCCTACAGTTTCTTCAATGCGTTCTGCTATGTGCCGCCGATCATCGGCTTTTCCTCGACCGGCTGGAAGGACAGTGTCTCCAACATTCAGGAGACCAGGGAATTCACCTGGAATCTGGTGACCAAGCATGTCGCCGAGCAGATGAACATGACGTCGGCCAGCGTGCCGCACAACACCGATGAATTCACCATTTCCGGGCTGACCAAAGCGCCCTCGCGCATGGTCGATGTGCCCCGCGTCGGCGAAAGCCTCGTGTCGTTCGAGTGCAAGCTGACTCAGATGATCCAGCTCCAGGGAGCAGACGGCAAACAGGCCGACGCCTGGGTCACGTTCGGCGAGGTCGTCGCGGTCCATATCGACAAGAGCCTGATCCGGGATGGGGTTTACCAAACCGCCGAGGCTTACCCGATCCTCCGCGCCGGGCGGATGGGCGACTATGCCCAGATCCGGCCCGACATGATGTTCGAGATGGTCCGGCCGCGCTGAGCTTGCGCGGCGTCTGAAGTCCTTGTGACATCTGAGTGATTACGACGCAGGCCGGAACGATCCGGCTGCGCGCAGGTTATTGAACCGTAGGTGTTTTCCGGGGCTTTCGCGTCAAACGCGACAAAACATCGGCCTTGTTTTTCAGGGATATTGTCTTCCACGCCTGGCAGGCTAGCATTTTGGCGATTGTCCGCGGGCCGCCCGAACCGGCAAAGGATTCGTCTCATGAGCTTCTCCTTCCGTCGCGATCTGATCACCCGTCCGATCTATGCATGGGCCCACAAGGCGCTGCCGCCGATGTCCGATACCGAGCGCGAGGCGCTCGAAGCCGGCGACGTCTGGTGGGATGCCGACCTGTTCACCGGCAATCCCGACTGGTCGAAACTGCTGGCCTTCGCACCGGCAAAGCTCACCGATGAAGAGATCGCCTTCCTGAACGGGCCTGTCGACGAACTCTGCGGGATGATCGACGACTGGAAGGTCAATTGGGAATGGCGCGACCTGCCGCCCGAGGTGTGGGACTTCATCAAACGCAATCGCTTTTTGGGCATGATCATTCCGAAGGACTATGGCGGCCTCGGATTCTCGCCTTATGCGCATTCGGAGGTGGTGCGGAAGATTTCGACCCGCTCGGTCACGGCCGCGGTCACGGTGATGGTGCCGAACTCGCTCGGGCCGGGCGAACTGCTGATGCATTTCGGCACGAAAGAGCAGCGCGACAGGTGGCTGCCGGGTCTGGCGGCGGGCCGCGAGATTCCCTGTTTCGGGTTGACCAGCCCGGAAGCCGGCTCCGATGCGGCCTCGATGATCGACACCGGCATCATCTGCAAGGGGACATTCAATGGCAAGGAAACGCTGGGCCTGCGCCTGAACTGGCACAAGCGCTACATCACGCTGGGGCCGGTTGCGACGCTGCTCGGCCTTGCCTTCAAGGCCTACGATCCCGATCATCTGATCGGCAGCGAGGAGGAGCTTGGCATCACGGTGGCGTTGATCCCCACCGACCTGCCGGGTGTCAGTATCGGGCGCCGTCATCTGCCCGCGATGCAGGTGTTCCAGAACGGCCCGAACTGGGGCAAGGACGTTTTCATTCCGATGGATTTCATCATCGGTGGACAGGCGCGCATCGGTCAGGGCTGGAAGATGCTCATGACGGCGCTGGCGGCCGGCCGCGGCATTTCATTGCCATCGCAATCCTCCGCGGGCGCTGCCTACTGCGCGCGCGCGACCGGTGCTTACGCGCGTATCCGCGAACAATTCCACGTGCCGATCGGAAAGTTCGAGGGCATCGAGGAGCCGCTGGCGCGCATCGCCGGCACGGCCTATCAGCTTGACGCCGCACGACGGCTGACCTGCGCCGCGCTCAATCAGGGCATTCATCCGGCGGTGATCTCCGGCATCATGAAGCTGCACGCCACCGAGCGGCTGCGCATCGCGACCGATGATGCGATGGATGTTCACGGCGGCAAGGCGGTGATCGACGGCCCGCAGAATTATATGGGCAATCTCTATCGCTCCGTGCCGGTCGCGATCACGGTGGAGGGCGCGAACATCCTGACGCGCAACCTGATTGTGTTCGGGCAGGGATCGGTGCGCGCGCATCCGTATCTGTTGAGCGAGATGACGGCGATTGGCGAGGCCGACCAGAAGAAGGGACTTGCGGATTTCGACACCTCATTCTGGAAGCATGTCGGTCACGCCATCACCAACACGTTCCGGGCATGGGGCCGGAGCTGGACCGGCGGCGCGTTCGCGCCTGCGCCGGATGCAGGTGCAGCGACCGGCTACTATCGCCAGCTTTCGCGTTACTCGGCGGCGTTTGCGTTATGCTCCGACATGGCGCTCCTCACGCTCGGCGGTGCGCTCAAGCGCAAGGAAATGCTGTCGGCCCGGTTGGGGGACATTCTCTCCGAGCTTTATCTGCTCTCGGCGGCATTGAAGCGCTGGGAAGACGAAGGCCGCCAGGAGGCCGATTTCCCGGCTCTGGAATGGGTCATGGCGAATGGCATCCGCACCATCGAAAACCGGCTTGCGGAAGTGATCGCCAACCTGCCGAACCGCTTTGTCGGCGTGATTCTGAAATTCCTGATTCAGCCGCTCGGCGCCAATCCGCTCGGCCCATCGGACGACGTGGTGCATCGTTGTGCGCAACTGATCCTTGCGCCGTCGGCGGCGCGTGACCGGCTGACGGCAGGTCTCTATCATACCGACGACGACGGTCCGCTGGCGCGCCTCGAAAAGGCATTCCTGCTGGTGACCGCCAATGAAGCAATCGAGAAGAAGATGCATGCGGCGCATCTGCGCGACTGGAGCCAAGCTGTGAAGAAGGGTGTGATCACCGCCGAGGAAGGCGATAAGATCAAGGCCGCGCATGATGCGGTCGCGCGCGTGATCGAGGTCGACGACTTCGCTCCGGAAGCATTATCGCCGATCTATCACAAGCGGACGGAAGCGAAGCAGACCACGCCGGACCGGGCGGCAAGCTGATGGCGCGTCGTCCGGTCTATATTATCGACGGCGCGCGCACACCGTTTCTCAAGGCACAGGGCGGGCCGGGGCCGTTCACCCCGGTCGATCTCGCCGTTCAAGCCGGGCGGCCTCTGCTCGCGCGGCAGCCGTTCGCGCCGACGGCATTCGATCAGGTGATCCTCGGTTGCGTCAATGTCATCGCCGATGAGATGAATCCTGCCCGCGTCGCGGCGCTGCGCCTCGGCATGGGCGAGCGCATGGTGGCGTTCACGGTGCAGATCAACTGCGGCTCCGGCATGCAGTCGATTGACAGCGCCTACCGCACTATCGAAGCCGGCAAGGCCGATATGGTTTTGGCAGGCGGAGCCGAGGCTTTAAGTTATGCGCCGCTGGTGTTTCCGCAATCCGGCGTGCGCTGGTTCGCGCGGCTGGCATCCGCGAAGGATACGCTGTCGAAGGCCGCGGCGTTCCTGAAGGCGCGGCCACGGGACTTCAAACCGATCATCGGCCTTGAGCGCGGGCTGACCGATCCGATCACCGATCTCAACATGGGCCAGACCGCCGAGGTCATCGCGCATCTGATGGGCGTGACTCGCGCGCAGGCGGACAGCTATGCGGTGGAAAGTCATCAGCGGCTGGCGACGGCGCAGGCGCAAGGATATCTCCGCGGCGAGGTCGAGACGGCTTTTTCACGCGACGGCAAGTTCTACGACCACGACGACGGCGTCCGTCCGGACTCTTCGGTGGAGAAGCTGGCGAAGCTGAAGCCCGCTTTCGAGCGGCCATGGGGGCAAGTGACGCCGGGTAATTCATCACAGATCACCGACGGCGCCTGCTGGACCATTCTGGCGTCGGAGGACGCCGTCAACAAATACGGGCTGAAGCCGAAGGCGATCATCGTCGACAGCCAGTGGTCCGGCCTCGATCCTGCGATCATGGGCTTCGGTCCCGTCCTGTCCTCGAATGAACTCCTGAAACGTAACAAGCTGACGCTGCAGGACATCGAGACCTGGGAAATCAACGAAGCCTTCGCCGCGCAGGTGCTGGCATGTCTCGCCGCGTGGAAGGACGACAAGTTCTGCCGCGATGTGCTGGGCCTCGATGGCGCGGCGGGCGAGATTGATCGCGCCAAGCTCAATGTCGATGGCGGCGCCATCAGCCTCGGCCATCCGGTCGGCACCAGCGGCAACCGCATCGTGCTGCATCTTGTGAATGCGATGAAACGGCTCGGCACCCGGCGCGGCATCGCCACCGAATGTATCGGCGGCGGCCTGGGCGGCGCGATGCTGATCGAGACAGTGTAAGGGAACGGACATGGACTCACGCATCATGGATGTTCTGAAAGCGCGTGTGCTCGAACTCGGGCCGGAGCCCGCCGCCGGGCCTTACAGGAATTTCAAACTGACGCGCGATGAAGATGGTCTTGCGTGGCTGCTGTTCGACCGCGAGGGCACCAGCGCCAACACGCTGTCCGAGGAGGTGCTGGTCGAATTCGAGACTGTGATCGCCGCGCTGGAGCAGGATCGTCCCGCAGGGATCGTCATCCGCTCCGCGAAGCCGTCAGGGTTCATCGCCGGCGCCGACGTCAACGAGTTTCGCGGGGTCAGCGATCCGCGCGAGGTCGAAACCCGGATGGCGCGCGCGCATGCGGTCGTCGACCGGCTGGAGGCGTTCAAGGTGCCCAGCGTCGCCGTGATCCATGGCTTCTGTCTCGGCGGCGGTCTCGAAGTGGCGCTGGCCTGCAACACGCGCATCGCCATCGACAACGCGCGTTTCGGATTTCCCGAAGTGATGCTCGGCCTGCATCCCGGCCTTGGAGGTACGGCGCGTTTCACGCATCTGGTCAGCCCGCTTGAGGCGATGACCATGATGCTGACCGGAAAGACCGTCGACGCCCGCAAGGCGAAGTCGCTCGGCCTTGTCGATGCGGTGACGCAGGAACGCCATGTCCGCAATGCCGTCAAGGACGCGATCTTCGGGCGGCTGCGGCCGCACAAACAGGGCCTGCTTGCGCAGGCCATGAATCTCGGGCCGGTGCGCGGCCTTCTTGCCAACCGGATGCGCGGCGAGGCGGCGAAGACCGCGCCGAAGGAGCATTATCCCGCGCCCTATGCGCTGATCGACCTGTGGGAGAAACACGGCGGCGACCGCAAGGCGATGCTGGCGGCGGAGAAAACCTCGTTCGCCAATCTGATGGTGACGCCTACCGCACAGAACCTGATCCGCGTGTTTTTCCTGCGTGAGCAGATGAAGAAGCTCGCGGATGGCCGCAACATCGTGAAGCATGTCCATGTCATCGGCGCGGGCGCGATGGGCGGCGACATCGCCGCATGGTGCGCCCATCAGGGCCTGCGCGTGACGCTCGCCGACATGAAGCCCGAGCCGATTGCCGGCGCGATCAAGCGCGCCGCCGATCTGTTCGGCAAGATCATCCGCAAGCCGACGGACCGGCGCGACGCGCTCGACCGGCTGATTCCGGACATGAACGGCGAAGGCGCGCGCAACGCCGATCTGATCATCGAAGCCGTACCGGAAAAGCTCGAACTCAAGCAAAAGGTCTATGCCGGACTGGAGCCGGTGATGAAGCCCGGCGCGATCCTCGCCACCAACACATCGAGCATTCCGCTGCAGGATCTGCGCACCACGCTTAAGAATCCCGGACACCTGCTCGGCCTGCATTTCTTCAACCCGGTGTCGCGTCTGCAACTGGTCGAAGTTGTGAGCCACGATGAGGCCGATCCGCAGGCGCTGGCCACCGCATTGAAATTCGTCGGCGCCATTGATCGTCTGCCGTTACCGGTCAAGAGTTCGCCGGGGTTCCTCGTCAACCGCGCGCTGACGCCGTACATGCTCGAGGCGATGGTGATGCTCGATGAGAAGATCGACAAGGCGACCATCGACGCCGCCGCCGAGAAGTTCGGCATGCCGATGGGGCCGATTGAACTCGCCGATCAGGTCGGGCTGGATATCTGTCTCGCCGTCGGCGACATGCTGCGCTCGAAATTCGGAGAGGCGGCGCTGCCGCCCGCGCCGGATTGGCTTCGCGACAAGGTCAGGAACGGCGACCTTGGCCGCAAGACCGGCAAGGGCTTTTATGAGTGGAAGGATGGCAAGGCTGTCAAGATGCCGTCGCCGGTACAGCCGACCGACGAGATGATCGACCGCCTTGTGCTGCCGATGTCGAATGTCTGCGTCGCGTGTCTGCGCGAAGGCATTGTCGATAACGCCGATGTGGTGGATGGCGCGATGATCTTCGGCACCGGCTATGCGCCGTTCCGCGGCGGGCCGCTGAACTACGCGCGCACGCGCGGTGCAACAAATGTTGTCGCGGCGCTGAAAGCACTGCAGGCGAAGTTCGGCGAGCGCTTCCAACCCGACGCGGGGTGGGATACGTTTTCCTGATATCTGCCCGTCCGGTTTCATTTGATGGATTCGTTCATGCCCGACACGTCTGTCCACGCGCCCGCGGCGCCCGCCGAGCCTCAGGGCGAACTCTCGATCCGCACCATGGCGATGCCGGCGGACACCAATCAGAACGGCGACATTTTCGGTGGATGGCTGCTCAGTCAGATGGACATCGCGGGCGGCATCTTCGCATCCAAGGCGTCACGCAGCCGTGCCGTCACCGTCGCGATTGAAGCCATGACATTTCGCAAGCCGGTCTATGTCGGCGATGTGGTGTCGGTGTTTTGCTCGACTGTGCGTCTCGGCAGAACCTCCATCACGGTGCATGTCGCGGCCTGGGTACGCCGCCGCAACGAAACGAATTCGATTCTGGTGACGGACGGGAACTACACCTACGTCGCGATCGACGATCATGGACATCCGCAGCCGATCCGTCAGGAACCTCCGGCTGTCAGCGCGTGACCCGTCACAAGTCTTAACGCGCACGTAGATACCTTTTCGCGCGTGCAGCACCGTTGCGCGCTGTTTTGTTCGCCGCTGCGCTGCAGTGCGATGCTCTCATTTCTATTTTTATCAATTGCCACCAATCGTCTTCCAGACTCAACACGCCGGTTATAAAACTGTCGTGCGAAGCGCCTACAGGTGCGGCGGGTTGCTCAGAGCGATGTCAGCGTTTGTCTGTTTTCGAGTCATTCCAGTCTGAAAACAGCCTCTGGATGTTGGCCCGCGATGTGCATAGCGATGGGGGAGATGCGTGATGTGTTGGAGATGTCTCGGCTGAAACCTTTTCAGCTTTTCGGAGTTATTGCGCGTGAGAATGGCGGGGCACGGAACAAGACATGTCGGATACCTACATCATCGAAGTCAGCTCGGAAGCCGCAGGCATCGTGGTTCGCGAGAAAGCGGGATTCAGATTCTTCGCGGCGGTTCACAAATTCAATCCACTGGACGGTCAGATTTTCAAGAGCGCCCGTGAAGCGGAGCGCGCCGCGACTCGCGTTCTGGCCGGGCGGCTCGATCCGGTTCCGGCCTGAACCATCGGACATAAAAAAGGCCGGGATCGCTCCCGGCCTTTCGATTTGCGATTGCTGCGCGCTTATTCCGCCGCAGCCTGCTGTCCGAGCGCAGGATAGTCCGTATAGCCCTTCGCGCCGCCGCCGTAGAAGGTCATCTTGTCGAACGGATTGAGCGGCGCGCCGAGCTTGAGGCGCTCGACAAGATCCGGATTCGAGATGAACAGTTTGCCGAATGCGATCAGGTCGGCCTTGTTCTGATCCAGGATTTCCGTCGCCAGCTTGAAGTCAAAGCCATTGTTGGCGATGTAGGTGCCGCTGAACCGCTTGCGCAAGCTGGCGTAGTCGAACGGCGCGATATCGCGCGGACCGCCGGTCGCGCCTTCGATGACATGGATGTAGACGAGCTTCAGCGCATTGAGCTGATCGACGATATGATCGAACAGCGGCTGCGGATTGCTGTCGGAGACATCGTTGGCGGGGGTCACCGGCGAAATGCGGATGCCGGTGCGGTCGGCGCCGGCTTCGGCCGCGACGGCCTGCGCCACCTCGATCATCAGCCGCGCGCGATTCTCGATCGAGCCGCCATAAGCGTCGGTGCGCTTGTTGGTGCCGTCCTTGGCGAACTGGTCGAGCAGATAGCCGTTCGCGCCGTGAATTTCGACGCCGTCAAATCCGGCCTCAATGGCGTTGGCGGCAGCGCGCTTGAAGCTGTCGACGATGCCGGGGATTTCGTTCAGCTCGAGCGCACGGGGCTCGGAGACATCGGCGAATGCGCCGCCGACAAAGGTCTTGGTGTTGGCGCGGATCGCGGAGGGCGCAACCGGCGCGCCGCCATTGGCCTGCAGGCTGGTGTGCGAGATGCGTCCGACATGCCAGAGCTGGATGTAGATGTGGCCGCCGCGCTCATGCACGCGGTCGGTGACCTTGCGCCAGCCTGCGACCTGTTCCTTGGTGTAGATGCCGGGCGTGTCCTGATAGCCCTGGCCCTGCTGCGAAACCTGGCTCGCTTCGGTGATCAGAAGGCCGGCGGAGGCGCGCTGGCCGTAGTATTCGACGGCGAGAGGATTGGGCACGAAGCCGGCAAGCGCGCGATTGCGGGTCAGCGGCGCCATGACCGCGCGGTTGGTCAGGGTGATGGCGCCGAGCTTGTAGGGATCGAAAAGTTTGGATGCGGACATGACTGCTGTTCCTCAGCGGGAGTTCAATGCAGATGCATGTAAGTATCGCGTTTGCAGGAATGCAAGCCACGAGACGATGAAAAGGGCGGATTCAAGCGGTCTGAATGGCTGTCATGTTTTCGCTGTTTCAAACACAAAGATGCCGCGAAGAACGATTTTCCATCGTCGATGATGGCGGGATGAAAATCGTCTTCGCGGCGTGTGCGAATTGAAACAAAGCCTTTGCGCGCGATCAGGCGCCGAGAAAATCGCGTTTTCCAAGCTCAACGCCCTTGTGACGCAGAATGTCGTAGGCCGTGGTGCAATGGAAAAAGAACTGCGGGATCGCCGAGTGGTTGAGAAACTGCTGGCCGGTGACCGTCATGGTCTGGCCGGGGCCGACGGGGAAGGTGATGTCGCGCTTTTCCGCACCTTGATATTTGGCGGGCGGCAGCGCCTCGATGTTCGACAGAACCTTTTTGATCCGTGCCTGCAATCCGGCAAATGTGGTCTCGGTGTCGGCCATCACGGGCAATTCAGTCTGGGTAAACCGCGCGCAGGCCTTGCCCGAGAAGTCGCACGCAAGCTGAACCTGTTTGGTCAGCGGATACATCGTCGGATGCAGCCGCGCCTCCAGCAGTTCGCCCGGCGGAATATTGTTTGCGGCGGCGTGGGCCTCGGCCTTGGCGAGAATGGCGGACAACGCATTCAATGTGCGGATGAAGACCGGAGCTGAACCATCGTAGAATGTCATGCGAAAACCTTTCGGAAAGACCTGCCATCAGGCAGGCCTGCCCGAGTTAATTGTTTCCGCCAGCGCCGCAAGAGCAGCGCGCCATGCCTTTTGCGGGATTATTTCAGCGCGGCTGGGGTGCCGCGTCGCTCGCGCGGGGGCCGCGCATCCGCGCGAGCAACTCCGGGGTCGGCCATGAGTCGGCAGGCAGGCCATACTTCATCTGCATGGTCTTGACCGCGATGCGGCTCTGCTGGCCGAGGATGCCGTCGATCTTGCCGACATTGTAGCCCTGTCTCGCGAGCAGTTGCTGCAGCTCCTTGATCTCGTTAAACGGCAATTGCGCCACAGGCGCCGCGGGTTTGCGCATCGGGCCTGCGCCCGCGATGCGGGTGGCGAGGTAGGCCGCCGTGGTCGAATAGATCAGTGAATTATTCCATTCGGTGTAAGCGGCGAAGTTCGCATAGGCGAGGAAGGCCGGGCCGGTGCGGCCCATCGGCAGCAGGACGGACGCGGGCAAGTCGTCTTTCGGCAGCGGGCGGCCGTCGGCATAGGTCACGCCCCATGCGGCCCATTTCGAGCGCGGATGCTTGATGGTGAGGTCGGCCTGATCCCATGGAAGATTTGTGGGTACGCGGATTTCCTGCAGCCACGGTTCGCCGCGCCGCCATTTCAGGCCGGTCGAAATGTAGTTCGCGGTCGAGCCGATCACGTCCGGCGCGCTGCGCAGCAGGTTGCGGTGGCCGTCGCCGTCGTAGTCCACGGCGTAATCGAAGTAGTGGCGCGGCAGGAACTGGGTCTGGCCAAGCTCGCCGGCCCACGAGCCGATCATTTCAGCAGGCGAAAGATCGCCGCGGTCGACGATCTTGAGCGCCGCGATGGTCTCGTCGTGGAACATCTGCGCGCGGCGGCAGTCGTAAGCCAGCGACACCAGCGAGCGCAATGTCGAGAGCTTGCCCTGCACCGCGCCGAAGTCGCTCTCCAGCGCCCAGAAGGCGGCGATCACCGCAGGCGGCACGCCGTATTCCTTTTCAGCGCGCGCGAAGGCCTGCGCGTAGGTCTGGATCAACTGCTGGCCTTTGACGCGGCGGCCTTCGGACGCCATGCGGCCGGAGAACTCGGTGAAGATCTGGCCGAACACGCGCTGGCCTCGGTCACGGTTCACGATGCCCTGATCATAGACCATGTAGGGCGCGGCGGCTGCGAGTGCGCGTTGCGACACGCCGGCGGCGATGGCATCCTGTTTCAGCCCTGTCAGAAACTGATCGAAGCTCTGGCCGTTGTGGCAGCGCGCGCCGGATTGGGCGAGAGCGGGGGAGGAGAACATGACAACAGCAAAAGCAACTGCGAGTTTCTCGATCAGCTTCATCTGCATTGGCGCCCCGGCGATTCCCAGCGGTTAATCATCAATCGTGCCGTCATGGCCGGATTTATTCCGGCCATCCACGTCTTTCTATCAAGTCCACAAGAACAGACGTGGATGGCCGGGACAAGCCCGGCCATGACGAATGTTGTTGGGGTCGTTTCCGGAAGAGTCCTCGTGCGGACAATAACGCCGATCGGGCGTTCCATGCATTCCATAAGAAAATGCCCGGCTTGAGGCCGGGCATTTCGTTGTTGTGATTGTGTCGAGCCGTTCGTTTAGCCGAACTGGTTCATGGTGTTGTGGATACCGCCGGCCTTGAGGGCCGCTTCGCCGGCGAAGTATTCCTTGTGGTCGTCACCGATGTCGGAGCCGGCCATGTTCTGGTGCTTCGCGCAGGCGATGCCCTGGCGGATTTCCGCGCGCTGCACGCCCTTCACGTAGCCGAGCATGCCCTGGTCGCCGAAGTATTCCTTCGACAGGTTATCGGTTGACAGCGCAGCCGTGTGATAGGTCGGCAGCGTGATCAGGTGGTGGAAGATACCGGCGCGCTTGGCCGAATCCGCCTGGAAGGTGCGGATCAGGTTGTCGGCTTCGATCGCCAGCGGGGTCTCGTCATACTCCACCTTCATCAGGTCGGCGCGGTTGTACTTGCTGACATCCTTGCCGGCGGCCTTCCACTCGTCGAACACCTGCCAGCGGAAGTTCAGCGTCCAGTTGAACGACGGCGAGTTGTTGTAGGCGAGCTTCGCGTTCGGGATCACTTCGCGGATGCGATCGACCATTTCGGCGATCTGCGCGATGTTCGGACGCTCGGTCTCGATCCAGAGCAGGTCCGCGCCGTGCTGCAGCGAGGTGATGCTGTCGAGCACGCAGCGGTCGACGCCGGTGCCGGGGCGGAACTGGTACAGGTTGCTCGGCAGGCGCTTCGGACGCAGCAGCTTGCCGTTGCGGCTGATGATCACGTCGCCGTTGCCGACCTTGGATGCGTCAACTTCGTCGCAGTCGAGGAAGCTGTTGTACTGGTCGCCGAGATCGCCCGGCTTGTGGCTGACGGCGATCTGCTGCGTGAGGCCAGCGCCGAGCGAGTCGGTGCGGGTCACGATGATGCCGTTGTCGACGCCAAGTTCGAGGAACGCATGGCGGCAGGCGCGGATCTTCGCGATGAAGACCTCGTGCGGCACGGTGACCTTGCCGTCCTGATGGCCGCACTGCTTCTCGTCCGAGACCTGGTTTTCGATCTGCAGGGCGCAGGCGCCCGCTTCGATCATCTTCTTGGCGAGGAGATACGTCGCTTCGGCGTTGCCGAAGCCAGCGTCGATGTCGGCGATCACCGGCACGACGTGGGTCTGGAAGTTGTCGATCTTGTCGATCAGCGCGGCTTCCTTCGCCTTGTCGCCGGCCTTGCGGGCGGCGTCGAGCTCGCGGAAGATGTCGTTGAGTTCGCGCGAGTCGGCCTGACGCAGGAAGGTGTAGAGTTCTTCGATCAGCGCCGGCACCGAGGTCTTCTCGTGCATGGACTGATCCGGCAGCGGTCCGAATTCGGAGCGCAGGGCGGCGATCATCCAGCCCGACAGGTACAGGTAGCGGCGATCGGTCTTGCCGCCGAAATGCTTCTTGATCGAGATCAGCTTCTGCTGCGCGATGAAGCCGTGCCAGCAACCGAGCGACTGGGTGTACTTGGTCGGATCGGCGTCATAGGCCGCCATGTCGGCGCGCATCACGTCCGCGGTGTAGCGGGCGACGTCGAGACCGGTCTTGAAACGGTTCTGCAGGCGCATGCGGGCCACGGCCTCGGCGGTGACGCCGTTCCATGCCGGATGGTCCTTGAGCAGGGCCTCAGCCGCAGTGATTTCCGCCTTGTAGGAAGACGGGCCCTGAATTGCTTGGTCGGAGATTCCGCGCGATTGATAATTCATCGTTGTGACCTTCTACCTGTTGTGAAGTTGGGAGTGTTTTACGCCCCGCCTCATCAGCCGCCAGAGGCTTTGAAGATAGCTTGTCAGACTTTACAAACTTTCGTTGTAATGCTGTAATAAGTTTACATTTGGGGTAATTAAGTAGGGCATTTGCCCATGGCGACGACCACAATCCGCTCGGTTTTCATGGGTCCGCGGCTGCGGCGGCTGCGGCGTGACCTCGGCCTGACCCAGGCCGATATGGCGGCGGACCTCGACATTTCCGCGCCCTATGTCGCGCTTCTGGAGCGCAACCAGCGGCCCGTGACCGCGGACATGCTGCTCCGCCTGGCCCGGACCTACAAGATTGATCTCGCCGATCTCGCGGGCGACGGCGGGGCCGATCACACCGCGCGGATGCAGGCGGTGCTGAAAGAGCCGATGTTCGCCGACATCGACATTCCGCCGCTTGAAATCAGCGATATCGCCATCGGCTATCCGGGGCTGGCAGAGGCTTTCCTGAGGCTCTACACGGCGTATCGCGAGGAGCAACTGGCGCTCGCGGACCGCAAGGGACCGGGGCTGACAGGGCCGGCGTCGGGCGGCGATCTCGACGGCAACGATCCGGTGGCCGAGGTGCGGCGCTTTCTTGCCGCACGCCGCAACAATTTCGCCGATCTCGACGATGCGGCCGAGCGCATTCTGGATGGTCCCGCCGATCAGGCCTGGCTGATCGAGCGGCTGCGCACGCGGCATAATCTGCGCGTCCGGCATCTGCCGCCCAATGTCATGCTCGGCTCGGTGCGGCGGCTGGATCGTCATCACAAGGAAATCCTGTTCGACGATTCGCTCGATACCGCGAGTTTCACCTTTCAGGTGGCACAGCAGTTGGCCTATCTCGAATTCGAGGATGAAATCGGGGCGGCGCTCAAGGCCGGGCATTTCACCAGCAAAAGCGCCGAACTGCTGGCGCATCGTTCGCTCGCGAGCTACGCGGCGGCGGCGCTGATCATGCCTTATTCCGCATTCGTGAGAGCCGCGACGACGCGCCGTTATGACATGGAAGCGCTGGCGCGTCAGTTCGGAACCAGTTTCGAGCAGACCGCGCATCGCATCACCACGCTGCAAAGGCCGGGCTCCGAGAAGGTTCCGTTCTTCCTGATCCGCGTCGATCCCGCCGGCAACATTTCCAAATTGCTCGACGGCGCGGGATTCCCCTTCGCGAAACACGGCGGCGCCTGTCCGCTGTGGTCTGTGCATGGCGTGTTCAAGACGCCGCGCCAGATCGTCACGCAATGGCTGGAATTGCCGGACGGTCAGCGATTTTTCTCCATCGCCCGCACCGTCACCGCCGGTGGCGGATCGTTCGGCGCGCCGCGTGTCGAACGCGCCATCGCCATCGGCTGCGCCGCCGAACATGCGGAGAAACTGATCTATACCAGCGATGAAACGGGACCTCGCGCCGACGCGCCGACACCCATCGGCGTCGCGTGCCGCGTCTGTCATCGCCCGACATGCGCGGCGCGATCCGAACTTCCGATCGGCCGCGAACTGTTGCCTGACGATTACCGGCGGCTCAATGTCCCCTTCGGATTTTCATCCGATTGAGGTACACGCTCTGGATTCTTGAAAAATTTGCATTACAAACGCCGCCGACGTGCCTAGATATCGTCTGGGATCAATTCATGCGCGCAGGCGCAAGCGGCTGAAGGCAGGAGGCTTTTATGAGCGGCAGCAACTTCTGGGTGATTGGCGGCGAGTTCGGCTCGATGAACTTTCACAAGCTGGTGGAAGGCTCGGCGCAGGTCCAGGGACCGTTCAAGACCCGCAAGGAAGCCGAGGATTGCTGGCGGCAGATGTCCGAAGAGCATCGTCATCGCGCCGGCGTGCGCTTCTCGATTGTCGAAGAGCCGCACCGGTCGAACACCTGATCTGTTCGGGGAGGATCGTCTCCCGCCACAATTCAAGTCCTGATTCATCTCCAGATTCATGGCCCTGCTTCCTTCCGGAACAGGGCCGTTGTCATTTTGGGACACGGATAACGCCGTGAAATGGCTTGCAAAAGGGCCAGAACCTTTGCGGGAGGACAGGGTTACTGATAGATTAAACGGGTCGCAACAAAGCTATCGAACCCGAGGTCTTCAGATCATGGCGGAACCGAGCGTCCCGAACGATTTGGCCGGCAAACCGAGCCCGCATCGTCTGCGCGACGCCTTGCGCAAGGCCCGGATCGAAGCCGCCGACCGCACCGGCGTTGTGGTCGATCTGCGCGACGCCGAAGTGGCCCGGCTTGAAATTCTCTATGAAGCGCTCGACCCGCTGTTCTCGGAAATTCCGGCGGGCGTCGATCTGTTCGACCGCGGCATCAGCCAGGGTGACACGCCGCGGCTGTGGATCGACACGGTGGCGCATGTTTCAATGGGCCGCGACAAGCGCATCTATCGCTTTACGCAGGACACGCGCTTCGGTCGTATCCTGATCGCCGAGTCACACGATGTGCCGGTGATGGTCGACGCGGTGACCGATTACATCGCGCGCCGTCTGATCGAGCGCGAACATGCGATGGTGGTGACACCGGCGCCTGCATCCATGCCGACAGAAACGCCGGCCGTGGCCGGACCGACGGTTGCTTCCATCGTCGCGCCGGTGAAGCGCCGCAGCGCGATCTGGACATTCGCGTTCGGTTTCGCCGCGGGCCTCGCCGCGCTGTTCGGCTTCGCGCTGGTGATGGCGCTGCGCGGAATTTAGCTTTCGCCGTCGCCCTTCGAGGCCTTCGCTTCGCTCCGGCACCTCAGGGTGACGGAGAGAAAGAAGCGTCATCCTGAGGTGCGAGCCCTTGCGAGCCTCGAAGGATGACCGCAGGCGACCTAAATCAGCCGCTCATCCTTGATCTCGCCAAGCGCCATGCCATGGGCGAAACCGCGCACGCGATGCTGGCAGCGCCATACGCCGCCGTTCCGTTCAATCGAAAACAGGTTGTAGGCCGCCGGATGATTGTGTCCGTGCGCCATGGCGGAGGCCGACGGCACTCCGACGGCGGGAATGCGCCCGCGCGGGCCGTCGAGCCAGACCGTCGCATGACGATGATCGTGACCGTGCAGAACGAGATCGACGCCGTAACGCGCGATCATGTCCAGAAGTTCGTGCGAGTCGCGCAAGCGCGCGGCCCATCGTCCGGGCGATGTTTTTGGCGGATGATGGATCATCAGCACGCGAAACGAATCTTGGTTCGAGAGCTGCTGAAAGATTTTCTCGAGAGCGCCGCGCTGCTCATGTCCAAGCCGTCCGGTCGCCATGAACGGCGCGGTGGGAACGGCGGTGGACACGCCGATCAATGCCAGCGGACCGCGCCGGCGCAGATAGGGAAACGCGGCATCGCTGCCGGGCCTTGCGTCATCGCTGCGAAAATAGTCGGCCCAGGCGTGCGGAAAATGCTCGCGGATGCCGCGCACATAGGCGTCATGATTGCCGGGCACGAGCGAAACGTGATCCGGCGGACCGACACTTTCGAGCCAATTGCGTGCTTCGATGAATTCCATTGGCAGCGCGATGTTGACGAGATCGCCGGTGACGGCGATGTGATCGGGCGCCTGCGCGTGCATGTCGGCGACCAGTTCGCCGAGCACGTCGCGGCGATGGATCATATGCCGCTTGCGGTGCCAGTTCAGATAGCCGATGGCGCGCTTGCTTGCGAGATCGCGCAGGCGGGCCTGCGGCATCGGGCCGAGATGCGGATCGGACAGATGCGCGAGCAGGAACGGCGTCATGATCCCCTGTTACATGCGTTGCCTCGAATTGTCATGACATTCAGACGAGGCACATTGTCAGGCCATCCGGTCCAGACTTGAATACTGACTTGAATACTGACTTGGATTCCGACTTGGGTCTTGACCCGGACACCGCTGTCTTTCTTGATGACCCGCGAGCGGGGATGGACGGGATGGGTCCGGCCATCGCGTCTCGATTTCGGAACGGATATTGACGAACCCTATCTCCAGCCTTCGCACGCGGTTCGAGCCGTTGCTCCGGCGTGCCTTCCATTTCTACTGGCGCTTCGCGCGCGGCATGACGCTCGGCGTCCGCGCGGTGGTGCTTGACGGCGAGAACCGCGTGTTTCTGGTCAAGCACGGTTATGTCTCCGGTTGGCACCTTCCGGGAGGCGGGGTCGAGACCGGCGAGACCTTCCTGAGTTCGCTGAGGCGGGAGCTGATCGAGGAGGGGCGGATCGAGATGACCGGTGAGCCGGTCCTGCACGGCCTGTTCTTCAACCGGCAGGTGTCGCGGCGCGACCATGTCGCGGTTTATGTTGTACGCGACTATCGGCAGGACCGGATGCCCGCGCCCAACCGTGAGATCGTGGCGTGCGGGTTTTTCGCACCCGGCGATCTGCCGCCCGACACCACCCGGGGGACACGGGCGCGGATCGCCGAAGTGCTGGGCGGCCAGCCCCGGACCGAGGACTGGATTTGACCGTCTCGGCGATGGACCATGCCCGCGCCAGATGCTATCTGCGCCTCTGACATGTCCGATCTTTCCCTGACAATCCTGGCCGAGACCCCCGGCGACGAACAGGCCATCGAGCGCCTGCACGAACGCACGTTCGGGCCTGGCCGCTACGCTCTCAGCGCCTACCGCTTGCGCGAGCATGTCGATCATCTGCTCGATCTGTCGTTCACCGCGCGGATCGGCACGCTGATGGTCGGCTCGGTGCGGCAATTGCCGATCTGCGTCGGCAACACGCCGGCGCTGTTGCTCGGGCCGTTGACCGTCGAGCCGCCGTTCCGCGACCGCGGCGTCGGGCGCGCGCTGCTCGATCGCGCCTTGAAGGATGCGGCGGCGAAGGGCCATCGTCTGGTGCTGCTGGTCGGCGATGAAGCCTACTACAGCCGCGCCGGATTCAAGCGGATTCCCAAGGGCCGTGCCACCATGCCGGGGCCGGTGGATCATGCACGGCTTCTGGTGCGCGAACTCGCCGATGGCGCGTTCGAGGACGTCAGCGGAGCAATCCGTCCGGACTGGAATTTCGCGCGGGCGATTTGAGCGAGCGTTGATGTTCACCTCTCCCCGTTTACGGGGAGAGGTCGGATCACGCAGTGATCCGGGTGAGGGCGGGCGTCGCGTTACGGCGAGATTTGCCCCTCACCCCGACCCTCTCCCCAGCGAAAGGGCGTTCACGCCCGTCTTCGACGGGCTATGCGGGGAGAGGGAGAAGCAAGCGCTTCGCCCGCTGTGACGTCGCTCAATACTTCACATTCGCGAACATGCGCACGCCAAGGCCGGGCTGCAGCACCTGATCCTTGTTGTAGGCGACCGCGTTGCGGATGTCCTCGTTAAGCAGGTTGTTGCCGAGGAGTCCGAAGGTGAACTCCCGTGGCCCGAGCCAGCCGTCCTTCGCGAGCTTGGTCGTGTAGCTGATCTCTGCGCGCAGGTTGTTGTAACCGGCCGTCGGCGTTTCGACTCCGCTCACGTCGTTCTGTGCGAAGGCATGCAGCAGGTTGACGCGCGCAAACCAGTTTGCATCCCGATAGTAGACGCCGCCGCCGACCCGCTGCGGCGGGATGCGCGGCACGTTGGTGCCGTCGGTGAACGTGGCGCGGACGATGTCGTACTGTCCCTCTATGCCGAACTGACCGGCCCACACCGGCAGCACGTCATACTGGAACTGGAATTCACCGCCGCGGAAGGTCGCGTCACGCTGCGAATAGATCGCCTGGTTGAGTTCAAGTCCCGGACCGGCCTGGCATGTCACGTCCTCGCAGGTGTTGCCGGTCAGCCGCCGGTAGATGAAGCCGTCGAAGCGCGTGTAGTAGCCGGTCAGTTCAAACCGGAACGGTCCCGTCGCGCGGCGCAGTCCGACTTCGACAGATTTCGCGGTCTCGATCCCGAGATTCGGATTGCCAATGTCGAAGGTGGTGGTGGCGTCATGGCCGCCGCGCGAGAACAGTTCGGCGGGCTTCGGCGCGCGTTCGGTGTACTGGCCGGTAATGCTGGCCGCGAGATTCCACGGCAAATTCTGGATCAGGCCGACGCTTCCGCTGACCGGCGTGAAGTTCAGATTACGTGGCGTCGCCGGGCCGATATCCGCCGGGTTGACGTTCAGATCGAACAGCTCCGGCACGAAAGCGGGCGTGGTGCCGCTCAGGTTGACGTGTTCGATGCGGCCCGCGACCTGCGCCTTGGTGACGTCGCTGAACTGGAATTCGTTGAAAATGTAGCCGGCGACCCTCGTGTTCTTGTTGGGGTCCCACAGGCCGTTGAGCGGACTGCCCGGATCGTCGGGGCTTGGCGCGGTCAGTTCTTGATGCGAGGCCTGTGCGCCGACCGCCGTGGTCAGCGATGCAAAACGCAGGTTGAGCGGCGCGAACTGAACTTCGACGCGGCCTTCCTGTTCCCTGTTGGTGAAAGTCTGCCGAACGCCGTCGGTCGAGAAGTCCGCGGGATCGGTGCGTCCAAGCTCGTTGTGCTTGTAGTCGGTGGCCCCGGCCCAGAAACGGATCACGTCGATGGCCTTGCTGTCGGGATGGTAATCGCCCTTCACCGTCAGCTTGGTCTGCTTGGCGTCGATGCGCGTGCCGAACTCCTCGCCTTCCTCTCCGGGGATGCGATAGAGGCTGTTGGTCTGCGTCACCGCCGCGCCGATGAAGCCGCCCGCGAAGAAGTAGGATCCGCCGACCGACCCGCCCGTCGACTGGGTTGCGGTGTTGCGCTGAATGCCCTGCGGCGTGCTGTAGTCTTCCGTCTTGCGGGTATAGCCATCGGCGTGGATCGCGAAATTGTTGCCGCCGGCATCGAGCAGCACCGCGCCTTCGCGTCCGAGATCGACGCTGGAGAGCGCGCTCCGGGTCTCGAAACTCGCGCAGGGATTGGACGGCGACAGCACCGGCGCCTTGACGTTGTAGCCATAGGTCTGGATCGACGGCACCGCGCTGCACGGCAGCGTTTCCGGAATGCGGTTGTTGCTGGCGCTGACCACGCCGCCGATCGACTGCGATCCATAGCGCAGCGTCGCCGGGCCGCGGATGACTTCGACCTGACTGGTCGCCAGTGGATCAATCGGCACGAAATGATCTTCGCCGAGGTCCGACGCGCCGTTGCTGCCGATGCCGTTCTCGACAATGCCGACACGGTTCACATCGAGGCCGCGAATGATCGGGCGGCTCGATGCGCCGGGGGCGTAGGACGAGCCGGTGATGCCGGGCTTGTTGTTCAGGAGGTCGCCGAGGGTCGCGGCGCCGCTGCGGCGGATTTCTTCATTGGGCACAACCGTCACAGTTGCGAACTGGTCGGTGACGATGGGCAGCGTGCCGACAAACGTATCGGGGTTCGGCGCGGCTGCCGCTGCAGGTGCCGGGGCAGCCGTGGTGCGGCCCGGCTGTGCGGTGTGGCGATGCGGGCGCTGGATCGGGCTTGGGGCCTGCACCACGATTTCGGGAAGCGTTTCGCCTGCGGCAGGATCGCCCTGCTGCGAACGTGCGGCGCTGGTGAGAACAAGCGCCATGACGACGGCGGAGCCGCCGGCCAGTGACGCGCGAATAAACCTGTAAGACATGGGAGCTTGATCCTGATGCCGCCGCGCTCCTTTGCGGGCGGCGTACCTCGAATATCCCGGTCGTCACCGCAGCGCGGGGATCACCGGGATCGGACAACAGTTCGAGTTAGGACAAGGGAGGCGCGCGGGAGCGAAACGCGGCGCGGCGTGAGCCGGTTGCGATGGCTTCCGAAGGAAAAGCCGTCCGCAGCGCCGTGACAGCCAAGGGCACGGGCAGCGCGGGCGGCGCAGAGGCGAGGGCGGTGTTGGCCATCGCCATGGTGGCGCAGATGGCGCAAAGGTCGCGATGGAGATCCTGGTCGTGATCGGTGTCCGGCGCGGACGCCCGAGACGGCGCCGCGATACCAGCCATCGCGACGTCCGCATGGGTATGGCCGAACGACAGGCCAAGCTGCAGCGCCAGCGCGAACAGCGCCAGCAGCGAGAGCTTTTTCGCCTTTGTTCTCAGCCAGTTCACACCAGTCGCGCCCCGATGCACCCGGCCAGCGCCTGCCGCCAGATGTTACAATGTAACATCGCCGGTCAGGGCGGAGGTGTCAACACGGCGGCGCGGCCACGCCTTCGCGAAATTCGATAGGTGTGACTGGATCAACACGAAAAGGTCGCCGTCACCCTGAGGTGCGCGGCGGCGAAGCCGCAAGCCTCGAAGGGTGGCGGCCTTGTCGTGAACCGTCGTCCTTCGAGGCTCGCAAATGCTCGCACCTCAGGATGACGGAAATAGCGGCAGGCAAGCGATGGTCGGCCACCGGCCCAGTCGGCCGATGACGTTCGCCGCGCTGTTCGTGCCGATCCAGTCGTTACCTGATCCGGTCCTGAAGTTCTCGAAGCCGATCAGGGTGTCGGCGAAGCCCGATTGAGTTGCCGTGCCCAAGTTTCCGTGCCCGAGGTCGAGCATCACCCGCGCGGAGCCTTCCCAGACAGCCGTGTCGACGCCGTCACCGCCGCGCAGTTCGCCGTTGCCTGCACCGCCGACGACGGTGTCGTTGCTGTAGTGGCCACGGAGTTATTGCCCAAAGAGAAGGGGCCAGCGTTTAGCTGGCCCCTTCTGCAGCATTGTAGCGGTTAAAAAGCGCTTACTTCTTGCACTTCTTGGCCGACTCTTTGTCCGCATACGGACCACAGTTGTAGGCGTTGGTCAGTTCGTCCATCGTCTGCGGCCAGCTATCCATGGAGCCCGCCCGGGCGCCACTCTGGGTCGTGCCGGGCTGGCTAATAACCACGTTTTTCACCTGCTGGGAACGACGCGGGTCTGCTTGTGCATCAACCGCAAAAGATGCGGAGAGAAAACCGGCTGTAAGAAGCCCGACGAACAGCGTCTTGGTAATCATGGGTTTGTCCTTGTGGAGGTTGAGTTCAGATATCCGTTGGCTTGTCGCCGAACATTGATAACGGCCGGAGCCGCCTCGCCGCGTGGGCAGGACGGCACAATCGTGTGGCTCGATGGGAACAGAAGGTCGAAGCATGGTCGTTCTCCTGAGTGGCGCGATCTGCGCCGAGTGACATCTACCCCCTGCAGATTGGTCGCGCCGGTCAGGAAACAGGTTCAAGGATTTTTTGCGTTGAGAATTCTCGCACATTCTGATCCGTCATGGCCGGGACAAGCCCGGCCATGACGGCGTGTATGAACTCGGGGGGCGACGGCCTGTTGAATGTCGTCCTTCGAGGCTCGCAAATGCTCGCACCTCAGGATGACGGAAATAGCGGCAGGCAAGCGATGGTCGGCCACCGGCCCAGTCGGCCATTGGCGAGCACGAAAGATCAGCGTCCCTCGCGCAGCCACGTGCTGGCGAAGGCGCCGAGCAGCAGCAGCAGGCCGATCAGCCCCGCGAAGACCGGCAGCACGCCGATGCCGCGCACCACGCTGGCGTCACGCATCTTCACACCGAGCCAGCCTTCGCCGCGGAACACGGTGGAGGCGCGCACCGGCAGCACGCGCGGCAGGTCGACGCTGCCGCTGTCGGCGATGCGGCGTGCATCGCCGCCGGTGGTCTGCAGCAGCGGACGCAGCGCTTCAGTGGTCGAGGTCACCTCGGCGAACTCTTTAGGATTCACCGGACCGACATTGATCAGCGCTTTCAGCGAGCCGTCGGTTGCCTGCCACAGGCCGAGTTCGTCGGCACCGAGCGACGCGCGCCATTCGCCGGGATCGCCTGCGGTCAAGGTGACCTGACGTGTAGTACCCGAAGGAGAAGTCACGGTGACCGGTTGCACGGCGTCGGCCATGGTCTGCCGCAGCACGACCAGATCGCGGCCTTCCACCTTGAGCCGCAGCGCTTCCTCGTCGAGCTCGGGCTGCTTCATCAGCCAGTGCGATGTCCGCCGCAACAGATCGAGATGCGGCCCGCCGCCTTCATAGCCGCGCGCCCACAGCCAGATGTGATCCGACAGCAGCAGGGCCACACGGCCTTCGCCCTGCCGCGACAGCAGCAGCAGCGGCTTGCCGTCCGCGCCTTCCATGATCGGCGGATTGACCGGGTTGCGTGTATCGACGAGGCGGAAGAAGCGGCTCCAGTGCGGCGGCTCGCTGTTGGAGCCTTCAAGGCCGCGCGTGACCGGATGCCGCTTGCCGGTATCGGTCAGGAGCGCCGTGAAGCCCTGTTCGCTGACGCCAACGGGTTCGGCCGGCAGGATGCTGTCCAGCGGCGTGCGCCAGATGCTGGTCGGGCTGGCATAGTCGGGGCCAGCGGACACCAGCACCGCGCCCCCGTTGCGCACATAGCGCGCGATGTTGTCGAAATATGAGATCGGCAGCACACCCTGCCGCGCGTAACGGTCGAAGATGATGAGCTGAAACTCGTTGATCTTCTGCTGGAACAGTTCGCGGGTCGGGAAGGCGATCAGCGACAGTTCATTGATCGGCGTGCCGTCCTGCTTCTCCGGCGGGCGCAGAATGGTGAAATGCACCAGATCGACGCTGGCGTCCGATTTCAGGAGGTTGCGCCAGGTGCGCTCGCCGGAATGCGGCTCGCCCGACACCAGCAGCACACGCAGCTTGTCGCGCACGCCGTCGATGGACACCACCGCGCGGTTGTTGACCAGCGTCAGTTCACCGTCGAGTTTCGACGCCTCGATCTCGACGATATTCTGACCGGCATGCGGGATCTCGATGGTGACGCTGACCTGCTCGCCGCTGCGCACCGCACGCTCGCTGAGGACATCGCCGTCGCGCCGGACCACGACACGCGCGCTCTGGCCGGTCACGCCCTGATCGTCGAGGCGATAGGTGATGGTCTGGGTCTGCCCGACAATGCCGAAGCGCGGTGCGGCGACAATGGCGATGCGGCGGTCGCGCTCGTCGCTGCGGCCGGTGACCAGCGCATGCACCGGTGCGCTGAAGCCGATGGCGGCGGCATTCGCCGGAATGTCATGCACGCGCCCGTCGGTGATCAGGAACGCACCGGCGACGCGGTCGGTGGGCACATCCGAGAGGGCGGAGGTGACGGCGGAGAACAGCCTGGTGCCGTCGGTTTCGCCGTCGGCCTGACCGGCCTCGACCACGCGGACCTCAAGCCCCTTGATGTCCTTCAGGCGCGCGACCAGCGCCTCGCGGGCCTGCCCGGTTTCGCGCGTGCGCTCGCCGAAATTCTGGCTCGGACTCTTGTCCACCACGACGGCGACGACGGAGGACAGCGGTTCGCGCTCCTCGCGGGTGAAGGATGGATTGGCCAGCGCCAGCAGGATCAGCGTCAGCGCGGTCACGCGGATCGCCGCGCCGCGCGAACGCGTGAGCAGCAGGATCGCGGCGATCACGACAATCGCGGCGATGCCGATCCAGAGAACAAGCGTCGGGACGAGGGGCGCAAAGGCGATGCCGTATTGCATAATTAGCTCGATGTGCTGACGTCATCCTGAGGTGCGCGCCACTTTTGGGGCGCGCCTCGAAGGATAACGATGTCTGTACCTTGGTAAGGCCCGGTGTTGAAACTTGCTGTCCACCTCTCCCCGCTGGGGAGAGGTCGGCGCGAAGCGCCGGGTGAGGGGGAGCGGTGCTCTTGAGGGAACATCGAGAGCCCCTCACCCCAACCCACTCCCCGCCGGGGAGAGAGATCGGAAGAGCG
>JBFWQX010000014.1:0-83917 GCA_050249215.1 Afipia sp.
CGGATCCCGAAGGCGCTACGGCTCGCTATGGAAGGAGCGTAGAGAATCTACGCTTGTTCACGCTATAGCCCTCCAGCGCCCCAATGGAATCAAGCCGCTGTGTTGCGATGTTGGCAAGCCAGAGTTCACCGGCATCGTCTATCACGCCAACTATCTGCGCTTCATGGAGCGCGGGCGCACCAATTATCTGCGGCTGCTCGGCGCCGATCAGCGCGCGCTGTTCGCGGAAGCCGAGAACGAGGCTCCGGGTTTCGCCTTTGTGGTGCGCGCGATGCAGATCGAATATCTCAAGCCCGCGCGGATGGATGACGTGTTGGACATCGTCACCGTGCCGGTCGAGGTGCGGGGCGCGTCGGTCACGCTGGGGCAGGAAGTGCGCCGCGGCGATGACGTGCTGGTCGAGGCCAGGGTCAAGGTCGCGTTCGTGTCAGGCGGCCGGGCGCGTCCGATTCCCAAAGCGCTGCGCATCGCCATGAAGGCGGATCAGGACGCGACGTGATCTTGACGGCTTGACGGATTGTACCGATTGGTACAGGTTTGTACCTATCAGTACAAACAGGAGCCGCGTCATGTCGCGTCCGCCGTTGCCGCCGTTTACCAGAGAGACCGCCGCCCAAAAGGCGCGCATGGCGGAGGACGCCTGGAATTCCCGCGATCCGGTCAAGGTGTCGCTGGCCTATACCGAGGACAGCATCTGGCGGAATCGCTCGGAGTTCTTTCAGGGGCGCGATGCGATTGTGGAATTCCTCACCCGCAAATGGGCGAAAGAGCACGAGTACCGGCTGATCAAGGATCTGTGGGCGTTCGACCGCAATTTCATCGCGGTGCGCTTTCAGTACGAGTGGCATGACGATGCCGGCCAGTGGTTCCGCTCCTATGGCAACGAACAGTGGGAATTCGACGAACACGGCTTGATGAAGCGCCGCGAAGCCAGCATCAACGATGTGACGATCAAGGACAGCGAGCGCCGCTTTCACTGGAGCGCGCCGGGCCCGCGTCCGGCGGGTGTGCCGGGGCTGGCGCCGGTGCCGAAGTGAGCTTGCTTCAAAAGGACTGAGATGGCGAAACCTGAGGCTGCGCGAGAGGACATTCTGGCCGCTCTGGCCGAGGTGTTTCGCGCGCACGGTTACGAGGGCGCGACGCTGGCGCTGATCAGCGAGGCCACGGGCCTCGGCAAGGGCAGCCTCTACAATTTCTTTCCCGGCGGGAAAGAGCAGATGGCGAATGAGGTGCTCTGCTCCATCGACCGCTGGTTCAACGAGAAACTCTATGCGCCGCTGCGCGGTGCCTCCGATCCTGCGAAGGGAATCGCGGAGATGTACGCGGCGACCAGCGATTACTTCCGGTCGGGGCAGCGTGTGTGCCTTGTCGGCGTGGTGGCGCTCGGCGCCTCGCGCGACCTGTTCGGCGAGAAGGTGAAGGTCTATTTCGCGGGGTGGGTCGATGCGCTTGCCGCCGCGCTGCGGCGTCTTGGCGGCGGCAAGGCGGAGGCGCGCCGCAAAGCGGAGCAGGCGGTGCTGGAAATCCAGGGCGCACTGGTGCTGGCGCGCGCCTTCGACAATCCGAAGATGTTTGCGCGGGCGCTGAAGGAATCGGAGCGCAGGCTGCTTGAAAGTTAGTGTCATTCCGGGGCGCGCGCAGCGCGAGCCCGGAATCCAGCAGAACCCATCGGGATTCCGGATCAACGCGCAGGCGCGTTGTCCGGAATGGCGAAGAATCTCCTACGCCGCCGCCTTGTGGCGCGCGAGTTCGGCCTTGTAGAGCTCGAATTCCTCGGCCATCGCCTTCATCACACTCGGCCGTGTCTTGAAGCGCGCCAGATAATCGCTGATCGCGGGCCATGTCTTCAGGTCGATCTGGGGCGTCCCCATGCTCCAGTTCAGCACGGTGCCGAGATAGGCGTCGGCCACACTGAAGTGGTCGAGCAGGAATTCACGGCCTTCGAGATAACTGTTGAGATAGTCGAGCCGTGAAAGCCCCTTGGCGAGCGTGTAGGCATGCACGTCGGCGGGCGCCTTGCGGTCCAGCAGGGTGACGAACAGGCCCTTGTGCAGTTCGGTGCCGATGAAACACAGCCACTGATGCAGGCGGCTACGTTCGATGCCTGCGCTTGCGCCGAGACCCGCGTCCGGAAAGCGTTCCGCGACATATTGAAGAATCGCAGCGTTCTCGGTGAGCACAAGGCCGTCCTCCGTGCTGACGGTTGGCACGAGGCCAAGCGGATTCACGCTGCGGAAGTCCGAATTGTCCTGCAGCACCTTCTTCGATTTCGGATCGACCTCGAGATAGCGCGCGTCGGCGCCGGCTTCATAGAGCGCGATGCGGGTTGCCATCGAACAGGCGAGGGGAGAGAAATAGAGGTCCATGATGCGTCTCCTTGCTTGAAACCGGGGGCGTTCTTGATTTTTATACCGTTCCGCATAAATTAAACGCGGTCAAGAGATTTATTTGCGATATGGTACAAAAAAAGAAATATCCGCCCAAATCCGAGGCTGCCGTGCCGAAAAAGCGCGGGCGTCCGCGCGCCTTCGAGCCGGATGTGGCGCTGGCCAAGGCGATGGACACGTTCCGCGATGGCGGGTTCGCCGCGACCTCGCTGGACGATCTCAGCGCCGCGATGGGTATCAACCGGCCGAGCCTTTACGGCACCTTCGGCGACAAGCGGGAGCTGTTTCTGAAAGCCTATGAGCGCTATCGCGCCGAGATGGTGGCGAAGTTCGCCCATGCCTTCGATCCGAAACTGACGCTGCGGCAGATGCTGGAAGCGATCTACGCAACCGCGCTCGATGTTTATCTCGCAGGCGAGAATGGCCCGCGCGGCTGCTTCACGGTGATGACCGCGACCTCGGAAGCGATGGCCGATCCGGAAATCCGCCCGCTGGTGCAGAAGGCGCTGGGATCGACCCAGCGCACGCTGGCGAAGCGTTTTCAGGCGGCGGTGGACACCGGCGAACTGCCGCCGGGGGCCAATGTGCAGGTGTTGTCGCAGATCGCGGCTTCCACGGTCGAGGCGCTGGCGATCCGCTCGCGCGCCCGCCTGCCGCGCCCTGAACTGGAGGCCCTGGCGCGGGGGACCGTGGACCTGATCTGCGGCCCGAAGCGCTAATGGCGTGGTGACGGCGGACGGCAACTCATGTAAAATAGTTTTACATGAGCACGAACCCGACATGAGCTGGAAGAGCCGCGGCCGCCGCGAAGGCGGTTACCATCACGGCAATCTGAAGGAAGCGCTGGTTGCGGCCGCGCTGGATCTGATCGCCAACAAAGGGCCGGCAGGCTTCACCTTTGCGGAAGCCGCGCGCTCCGCCGGCGTCAGTCCGGCTGCGCCGTATCGTCATTTCCGCGACCGGGACGAGTTGCTGGCGAGCGTTGCGCAGCAGGGCTTTGAGCAATTCGAGGCGCAGCTTGCGGCGGCGTGGGACGACGGCCGCCCCGATACGCCGACCGCGTTCCAGCGCATCGGCAAGGCCTATCTCGCCTTCGCGCGCGAGAATCCGGCTTATTACTCCGCGATGTTTGAATCCGGCGTTCCGATCGAAACAAACCCGGCCTTGCTGCTCGCCGGTGAGCGCGCCTTCGCGGTCATCCGGGCTGCATCGGAGCGGCTGGTGGCGATGGCGCCGCCCAACGTGCCGCGCCCGCCGGCGATGATGATGGCGCTGCATATCTGGTCGATGTCGCACGGCATCGCCTCGCTGTTCGGGCGCGGCGATGCGGCGCGGCGCAAACTGCCGATGTCGGCGGAAGACCTGCTGGAAGCGGGTGTGCTGATCTATCTGAAAGGTCTCGGTTTCCCGACAGACCAGCACCAGCATCAGCGGCCGCCGGAACCGCCGCGAAAATAATTCGAGGGCTGCGACAACCGCTCCGCTTGACAAAAACCCCGCTTGGTTTATCTATGTAAATGTTATTTACATTCACGGAAGCGTGAAAAACTGGAGGACGCCATGGCGAACACAAGCGCCAACACTGCACGCCTCGACCGCTGGGGCCGCCCGGACTGGACGGAACCGCACAACAGCTACGACTCGCGGCATGACTGGCAGCCGCGGTTCCATCCGGGACGGATCATTCTGATCGTTGCCGGTTTCATCATCTGGTGGCCGCTGGGTCTGGCCGCTCTCGCTTACTCACTCTGGAGCAGAAACATGGGTTGCTGGTCTCACGATCGTCACGGCCGCTGGGCCGACAAGATGGAACGCATGCAGTGGAAAATGGACCGCATGCGCAGCCGGATGGAAGGCCGCGGCTTCTACGCGCCGTCGAGCGGCAACCGCGCCTTCGACGACTACCGCATGGAGACGCTGCGCCGCCTCGAGGAAGAGCAGACTGAGTTCAAGGAATTCCTCGACCGCTTGCGTCATGCCAAGGACAAGGAAGAGTTCGACGCCTTCATGGCGCAGCACAAGCAGCGCCCGACGCCGCCGAACGATCAGCCTTCGCAGGGATAAGACAAGCCCCGTCTTCCTGACTGGCTAACGAGACCGCCCGCTTCTTCGCGAAGTGGGCGGTTTTGTTTTGCGCGCCCGTGGCTGTCGTCCGGAGGCGAGGGTGCTTGCGAGATGGGATCTCTCCTCGTGTCATTCCGGGATGCGCCGCAGGCGCAGGCCCGGAATCCATCTTCTCTCGAATCCTGAAAGTGATTGTGGATTCCGGGCTCGCGCTCCGCGCGCCCCGGAATGACGGTGTTGGATTCCCACCTTAACATCCGGCCCGTCATCCTGAGGTGCGCGCCCTTGCGCGCCTCGAAGGATGACGCAACATCCATCGTGTTTGCCGCGCATCCTTCGAGGCTCGCCGCAAACGCGGCTCGCGCCTCAGGATGACGCGATGTCTCTGCTTGTCATTCCGGGATGCGCCGCAGGCGCAGGCCCGGAATCCATCTTCTCTCGAATTTGGAACGTGATTGTGGATTCCGGGCTCGCGCTGCGCGCGCCCCGGAATGACGGTGTTGGATTCCCACCTTAACATCCGGCCCGTCATCCTGAGGTGCGAGCATTTGCACGTCTCGAAGGATGACGTCGCGATCTCTCCTCGCGTCATTCCGGGATGCGCCGCTTGGCGCAGGCCCGGAATCCATCCTCCCTCGAATCCTGAAAGTGATTGTGGATTCCGGGCTCGCGCTCCGCGCGCCCCGGAATGACGGTGTTGGGCCATCACGATCCCGACAATGGCTGTTGACATTCCCTGATATAGGAATATAGTCCGTGTCGTCCTGTTCACGAGGGGCGCTGTCTAGAGGCGTCTTGAGAGCGGAACAGGATGCGGCGCCTGCGCGCACGGTTCGCACCCGTTGCGCCCGGGAGGCTGGGGTCAGCGCCCGGGCCAACTACGTGGCTCTGCCTTCAATGGCTGGACGCGGACAGGCACGAACGCGGCGAAAGCCGCCGGATCAAGGCGTGAAAGCGTCTGTCCTGTCCCGGAAGAGCGCTCCCCTCGCCCAAAATCGCCGCGAAATAGCAGTCGAGCTTGCGCAGACTGCGCAAACTTGTCTGCGGCGCGCCGTGAGGCGACGCGCTTCCTCAACGCCAGAGGAAGCGAACACCACCCATTGCGCCTTTCGGCGCGCCACGCCCCTCATTGATGAGGGGCAGGATGATGAAGGGACAACTCGCGCGATGCGCGGGCGTAATATCGCGCGCGTGAACGAAAGTGGCTGTTTGAAAATTGAATCCGACGCTGCGCGGCTCGTCAACGGCTAGGCCGACGGTGACAGAGCATTGACGGTCCGCGTCTTCATCTGAAAGCGGATTTCAATCGCGACCTTGAGCAGCACCAGAACGATCAGCGGCGCGGCGGTCCCGATCGCCTGCGCGACAAACGCGCCGCCCATGATCGCCAGATGCATGATCACGATCCGCTTGTAGAAGCCGCCCATGATCTCGCCGGTATCGGTGCTCGCCGTGGTTTTCGCGAACACGAAGCGGTTGACGGCATCGTTGATGAACATCGCGCCCTGGCCGACGAACAGCGCCAGCAGCGGAATCCACAGGTCCTTGCCGACCACGATCAGGCGGATGAAATCCCGCGCGTCGTGAACACGGCTCGCCCATGGGCCTGCGAACAGCGAGAAGATGAACAGCATGTGCACGGACATGAACAGTCCGGAATGCACGGTGAAGAATCCGGCCAGCGCCAGCGATCCGGCGAGGCTGCGTCCTGTCGCCGATCCGCGGTCGCGCGACATCGTGGCCGCGCGTGCGATGGTCCAGAATCCGATGACCGCTGTCTCCAGCCAGTAGAGGCACAGCAGCACAAAGACATCCCAGCCCCAGAACACAATGCCGGCGAGCGGCACCAGATTGGAGAGGATCAGGATCCACGCGGCGAATGCTCCCCGTCTTGATGGGGACGATTCTGCAGCGGAGGGAACGGCCGATGTCATGCGGCGATTAAATCCAATCCTGCGCGACAAACAAAGCAGCCACGCGCGGTTATCCCAATTGTCATGCAGGGCCGGATCGGGTTGTATAAAGCATGATCAGGAACGTGATCTCATCGCGCCGGCGCTGGTGGCGCTCGGTGTCCTGCAGCGGGGTCTGGCGCGCCGACGCCTGCTGAAGCGCGGGAGCCGGTCTGCGCGACCGCGCCATCAAACCTGTACATCAGACCTTCGGGTCCGGACTGTTTTCGGAGAGATCATGTCTGCAATCACGCAGCCGGTGCTCGCCTTGTCTGTCGCCGCGTTGGCGTGGCTCGGCCGTCAGGGCACGCGCGCCATCGCCGCGCTGGTGTTTATCGGCATCGCACTTCCGCCGCTTGGCGCGGTGCTCAGGCCCTACGTCACCGAGGCGGTTTTCGTCCTGCTCTGCATTTCCTTCATGCGCGTCGATGTCGATGCGATGCGCGGCTATCTTTCGCGGCCCGGGCTGGTGATCGTCGCGACGCTCTGGAGCGCCCTCGTGGTGCCGTTGCTGTTCGGCCTTGGCGGCATGGTGAGCGGCTTCGACAAGGTTTCGCCTGACCTGTTTCTCGGCCTGATGCTGCAGGCGGTCGCTTCGCCGATGATGGCGTCGCCGGCGCTGGTGGCGCTGATGGGGCTGGATGCAACGCTCGTGCTCATCACGCTGGTGACGAACACCGCGCTGGTGCCGCTCACGGCGCCGCTGTTCGCATGGCTGTTCTTCGGAATAGCGCTAACGCTCTCGCCCATCGCACTTGGGTTGAAGTTGTTGGCGATGCTGGCGGGCGCGATGTTCGCCGCCGCCGTGATCCGCCGCTGGGCCGGCGCGGAAGCCATCGTCCGTCACCGGCAGCCAATCGACGGCGTCAACATTCTTGTGCTGCTGGTGTTCGTCAGTGCGGTGATGGGCTCCGTGGCGGAGAGTTTCTGGGCCGCGCCCGTCCGGGTGCTGCTGCTCACCGCATTCGCATTCGTCGTGTTCGGCGTCCTGCTTGGCGCCACCGTGCTGGTGTTCCGCAGGGCCGGGCAGGAGCGGGCGCTGGCGCTCGGGCTGATGGTGTCCCAGCGCAATATGGGCCTGATGCTGGCGGCAACCGATGGCGTGCTGCCGGGGCTGACATGGCTGTATTTCGCGCTGGCCCAGTTCCCGATCTATGTCTCTCCGCAACTGCTCAAACCGCTGGTCCGGCGGTTTCAGGGCACCTCCGCCGCCCAGCCATAGAGTCCGCCCGGCGGCTGGTTCCAAGGCCGCCGATCACTGGCATCACGGCCATTTTCCGGCCCTGACCCTTGTGTGGTAACCCCGCCTTAACCCTGATTAGCGATTGGTTAGAAGGGCCAAAGCGGTGCGGACAGCCCTCGTTTTGACACGTTAGCAGGGGATGCAGAGCCCGGCCTCAGGGACAGGCCATCCCACGCGACACGAGACCGGAACGGGGCGATCGGCAGCGTTGGCGTTTCGCTGCGACGGTTGCTGTTTGGCGGCCACCGGGCCAGCCGCGCAGGCCGCGTGAAACAGGATTATCGCCGTGAGAGGATACCGATCATGAATCCAGCAGACGTCGCGCAGTCAGCCTTGCCGGTGGCATCCGCTGACGTGTCGCTGATCTCGCTGTTCTGGCACGCGCATTTTGTCGTGAAGACGATCATGCTTGGCCTGCTCGCCTGTTCGGTGTGGGTCTGGGCCATCGCGATCGACAAGATGCTGCTGTATTCCCGCACAAAAAAGGCGATGGACCGCTTCGAGCAGGCGTTCTGGTCGGGTCAGTCCATTGACGAACTCTATCGCGCGCTGGCGGCCAAGCCGACGCAATCCATGGCCGCGCTGTTCGTCGCGGCGATGCGGGAATGGAAGCGCTCGTTCGAGAGCCATTCCCGATCCTTCGCCGGCCTGCAGATGCGCATCGACAAGGTGATGAGCGTCTCGATTGCCCGCGAGGTCGAGCGGCTTGACCGGCGGCTGCTGGTGCTGGCCACCGTCGGCTCGGCCAGCCCCTTCGTCGGTCTGTTCGGCACGGTCTGGGGCATCATGTCGAGCTTCCAGTCCATCGCGGCCTCGAAAAATACCTCGCTGGCGGTGGTCGCCCCGGGCATCGCGGAGGCGCTGTTTGCCACCGCCATCGGCCTGATCGCCGCAATTCCGGCGACAATTTTCTACAATAAGTTCACCTCGGAGGTGAACCGGCAGGCCCAGCGGCTTGAAGGGTTCGCCGATGAGTTCTCGGCGATCCTGTCGCGCCAGATCGACGAGCGTGCGTAAGTTGAACGGCTTGGGACATTCGTCATGGGCATGAGCTTAGGAGGCGGTTCGGGCGGCGGCGGACGCCGCGGCTATCGCCGCGCCAACGTCATGGCCGAGATCAACGTCACGCCCATGGTGGACGTGATGCTGGTGCTGCTCATCATTTTCATGGTGTCGGCGCCGCTTTTGACGGTCGGCGTGCCGCTGGATCTGCCGCAGACCGCGGCCAAAAGCCTGGACCAGGACAAGGAGCCGCTGACGGTCTCCGTCCAGCTCACAGGCAAGGTGTTCCTCAACAACACCGAAATCCCGATGACCGAACTGGTGCCGAAATTGCAGGCCATTACGAGTGCGCGCGGCGGCATGGACGAGCGTATCTTTGTTCGCGGCGACACAAAGGTGGATTACGGTACGGTGATGCGCGTGATGGGCCGCCTGTCCGCCGCTGGCTTCAAGCGCGTGGCTCTGGTGACCGAGGTCGAGCAGGGAAACTGACGTGAAGATCGACAAGACCCTCGCAGCGTCTGTCGCATTGCATGCCCTGGTGATCGGCTGGGGCCTGGTGTCGTTCTCGACCAAGGCCTTTGAATCGATGCCGGAGGATTCCGTTCCCGTCGATATCGTGTCCGCCGAGCAGTTCGCCAAGGCGATGCAGGGCATGAAAACCGGCAAGAAGGAAAATCCGAAACCGATGGTGGAGAAGGTCGCCGAGCCGAAGCCGCCGGTCGATGAGGCCGTCGGAAAGATCGACGACAAGAAACCTCCCGTCGTGACCGAAGCCGCGCCGCCGCCGGTGCCGAAGCCCGAGCCGAAGCCGGTGGAGAAGAAGCCAGATCCCCCCAAGCCGGTGGTCGAGAACAAGCCGAAGGAAGAGCAGAAGCAGGCCGAGAAGAAGCCGGACAACGCCAAGGTCGATCCGATCGCCGAGGCGCTGAAGAAGGAAGAGGCGAAGAAGCCGCCGAAGCCGCAGCAGGTGAAAGCGACGCCGCCTCCGCCCGACAAGCACAAGGCCGAGCGCGTGTTCGATCAGTCGAAGATCGCTGCCTTGCTCGACAAGCGCGATCCCTCGCGCGAATCCATTACGGGCGCTGCGCTGAATTCACAGGCGGCGCTGGGCACGGCGCGCGGCCGGGCCGCCGACAATTCCGCGACCTGGGGCGCGATGTTCCGCCAGCAGGTGGAGCGGTGCTGGAAGAAACCCTATGGCGGCGTCGAGGCGCAGAAGGTCGAAGCTGTCTTTACGATCAAGCTGAAGCGCGACGGCACGCTGGAAGCGATGCCGGTGCCGCTGCCGGGCGGATCGAGCCCGTATTTCCGCGTCTATCAGGAGAGCGCGCAACGCGCGATCATCGAGTGCCAGCCCTATAATCTGCCTGCGGCCTATTTCGACGAGTGGAAATTCTTCGAGCCGGCATTCACCGAGAAATTTTCGTGACACGAAAATCTGATGGCATGAACGGCGCTGCCGGAATGAATTTGGACAGGATGCAAGATTTGAGCAACGACAATCCGGACAAGCTGCAGACGAAGATCGCCGCACCCGACATGATCCTCACCCGACGTCACCTGATGACCGGCGCCGCATCGGCGGGGCTTTTGCTGGCATCGCCCATGCGCCGCGCGCTGGCGCAGGCCCGCGTCACTGTCACCGAAGGCAACTTCCAGCCGATCCCGATTGCGATTCCGAATTTCGTGCCGGGCGGGCAGGGCGATGGCGAGGTCGCCGCCGGCATCGCGCAGGTCATCACCAACAACCTCAAGCGCAGCGGGCTGTTCGCGCCGATTGATCAGGCCGCCTACATTGAGCGCATCTCCAACATCGACGTGCCTCCGCAGTTCGCGAACTGGCGTCAGATCAACGCGCAGGCGCTGGTGACGGGCCGCGCCACGCGGCAGGGCGACGGCCGGCTCAAGGCGGAGTTTCGCTTGTGGGACGTGCCGCAGGCGCAGCAGCTCACCGGCCAGCAGTATTTCACCTCGCCGGAATCCTGGCGGCGGATCGCGCACATCATCTCGGATCAGATTTACGAACGTCTCACCGGCGAGAAGGGCTACTTCGACAGCCGCGTGGTGTTCGTCGACGAAACCGGCCCGAAGGATCGCCGCGTCAAGCGTCTGGCGATGATGGATCAGGATGGCGCCAATGTGCGCTATCTGACCCGCGGCACCGACCTCGTGCTGACGCCGCGGTTTTCGCCGTCGACGCAGGAAATCACCTATATGGAGTTCGGCAAGGGTGATCCGCGCGTCTATCTCTTCAATGTGGAAACCGGGCAGCGCGAAATCGTCGGTAATTTCCCCGGCATGTCGTTCTCACCGCGTTTTTCGCCCGATGGCCAGCGCATCATCATGAGCCTGCAGCAGGGCGGCAACTCCAACCTGTTCGTGATGGATCTGCGCTCGAAGTCGACCACGCGCCTGACCGATACGCCGGCCATTGATACCTCGCCGTCCTATGCGCCCGATGGCGGGCGCATCTGTTTTGAGTCCGATCGCGGCGGCAAGCCGCAGATTTACGTGATGGGCGCGAACGGTGGCGCGGCGCAGCGCATCTCGTTCGGCGAAGGCAGCTACTCGACGCCGGTCTGGTCGCCGCGCGGCGATTACATCGCCTTCACCAAGCAGGGCGGTGGCCAGTTCTCCATCGGCATCATGAAGCCGGACGGTTCGGGCGAACGAATCCTGACCTCGGGTTACCACAACGAGGGGCCAACTTTCGCGCCGAACGGCCGTGTCGTGATGTTCTTCCGTGAAGCGGGCGGCGGGCCGTCGCTCTACACGGTGGATATTTCCGGGCGTAACGAGCAGAAGGTACCGACGCCGGGTTATGCGTCCGATCCGGCCTGGTCGCCGCTGCTATCGTAAATGAAGCGTTAAGCCGCGATCCCGATTGCCGCGCGTTGCGGCAATCTTTCCTAATCTGATGACATTGCAGGCGGATTTCGCTGTTCTCTGATCGCATCAATACATCGCTAACGATGTTCGCTCAGAAAGACTTCATCTGCGGTGGGTAAAGGTGTGCCGATCCAAAGGACGTGCGCGCGCCCCGATGCAACTTGTTCACAGGAAGAACCGGCCGGAAGAGTCCCTGTCGCCGACAGTCTATGCGGCGCTGGTGGATTCGCTGTTCCAGAATCCCGCGCCGATGCTGGCCGGCGCGATCTGCATGGCGATTGCCGCGACCCTGACGGCGCTGAAGACCGGCAACGTCTATCTTTGGCCCTGCATGGCGCTGATCGTTCTGGTCGGGTCCTATCGCACCTACAACATGCATCAGTACAAGCGCCGCGGCGCGCACCTGTCCCAGGAAGCGGCGATCCGCTGGGAAGGGCGCTACCGGATCGGCGCGCTGCTTTACGCGGCCGTTCTGGGTGTCTGGAGCACGGTCGTTCTTCTCGGCACCGACGATCCTGTCGCGCACATGATCTGCATCGTGGTCACCACCGGCTATATCGCCGCCGGTTCGGGCCGCACCTACGGACGCCCGTGGATTTTCAATCTCCAGATACTGCTCGCCTGCGGTCCGATGACGGTCGCGGAAATCCTGCGCGGTGATCCCTATTACATCGGCCTCGCGCTGCTCAACGGACTGTTCTTCATCGGCCTGAAGCACATCACGCAGAGCCTGAAGCAGATCTATGTCGAAGCGCTGGGAGCCAGCGAACGCGAGGCGGCCATCGCCGCGCAGTTCGATACCGCGCTCAACAACATGCCGCACGGGCTATGCATGTTCACGGCGACGGGCCGGCTGGCCGTCATCAATTATCGTTTCACCGAAATGCTCCATCTGCCGCGCGATCTGGTGCACCGCGCGGCGGCCGTCGGAACGGTGGTCGGAGATGCTGTCGCGGCAAAAACCCTGTCGCAAGCCAGCGCCGATGCCATTGTGGCCGAGGTTCAGGCTTCGCGCGTGGGTGAAATCGTCACCACCGACACCAGCGGCCCCGCCGAGCGCGCGCTGTCCTGGACATTCCAGCCGATGGCCGACGGCGGCACCGTTGTGCTGGTGGAAGATATTACCGCGCGCCGCAACGCCGAGGCCCGGATCGGCCACATGGCGCGGTTCGACGAACTGACGGGGCTTCCCAACCGCGTACATTTCCGCGACGAGATCGAGGGCATGCTCGCCTCGGGCAAGGGCCTGTCCGCGCTGCTGTTCGTCGATCTCGACCAGTTCAAGCAGGTCAACGACACGCTCGGTCACCCGAGCGGAGACAAGCTGCTGTGCGCGGTGACGGCGCGCCTGCGCCGGCTGCTGCGGCCCGAGGATTTCGTCGCCCGGTTCGGCGGCGACGAGTTCGTGGTGTTCCAGCGCGGAATCCATTCGGCGGACGACGCCGCCTCGCTGGCGCGGCGGATCGTCGACCGTCTCAGCGAGCGTTACGAGATTGATCATCACCTGGTCGAGATCGGCGCCAGCATCGGCATCGCGCTGACATCGCCGGATGCGAGCGTCGATGTGCTATTGAAAAATGCCGACATGGCGCTCTATCGCGCCAAGGCCGATGGCCGTGGCACGTTCTGCTTCTTCCGCGATGAAATGGCGCACACCGTCGAGGCGCGCCGCGTGCTCGAACTCGATCTGCGCCACGCGCTCGCGCATGAGGAATTCGAGCTTTACTACCAGCCGCTGGTCAATCTGAAATCGGGCCGCATCTCGACCTGTGAAGCGCTGCTGCGCTGGAATCATCCGACACGCGGCTCGGTGTCGCCCGCCGACATCATTCCGGTTGTGGAGGATATGGGCCTTGTGGTTGATCTCGGCCGCTGGATTCTGCGCAAGGCCTGCATGGAGTGCATGAAATGGCCGGACCCGGTTAGCGTCGCGGTCAATTTCTCGTCGCAGCAATTCCATCAGCGTGATGTCATGACCGAAGTGCGTTACGCGCTCGAAGTCTCGGGCCTGCCGCCGCATCGCCTCGAAATCGAAATCACCGAGTCGTCACTGCTGCGCAACACGCAGTGGACCCTCGATGTGCTGTCGCAACTGCGCGAACTCGGCGTGCGTATCTCGCTCGACGATTTCGGCACCGGCTATTCGAGCCTCAGCTATCTGCATAACTTCCCGCTGCAGAAGGTGAAGATCGACCGCTCGTTCCTCGAGGATATCGGTAGTCACCGGCCTCTGACGCTGCTGCGCGGTGTCGCGCGCCTGAGCGCCGATCTCGGCATGTCGGTGGTGGTCGAGGGCATCGAGACCAACGAACAGCTCGAACTGATCAGCGCCGAAGGCACGGTCACGGAAGCGCAAGGCTTCCTGTTCAGCCGTCCGGTTCCGGCTGCGCGCGTGCGGGAATTGCTCAAGGCGTCGCACGGCTCGTCGTCCAAGGACGTGATTCCGATCCGGCAGACCTTGCGGTGAAGCCTCAGCACGTCTCAATCCGCGCGTCTCAGTCGTTTGTCAGAACCGCAGCACATCAATACTTTCATGGTTGACGCGGGTTAAGGTTAACCCGGACAACGCTTTGCCATCCGATTAAGAAAGCATTAACCTCTTACCAATGGCGCAAAGCGATTTCGCACGCGCGAGGCAAGACCATGATTCCAGCAGTGCAGACGGCTAGCCAGGCGACGGAACGCAGCAGCTACCCTCTTGATGCCGTCGATTACAGGCTGGTGGAATCCGAGGCTGACAGGGAACGCATCTACCGGCTGCGCTATGACGCCTACCTTCGCGAAGGCGCGATCAAGCCCAACAGCGAAGGCCGGGTGACCGACGAATTCGATGAGTCGCCGTATTCGTGGATTTTCGGTGTCTATCTTGACGGCGAACTCGCCAGTTCGATCCGCATCAGTGTCGCAACGCCGGAACATCAGGCCTCACCATCGGTGAATGTGTTCCCGGATATTCTCAAGCCGGAGCTGGCGGCCGGAAAAACCATTGTCGATCCGACCCGCTTCGTGGCCGATCCATCCCGCGATCAGCGCTATCCGGAACTGCCGTATCTGACGGTGCGGCTCGGTTATGTGGCCTGCGCCTTCTTCAATGCCGACATCGGCCTCGCCACGGTGCGCGCCGAGCATCAGGCTTTTTACCGCCGGGTCTTTCTGCAGAAGCCGCTGTGCGAGCCGCGTCTTTTTCCGGGGCTGGTGAAGCCCGTGGGCCTGATGGCCGCCGATTATCTGTCGGTGAGGGAGCGCATCTATGAGCGCTATCCTTACTTCCGCTCGAGCTTCTTCGAGCGGCGGAAGCTGTTCGAGCGCGGCCAGCGGCCGGTGGAGGAGGCGGGCTCCGTTCTGACCCTGCCGCAGTTTCCGTTCGCGCAGGCGACCATCGCACCCCGGTCCTGAGCCGGTTTCATCGCAAAATTGCTGATTTCCGCAAGAATATAAAGGGCTCCCGCCGCATGCAGGGGGCCCTTTTTGCTTAGGCATTCACCGTCGCGCCATATTCATATCGCATTAACCATCGGCAACGGTTTCGCCGGATGTGTGGCATTTGAGTGTGTCCGGCAACGCCTCGTCAAGGTTGACGAAATCTTCGCTTAACCAACCCGCTGTAGACCAGACGGTGTGGTGGTTAGCAAGTCCGCCCGTTCTGGACGCGAACCCCGTTGGCGGACTTGCTAACCAAAACCACACCGAAGTTTTATTTTTCGAGTGTCCCCCTGAATCCGAAGTTCGCTTACGGGGGCGCTGCAGAATTAAAGCGAACTTCGGATTCAGGACACTCGTCCTTTAGTAACCAGAGCGTGGAGGCTCCGGAATGAAACATCAGATGCGTATCCTCCAGGGATTGAAGCTGGCCGCGGTCTTGGCCGTGGCGCTGTCGATGGGCGCCTGCGCCAACAAGAACGGGGTCGGCGGCGATGCCATGGCGAGCGCGGCGGTGCCCGGCAGCCAGCAGGATTTCGTCGTGAATGTCGGCGATCGCGTGTTCTTCGAGAGCGACCAGACCGAACTGTCGCCGCAGGCGATCGCGACCCTCGACAAGCAGGCGCAGTGGCTGCAGCAGTACAACCGCTACACCTTCACCATCGAAGGTCACGCCGACGAGCGCGGCACCCGCGAATACAACATCGCGCTCGGCGCCAAGCGCGCGCAGTCTGTACGCAGCTTCCTCGCCTCGCGCGGCATCGACCCGAATCGCATGCGCACCATCTCCTACGGCAAGGAACGTCCGGTCGCGGTGTGTAACGACATCTCGTGCTGGTCGCAGAACCGCCGTGCGGTCACCGTGCTGAACGCCAGTTCGTAACGGGTTCGAGAGAGCTTCTGAAAACGGCGCCTTCGGGCGCCGTTTTGTTTTTGCCGGTCCTGTCGCCAGTGCCTCCGGAATTCGTGTAAGATGCCGGCGAGACGGAACGCGAACGCCGGAAAGTGGGAACCAGCCACATTTTCGGCGTACTGAAACCGACAATGTCATTCGCGAAACCGCTTACTCGCCGGGTCAAAATGTCATCCAGATTTCAAATGTTCGCCTGTGCGGTCCTCGTATCCGCGCCCCTTTGGCTGCCCACGGGCGCATCTGCGCAGCAGGATATGGATCCTGAACTGCGCATCGAGCGGCTGGAAAACCAGCTCCGCACCCTGACCGGCCAGAACGAGGAATTGCAGTATCGCAACCGCCAGCTTGAAGAGCAGTTGCGGGCGCTTCAGGGCGGCCAGCCCCAAGCCGGCCAGCCCCAAGCCGGTCAGGCCGCAGCACCGCGTCCCGCCAATCCCAATGTGGCCGCGCCGCAGCTCCAGCCAAATCCGAATGCGGGTTATCAGCAAAACTCCGGCTACCAGCAAAATCCCGGCTATCCGCCTCCGGTCGTCGGCGAAGCGCCGCCCGTGATTACGGCGCCTGTGGCCAGCAGCGGCCGCCGTGGCGATGCGTTCGATCCGAGCCGCAATCCGAATGCGCCGGGCGTGCCACGTGCGCTGGGCGGCGGGCAGATGCCGGTGACGGAAGGACCGGTCGGCGCGCCGGGCGGGCGCGATGCTGGCGAACCGCTCAACCTGTCGAATGTCGGCGGCGCGCGCGACCCGTATGGCACCGGCGCGCCGGCGCAGCGTCCGGTTCAGCAGGCGCCGAACACCACGGCCTCGCTCACCACCTTGCCGCCGTCCGCGACACCGCGCGACGAATTCGATCTCGGCATCGGCTATATCCAGCGCAAGGACTACGCGCTGGCCGAGGAGACCATGCGCAACTTCGCGCAGAAATATCCGACCGATGCGCTGCTGCCGGATTCGCAATACTGGCTCGGCGAGAGTCTGTACCAGCGTCAGAAGTATCGTGACGCGGCGGAAGTGTTTCTCGGCGTGACGACGAAATACGAGACCGCGGGGAAGGCCCCGGACTCGCTGCTGCGCCTCGGACAATCGCTGGCCGCGCTCAAGGAGAAGGAAGCCGCCTGTGCGGCCTTCGGCGAAGTCACCCGGAAGTATCCGCGTGCATCGAACGGCGTGAAGCAGGGCGTGGCACGCGAGCAGAAACGCGCCGGCTGCTGATCGGGACGGGCAAGGGACCGGCGCAGATTTTTACCGCCGATCCCGTTATGCTGGCTCCGGATGTCTTCCGGACAACATGATGCCAACGCCGAACAAAGCTCCCATCGTCAGTGCTCAAGAGGCGCGAGGCCTGTTTTCCGGCTGGAAGGCCTCGCCCGCGCTCGTGCTCGCCGTCTCCGGCGGGCCGGATTCCGTTGCCCTGATGTGGCTTGCTGCCCGTTGGCGAAGGACCTTGAAACAAGGCCCGCGTCTGGTGGCGGTGACGGTCGATCACGGCCTGCGCAGGGAGGCGGCGCGCGAGGCGCGCGATGTCAAACACCTCGCCGCCGCACTGGAGATCGAACACCGCACCATGAAGTGGCGCGGCGACAAACCGAAAACGGGCTTGCCGTCGGCGGCGCGTGACGCCCGCTATCGTTTGCTCGCACGCGCTGCGAAAAGCTGCGGCGCGTCGCACATCCTTACCGCTCACACGCAGGACGATCAGGCGGAGACCGTCATCATGCGGCTGTCACGCGGCAGCGGCATCGCGGGGCTGGCAGCGATGGCGCGGCAAACGGACCGCGGCGGCGTGGTGCTGGCCCGGCCGTTTCTGGATGTGCCGAAGGCGCGGCTGGTGGCGACGCTCGAAAAGGCGGGCATCGCCTTCGCCGACGATCCGACCAATCACGATCCGCGGTTCACGCGACCTCGGCTGCGCGCGCTGATGCCCGCGCTGGCGGCGGAGGGCGCGGATGCGCGCGGTCTGGCGCGGTTTGCGGCGCGTCTCGCCCGCGCCAACGAAGCCCTCGATGTCATGACGAACGGCGCGGAGCGCTATCTGGCGAGCCGCGAGGGCGATGGTCCGAATGCCGGGTTCGATTTTGTGGCTTTCGCGGCTCTGCCCGCCGAAATCCGGGTGCGGCTGCTGATGCGCGCGATCAACCGGGTCGGCCACGAGGGCCCGGCGGAACTCGGCAAGGTCGAGGCGCTCGCCGAGGCGATCGACCGGACCGGTTCGGCCCAACAATCAGGGAGCGGAGGCACCCGCCTGAAGCAGACGCTGGCCGGTGCTGTCATCAGCGTCGCCAAAGGCCGGATTCACGTTATCCCGGCGCCCCCGAGAAGAGGCCGGGTAGCTGGGTTGCCTTAACCGTTATTGAAATAGCCCGGCTAAACCGCCCTTATTTCACCCGGAATGACATTAAGATGCGTTAAATAGTCCCGTGAGGTTCCCTTGGCATCGGGGGGGCCGGCACCTAGATTGAAGTGCAACCGGCACCCGACAACGTGTTGCAGACCCAAAGACCTGCCTAAAGAACATCAGGCCGCGATCGGTGCGGCCACGAAGGAAGCCCTATGAACGCCAACCTGCGCAATTTCGCCCTGTGGGTCATTATCGTCTTGCTGCTGCTGGCGTTGTTCACGCTGTTCCAGAATCCCGGACAGCGTGCCGCCTCCCAGGACATCTCGTTCTCGCAGCTTCTGACCGAGGTCGATCAGAACCGCGTCCGCGACGTGGTCATCCAGGGACCGGACATCAACGGCACCTTCACCAACGGCTCGACCTTCCACACCTACGCGCCGAACGATCCGACGCTGATCAAGCGGCTGTATGACGGCAAGGTGTCGATCACCGCCAAGCCGCCGGGCGACAACGTGCCGTGGTTCGTGTCGCTGCTCGTCTCGTGGCTGCCCTTCATCGCGCTGATCGGCGTGTGGGTCTTCCTGTCGCGCCAGATGCAGGGCGGCGCCGGCAAGGCGATGGGCTTTGGCAAGTCGCGCGCCAAGATGCTCACGGAGGCCCATGGCCGCGTGACCTTTGAAGACGTCGCGGGCGTCGACGAAGCCAAGCAGGACCTGCAGGAGATCGTCGAGTTTCTGCGCGATCCGGGCAAGTTCCAGCGGCTCGGCGGACGCATTCCGCGCGGCGTGCTGCTGGTCGGACCTCCCGGCACTGGTAAAACCCTGATCGCGCGCGCGGTCGCAGGTGAAGCCAACGTGCCGTTTTTCACCATTTCGGGTTCTGACTTCGTCGAAATGTTCGTCGGCGTCGGCGCAAGCCGCGTGCGCGACATGTTCGAGCAGGCCAAGAAGAATGCGCCGTGCATCATCTTCATCGACGAAATCGACGCGGTCGGACGTCATCGCGGCGCCGGTCTCGGCGGCGGCAATGACGAACGCGAGCAGACCCTCAATCAGTTGCTGGTCGAGATGGACGGCTTCGAGGCCAATGAGGGCGTGATCCTGATCGCGGCCACCAACCGTCCCGACGTGCTCGATCCCGCGCTGCTGCGTCCGGGCCGCTTCGACCGTCAGGTCGTGGTGCCGAATCCGGATGTGCAGGGCCGCGAGCAGATCCTCAAGGTTCATGTCCGCAAGGTGCCGCTGGCGCCGGATATCAACCTCAAGACCATCGCCCGCGGTACGCCCGGCTTCTCCGGCGCGGACCTGATGAACCTTGTCAACGAGGCTGCGCTCACCGCCGCCCGCCGCAACAAGCGGATGGTGACCCAGGCCGAATTTGAAGAGGCCAAGGACAAGGTCATGATGGGCGCCGAGCGCAAATCGCTCGTGATGTCCGAGGAAGAGAAGATGCTGACGGCCTATCACGAGGGCGGCCACGCCATCGTCGGCCTCAACGTGCCTGCGACCGATCCGATCCATAAGGCGACCATCATCCCGCGTGGCCGTGCGCTCGGCATGGTCATGCAGTTGCCGGAGCGCGACAAGATGTCGATGTCGCTGGAGCAGATGACGTCGCGCCTCGCCATCATGATGGGCGGCCGGGTCGCCGAAGAACTGATCTTCGGCCGCAACAAGGTCACCTCCGGTGCGTCGTCCGACATCGAGCAGGCCACGCGCCTCGCCCGCATGATGGTGACCCGCTGGGGCCTGTCGGACGAACTCGGCACCGTGGCCTATGGCGAGAACAACGACGAAGTGTTCCTCGGCATGCAGGTCAACCGCCAGCAGAACGTCTCCGAAGCCACCGCGCAGAAGATCGACTCGGAAGTGAAGCGCCTGGTCGAGGAAGGCTACAACGAGGCGACCCGCATTCTGACCGAGAAGCGCGAGGATCTCGAAACCCTCGCCAAGGGCCTGCTCGAGTTTGAAACGCTGTCCGGCGACGAGATCACCGATCTGCTCAACGGCAAGAAGCCGAACCGTGAATCGGTGCTCGAGCCGACCGGCCCGCGCACCTCGGCGGTTCCGCCCGCCGGCAAGCCGCGCCCGCGTCCGGACACCGGGCTGGAGCCGCAGCCACAGGCATAAGCTCGTTACACGCTGATATAAAAAGGCCGGTCTTGAGACCGGCTTTTTGTTTGCGGTGCTTTGTCCTGACATGCGTGAGCGGGAAGACCATATGATCTTTCACTCGTCATGGCCGGGCTCGTCCCGGCCATCCACGTCTTGTTGCTTCTTGAAATTAAGACGTGGATCACCGGGACAAGCCCGGTGATGACGATCGTGGGCGTTGAGGCGTCGCCCTTTATTCTAGGCGCCGTCCCCGCCTGCGAGGGGATGACATCGCGAGTGTCTTGCGCTCTGTCCGAAACGACGATCAGCCCCGCAGCGGTGCGACTTGACCGCTCATTGCATTCGCCGCACGCATGACAGCGTTTCCGCTCATGAAGCGCCGATCCAGCAACCGAATGTCTGAGCCTTCCCACGACCATTTCCACGCACCGGCCTACTGGTCGCGCAACGCCGTGATGCCGGGCATCTACGCCATCACGCCGATGCTGCCCGGGACCATTGCGTTCGGCATGGCGTTCGGCGCGCTCTGCGCGCAGAAGAACTTCACGCTGGCTGAAGTGCAGGTGATGATGGCCTTCGTCTACGGCGGCCTTTCGCAGTTTGTCGCGGTGTCCTCCTGGCCAAGCACGCTGACCCTCTCGTCCATTGCGACGCTGGCGCTGCTGACCGCGACCGTGAACATCCGCTTCTCGCTGATGAGCGCGAGTCTGCGTCCATGGTTCGGCACGCTGCCATGGTGGCAGTCCTATCCCTCGATGCTTCTGGTCACCGATGGCGGCTGGCTCGCCGCCACCCGCTACCGCAATCACGGCGGCGCTGATGCATGGTTCTTTGTCGGCGGCGGCATCGTGCTTTACGTGCTCTGGTTTGCCTCGTCCGTGCCGGGATATCTGCTCGCAGGCCAACTGAGCGATCCGAAGAAATACGGCGTCGATCTCGTGGTGCCGGCATTTTACGCGGCGATGCTGGTTCCGGCATGGAAGGGGCCGCGCCGCGCCATTCCATGGGCGGTGTCGGGCCTCGTCGCGCTCGCCGTTCACTGGCTGGTGCCGGGCTGGTGGTTCATCATCGCCGGCGCGGTGTCGGGTGCGATCAGCGCCGGGCTGATGGATGACGATCCGCCTCCTGAGAACGCGAAGACCGGAGGCGCGGCATGAGCGAGTTCATGCGCCCCGATGTGATGATCGCGTTCGCGGTGATGACCGCGGTGACGGTGGCCGCGCGCCTCGGCGGCTACTGGCTGATGGGCTATGTCCCCATCACGCCGCGCGTGCGGCGGATGCTCGACGCGCTGCCGGGCTCGATCATTGTCGCCGCCTCGCTGCCGGTGGCGGTCAATGGCGGGGCCGTCGTGCTGTTCGCCATCGGGGCGGCGGTCGCGATCACCATCATCCGGCGCAATGAGTTCGTCGCGGTCATTACCGGCATGGCGGTGGCGGCTGTGGCGCGCGCGCTGGGATTCAGCGGCTGAGGGCCGGCGCCAGTCTGAGGTAAGGGAATTTTTGCTGCACTGCGAATTTGAATCGCGGCTCACCTAATTGCTTGTCAGCGCTTTTGAACTGGTGTTCACTTCTTTTAGGGAGATAAACGCCGTCAATGGTTTACAGGCGAACTCATCAAGTCGTGAAACGTCTTGCGGCGCGCCGCAATGCGATCCTTGCAGCAGCCCGCGATGCGGCTGCGGAAGGCGGAATGGCGGCGGTTCAGATCGCGCCGGTGGCCACCCGCGCCAATGTCGCGGCGGGCACGGTCTATCGCTATTTCCCCTCGAAAGCGGAGCTGATTTCCGAACTGATCGCCGATGTGTCGCGGGCCGAACTGACCGCGATCCGCCGGGCCGCCGATGCGGCGCCCGGACCGTCTTCGGCGCTGGCCGCGGCCGTGACCACCATCGCGGTTCATGTGGTGTCGAACCGCAAGCTCGCCTGGGGCATTCTCGCCGAGCCGGTCGATGTCGATGTCACCGAATCCCGTGTCGCCAGCCGCCGCGAGATCGCCGCCGAACTCGAAGCGCGGATCGAAGCCGCGGTGCGGGCAGGGCATCTGCCGGCGCAGGATATTTCACTGGCCGCGACGGCGCTGATCGGCGCGCTGCACGAATCCCTCGTCGGCCCGCTGGCGTCCGCCGATATCGACGATCCGGTGAAGCTGCGCGATGCGGTGCAGGCGATTACCCTGTTCGCCCTGCGCGCCGTCGGCGTGCTCGATGCCCGCGCGCGCGGCCTTGTGGTTCAGGCCGTGATGCCGGTGATGCCTGCGCGGCGGGAACTGGGCGCGCTGGCCGGATAGCTTCATCCGCGCCTTCGTCTTTGGAACTATTCAAAACCTGCCCGGTATGCTTGATACGTCAGAACAATAAGGCGCGGTTGCACGCGCTCGTGTGTTGCGAATTTCGGATTCGGGACACCAGGTTCTGGAGATCAGCATGTCCATCATGATGCCTGAAGCCGATCAGGCCGTGCTTGCCCGCCGCGACGAGATCGTCGCCGCCCTGCGCAAGATCGTTCCCGGCGAGGGCGTGATTTCCTCCACGCGGGAAATGCAGCCTTACGAATCCGATGCGCTGACCGCCTATCGTCAGCCGCCGATGGTCGTGGTGCTGCCCGACACCACCGAGCAGGTCTCGCAGGTCCTGAAATACTGCCACGACAACGGCATCAAGGTGGTGCCGCGCGGCTCGGGCACCTCGCTGTCCGGTGGCTCGCTGCCGCTGGCGGACGGCGTGTTGCTCGGGCTCGGCAAGTTCAAGCGGATTCGCGAGATTGATTTCGAGAACCGTGTCGCGGTGGTCGAACCCGGCGTCACCAATCTCGCCATCAGCCAGGCGGTCGCGCATGAGGATTTCTACTACGCGCCCGATCCGTCGTCGCAGATCGCCTGCTCGATCGGCGGCAATATCGGCGAGAATTCCGGCGGCGTGCACAGCCTGAAATACGGCATGACCACCAACAACGTGCTCGGTTGCGAGATCGTGCTCATTACCGGCGAGATCTTGCGCATCGGCGGCAAGGCACCCGAGACCGACGGCTATGACATCATGGGCGTCATCACCGGCTCCGAGGGCCTGCTCGGCGTCGTCACCGAGGTGACCGTGCGCATTCTCAAGAAGCCGGAGACGGCGCGGGCGCTGATGGTCGGCTTCTCCGAAGTCGAGGCGGCGGGGCGCTGCGTCGCCGATATCATCGGCGCGGGCATCATTCCCGGCGGCATGGAAATGATGGACCGCGACGCGATCCATGCCGCGGAAGCCTTCGTCCACGCCGGGTATCCGCTGGATGTCGAGGCGCTGTTGATCATCGAACTCGATGGTCCCAAGGCCGAAGTCGATGAACTGATCGGCCGGGTGGAGAAGATCGCGCTCGGTTGCGGCTCGACCTCGTGTCAGGTGTCCAGTTCGGAGCAGGAGCGGCTGCTGTTCTGGGCCGGGCGCAAGGCGGCGTTTCCGGCGGTCGGCCGCATCTCGCCGGATTATCTGTGCATGGACGGCACCATTCCGCGCGGCAAGCTGCCCGACGCGCTGGCGGGTATCCGCGACCTGTCGAAGAAGTATGGCCTGCGTTGCGCCAACGTGTTCCATGCCGGTGATGGCAATCTGCATCCGCTGATCCTTTACGATGCGAACATTCCGGACGAGATGGACAAGGCGGAGGCCTTCGGCGCGGACATCCTGCGGCTGTGCGTGAGGCTCGGCGGCGTCTTGACCGGCGAACACGGCGTCGGCGTCGAGAAACGCGACCTGATGCCGGAAATGTTCAGCGACATCGACCTCGCGCAACAGCAGCGGCTGAAATGTGCGTTCGATACGCAAGGGCTGCTCAATCCGGGCAAGGTGTTTCCGACCCTGCATCGCTGTGCCGAACTCGGGCGGGTTCACGTCCATCACGGCAAGCTGGCATTTCCCGATATTCCGCGGTTTTGAGCGTGGGCATGACGGCAACAGCGGTGTTTTTCACCTCTCCCCGTTTTTCACGGGGAGAGGTCGCTCGTGCCGGTCGGCACGTTGCCGACCGTGAACGAGCGGGTGAGGGGCTGTTGTTCCGATCCCGAAATCTTGCCCCTCACCCGGAGCCTTTGCTGCGCGCAGGCTCCGACCTCTCCCCGCAAGCGGGGAGAGGTGAAAAGGAGTTTTCGTGGATACTCTGAAAGTACGCGACGCGAAGGATGTGGAAGACGCGGTGCGCGGCGCGGTGGCGGCGGAACAGCCGCTGGAGATCATCGGGCATGGCAGCAAGCGCGCCATCGGCCTGCCGATGGCGACCAACGCGGTGCTCGACCTGTCGGCGCTCAATGCCATCACGTCTTACGAGCCGCACGAGTTGATCGTCACCGTGCAGGCCGGCGCGCCGATGGCCGATCTGCTGTCTCTGATGGATTCCAAGAACCAGCAATTCGCCTTCGATCCGATGGATACCTCGGTGCTCCTTGGCACACCGCGCGGCGCGGGCACCGTCGGCGGCATGATCGCGGCGGGTCTCGCCGGCCCGCGCCGGATCAAGGCCGGCGGCGCGCGCGACCATCTGCTCGGTGCGAACGCGGTGTCGGGCTTCGGGGATTCGTTCAAGACCGGCGGCAAGGTGGTGAAGAATGTCACCGGCTACGATCTCTGTAAGCTGCTCGCGGGGTCATGGGGCACGCTGTCGGTGATGACCGAGGTGACGCTCAAGGTGCTGCCCAAGGCGGAAACCGAGCGCACGTTGGTGCTCCGGGGACTCGATGACGTCACCGCGAACCGGGCGATGACGACGGCGATCGGGTCGCCTTACGACGTGTCGGGCGTAGCGCATATTCCGGCGTCGATCTTCCGCGACACTGGCGATGGGCTGTCGGGCCTTGGAGGTTCGCCGCAGGCGGTGACGCTGATCCGGCTGGAAGGGATTGGCGCGTCGGTGCCGCATCGGGCAGGGTCGGTGAGCAAGGCACTTGCCTCGTTCGGAACCGCTGAGATGATCGCCGATGAGGCGTCCGCCGCGCTCTGGGCGTCGATCCGCGACGTCACGCCGTTTGCGGCGTCCGGATCTCTGGGCGCGTGGCCGGTCTGGCGCATCGTCTGTCCGCCGGCCTCGGGCGGCGCGTTCGGTCAGGCGCTGACGCGGGAGACCGGCGGCGACGTGATCTACGACTGGAGCGGGGGCCTGATCTGGGCGGCGCTGCCGCCCGCACCGGATGCTCATGCGACGCTGCTGCGGCAACGTCTCAAATCCATCGGCGGCCACGCCACGCTGCTGCGCGGTAGCGATCAGGTCCGTGCGGCCATCGACGTTTTCCATCCGCAGGAGGCTGGCGTCGCGGCGCTGGGCCGGCGCGTGAAGGCGAGTTTCGACCCCAAACAGATTCTCAATCGCGGCCGGATGGTGCGCACGTGATCCGGAACCGGTGATCCCATGAAGACCGAATTTTCCCTCGCCCAGCTCGCCGATCCGGATATCCGCGAGGCCGACAAGATCCTGCGCGCCTGCGTGCATTGCGGGTTCTGTACCGCCACCTGTCCGACCTATGTCCTGCTCGGCGACGAACTCGATAGCCCCCGCGGCCGCATCTACCTCATCAAGGACATGCTGGAGAACGACCGCACGCCGACGCAGGAGGTGGTCAAGCATATCGACCGCTGCCTGTCGTGCCTCGCCTGCATGACCACCTGTCCTTCCGGGGTGAACTACATGCACCTCGTCGATCAGGCGCGGGTGAAGGTCGAGGAAGAGTATGCGCGGCCGCTGTCCGAGCGGTTTCTGCGCGGGGTGCTGGCGTGGGTGCTGCCGCGTCCCGGCCTGTTTCGCCTCAGCATGATGGGCGCGCGTCTCGCCCGTCCATTCGCAGCCTTGATTCCGTCCTCGGCCAAGCATGGGGTCACGCCGACCTTCTTCGACCGGCTTCGCGCCATGCTGGCGCTCGCCCCTGGCAAGCTGCCCGCACCCGGACCTTCTGGCGGGAAGGTCTTTCCTGCCGAAGGACAGAAGCGTGGCCGCGTCGCGCTGTTGCAGGGCTGCGCCCAGCAGGTTCTCTCTCCCGGGATCAATCAGGCGGCGATCCGGTTCTTGACCCGCAGCGGCATCGAGGTGGCGCTGGTGGCGGACGAGCGGTGCTGCGGCTCGTTGACCCATCACATGGGACGCGACGGCGATGCGCTGGCGCGGGCGAAAGCGAACATCGAGGTGTGGACAAGGGAGATCGAGCGGGGCGGCCTCGACGCCATCATCGTGACCACGTCCGGATGCGGAACGACCATCAAGGACTACGGCTACATGCTGCGCGAGGACAAAGCCTTTGCAGCAAAAGCCGCGCGTATTTCAGCCCTTGCGAAGGATGTGACCGAGTACATCGCCGGCATCGACGTCGCATGGCCGAAGGACAGAAGCGATCTCGTCGTCGCGTATCACTCCGCATGTTCGTTGCAGCACGGACAGAAAATCACGCAGCTTCCGAAAGAATTGCTTTCCAAGTGCGGATTCGTGGTGAAAGATGTGCCCGAGAGTCATCTGTGTTGCGGTTCGGCGGGAACGTACAACATCCTCCAGCCCGACATCGCGAGGCGGCTTCGCGAACGGAAGATCGCCAACATCGCATCGACGAAGCCGGACGTTGTCTCCGCCGGCAACATCGGTTGCATGGTGCAGATTGGCTCGGTGGAAGGTACCGATGGAACGTCAGTCCCTGTGGTGCATACGATTGAACTGCTCGACTGGGCGACAGGCGGACCTCGGCCGGATGTGTTGACGGGATCAATGAAGAGCCCCCGCATCGGGAGTGCTTGAGCGCCGGTTCATCGTGGGGCTGGCGGTAACAGGAGGACCACAATGGCTAAGGCGAAGAAAAAGAATTCGAAGGCCAAGAAGGCAAAGAAGCTGGTAGCGAAGAAGGCCAAGAAGGCCGCCAAGAAATCGGCGAAGAAGTCAGCGAAAAAGTCCGCCAAGAAATCTGCAAAGAAGGCCGTGAAGAAGTCGGCCAAGAAGACGTCGAAGAAAGCCGCGAAGAAGTCCGGCAAGAAAGCCGCCAGGAAGACTGCACCGAAGAAGGCCGCCGCTCCCAAGAAGGCCGTCAAGAAGCGTGCCCCCAAACCTGCGCCGGCTGCTGAACCTGCCCCGGCTGTGGAATCGAGCTGGTCCAGCCCGGCTCCGGCTTCGCCCGCAAGCTGGTCCTCCGGCGACGAAAACAACACCTGATCCGGAAAGCCCGTTTCGGCCGACCGGTCCGCTCCTCCTGCAGAGCCGCAGCAATCGCTGCGGCTTTTGCATTTGGTGACGCCCGTTTCAGGGCTGGTGGCCGCGCCGCGAATCAGGCCGTGGAACCTGCTCTTCCAGGACTTTCGGACCGCCGGTTGTCCAGGCCGGCAAGGGCCGATGTGTGAATTAGGGCCGAAATTTGTTGTCCGAATGCAACACTGCGGCACAACCGCATTTGCAACGCTCTAAACGCCTAAAAAGGCGGCAATTGCTTGGGTTTTTTGCTTCACGCACGGGAATTTGACCAGCACTGTGGACCTACGAAATTGAATTCCATGCAGTCGATTAACGCTTGTCATTCGGACTTTCGGCAATCGGACTGGATTTTTAGCGATGATGGGGATCGTCATGAAGAAAGTAAGTTTGTCGATCGCAGCGGTTGCAGTTGCTGCGATGGGGATCGGTTCGGCCTCCGCTGCCGACCTCCCGGCCAAGATGTACACCAAGGCTCCGCCGCCGGTCGTGGTTTCGCCGTGGGATGTCGCCTTCGGCGCGGCGATCACCAACAACTACGTGTTCCGCGGTATTTCGCAGTCCAACCGGGGCGCTTCGGTTTCGGCCTATTTCGAGCCGCGCTACAACATCACGCCAGACCTGCAGCTCTACGCCGGTGTCGCCGGTAACAGCATTTCCTTCGCCAACCGCGCTGCGGCTGAAATCGACGTGTACGGCGGTATCCGCCCGACCTTCGGGCCTCTCGCTCTCGACTTCGGTGTCTGGGGTTACATCTATCCGAGCGGACAGTGCATTGACACGATTCAGGGCGGCGGCAACCTCTGCCCGGTCGGATCGAGCGCGCTGTTCAACGGCAACGTGATGAAGGGCGACGTCAGCTACTACGAAGCGTACGGCAAGGCGACCTACACCTTCAACGACATGTTCGCTCTCGGCGGCAGCGTCTGGTACTCGCCGAACTTCCTGAACTTCGGCTTCGACTCGACCTACGCGTCGGTCAACGCCAAGTTCACCGCGCCGAGCAGCCTGTTCGGCAATTCCGGCGTCGGCGCGTACATCTCGGGTGAGTACGGCCATCAGTGGCTGGGCACCACCGACGCGTTCTATGCCTTTACCCCGCTCCCGGACTACAACACCTGGAACGTCGGTATCGGCTTCACCTACAAGGTCTTCACGCTTGATCTGCGCTACTCGGGCACCGATCTGGGCCAGGGCAACTGTAACGCCATCACCTCCGACTTCGGCGCGGTTCAGAACGGTAGCGTAACGCTGGCTAACCCCGGTGGCTTCGGCTCCAAGTGGTGCGGCGATCAGTTCATCGCCAAGCTCTCGGCGGACGTGACCCTCGGCGCTCTGAAGTAAGCGTCTCGATCTCAGACATTGAAGGGCGGCAGAGAAATCTGCCGCCCTTTTTGTTTGTCTTCGCGTCTCTTTCCGCTAAGAGGGACCATGCCTGAAGTGGCTTGTTCCAAGGCAAACCGCCTTCCGGCGGTCCATTTCCCGAACGAAGCTGCCGCCGGTCTAGGGCCCGCGGCTTGCAAGACCGTCGCCATGAATATCAATCGCTATGCGGCCCATCTGGGCGTCCGCTCGAGAATCGCATTCAAGCGCTGGTCGCGGCGCCTGCTGTTCCTGGTCGGCGGTGTTCTTGTCGGCCTTGCCGCCATCGCCATGGCGTATCTCGCCGATCACGCTCAGGCCCTGTTCGGCCGCGTGTTGAACTATTCGCCCTATATGGCGCTGCTGGTCACGCCTGTGGGCTTCGGCCTCGCCACCATTCTGGCGATCAGGGTGTTCCCGAACTCGCAGGGCAGCGGCATTCCACAGGTGATCGCCGCCCTCAAGCTCCCCGACCAGGAGGCGCGCGCGCCGCTGGTGTCCCTGCGGGTGGCGTTCGGCAAGATCGTGGTGATGACGCTCGGCCTGCTGTGCGGCGCTTCGACCGGCCGCGAAGGGCCCACCGTTCAGGTCGGCGGGTCGATCATGTTCGCGATCGGACAGTGGGCGCCGTTCCGGCAGCCCGGATTCCTGCTGGCGGGTTCCGCCGCCGGCGTCGCGGCGGCGTTCAATACGCCGCTGGCGGGCATCGTCTTCGGCATCGAGGAGATGAGCCGTTCGTTCGAGATGCGCACCAGCGGCCTGATTATCGGCGCGGTCATCGCCGCGGGTCTGACGTCGCTGGCCATTGTCGGCGACTACAATTATTTCGGCTCGACCGGCGCGGTGCTGCCGCTGGGCCGCGCATGGATCGTGGTCCCGGTCTGCGCCGTCATCTGCGGTGTGGCGGGCGGCGTGTTCAGCCGCATCCTGATCCTGTTCGCCAACGGCTTTTCCGGGCCGGTCGGCACCACGATCAGGCGTCATCCGGTTGCCTTTGCGGTGGCTTGCGGCCTTGGCGTGGCGCTGTGCGGAATTTTCAGCAGCGAGCATGTCTACGGCACCGGCTACGAGCAGGCCCGCGCCATCATCCATTCCACCGAGACCATCGATTACAGTTACGGCCCCTGGAAATATCTGGCGACCCTGCTGTCTGCGATCAGCGGAATTCCCGGCGGCATTTTTGCGCCGTCGCTGGCGATCGGCGCGGGGCTGGCCTCGGATCTCAGCCTGTTCTTTCCCCACACGCCGATCGGGGCACTGGTCCTGATCGGCATGGTATCCTACCTGACCGGCGTGGTTCAGGCGCCGATCACCGCCTTCGTCATCACCTCGGAGATGACCAACGACCATGCCATGGTGATCCCGCTGATGGCCTCGGCGCTGATCGCCAATGCGGCGTCCAAGGCGGTGGTCAGCGAAGGGCTGTATCACGCGCTGGCAAAATCCATCTTCAAGACGCGGACTGAAGCCACCGCCGCGAACGGCCGGCCCGCGCATATCCCTTGATGGCGGTGGTCAGCCGCTGGCTTAAGCCGGCTCCGCCGCGCCCTGCTTGTCGCCCAGCGTGAACCGGTCGCCGGACCGCACCAGCGCCACCTCGCGCTGGTGGAAGGCTTCCAGCGTCGTCCGGTGCCCGATGGAGACAATGGTGGTCTGCGGCATCTTTTCCACGATCAGCCGATAGAGCAGCGCTTCTGATGGTTCATCCAGAGAAGCGGTGGCCTCATCGAGGAACAGGTATTGCGGCGCATGAAGAAGCGCGCGCGCGATGCCGAGCCGCTGCTGTTCGCCCAGCGAGAGCGTCCTGTTCCAATGCCCTTCCTCACTCAGCCGCTCCGCCAGCGCGGGCAGGCCGACCAGCTTCAGCACCTCGCCGAGCTGGGCTGCGCTGTAAGTGTCGTCCTTCGAGGGATAGGTAATCGCCGATGCCAGCGAGCCGACCGGAAAGTAAGGCCGCTGCGGCAGCATCATCAGCGATGCGCCTTGCGGAATTGCGATGGTGCCGCTGCCGAACGGCCAGATGCCCGCGATGGCACGGAACAGCGTGGACTTCCCCGAACCCGAAGGACCGGTGACCAGCGTCCGCTCGCCGCTGCGCAACTCGAACGCGGAGGTCTGCACCAGCGGCTTGCCGTTCGGCAGCGTCAACAGCAGATCGTCAAGCGCGATGGCGCCTGCGTTTGCTGCCGTCGCCGGTTTGATCGCGCCGGGATTGTCAGCAAGTGCTTTTGCCGCTGCGATGCCGTGCTCGAAGCCGTCAAGACGGGCAACCACGGCCTGCCATTCCGCCAGCGTTCGATAGGTCGACACGAAGAACGACAATGCGCCCTGCACGCTGCCGAAGGCGGAGGCGGTCTGCATCATGCCGCCGAGCTGCATCTTGTTGGCGAAATAAGCCGGAGCCACCATGAGATACGGGAAAATCACCGAGGCTTGCGAGTAACTCGCCGTGAAGGCTGTGATCTTCTTGGTTCGGCTCATGATGCCGAGCCAGTTGTCGACCACGTACCCGAACCGCGTCAGCAGGCGCTGGCGCTCGGCGGCATCGCCTTCGAGCAACGCGATCTGCTCGGAGTTCTCGCGAACGCGGACCAGATTGAAGCGGAAATCCGCCTCAAATTTCTGTTGCCGGAAATCCAGTCCCACGAGCGGACGGCCGATCAAGTGAGTCAGCCAGGTGCCGATCGCCGCGTAGATCAGCGCGCTCCAGACCATGTAGCCGGGAATGTCGATATCCTTGCCGAACAGATGCAGCGGCGCAGCGCTTGAGAGCGTCCACAAAATCACAACAAACGACGCCAGCGTCACCACCGAATTCAAAAGGCCGATGCCGATGTTCAGGGTCCGGTCGACGAACAGCTTGACGTCATCGGTCATGCGCTGGTCCGGATTGTCGGCGGCGTCGCCCTGAAGTTGCATCCGGTAATGATTGGCGCGACTGAGCCATTCGCCGAGATAGCGTTCGGTCATCCACTTGCGCCAGCGGATCTGCAGCCACTGGTTCAGGTAGAGTTGATAAACCGCAATGATGATGAAGATGGTGACGATCACCGTGAAATAGATGATCTCGGAGACGAAGCTGTCCCAATTGTGCTCCTGAAGCGCGTTGTAGAAACGGTTATTCCAGGAGTTCAGCAGCACGTTGATGCCGACGGTGGCGAGTTCGATCACGACCACTGCGGTCAAGAGGGCGAGGCCGGCCCATTTGTCCTCGGAGCGAAAGTAAGGTGCTGCAATCCGCCACACCGCCTTGAGCGTCGAACCAATGCCGTTCACAGAAAAACTCTCCTTGCGGGAATTGTGGGCCTTTGAAAATCGCCGAAGATTAACGTGTCGCAACCATGACGGCGGGCATCCTAACATACCGTTGTCGTGGAGCAGGAGCCGGTTTCATTGGAGCGCAATATGTGCGTTTTAGGGCTGAACCCGCGCATGGAATGCCGATCACACGGTTGTGCTCTTCGATCGGCAACTGCGGGGGTAAGCCGCATGATGGGGCAATTTTTACGCCGCGCGTACACTGGAAAGTCACGGCGTAAACGTCTAGAACCTCGCGCGTTGGAATGCGTGAGGTCTTCATGACGGTTCTGCGATATTTTCTCGCCGGTCTTGTCCTGGCAATCGGCATTGCCGGCCCGGCGGATGCGGCGAGCGAGTTTCCGTTCGGGGCAGAGATGACCCTCGAGGCGCGGCCGCAGCCGGGATCGAAGCGGATTCCGACCCTGGAGATCGGCGACAACGGAGAGGCGCAGCTCGACCTGTGGTGCAAGTCCGGCAAGGGGCAGTTTTCCGTCGCCAACGATACCGTCATCTTTGTGCCGGGCGCGATGAGCGACGGCGGTTGCACGCCGGAACGCGCGCAGCTCGATGATGCATTGATCAATGCGCTCGGTGCCGCGGCGACATGGAAACGGCAGGGTGATTTTGTCTCGTTCATCGGCGCGACGACGCTGCGCTTTCGTCTCAGCACAAACTGAGCGCGTTCAACGCTCGCGCAGGATCATGTCCGCGCAGGCGCCACCGGACTGGATCGAGCCGGTATAGCCGCCAAAGGCCGCATAGGCGGACGCCAGATAAAGCCCCGGAATGACCGTCGCCGGTGTCCGCTTGAGCGTGCTGTACAAGGAGCGCGGCGGTGTTGGCGCGAAGCCATAGACCGAACCTTGCGGCGCGCCGAGATACTGCTTCACGGAAAATGCGGTGTTGAAGGTTGACGCGGTGATGGATTGGCCCAGTCCGGGATAATATCCATCGAGATAGGCCACGATGGCGTCCTGCCAACGGGCGCGTTTGGCGCGATAGGCATCCTGATCGTATCCGCTCCAGTTCGACAACCGGTCCGGACCGGCAATGGACAGAGCATAGGGCGGCACCGGAATGCCTGAGTCGATGGCGGCGTAATCGACGATGGCCAGTGGCGGCATGCGGGTGCTGGGCTCATCCGCCATCAGCTCCGTTGCTTGCGCGTAATCGCCGAGGCTGGTCATCCAGTCCGGCAGCAACTGCGTGGAATAGCCGGTGATGCCGAATTCGCGCGGCGGCTTCGACAGGCCGAGCGTCAGCGCAAACAGCGAAATCGACGGCGTCCGGTCGGCGTAGGCCGAAAGCAGCTTTGCGCCGCGTGCCGCGGGCATCAGCGATGCGAGTGTTTCCGGCGCGGCGTTGCCGACGATGCGCGACGTGTTCACTGTCTGCGGATGACTGCCATCCCTGGCCGTATGGGTCAGGCTTGCGACGTGGCCCTGCGCGTCAAGGCCGATAGCGCTCGCGGTTCGCCGCAGAATGACGTCGCTGCCGGCGGCCTTGATGGCGCGGGCGAGCGCGCTGGAGAGACGCTGCGAGCCGCCCTGCACATAGCGTCCGCCGCTCAGGAGGTAACTTCCCTGCGCAGCGGCGAAGAACACCCACCAGGTCGTCGCCGGATCGTCGTGATAGTAGGACAGGTTCGCGGCGATGGCGGTTTTCACGGCCTCGTTGCTTCCGAAGGTGCGATCCAGTTTCTGCGCCAGCGACAGGCTCCAGTCACGGATCGCGGGCAGCATGTTGCGCAATGCGCCGAACGCCTGCGCCGGCGATCTGAATATGCCCGTGCCGCGCGACAACACGCCGACGGCCGAGGCGATCTGCTCCATTTCACCGAGCAGATGCTCGATGCCGCTGCATGCATCCGGAAACCGTTCGATCAATGCTTGCCGGGCCGCGTCGAAGTTGTCAGGCAGGGTGAGCGGCGCGCCGATCGGACCGCCGCGCGCTTCGTAGAAGGTGGCGGAGGGAATCCACTTCACCGCATCGAGCACACCGGCGCGGATCAGCGGATCGTGCTTGGGGTCGCGTGGATCGTGCGGGTTGCTGGTTTCATGCAGCGAGCCTTCGACAAAAAGATCGCCGACCTTGTAGCTGGACGCCGCGCCGCCGACGGAATTGCTGCGCTCGATCACGAGCACCTTGCGCCCTTGGCGCGCGAGGATTGCGCCGGCGGTGAGGCCGCCGAGACCGGCGCCAATAATCACAGCGTCGTAGCGTGTCATGCGCGGTCGAACCTGTCGCGGCCTGTCGGGAGGCGGCGCACTATTTCCAGGCCGCCTTGTCGGTGTCCCAGCGCTGGCCTTTCAGGTTCGACGCAATCGCCTTGATCATCCCGTCGTCGTCATTGAAGGTGCTCTCTTCCTCGCCGCCGGCGCTGTCGGAGAACTGGAGTTGGGGCGCTGCGGTCTCGTCCGTGGTCTTGCTGGTGGGAATGCCGAGCCAGACCACGAGGCGATCCGATCCGCCGGGCTTGTCGGGGCTGACCAGGGCGGTGACTTCCAGCGTTTCGGTGAGGTCGAGGCCCTCCGCGAGCTGGCTCGGGCGCTTGATGGTGAAGGTCAGTTCGCCGGTGGTGTCGTTCCAGGTTGTCGTCGATGGCTTCGCGCCCATCACTTTGGATGCAATGCCGGCCAGCGTCGCGGCGAACTTGTCGCGATTCAGTTTGCCGTCCGGCGCCCAGTCACCTGCGGCGAAGCGGATCGCGCGCTCCATGTCGTAGGTGCCGGAGGTCCAGCCCGCGGCGGTGACGCCGGGCGCGGTCTTCAGGGCCGCGATCAGCGCCGGTGCGCGCGCCGGATCGACGAAGATACGCAGAACCTGATGACCCGAGCGCAGCGCGTTGCAGTCGGTCGCGATGCTGTCGAGGGCGATCTGGACGTTCTGGCCTTTCAGGCTTTTGACGAGCCCGGCGAAATTCTCGCGCTTGACCCGGATCGCCAGCGACTGCGGCGAGACCTGTGTGAAATCCTTCGGCGCTTCACTCAGATCATCATCGACCACCTGCGACTGCTGGAATTCCGTTTCATCGACGTCGGAATTGTCCGGTGACGAGACCGAGGTGAGATTGCCGCCCAGCGTGATCTTGCCATCGAACGACACCGACTTGTTGCCCTTGCGGGTCAGATTGACCGTGACGGGAGTCTTGTTCTCGATGCTCTGTCCGCTGCCGGACAATTTCTCGCCCTCGACTTTCAGGTCGAGGATGAAACGATCCTTGCGGTCGGAATGGGCCGAGACCGAATAGCAGACATCCAGCAGCGCGGAGACCACCTTGCCGCCCTGACGGGTTTCCTTGATGAACGCGTCCACCGGCAGGTCGCCCAGAATGTCGCCCAGCGAATTGAAGTAGCGGCTCTCGTTGATGCCGGGCGCAGCCTTCGCATCCTTGGCGGTCTGGGCCTGAACGGGCAACGCTCCTGCCAGTGCGAGAGTGCAGCCAATCAACAATGCGCGCATGGGTGTCATCCTGAGTCGAAAGGAAGCCGGACCATCTCAAAAGCGGACCGGATTGTCGCGATGTTTCTTGAATGTGAGACAACAAAAAGGCCGCCCGCAGGCGGCCTTTGATCTCGTGAGACGATGGAGCGGCTTGGAAGGCTCTCTCTTAGAAGCCCATGCCGCCCATACCGCCCATGCCACCCATTCCGCCGCCGCCCGGCATCGCGGGTGCCGCGTCCTTCGGCACGTCGGCGACCATCGCCTCGGTGGTGACCAGAAGGCCGGCGACAGAGGCAGCGTCCTGCAGGGCGGTGCGAACCACCTTGGCGGGGTCGATGATGCCCTTGGCGACGAGGTCGACATATTCCTCGTTCTGCGCGTCGAAGCCGAAGGTCTCGGTCTTGTTGTCGAGGATCTTGCCGACAACGATGGAGCCTTCGACACCGGCGTTCTCGGAAATCTGGCGGATCGGGGCTTCCAGCGCCTTCAGCACGATGTTGATGCCGGCCTGAACGTCGGCATTATCGTTCTGAATGCGGCCGACAGCCTTCTTGGCGCGCAGCAGAGCGGTGCCGCCGCCCGGAACGATGCCTTCCTGAACCGCGGCGCGGGTCGCGTTGAGCGCGTCCTCGACACGGTCTTTCTTTTCCTTCACTTCGATTTCGGTCGCGCCGCCGACGCGGATCACCGCGACGCCGCCCGCGAGCTTGGCCAGACGCTCCTGCAGCTTCTCGCGGTCGTAGTCCGAGGTGGTTTCCTCGATCTGCGCCTTGATCTGGTTCACGCGCGCCTCGATGTCGGGCTTCTTGCCGGCACCGTTGACGATGGTGGTGTTTTCCTTGTCGATCACAACCTTCTTGGCGCGGCCGAGCATCTTCAGGGTGACGCTTTCCAGCTTCATGCCGAGATCGTCGGAGATCAACTGACCGCCGGTCAGGATCGCGATGTCTTCCAGCATGGCCTTGCGGCGGTCGCCGAAGCCCGGTGCCTTCACGGCAGCTACTTTCAGGCCGCCACGAAGCCGGTTGACCACGAGGGTCGCGAGTGCTTCGCCTTCGATGTCTTCCGCGATGATCAGCAGCGGCTTGCCGGTCTGCACCACGGCTTCGAGCACCGGCAGCATGGCCTGCAGGCCCGACAGCTTCTTCTCGTGCAGCAGGATGTAGGCGTCCTCGAGTTCCGCCGTCATCTTCTCCGGATTGGTCACGAAGTACGGCGAGAGATAGCCGCGGTCGAACTTCATGCCTTCGACGATATCGACTTCGGTATCGAGCGACTTGGCTTCCTCAACCGTGATGACGCCTTCGTTGCCGACCTTCTGCATCGCCTTGGCGATCATTGAGCCGATGGTGGCGTCGCCGTTGGCCGAGATGGTGCCGACCTGGGCGACTTCGGCGGAGGAAGCGACGGGCTTGGCGCGCTTCTCGATGTCCTTCACAACTGCGGTCACGGCGATATCGATGCCGCGCTTGAGATCCATCGGGTTCATGCCGGCGGCAACCGACTTGGCGCCTTCGCGCACGATCGCCTGGGCCAGCACGGTCGCGGTGGTGGTGCCGTCGCCCGCGGTGTCGTTGGTCTTGCTTGCCACTTCGCGCAGCATCTGCGCGCCCATGTTCTCGAACTTGTCCTCAAGCTCGATTTCCTTGGCGACGGTGACGCCGTCCTTGGTGATGCGGGGCGCGCCGAACGACTTGTCGATGACGACATTGCGACCCTTCGGGCCGAGCGTCACCTTGACGGCGTTGGCGAGCGTGTCGACGCCACGCAGCATGCGGTCGCGTGCGTCTCCGGAGAATTTTACGTCTTTTGCAGCCATGGGGTTTGCTCCTGATGTGGCCCTCATCCTGAGGAACGGCTTTGCCGCGTCTCGAAGGACGAGGTTGATATGAATGGATCGTCCTCGCCCTTCGAGACGGCAGCTTCGCTGCCTCCTCAGGGTGAGGATGGAAAGACGTGCTTACGCCAGCACGCCCATGATGTCGGACTCTTTCATGATGAGCAGATCTTCGCCATCGAGCTTCACCTCGGTGCCGGACCACTTGCCGAACAGCACGGTGTCGCCAACCTTGAGGTCGATCGGGATCAGCTTGCCGGCTTCGTCGCGGCCGCCCGGACCAACGGCGACAACCTTGCCCTGCGAGGGCTTTTCCTTGGCGGTATCGGGAATGATGATGCCGCCTTTGGTCTTTTCATCGGCGTCGATCCGCTTGACGACGACGCGATCATGCAGCGGGCGGAAAGTTGTCTTGGCCATCAGGATGTCCTTTGGGCGTGGGTGAGGTCAGATTTGACGTGCAGCGGAGCGCGGACCGTGAATAATGGGCAAGGCCGTCCCTTAACGGATGAGGCCTTGTCTTTGGCAATCGCGCTCCTAGAGTGCTAATGACGGGGCCGGAATATGGGTTGCCGCCGATCCTGTCAAGCAAGGCTCTTAAGGCCTTGGTGAGGCCAATATGGGATGATCTGGAAACCATAACAGGAGCATTGCGCGGAGACGGGGGTCAGCCCGCGCGATGTGACGGCGGCCAGCCGGTCTGGCAGGCAGCCATGTATTCTTGCCGGGAGACAGCATGACCAAGATGAACGAATCCACCAGCGCCTCCAGGATCGCCACGCTCGCGGCGGTGTCGGTGCTCTCGGGTTTCCTCGGAGCCTGCGGCGGCGGCGGTTTTGGCGGGTTCAGCGGGTTTGGCGGCGGTCAGCCCGCTGTGCAGGAACCGGCGGTTGCCCCCGAGATTCCGGCGACCATCCGGGCCGATGAAATCGTCGGCCGCTGGGGCCTCGCCTCGTTCCACAAGCCGGAAGACCGCGCCCGCACCGAAGCCGCGGCGAGGGGGCAGTGCAAGAACCCTTATGTGATCGGTCAGGGCGCCACCGGCGGCGTCATCATGCATCTGCCGGACGAGGCGACGCCTCAGGAATTGCGCCTGAAGGGCAGCCAGAGCGGCAAGAATTATATCGGCCCGGCTGGTCCCGTCGGTGGCGATAAGGATCGCGAGATCGTCTCGTTCGACGGGCGCGTGCTGATGACGCGGTTCATCGACAAGGATGCCTCCAGCCGTTACGGAACCATGGTGTATGTCCGCTGCGCGCCTCGCGCATAGCGCATTGGTTTATTGTTCCCGATAACGGATGATTCTCGGCATCGGGGACGTGAACGCGCAATGGCCAGGCTGCAAGTCTTACGCTCCGGGCCCAGCCGTGCCGTCATCGTTCTTTGCATCACGCAGATCCTGGGCTGGGGCGCGCTGTTCTATCCGCCCGGCCTGACGATGCCGCATATCGCGGCGGCCCATGGCTGGTCGCTGGCGCAGACGCTGCTCGGATTTTCCATCGCACTCGGCGTCTCGGGACTCACCGCGCCCACTGCCTGCGGCCTGATCGAGCGGCATGGTGGGCACTACATCATGGCCGGCGGCGCGCTGGTCGGCGCGCTCGGCCTGCTCGTTCTGCCGTTCGCCAGCCACTACGGGCTCTATCTCGCAAGCTGGGTGCTGCTCGGCGTGGCGATGGCCTGCAATCTCTACGATCCGGCCTTTACCGCGCTGGCGCGAATTTTTGGCGCTGCGTCGCGGCGGCCGATCACGCTGGTCACCTTTGTCGGCGGGCTGGCGTCGACCGTGTCATGGCCGGCGACCCAGATGCTGATCGCCAATGGCGGATGGCGCTCGGTCTATGTCGTGTTCGCAGGCGTGATGGCGTTGGTCATCGCACCGCTGTACGCCTTTGCCCTGCCGCGCAACGCCGTCCATGTACCGCCGCCTGCGGCGGAGGGGGCGCCGGCGGTGGTGCCTGCGAAAACCATCTCGCCGATGGGTGCGCCGTTCCTGCTGATGGCGGCCGGTTTCACATGCCATGCGATCCTGCAGTCAGGGACCCTGTCGCATCTGCTCACGATCCTGCAGCGCGGAGGCATCGACGCCAGCACCGCGGTCGTGATCGGCGCGCTGTTCGGTCCGGCGCAGGTGCTGACACGGATTGCGGATTTCGTCACCGGGGGAAGGCTCCATCCGCTCTGGCTGGTGCGGATTGCGATGGCGACGATGGTCTGCGCTTTTGCGCTGCTCGTGGTTGCGGGATTTTCACCCGGCATCGCGATGACCTTCGCGGTGATGCTCGGCGCGGCGAACGGCGTGGTGACGATCGCGCGCGGCGCGTTGCCGCTGGCGATGTTCGGACCTGTCGGTTACGGGCGGGTGGTGGGCCGCATCGCCCGTCCGGCGCAAATCTGCCAGGCGCTGTCGCCGTTCGCGCTGGCCTTTGTGATCGACCGCTGGTCGGGCGTTGTCGCGCTCGACATGCTGATCGCCGTGGCCCTGCTGGCGCTGGTCTGTTTCGCGGCCCTTCGGAAACCTGCCTAGAAAAGCAAAACCCGGAGCGATGCTCCGGGTTTGTGCCGATGTCGTGATGAGTGCGGTTCAGTTGAACAGCGCGTCGATGTCGTCCTGTGAGACATGGCCCTCCTCGTCCATGCCCTTCGGCCCGTTCAGAAGGCGGGCATCGCCGACCCGGGTGTCGACGATCGCAGGCGCATGCTGCTTGATCGCATCGACGCCGCCCCAGATTTCCATCATGACATTGATGTGATGCTCGATGAACTTCATCGTGGTCATCACCTTGCTGATGCGCTGGCCGGTGAGGTCCTGGAAATTGCACGCCTCGAAAATGCTGACCACGCGCTCCTGAATGTCCTCACTGAGCTGCGCCTGCTGATCGAGCGGCATGGCCTTGCCGAGCGCGCTGGCCGCCTGATCAATGGATTCCGCGGCTTCGAGAATCTGCTGGGTGGCTTCTTCGGTTCCGCCGACCACCGCGCCGAGTTCGCCGGTGACCTTGGCCATCTCGTCGCCGCTGAAGCTCTTGCCGTGGAGCACGGCGATTTCCTGCTTGGTGCGGTTGATGGCGTCGTGAATGAGATCGAGTTCGACCTTCAGCTTCTCGCACTGCTCGATCTGCGCGCGATAGCTGCCGAGCAGTTGCTGCGCGTCGGTCAGTTCCTGCGCCGTAGGATTCTCGCCGGCTTCGCTCACCGGGCTGTGATGATGGGAGGCCATCTGCACGCGAATGGCGCGCAACTCGCTCATGATCTGGTTGTGATGCGGAGCGGCGTCGCCCTCTGCATGATCGAGTTTCGGCATGTCGCCGGACTGAATTCTTTCAATACGGAATTGCTTGCGCTGGACGGCCATCGGTCTCCCCATTCTTGAGAAGGCCTTTGTAACCCGCCGTCATTTAACGCGAAGTTTCAAACGGGAACGCGGTTCGGCAGATACAAACCGCGCCGCAAACCAACGGTTAACCATGCGCGTCCGTCTTCATCGAAAATAAACGCTACCGCGAAGAACAGGCTTTCCGCGCCGACGTGGTGAATCGCGAACGCGGTTTGTTTACCAAACCGACGCGCTTTTAACCTTAAGTGTTCGTATTCAAGGCGCGCAGTCCGCGCGTCAGCGACGAAACAGTGCAGAGTACGTCGATGATCAGAAACCTGTCCTTCGCGCTGCTGGCCGGCGCCGTATCGTTCAGTGCCAGTTCAAGTCCTGCCTTCGCATTCGACGACGATGTTCCCGCCGAGCCGCGCGTCATCTATGCGCAGCAGACCTCAACGCCGCCGATGCCGATCCGCGTCGCCTATAACGAGCGCTCCAACATGGGCGGCGGACTGCTCGAAGCCTTGTTCGGCGGCGGGCCATCCAGCGATGCGAGCTATCCGGCGCCGCGCTACGAACAAGGCTATCAGCAGATGCCCTCGCACGGAGGCCTGCCGCCCATGGACCCGCAGTCGCGTTATGAGATGCGGCAGGGCGACATGGGCATTGAGCCGGGCCGTCCCGGCATGGATCCGAAATATGAGAAGCAGGTCGTCGCATATGACGGACGGCACGCACCGGGCACCATCGTGATTGATACGCCGAACAAGTTTCTCTATTTGGTGCAGGGTGGCGGACGGGCGTTGCGTTATGGCATCGGCGTCGGCAAGCCGGGCTTCACCTGGTCGGGCGTGAAGACGATCTCCGCCAAGAAGGAATGGCCGGCCTGGACCCCGCCGCCGGAAATGCTCAAGCGCCGTCCTGATCTGCCGCGTCACATGGAGGGCGGTCCGGAAAATCCGCTCGGCGCGCGCGCGATGTATCTCGGCACCTCGCTTTATCGCATTCACGGCTCCAACGAGCCATGGACCATCGGCACCAACGTGTCGTCCGGCTGCATCCGGATGCGCAATGAAGACGTGATTGATCTCTATGGCCGCGTGCCGGTGGGCACCAGGGTTGTCGTGATCTGACGCTCGGTGTCCTGATGTCGTCATGCCCGGGCTTGTCCCGGGCATCCACGTCTGGCGTACCGGAAAGAGATAAGACGTAGATGGCCGGGACAAGCCCGGCCATGACATGCTGGTAATTCAGCGTAGCGTTGGATCAAGCGTAATCGCTGTCGCCGCCATCATCGAAGTCGTCATAATCCTCGTCGTCATCCTGATCTTGATCCTGGTCCTGATCGGCATCGGCCCGCGCCTGATCGAAGGCGCTCTGGCGCTGGCTGTCGCCGCCGCCGCTTTTACCGATATCATTGAGGCCAGCATCGCGGGCAAGGCTGCCTGAGGACTGATCGTTGCCCCACGGCATCTTGCTGCCGCCGGACTCTCCGGTGTTGCCGAAGCTCTGCTGGCTGCCGCCGCCCATCATGCCGCGGATGCTGTTCATCAGCATCGAGCCGCCGATCACGCCGGCCGCGGTCGCCGCCGCCGTTCCGAGGAACGAGCCGCCGCCACCGCCGAACATGCCGCCTCCGGGATTGCCCGCCCTTGGATCATTTCTTAGATCGCTCATGCGCGGATCACCATTGTAGCGATCGGCCTGTCCCAGCGCCTGACCGCTGTTCCACACCGGGCCGCCGCGCTGCTCGTCCGGACGGATGCTCGGCACAGAACCACGGCCCTGACCGAGAATGACGTCGCGCATCGAATCGAGAAAGCCGCCGGACTGTTGCTGCGGCTGCGCGCCGCCTTCAAGTTCCTGGATGCGGGCCTCGGCATGCTTCAGCGCTTCGTCCTGCACCAGCACGGTTTGCACAAGCGCGTACACCGCGTTTGGCGCGCGGCGCAGGCCCTGCATGATCGCCGCCTCCGCGTCGGGTTCGCGCGGCGCATTCTCGACCCTGGACAAGCGGTCGAACAGATCGTCAACGAGTTGGCGTTCCTGTGGCGTCATGGTCTCCTCCTGAAGCACTCGGCACCCGAATGCGCGCAAAGATGTAACGCTGCATTGTGTCGGGGTAAGTCCCGGCGCGAATTAATTTTAGGAAAGCTGGCGCTTGCGGTGCGACAAAAAGCCGTAAGGGCAATATTGAACCTCCCGTCATCCAGAGGTGCGAGCCGCGTTCGCGGCGAGCCTCGAAGGATGATTGTTCTGGATATCACCGTCGCCCTTCGAGATGCGGCGCGTTGCGCCGCCCCTCAGGGTGACGGCATCTCCAGTGTCGCTTTGCTGTCCATCAGCAACTGCGGAAACGCATCGCTGTTCAGAAACGCAAACTCGCGCTCGCGTTGATGGGTCACGTTGTCGAGGCCGATCAGAATTTCATCCACGAACCCGGGATGGCACATCACGAGGCCGCCATCCGGCAGTCCGGCGAGGAATTCAGTCATTGCGCCGGCGAAGTCGCGCCCGCGCACCATGTCATAGGCGCCGGCGAAGCCCGTGTTGAACGCGATGCCTTTGTGAGCAGCCTTTTTGCGGAACGTTTCGCTCAGGGTGTCGAGCAGCAGCGCTTTCGGATTGCCGAGCCGCTCCGAAAGAGGCAGGGAGCGTCCGCACTGGCGCACCCAGGCGTTCGGCGCGGCCTCTTTCACGGCCGCGAGAAATGCATCGCGGATTTGCGGAAACAGTTGCACATGCTGATGGCCGTCGATGTAGTCCGGTGCGCGCCCGAACATCTGCCGGAAGGCGGCGATCTGCGCCAGCAATTCGGCATGCACGATTTCCGGATCGAGCCGCCGCAACAGGCTTGCGCGCAGCAATCTGCCCAGCGGCAGGAACTGGCCGCCGTCCAGCGGCTTGAAGTGCATGGTCAGCGGCGCGAACGGCGCGGTCAGCGTCGCATGCAGGCCGATGGCGCAATTGGAGTTGGCGGCAACAGCCTGCAGCAGGCCGTCGATCTCGGCGCGGTCGATGGCGGCGCCCACCACCATCACCGATGTCGCGTTGAGCCGCTTCTGCTCGATCAGTTCGCGGATCGCGCGATTGACGCCGGGACTCATGCCGTAATCGTCGGCGCAGAGCCAGATGCGGCGCGGCGAGGTCACGCTCATTCAGCGGCAGACTGCGGCGTGGTGCCGGCGGCTGCGTTATCAGCATTCTTCACGCTGTGTTCGGCAACGAAATAGATCGGCCGCGCCTTGATCTCCGACAGGATCTTGCCGATGTATTCGCCGACCACACCGATCATGATGAGCTGCACGCCGCCAATGGTCATCAGGCCGACCACGAGCGAGGGATAACCCGGAACGGATTTGCCGCTGACGACGGTTTCCCAAAGGATCGACAGGCCGAACAGGAACGCGACGAATGCCAGCAGCAGGCCGAGCAGGCTCGCGGCGCGCAGCGGCGCCACCGAGAACGATGTCAGGCCCTCGATGGAGAGGCCGAGCAGGCGCCCCGGGCTGAACGAGGTGACGCCATGGGCGCGGGCTTCGGGCTCGTAGTCGACACGGATCTGCTTGAAGCCGATCCAGGTCGCGAGGCCCTTGAAGAAGCGGTTACGTTCCGGCAGTTGGCGCAACGCGGCCGCCGCGCGCGGCGACAGCAGGCGAAAATCGCCGGCATTCTCAGGGATCTTCTGCCGCGCGCCCCAGTTGATGAGCACGTAGAACGTGCGCACCGCGAGGCGGCGCAGCGCGGATTCGTTGTCGCGATGGGCCTTGGCCGTGTAGACCACGTCATAGCCGTCGGCGATCCAGTGCCGGACCAGTTGCTCGACCAGTTCGGGCGCGTGCTGGCCGTCACCGTCCATGAACAGCACCGCGCCGCGGCGGGCATGATCGAGCCCGGCCATCAAGGCCGCTTCCTTGCCGAAGTTGCGCGACAGCGACACCACCTGCACGTCGAGCGCGGTCGCAGGCAGGCTGCGTGCTATGGCCAGTGTGTTGTCGGCGGAGCCGTCATCGACATAGACCACTTCGCAGGCAAGGCCATAGTCCTGCTTCAGCTTACCCGCGAGGGTGCCAAGCCGCTCATGCAGCAGCGCAAGACCCGCCGCCTCGTTATAGGCGGGCACCACGATGGACAGGCCCGCGCGCGCAGCCTCCTGCGCCGCCGGAATGCGGTTGCCTGACAGGTTGGAAATGTCCGCACTTGGCGTCATCGGTCGGTTTCCAAAAGCATCCTGGTTGCTCAGTCATCCTTCGAGGCTCGCAACTGCTCGCACCTCAGGATGACGGTCTCTCGTTGTTCGTCACCCTGAGGTGCCGCCGCTGTTGCGGCAGCCTCGGAGGGTAGCTCTGCTAACAGAGCATATGGTCATCGCCGGGCCGCCGCCAAGGCGTCGCGGTTCCGCGCGCGCGCCGCTTATTTCCCAAGGAACGCCTGCAGTTTGGCGAACAGCGGGTTCTCGCGGTCGAACACATAGTCCAGCGATGCGACCGACACCGTGTCCGCGCCGTTGTCGCGCAGGAAACTGCTCAGGGCATAGAGCTGGTTGGGCGGGCAGTGCAGCGTCACCATGCCGGATGAGGTCGGCCCGCCGAACGGTGAGACGACGCCGAATTTCTTGTGCGCTTCGGCGAGCAGATCGGCGTTGCAGGCCGCAAAGCGGGTGCGGACTTCCCTGTATTTGCGGGCGCGGGCGCTGGCGGCGATGTGGTCGAGGATGATCCGCGCGGTCTCGCGGGCGTTGCCCGACCAGTCGGCATCGCGCGAGGCCACGAGATTGGCATGGCTGCGCAGCATCACGCCGTCGTCGAGCACCTTCAGCCCGTTGGCCGCGAGCGTCGCGCCGGTGGTGGTGATGTCGACGATCAGTTCAGCCGTTCCCGCCGCCGGAGCGCCTTCGGTCGCGCCGGCGCTTTCGACGATGCGGTAATCGACGACGCCTTGCGCGGTGAAAAAGTTGCGCGTCAGGTTGATGTACTTGGTCGCCACCCGCATGCGGTGATTGTGCCGCGCCCGGAACGAGGTGGCGACATCGTCGAGGTCGGCCATGGTGCGCACGTCGATCCACGCCTGCGGCACGGCGACCACGACATTGGCGCTGCCGAAGCCGAGGCTTTCGATCAGCATCACCCGCTTGTCGGCGTCATGGATGTTCTCGCGGATCAGATCCTCGCCCGTGATGCCGAGATGCACCGTGCCGCGCGCGAGCTGCGCCGCGATCTCGCTGGCCGAGAGATAGGCGATCTCGACATTGTCGATGGCGGGCATGGTGCCGCGATACTCGCGGGCGCCGCGTGGCTTCGCGAGCGTCAGATTGGCCTGCGCGAAAAAGGCTTCGGCGTTTTCCTGCAGACGTCCCTTGGAGGGAACGGCGACGACGAACGGCGTGCTCATGCCGCGCTCCCCTGGCTGAGTGCTTCGATCCAGATCGAGAAGCCCACGGCGGGGATGGGCGCGCGCGCGCCAAGCCGTGTCAGCAGCCCGTCATAACGGCCACCGCCGACCAGCGGCTCCGCTCCGTTCCCCTTCGCGTGCAACTCGAACTCGAAGCCGGTGTAATAGTCGAGGCCGCGTCCGAACGCGGTGGAGAAGCGGATGGATTTGATGTCGATGCCGCGCGCGGCCATGAATTTGGTGCGACTCTCGAACTGGTCGATGGCGGCGCTCAGGTCGAGCTTGGCATCCGACGCCAGTTTGCGCAGTTGCTTCGCCGCGTCATCCGGTTCGCCCGCGATGCCGAGGAAGCGCTCGATCAGTTGCAGCGCGTCGCGCGGCAACGCGCCGCCTTTGAGTGTCGATTGCTCCAGAAAGCGGTCGGCGATTTCCGACACCGTACGTCCGCCGACATTGCTGGTGCCGGCGATCGACATCAGGTCGGTGACGAGGGCCAGTGCCGCCTTGCGGTCTGAGCCGGCGAGGGCGGCGAGCACGCCTTCATATTCATTGCGGGTCTTGCCGGTTTCCAGCGTCAGGCGTTGCAGGTCCTGCGCCAGCGAAATCTTGCGGTTGAAATCCTTGATCAGCCGCCGCTTCCACACGGGATAAAGATCGAGCGCGTCGATCAGCGCGGCGAACAGCGCAACGTCCCCGGTGCGGATATCGAGGCTTGTGACTCCGAAGGCTGCTGCGGCCTCGACGCCGAGCGCGAGCATTTCGGCATCGGCTGCGGCGCGGTCCTGCCGCCCGAACGATTCCACGCCAGCCTGATTGAATTCGCTGGCTGCGCCGCCGCGATAGCGGAACACGGGGCCGAGATAATAGAAGCCCGCAGGCGCGCCCGCGCGCGCCGACGCGAGATAGTCCCGCGCCACGGGAATGGTGAGGTCGGGCCGCAGGCACAGTTCTTCGCCGGTGACGTCGGTGGTCAGGTACAGGCTTTTGCGGATGTCCTCGCCGGACAGGTCGAGAAACGGCTCCGCCGGCTGCAGGATCGGGGGGCGCGCATGGGTGTAGCCAGCCCGCGCAAATGTCTGCAGCAGGGCCTCCGCCTGTGTGGCGGACCCGGTCGCGGATGCGGCACTGGTCTGGCTCATTTTCGATGTTCCAACAGAGAGAAAGGCTAGAATCGGCAGTCCCTTAACACGGGATGCCTGCGGTTTCGACGACGATCCGGCAAAGGGCTTAATGAGAGCAGTCCTGAAATGCAACCTTAGCGTGCATTCGAGCTTCCCCAATCGCCCAGCGCGGTCTGTACCACAGCCAGGGCGGCAACTGCAGCCGTATCGGCGCGCAGGATTCGCGGACCGAGCGCCAGCCGCACCACATGGGGCTGCTTCAGCAGCAGGGCACGTTCCTCCTCGGCAAATCCGCCTTCGGGGCCGATCAGCACGTCGGTGCCTTTGGTGCGGTCCGCGCCTGCGAACGCCGCCATGGGATCGGAGATCGGGGCGTCCTCATCACAGAACACCAGAAGCCGCTGGCCATCGCGCGATCCGAGCCAGCGGTCGAGCGGTTCAGGCTCATAAACTTCGGCGAGGCTGAGGATGCCGCATTGCTCCGCGGCCTCGATGACATTGGCGCGCATCCGCTCGACATTGAGGCGGCTCGCCTGGGTATGGCGCGTGGTCACCGGCCGCAGCGCCGCAGCCCCCATTTCAACGGCCTTTTGCGCCATATAGTCGAGCCGCGCATGCTTGAGCGGCGCGAACACGTAGTGCAGGTCGGGCAGGGAGTCCTGCGCGCGAGTCTGGCTGACGATCTCCGCGCGGTCGGGCCGCTTGCGGCCTGCGAGCGTGGCCTGCCATTCGCCGTCGCGGCCATTGAACACCAGCACGGCATCGCCTGCATTCAGCCGCAGCACGTTGCCGAGATAGTTGGACTGGTCGCGATCCAGCGCGATGCCCGTTCCGCCAGTGAGCGGGGCGTCGACGAAAAGCCGGGGGCTGCGGAAATCGAGTTTGGGCATCGGGCCGATCCGTTAATTTCAGGACTTCTTAGCCGAATGATTGCAACTTGGCAGCCGATCAGGCGGCGAACTGCCCCGCTGCTGCCGGATTCACCGGGTTGTTAAGCGGGAGCGAGAATCGTAAAAGCCCTTACTTGAGGACACCGGAACCCGCCGGAGGAGAATCCGTGACCGCCACCCGTTCCATCGCATTGCTGGCCGCGGCCGCGTTCGTCATGCACGTTGCGGATGTCCGCGCCCAGGGCGCGTTCCCGGCTCCGCTGCCCGGACAATCCGCTCCGGCTCCGGCGCACAACGCATCTCCGTTCCCTCCGGTCAACGGTGCGCCGGCCGCGTCGCCATTTCCTCCGGTCAATGGTGCGACGGCTGCGCGTCCGGCCCCGTCGCCCAGCGCCTTCACCTCCGGTGCGCCTCCCGTAGGTGCCTCCGGTTTCGGTGCGCCGCAGGGCGGCCCGCCGCCCGGCGCTGAGGAATGTCAGAAGGGCTTCATGCCGCTGCGCGCGGACGCGGAAGCCAAGGCCAAGCTGATTCAGGCCGCCGGCAAGCGCAAGGCTCCGCCGCAGGAAGCCTGCAAGCTGATCGGCAATTTCGCGCAGGCTGAAGCGAAGATGATCAAGTTCGTCGACGGCCATATGCAGAAATGCGGGATTCCTGCTCAGGTGGCCCAGCAGATGAAGAAGGGGCACGCCAATACCACCCAATTGCAGCAGCGGGTGTGTGCAGCGGCGCAGCAGCAGCAGGCGGCGCCTGCAGGTCCGAGTCTGAGTGAAGCGCTCGGCTCGGCGACGCTGCCTGAAGCCAAGCCGCTGAAGCGCGGCGGCAGCACCTTCGATACGCTGAACGGCAACGTGCTGACCCGCTAACTTGCCCTGACCGAAAAGGGTTGCGATGAGCAACGCCGCAGCCCCCGTCGCCGACTCCACCGCCAACTGGGTCGATACCCACGCGCCGGTCTGGTTGCGGCCCTATTTGCGATTGTCGCGTTTCGACCGGCCGATCGGCTGGTGGCTGCTGCTGATGCCATGCTGGTGGTCCGCCGCGCTCGCGGCAGGCATCGCCCGCGACCTCCACAGTCTGCCGCTGGTCCTCGTGCTGTTCCTGATCGGCGCCATGGTGATGCGCGGCGCGGGCTGTACCTGGAACGACATCACCGACCGCAAGCTCGATGCGAAAGTCGAACGTACGCGCTCGCGGCCGATCCCGGCGGGGCAGGTGAGCGTGGCGCAGGCCGCGGCGTTTCTGGTGCTGCAGGCGCTGGTCGGGCTTGCGGTGCTGCTGCAGTTCAACCGCTTCGCGGTTCTCACCGGCATTGCCTCACTGGTCATCGTCGCGGTCTATCCTTTCATGAAGCGGATCACCTACTGGCCGCAGGTCACGCTTGGTCTTGCTTTCTCATGGGGCGCGCTGATGGGCTTCGCGGTGATGCTCGGAGAGATCAATGCGACAGCTTTGGTGCTTTATGCCGGGTCGATCGCATGGGTGATCGCTTACGACACGATCTATGCCCATCAGGATACCGAAGACGACATTCTGGTCGGGATCAAATCGACCGCGTTGCTGTTTGGCGAACGCACGCAATTGGCGCTGACGATTTTCTACAGTCTGGCGGTGGTGCTGATCGGCGTCGCGCTGTGGCTCGGCGGATCGGGGTGGTTTGCGTGGATCGGCCTTGCAGCCTTTGCCGCGCATCTGGTCTGGCAGGTGCGGACCATCCGGATCAGCGACTCGGCACTGTGCCTGCGGCTGTTCAAATCGAATCGCAACGCCGGCCTGTTGCTGTTCGCCGGCCTGCTGGCGGATGCGGTGCTGCGCAGCGCCTGATCCTAGCTCCGCGCGATGATCTCGCGCTCGCCGCGATAAACTGGCTGATCCGTCATGGCGCGTCCAGCCTTGCGGCGGACGAGAAACTTCGGGCGGCGATCCTTGATGATGTTGCGGCGGCGGCGGCGCGGCGCCGGTTCGCGGGCCGCATCGGTCTCGTCCTCGATCTGCGGCAGAGCGAACAGGTCGCCCCACATCTGCCAGGCAAGATCGAGTTGAAGCTCATCCGCCGTGACAAGCAGGGGCACCGACAGCGATGGATCGCTGTGGACCAGAACGAGTGCGCGCCCGTCATCGGTTTCGCGACAGGCGATGCCGAGAAAATCGCGGACGCGGACATTGATCGCCATGCGGATGCCGCCGACGGCACGGCGCACGGTGACGCGTTCGCGATGAATTTCGATGTGTCTGACGCCGCCATCGGCGCGGCCATCGCGCGCTTGAAAGCTGACGGGCAGAGAATGGGGGTCGAGCTGCAACATGCAGCTCGACCCGGCGGGTTGCACCCCGCCGACTCCGAATTGACGCCTCACGGTCTTGTCTCCCACGCCGGAATTATGTTCCCGGTCGATGGGAGGAGCATGCCAGAGCGACGTCCGAATCCGCTTAAGAAGGCTGGTTAATCGTCTCTCACTGCGATTGCTTCAGTTCTCATGATTGACAGGAGGTTGGCGCGGATGCTTGACGAGGTCTTGCTACGGGTGGGCAAATATCTGCCCTGCAAGTCGCGAAAACGCTTGAAGTCCGCGTAAAACAGGCACATCTCATGATACGTTGCATTCGCTTTCAAGCCTCGGGAATTTGTTTGTGAACTCTTCACCAAACGCATCATTGTCGCCGTCGCACAAATCAGCCGCGTCGGGATTGCTCGATCAGAGCGCACTGAGTGATCTCGCGCAGCGCCTCGTTGAAGCGGCAAAGCGCGTGGGCGCGGACGCAGCGGACGCCATCGCAGTGCGGGGCGTGTCGCAGGGCGTTGAAATCCGCGAAGGCAAGGTCGAGGAATCCGAGCGCTCCGAAGGCGACGATATCGGCCTGCGTGTGTTTGTCGGAAAACGTCAGGCGGTGGTGTCGAGCAGCGACATCGGCGGCGACGTTTCAAAACTCGCCGAGCGCGCGGTGGCGATGGCGAAGGTGTCGCCCGACGATGAATATGTCGGCCTCGCCGATCCGGCGCTGCTGGCCAAACAGTTTCCCGATCTCGATCTGCTCGATCCGCAGGTGCCGTCCGTTGCCGAGCTCGAACGCCGCGCGCTGGCCGCGGAAGCTGCCGCGCTTGCGGTCAGGGGCGTGTCGAAGTCCGGCGGCGCGTCCGCGTCGTTCGGCATCGGCGGCATGGTGCTTGTGACGTCGACCGGCTTCCACGGATCGTATCTGCGCTCGAGTCAGAGCGTGTCGGCTGTGGCGATTGCCGGTGAAGGCACCGGCATGGAGCGCGATTACGATTTCACCTCGGCGATCCATGGCTCCGATCTGGAGTCTCCGGAGAGTGTCGGCAAACGAGCGGGCGAGCGCACCGTCGCGCGGCTCAATCCGCGCAAGGTGGCGACCTGCAAGGCGCCGGTGGTGTTCGATCCGCGTGTCTCGAATTCGCTGGTCGGTCATCTGGTCGGCGCGGTCAACGGCGCGTCGATCGCGAGCAAGACCAGTTTCCTGAAAGATCGTCTCGGCCAGCAACTGTTTGATAAAGACATCCGCATCATCGACGATCCGTTGCGGGTGCGCGGAATGCGCTCGCAGAGTTTCGATTCCGATGGCGTCGCGACAAGGAAACTCGCGATTATTGATGAGGGCGTGCTGACCACGTGGCTGCTGGATTCCGCCACCGCGCGTGAACTTGACATGGCCACGACGGGTCACGCCCACCGCGGTGTGTCGTCATCGCCGTCGCCGGGTCCGTACAATCTTTATCTTGAAGCCGGTCAGGTGTCGCCGGACGATTTGATCTCCGACATCAAGGAAGGTTTCTATGTCACCGATCTGATCGGCTCCGGCGTCAATGGCGTGACCGGCGATTACAGCCGCGGCGCCGCCGGTTTCTGGATCGAGAACGGCAAGCTGACCTATGCGGTCAGCGAAGTGACCATCGCGGGCCATCTGCTCGAGATTTTCAAGTCGATGGTTCCGGCCAACGATCTGACCTTCAAGTACGGTGTCAACGCGCCAACCGTCCGCATCGGGGACCTGACGATTGCCGGACGCTGATTCCGAAATCCGCGATGCGAACCTGACGCGCGACGCCGCCTTGCTCGACGATGTGGTGCGGGAGGCCGGCGCGCTGGCGCTCGGCCTGTTCCGCACCGATCTGAAATCCTGGATCAAGGGCAAGTCATCGCCGGTGTCTGAGGCCGATATCGCGGTGAACGACCTGATCGAAACACGCCTGCGCGCGGCGACGCCGGACTATGGATGGCTGTCGGAAGAAAGCGCCGACGATACCTCGCGGCTCGGCAAGCAACTGACATGGATCGTTGATCCAATTGATGGTACGCGGGCCTATCTGGAGCGCCGCGAGGACTGGTCGGTCTCGATCGCGCTGGTCGCCGACGGCTTGCCGGTTCTGGGCGCGGTCTTCGCGCCGGCCAGCGACGAGTTCTTTTTCGCAACGCGCGGGCGCGGCGCGCATCTCAATGGCTCGCCGGTAGCCGCCGCATCGGGCGCGGCGATCAATTACCCGAAGATTGCGGGGCCGAAGCCGCTGGTCGAACGTCTGGGCGGCATGAAAGAGGGCGAAAGCCTCTATCCGCGGATCGGTTCATTGGCCTTGCGTCTGGTCCGGGTGGCGGAAGGGCGGCTCGATGCCGCATTCGCGGCCGGGAACAGCCGCGACTGGGACCTTGCAGCCGCCGACTTAATCGTGCACGAAGCGGGCGGGGAAATGACCTCACTGGCCGGCGAGCGCCTGGTTTATAATCAAACCGATGTCCGCCATGGGTTGCTGGTGGCGGCGGGGCATGCGCGGCACGCGCATATCGTGAAACATTTTCGGGAAAACCCGATTCCGTGGTGATTGCGAGCACGCTTTTTGCTTGAGTTTACCTGCCGGTCTTTGCTTTTGGGAAAGCACCTCATGTCCGAAACTGTGCAACCGCAGTTGCTGCATCTTGTCATTGGCGGCGAGCTTCTCGACCTCGATCATGTGACGTTCAAGGATCTCGACAAGGTCGATGTCGTGGGCCTGTTCCCAAACTATGCCACCGCTTATGCCGCGTGGAAGAGCAAGGCCCAGCAGACGGTCGATAACGCCCACATGCGTTATTTCATCGTCCACCTCCACCGGCTGCTCGATCCGGGCCAAGATGCGAAATCCTCCACTTGAAAACTGCTCTCCGAAAATTGGGCCGCGCAAGCTGGCTGCAGCATGTCGCGGGCTTCATTGCGGCCGAATTCCTGCGCTTTGTGTGGCTGACCAATCGCTTCACGCTGGACCCGCCCGAGGTCTACAAGCGCATGGAACCCGAGATGCCGCTGATCATCGGGTTCTGGCATGGTCAGCATTTCATGATGCCGTTCCTCAAGCGCAAGGAATACAAGGCCAAGGTCCTGATCTCGCGCCACCGCGACGGCGAGATCAACGCCATCGCCGCCGAGCGCCTTCATGTCGGAACGGTGCGCGGCTCCGGCGACCACGGCAGCGAATTTCATCGCAAGGGCGGCGTCACCGCGTTCAAGGCGATGCTGCGGGTGCTGGAAGATGAAAAGGTCAACATGGCGCTGACCGCCGACGTGCCGAAGGTGTCGCGCAAGGCGGGCCTCGGCATCATCATGCTGGCGCGGGAATCCGGCCGGCCGATCCTGCCGGTGGCGATTGCCACCAGCCGGTTCAAGCGGTTGAATAACTGGGACCGCTCGGTCATTCATTTGCCATTCGGGCGCGGCGTCATCGCAGGCGCCGACCTGATCTGGGTGCCGCGCGATGCGGACAACGAAACCATGCAGGCGTTGCGGCTGCAACTTGAAGAAAAGCTGAACGACGTAACGCGCCGCGCTTATCAACTGGTCGGGCGTCCTGACGAGGGTCTTCATGCCTAGCGCGCTGCCAGCGACGCTTGCGGCCTACCGGCGGCTGTCGGCGCTTGCCGCGCCGCTCGCGGCGCCGCTGATCGCGCGCAGGCTCAAGCGCGGCAAGGAAGATCCCGAACGTCTTGGTGAGCGCCGTGGTGTCGCGGGCATGGAGCGTCCGGCAGGGCCGCTGATCTGGATTCACGGTGCCAGCGTCGGCGAGGTGCTGGCGGCGGCAGGTTTGATCGAGCGGCTGCGGGCGCTCAACATCCGCATCCTGCTGACGTCGGGAACGGTCACATCGGCGGCGATCGTAGCGCGGCGTTTTCCGCAGGACGTCATCCATCAATATGTGCCGTTCGACTCGCCGCGCTTCGTCTCGGCCTTTCTCGATCATTGGAAGCCGGGTCTCGCGCTGTTCATCGAATCCGATATCTGGCCGAACCTGATCCTGTCGAGCGCTGAGCGGCGCATTCCCATGGTCATCATCAATGGCCGGATGTCGCCGCGCTCGTTCCCGCGCTGGCAGAAGCTGCGCGGGACAATTTCCGCGTTGCTCGAATGCTTCGATCTGTGTCTGGCGCAATCCGACCGTGACGCGGAACGCTTCGCGGCGCTCGGCTGTCCGAATGTCGTCACCTCCGGCAACCTGAAACTCGATGTCGAGGCGTTGCCCGCGGATGTCCGCAAGCTGGAGCGCCTGAAGGAAGCGGCGCAGCGCCGCCAGATCTTCGTCGCTGCGTCCACTCATCCGGGCGAAGATGAAATCATGCTCGATGCGCACCGCCGCCTCGCGCAGCGGCTGCCGCAACTGTTGAGCGTGATCGTCCCGCGTCATCCCGAGCGTGGTCCGGCGATCGCGCAGATGGCGGCGGATGCCGGAATGCAGGTCGCCCTCCGCTCGCGGGACGAACTGCCGGGCGGCGCGACGAACATCTATGTCGCCGATACGATGGGCGAACTGGGCCTGTTTTACCGGATCGCGCCGGTGGTGTTCATGGGCGGCTCGCTGGTGCCCCATGGCGGGCAGAATCCGATTGAAGGCATCAAGCTCGGCGCAGCCATTCTGCACGGGCCGCATGTGTTCAATTTCAGCGATATCTATGAGGCGCTCGATCAGTCCGGCGGCGCCATGCGTGCCGAGACCGATGAGGATTTCGTCAAACTACTCGGCCAGTTGCTGGCCAATCCGGTTGCCCGGCAGCGTTCGGTGGAGGCCGCTGAGGGTGTCGTAAACAGGCTCGGCGGTGCGCTGGACAAGACACTCGGCGCGCTGGAACCCTATCTGCTGCAGTTGCGGCTCGAGGGAGGCAGCGCCGATGCGTGAGCCGGCCTTCTGGTATCGGCCGCCATCGCGGATGTCGCGACTGTTGACGCCATTCGGCGCGATCTATGGGGCGATCACCGCGCAGCGCATGACGCGAACCGGCGCCCGCGCCGGAATCCCGGTTTTCTGCATCGGCAACTATCACGTCGGCGGCGCGGGCAAGACGCCGACAACGCTGACGCTTGCGAAACTGCTCCGCGAACTGGGTGAAGAGCCCTATGTTGTCAGCCGGGGCTATGGCGGGACGCTGTCAGGACCTGTCCGCGTCGATGGCGCGGGACACACCGCCGCCGATGTCGGCGACGAGCCGCTGATGATGGCGGCGCAGGTGCCGGTCGTTGTGTCGCTTGATCGCGTGGCGGGCGCGGCGCTGGCGCGCGTGCAAGGCGCAACGGTGGTCCTGCTGGATGACGGCTTCCAGAATCCGGCGCTGGTCAAGGACGCCTCGCTGATTGTCATTGATGCGTCGCGTGGCACCGGCAATGGCTGCGTGTTTCCCGCCGGTCCGCTTCGTGCGCCGCTACCGCCGCAGATCGCGCGCACCGACGCACTGGTTGTGATCGGGGCGGGCGATGCCGCCGATGATGTCGCTTCAGCGGCTGCGCGGCGCGGTGCACCGGTGCTGCGCGCGCGCTTGCTTCCCGATCAGGCTTCGGTGGAGAAGCTGCGCGGACGGCGCGTGCTGGCTTTCGCCGGGATCGGCGATCCGGCGCGGTTCTTCGCGACGCTGCGTGCGAGCGGCGTGGACGTGGCCGAGGACAGAATTTTTGCCGATCATTATCCGTTCACATCGGACGAGATCGAGCGGCTAGTCTCGACGGCAAAAGCAAAGTCGCTGATGCTGGTCACAACCGAAAAGGACATGGCGCGCATCCGCAGCGATGTTCGTTTGCGGCAATATGCGGACAGCATCGCGGTTTTCGCGGTCACGCTGGCGTTCGACGATGAGCCGAAGCTGAAGGATTTCGTGGCGGCGCGCTTGGTGAAAGCGCGCGCAAAATAGGTCTCAAGCCTTTTTGAGCTGCGCCGGATAGTGCCGCTGCAAAACGGCTTCGGGCGTTGCGTAGGCTTCCTGCCGATCCACGCTCCAGTATTTCAGTTCATCCAGCGGGATATGTTCGCCGGTGATGGCGCAGCGCACGTAGGAGCCGGGGGAGGTCACGCGAAAATCGCCGTCGAGATACTCGACCTGCGCTTCGCCCTGGCCGGATGGCCCGAATTTATTCAGCACGATGCAGTCCTTGTTACGCTGTTCTTGTCGGGGTCCGGCGGGTGTGGTCCGGAGAGTTGGGTCAAATATAGGTCGGCCGGAGCGGCTGCGAAACCCTCTTCGCGTCCTCAAAAAAGGTCGCCCTGGACCTTTTTCACGCCGAAATCGGTGGTGCGCTTTGACGCGGGCTTTGCCGGAACTGCTTTCGGCTTCGCGGCCGGCGTTCCATCGCTATCCGCTGTTGCGCCGACGCGGCCGTCCGCAAACTCGATGGTCAGGCGCTGCCCGTTATCGACGCTCGCCGCGGCGTGGAGCGGCTGGCCATGTTCGTCGCGCACCAGCGCGAAGCCACGATCCAGCACGCCCTTGTAGGACAGCGCATTGAGAAGCTGCGCGACATATTTCAGCCGCGTCTCGCGCTGCCGGATGTGCAGATCGGCGCAGCGGCGCGCGCTTGTCCCGAGCCGCGCCACCTTTTCCTTAGCCCGCTCGATCTGCGTGCGCAGCGTGGTCACGGTCAGGCGTCCGCCAATGGCGGAGAGCCGCCGCTCATAGACATGCGCATTGGCTCGCAACGCGCGCGGCAATTGCGCGCTGGCACGGTCGAGACGCTGGCGCGGGATGGCCAGCAGGTCGTGCAGTTTCGGCAGCGCGCGCGAGGCGCTGCGCAACTCGCTGCGGCGATGCTCCTGGATGCGCTGCCATGAGGCGAGGCTGCGCCGTGCAAGCGACGTGACTTCGACAAACAGTTCGGCCCGTACAGGCACCGCCATTTCCGCTGCCGCCGTCGGCGTCGGCGCGCGTTTGTCGGCGGCGAAGTCGATCAGTGTGACGTCGGTCTCGTGGCCGACGGCGGAGATCAGCGGGATCATGCTCTCGGCGGCGGCCCGCACCACGATCTCTTCGTTGAACGACCACAGGTCCTCCAGCGAGCCGCCGCCGCGCGCGACGATGAGCAGATCAGGACGCGGAATCCTGCCGCCGTCCTCCAGTGCATTGAAGCCATGGATCGCGGCCGCGATCTGCTCGGCGGAACCTTCTCCCTGCACCCGCACCGGCCACACCAGCACGCGGCGCGGGAAACGGTCCTTGAGGCGATGCAGGATGTCGCGGATCACCGCCCCGGTCGGCGACGTCACCACCCCGATGACTTCGGGTAGCCATGGCAGAAGCTGTTTGCGCGCTTCGTCGAACAGACCTTCGGCGGCGAGCTTCTTCTTGCGCTCTTCCATCAGCGCCATCAGCGCGCCGACGCCGGCAGGCTCGATGGCCTCGATCACGATCTGGTATTTCGATGAGCCCGGATAGGTGGTCAGCTTGCCGGTGGCGATGACCTCGAGGCCTTCCTGCGGCTTGAACCGCATCCGGCCATGAACGCCCTTCCAGATCACGGCCTCGATCTTGGCGCTGTCGTCCTTCAGCGCGAAGTAACAATGGCCGGAGGAGTGCGGCCCGCGAAAGCCCGAGATTTCGCCGCGCACCCGCACATGGCCATAGGTGTCCTCCACCGTGCGCTTCAGCGCCGAGGACAGCTCGGAAACGGTGAATTCCGGTGAATTGGACAGAATTTCAGCGGGCGCGGCAGGCATGGTCAGTCGAATCGGTTGCGGCTGGGAAGTGTCATGATAAACCCTTGTACCATTCCAGAAACTGCGGTTCGACCCTTATCCATGAATATCCTTCTGATCGGTTCCGGCGGGCGTGAACACGCGCTGGCGTGGAAAATGGCGGCTTCGCCGCTTCTCACCAAATTGTGGTGCGCGCCGGGCAATGCCGGCATCGCGCAGGACGCCGAATGCGTTGCGCTGGATGTGGCGGACCATGCTGCCGTGGTCGACTTCTGCAAGGTCAACAAGGTCGATCTTGTGGTGGTCGGACCGGAAGCGCCGCTGGCGGCGGGCATTGTCGATGATCTCGCGGAGGCGGGCATCAAGGCGTTCGGGCCGAGCAAGGCCGCTTCGCAGCTTGAAAGCTCGAAGGGATTCACCAAGGACATCTGCAAGGCGAACAACATTCCGACCGCCGCCTATGAGCGGTTTCGCGATGGTGAGGCCGCGAAGGCCTATATCCGCAAGCACGGCGCGCCGATTGTCGTGAAGGCCGACGGCCTCGCGGCCGGTAAGGGCGTTGTCGTGGCGATGACGTTGGCGGAGGCGGAGGCGGCGGTCGATGCACTGTTTGCGACAGCAGGCGCGGAAGCTGTGGTGGAAGAATTCATGGAAGGCGAGGAGGCTTCGTTCTTCGTGCTCTGCGATGGCGAGAACGCGCTGCCGCTGGCGGCCGCGCAGGACCACAAGCGCGCCTTCGACGGCGACAAGGGACCGAACACCGGCGGCATGGGCGCCTATTCGCCCGCGCCGGTTTTCACCGATGCGATCCGCGAGCGTACGATGACCGAGATCATCCTGCCGACGCTGCGTGCGATGAAAGCCATGGGCATGCCCTACAAGGGCGTGCTGTTCGCAGGGCTGATGATCACGAAGGATGGTCCGAAGCTGATCGAATACAATGCACGCTTCGGCGATCCGGAAACGCAGGTGCTGATGATCCGTCTGATGTCGGATCTCGTGCCCGGGCTGCTGGCCTCGGTCGATGGTGAGTTGAAGCATTTCGATCTGCGCTGGCATCCGGAGCCGGCGCTCACCGTCGTGATGGCCGCGAAAGGCTATCCGGGAGATTATTCCAAGGGCACGGCCATCGAAGGTCTCGGCGAGGCCGCGAAGGTCGAGGGCGTGGAAATCTTTCATGCCGGCACCAAGGCGGACGGCGACAAAATTCTCGCCAATGGCGGCCGCGTGCTGAACATCACGGCGACCGCGAAGACCGTGAGCGAAGCCCAGCGCCGTGCCTATGAAGCGATTGATCGCATTCGGTGGCCGGAAGGTTTCTGCCGCCGCGATATCGGCTGGCAGGCGGTGGCGAGGGAGCGACTCCAGAAGTAGTCGTCATGCCCGGCCTTGTGCCGGGCATCCGCGTCTTTCTGTGTTGGCTGTTTGGAGAAGACGTGGATGGCCGGGACGAGCCCGGCCATGACGGAGATCAACAGGGGTTTTCCATGTCCGACCTTGCCGACCTGTTTCCCGGTTTTGCTTCCGAATGGATCAGCACGCGCGGCGGGCGCATCTTCGCGCGCGTCGGCGGCAAGGGTCCGCCGCTGCTGCTGCTTCACGGCTATCCGCAAACCCATGTGATGTGGCACCGGGTCGCACCGATGCTGGCGGACAAGTTCACCCTCGTGATTCCGGACCTGCCCGGCTACGGCTGGTCGGACGTGCCGAAGACCGACGAGCATCATACGCCGTACACCAAGCGCGCCATGGCGCAAGTCATGGTCGAGGCGATGGAACAACTCGGTCACGTGCATTTCGGCCTTGCCGGTCATGATCGCGGGGGGCGCGTGGCTTATCGGCTGGCGCTGGATCATCCGGGACGGCTGTCGCGCCTTGCGACGCTCGACATCCTGCCGACCTATGATTACTGGCTGAAAATGGATCGCGCCTTCGCGCTGCGCATTTATCACTGGGCCTTTCTGGCGCAGCCGCATCCATTGCCGGAAAATCTGATCGCATCGAATCCGGACGACTATTTCGGCCGCACCTTCAAGAGCTGGGCGAAGCAGGACGCGCCCAATCCGTTCGATCTGCGCGCGGTCGAACATTATCTGACGGCGTTTCGCGATCCGCTCCGCATTCACGCCGCATGTGAGGATTATCGCGCCGGCGCCTACACCGATTTCGAGCAGGACAAGACGGACGCCGAGGCCGGCAACAGGATCACCGTGCCGCTGCTGGCGCTGTGGGGCGGCGCGGGCATTGCCGCTTCAGCGTCAAGCCCGCTCGACATCTGGCGCAAATGGGCGGCGAATGTCACCGGCCAGCCGATTGATTCAGGTCATTTTCTTGCGGAAGAAAACCCGCAACTAACCGCGGACGCATTGTTGAAATTCTTTTCGGAGAAAAACTGAATGCCATTACGTGAAGCGCGCCGCGAGGATATCCGCCGGATCGTCGAGATGCTGGCGGACGATGAAGTCGCGCGCGGGCGCGAGGATTTCTCCGGCGACATGGCGGCCTATGAAGCCGCCTTCGACGCCATCGCCGCAGATCCCAACAACACGCTCTACGTCTGGGATCATCAGGGCGAGGTGATGGGTTGCCTGCAACTTACCTTCATTCCCGGCATGTCCTATCACGGAAGCTGGATCGCGAAGGTGGAGGGGGTGCGTGTCGACCGTTCGTTGCGGGGCCTTGGCATCGGCGAGCAGATGATGGACGCGATCATCGACAAGGCGCGCGCGCGGGGCTGCAAGCAGTTGCAATTGACGACCGACAAGCGGCGGGCCGATGCGCAGCGCTTCTATGTCCGGCTCGGCCTCGACGCCTCGCATGAGGGCATGAAGATCAATCTGTTTTAGCGCCGAGCCTTGAAGAAATCCGTCAGCATCGCCGCGGCCTCGGACTCCCCGACCGAGGGATAGACCTCCGGCACATGGTGGCAGGTTGGGGAAGCGAAAAATCGCACGCCCGAATCCACCGCGCCGCCCTTGGGATCACTTGCGCCGTAGTAAAGCCGCCGGATGCGGGCGAAGGAGATGGCCCCGGCACACATGGTGCAGGGTTCCAGCGTGACATAGAGATCGCAGCCGGTCAGCCGCTCGCTGCCGGTGATACGGGCGGCCTCGCGGATCGCCAGGATTTCGGCGTGGGCGGTCGGGTCGCGGTCGGCGAGGGTGCGGTTGCCCGCCTGTGCGATCACCGTGCCGTCCCGCACGATGACGCAGCCGATGGGCACTTCCCCGGCGGATTCGGCGATTTCGGCCTGTTTCAGGGCCAAATCCATAAAAGATTGTGCCGTCATGCCTCGTTTCCGGCAATAAACTCTGTTAGGAGAGCGCCTTCAGCAAACGCGAGACCGGTTTTGCGCGAAAATGCGCCCTGATTTACAAGGGGCGTGTGCCGCCAGCCATTCTCGCGTTGCGCGACAGTCCCTATTCCGCCAACGCTCCGAGAGAACATTCATGCCCCGCGACAACGACAAAAACAACGGCCGTCCGCCGCGCCGTGATGGCGGAGCGGGGCGGAGCTTCAAGGCCGGTGGCGGGAGACGCGCAGGCGGAGCAGGCTCGCGCGGTGGCGAAGGCCGCTCGCGCGACGATCGTCCGGCGCGATCGTCCGGTCCGCGTGGGGAGAAAAAATTCGGTGACCGGAAGTTTGGCGACAAGCGTGCGTCGGGCGAAAAGCGTCCGTATGGCGAGAAGCGCGCCTACGCCGGCAAGCGTGATGATTTCCGGAAGGATGGCGCCGAGCGCGGGCCACGCAAGGATTTCGGTTCGCGCGATCGCGGCGAAGGACGCTCATTCAGACCGCGTGAGGACCGCGGCGAAGGCCGCTCCTTCAAGCCGCGAGACCGTGATGACCGCGCGCCCCGCAGCGCAGGCGCCGGACGCTTTCAGGACAGGAAATTCGGGGACAGGACGTTCGGTGAGAAGCGGCCTTATACGCCGCGTGGTGAGGGTGGCGATTCACGTCCAGCTCGCTTTAATCGTGATGAGCGTCCGCAACGCGACGAGCGTCCGCGTTTCAACCGCGATGATCGGCGCGGCGCGCCGGATCGTGGCCCGCGCCGGGATTTCAGCCGCGGCGAAGATCGCGGCAATGATAAACCCTGGCAGAAGCGGGGTGACGACCGCCGCGACAGCCGTCCGCCACGCCGCGAAGGCGGGTTCGACAGGCCGCGTTTTGACCGTGGTGACCGGGACCAGAGCGAACGTCCACGTTTCTCCCGTCCGCGTTCCGACAGCCCGCGTGAGGATCGCGCCCCGCGTGGCCGTAGCGCAGGCCGGACTGACTGGCATGAACATCCGCGCAGCGAAAAGCGGTGGGATGATCGTCCGCGGCGTGACAACGAGGACGACGCCAAGGTTTTCGTCAAACGGCCCGCTTTCGGCGGGCGTGGCGAATACCGCGAGCGTAAACCCGACATCGACAAGCGCGCGCCGCGCGCCGTGCCGGAAAAGAAAAAATCCGGGGAACGAATCGCCAAGATCGTCGCGCGCGCGGGCCTTTGCTCGCGCCGCGATGCCGAGGAATGGATCGTGCAGGGCCGTGTCGCGGTTAATGGCCGCGTGATCAACTCGCCCGCGCTCGATATCACCGCCAACGATGTCGTGACCATCGACGGCAAGCCGTTGCCCGAGCGCGAACGCACCCGGCTGTTTCTTTATCACAAGCCGCGCGGCCTGATGACCACCCAATACGATCCGGAAGGACGCCCCACGGTGTTCGACAACCTGCCGGAAGGATTGCCGCGCCTCATCAGCATCGGCCGTCTCGACTTCAACACCGAAGGCCTGCTGCTGCTGACCAACGACGGCGGCCTGTCGCGGGCGCTGGAACATCCCGACACCGGCTGGCTGCGGCGCTATCGCGTGCGCGCCCATGGCGATGTCACGCAGGCGCAGCTCGATCAGCTCAAGAACGGCGTCGAGGTCGACGGTGTCAAATACGGTTCGATCGACGCGACGCTGGAGCGCGACAAGGGCTCGAATGTCTGGATCGTGTTTGCGATCCGCGAAGGCAAGAACCGCGAAGTGCGCAACGTCATGGCGCATCTCGGCCTCGAGGTGAATCGCCTGATCCGCGTGTCCTACGGTCCGTTCCAGCTCGGCGAAATCGAGGAAGGGCAGGTCGAGGAGATCAAGTCGCGGGTGCTGCGCGAGCAGCTCGGCGAAAAGATCGTCGCGATGTCGGGCGCGCAGTTCGACAAGCCCGTCAAGCACGCTAGTGAGGACGACGATGCGCCGCGCGGAAGGGGCCGCGTCAAACCTGCAGGCACGAAGAATGCGCTAATCGCCGATCGCAAGGGCCGGAAGATTCTGGTGACGCGTGCGGGCAGCGAGGAAGCGCGTGCCCGCAATGAGGAGGAAGCCGGCGGCTACGGCGCGCCGCGCCGCCCGACGCGCGGCTATAAAGGCAAGCGCGACCTGAAACCGCGAACCGATTTTACGGACGACTGAGCGTGATCGTTCGCGCGCAATCCTCAATGCTCAAGGCGTCATGGCCGGGCCTGTCCCGGCCATCCACGTCTTCTGCGAACCTCGATGAAAAAGACGTGGATGCCCGGCGCAAGGCCGGGCATGACGGTGGTTAGTCATGCGCGTCGTCGGTGGTCGCCTCAGGGGCCGAAACATTGCCTCGCCGTCGTCGAACGAGATTCGCCCGACGCAGGATCGCCTGCGCGAGTCGCTGTTCAATATCCTGATGCATGCCTATGACAACCCGATCGACGGCGCGCGGGTGCTCGATCTGTTCGCGGGCACCGGCGCGCTCGGCATCGAAGCCGTATCGCGCGGCGCGGCCTTCACGCTGTTCGTGGACAATGGTGCGGAAGCGCGGGCGCTGTTGCGCAACAATGTGGAGGCGCTGGGGCTGGGCGGCGTGACCAAGGTCTATCGCCGCGATGCAACCAATCTTGGTCCGGCCTATCCGGTCGAGCCGTTCTCGCTGGTGTTTCTCGATCCGCCTTATGGCCGCGGGCTTGCCGAAAAAGCAGTCATATCGCTGCGCGACGGCGGATGGCTGACGCCGGGCGCGCTTGTGGTGGCCGAAGAATCGAGGGCGGCGGCATTTGCTGCGCCGGAGGGCTTTGAGGAACTGGAACGCCGCGTCTATGATGAGACCGAGTTTGTGTTTCTGCGGGCGAATTGAGATAATTCCATCCGCTGTATTTTTGCGGACCGATCAGACAAAGACATTTTAGGCCATTTTCGCGTCTCACATCGAGGGGCGCTTCCATTATCGAGCGGGATTGCCTTGAAGATCAGCGTTGTTGGTTTGGGATTTGTCGGCGCAGTCACCGGCGCGTGTCTTTGTGAACTGGGCCACGAGGTGGTTGGCGTCGATCTCGATCCTGGAAAGGTCGATCTTTTTGGGCGCGGGCGCGCACCCATTCTGGAGCCGCTGATTGATGACCTGCTCGCCGAAGTCTGGCGCACCGGCCGATTGCGCGGGACATCCGACATCGCGCGCGCCATAGCGGAAACGGACCTGACGTTCGTGTGCGTCGGCACCTTGCGCAATCCAGATGGCACACAGGATATTTCCGCGGTCGAAACCGTTGTAGCGAAGATCGGCGAGGCGATTGCGGCAAAGACGGCATTTCACTCGGTCGTTATCCGCTCGACGGTGCTGCCCGGTACGACCCGCGGCCGCTTTTCGGCCCTGCTGGAACATGCAACCGGAGGGGTTGCCGGCGAGGCTTTCGGATTGGCGAACAATCCGGAATTTACCCGCGAAGGTTCGGCGGTCGCCGATTTCCGCAACCCGTCGCGCATTGTCATCGGCGAAATCGACACTCAGACGGGCGACAGGCTGGCGTCGATCTATGGCGGGATTCAATCCCAAATCTTCCGCACCAGCGCCGAAGTTGCCGAAACCGTCAAATACGCCGACAATTCCTGGCACGCCCTGAAGGTGGTATTCGCGAACGAAATGGATGCGCTCTCCCGGGTTGCGCATGTGGACAGCCGCGAGGTGATGACGATCTTTTGCGCCGACACCGTGCTCAATATTTCACCGGCTTACCTCAAGCCCGGCTTTGCTTTCGGCGGGCCATGCCTCCCTAAGGATGTCGATGTTCTGACGCAGTGGTGCCGGTCGAACGGTCTGGAAGTTCCGATCCTGGCTCATATTGCCGAGAGCAACGAACACGTCATCGCCCGCGTTTGTTCCCGGATACTTGGCACGGGGGCGTCCCGCATTGCTTTTCTGGGCCTGGCCTACAAGGCGGGGGTCGGCGATCTTCGCGGCAGTCCGATCGCGGCGCTGGCGCAGCGGCTCGTCCAGGCGGGACGTACTGTCCGCGGGTTCGATCCGGATGTGTCGCGCGGGCGGAGGCTGGCCACCCGGCATGACTACACCGACGACGCGCTGGACGGTCTCGAAGGCCTGCTTGCCGATGACGCCGATGAACTGATGGCATGGGCGGAAATGGTGGTCGTCACATCGCGTGCGGATCAGTATGCGCCCGCGTTGTCGAAACTTGGCTCCGCGCATGTTGTCATCGACTTGACAGGACAGCCGGGCCTTTCATGATCCGGGTCAGAAACCAGAGCGGCCAACAATCTTCCATGGCTCGGTGCGATCAGCCATGACTGAGGGGCCGCGTGTTTTTATCGTCGATTTTGATCTGGTCGGATATCCCGGCCATTTCTTCAATCAGGTGTTCGGTTTTCGCGAGGCCGCCCGGGATCGCGGGATCGCAACAAGGATCTATATTTCCGGGAAAGCCGATCCCGCGATTGCTCGCGAACTCGATGCGCAGGCGATTCTTCCGGTTGTCCCGTGGCTGAACGGCGACGTCGGCAGCGGACTTGCGAGCCTTGCGGACGCTCATCATGCGCTCACACCCCTCTGGAACGATCTCGACGCGGAGCGAATTTCGGAGAGGGATATTCTGGTCATCACGTCATCGCGGCCGCAGGCGATTTATGGAATCGCTCAGTGGCTCCGCGCGCGCCCGGCTGCTGAAAGGCCTGCCGTCTTTTTCCGGTTTCTGGGCCCTGATTTCTACGACTTCGAGGCGAAGACGTTCGGCAAGGTGGCGTGGATTTACCGTTTTGCCTCGCGCGTGCTTCGTAGATCCCCCGGCGCGGAGCGCATGTTCTTTACGCTGAACAATGCCGGAGCACTCGTCCATCTCGAGGCGTTGAGCCTGCGAAAGGCATTCTATCTGCCTGTTCCGAAATACTATGGAACGATCGGCTCCGCGGAAGCCCGGCCAGCAGGGCCGCTTACGATTTACATCTACGTCAACGTCAGGTCGGGAGAGATATCGGACAGGATCGTCGACTTGATCGGCGGCATCCTGTCACGCCACAAGGATGTTCGGTTTCTGGTGCGGTTCAGCAAGCATGCGCCCGGTGAGTCTGATGTCCGCGGAAGGGCGGCGGAGGCGCTGGCCAGTGGCGGGCTGGAGATTGTTTCTTCGGAGCAGGATCATGCCGATTATCTCGCAACCATCGCGCGATCCGATGCGCTTCTGCTGCCTTATGGGCCTGTTGAATACCGCGGGATCGTGTCCGGCGTGTTCTGTGAAGCGGTCGCGATGGGAAAGATCGCGCTCATCCCCGCGAGGACGTGGATGGCCGATCATGTCGAGGAAGGCCGGGCAGCGGGAGTTCTGTTCGACAGCAACATCACTTCCGACATGGCCGCCGCCGTTGAAGAGGTGATCCGGGAGCGCGTCAGACTACGAGCACTCGCCGATAGCTGCGCGCGGCCTTTCCGCGAGGAAAACAGTTGTGCGAACAATCTCGACGGCATGATCGCATTGGCCGGAACGGCCGTCGATATGCGCCTGTCACGGGTTTCCATGACCGACGCGACCGATGCTCTCAGCTCGCAGCATTATTTCGGCGAAGGCTGGAGTCTTGCTGATGAAGGTTTCGGCACCTGGTCGGATGGTGATCGTGTGGAGATCAACGTCTCGCTCAGGCCCGGCGCGCCGCCGCTGTTCTTCAACGCGCTGGTGCGGCCGTTTCTGGCGAAAGGCCATTCACGGCTCGACGTCGCATTGACCGCGAATGGCGTGCCGGTGGCGGAGTGGTCATTCGATTCAAGCCGCGCCGCTGACCGCAACTGGTCATGGCGTCATGTGCAACTTCCCGCAGCGGTGTCGGCGAGCGGCGACATCCAGATCGTGATGAGCATCCGCTCGCCTGCGTCGCCAAGGTCGCTGGGACTGTCGGCCGATTTGCGGGACCTCGGTATCGCGATCCGGCGATTCTCGCTCGAAGCGGAAGCTCACGCGCCCCAAGGCGATCACGACGAGTGTCCAACGGTGCTTGGCCGGCTAAAGGGGCGAGTTCGGCGATTGCTGAAACGGGCTTTATCGCCGTCCGAATAGCTTCTCGATGTCGGCGAGCTTGAGTTCGACATAGGTCGGGCGGCCGTGGTTGCACTGGCCGGAATTCGGCGTCACTTCCATCTCGCGCAGCAGCGCGTTCATTTCCTCCGGCTTGAGAATGCGTCCGGAACGCACCGAGCCGTGGCAGGCCATGGTGGCGGCGACATGCATCAGCCGCCGTTCAAGCGGAAGCGCCTCGTCCCATTCGGCCATGTGTTCGGCGAGGTCGCGCAGCAGCGAGGCCGCATCGGTCTTGCCGAGAAGCGACGGAGTCTCGCGCACGGCCACCGCGCCGGGGCCGAAGGATTCGATGCCGAGGCCGAATTTTTCCAGCTCGCCCGCACGCGCCACCAGCTTTTCGACGGTGGATTCGTCCATCTCGACGATGTCGGGGATCAGCAGGATCTGCCGTTGCACGCCGTTCTGCGCGAGCGAGGCTTTCAGCCGCTCATAGACAATGCGCTCGTGGGCGGCATGCTGATCGACGATAACCAGCCCATCGCGGGTCTGGGCGACGATGTAGTTCTCGTGAATCTGCGTGCGCGCCGCGCCGAGCGGGCTGTCGATCAGGTTGGTCGCCGGTGTCTGCTCATAGCGAACATCCGCTGTCGGTGCGCCGGTGTCGAAGGCGGCTTGGGCTGCTTCAGCGAAAGCATTCGAGATAACCGCGTTGGCATAGGCGGGTGTAGCGGGAGCCGCCGGAAAGTTCGGTGATTGCCGCCAGTCCCAGCCGCTGCTGCGCGGAATGCTGCCGGGGCGGAACGCCATGATCGCCGCGCCATCGGAGTTCGCCGCGGTGCGCTTGCCTTCGCGCGCAAGGCCATCTTTCAGCGCGTGCACGATCAGCGCACGGACCAGCCCGGCATTGCGGAAACGCACTTCGGTCTTGGCTGGATGCACATTGGCATCAACCTCCTGCGTATCCAGCGTGACGAACAGGGCGACCACGGGATGCCGGTCGCGCGGCAGATAATCGGCATAGGCGGCGCGTACCGCGCCCAGGATCAGTTTGTCGCGCACCGGGCGGCCGTTGACGAACAGATACTGTCCAAGCGCATTGGCGCGTGTGAGCGATGGCGCCGCCGCGAAGCCTTCGACAATCACGCCGTCGCGTTCGGCGCGCACCGCGACGGCGCTGGCGCGAAAGTCTGCGCCCAAAATGTCGCCGAGCCGCGTCAATTGTCCCGGCGCACCGGGCAGCGCAGCCGCCCATGTCACCGGCGCGCGTTCTTCGCCGGAGAGGGAGAACGCGATATCGGGCCGCGCCATGGCAAGGCGGCGCACCACGTCGCGGACGGCTTCGGCTTCGGTGCGGTCGGTCTTGAGAAATTTCAGCCGTGCCGGCGTCGCGTAGAACAGATCGCTGACCTCGACGCGCGTGCCTGAAGTCAAGGCCGCCGGTATGATGTCAGATTTTTCGCCGGCATCGACATTCAGCGCCCAGGCATGCGGCTCGCTGGCGTGCCGCGTGGTGATGGCGAGCTTCGAGACTGCGCCGATGGACGGCAAAGCCTCGCCGCGAAAACCCAGCGTACGGATGCGCAGCAGGTCTTCGTCGTCGAGCTTGGAGGTCGCATGGCGGTCGACGGAGAGAGCGAGATCGTCGCGGGTCATGCCCGCGCCGTTGTCGGTGATGGCGATGCGCCGCCGTCCGCCGCCTTCGGTGAAAATGTCGACGCGGGACGCGCCGGCGTCGATGGCGTTTTCCACCAGTTCCTTCACCGCGCTTGCTGGCCGCTCCACCACTTCGCCGGCGGCGATGCGGTTGACGACCTGAATGGGAAGCTGGCGGACGGGCATGGAGTTCCGGGACGATTCGCGGGTTCGGCGCAGTTTATCCGGCGATGGGGCCGATTGTACCTGCGTACAGATATGTTTTACCCGTTAATTCTCAATCGTCGAAGCTGCGCGACGTGCGTCTGGCCTTGATGTCGCCGCGGCGTTTCTTGCCGTCGAGGCGGCGAATCTTGGAGCCGAGGGTGGGCTTGGTGGCGCGGCGCGGCTTGGGGCGGATGCTGGCCTCACGCAGCAATTCCAGCAGCCGGTCGATGGCATCGGCGCGGTTGCGTTCCTGGGTGCGGAAGCGCTGCGCGTGGATGACGATGATGCCCTCCTTGGTCATGCGCTGACCTGCAAGAGCTGTGAGGCGCGTCATCACATCGGGGGCAAGCGAGACGCGGTTCACGTCGAAACGCAATTGCGCGGCGGTAGAGAGTTTGTTGACGTTCTGCCCGCCCGGCCCGGAGGCGCGGACGAAGGCGATGTCGAGGTCCTTCTCGTCGATCGTGATGTCGCGGGTGACTCGGAGCATGCCCATCCCTAGCACGGTCCCGTGACGCAGGCACCGTCTTTCAGGGCAGCCTAGCCGTGGATCTTCGCGAGCATCTCGCCTGCGAGATAGATACCCAGCAGCAGCAGGGCGATCAGAAACCAGCGGCGAAAGGTTTCCGCATCCATGCGCGAACGGAGCAATTGTCCGAGATACATCCCGGCGAACGCCGTAACCATCGCGATCAGCCCGGGAATGGCCACCGTCGCATTCAACAGGCCCGCGCCGGTCAGGTTGAAGGCCAGCGCGATCGTCGCCGTGGTGAAGAACACGCCGAGCGCCTGAACCAGTTCGTCTTTCTCCATGCCGATCGCCTGCATGAAGGGCATCGACGGGATGACCTGCACGCCAGTCGCGGCGGAGATGACGCCGGTGATCAGTCCGACGATGCCGCCGATCCATTTCTCGTTCTTGCGCGGAACGCTGAACCGCACCCTGGAGAGGCCGATGATCGCGTAAACCACCAGCAGGATGCCGAGCACCACGGTGCCGTAGCGCGCATAGGGGCCTGTCATCAGGCCCGCGCCGGACCAGATGCCAATCATGGTCGCGATCATCAGCGGCCACAGCCGCCTGACAATGTCGCGCAGATAAGGGCCGACAAAGGTCTGCCAGATGTTGGTGACGATCGCCGGCACGATCACGATCGCCAGCGCATGCGCGGGCGGCATGCGCGTCGCAAGCAGGCCCATGGCGACGGTCGGCAGGCCCATGCCGATGGTGCCCTTGACGAAGCCGGCGAGCAGGAAAACCGCGGCGATGATGACGAGAAGCGGATCTGACAGAGAACTGGACATGGCCTCACATTGACCGGAAGCGGCGGGCCGCACAATCTGGAGAATACGGAGCGAGCCTTCGGGTTTGACGAAGGCCATGTAAAGGGCGGTCGCCATGCATTTCGATCTGGTGGATATGCGTCTGTTCGTGGCGGTGGCCGAGGCCCGCAGCATCACCCATGGAGCCGAACGGTCGGCACTGGCGCTGGCCTCGGCCAGCGCACGGATCAAGGGGATGGAGGCGGCGTTGGGCGTGCCGCTGCTGGAGCGGCAGCGGCGAGGCGTCCGGCTTACGGCGGCAGGCGAGAGCCTGCTCGATCATGCCCGCATCTTGCTGCATCAGGTCGCGGCGATGCAGGGTGAGCTCACGGCCTACGCGCGGGGCATGAAAGCCCGCATTCACATGCTCGCCAACACATCCGGCGCGAGCGAACATCTGCCGAAGGCGTTGGCGTCGTTTCTGGCGGACCATCCGGCCATCAGTGTCGATATCGAGGAGCGCGAGAGCGCGGAGATTGCGACCGCCCTGGCCTCCGGGGCTGCCGATATCGGCCTCGCGGTGGAAGCCATGTTGCCCGACGGGCTTGAGCGGTTTCCGTTCTGCGACGATCGGCTGGTTCTTGTCGTGCCGGCGAACGACGGGATCGCGTCACGCCGCCAGGCCAGCTTTCGCGATGTCGCCGGGCGAGATTTCATCGGACTGACCGAGGCCAGCGCGCTGCAGACTCATATCGCGATGCAGGCCGCAAAACTGGGCGTGCGGCTGCGGCTGCGCGCGCGGCTGCGTGGCTTCGATGCGATCTGCCAGATGGTGGAAGCCGGCGTCGGCGTCGCGATCATTCCGGAGGCCGCAGCGCGCCGCGTCGGCCGCGCGGCCCGCATCAAGATCATCCGGATCAGCGATCCGTGGGCGAGCCGCAGGCTCGTGGTCTGCATGCGCGGCCGCCCGTCATTGCCGCGGCCGGTGCGGCAGTTTTGCGATCATCTCAGGTCGTTCGCGCAAATCTGAGGGCGGGACAAACCGCGCTATGTCGCCTGAAGCAGTTTCAGCGCGGCGTCGTGGACGCGCTTGTCGCCGGCGGCAATGATGCGCCCGCCGGACTGCGCGGGCTCGCCTTCCCAGGTGGTGATGATGCCGCCAGCACCGCTGACGATCGGGATCAGCGCCGCGACGTCATAGGGTTTCAGTTCGGTCTCGATGATGAGATCGAGATGACCGGAGGCAAGCATGCAGTAGGCGTAGCAATCGCCCCCATAGCGCGATAGCCGGACATTGGCTTCGACGCGCTCGAACAGCGCGCGATCCGGCGCCTGCATCAGGCGCGGGCTGGTGGTGAACAGCGTCGCCTCGTTGAGCGATGCGCAGCGGCGCACGGACAATTTGCGCTTGCCGGACGGCCCCTCATAGCGCGCGGAGCCGCCGTCGCCGCTGAAGCGTTCGCCGATATAGGGCTGGTGCATCATGCCGAACACCGGCGTGCCGCGATGCATCAGCGCAATCAGCGTGCCCCAGATAGGAAGTCCCGCGATGAACGATTTTGTGCCGTCGATCGGATCGAGCACCCAGACATATTCCGCATCGGCGCGCTCCGACCCGAACTCCTCGCCGACGATGCCGTGCAGAGGAAAACTGTCCTTGATCATCCGCCGCATCACCGCTTCCGCCGCGCGATCGGCCTCGGTCACCGGATCGAGATCGCGCCCGGTGTTCTTGTTGTCCACACTCAGCGAGGTCCGGAAAAAGGGAAGGATGGTGTCGCCGGAAGCCGTTGCCAGCCGTCCGATAAACGCGGTGAAGTCGATAACCGTCACGGGAAGTCCTTTGGTGCGGCAGTGCCGGTGTGGAGTTTAGATGCGAACCGGAGAACGGCCCTAACGAGGTTGGCGCGATCACCAGAAATTTTGCACAAGGGCGCTAATTCGATTGTTCATTCCTTACTTCACGATTTCAAAGCGAAGATCAAAACGAAAGCCGCTTGGCCAAAGAATAGGATTGCTTGTTCATTTCATGAGGGCAAATGCAGGCTTTTTGGGCAATTGTGACAGGTCCTGTTTTTGCGCAAGATATTGAATACATTGGCATAAATCGCGATTTACGAAGTTTGAGATCGCAAGTCTGTTATGCACTCAGAGCATAACAATTTCTTTAAAAATACTTGCGCTTAGTGCGCTGCGGTTGCATATTGTTGCGGTGCGATAGCGCCTCGCGTTATCGCTGCCCTCCTTGGGCGTTTCCTCCCTAGACTTGGGCCACTTGCATCATTTGCGAGTGGCCCTTTTTTCTTGCCCGCACGCCGGGAGGATGTTGCCGTGCACCGCGCGGTAACAAAATCCTATTCCGCGGCCGCCTGAAACGGACCAAGGCTGTCCAGCGGGATCGCGGCGAGCGCGTCGGCCAGCACAATGAAGTCGTCGGCAACCTTGCGGAAATCCGGGCCACGCTCACGCCGGCGCTCGTCCATATAGATCGCTCGGTTGAGTTCGAGCTGAACCGTATGCAGGCCGCTCGCCGGGTTGCCGTAGTGCTCGGTGATGAAGCCGCCAGCATAGGGCTTGTTGCGGCCGACCGAATAGCCCTGCGCGGTCAGCGTTTGCTCGACCGTATCGGACAGCAGGTTCGCGCAGCTCGTGCCGTAGCGGTCGCCGATCACGACATCGGGACGCCTGGGCTCGTCGCGCGTCACGCCGACAGACGGCATGGAATGGCAATCCACCAGAATCACGGTACCGAAGGCCTGATGCGCCTTGTTGAGAAGGCGGCGCAACGCGCGGTGGTAAGGCTTGTAGAGTGCTTCAATGCGGTTCAGCGCCTCTTCGACATCGAGGCGTTCGGCGTAGATTTCCTGGCCATCGCCGACCACGCGGGGAATCGTGCCGAGGCCGCCGGCCACGCGCATGGAACGGGTGTTGGCGAAGCTCGGCAGGCGGCCTGCGAACATGCGCGGATCGAGTTCGTAAGGCTCGCGATTGACGTCCACATAGGAGCGCGGAAAGTTCACCCGCACCACGGGAAATCCGTGGCCTGTGAGATCCGCGATGATTTCGTCCATGAACGAGTCTTCCGAGCGCCGCAGCGCTATCTCGTCAATACGCGCAGCGGCGATAAACTCGCGCGGATAGACCGATCCCGAATGCGGGGAATTGAAAATGATCGGCGCGCGCCAGATCGCCGGTTCGACGATCTCGAAGGGCGGCGACAGGGCGTCCTCAAACCGGGTCATTCCACCTCGTCTCCTCGCCCGTCTCACCCGCGGCGTGAGTCTCTCCGCCACTGAAATGCCTGTCCGGCCAGGATATTTTCGCCGGAAAAGCAGGTGTTTTGTTGATCGCCATTGTCTGCAAACCTATCCTGCCTGCCAATAGGAACTTCTCTTTCACCCGAAATTTACTCTCCTGCGGGCAAATAGAGGGCAGGGGACTTCTCCATTCACGCGATCAGACGACCGGCATTCGCTCGGAAAGACACTGCGAGCGAAGCAAGCGCCGGATACGGGACCAGGACCATGCAGCACAAAATTCTCCTTGCCGAAGACGATAACGACATGCGCCGCTTTCTGGTGAAAGCGCTGGAGAATGCCGGTTTCCAGGTTTCGTCCTACGACAACGGCCTGTCAGCCTATCAGAGGTTGCGGGAAGAGCCTTTTGAAATGCTTCTAACCGACATCGTGATGCCGGAGATGGACGGGATCGAACTGGCCCGCCGGGCCTCCGAACTCGATCCGGACATCAAGATCATGTTCATCACCGGATTCGCTGCCGTGGCCCTGAATTCAGACTCGGAAGCCCCGAAAAACGCCAAGGTGCTGTCCAAGCCTGTCCACCTGCGCGAATTGGTCAGCGAAGTGAACAAGATGCTGGCGGCCTGAGGTTTGCCGATTCGGGGCAAAATTGCCCCCAAATCATGGTGTCCCGTCCTTGCCTGCGGCTGCTCAAGCCGATATAGGGACGCATCCCGGCACCAATGGTCTTTAAGGGCGCGTAGCTCAGCGGGAGAGCACCTCGTTGACATCGAGGGGGTCACAGGTTCGATCCCTGTCGCGCCCACCACCCAGTTCATAGGTATCGAACCTATGACACCCGTTGTGAATTTGCCGCGTAAACAGCGGGCTTTTGGCGGTCCAATGTATCTCCTAAGTGTCTCTGGCTGAGAGAGATCATCAAAAAGCGACGTCTGTCTCTGGCCGCAAAATTCTCGTTCCTAGAAGGTCGTGGAGACCGGTTCGCAGACTGACTGGGGGGGCAGCCAGTTCGATCCATACTGTCCAGTCTCCGCGAACCGCGTGTGTTCTGACCCGTTCGGAATTCCTTGGTTTTCTCGGGCAAACTTGGGTGGAGTTTCGTCGCTTTCGGTCTCTGTGTCGTCATGAGGACCGACGAGTGGGCAGATTTCGGCCGTCGTCTCTGGCCGAATAATTTCCGTTCGCGCTGGAGCCGTTCGCCAACCGCATTGCCAGGCACTATGCGGATTCCGCTAGCTTGTCGCGGTGAGGCCGAGCGAGCGGAACTGTTCGTTCCAGTCGAGCGGGAGTTCGCGCAATTGTGCAATTCCGATTCCGCGCGGCAACCGACCCTCGATTGCCGCCTTAACGAGCGAAGGCGCAAGGAACGCCAGCGAGATCGTCATTGCAACATGCCGTGTGCTGCATTTCGATCGGGCCGCAATCGCCTCCATGTTGGTCGATCGATCTCTGAGCAATTCATCGAGCCATCGACGGCCTCGAGCGATGGCAATGACCAGTGCGGCGCGCCGTTCGAGTTTCATGGGGCGGACTTTTGCGGGCGCATCCTGTGGATTCAAAATCTTGCGTGGCATCTTTGACGACGGTTTGCGCCAGACGATGCAGATCGGTGACGCGGTCTCCGGCGAGTCGTTCGCTGCCTGTCGCAACTGCACGACAATCTGGCGCGGCTGTATTTCCATGCGCTCGATCCGCGAGCGCGCAAATTCATTGTCTAAAGCTTTAGCTTTCGCTTCCTGCAAGGCAGGCTTCAGAACATGGTTTGCGACTAAATCCTCGATATCTTGCGCTGGCACGCGGCCGATCGATCCTACCTTGGTTGTTTCCGCATGTCCAAACAGCAGTGGTCGTGAGACGTAATAGCGGTAGCTGATGCCGTTCTTCCTCGCCTGCGTCGGCGCCATGCGGTGGCCCGCGTCATCAAACACGAGGCCCGTAAGCAGGAAGCCGAACTTGTTCCTGGTTCGGGTCTGATGCGTCCATTGATCGGTAAGTTTCTGCTGAACGGCATCAAAGAGCGAACGCTCCAGGATCGGCGGCTGTTCGCCTGCGTACAGTTGTCCCTTATAAGCGACCTCTCCAACGTAGAAGCGATTGCGAAGCAGATACGAAAGGCTTCCCTTCTCGAATGACACGCCGCCGCGAAAGGTACCGGTCTTCAGCAACCGCTGCTTGGTCAACACGCCACGCTCTCTGAGTTCAGCGAGCAGCGGATGAATCGCGCCAACGTCCAGATATCGTCTGAAGATGAGACGGACTCGTTCGGCTTCATCGTCAACGATCGTGATCTTGCCATCCTTCATTTCGTAGCCAAGGGGGAGCGGACCTCCAACCCAGATGCCCTTCTTCTTGGAGGCTGCAATCTTGTCGAGGATCCTCTCCGAGGTCACCTCGCGTTCGAACTGCGCGAAGGACAAAAGCACATTCAAAGTGAGCCGGCCCATCGATGTCGTGGTATTGAACTGCTGGGTGACCGAGACGAATGAGACGCCATGCTGGTCGAACAGTTCGACCAGCTTAGCAAAATCCGCCAGCGATCGCGTCAGCCTGTCGACCTTGTAGACAACGATGACGTCAACCTTGCGCCCGCGCACGTCGTCCATCAATTTCTGGAGGGCAGGGCGCTCGGTCGAACCGCCGGAATAGCCCCCGTCGTCATAACGGGCCTTCAATTGCGACCAGCCCGCATGTGCCTGGCTGCGGATATAGGCTGATGATGCCTCAAACTGCGCATCGAGCGAGTTGAATTCCTGATCCAGGCCGTTCTCGGTGGAGACCCGCGTGTAGATGGCGCAGCGCACCGTCGTCGAAGATGCGCGCATCACGGATCTGCTCCGGAAGGGTCGGTTGATCGCTTTTTGTCGCGCAGTCCAAAAAATCGAGGACCATTCCAGCGGGTGCCGGTGATCGCAAACGCAACTTCCGACAGGCTGGCGTAGGTACTGCCATTCCACGCAAAGCCCTCAGCTGTAACCATGACCCGTTGCTGGTGGTTGTTCCATTCGCGGGTCAGCAGCGTACCGGGACGTAACTCGACCTGACTGCGGTCAAATGCAACAAGCTTGGCCATGACACTCTCGCGGCTATCCGCAGGCGTGATCTGGTCCAGAAGCTTTTTTGTCTGGCGATCGAGGTCGCCCAATTGATCAGCCTGCACGCGATGACTGAGGACAGATAGCAGCAACTGCCGTGTCACATGCCCGGGAGCGTCATGACCGAACATACGACGCCAGCGTTTATGCAACGCGCTCACGTCGAGATCCTGCAACTCCGCACTCGCGGCGTGCACAGACGGATTGATCATGATTGCGACGCCTTCCTTTTGGCGCTTTTCGCGATTCGATAAATGCGTCCGCTCGGGCCGACTTCGGAAACAAGATTGAGATGCAGTTTCTTCCGCAGCACGCCGGCCAGAAACCCGCGTACGGAATGTTGCTGCCAGCCCGTCGCCTTCATCATCGCCTCGATTGAGGCGCCGACGGGTGCGTTGAGCATCGCGACGATTCTGGATCGCTTGGTCGCGGCCTCCGCGGTGGCGCGTCGATGTGCTCGGGGGAAGGGTCTGGCTTTAGCCGTCTTGCTCATGAGATCTCCGGGGCTAACGCGACGCTATCCGTCGCACCACCCCGGCCCCATCAGCGCCTTGCGCCGTGGGGCTTGTCTTGGCCAGTCGGGTGAGACCGGCTCAGCCCCTACAGCAACGCTCTGTTCGTGCAGCATTGCCAGTCATTTCTGAGCAATCTTGTTGCTTATGCCTATCAAGAGTTCGAATATCGGGTCTCTTCCATAAAGACCAGCCGCTAAGTTTTGACCCGCTAACGCCTAGGCTGCTGCAGCGTCGCCGCTAAGGAAGATGTCGACCTTTGTTTCTAAACACTTGCGGAGGGTCAGATCGTGCGATCCCACCTCGAACCAGCCTCCAGGTTTTTGGTAGAAATCAAGCCCGCGGCCAATCTTCACCACCCAACCATTATCAATTCTGATCTCTCGGTCATGCAGCTTAGCGTTTAGATTGATCTCAAGGACGACATCCAGTTCCAGAAGGCTCTGCTTTAACTCCTCAAGCTTCTCAGAAATGTCCGCAAATTGCGTTTTGTCGTCATAGCTGGTGACTAAGGTTATTTTCTTGGCGACGCTGTGCCGAAGCACGGTTTCGCAGAACCTGACGAAGTTCTGGATTTGATGAGGCATGCGAATGTAAGGGTCTTCAATGACCACTGACTTCGCACCACGTAGATATGGGCCGAGAATGGACTCATAGCTGTATCCAGTATCCCCATAGAGGATATTGAAATGCTGCTCTTTCAGTTCTGGAATTTGCCCATTGGCAACAGGAGCTGCCGCGACCTGAAGGTTTTCCGGCGGCTGTGAACCAGACTCAACTCCTGCGGCCGCGTTGCTGGACGGCGGTTCGGTGGCAGCGTCCTCTCCACGCTGCCGAAGACGGCGTCTTGCGGGCTGCTGGGTTGCTTCAGCGTTCTTGGACTCTGGACAAAAGACAACAACATCCTGCCCAGCGGCGTTGATGTATGACAACCCGATCTTCGCAAACTCGTCGTCGGGTTTGCGCTTGTTCATCTGCTCCTTGACGCGGCGACGACACTCAACCGCATAAGAGACGTACTCATCAAACTCTTCGTCGGTCGGCGGGCCATTGGGATGCAAAACCTTCAGGAAAGCACAGATCGTCTTCTTGATGCCCTTCTCATCTCGCCCTTCAACCGCCTTGCCAAGCCGAACGCGGCGGCTAACCTCTTCGTACCGGTTCGTGTGTTTGAACTGGTAGTGGAAAGCCTCCGCCAGGTAGTCGGTGATAAAGCCATACCGGCTTGTCAGGAACGAGCTACTGTTCTTGGGCATTTCCCAGCCGGGAATATAGGCCGCGAAACGATCCATGACGGCAAGGTCGAGTTCGGGCGGCAAAGGCTGAAACAGATCATACTCCGTCGAATTCACGACCTGCTGCACGGAAAGATCGATGTTTCCAACAAAGCTCAAGCTCGCGTCAGCGATCACCTCTGCTCCGCGTGAGAACCGGCCATTAGCCATGAAGTCTTTCATGATCTGAATGGTGTCCGGGTCACGCACTTTGATGCCGCCGACCTCGTCAAACGCCACCGTATCCCAATAGCCAACCAAACCTACCTTCCGGCGGGCATTGTTGTAGAAGAGCGTCGCTTTGGTTGCTTGTCCGCCTGAAATCAGCGTGGCGTAAGGCGAGAACTCGCTAAAGAAGTAGGATTTCCCGGTGCCGCGCGGGCCAAGCTCGATATAATTGTAGTTCGGCTCTACGAGCGCGGCGAGACGGGCAATGAAGTGCATCTTCACGCGCTGATCGAGCTTTGAGGGCTCCAAGCCGACCGAGCGCATGATCACGTCGATCCACTCGTCGCGCGTAAAGCCATTTCGTCCCTCGGCGTACCGCGCAAAATCAAAGCGCGAGAGCTGAATGGGGCGCAAATCCTCGATGTAGAAAGCGTAATTGTCCTCTTCGATATCGTTGTGGGTCAGCGTAACCTCTGCCCAGATGCCGCCTTCCAGCAGGCGGTCATTGTCGCGGTAGAACTTCTCGCCGATAGCAATGCGCTGCGAATTGAAGTTTTCCAGGGAAGCCCAGTGCCGCTTCTCCTTCTCGACGTACCGAACATGGACTTTGTCGATGAAACGGTGGCTGCCTTTCGTCGCAACTTTCGACTGCGCGGCATTGGCCTCATCCGGTCGCACGTAATTATCTTGAAGCGTAGCCAATACCGCTTCCATGCCTGCGTCGATCTCGGCCTGGTTGTCGCTGGCGCAGAAACGCGCCAAGAGAAATTCGAGGACAAAGGTGGGAACATTGGTTCCCTTCTTGATACGGTGCAGCAGGTCCTTACGAACCACCTTTCCGTCAAAGGCCGCGAGCAGCTTCGTATCAAGTTGATCCTTGTCACTCATACTGTGTAGTCCGTTTCTAAGCTAAGGGTGCTATAGCTCGCCAGCGTTGTCGGGTTGAGCGCCTTGACCGTGAATTTGCCTTCAAACTCCCTGTCCATTCCGATGGCTATTTGTTTGCGCTGCCCAGGTAGCAGTGTGATCGTCCGGGTGGCGGGATTGACCTCGGCACCGGGACGCGGCTCACCGACCACACGCCCCTTGGCATCCTGCGCCTCAAGCATAATTTCGACGCTGATGCCCTGGGAGAACATATCATCGGAGACAAGAGAAACCTCGATGACCGGCACATAGGTCGTTATGCGCGTCATGCCATTGCGATAGCTTAGCTCAACGGTCGATCGAGAGACCGACTGCTGCCCCGCCGCATCGAGCCGCGCAACAATTACCGGCACAATCGCTTCTGCAAGCGAGGCTCCGCCGTGAAAATAGAGATGTCCGCTGCTATACGGAGCCATCGTCTTCGGCAGGGCGGCTTGCGGCGCATCAGTCCGTATGCCCAGCTTCTCCGGCGAAATGACGAGGTTGTGCGCGTCCTCATTGCCCGCGCCAAGCAGCATCCGGTCATGGGCATTGATAGCCCACTTCCCAGGGGGCTTGCTGCACACATCGCCATGATCGGCCTGCGCATTGAGGAAGAACCCGTGATCCGTAACAATCACAGCTTCATTGAAACCCATGCCCTTCAGCTTGTGCAGAGCCACCCGCACCAACTTCAAAGTGGCGGGGATCAAGCCGAGGGTCGTCTCGGGGTTGTTTTCGAGCTGGCTGTCGATTTCCGTTGAGCGCAAAACCAATAGATCAACTGTGGGGGCAATCTTGGTCTTACTCCGCGCAAAATCACTCAGCAGCATCTCACTGAAACGATCGCCAAATCGCTTGCGAAGAATGTCCATGCGCGCGCTGACAGTCGTAACCGGCAGACTACCAAACTTGGGTACGAGCACCCCGCTCTCTGTGCTGACGTTCAGCTGGGCGCGCGCATCCGGCAGCAAACTGGCCATACCCACGGGCGTGATCGTCGGTAGCTGCGCATACGCGGCCTGGAGCTCAACCGGCCCATCCTCTGCCACCATCTTCTCAAGAGCGACGCCAAGCTCGTAGCGCAGAGCGTCAACCAATATGTATGCCACGCGGCGGCCCGCATCCTTGAGCCGCTCGCCCACAAATCGATCAAACAGATCGACATTCGCAAGCCGCCCAGCCGGTGGCCATCCGGAGCTGCTCAAATGCTTCGTGAAAAGCGTTTGCACGCGCTCTGCCATGCGGCGATAGCGAAGCCGCGCCTGCTGAACCACCTCGTGCATCATGCCATGGGGATCGATGAACTCCCCAACAGCCTGCTCAAATTCACGATGAAGGCGATCCACCTCACGCAGGGTGGTGACATAGAAGTCAATCAACTCCGACTGCGAGCGGGCATGGTCAGGCAGCTGACGCTCATAATCCTCGCATGCCTCGATAAGATTGAGGCCCGAGCGAACAAGCTCCCATTGCGCCTGGCTCTCGCCCTTGCCAAGCCAAACTGAGTTTTTGTGCCGCGCCAGCACGCGCCGCGCCGCGTCGAGCTCGCTTGCGGTTATCCCCTTGATCGCAACCCGCAGATAGGTGCGTTCCTCAAACGGGAACGTATCGCGCTCACCCAAATCCTCAATTGCTGCGCATTGCTTGCGAAGATCGAGCTCCGCTTCAATCGTCTCTGCCCGTTCGATATAGGCGGAACGCCATCGCGGATCATTGCGCAGACGATCGCAAACATCCTCAACGACCGGCCGCGCCTCTTCGGGTGCGTGCGGAACGCCTTTCAACGATTCCGGCAAACTGCCGGGAAGGTCGAACACAAATTCACTGAAAAGCACATAGCGCCAAAGCTCATCCGCAATCGAGCCCCAGCTCTTACCCCGCGTCTTCACGGTCATGGACAGGGTCGTGCGCAAAAACTCGCGCGCCTCATCTGTCCACCCTTCTTCGCTCTTCAAAGCCACGGCCTGGCGCTCATTTGGCACCAGCAGCGCCGCGAGAATTTCGCGCCCCGATTCAACCCCAAGCGCCGCACGCAAATGCGGCCAGCTCGCCCCGCCGCCGATGGCGTCGATTACAGCAAAAGCGGGTCCCGCTGGCATCGCTGCGAAGGCCTTACGAATCTCAGTGATATGGTCAGGCCGCGCTCTCAGGCACAGGCTTTGGTATTCGTCACCATCATCTTGCGGAAAGACCGCCCCACATTTTCCATAAATAGAAAACGGATCGGCTTGCATCGCCTCATCGGTCTGAGGCTTCCTTGCAGGCACATAGATCAAGACCCCGTCTAAGCCCGAGTCGGGCTTCCCGATCTTTTGCAATGCCGCCAGAGCAGCTTCCCGCGCTTCGATCCCGCTCTCGGATGCGTCCACGACAGTAATACGATCATCAGCGAGGCTAACGCACTGATCCCGATAACGCTTCTCAAAATCGTACACAACGATGCAGCCCGCCTTACGGAGGCGCGGCAGTAAAATCTGATCTCTGATAAAGGCCGCTATAGTCATACTCTAGGAACGCCGTTGTTCTTATTCATAATGCAAATTTGTCTATACTTTACCCGACGAGAGTGACGTAAAGACTCAGCTGATGCAACGACAACTGGAACCCCTCATCACTCCGCTCCCTTCTTGCCAGCTTTCTTCTTTGGCGCGGGGACTTCCTCGTACAAATCCTCTAGCCCATGCGCGATGGCGAGCGACTTGTCCGTCCGGCATTTTCCCCGCACCCGGCTAGGCCAATAAGCCATGGCGAGGTGAGCCCAATCATAGTCACCCTTCTCCAACTTCACCCAGGTGTCCTTCAACACCTTCTGCCACGGCTTGTGGGTAAAGAGCTGCCAGAGCGGTGCAGCGCTAATCTGAACGCCGTCGTCATGATTGGGCTTATAGGTCGGGGCAATCCGCAGCAGCGTGTCACGCAGCTCGATCAGTTCGAGCTCAAGCGACTGAAGCGCCTCATATGCCTTCTCATCGTTACCCGACCGTGCATTGCCCTTATCACGCAACACGGCCGCGTCACGCTCAACCTGATTCAGCTTCGGCTCAATGAAGTCGTTAACAGCGGTGTAGAGAGTCTGGCTGGTCAGGTCCGGATAATAGACCCACAGCGTGTAGCTGCCCGAAGCCGTAGAGAGCGGCCAGTAGATTGGAGCCTTGCGACGGCTCTTGCTGTACTGCTTCAGATGGAGGGCGAAAAACTCCCGCTGTAACCAGCGGCGCACATCGCCAGGAACTTCGGCATCGACACGATCGAGGACTGCCTCGATCAGGCCGGACAAATCATGCGTATGTCCTTGGTCATCTACCAGGACGCCTTGATAAGCATGGAATGCCGTTGCCCCATCAAGCAGCATGCCGGGGCTTCTTGCAGGAAGCGGGGCGAACGGGTCTGGCTCGGGCTGTCCTTTGCGCTCGCCTGTCGCAAGACGCCAGTCGAAGCGGCCGAAAGTCACGCCGATAGCCCAGCTGAGCAGACCGTCCGTTTGATCAACTATCGCGACGCTGTCGTCGTCTTCGCCGTCATCCGCATCGTCAACTACGGCGCTGCGATTTTCGTCTGTCAAGCCGGATGAACGCACAGCAGTGCGATCTTCATTGCTAAATCCGTAGAGATTGAAGGAAACCTCCTCTATGGCTTGTTGAATCTCAGCTAGCTCAGCCTCTATGGACGATGGGTTATAGTCACCCAATCGGACGCGCAATTTGACGGGTAGAGAAAAAGCATGAGAGGTTTCCACGACCGCGTCGAGCGAACGCTTTAAGGACCAAGATTGTTGAACTAGATCGCTAAGGATATTTTGCGCATCTTGTCCGATAGGCGGGATGGGCGTGCGATTAATCAATCCCGTGTCGTATGAACGTGCAGCAGCATCCGCAGCCGCGATTTGAGCCTCAATCAACCAACTAAAAATTTCGCTGTTAGTTAGTGCGAGGAGACCAAGGATTTCTTTGCACCCATCCCCGTCAATAAAGGCAGCGCAACCTTTTGTGTCGAACGCGCAATTCCTGGGCAGCACTCGCATTGAAAGTTTGCTTGTTGTTCTTGTTGACCATGACCTGCACCCCTGAAACGCCCTCGATTTTGAGTTAGGATTTCTGTTCTCCAGCCAGGAGACAGACGATGCGTAAGAGCAGGTTTACCGAAGAGCAGATTATCAAGGTCTTGAAGGAGCATGCCGC
>JBFWQX010000015.1:0-67349 GCA_050249215.1 Afipia sp.
GGCCGCAATCTTCCGCGACCACGTATCGCTTGATCTTGACGCCAAAGGTTTGCGGGTCGATTTCGACCATCGCAAGATGCGTGGAGGAACATGCCGTTCCGAGATAGGGATCGTAGGTCTCCGACGCGACCAGATCTTCCCGCAATTCGCGCGGAATGCGTCCCATCTGTGAATACACCGCATGCGCGACCTCCTTGAAGGTCATCGAGGCATTGGAGGAGCGCGCGCGGATAATCCCGTCCGACGCTTCCAGATCGTCGGCGGGGACCTCCATCAGATAGGCGGCAGCCTTCAGCACCTTGGCCTTGACCACACGCGCCGACATCGTTGCCGCGCCTCCCGCGATCACCGCCGAGCGGCTGGCAAAGGTGCCGCTGCTCATAGGAACGAGCGAACTATCCCCATGCTGGACCTCGATGTCCTCCATCTTGCAGCCCATCTCATCGGCGATGACCTGCGCAAGCGTCGTTTCCAGTCCCTGCCCGTGCGACGAGATGCCGAAGGCGGCGGTGCTCGCCCGGGTGGCGTCGATCCGGATCGACGACGTCTCGGTGCCCGTGTTGATCGGCATGCCCGGCGCCACCGAAATGCGCGAGCCGATTCCGGTCAATTCGGCATAACTTGAAAGCCCGATGCCGACCCATCGGCCTTCCTGGCGCGCCTTGTCGCGCTCACGCACAAGGGCCGGATAATCGGCAAGATCAACGGCGCCCTGAAGGCATTCCTGAAAGGCGGACTTGTCCCAGATGATGCCGGAGCCGGTCCGGTACGGGAATTCCTCGGCGGTCACGAGATTGCGGCGCCGGATTTCGACGGGATCCATTCCGATCTTGCGCGCCGCCATCTCGATCAGCCGTTCCATCGCGAATGTCGAGGACGGACGGCCGACGCCGCGATAAGGACCGGTCGGCGGCTTGGGGGTGAGCACGCCGCGAATCCGTCCGCGATAATGCTCCAGCCGATACGGCCCCGGGAGAAAGCTGACCACCTGCACCGGCTCGAGAGCGCCGGTCCATGGATAGATCGAGTAAGCGCCGATATCGCCGATAACGTCGGCACGCAGTCCAATTAACTTGCCCTCGTGATCGACCGCGAGTTCGGCTTCCATCAATTCATCGAAGGCCTGACTTGTCGCCGAGAGATCCTCAAGGCGGTCGGCGACATACTTGACTGGCCGGCCCAGCTTGCGCGCCAAGACGCAAACCAGCATCTCCTCATGATAGAGCGATCCCTTTCCGCCGAAGCTGCCTCCGACATCGGGCGCAACCACACGCATGCGGTTTCCCGGTAAATCCAGGCAACCGGAGAGCACATCGCGAATGATGCCCGGAATGTTGGTCGACGAATGCAGCGTCAGCGCAAGGCGGCGGCGATCCCATTCGGCAAGGTACGAGCGGTTCTCCATCGAAACCGCCGTCTTCCGCGTCATCCTGAAGACGCCCTTCACCGTCACCGGAGCATCCGCGATCGCCTTGTCTACGTCGCCACGCGCGAACTCGCGCGAAATGATGACGTTCGTTCCGGCCTCATCGTGCAGCAGCGGCGCGTCACCGGCGACGGCATCGACTTGCCGGATCGCGAACGGAAGCGGCTCGTATGCGATGGAGATGTGTTCCAGCGCGTCTTCCGCCGCGTATCGGCTTTCGGCGAGTACGGCAACGACCGGTTCGCCGACATACCGCACCTTGCCCCTCGCCAGCGGCCAGATTGGCGTGGCGTAGTAGTTCTTCATCTTCGAGGTCGGAACCGCGGGCTTGAGATCGCCTTCGATATCGGTGGCATCGAAAATGGCCACGACGCCGGGAATCGAAAAGGCTTCGCCCACATCAATACCCGCAATGCGGGCGTGGGGCTGATCGCTGCGCCTGAGCGCGACGTGAAGCGTTCCGGGAGGAGTGATGTCATCGACATAGCGGCCAGCGCCCGTCAGAAGGCGAGGATCTTCGGTGCGCTTGATGCGCTGCCCCACCAGCTTCGGGCGCAATTCTACGGATGGCGTTTCCGGCATCTTCATTCGCCGCGCTCGTCTGATAACACGGTTCTGTCGAGACGGGTCCGGATCACTTGAGTGGCCCTCGTTCCTTGGCGAGTTCGCGCACCGCATTGACGATGTGTTCATAGCCCGTGCATCGGCAGATGTTGCCGGAAAGCGTCTCCCGGATGTCCTCGTCGGTCGCAAGGCTGTGATGACGCAACATATCAGTGATCGTCATGATGAAGCCGGGTGTGCAGAATCCGCACTGAAGACCGTGATGATCGCGAAACGCCCGCTGAATCCGCCCGAGATTCTCGACGCTTCCCTGCCCTTCGACGGTTTCGATATCCGCACCGTCAGCCTGAACGGCAAGCGTCAGACAGGACCGCGCGCTGCGGCCGTCCAGCAGCACCGTGCAGGCCCCGCACACGCCGTGCTCGCAACCGACGTGGGTTCCGGTCAACCCCAGTTCGTGACGCAGGAAGTCGGACAATAACAACCGTGGCTCGATCCGCCGGGTGTACGACAGTCCGTTCACGGAGACAGTGATGTCGATCTGCTTGTTCATTCTTCACGCACCCCTGCGCCCTGCGCGAGACCATGCGGCCGACAGGGCGCGGCGCGTAAGGGCAGCCGCCAGATGCCGCCGGTAATCGGCCGACCCGTGAAGATCGGAGTTCGGCGCGATCTCGTCGCGCAACACCACAACCGCCTCGCTGATCAAATCGTCGGTCAATTCGCGTCCTTCGATCATCGTCTCCAGCGCAGACATCCGCATCGGCATTTCGCCAACGCCCATTAACGCAATCCGCGGCGCCGACACTACGCCGTCTCGCCGGGCCATCGTCACGGCGACGGCCGCCAGTGCGTAATCGCCATGACGCCGGGCGAACTCCTCAAAGCCCCAGCCGGTTTCGGCAGGGAATGTGTCGATTTCGATTTTCGTGACGACTTCATCGGGTTCGAGGCATGTCACCAGCGAACTCACGAAGAAATCCTCCGCCGCCACCACGCGCGTGCCCCTCGGAGAAGCAATCTGGATGGCCCCGTTGAGAAGCAGGGTCATCATCGGCATTTCCGCTGCCGGATCCGCATGGCAAACGCTGCCGCAGAAAGTGCCGCGATTCCGCACCGTCAAATGCGCCACATGCTTCATGGCGTGATGGAGCACCGGAATCTGCGTCGCGATGAGCCGATCGGCAGCCGTCATCCGGTGACGCACCAGCGCGCCCAGCGCGAGCCGGCTTCCGCGCTGCTCGATCCGGTCGAGGCCGGGAATGCGATTGATATCAACCAGAACCGATGGCTTTACGAGCCGGAAGTTCATCATCGGCATCAGGCTCTGGCCGCCGGCGATGACCTTTCCATCGCCATCCGCCCGAGCAAGCGTCTGCACAGCGTGCTCGACACTCTCGGCGCGGACATAGTCAAAGGAAGCTGGCTTCATACCGATGTCTCAACCCGGCCAGCGATCAACACGATGGATCATCAGGCATCATGATCTCCGACAATACCGTTCAAGCCAAAATCATCAAGCATAGTCACTTGCATTACTGTACTAATATGTGCAATGTCAAGGTCGCGAGTGCGTGCCCGCCGATCGGATATTGCGGCGCATTCAAACGCGATCGCGCAACGTGGCGGACGAGGGAACACGATATGAAGATGGCGGGACAACAGCGCATTCCAGCCAGCCGTGGCGTTGTATGGAAAGCCCTCAACGATCCGGCGATCCTGGAAGCGTGCATTCCCGGCTGTCAGGAACTCGTCAAACTCTCCGACACGCAGATGAATGCCACGGCCGTGATCAAGGTCGGCCCGGTCAGCGCGAAGTTTCAGGGCGCGGTTACGCTGTCCGATCTCGATCCTCCCAATGGCTATCGCATCACAGGCGAAGGCCAGGGCGGCGTTGCAGGCTTCGCCAAAGGCGGCGCCGTTGTCCGCCTTGAAGCGGATGGAGACGCCACCCTGCTCCACTATGACGTCTCGGCGGAGATTGGCGGCAAACTCTCGCAGCTTGGTGGACGGCTGATTGATGCAACAGCCAAACAGATGTCGGCGGCCTTCTTCAAGCGCTTTGCGCAGGAGATCGAGAGCCAGTACGGCAACCGGAACGCGACACATGTGTCCGCCGGTATTGAGACCGCGTCGGCGCGGCCCGCAGTAGAGCCGGATCGGCAAGCCACCCGCCGACCCTACAGGCCCGAAGCTGAAACCAGATCGTCAGCTTTTGCCGGACACGCAGGGCTTGCGAGCCTTTTGGCCCTCGCCCTGCTCGTCGGCGCGGGCTGGTATTTTCTTGGCGGCGGTTTGCCAAAACTGGTTCCGGCGGGGAGCAACCAGACCGTTTCTCCGGACTTCGCCAGCGCGGTCGTGCTCCTGATCGTCGCCGCGATCGGCTACCTGTTCGGCCGCCTGCAGACCGGCCGGCACTGATCGCTGCTCACGCTGCGCACATGATCGGCAATCACCGCCTGGCCGCCGAATAGCGGCCGATCTCGGTGTGATCAGCCGACGATCCGAGCATCCTCAGTGCTTCATCCCACTGCGCGGCCACCTCGTCGGCGAGCGGCGCCGGCACATCGAGTTGGCGCGCGAGATCGTCAGCGGTGCGGATGTCCTTGGCCATCAGGGCAAGCGAGAATCCGGAATCGAATGTTCCTGAGATGATGAACTGCTTGAGCTTGTTCTCGGTGGAATTGTTGCGTCCCGTGGACGCGTTCAGAACGTCCACCAGCTTGTTGGGATCAATTCCAAAGCGTTCCGCAATCGCCACCGCCTCCGCCGCCGCTGCGAGACCGGCTGCCGAGACATAGTTGTTCAGCGCCTTGGCGGCATGGCCGGACCCCAGCGGACCGGTACGGAAGATTGACTTGCCCATGGCCTGCAGAACAGGTTCGGCCTTGTCGACGGTGCTTTCATCCCCGCCCGCCATGATCGCGAGTGTTCCGTCGACCGCACGCTTTACGCCGCCAGACACCGGCGCGTCGATGAATTCAAAACCCGCCGCAATCAGTTCCTCACCGAGTTCCTTCGTCCCCATCGGCGCGGACGAACTCATGTCGACAATCACCGTACCGGGTGCGAGATGCGGTTTCATGCCTTCGATAGCAGCCCGAACGATCTTGCCATCCGGCAGAAGGGTAATGACGAGGGCGGCATCCGACACGGCCTCAGCCACAGCCGCCGCAGCGAACCCGCCGGCAACGCTGAACTTGCGCCGCGCATCGTCCGACGTATCGAAGCCAACCACCCGATAGCCCGCGCGGGACAGGCACGCCGCCATCGGTTGCCCCATATTGCCGAGGCCGATCACTGCGATTTTCGCGGGCGGGATGATAGCCGTGGACTGAGACACGAGAGAGGCTCCTCACCATAAATCTGGCGTATGACTGCACGGCAGGCGTCGATGCTGATCGCATGTTCAATGCCGCGAGTACCGCCAATGAACTGATTGCCGGGCAGTCTGTCAATCAGCTTGACCGCCGATCTGATCTATTGAAACGTGCCGCCTCAATCATGATGCAGATCAGGCAACCCGCTCATGCACAGGCTGACGGATCGCCAACTTCGACGCCAATCATCACTCACGGAGCACAGATGAGTTACGATCAGAAGATTACTCTTGGCGGATTGTTCGACATCGGCCTGTCCGCGCGCCGCGAGGTGCTCGGCGCGGACTATGTCGACAAGTCGATCCAATCGGCGAACGACTTCACGATGGCCTTCCAGCACATCACCACGGAGTGGTGCTGGGGCTATGCCTGGAACCGGCCGGGCCTCGACCGCAAGACCCGCAGCCTGCTCAATCTCGCGATGCTGACGGCGCTGAACCGCTCACCGGAAATCAAGCTGCACACGCGCGGCGCCATCAATAACGGCGTAACGGTAGACGAGATCAAGGAGGTTCTGCTCCACGCCACGGTCTATTGCGGGATTCCGGCGGGCCTCGATGCCTTCAAGGCCGCCAACGAGGTGCTCAAGGAAATGGGCAAAGTAAAGTAACGCCCGGCGGCATCCCGGCATTCGTTAACAGAACGCCGGGTCCTTGTCCGCAAACTTTCGGTGCCCGCTCATGACCGCGCTCACCTTCGCGCTTGGCTCTCGGTCAGCTTGTGGTGGCAAGGCCACCGTCGACGGGGATCACCGCGCCACAAACAAATGCACTGGCTTTCGAGGCGAGATAAAGGGCGACCCCGGCCATATCGCTCGGCTGCCCCCAGCGTTTCATCGGCGTATGGGTCAGAATTTCGGCGCTGTCCTTCGCCTCGATCGCTTCGGTCATCTTGGACGGGAAGTAGCCGGGTGCGATGGCATTGACGGCGATATGGTCGCTGGCCAGATATTTCGCCATCATCCGCGTGACATGAAGCACACCGGATTTGGAAGCCGCATAGGAATAAGCCTCCAGATGCGAGGTCCGGATTCCCTCAATCGAACCAATATTGATGACACGCGCATAGTCTTCGGCACTCCCGGCCGCCTTCAGCAACGGCAACAGCTTCTGGGTCATGAAGAATACCGACTTCAGATTGAGGTCCATCACCTTGTCCCAGCCGTTTTCAGGGAATTCGGCAAATGACGCGCCCCAGCTCGCGCCCGCATTGTTGATGAGAATATCGAGCTTGCTTTCGCGGGCCGCGATGTCTTTCGCCAGCCGTTCGATCTCGCCCATCTTCGACAGGTCCGCCGGAAGCGGAATGCAGGTCCCGTATTTCGACAGCTCTTCCGCGAGGCTGGCGCAGGCTTCGGCCTTGCGCGATGAGATGTAGACCTTGACGCCGTTTTCCACGTAGGCGCGGGCGAACATCTCCCCCAATCCGCGGCTTCCACCGGTGACCAGCGCGACCTTGCCGCGCACACTGAACAGCTCTTCGATTTTCATCCGGAATCCCCTTGCAGGCGTTGCAGACATCCACGCCATTATGATCCGCGATGACGCACCTTTCCAGATCGACCGGTGCGCCTGAGGGGTTTCACGACCGACCGGCGGGTGTTCGCGGCGGGGGCTCCGCGAACACGAAATGACTGAAAACCTTGCGGCAAGCTGCCCTTTGTCCGGAATTCACTTGAGGTTGTCCGCATTCAACCCGCCGCGTCCGTTTTCGTCATTCGGCTGCGGAACGAAGCTCCGCGCGCTCTGCCCGGACCGCGCAGAACTTGAATTCAGGAATCTTGCCGAAAGGATCCAGCGCCGGGTTGGTCAGCAGGTTCGCTGCCGCCTCGGCATAACAGAATGGCATGAACACCATGTTCTCGGGCACGTCGCGATCCGAACGAACCTTCACCTCGATTGCCCCGCGCCGGGTTTCAAGCCGGATGAAATCCCCCGGCCAGACATTCAGCCTGCGCATGTCCTTTGGCGACATGAATGCGACGGCTTCCGGCTCGATACTGTCCAGCACTTCGGAGCGGCGCGTCATCGAACCTGTGTGCCAGTGTTCAAGCACACGCCCGGTGGACAGAACCATCGGATACTCGTCATCGGGTACTTCGTCCGGTGCAATCACCTTCGCCGGAACGATTTTCCCGCGGCCGCTCTCGGTCGGGAAGCCGGTGGTGAAGATGATCTCGTTGCCGGGCTCGAACGGATCGCTGACAGGATAGGTCACGGCACCTTCGCGCTCCAGCCGCTCCCATGTGATGTTCTTCAGCGACGGCATCACATGCGTCATTTCTGTGAATACATCCGCAGGGCCGCTGTAGTTCCAGTTGAGACCCATGCGCCGCGCGATTTCCTGAATGATCCATAAATCCTGACGGGCATCGCCGGGCGGCTTGACCACCTGGCGCGCGATCTGCACGCGCCGGTCGGTATTGGTGAATGAGCCGGCCTTTTCGGCGAACGCGGATGCCGGCAGGATCACATCGGCATGGAATGCTGTTTCGGTGACGAACAGGTCCTGCACCACCAGATGTTCGAGTCTGGCCAACGCCTCGCGCGCATGCTGCAGATCGGGATCCGACATCGCCGGATTCTCACCCTCGATATACATGCCGGAAATGGTGCCGGCATGAATCGCGTCCATGATCTCGACAACGGTCAATCCACGAACCGGATCGAGTTCCTGATGCCAGAGATGCTCGAACGGCTGCCGCAGATCGACGCGGCCCACCGGCTGGTAGTCGGGTAGGAACATCGGAATGAGACCGGCGTCGGATGCACCCTGCACATTGTTCTGCCCGCGCAGCGGATGCAGTCCGGTGCCGGGACGGCCGATCTGGCCCGTGGTCAGCGCCAACGCGATCAGGCAGCGCGCATTGTCGGTGCCATGAACATGCTGGCTGACGCCCATGCCCCAGAAAATGATCGACGATTTCGCCTTCGCGTACATGCGTGCGACTTCGCGCAGCGTTTCAGCCGGAATGCCGCAGATGGCCTCCATCTTTTCCGGCGGGAATTCCTTGATCTTCTCCTTGAGATCGTCAAATCCCTCGGTGTATCCGGCGATATATTGCGCGTCGGTCAATCCTTCGGTGACGATCGTATGCAGCATCGCGTTCAGCATCGCGACATCGCTGCCGGGCTTGAATTGCAGATGCTTGGTGGCATGACGCGATAGGGACTGACGCCGCGGATCCATCACGATCAGCTTCGCGCCCTTCTTCACCGCATTTTTGATAAAGGTCGCCGCGACGGGATGATTGACCGTCGGATTGGCGCCGATCACGATAATTACTTCCGCATCCGCCGCGGCGGAGAACGGCGCCGACACCGCGCCGGAGTTCAGACCTTCCATCAGCGCCGCGACGGACGACGCGTGGCACAATCGCGTGCAGTGGTCGACATTGTTCGAGCCGAAGCCGGTGCGCACCAGCTTCTGGAACAGATAGGCTTCCTCGTTGGAGCCCTTGGCCGATCCAAAACCAGCCAGCGCTTTGACGCCTTTGGTGTCGCGAATTTTGACAAGACCCCGCGCGGCGATGTCGAGAGCTTCTTCCCACGAGGCTTCACGGAAATGCGTGAACGGGTTGGCCGGATCGACCTGATCGCCGGCGTCTTTCTTCGCGTTCGGCAGCCGCACCAGCGGCTTCGTGATGCGGTGGGGATGATGGATGTAATCGAAACCGAAGCGGCCCTTCACGCAAAGCCGGTTGTGATTGGCGGGGCCGTCGCGCCCCTCGGCATAAACGATCTTCTCGTCCTTGACCTGATATTCCACCTGACAGCCCACGCCGCAGAACGGGCAAAGCGAGTCCACCGTCTTGTCGGGATAGACCGCGCGAGTCTGGTTCACATCGAGATAGGCGGATGGCATCAATGCGCCAGTGGGACAAGCCTGCACGCATTCGCCGCATGCGACGCAGGTCGATTCGCCCATTGGATCGTCGAAGTCGAACACGATCTTGGCGTCATGATTGCGATAGGCCATACCGATGACGTCATTGACCTGAACTTCGCGGCACGCACGCACACACAGGCCGCACTGGATGCAGGCGTCGAGATTGACGCTCATCGCGGGATGGCTTGTATCGCTCGCCCAACGCTCGTTCGCCGGAAAGCGGCTCTCGGTGACGTCCACCTTGTCAGCCCAGTTCCAGAACTTGGAATCGGGATCGTGTGAGGTCTCGCGCGCCGGCTGGTCGGCGACAAGAAGCTCCATCACCATCTTACGGGCAGACACCGCGCGGGCGCTCGCCGACTTCACCTTCATGCCGACATTCGGCATCCGCTTGCAGGACGCCGCCAGCACGCGCTCGCCTTCGATCTCCACCATGCAGGCGCGGCAATTGCCGTCCGCGCGATAGTCGGGTTCCGGCGAGTAGCAAAGGTGCGGGATGTCCGTGCCTTCGCGCTTGGCGACCTGCCAGATCGACTCGCCCGGCTGGGCATCGACCATTTTCCCATCGAGCTCGAATTGAATCCTGGTCATTCTGCAGCTTCCTTGGGCGCGAATTCCTCGGGGAAATACTTGATCACGGTGGTGAGCGGATTCGACGCCGCCTGCCCCAGTCCGCAGATGGAGGCATCGCGCATCGCCTGGCTCAATTCTTCGAGCAGTTCGCGGTTCCAGTTCGGCTCTTTCATCAGCATCGCAGCCTTCTGCGTTCCGACGCGGCAGGGCGTGCATTGTCCGCAGCTCTCGTCCTCGAAGAAGCGCATCAAGTTCAACGCGGCATCCTTGACCTGATCCTTGTCCGACAGGATGACGACGGCGGCCGATCCGATGAAGCACCCGTATTTTTCGAGCGTGCCGAAGTCGAGCGGAATGTTGTCCATCGACGCTGGCAGAATCCCGCCGGAGGCGCCGCCCGGCAGATAGGCATGGAATGTATGACCATCGGCCATTCCGCCGCAAAATTCGTCGATCAGTTCGCGCACCGTGATGCCCGCGGGCGCGAGTTTCATGCCCGGCTTTTTCACGCGGCCCGAGACGGAATAGCTGCGCAACCCATGACGTTCATGACGGCCCTGAAAGGACCACCAGGACGCGCCGTTCTCAACGATGTCGCGAACCCACCACAGTGTTTCGATATTGTTGATGAGCGTGGGCAGACCGAACAGGCCGACCTGAAACGGATATGGCGGCTTGTGGCGCGGCAATCCGCGCTTGCCCTCGATGCTTTCGAGCAGCGCGGATTCCTCCCCGCAGATATACGCACCGGCGCCACGGCGCAGATGCAGCACCGGTCCGCCGGGGGGCAGCTTTGCGATTTCGCGCGCGATGATTTCCCGCGCCGCCGGATACTCGTCCCGCAGGTAGATGTAGACCTCCGGCGCGTCGACGACATAGGCACCGATCAGCATCCCTTCGATAAAGCGATGCGGATCGGTCTCGAGATAATAGCGATCCTTGAATGTCCCCGGCTCGCCTTCATCGCCGTTGATCGCCATCAGTCGCGGCCCTGGCTCGCCCAGCACAGCGCGCCATTTGCGGCCGGTCGGAAAGCCCGCTCCGCCAAGGCCGCGCAGCGAGGCTTCATCGAGCGCCTTCAGCAGGTCCTCTTTCGACATTTCGCCGGTGCGCAATTTCCCAAGGAGCGCGTAGCCGCCCTTGGCGACATAGGCATCGTAGTCGATGTAGCTGGGCAGATGCGCATGGGTGTCGCCGCTGTCCGCCACGGCCAGCACCTTGTCAGCGCTGGCGTGATCGACGAAATTGTGTCCAACTTCGGCGGCTGGCGCGGTGTCGCAGCGTCCCACGCAAGGCGCCCGCACCACCCGCACGCCCGGGCCGGCTTTCTTCTTCAACTCGCCGAGCAGCGCCTCCGCACCGAGCATGGCGCAGGTCAGGGAATCGCAAACCCGGATGGTGAGCGGCGGAAGGTCCGGCTGGCCTTCCTTGACCACGTCGAAATGCGCGTAAAAGGTCGCGGTTTCAAACACCTCGGAAAAAGCCAGTTTCATCGCATCGGCCAGCGCCGCCAAATGGGCTGCCGATATCTGGTTGTATTTGTCCTGAATAAGATGGAGGTGCTCGATCAGCAGGTCTCTCCTGCGAGGGCGGTCACCCAGCAAAAGCTCAATATCTTCAGCGGCTTGTGGATCAATCTGACGGCCCTTTGGGGTGGGCTTGGCCCGCCGCCGACCCTCACCCGGATGCTCGAATGGCTGAATTTTCTGAACGCTATGGCTCATTCGAATGTCTCATCCCTGATGCTTTTCTCTCGCGAAGGATAGTCTCTGGCATTTCGTATGCCAAGAATTATTCCAGAATTTGAATCGCGACATCACGCCCTACGGGCTTCCACCCCCGCAATATGAAATGAATTTCCGAACAGTGCCCGATCAGCCGATCCGGTGCTGCGCGTCCCGTGGCACGCTAACGAATGCCGGGCGTGTCGCGATTGAGATTCTTGGCAGCGAGGTCATCGAGATAATCGGCAAAGCGGCGCTCCGCGTTCCTGCCGAGATCATGCAAGAAGGACCATGAGTAGATTCCTGTGCTGTGCATGTCGTCGAAGCCGATCCGCACAGCGTAGTTTCCGACGGGATCGACGGAAAGAATAGCGACACCGCGCTTGCCGCCCACGGTCTTCCGCTCCGCCTCGGAATGGCCCTGGACTTCAGCCGAAGGGCTGGTCACGCGGAGCAGTTCCGCGGGTAGAGTGAATTCCGAGCCATCGTCGAAGGCGACCCTGAGCGAGCGCCTGTCCTTCACAAGCCGGATTTCCACCGGCCAGACAGACGGCGTGCTCAAGCGACGGCTCCGCTTGTCTTCTCGATCATGAACACAATGCGTTTTTCCTCGCGCTCGACGATCTCGACCCGGTCCCCAGTTTCGCGGATCAGGTTCGGAATATCAATCACGGACAACGGATCGGTACAGTGGACTTCGAGCCGGTCGCCGGCCATCAGCGCCTTCAGCGCCTTGCGCGTCTTCAAGACTGGCAACGGGCATTTGAGACCCGTCAAATCGAGTTTGGTCATGGCCATGCCTTTCAATGGCGGAGGCGTAATCCCGCGTCAACGGCACCGTCCATCCCTCTCGCAGCGCATCATTCTGACGGCCCTTGCGCGTGGCGACGAGGCGGACCTGCGGCGAAAGCGCGACAACGGATGACTTGCCTTGACGGGTTCCGGCGCACAAGATGGCAACGGAACAACCGATTTGCCGGGGAAAACCATGAAAGTCTTTATCGTCGCGCTGGTCTTCGCAGCCCTGTCTGCCACCGCAGTGTCGATGCTCCTCAACAAGTTTCAGGAGCCCGGCTACGTCGCGTTCACCACAAGCGGCGCCCGCGTTGGCGATCCCGGCCACAACCTGATCGGACCGAGCTGAAGCATCAGAGCAAGGCCGCGTAGTCCAGAAATCCAACCGTCTGGCCGGGTTCGACCTTGACGATCTCCTCGCCGAGTTCGATCAGCCCGTCCGTGTCCACCAGCGAGGACAGAAGACCCGCGCCCTCGCGCGGGAATTTCACCGCCTCCAGTGTGCCATTGCCTTTCCTGCGCAAACTGGCCCGGACATATTCGCGGCGTCCCGCCTTCTTCTTGTAACTGAAGCCTGCGCACACCGGCGTCAATGCCAGCCGCCGTTGAGCGGTGCCTGCCAGGGCCATCACAACCGGACGGACGACATAGGTGAAGGTCACGAAGCTCGCGACGGGGTTTCCCGGCAAGCCGATGAACGGCGTTCCATCAATGATGCCCATCGCAACCGGACGGCCCGGCTTGATCGCCATCCGCCAGAGCACCAGTGTGCCGACGCTTTCGACCGCGGCCTTGACGTGATCTTCCTCTCCCGTCGAAACGCCGCCAGAGGTCAGGATGAGATCATGACGGGCAGCGGCGTCTTGCAGGGCGGATGCAAGAGGCGCGCGATCGTCACGCAGGATGCCAAGATCGCTGACCTCACAGCCCAGCCGCTTCAGCATCGCGGCCAGCATGAAGCGATTGGAATCGAAGAGTTGCACAGGGCTGCGCGGCGTGCCGGGCGAAACCACTTCGTTGCCCGTTGAAAATACGGCAATGCGCAACCGCCGCCTCACCTCGACGCGAGTCAGACCCAGCGCCGCCAGAAGCGCAATATCCTGAGGCCGCAACTGCCGCCCCGCCGGCAGCGCCAAATGTCCCTGCGGAACATCCTCCCCGGCGGGACGAACATTGGCGCCGGCTTTCAGACCTGGCGGCAGCACGACCGTTCCGGCGTCGTCGATCCGCACGTCTTCCTGCATGAACACGGTGTCAGCGCCATCGGGCATCGGTGCGCCGGTGAAAATGCGGATCGCCTGATCCGGCGCGATCATGCCAGGCGCAGGTGATCCGGCCTGGATCCGGCCCGAGACGGAAAACGCCCGCTCGTTGTCGCGCTGCAGATCGGCACTGCGCACGGCGTATCCATCCACGGCTGAATTGGTGGACGGCGGCAGCGCCATCGGTGCCCTGACATCCGATGAGAGCACACGGCCGTCGGCGTCGATAAGCTCAACTGACTCGCATTCCGCAACGGCCGTGACACGCGCCGCGATGGTGGCGACAGCATCATCGACCGACATCATCGGCCCGCCGAATGCAAAACAATCGTCCGAAAGCTGCGCCATCGCCGGTCAGGCTCCTGCAGGCTGAAGCGCAAGCACGTCCTCGACCTTTACCGCCGATGCGCGCATCATGCGCGCAATGGCCGCAACATCATCGAGATGGGCATAAGGCAACGCCGTGTCGACCGGAATATCGGCTGCGATGCCGGCAATCGTCGGATCGCTCGGAAACATCAGCGGCTTGTTGTTCGCCGCGCGATGAATCTCGATCTTGGGATGCGGATCGGCCTTGAATCCCTCGACGATCAGAAGATCAACCCGCGACATCCTTGCCAGCAACTCCACGAATGCCGGCTCGCGCGCGCCCCGCAATTCATGCATGAGCGCCCAGCGCCGCCCGGAGGCAATCAGTACTTCGGCTGCGCCCGCCTGGCGGTGCAGCCAGGAATCCTTGCCGGGAATGTCGACATCGAAATTGCTGTGGGCATGTTTCATGGTCGAGACACGCAAGCCGTCGGCGGTCAGATAGGGGATAAGGCGCGTCAGCAGCGTCGTCTTGCCTGCTCCGCTCCACCCCGAAAGACCTATGACTCTCATTCCATGCTCCGAAAACCGAAAGGGACCGCCCGGCGAAGCCGGACAGTCCCCTTATATAGACATCAACTGAACGATAACCGGAATTATTCCGCCGGCATGGGCCGCGAACTGCCCGTGTCAGGGACGCGACCCTTGGCCTGTTCTTCTTCAACCCAGAGCGAGTGATGCTCCTTGGCCCAGTTGAGGTCTACCTCACCGGTGCCCATCGCCTCGAACGCGCCTTCCATGCCGACCGTGCCGATATAGATATGGGCCAGAATCCCGGCGATAAAGAGCATGGCGATCACGGCGTGGACCACGGTCCAAAACTGCAGGGCCGTGACGTTGGCGGGGATGTAGGGGAACAGCAGGAACCAGCCCGACACCGACATCAGCGCGCCGCCAACAACAACCATCCAGAAAATACCCTTCTGGCCGGCATTGAAGCGCTTCGCCGGCGGATGTTCGCCGCTCTTCAGAATGCCTCCACCTTCCCGGAGCCAGACAAGATCGAGCTTTCCGGGGATGTTATCCTTGATCCAGATGACAAACATGATCGCGATGCCGAGCATGAACGGAAACGCGAGATAGTTGTGCGCGATCTTGCCCCAGGCGGTCAGCGTGGAAAATGCGTCCGGTCCGAACAGCGGCAGGATGAGCACCCGGCCGAAACTGATGTTCAGGCCCGACAACGCAAGAATGATGAAGCACGTCGCCGTCAGCCAGTGGGTAAATCGCTCGAAGCTGGCAAAGCGAAGGATCTTAATCCCTGAAAACCCGTGCTCAACACGGACCCGGCCGCGGACGGCCAGAAAGATCGCCAGAAGCGCCAGCATGCCAATGATGGCAACACCGCCGATGATCGGGAGTTTATTGCGTTGAAAATCCCGCCAGTCCTTTCCGGCAGGCTGGATCAGGCTCCGCGCCATCGGATCGGGAATCGTGATCCGGCCCGTAATCTTGTCGCCTTCCTTCAACGCTTTGAGAAGCTGGTCTTCATGCACCGCATCGGCGGTCGGCTTGAACACCAGTTGCGCGGCAGCCGGCTGCGAACAAGCGAACAGCACTACGATGGCAGCGCATGCGGCCCTGAGAGTTGAGAGTGAGATCGACATCGGCAAAACCTTCCGGTTCTATTCAGGAATGACCTCAGCATGGTGTCGAAGGCGGCTGAACCCCTTCGACGCCTTGCCCTAGCCGGTCGGTGAATCGCTATAGGCAGTTTTCCAGCCCCACATGCCCGAACCGTAACCGCGCTTCATCACCCGCTCCTTGTAAATCTCGGCGATGATCGCGCCGTCACCGGCAAGCAGCGCCTTGGTCGAACACATCTCGGCGCAGATCGGCAGTTTGCCCTCGGCCAGACGGTTCGCGCCGTATTTGGCATATTCCGCAGGCGTGTTGTCGGCTTCCGGTCCACCCGCGCAATACGTGCATTTGTCCATCTTGCCGCGCGAGCCGAAGTTTCCGACCTTCGGATACTGGGGCGCGCCGAACGGACAGGCGTAAAAACAGTATCCGCAACCGATGCAGAGGTCCTTCGAGTGAAGTACCACGCCATCGGCCGTGGTGTAGAAGCACGACACCGGGCAGACCGCCGCGCAGGGTGCATCCGTACAGTGCATGCAGGCCATGGACACCGAACGCTCGCCGGGTTTGCCGTCATTGATGGTGACAACGCGGCGGCGATTGATGCCCCAGGGCACTTCATGTTCGTTCTTGCAGGCAGTCACGCAGGCGTTGCACTCGATGCAACGGTCGGCATCACAAAGAAATTTGACGCGAGCCATCGTTCATTCTCCTCTCACGCCGCTTGAATCTGGCAGAGGGTCACCTTGCCCTCGTGCATGCCTGTCACCGGATCGTAGCCGTAGGACGTGATCGTGTTCACGCTTTCGCCGAGCACGATCGGATCGGCGCCCTTCGGATATTTCGAGCGCTGATCGACGCCCTGGAACCAGCCGGAGAAGTGGAAGGGCATAAAGGCGACACCCTTGCCGACGCGATCGGTGACCAGCGCCTTGACGCGGGCCTTCGATCCGTTTTCCGGACCGAACACCCAGACCCAGCCCCCGTCCTTGATGCCGCGCTCGGCCGCGTCGGACGTGTTCACTTCAACGAACATGTCCTGCTGCAATTCAGCCAGCCAGCGATTCGACCGTGTTTCTTCGCCGCCGCCCTCGTATTCCACGAGACGTCCGGACGTCAGGATGATCGGGAACTGCTTGGCGAGCCCCTTGTCCACCGCCGCCTTCTGAATCGAGAAGCCGAGATTGGCCACGCGGAACTGACGGCCGTCAGGCCGTGTCGGATATTTCGACACGAGTTCAGGCCGCGCCGTATAGATCGGTTCGCGATGAACCGGCACCGGGTCCGGAAGGTTCCACGCCACCGCGCGTGCCTTGCCGTTGCCGTACGCCATCACGCCGTGCTCCATCGTGACGCGGATAATGCCGCCGGACAAATCGACCGCCCAGCCCACGCCGTCCGGATTGTTGCCGCCGATCTTGTTGATGGTGGCGAGTTCGGCCTCGGTGAGATCCTTGTCCCAGCCAAGTTTCTTCAGAACACCATAGGTGAATTCAGGATAGCCGTCGGTCAGTTCCGAGCCCTTGCTGTAGGACCCCTCGGCGAGAAGATTGACCTTCTTCACCGAACCATCGGGCTGCTTCTCTTCATAGACCACGCCGAAGCGTGCGCGGAACGTGCCGCCGCCATCCTTCACATGAAGGTTGGTGTTGTAGAGCGTATGGGTTCCCGGATGCTTGACCTGCGGCGTGCCCCAGCATGGCCATGGCAGGCCGTAGTAGTCACCGCCGATGTCCGGCTCATCCGCCTTGGCGCGCAGCGTGACGAGATCGAACTTGCCCTGATTCTTCATGTGCGCTTTCAGACGCTCGGGCGACTGGCCGGAATACCCGGTGGAGAAACCGCCACGATTGATCTCGCGCAGAAGGTCTTCAGGAACAGGACGCTCGTTCTCGACCTTGATGTTCTTGAACATCAAGTCGGCGAAGCCGAGTTTCTTCGCAAACCGGTAGATAATTTCGTAGTCGTCCTTGGATTCAAACAGCGGCTTGACGACCTGCTCGCCCCACTGCAGCGACCGGTTTGATGCCGTCCGCGAACCCGATGTCTCAAACTGGCTGCATGCCGGCAGCAGATAGGTGCCGTTCTTGCGATCCGAGATCGCGGCAAATGTCGTCGGATGCGGGTCCGCGACCACCAGCAGTTCGAGCGCCTCGAGGCCTTTCACCATTTCGGTCATGCGCGGGATGGTGTTGCCGCCATGCCCCATGATGAACACGCCCTTCAGCGTATCGCGCTGATCGACGTCGTCAGGCTTGGCAAGCGTCGCATCGAACCAGCGGGTCCAGGGGATACCCGGCAATTCCATATTCTGCTTGCGTGTGCGCGCGGGACGGCCGGCCTTGGCCGGCACCTCATCGAAGCGGCCCTGCAGGTAGTCATAATCGACTTCCCAGACACGAGCCCAGTGCTTCCATGCGCCTTCGACAAGACCGTAATAGAGCGGCAACGACGTGATATCGAGACCGATATCGGTCGCACCCTGCACATTGCAGTGACCGCGGAAGATATTAGCGCCCGTGCCGTAAGAGCCGACGTTGCCGGTTGCGAGGAGAAGGTTGCAATAGGCGCGGACATTGGCGGTGCCGACAGTGTGCTGCGTGCCGCCCATGCACCAGATAAACGTGGCGGGCTTCTGTTTGGCGAAGGTCTCAGCCACCTTCTTCAACTGCTCGCCGGGAATGCCGGTGACGCGCTCAACCTCGTCCGGGGTCCATTTCGCGACTTCGGCGCGAATCTGGTCCATGCCGTAAACGCGCTGGGCGATGAACTGCTTGTCTTCCCAGCCGTTATTGAAAATGTGGTGCAGCATGCCCCAAATCACGGCGATGTCGGTGCCGCCGCGGAAGCGGACATATTCCGTCGCGTGCGCAGCGGTGCGCGTGAACCGCGGATCGAGCACAAAGACGTTCGCGCGGTTGATTTCCTTGCCGGTCAGGATGTGCTGCAGCGACACAGGATGTGCTTCGGCCGCGTTCGATCCCATGAAGATGATGGTCTTGGAATTGCGGATGTCATTATAGGAATTGGTCATGGCGCCGTAGCCCCATGTATTCGCGACACCGGCGACCGTGGTCGAGTGACAGATGCGCGCCTGATGGTCGATCGAATTGGTGCCCCAGAACGCGGCGAACTTGCGGAACAGATAGCCGCCTTCGTTGGAGAACTTCGCCGAACCAAGCAGGTACATCGAGTCGGCGCCGGACTTGGCGCGGATTTCGAGCATCTTGTCGCCGATCTCGTTGACGGCCTGATCCCACCCGATCCGCTGCCACTCGCCATTGACGAGTTTCATCGGATATTTCAGCCGGCGATCACCGTGAACCAGTTCACGGACCGACGCGCCCTTGGCGCAATGCGAGCCGCGATTGATCGGGCTGTCCCAGGCCGGCTCCTGTCCGACCCAGACACCGTTCTGCACTTCGGCGATGACGGTGCATCCCACCGAGCAGTGCGTGCAGATGTTCTTTTTGACCTCGGTCTTCGCGCCGACGATCATCGGCCCGGCCTGCGACTTGCGCACCGATCCGAGCGGCGACAATCCAATCGCCGCGCCCGCGCCCGCCACCAGACCGGAGCGGCGCAGGAATGTGCGGCGATCGAGGACACCGGAAGCCAATCCGGCGGCGATGCCCTGCATCCGCGCGCGTCCCGCCGATCCATCTTTTCGCTTGATCAACATGTGCGTGCTTCCATCAATAACGGTTGACGCGATAGAAATTCTTGACGTCCGGCGCATCCGCCTTGTAACGGGCCTTGACGCGCTCGGCCTGCGACTCATCGGCTTCAGCTTCGGTGGCGACCGGCACGATGGCGGCGGCCGCAACGGCCGATCCGCCCATCATGAAAAAACGGCGGCGATCGAGTCCTGGCGCCTTCCCCTGGCCCACCGTCGTTTTCGTTTTGGATGGCTTGCTCATAGCGATCTCCTTCCAATCGATTCCATTTTGCCTGCCGCTACCCGGACAGCGTGAAGGCTTCGGATTCCAGTTCCATGAAGACGCGGCCCACACGGCCGACAGCGCGGTAGAACTTTGCTGAATTCTGCAGTTCGAGGTCGGCAAACATGCGCGCCGCCCACGGCTTGAGATGGCGCTCGAAAAACCGGACCTGTGCGGCAAAGTCGGCATCGAACTCGCCGCGCGCGAGCCCGGCCATGACTTCAAGCAGGATCGCGATGTGATCCTCGGGATCGCGCGACGATCCCGCCCGCTCGATTCCGAGCAGATCGAAATCTTCACGGACACGCGAGAGCGGACGTTCGTGAAGAAAACCGGTGAGGTAATACGAAGCATAGGGCAGCAACTCGCCGCGCCCCAGACCGATGAACAGATCAAAAAATTCCCTTGCGGCGGCGCTCTCGCTCACATCCGCCGCGGCCTCCGCCAGTTCGACATGCGCCATGCCGAGATCGGAGGCGTCGCCCTTGAGTGTCGCGACACGCGCGAGAGTCTGCGCATCCGGAGCCTTGCCCAGCAACAACGCGAGCAGGCCATACTCCGCGCTGCGGAGTTGATCAATTTCATCAATGCCGGACATCGACGGCACATCAACCTCCGCTGATCCATACAGATCGGGACGAAGGATGAAACGTGGAACGCGGGTCAACGCTTCAACGGTCAGCACGCGCTCTGCTGGAATACGCGACCAGGCCGATATCGAGGGCTGGGAAATGCCCACAGCTCTCGCCAGCGCTGCAACGCCGCCTGCTGCCTTGATCGCTTGCTCTAATCCGGCATCGCGCATGGTACGAACCGAGTTCCCCCATCCGTGCCCTCAACGAGGCATTCTTGTTTACTAGAACTGTTCTAGTTCTAAACTTGTAGCATAGGCTTGTCCTATGTCTCGAAAACTTTTGTCTAAAGCCTTGGTTTTGCAGTGCCATGTCGTCGCACCTTTTGCTGCGATGCGACAGATTCGTTCTCCTTCTCATGTCTCGAATCTTCAAGCTCGGCATGTTCAGACCCCTCTCCGCTCATTGGCTGAGGGATGAAACTTTCCGACAATCTCACGGATTCCGGCTGGAAAGCCGGTGCCGGATTGTGCACGAGATCGCCGCCGGCCGTATCATCCGCCGGTTCATGGGCCGACGCGGCGCTGTCTCGCGCATGTTGCACCGCCGGATCATTGCCCATAATTCGCAGAACCATCTTCGCGACGTCGGTGCCTGCCGCCAGTTCACCGTGTCCGGGCACTCCCCCCGGCGAATTCCAGTCATACGCATAGTCGAGCGCGGGATTGACGTAGTTCCGGATCGCCGGATCCAGCGCCCAGGATTTTCTCAGCGCGGCGTTTCGCAAACTCTCCGGCACACCCTTGCGCAAGAAGCCGGTGATGTCGGTTTTTTCCGTGATGTCGTCCAGCTTCGGCAGGCTTGAGAGATCGAATTGCGTGTTTTCATCTTCCGCAACAGGCGAAAGAATGTCTCCCGACTCGTTGGCCGGCTTTTCTACCGCCCCATCGGCCTCAGGCTGTTTCGCTTCCTGTTTGCGCTGCGACCAGCGTGAAAGAAAACTCTTTCCGCTGTCTTTCTCATCCTGGTTCATACGTCGTCCCTCCATCCTCCGGACGAACTTTCACCGGGCTTGCGATCCATCTTCATCTTGTCGCGTTTGCGCTTGTGGAACACCTGTTCGACGTGAAACTCGTCGACGAACGCGGCGATCCACGCCGCGATGTCCGGAGGCATCGGCACTGTCCCCATGACATCGGTGCCGCTTTCAAACATTGCCTCGCCTTCGGTCGGATCGGCCGTCACCTTCGTCAGTTCAAGCTCCGAACCGCCGTCTTGACGCCGCAGCGCAACCCAGATGCGGGGCGCGCCATCCGCAAGATTGTCGCGGTAGTTCGCCGTGTCGGCGCTGAACAGATCAAGGGTCGCGCGGCCGGCATAATACAGGACCGCATCAGGCTCGTGGGACAGGACTGTCCACGGTGCAGTCGCGGGGACATCTTCGAGAATGGTCACCGGCGACCAGATATGGTCGACCCACGGATTGTCGATTGTACGGCGGCGCAACACCACACCGATTTCACGGGACGTCTCGGTCATGACCGTTGCTGATCCTCCCGCTATAGTTCAATCACGCGATGTTTGCCGCGGAGGCCAGCGGAAGCCCCGCGACAAGATTCTGCGGCTTCAGGCGAACGATGTTGTCCGAATCCCGCGCCAGAATGAGGTAGACCGGCTTGTTTCCAACACGCCCATCGACAAGGCGCGTGTCTGCAAAGGTCAGGCGCATCAGGGCGACGATCCGCTCGGCGGCATGTGCGCCGGGCGTGTCGCCATTCCACAGCGCATTGCCTATTCGTGTACCCTCACCATCAAGGCCGATGAACCAGCGCCAGTCGCTGTCCTCGATCGACGCCACCGGCTCGACCATCACAACAACACCTATGAGATGCGCGACCCAGCGCTCGATCACCCGGCAGAGCGCATCACGCGCTTTCGGATTGCCGCCCAGGTTCATCACCATCGCATGGGCGTCAGACCGTGACCAATAGGTCCAGGCATTGTTATCGTCCATCACGTCCATTTCGCCGAAGGCCTGCGGCTGAAGCATCGCCGTCAGTGGAGATGTATGAAGATCCTGCTGCGCGCGATGCTGTGCCTCGACCATTTCGGCATCCGCCAGCAACAACGCGCCTTCATGAACCGTTGCCTTTTGGCTGCGATAGAACAGTTCGGCGGCGCGCAGGATATAGGGGTCATCGCACCCTTCGAGGGCGTTACGCAGGATCAGATGGCACAACTGTGACAGAAAGATCGGCGGCAAATCACTGGTGCCCTTGCGCGCCAGCGAGACAAAAACAGCTTCCAGCGAAGGCGCCGCGAGGAGCCTGTCGCGGAAGGCGATCATGAAGGTCCAGTTTTCGCGGGCGTCGGCATCGGCAAGCGCGGCGATCTCGGCCTTGGCCACTGGACGGAACGGATCGGCAAGCAGCCCGGCATGCAGGCTGCGCTCGGCGTCGCAGGCGTCATCGGGCGGCATCAGCTCCGGACGCGCCAGATAGGCCATGATCAGCTCGGGCGTCGCAAGCAACCCGCCGTGATCGGCACGGCGTGTCAGGTGGTGCCCCGAAGCGACCCAGAATTCTCTCATGTCCGCTCCGCCTTGGTAAGGCCAACGAGATCGACTTCCTCGCCCGGTTCGTCGCCCTCAACCTCATGAAAGGTAAAGGCCGGGGCGTGGCGATGCAATTGATCCCCGCCCGCCCCGGCCGGGCGTGGCTTCAGTGTCCGGAAGCGTTCGCGAATTTCCCCGTTCTCAATGGAACGCTGCACGGCCAGGATTGTTTGTGGCGCGTGGTCGCACAGGGAGGATGCAAATGCGACTTCCTCCCCGGCGGCAGCGCGCGCAGCTTCCATATCCGGCGCGCCAAACTTCGCGAGAAGCTGCCCCGCGAGCCGCTCGACAATCTCGGACCTCTCGGCTTCCGTCGCCTCGGTGACAACCGCAAGCGTGGACCAGCCGAGACTGTCGATTCCAAGAAACCCGGACCGCAGTGCCACCCGCTGTTTCGGCCCAAGGGTGACCGGATCGCAATCCCAGAACACGAATGCGCCCGACACAGCCCACTCGCCCGGCTCCGCCGCCCGCTCGAATACGAACGTGTCTGACGGATCGAGCCTGATCGTGCGCGGAAGTTTCAGCATCCGCTTCACCCCAGTTTCGGAGCGCGATAGTCCGGATCGTACCACGCGGCCTTGGCCAGCGCCTCGACGAGGCCGGTTCGCGTCACCGGTCCCTTTGCTCCAGGAATCCTGACGAGCAGATCGCCATTGGTGTCGATCCCGCGCTGCTCGTTGCCGCCCCTTGCCGAAAGCCGGCCGAGATAGTCACGCGCCACCGGGTCGAACCCCTGCTCGTTCCACTGGTCGAATGCCGTCAGAAGGTGACGGGCAAAACTGCCGATCATCGCTTCGGTATCGACCATTTCAAAACCTTCGTTCAGCAGCGCAACCCCGCTTGCGGCTTCAGTCTCGCCAACCTGCGCCATGTCCGCGGCACGCAGGATCACGCCGAACACCAGCCAATCCGGGATGTCACTGTTCCGGCAGGCTGGAGGCCAGCCGAGCCGTCCGCCACCGAGGATTCCACCATCGAACAGAATCGTATCGGGCCAGATGAACTGGACCTGCCGCTCCGGCGGACAATGGACCGCGATGGCATCCGCCGTCGCGTTCATGCCCGCGAAGAACGCGCGGCGTGCGGACAGCAGCGGTTCGTCCGGCTCCAGAACCACGGCGAATTCGACCAGATCGTAACGCCGCACCCAGACCAACGTTCCGGCCCCGGCGTCTGAAGCGATCCCGCAGCCATGTGCGAAGGCGTCACCATGCTCGCGGAGCGGGACGAGTGTGTAGCCTGGAGGCAGATCGAGCAGCTTTTCCGCCTGCGCAGCGCGCGAAACCGTCATCGTAGAAAATTTCCCTAAGCTCTTTGTATTTGGGCAGTCTATGCTATCCCGGTCAAGGCATCGCGATGCTTGCGCAAGTCTTTGCCGTGACACCATATGATTGAAATAGCCACTCTCAGCAGACGCCAAGGGTCAAGGTTGCAGATCATGAACAGCGCGAAGGCCCGCCTTCTGGTTTGCAGTTGCGAAAAGACCATGCCGCTCGACACCCCGGCGATCGGGCGCGGCTGTATGGCGAAAATGACGCGGGCTGACCAGCTCTGCGGCGCCGATCTCGGCGAGTTCAAAGCGGCCCTCGCCGAGGGTGAAGCGATAACGGTGGCTTGCACGCAGGAAGCGCCGCTGTTCAAGGAGATCGCCGAGGATTTCCCCCAAGTTCCGCTCACATTCGTCAACATTCGCGAGACCGGCGGCTGGTCGAAGGATGCCGCAGCGGCGGGACCGAAGTCCGCAGCACTCATCGCGGCGGTGGCGGAAGAGATGCCGCCCATCTCGCTCGTGACGCTCGAAAGCGATGGTGTCGTACTGATCTACGGCCACGACGAAGTGGCCATCAATGCAGCGAAACGTCTCGCCGATCGCCTCGACATCACCGTCGTTCTGACACGGCCGGGCGATCTTGTGCCACGCGCCGTGAACGAATTTCCGGTGGTGAAAGGCACGATCCGGAATGCGCGGGGCTATCTCGGCAAATTTGAACTCGCGATTGACGACTACGCGATCCCCTCGCCATCATCCCGCGACAAATTGCTGTTCGGCATGGCGCGCGACGGCGCGACATCGACATGCGATGTCATTCTCGATGTCAGCGGCGGCCTGCCGCTGTTTCCGGCGCATGAACTGCGGCCCGGTTACCTGCGCGCTGATCCGCGCGACCCCGCCGCCGTCGAACGTGCAATCATGGACGCCGGAAACCTTGTCGGAACATTCGACAAGCCGCGCTTCATCCATTTCGAGGACTCGCTCTGCGCGCATTCGCGCTCGAATATCACCGGCTGCACGCGATGCCTCGATCTCTGCCCGACGGGCGCGATTGCGCCGAACGGAAATGCCGTTGCGATAGACCCGTATATATGCGCGGGCTGCGGCTCGTGCGCGTCGGTGTGCCCCACCGGCGCCGCATCCTATGCGCTGCCGAACGCCGACGCGCTGATGCGCCGTCTTCGCATGCTCTTGCAGACCTATCGCAAGGCCGGCGGCGAACAGGCGATTGTGCTTTTTCACGACGGGGATCATGGCGAACCGCTGATTGACGCGCTCGCACGGTTTGGCGACGGCCTGCCGGCCAACGTGCTTCCGGTTCGCGTCAACGAGGTGACGCAGCTTGGGCCGGAATCCCTTGCAGCGGTCTTCGCCTATGGCGGCGCGGGAGTCGCGCTTCTGATGCGCGCACAGCCCCGGCATGAAACCGCCGGGCTGCGCAGCAGCGCGCAGATGTCCGGGACAATCGCTGCGGCCCTTGGCTTTGGCGAAAATCTCGTTCGCATTCTGGAAACCGACGATCCGGACGAGTTGCGCATGATGCTTGACGCCATGCCGCTCGGGACAGCCTCACCGGCACCGGCGAACGTGATTCCGCGCGGCGCCAAACGCGGCGTCATGGAGACCATGTTCCGCGAACTTCATCTAGCGGCACCCGCCCCCGTCGATGCTGTGCCGCTTCCGCGCGGCGCTCCGTTTGGCGGCGTCCAACTGAACGCCGAAGGCTGCACGCTGTGCCATGCCTGCGTCACCGCATGCCCCACCCACGCACTTTCGGACAATCCCGACCGCGCCATGTTGCGGTTTACGGAAAGCCTGTGCGTTCAGTGCGGTCTGTGCGAGGCGACCTGCCCGGAAGATGTTATCACACTGGAGCCGCGCCTCGACTTCCAGGCCTGGAATGCACCGCTGCGTATCCTGAAGGAAGAAGAGCCTTTCCATTGCATCGCCTGCGGCACACCGTTCGGCACCAGAAGCTCGATCGAGCGCGTGCTGTCGAAATTGCAGGACAAGCACTGGATGTTCCAGGGCAGTAACGCGCGGCGGCTCGACATGATCAAGATGTGCGCGGATTGCCGTGTCGAAGCCGCCGTCAACGAAGGATTCGATCCGCATTCCGGACCGCAGCGCCCGCCTGTCATGTCGACCGAGGATTATCTGCGCGCGCAAGTCATCAAGAAGAACGATCCGTTTGGATCGCAATGAGCCGAAGCGTGGCAAGCGCAACCGGCCGGGAGATGAATTTGTCTGTCGCTCGTACCACCCCGAATCCGCCCGCGACATCGAAGGCCGCGGGCATTCCCGGCGTCAAGCACGTCATCGCCGTAGCATCCGGCAAGGGCGGCGTCGGCAAGTCGACCACGTCCTGCAACCTCGCGCTCGGCTTGGCGGCGCTGGGGCTGAAAGCCGGCATTCTCGATGCGGACATCTACGGTCCGTCGCAGCACAAGCTGTTCGGTCTGCGCGGCAAGCCGCGGATGTTAGGCCCCCGCATGCTGGAGCCGCTGGAACGCTTCGGCGTCAAGGTCATGTCGATCGGCTTTCTGGTCGAGGAAGACAACGCCATGGTCTGGCGCGGACCGATGGTGATCTCCGCCATCACGCAGATGCTGCGCGAGGTGGCGTGGAACGACCTCGACGTTCTCGTCGTCGATCTCCCGCCCGGAACCGGCGACGCGCAACTCACCATGGCGCAGCAGACGCCCCTCGCAGGCGCTGTGATCGTCTCGACGCCGCAGGACATCGCCTTGATCGACGCGCGTCGGGGCATCGAGATGTTCAACAAGGTCAACATCCCGATCCTTGGCCTGATCGAAAACATGGCGAGCTTCTGCTGCCCGGCCTGCAACCACGTCACGCCGATTTTCGGCCACGGCGGCGCGCGGCTTGACGCGGAACGGCAGGGTATTCCCTTTCTTGGAGAAATCCCGCTGGATATGACGATCCGGCAGACCTCGGACGACGGCCGCCCGATCGTCGCCATTGATCCGGAAGGCGTACACGCGAAGCACTATATCGGCATCGCGCGCCAGCTCTGGACATCCATCACCACCGGCGCCGCGGCCAGACCCGCGCCGCGTATTGTGATCGAGTAAGCCATGGCCGGAAATATTCAAGCCAGACCGGAAACCGCAGAGGGCGACCAGCGCGTGATGCCCGATCCGCACAATCCGCGGCTGACCGAACGGGTGACCGGCATTGACCAGACCGGCGCACCTGTCGAGATCAGTGTGCCGGTCGAACGTCCGCTGACCCTGTACCTGAATTCTCAGGAGATCGTCACCATGATGACGATCAACGATTATCCGGAATATCTGGCCCTGGGTTATCTGCTCAACCAGAACATGCTCAGGCCGGACGATACGGTGATGGAGGTCGTTTATGACGACGATCTCCAGGTCGTCGTCGTCTACACCGAACGCGGCACCAATTTCGAGCAGAAGCTGAAGAAGAAGACGCTCACCTCCGGCTGCGCGCAGGGCACCGCCTTCGGCGACCTGATGGAAGCCATCGAAGGCGCCACACTTCCCGAAGCCGAACTGCGCACGTCATGGCTCTATCAGATGACCCATGCGATCAACACCGCGCCTTCGCTCTATCTCGAAGCAGGCGCCATTCACGGCTGCGTTCTGTGCAAGGCGGGCGAGCCGATCTGCTACATGGAGGATGTCGGGCGTCACAACGCTGTCGACAAGATCGCAGGCTGGGCATGGCGGCACAAGGTCGATACCGCCGACAAGATCATGTACACGACAGGCCGTCTCACATCCGAGATGGTCATCAAGACCGTGCGGATGGGAATTCCCGTTCTGGTGTCGCGCTCCGGCTTCACCGCTTGGGGCGTTCAGCTTGCGCGGCAGGTCGGACTGACCCTTGTCGGGCGCACCAAGGGCAAGCGTTTCATCGCGCTTTCCGGGCAGGAGCGGATCGTGTTCGACCAAAATCTCGAATTCGTCGCCGAAGAATCCGCCCGGCATCGGCGCAAGGGCAGCGATGATGACTGACGACCGGCCGTCAACTCTTGGCGTCCTGCTCGCCGGCGGCCTCGCGCGGCGCATGGGCGGCGGCGACAAGCCGATGAAGACCATCGGTGGACGAACCATTCTGGAGCGCGTCATCACGCGGCTTGCACCACAGTGCGACGGACTCATTCTGAACGCCAATGGCGATCCGGCGCGCTTTGCGTCATTCGGACTTCCAGTCGTCGCGGATACGGTTGAGGGATTCGCAGGACCGCTCGCCGGTGTCCTCACGGCGCTCGACTGGGCCGCCGCGCACAGGCCGGATATCGAATGGGTGCTCTCCATCGCGACGGATTGCCCGTTTCTGCCCCGCGATCTCGTCGCGCGGCTGCAGCAGGCGCGGATTGAAGAACAGGCGCAACTCGCCGTCGCGTCGTCCGGCGATCAGACGCATCCCGTCATCGGGCTATGGAATGTCGCGCTCCGCGGCGAACTGCGCCACGCGCTGGTCGTGGAAGACATTCGCAAGATCGACCGGTGGACAGCGCGCTACAAACTGGCGACGGTCAACTGGCCGGTTCTGCCGCTCGATCCATTCTTCAATGCCAACACGGTTGAGGATATCGCGGAAGCAGACCAGCTTGCAGCGCTGGACGATCGCGCCTGACATGGATCACGCCGGGCGAAAGCCCGCCTTTTCCAGCGCGGTCCGAACCTCCGCCGAATGAAGGGCGTCGAGAAACGCCAGGACGGCAGGACGCTGCTTCCGAGAGGTTACAAGCGCGAAATCGTAGTGCTCGTCGGCGAAGGGAATAAATCCGAGCCTGGCCGCGTGAGCTACGGGCGCGATGGTCATTCCCCAATCGGCGCGATTTTGCGCGACGGCCGCCGCCACCGCATTGTGTGAGCGCGGCTGATTCCAGTATCCATCGGGGCGCGCCTCGCCCAGCAGGCGGTCGATCAGAATGCGCGTCCCCGCGCCCTGATTGCGGTTGACCATCAGGCATGATGGATCGTTCAGCGCGGCACGCACGGCATCTTTGGCACCAAGACCTTCAAAGCGAGTATCGCCCGCGCGGAACACGATGCCCTGCATGCGCCGATAGCCCGGCACGAGTTCAAGACCATCGGCGAGAAACGGAACGTTGTAGGTGTCGGTTTTCTCGTCGAGCAGATGGATCGGCGCGAGATCGCATTCACCGCGGCGCGCCGCCGACAGCCCGCCGAGACTCCCTACCGAAATCGAACGCACGGACAGGCCGGCCCGCGCCAGCGGCGCCGTCACGAGGTCGAGCCCGGTACAATGGCTCCCGACAATGACCAGATCCGGCACTCGTACGTGCGGCGTAAACAGCGTCACCTCGGCATCCGTGCCTGCGGGCATCTGCTCGGCAAGCGCCTCGACTTTCAGAAACCCGTCAGCCTGGGCAAACGACGTGATGGCCCCGGAGCCCTTGCCGGTCGGATACGCGATCAAGCCGGCGTCACCCTCGACCAGGGACACCATCACGAATTCCGTGCGGCCCAGTTCGGACGCAATCCGCACCGGCACCTTCGCCATGACGTGCGCGTCGTTCCGTGGCGGCAAGCCCGCAAGACGCCGTAGCACCGGCACGATCATGTCGTGAAATGTGAACATCGCGGAGGTGGGAAAACCCGGCAGGATGACGACCGGTTTCCCGTCGCACACCGCAAGACACAGCGGCTTTCCCGGTTTCAACGCCACCCCATGCGCGATGATTCCGGGCTCGCCGAGTTTCGCGACAATGCGATGGGACACATCGCCCTCGCCTTTCGACGTGCCGCCGGACAGGATCAGCATGTCGCTTGTCGCCAGTGCCTTTTGCATGACCGCTTCGAGTTTCACCGGGTCATCGGGAAACGCACCCAGAAACGACGCCTCCCCGCCGTTCTCGGACACCGCAGCAGTGACGATCGCGCCATTCGTATCGAAGATCGCAGCGGGCCGCAGCGGCTGACCGGGCTGCACCAGTTCGTCGCCGGTCGAGATGATCGCAACACGCGGCTTGCGCACCACAGAGACGCGCGCGACGCCGGACGCCGCCAGCATGCCGATTTCGCGCGAACCGATCAGTGTTCCCGCCCGCAGCAGGATTTCGCCGCGCGCAATATCGGATCCTGCGTAGGAGACGAATTGTCCGGGCGAGGCCGCGCGGCGAATCTCGATCGCACCATCGCCGGCGGGGTGCGTATGCTCGACCATCACAACAGCATCGGCGCCGCGTGGAATGGGACCGCCTGTTGCTATCGGTGTCGCCGTGCCCTGCGTCACCGGCAAATGCGCCGCGGTTCCGCATGCGATCACCTCATCGTTCAGCGTCAAACGAACCGGCATCGCTTCGCCCGCAGTGGCAATATCCGCGGAACGCACCGCGAAGCCATCGACATTGGAGCGATCGAACGGCGGGACATCGACGGCAGCGACAATATCGGTCGCGGTCACAAGGCCAAGGGCGGCGGCCAGATCCAGTTCATCAGCGGCAAGAGGGCGCGGAAACAACGCAGCCTCGAAACGGGCAAGCGCCTCCTCACGCGACAGGATGGTCAGGAATTGGTCCTGCTCGACGCTCGATTTGGTTGACGGCGCCTTCGGTTCAGTCATCTCGATCTCACATCTCGCGAAGAGAAAACGCGCCAACTGACGCACCGGCCGCGTAACCCTCACTGTCTCCCGGCACGGCCATCCAGGCGTCGGCGCGTGTCATGGCATCCAGCGAAAGCTGCCCGGCGGCAATCGGCATCCAGGCCTCACCCGCCTGTTCCAGCAATACGATCTCTGTCATGCCAACAGTGGACGAAATCTTGCGCGCAAGTGGACGGATGATCTCCTTGCGCGGCGTGCGTCCCGTAAGCACATCCAGCACTGGTTGAACCAGAGTTAAGCAAACAGACAAGGCCTGATCAGGCGCTCCCGGTGCGGCGATCACCGGCATTGCACCGACCTTCCCGGCAGCCACCGTGCGTCCCGGTTGCAGCGCGAGTCCGTGAATGAGGCTGGCTCCGTTCGATACGAGGGCTTCGATCACCGCGTCCCTGCGGCCGAGGCCGGTGCCGCCCACGGTCACGAGCAGGTCGCAGGCCGCAATGCTGATCGCCGCTGAAATAGCGGCTGCATCCCGCCCGTTTGTTTGCAGGCCAGTCACCTGCGCGCCGAAACTTTCCGCAAACCTCTGGATAAACTGTGACGACGCCGTATTGCCGTCGCGGGCCACGATATCCACCACACACACGCGTGGTGACCGGACGTGGAAACTCCTGTTTCCCGCAGCACGCGCCGCAAGCAGATCAAGAAACCTTATGCGCGTACCCGCCGCAATGATCGAACGTCCGGCGGCAATGTCGTCTCCGGCCCGGCGAACACCCTGCCCCGGCACCGCTTCGGCGACCACCTGAAACACCGGGCCGATCTTCTCGGTCATGTCGGCATCGAGCACGCAGTCACAATGCTCCGGCAACCGATCACCCGCCTCGACCCATACGGGCGCGGATATCAGTATCACAGGCGAGTAAGACGAGGCGCCTGTAATATCGCTCGCACGCAGCGCCCATCCATCGGAGACCGCGACGGTGAACGCCGGATGCGCTTCCCGCTGTGGCGCATTCACGGCAGCTACACGCCCGACGGAGTCCCCAAGCGGCACATCTATGGGCTCAACAGGCCCTGTCCCGTCCAGCAGCAACCGAATGGCAGCGTCGAGCGGGGTCAGTGCAGCCGGAAGACACTGTGTCATTTTGACGCCCGGTGAAGCCCCATCACGGCACTGGATGCTGCTGCGCGGCAGGGAACGATCTCAGTCATGGGACATTGAGGAGGGGATTTCATTCGTCGCTTTATTGCCGCGGAGGCCGACATGCGTTCTCAACTTATCGCAGCCGTTTGTGCGGGACTGTTCGCCGCGACACCATTGCTCGCACAAACTCCAACGTCAAAAAGTGACAAGGCCGAGACGAGTTGTAACACGCCATCATCAGCCGCATCCTCCGACCATGCCAGAAAGACCACGGGAACTTCAACGGGGATCGAAAAGAGCGCGATCCTGCCTTCCGCCGGCGGACATGCCAATTCCGCCGCTCCCACGGTGCAGAGCGACGGTAAGCCGATGGAGGTGCGGCCGGATTGCCCGCCCGAACAGAAGAAATAGGACGGCTCAATCAGGCGTCCCATATGCTTCAGGACGCTTTCTTCTCGGCGTTCGGGAAGAACAGTTGCTTGCCATTGACCTTGTAGGCGGCGATGGCGCCCTGCCCCTCGGGCGAGGTCAACCAGTCGATGAAGCTCTGGCCGAGTTCTTTCTTCACAGCCGGATGCTTCTCCGGATTGACCAGGATGACCCCGTACTGGTTGAACAGCCGCTTGTCGCCTTCAACGGCGATCACGAGATCACCGGGGTTCTTGAACGAGAGCCATGTGCCACGGTCGGAGACGACATAGGCATTCATCGCGCCCGCCGTATTCAGCGCCGCCCCCATGCCCTGTCCGATCTCGCGATACCACGGCCCTTTCGCCGTCGCGATATCGACACCTGCCTGTTTCCAGAGCGCGAGTTCCGCTGAATGCGTGCCGGACTTGTCGCCACGCGACACGAACGGCACCGCTTTTCCCTGAATGGTTTTCAGCGCCTCGACAATATCCTTCGACCCGTTCACGCCGGCAGGATCGCTCTTGGGGCCGATCAGGACGAAATCATTGTACATGACGTCGAACCGCTTCACGCCATGGCCTTCGGCGACGAATTTTTCCTCCTGCGCTTTCGCGTGAACGAAAACGACATCAGCGTCACCGCGGCGCGCCGTATCAAGCGCCTGCCCTGTTCCTTGCGCGATCACCTTCACTTCGATTCCGGTTTTGGCCTTGAACAAAGGCAGGATGTGGCCGAACAGGCCGGAGTCCTGTGTGGAGGTGGTTGAAGCAACCACAATTGATTTGTCCTGCGCGGAAACCGGCGCGGCGAACGCAGCCAGCAATAACAATCCCAGGGCAGGCAAAGCATATCGGCGCTGCATGACGCATTCCTTTCAGAGTTCAGACGACAAGATCGCCGCGCACGAAGGCCGCGGCCTCCGGCGTGGACGGGGTTTTCAGAAAATCCTCAGTGGGCGAATGTTCGCGTACCGTGCCGCGCACCATGAATACGACCTCTCCCGCGAGCCGCCGCACCTGGCCCAGATCGTGTGAGGCCATGACGATCTTGATCCCGGACTGCCCAGCCTGACGAACGATCTCCTCGACGCTGCGCGTGGCGGCGGGATCGAGACTCGCTGTCGGCTCGTCGAGCAGCAGTAGTTCGGGGTCGCGGGCCAAGGCACGCGCGAGGGCGAGACGCTGCTGCTCACCTCCGGACAAGCGGCGTGCAGGGCGCATCGCCAGGTCCGACAGCCCCACCCGCTCAAGCAATTCAGCGGTACGCGCAGCCAGTTTCTCGCGCGGATAATTCGCGTGGGTCAGTCCATAGGCGACATTGGCCGCGGCGGTTCGGCGCAGCATCACCGGCCGCTGGAACACGAAGGCGCGCCGATCCGGTTTGGCGCCGGCGCGGCCTCCCCAGGTGATGCGTCCCTCACTCGGCCCGATCAATCCCATGCAAAGGCGCAGCAGCGTGCTCTTGCCCGCGCCATTCGGACCAATCACAAATGTAGGTGAACCAGATGTCAGGGTGAGGCTGAGACGATCAAGGATCGTCGTCGCTCCGGAGCGGACCGTGACACGGTCGCACATGACAGGAAGATCGGTGACCGGCGCGCGCATGGTCAGCCCGCCTGCCGTTCGGACCAGACCCGCGCACCCCACGCCGCGGCGTTGATCGCAAGAACGATAACCACCAGGACCATGCCCAGACCGAGCGCAAGCGGCAGGTTGCCCTTCGAGGTTTCAAGCGCAATCGCCGTGGTCATGGTGCGGGTGAAGCCGTCGATGTTGCCGCCGACGATCATCACGGCGCCAACCTCCGCTGCCGCCCGTCCAAATCCCGCAAGAAGCGCCGTCAGCAGGCTGAACCGCGCATCCCACAAGAGTGTCGTGATGCGGCCAAGCGGACCGACATCCATCGCGGAGAGTTCGTCTCGATACTCGGTCCAGAGATCTTCGATGGTCTGGCGCGTCAGGGCTGCGATGATCGGCATGATCAGGACCGCTTGCGCGATGACCATCGCGGGCGGCGTAAAAAGAATGCCAAGATCACCGAGCGGCCCGGAACGCGACAGCAAGAGGTAAACCGCAAGACCGACCACGACCGGCGGCAACCCCATGAATGCGTTGACAAGCACGACAACCGCGCCTCGCCCGGGGAACCGCGTCAGCGCCAGCCATGCCCCAAGAGGCAGACCGACAAGGGCCGCAAGTGCGACTGCGGAAAGGCTGACAGCCAGCGACAATTTCACGATGGCAACCAGGGCTGCGTCGCCACCCGTGATCAATTGCCAGGCACTGAGCCCGTCCAGCATGATTTTCCTCCGCCATGCTTTGTCCTGCATATTTTTCCAACATGTCAATCATTTGAAAAAGAACATGAATATGCATACAAACGCAGGATGGAGCTTCTGACTACGAGCGAGGCATCGGAATACCTGCGGCTTGGAGAGCGCAAGCTCTACGAGTTGGTGGCGGACGGCGCGATCCCCTGCACCAAGGTGACGGGCAAATGGCTCTTTCCCCGCGATGAGCTTGACCGATGGGTCTTGGCGGGATTGATGCGGCCGGCCGGCATGGCGCGTGCCGACGTTCCCTTAATCGTCGGCGGAAGTCAGGACGCCCTGCTGGAATGGTGTCTGCGCGAGTCCCGCTCGGGCCTCGCGACCCTTGTTGAAGGAACGGAAAGCGGCGTTGGCCGTGTGCTGCGTGGCGAAGCGATCGCGGCAGCGATCCACTTCCACTCCGATGACGATGTGAAGGGTGCCGGCGACGACGCCAATGTCACGGCGGTGCGCGCAATGACCGGTTTGCATGATGCCGTGCTGGTGGGATTCGTGCGGCGCGAGCAGGGCCTTCTGCTGCAACCGGGAAATCCCAAAAACCTGGCAAGCATCGCCGATGTTCTTGCGTCCGGAGTTACGATGGCGATACGGCAGCCGGGCGCAGGTGCGCAGATGCTGCTCGATGTGCTCCTGAAACGGAACAATGCCACGCTGAAGGATTTGCGGCAGCTCGATCAGCCCTGTCTCACCGGGCCCGATCTCGCCACGGCGGTTCGCACCGGCAAGGCCGATTGCGGCATCGCGACGCGCGCGGCAGCAAAGGCCGCCGGTCTCGACTTCGTTCCCCTGCTCTGGGAAAACTTCGACCTGTTGATGCGCCAGCGCTCTTACTTCAAGCCCGCGCTGCAGGCGCTGACCCGCTTCATCTCGCAGCCGTCGCTTCAGCAGCGCGCGAAAGACCTCACAGGCTACGACACCGCACCTGCGGGACAAATCCGCTATTTCGCCTGACGACTGAACGTCCGATCCCTGCCGACATTTATCGAAACTGGTTTTCGTGCTTCGATAGGTTCGGCCTTCAAGAGATCGCAGTCTAGGGAACCCTTTGTGCAAGATGTTGCCCGTCACGGCCTAGCAACGCGAATCCGCCTGCCGCTCATTGCCGGCGCGGTGGTTGCCATGCTTTATGCGCCGCCTGCCGACGCGCAGTTGCGCGGACATGGCGGACCGGTTCGCGCACTGGCTGTATCTGCGGACGGACAGACGCTGCTGTCGGGAAGTTTCGACGGCAGCGCGATCCGCTGGTCGCTTGGCCGCGATGCCGCCGAACAAGTTCTGCGATTCCATGCCGACGCCGTCAACGCCACGGCGCTACTCGCCGATGGACGCGGTGTAACGGCGGGCGCCGATGGACGCATCGCGATCTGGACGCCAGGCAAACAGCAACCTGACATGGTCCTTGAAGGTCACACCGCGCCGATTGTGGCGCTGGCGCTCGCGCCGGATGGCGCAACGCTTGCGTCGGCATCGTGGGATCATACCGTGCGGCTGTGGCCCCTCGCTGGCGGCGCGCCGCGTGTGCTCGAAGGCCACACCCAGAACGTCAACGGCGTGATTTTCAGCGCAGACGGCAAGTCCCTGATCAGCGCCAGTTACGATCTGACGCTTCGCATCTGGCCGCTCGACAGATCAGCCTCGCCAGCCATTGTCACGCTGCCGGCACCGCTCAACTCTGTCGCCGTATCCAGCGACGGCGAGATCGCCACCGCCGGCGCAGACGGGAAAATCTATTTTCTCGACAGTGCGGGAAAATCTCGCGGCGAGGTTGCCGCCGGTCCAATCCCGGTGATTGCGATGGCGCTGTCCCGGGACGATGCGCTGCTTGCCGCGGCGGATGTCAGGGGATCCGTCGCCATCATCGACCGCAAGGCGCGAACGCTGGCGCGCCGGCTGGTCGGGCCGGGACTCCCGGTGTGGTCAGTCGCGTTCATGCCAGACAAAGGCACACTTGTCACCGGCGGCGCCGACAGCATGATTCGGCGCTGGAATGTCCTTACGGGGGAGCCGATCGGACCCGCCATTCAGGAAAGCCCCAATGATCCGCTCGCGGCCTATGCGGGCGACCGCGGCGCCGAGGTTTTCCGTGCCTGCATCGCCTGCCACACGCTCGCGCCGGATCAGGGCAACAAAGCCGGACCGACATTGTCAGGGATTTTTGGGCGGCGAATTGCAACCTTGCCGGGCTACAATTTCTCCGAGCCGCTGAAGAAGCTCGATATCGTCTGGACACCCGAGACCGTGTCCAGACTTTTTGAAATCGGCCCGGCCGCCTATACGCCCGGCACAAAAATGCCCGAACAGATCATCGGCTCGAACGAAGATCGTGAGGCGCTGGTGAAATTTCTTGCGCGGGTGACGAAGAGATAACTCCGCCCCGTCCATACAACGGCGATCTTGACGAGGATCGCGCGCCTGCAATCAGCCTTCCTCGCGCGACGCGCCAACCGCGCTAGCCCGCCCACCATCCATCTTGCGCAAAGGCCGGCAACTGGCGAAAATGCAGGCCAGTTTGAACATTCCTTAGGAATCCCAGTCTGATGCTGTTTGACGACGTTATTCTCGGCCGCCGGAGTATCCGCGGCTATAAACCCGATCCGGTCCCACGGAAGCTGATCGAGGAAATCATCGGCCTCGCGATGCGCGCGCCATCGTCGATGAATACCCAGCCGTGGAATTTCTATGTCATCACCGGCGAACCGCTGGACCGGATTCGCGCGGGCAATACTGAAAGAATGCTGGCGGGCGTGCCCCAGTCACGCGAATTCCGTACCGGCCAGCCTTTCACGGGCCAGCACCGTGACCGGCAGGTCGGCGTCGCCAAGCAACTGTTCTCCGCCATGGGAATTGCGCGCGACGACAAGGACCGGCGGCAGGATTGGGTCATGCGCGGCTTTCGCCAGTTTGATGCGCCCGTCTGCGTCATCGTGACCTATGACCGCGTGCTCGACGGCAGCGACGATACGCCGTTCGACTGCGGCGCCGTGGTAACGGCGCTGGTCAACGCCGCCTGGTCTCGCGGACTTGGCGCCGTGATCAACAGTCAGGGGATCATGCAATCCCCGGTGGTGCGCGAGCATGCCGGCATCGCCGACGATCAGGTTATCATGAAAAGTATCGCGCTGGGATGGCCGGACGACACATTCCCGGCAAATGCCGTGGTGTCGGAACGAAAACCCGTCAAGGAAGCGGCCGTATTTGTCGGTTTCGACAAGTAGACGCCGCAGACACGCCGCGCGGGCGCTCGGCCATTGCGACGTGGCAACGGCCGGCGCCAGCCGGCTGAAGAACAGCTCACCCCGCTGATCTGCATCAAGGCGAGCTTCCAGCTTGACCTTTAAACGACGGCATATGTGGCAAGACATATGCACCGCGCCGGTCAATGAATTTCTCGCGATAGCGGTCGTCGAGACCGAAGTCCACGCCGCGTTCTTCCCATGCATCCTGACGGCCGACGGCTGGCTGAATGCCGAGACAATGAAGAAGCTGGAGTTGTCGCCGACCCATTGGCGCAGGTGGCCCACGGTGACTTACTTTAGCTGCTGCGGATAGTGCTGCGTGCCCGGTTTGATCCAAATCAGTGCGCCGCATGAGCGAAGGGATCAGCTTTCCGGTGAAATTTTCCGCAACCAGAATCTCCGGAGGTACGGATATGTTGCGTAATGTTGGCTCGGCGGATCGGTTGGTCCGCATCGTGCTGGGACTTGCGCTGATTGCATTTGCGTTTCGCAATGGCCTTCCCGTCAATGGCTGGGATTGGGCCGGACTGATCGGAGTAGTCCCGCTTCTCACCGGTCTTTTTGGAACGTGCCCCGCCTACAGCCTGATCGGCTATTCGAGTTGCGCGCGACAGAAATAGCCGGCCCGGTTCTCAAGAGTTCTTCACCTGGATGGCGAAGGCGGTTCGTCTTCGGCGATCGCCCGCCATCCCGCCCCCTCCAGATCGTCGTATTGCCCGCTCCTGAGCGACCAAAGGAAGCCAAGGAGACCCAGAAGGCCGAGAACCAGAGCGAGCGGCACGAGGTACGCGAGGACTTCCATCACCTGTCCTCCGGCGTTACGCGGCGCGCCCGCAGCGAATTCAACATCACCAAAATCGAAGACCCCGACATGGCCGCCGCCGCGATCAGCGGCGTTGCGTATCCCACAATCGCGATCGGGACGGCGAGCGCGTTGTAGCCGATGGCCAGCACCAGATTTTCCCGCATCAGCCGCAGCGCCTTCCTTGAAAAATCCACCGCGGTCAGAACGGGCCCGAGTTCCTTGCCGATAAAGATCATGTCGGCGGCGGCCTGACTGAGATGCGCGGCGCTGACGGGCGACATCGAGACCGACGCCGACGCCAGCGACGGCGCGTCGTTCATGCCGTCGCCGACCATCATCACCTTGCGGCCCTGCTTCTTCAGAGCTTCGATGTGCGCGATCTTGTCCGCCGGATCGAGTCCGGCGCGCCATGCGGGAACACCCAGGGCGATGGCGGCATGCTGCACGGCAGGCGCGCGGTCACCGGAAAGTATCTCCACGGCGATGCCGCGCCTGATCAGCGCTCCGATCGTGGCAGCAGCGTCGGGCCGTAACTGCTGCCGCACGGCGAATACAAATCGCTCAGCGCCCTTAGCGAAAGCGACAACGGAAATTTCCGGATCCGTCGCCAGCAGTTCGTTTGCGATCCAATCCGCGCCGCAGAAGGAGGGCTTGCCCAGCCTGACCTCGACTCCGCCGGCGATTCCGCGCACGCCCTGCCCCGGCTCCTCGATGGCTCCCTCCAGAGGCGATGTTTCCTTTGCGGCGCGGGCAACCGCTGCCGCGACCGGATGGTGACTGGCCAGCGCCAATCGGCCCGCCGTCTTGAGAACATCGGCGGGAACAGTCTCCGCGTTCACCACATCGAGCTCAGGTAAAGTCAGCGTGCCCGTTTTATCGAAGACGATCGTATTGACCTCGGCGACACGCTCGACGGCATCGCCCGAATTGAGCAGGACGCCCGCGCGGAACAGCGCGCCTGCGACGATTGTCTGCACCGTCGGAATCGCGAGGCCGAGCGCGCACGGGCATGTAATGATCAAAACCGCGATCCCGGTGACGATCGCGTCGTGCCAGGTCGCCCCGAGGGCTACCCATCCAAGTACGGTCAGCAGCGCGGTGGCATGCACCACCGGGGCATACAGCCGCGACGCCCGATCCGCCAACCGCACATAACGCGAGCGGCCCTGCAGCGCGTTCTCCAGCAGCCGGGATATCTCGGAGAGCAGTGTTCCTTCGGCTGCCGCGCCGACACGGATGCGCAACGTGCCCGAAATGTTCATCGTTCCCGCATAAACTGGAGTGCCCGCTTCCGCGGCAACATGGCGCGTCTCACCGGTGATCAGGCTCTGGTCGATGTCCGACCGCCCGTCGACCACCGTGCCGTCGACGGCGCATCGCTCGCCTGGACGAAGCAGCACCATATCGCCGGGCGCGATCGCAGCAACGGGGACCTCGCTGATCTCCGTCGGCGACACGAACTTGGTGGCGGTCTCCGCCTTGAGTGCGGCAAGGTTTCCCGCAACTGCCCGCGTTCGCCGCCTCATGCTCTGATCGAGATAGCGGCCCACGAGCAGGAACGTGAGAAGCATGATGGCCGCATCGAAATAGGCATGCTCCGCATGATGGATCGTCTCGACGACCGACATGCCCAGCGCCAGCACCACCCCGATACTGATCGGAACGTCCATATTGACGCCGCGTGTACGCAACGCAGCAAGCGCCGAGCGGAAAAACGGCTGTCCGGCATAGGCGGCCGCCGGCAGTGTGATCAGCGCCGACAGCCAGTGGAAGAAGTCACGCTGTTCGGGCAGCATGTCCGTCACATTTCCGGACCACACCGGAATGGACAGCATCATCACGTTCATCGTGGCGAATGCCGCCACGCCGAGACAGCGCAACAAGAAACGCGACTGCTCGACTTCCGTCAGTTCAGCCCGGACGGGCTCGAACGGATAGGCTTTGTAGCCGAGAGCCGCGACCCGATCCACGAGTTGCGCAGGATCCAGCGTCCCCCTCTTCCACTCCACCGCCAGGCGCCTGTCAGTCAGGTTCACACGCGCGAGCGTCACTTCCGGAATAGCCGACAGACCACGCTCGATCTTCATCATGCATCCGGCGCAACTGACGCCTTCCACCGCAAGGTCGATGTGGGAAACGCCCGATCCCAGATCCTTCACATAATGTGAGAAGTCCCGCGCAACAGCCATGACGTCCCCCTCAATCCAGCAGAACCCGGTTGCGCGATCGGAAGACGCGCTGTCCGCGCGCATCGCCCTCGATCACAAGGTGCCATTGCCCGGACGAAATTCCCGCGACGGTCCCCTTGTAGATGCCTGCTCCGGCATCGGTCAGAGGGACGGCCCGATCGGCCCGCTTGTCGGTGGGGCGCTCAAGCCGCGCGGAGAATTCCAGTCCGGTCAACGGTGCTCCCTTCCTGTCATGCGCAACAATCCGAATCTCCGCGCCGTCGATATCGTGGCGCGCGATACTCGCCTCAACCTGCCAGTGACGCGCGTCCTGCTCGTGCGCGGTCTTGATTTCCCGTTCATAAGCCAGACTGGCGCGATAGGCGCTGTCGACATCCGTTCCTGGCAAAGTTTTGATCGCGAACCGCATCATCACGGCGTTCACACCAATCACCACTCCGAAGAACGCGATCAGCATGGCAAGCACCGCGCGTCCAGTGAGAGGTTTTTCCGTAGCCGCCGAGCTGTTCATGAGAACGATCCGTTCCTGATGGTCACGGTGTGACAAAGTTGTCGGTCGCGGATGCCGCCTCGCCGAGTCCGATATCGGTCACACGAAACGTCAACGGCGTGGATTTCGGGAGTTCGCCTGCCGGCTTGGCCGTGACCAGGACGCGAAGCTCCTTGGTCTGATCGCGGCCCAGAACGATTGTCGGCCTGTCGGGCGTGAGCGTGTCCGCGCCGACAACATGTGCGACCGCGCCGCTTACGCCGTCGATGTCGATGGCAACGGTCCGGTCGAAGCCGCGTTTGTTGAGCAGACGAACGGTGTATGCATTGCGAATGGAGCCATCGCTCAACCTGACCGCGATGGGGTTGCGATCATGGAGCACGTTGATGTCCAGCAGGGAGCGCGTCAGCAGTGCATAGAGCATGATGGCGCCGACGCTCGCGATCAGAGCCGCATAGACAACGGTTCGGGGCCGGACAGGCTTGAATATCTCCTGCTTTCCGGCAGATCGCCACTGAATGTTGATGTCGTTATCGTAGCCGATCAGGCGAGTGGGCCTGCCGATCTTGGTCATCACCGTGTCGCAGGCGTCGATGCAAAGACCGCACTGGATGCAGGCGAGCTGCGCGCCGTCCCTGATGTCGATTCCCGTGGGGCAGACCGCGACGCACTGGCGGCAGTCGATGCAGTCACCCACCGCCTCGCCGTGAGATCGCCGCTCCAGCGCTTTCTTCAGCGACGTACGCTCCTCGCCCCGGTCGTACTTGTAGGTGACGTTGAGAGCCCATTCATCCGTGAGCGCGGCCTGTATCCGCGGCCAGGGACACATATAGACACAGACCTGCTCGCGCATGAATCCGGCGAGCGCGTAGGTCGTGAAAGTCAGAATGACAATCCAGATGTAGGCAAGCATGGGCGCCTGGAAGGTCAGAAGCTGCTTCACAAGCGTCGGCGCATCGTTGAAATACAGAACCCAGGCGCCGCCGGTCCACCAGGCGATCAGAATCCAGATCGAGTGCTTGAGCGCGATCTCCGAGCAGCGCTGAAGTGTGTATCCCTCCGCTTCCTTCTTCATCCGCTCGCGGCGGTCTCCCTCGATCAGGCGCTCGACGGCGTAGAAAAGATCGGTCCAGACCGTCTGCGGACACAGATAGCCGCACCAGATGCGGCCACCGATCGCGTTCATCAGAAACAGCGTCAACGCCGCGAGGATGAGAAGGCCTGTGAAGTAGTAAACCTCCTGCGGCCAAAGCTCGATGAAGAAGAAGTAAAACCTGCTGTTCGGCATATCCACCAGAACAGCCTGGTCCGGCGCACCCACGCCGCGATTCCAGCGGACGAACGGCAGGAAGTAGTAGATACCCAGGCATACAGCCATCAGCTTCCACTTGATGCTGCGGAATGTTCCCGAAACACTCTGCGGATAGACCCGCTTATGAGCCTTATAAAGCGGCCCATAGTCGTCGCCTTCCAGGTCTCCGGGGATCGTGGCTTTGTTCATGAAATCGGTCTCGCGCTATCCGTGAAGATAGCCGCGATCGCCCCCGTGCCATTGATCCAGCTCAACCGAGCCGGAAGCTCGACCTCAGAACCGCTTACTTTCCACCGCCAAGAGAGTGAACGTAGACCGCCAGCGCCTTGATCGTTGCCGGATCGAGACGTCCGGCCCATGCCGGCATCACCCCGGCCCGTCCGTTGGTAATGGTCTCGATCAGGGTTTTCTCGTCCGAACCGTAGAGCCATATCTGATCCGTCAGATCGGGCGCGCCCTGCTCGATATTGCCCTTGGCATTTTCGCCATGGCAGGCGGCGCAATTCTCGGCGAAGATTTTCTGCCCGCCGGCCTTGTCGAATCCTTTCGCCGTGGACAGCCCCGACAGGAACCGCACGTAGTTGGCGACCGTGACAATCTGATCCGGCTTCAGGATGCCGTCCTTTCCGAACGCCAGCATCGCGCCTTCGTGGGCCTTGGCGTGTCCGGAGCGGACGCCAAACGAAATGGTGTTGCCGATCTGATCGAGCGAACCGCCCCACAGCCATTCGTCGTCGTTGAGGTTGGGATAGCCCTTTGCACCGGCGCCGCCGCTGCCATGGCAAGGCGCGCAGTTGTCGCCGAAAGCGGCCTTGCCCCTTGCGCGGGCCAGCGCAAGCAGCGCTGGATCCTTCTCGATATCCGCCAGCGGCGTCGCGTTCAGCGTGGCCATCTTGCCGCCGCGCAGCTTTTCGAGGTTTGCGAGATCGACCGCGACATCGGCGCGCGACGAATAGCGGATAATCCCGGCCGTATAGCCCTGAACCAGCGGCCAGGCCGGGTAAGCCACCCAATAGCCGATTGCCCATACGATGGTCGCGTAGAACGTGATGATCCACCACCTCGGCAGAGGCGTGTTCAATTCCTTAATCCCGTCCCATTGATGACCGGTCGTGGCCGTGCCCGATACGGAATCAATTTCTTCCTTGTGATGCGTCATGATCCGTCAGTCCTCTCGCAGCGGAAGTCTCGACGCCGCATCGAACAGCGCCTTGTTGCGAGGCCATAGAGCGTAGACAACGATAGCCAGAAAGGTGCCGACGAAGATCGGGGTCCACCATGTCACGATGAAATCCGAAACAGCATTCTGGGCCGTAAGAAGCGCTTTCATGTTTCGGCTTTCCTAGCGAAGATTGGCTTTTTCATCGTAGAGTTTGAAGTCGACAAGCGTGCCGAGCATTTGCAGATAGGCGACCAACGCATCCATCTCCGTCGGATTCCCGGGCTTTCCGTCGAAGTTTCTTGCTACAGCTTTCGGATATCGCTTCTGCAGCGCGTCGATGTCTCCGTTGTCGGGATCGGCCTGCGCCTTGAGATCGGAAATCGCATTCGCGATCTGCTCGTCCGAATATGGCACGCCTACCGTCCGGTTCGCCTGCAGATGCCCGGCGATTGTGGAGACATCGACCTCGGTCTCCGAGAGGAACGGATAGCCGGGCATGACCGATTGCGGCACGATGGCGCGCGGATTCACCAGATGGGTGACATGCCATTCGTCCGAGTATTTCGCGCCGACACGGGCCAGATCGGGTCCGGTCCGCTTTGAACCCCACTGAAACGGATGATCATACATACTCTCCGCGGCCAGCGAGTAATGGCCATAGCGCTCGACTTCGTCGCGCAGCGGCCGGATCATCTGCGAATGACAGAGATAACAGCCCTCGCGGACGTAAATATTGCGCCCGGCCAGTTCGAGCGGCGTATAGGGCCGCATGCCCTCGACTTTCTCGATCGTACTCTTCAAATAGAAGAGCGGCGTGATCTCGACGAGTCCGCCAATCGCGATCACGGCGAGAATGCCGATGATGAGAATGATGGAGTTCTTCTCAAAAATCTGATGACGTTTCCAGAATGACATCGCTCGCTCCTCACTCGGCAGGCTGAAGAGCGCGTGACGAGGTCATCTCGGACGCCTCGTCCGTTCGCGCGGTCATCCAGAGATTGTAGGCCATGATCAACGATCCGATCAGGAACAGCGCGCCGCCCGCGGCCCGGATGATGTAGAACGGGTGCATCGCTTCGACTGTTTCGATGAAGGAGTATTCAAGGAAGCCCAGTGACGTGTAGGCGCGCCACATCAGGCCCTGCAGGATGCCCGACACCCACATCGCGGAGATGTAGAGGACGATGCCGATGGTCGCGATCCAGAAATGCCAGTTCACCAGCTTGAGGCTGTAAAGCCCCTTCCGGTCCCAGAGCCACGGCACGAGACAGTAGAGAGCACCGAACGAGACGAACCCGACCCAGCCGAGCGCGCCCGAGTGGACATGACCGATGGTCCAGTCCGTGTAGTGACTGAGCGAATTGACCGCCTTGACGGACATCAGCGGCCCTTCAAACGTGGCCATGCCGTAGAAGGCGACGGACACGACGAGCATTCGCAGCACCGGATCTGTCCGCAGCTTGTCCCACGCGCCGGACAGCGTCATCAGTCCGTTGATCATGCCGCCCCAGGATGGCATCCACAGCATGATCGAAAAGGTCATGCCGAGTGTCTGCGCCCAGTCCGGCAGAGCCGTGTAGTGCAGATGATGCGGGCCGGCCCAGATGTAGAGGAAAATGATCGCCCAGAAATGGATGATCGACAGACGATAGGAATAAACCGGCCGCTCCGCGCGCTTCGGGATAAAGTAGTACATGATGGCGAGAAAGCCGGCGGTCAGGAAGAATCCCACCGCGTTATGGCCGTACCACCACTGGAACATCGCATCCTGAACGCCGCCCCAGGCGATGTAGGATTTCGAGCCGAACAGCGAAACCGGAACGCCGGGATTGTTGCCGAGATGCAGCACGGCGATGGTGACGATAAATGCCAGGTAAAACCAGTTCGCGACGAAGATATGCGGTTCCTTGCGCTTGATCAGCGTCGCGACGAACACCAGCAGATAGGTCACCCACACCACCGTCAGCAGCAGGTCCGCATACCATTCCGGCTCGGCATACTCCTTCGATTGCGTCACACCGAGCAGATATCCGGTACCCGCGATCAGAATGAAGAAGTTGTATCCAAGCACGACAAACCATGGGGCAAGATCGCCTGCGAGACGAACCCGGCAGGTCTTCTGGACCACGTAGAAGGATGTCCCGATCAGCACATTGCCGCCGAAGGCGAAGATCACCGCCGATGTGTGCAGCGGCCGCAGTCTGCCGAAGGTCGTCCACGGCAGGTCGAAATTCAGTTGCGGCCACGCCAGTTGCGAGGCGATGAGGAGGCCGACCGCAAATCCCGCGATTCCCCAGAACACGGACAGAGCCGATGCGACCTTGATCGGCGCGAGATTGTAATTCGGCCGCCCGCCGATTTCCTGGGGCGGCAAAGACGCAGATCTGTCAAAATAGCGATTGATGATCGCAAAGGCCGCGATCAGGCTCGCGCCCATCGCCACATAGGCGTGGAATGCGAAAGCGGCATCCTGGGCTTTGGCTGCGGCGACCAGACAGAGGAGCACCGATACCGCGAAGAAGGCTGCAAGGCTCCCCTCGCCAAAGGTCATCCATTTGGTTTCTTGCGACTCATTCATGATTCAGGCTTCTCTGTGCGTGTCCGGGTCATTAATCATGCCTTCGCCGCGCCCGAATTGATCAAGATCAACCGGGGTTAAGACTGGTCAGCTTTTTTGATCGGCCTCGTCAGGCGAGCAGGTCGCGTCACCCGCCGCGCGCAGCGCCTCCAGCGTGTCCGTGTTAGGGCAATACCCGGAGTGGCCGGATTTTCCGTGCTGGAAGTCGCTGGCACAGCGCTTCGCTGAGGTGCAATTGGCGCAAACACGATTGAGATCGCCGAACTCGCTGAAGTGCTTTTTCTTCAGAATTTCTTCCGACAGTCCCATTCCGGCGAGCCGTTGCGTCAACAGCTCCCGCACATGGCTGCCGCTGCCGGCAAGAGTCAGAAGATCGGAAGTCGACAGTCCGAAATCACGGGCGATCCGGCTGACTTCATCGGCATCCAGCCCCTGCAATCCATCGGGCCGGCGAAACCGCTGCGAGCACCGCTTTGCCCACGACACGACATGACCCAATATCGACACACGTTCGAGAGGTCCTGCTTGCGGCTCCATCGCGCCCTCCACCTGCATCCGGAATTTCAGAACGCTCGCCGGCGCGGCTTCGGTGCATCCGGCCCGAGACGGCGCGGCTTCTCTGTGGACAGCAAGACGGCCCCGAAGCCCGCGAGCACCACCACGACAATCGCGGACAGAATCATTGCATTGGCGGACATGGCTCACTCCATTCATTGTGACGAGCGTGCCGCATGACCGGGATAGTGTCTTTGACACGGATCAATTCGTCTGCGCGCAGCGGCACGCCCCCTCACCGAAAGCCGCAACAAGGCTGAAATCGGGCAACCGTCTCGCATCAATGGATAGCTGGAACCCTGGAGCCAAATACCAATTCACTTGCGCGCACGCTTGTTTCCCCCATGGCGAATATGAGAGATTGTGCGCGACAGCGGCGCGCGCTGCGACGAGGAATGGAATGCAGAGTCGATTGACGGCGGAACAATCCGCTGGGGTGCTGGGCCGCTGGATTCCTTCGGCCGTTGCCATGGCCGCTGCGGCGATCGCGCTGACAACACTGCCTTTCGAGGCCTCGGCGAAACCGGCGCGCCGGGCACAACCCGCCGAAACAGCCGCACCGCGCGAGCATGGCGATCCGATCATGGCGATCGTGTCGATCAGGAGCCAGCAGGTCACGCTCTATGACGCGGAAGGCTGGATCCTGCGCGCGCCGGTTTCGACCGGCGTCAAGCAGCGCGAGACGCCCGCCGGAGTCTTCGCCATCGTCGAGAAGGACAAGGACCACCGCTCGACCATGTACGACGATGCCTGGATGCCCAACATGCAGCGCATCACCTGGAACGGCATCGCATTGCATGGCGGCCCGCTGCCCGGTTACGCGGCATCGCATGGCTGTGTGCGGATGCCTTATGGCTTTGCCGAGAAAATCTTCGACAAGACGCGGATCGGGATGCGCGTGATCGTTTCGCCGGACGATGCCGTTCCAGTCGAGCTTTCTCATCCCGCGCTGTCGCTCATTATGCCGGACGCGCAGGCAATCGCCGCCGCGCCGGCAAGGGCCGCGACGCTTGCAGCCGAGGCGGCAGAGGCCGTGACGAATGCCGATGCGGCAAAGAAGGCCGCGGTAGTGGCGACACGCGAGGCGGCCCCGCTTGCTGCGTCCCTGCGCAAGCTGGAGCGGCTTAAAGCTCGAGCCGACGCCGAACTCGCATCCGCCGAGAAGGCGCTGGCCGCCGCCAGAACCGATCAGGCGAAAGCACGCGCCGAGGACCGAAAGCAGAAGGCGATGGCAAAGGCAGCGGAGATGGGCGGCAAGTTCGACGCCGCGAAGACGGATTCCGCATCCAAACTCGATGCAGCCGGCGCAGCGAAAGAAGCCGCCAAGACTGCGCAGGCGAGAAAGACCGAGACCGAAAAGACCGCGCTCGACGCGAAACTCGCACTTGAACCGGTCTCGATCTACATCAGCCGCGCGACGCGCAGGCTTTATGTCCGCCGCAACACGCACAAGCCGGCTCCGGACGGAGGCGGAGAAGTGTTCGACGCTTCGATCGAAGCGCCGATCACGATACGAGACCCCGGAAAGCCGTTCGGCACGCATATTTTTACTGCCGTGGCGCGCAGCGATTCTGGTCTGCGCTGGACATCGGTCACGATCGACAAGGGCAGCGACGCCAAAGACGCGCTCGACCGCATCACCATCCCGAAGGAAATTCTGGACCGTCTCGCGCCAACCATGCCGCCCCGGTCCTCCATCGTGGTCTCGGACGAGCCATTGAGCGAGGAGACCAACTATCGCACCGAGTTCGTCGCTGTCCTGAGCGACCAGCCGCAGGGCGGATTCATCACGCGCAGGCCGAGCGAAGTTCTCATGGCGGACGATAGCGGCTGGGATACCGGCAACAGCCAGGACGACGGCTTTGGTATTTTCTTCCAGCGTGGTCCTGCCCGCCAGCCGGCTTACCCTCGCAGCGAAGGCCGCCGGTTCTTTTCCCCCATACAACCCGGCTGGTGACGGCATGCTACGCGCCGACGTCGCTTGCCATCTCCGCAGCACCGGCGGATATCCGCCCGCAGGTATCGGATTCGGCGCAACCGCCGCGCCTCAATGCGAAGAGCGGCAGGTGGTCCGTCACATCGCGCGGACGCTTTTCAGGAACTTGTCGACCTGAAGCTCAAGCTGCGATGCGTCCTTCGCCAATCCCTCCGATGCGACCAGCACATCGCCGGCTGCCTTGCTGGCATCGCCGATGGCCTGGTTCGTTCCGTTGATGTTGGAAGTCACTTCCTTGGTGGCGGCAGCCTGCTCTTCCACCGCACTGGCAATCGACGTGCTGATCTCGTTGATCTTGGTAATGGTCTGCGAGATTTCCTTGAGAGCGGATGCGGTATCGGCGGTCGCACCCTGCATCTCGGTGATCTGAGCTGCGATTTCATCGGTCGCCTTGGCGGTCTGGCTTGCGAGTTCCTTGACTTCCGACGCCACAACCGCGAAACCACGCCCCGCCTCTCCTGCGCGGGCCGACTCGATTGTGGCATTGAGCGCCAGAAGATTGGTCTGGCCGGCAATCTGGTTGATCAGCGCCACGACGTCACCGATCTTTTGCGCGACGTGCACGAGACCTGCGACGAGCTTGTCGGATTTCTCCGCCTCCTCAACCGCCGCCTGTGCGATCTGGCTTGCCTGCGCGACCTGACGGCTGATTTCATTGACCGACGACGACAGCTCCTCAGAGGCCGAGGCGGCACTCGACGAGCGCTGCGTCACATAGTCCGCGGTGGATGACAGCGACTGCGCCGTAGCCTGCATTTCCGTCGATGCGGAGGCTAGCGTTCCCACGAGGCTCTTGACGTTGGATTCAAAATCGTCGGCCAGTTTGACGTTGGCGGTTACAACCGCCCAACTGAGCATCGCGCCGGTGTTGCGGCCTTCCTTGTCCGTCAGCGCCGACACACGCAGGTCCAGCGTCTCCGGCCCCAGCCTGATCTTGGCGGCATGCGGGAGATTCTTGGGATCGGCGAGGAGCCGCCGCTGATGCTGCGGATTCTTGTGAAAGATGTCGATCGATCTGCCCAATATCTGCTCGGGCTTGACGGGCAACAGGTGCTGCACTGTCGCAAGCGTATCGAGGCTGGTCTTGTTGATGTAGGTGACATTGAAGTCGGTGTCGCACATCATGACATTGATCGGCATGTTGTCGAGCATCTGCAACAGACGCTCGGTATCGGCTTCCAGCTTTGCCTTCTCCGTCGCGAGCTCCCAACTCAGCATGGGTCCCGTATAGCGTCCCCGGCTGTCCGTCATCGCCGTCACGGTGAGATCGAGAACCTCCCCACCGATCGTAATACGCGCCTTGTGCGGCAGGTTTTTCGGATCGGAAAGCAGCCGGCGCTGATGCTGCGGGTTTTTGTGAAAGATGTCGATCGACTGTCCAATCAAGGCGTCCACCTTTACGGGAAGAACGTGCTCGATCTTCCTCAGATTGGTGCGCGTCGACTCGTTGAGATAGATGATCTTAAAATCCGCGAGCTCGCAGACCATCACGCTGATCGGCATTGCATCCAATAAGCCGAACGCCCCGTTCGTGCGATTTTTCCTGGTCCCGTCAATCCCGAACATGTAGCCCCTCGCTTGTTCGTCAATGGCTATTGCTATTGTTGTGATTATTGGGAGACTGCCGCTTGCTCCGGTCGATAAACTTCTCTTGAAAAAAAAGCCTCAGTGATTCGCGGCACTGGATCAAGCGACGGTCAGGACTCCAAAATCTTCCGGCATTCCTGCGAATCGCGAGAATTTATGTGTCACTGCCGCCCTCATAACCGCGAGACTCAATTCGAGTTCCGACAGGTCCTGTTGTGCGATGATCGCGAAAAATTTGCGTCAGGCGCGGCGCGCAGAACAAAAAATGGTTTCGCGCACAGCCGAAAAAACAGCGAACTTTTTTACCCTCCATCCTGCTGGCTACTTCCGGCGGGAGCGCGCAGTCCGCTTCACGATGGCGCCACCGAATCGGCAAGCGCACTTCCTCGCTTCCCGAACCGGATCGCCCAGTCGTCATCCCGGCATGCCCCGGGCGGCCCGCGAACCAATGCGGACTGACGCCTTTTGCGATGGGACGTCCGGGATTTTCCGGATATCCCCTGCATCCAGCGGTTGATCATTGGCATTTCCGCCATTTGGAGGTTGCAAACGGAACCGAAGCGGTGCTCAAGTCATGGATATTTCGCGCCGCATTGAGTCACATGCTTGGATTGATCGAAAAGGGTTTCATCACTCTTGAAGCGCTTGGATCGCTCCTTGAAGATCGGCTATCGCTCGCCGTCTGGATCTGGGATTTCGGGACCGGGGAAATGCGATGGTCCAAAGGTGTCTATGCCCTTTTCGGGCATCAGCCCGGGTCCATTCAGCCCAACTTCACCGCGATGGAGCAGTTCGTCCATCTTGGAGACCGCAGGCCGCGTGGCGATATTGAACACGCCTTGCGGGAAGGCATCGCGATAGACCGGGAGCAGCGGATCATTGTCCCCTCGGGACGAATCCGGTGGGTCAGAAACCAGATCGCGCCAGTCATGAATGCCGAGGGAGCGCCGGTGCGCGCCATCGGCATTTGTACGGATACCACCCCTTCCCACGACAAGCTGCATTTTCACCGGTTGTCAGGCAACCGCTTCAACGCGATCTGCTCCATGCCGCAGGCCTTGTTCTGGACCGCGACACTCGACGGCGGCACCATTGAACTCCTGAACCGGGCGGCGCTTGGCTCCGCTCTGGCCGATATCCGGTCTCTTATGCATCCGGACGACCGCCGCGACTTCGATGCGCGGATCGCGGAACGGCGCCAAACCCGCAGGCCTTTCCGGCATCCCATCCGGCTGCAGTTTCCGGACGACGGTTACCGCACATTCTCGAATCTCGTGATCCCGGTCCTGAACGAGCACAGCGAAATCTACGAATGGATCGGGATATCCATCGACCTCCAGAGCATCGAACAAACCTTGAAGGCCAGGGATCGCCGCCTGACCGGCGCGCAGATCCGCGCGGCCAGAGCCATGTTGCGCTGGTCCGTCGCGGAATTGTCGGAGGCCGCGCACGTTTCGCCCTCCGTCATTCGCCGGCTTGAGGAGATCGACGGAGCGTCGCCTGCTGAACCCGCCCATCAAGCAATTGACCGCACACTCACCCAGGCGGGAATCGAGCTGATCTTCTCGCGCGAGGGAAAGCCCGGCGTTCGCCTGCGCTAAACGCTGATGCACGCTTCGCTGGCGCGAAAACGATGACGGAACGTCTCAGCAATCAGAGGGCGGCGAGACCTGTGACGGGCGCGCCGAAGGATGCGATCGTGCGTTCGCCCCGCCCGGCCGCAGGACCATCCGGCAACGGGACCTCGCGGATATTTCCGTCGAGCGCCGAGACCCAGGCGAGTCCGAGTTCTTCATTGACACAGAGCCCGATGGCTTCACCGAAGCCGGACGCCAAAATCTCCGGCGCGGCGCCACGCTCACCGGCGGCGGGGATTGGCGCGCGATTCAAAGTGTTGCCCGCGGGCGGCGCACCGCGATCCGTCCAGTACAGCCGATCGCCCTCGATATGCAGGTCGATCGGTTCAGGAAGATCGGCCCACAGCACTTCGATATCGCTGCGCGTCTGCGCGGTTTCGCCGTCCGGCAGTTCGATTCCTGCCCGCAGGATACGGCCCTGTCCGCCCTTCGACGGACCCTTCTGCGACCAGTAGACATAGCCGCGTTTTGAATCCACCGCGACACCGACACACTCTTCCGCTTCACCATCGTCCCGGCGGTTCACCACGACATCTTCAAGGCCTGATCCATCGACGCGAACACGCGAGACCTTGCATCCCTCTCGATCGCCCCAATACAGCGTGCCCGCGCCGTCGCTGGCGAGTTGCTTGCCCGTCGTCACACCGCCGGACGGAACCACATCGAACCTCCGCGCACCACCCAGCCTGAGGCCATGGACACCGCCGTTTCGAGGCGAATAGTCACGCCCCTTTTCTCCGGGAACGTCCGGATCGACAATCGGCGCACCCATTGTTGTCCAGTAGACGGTTTCGCCTTCGACGACGATTCCGTCCGGTGCATTGCCGGTGTCGTCCGTCAGATAGCGGACCGAACCATCTGCCAGATCAATGCGTGCGATCTGACGGCTCCGGATAAGCAGTGCGAGCAATGCCTTCATCGAGTTTCTCCCCGGTCGTGGCGCCACCGGCCAGAACCATGGTGACATGCTATGGCGAGCGGGATGCGTAAACAACTGCCTTGATTCGTCAGGCCGAACTTGGCTGGGTCTCGAAGACAATATGGGCCTGAGGCGAACAATCGAACGCATTGGTGGCACGATATCGACCACACATCGCATCTATGAAATCAGTTGATGGGCTTGAAGGCGAGATGAGTCAGCCACCACGTGTAAGCCGAGGGAGCTCGATTCCAGACATGGACATCGCGCAGCGGCTTATTCGCCGATCTCTTGCGAGAGACTCTTGAAAACAGGAATTCTTTCAATGGTTGGCTGGAGAATGATGGCCAATTTCGGAAGGTGACGGTTCAATCCTGACTTCTGCAGAAATTCAGCGTGTAAAAGAACCGCTATTGGGGAGCTTACGCGCCGCCAGCCAGAACTTTCAGATGCCGCCCGAATTAAACTAGAAGTTTGGCGCAGGCAGAAACATTCTCCTGCAACAAAAGCACAAGTTTTATCCGCGGGGAGCCAATATTCTGACTGTCGCAATCACGGCCACCAACGAAAGCACAGAGGCGGTCCCGAACAGCATGCCGTATCCAAGCATGTCGGCGATTTTTCCGGAGATCATTGATCCGGCAAAATAGACGATAAGTTGGGCGCAGGCGAGAATTGTAAAATCCGTGCCTGGTTGCTCCTTCGATGCGACCGACATGAACAGGCTGTAGAGTGCGACGATCTCCATATAACGGATCAGCGTCTGGAACCCTGCTGCCCCGAAAATCGGCATGATTCCGGTCATGATACCCAGAGCATGAACGGTGAAAAGCGCGAAGCAGATTGTTCTGAGTATGCCGAGAAACCCAAGGGTCCAGCCAGTTCCGAACCGCTGCAACAGCGCAGCCGCGACAGCAGCGCCCGCCAGGCCGGCCGTCGTTGCCGAAATACCCGACAGGTAACCGATCTGGGCGAGCGGAACACCTGCATCGACCAGGTACGATCCTTCCATCGCCTTCACGAGTCCTTCGCTCATCCGGTAGATCAGTGCGATCCACAACACGTTGCGCACCTCGCCGCGGCGGAAGAAAGTCCGCAGCGACGGCCGATCGACCGTATTGCTTTCCGCCGCGGGATCGGCTTCACGCATGGCGAAGGCCGCCACGAGCGGGATGAAACTGAATGCCGCAATCGTCAGGAGCATTCCCGTCCAGCCGGCAAGCGAGTACAGGACAAGTCCCAGCGTGCCGCCGATCACCACGCCGAATGCCACCGATCCGCCCTGAATGGCATTGCCGACGGGCCTGTCCTCCGGCGCCAGATACTTCGCGGCGTAGCCGTCAGTCGCAATATCCTGTGTCGATATCAGCAGCGAGCCCAGCATGCCCACGCAGATGATCGCGCCGACATCGGTGGGGCCAAACGGAATAAGGCACGGAATGCTGATGATAACGCCGCTTTGCGTGAGAATGACCCATCCAGCCCGATGGGCCCGGGCAAATGGCCGGATGCGGTCGACATAGGGCGCCCAGAAAAATTTGAGCAGCAGCGGGAGAAACCAGAGGCTGAGATAGGCAATCGTTGTTCGCGAGACACCGGCCTCGCGCATGATCGGAGGCAAAGCCGCCGCGAACAAGTACGAGGGGATTGCCTGGGCGAGATAGAGTCCCGCCAGCACCGTCAAAAGCCGCTTGCGTCCAGGTGACATGAGCGGTCCGGTGGGAGCGATGTCAGACATCAGCCAGCCGGCGCATGGCTGGAGAGAAAATCGCGAGCTTCGTTCTCGTCCTGAAAGACCTTCGTTGGCATCGGCCAAAGCTTCTGGAAGGTCTCTTCCATCTTCCTGCTTGCATCCGGCCGAACGATTGCAATCGCAAGACAACGCTCCGACAGGGTCTTTCGCGTCGCCTTGAACCAGAGTGCCTGCGCCCGTTCTCCGTCCGCGGACAACCTGCCCCCGCCTCCAAACAGCGTGAGAAGCATGAAAGGATCGGTGCGTTCGCCGATTCCGGCAAGCGCGGCCAGGTAGTCGCGCTCGTCCCCGTCCGCATAGGGCGGCAGAAAACGCAGCGTCAGCAGGAGCTTTCCGACTTCGAGGCTTACCATCATCGATCCAGATCAGAAGGTTTTCCGGTAGCCGACCGTCGCAGTCCTGCCCCAGGAATAGACATTCAGGTTACGCACGGATGTTGCCGTTGGATTGACCAGCGGAGTATCAAACAAGTTGTTGATTGCAGCGTAGACCTCGCCTCCCTGCCATGGACCGCTGATTGCTGCGTTCATCGTCATTCCGCCGCCAATGGGATAGACCTGTCCGGCCGTATTGATGGGAGCTTTACGTCCGGTGTATCCTTCGCCCTCGAGCCTGACCTTGATGCCGTTGTCAAAGCGATAGTCAGTGTAGATGGTGCCGCGGAACGGTGTCGCTATGCGATTGTTCGGAAGCCAGCTATCCAACGACCCATTCTTGTCGCTGTCGTAGCGGCCCTCGCGATATCCAAGAACCGTTCCGAACGAAAATTGTTTGGTTACAGCCAGCTCGCCGACAAATTCAACACCGTAGATCCGCTCCTTCTGCTGAGAAATCTTGTTGGTCAACGGATCGAACGTAACGCCATTGTCCGATGTGCTGAGGAAGCCAGTGAGACTGCCCTTGAAGCGGTCGTCTCCGCCGCGAATGCCGAGTTCATAGCTGTTCACGATCTGGGCTTCCGGCGCGATCGACGCATAGCTGATCGTCAGGCCGCCAGCCGGCGTGCAATTTGGATTGTTGAGCGGACAAGCGTAAGCGGTGCTCAGGCCCGCGCGCCGCGTATAAGCACCCACATCAGGCAACGCGAAGCCTTGCGAGAATCCGCCAAAAATTTCCGAAAGATCATTCAGCTTGAATGTTGCACCGGCGTTGTAGGTGGGAGATGCATACTCATACTTTCCGCCGATAACATTGAGCGGCGGAAGCACGAATGAAACGACCTGAGAGATCGCGGCGTAAGCCGCCGGCCGAACGAAGTTATCGACATTCAGATCGAAATGCTCGTAGCGCACGCCGCCCCGTACCGTCAGCCGGTCGCTGACCGGCACTTGCAGCAATGCAAAGCCCGCGGTGGTGGTTTGGGTCAACGGCGTAAAGACATCCTGACCGTTTGTCAGTTCCTGGGTGGTCTTTTCATAAATGACATCACTGCCCCAGGTGAGCTTCGCGCCGCTCCAGATTCGGTCGAGCGGAGTGTCAATTGACAGGTTCACGCCGCCACGGTCTGAATACAGCGTGGTTTGGTTGAAAGGGCTGGTCGGGCTTGCCGGATTTCCGGAGTAATAGACCGGATTGTTGTAAGGAAATGCGAAGACGGAGTAGTTGAAGCGCTTTTTGATGTCGTTATAAAAGCCAACGACATTCACGTTTCCCAGCGCGAAATTGGCATCGTTGTATCGCGCCGAAAACGAGCGTGTATCTTCGAGCACGCTTTCTCCGGTGTAGGGCTTGGTGAAGTCAGGCCGCGCGTAGGCGCCAGAATAGTTCGTCAGATACTGCGGACGCTGATCGAGATAGATCGACGTTGCCGAGACCTCAAACCGCTTTCCATTGTCGAAATCCTTACCGACCTTGGCAAGGAAGTTGCCGCTAATAAAGCGGTCGCCCCCACCTTGGCCGAGCATGCCGTCCGAGGGCAATTCGCGGCCATAACCGTCATAGGTCTTTCGCGCAGCCCGGCCGGTGCCGACGAATACATAGTCGATCCCGTCGGCATTTTTTCCGCTTATCGTCGCCGAGGCTTCTGGGGCAAGCGAACTGCCGACATTCGCCGTAAATGCCCGCAGCGCTGTATTCATTGTCACCCGTGGCGGCCCCGCCTCGGCTTTCTTGGTAATGAAGTTGACGGTACCGCCTGTCGCGCCGGCGCCATAAAGGCTGGAAGCGCCCGCGACCATTTCGATCCGCTCAACCGAATTCAGGTCGATCAGGGCTAAAATCCGCGAGACGTCACGCAAGGGGGTTCCGAGCGGGACACCATCGAGCAAGACCAGCAGATCTCGGCCGCGATAAGTCTCAGATGCACCGGAAATTGTCTGGTTCGACGACGAGAAACCCGGCAACAGCTTGGAGAGTGCCGCCGAGGCGCTTCCGCTCTGCTTCAGTTGATCCTCGATTTGCTGTTGATTTACGATTTGAACGGATTGCGGAATATCGGAGATCGGCCTTTCCGCCCGCGCGGCCGTCACGCTGATCTCATCAAGTTGGGTGGTACTTTGTGGCTGCTGCGCATGGGTTTGCGAAGACATTACGGAGACCGCGGCAATCAGGACAGGATAACGGACGCGCATTTTTTCTCGCATTGCTTGATCAAATCTAACAGGCAACGAAAGCTCCGAAACGCGCGCCAATGGTCCCACTTTAGAACCATTGTATTTCTCGATGACGCTTTGCTTCTTTTACTCTTCGCCCACCCGACTATTCTCTCGCTACGCGATTGTTCGATAATCTTTCTTGGACTCGCGCTTCAAATACACAGACTGGAGCGAACAAATTCATCCCGATCCTGATGATGTGGTAAAGCGGCTACAAATCTGGTCCGAGCCACATTCAGGTCTCTCGCCGGATGAAGCGCTACATCCTCTCTGGATGATTGCCGACGATATTGACCATGAGGAGCGCGCGCGACTCGAAGGACATCTTCCGTCCAGAAGTATTTCGCGCTGCTCTTTGGAATCGTTCCAAAACGCGCCTTTCAAGTCAAAAGCCATCCTGCGAATGGAGCCTGATCTCGGACTAATGTCGTGCTTCGAGCCGGCGACGCGCTCCGTCATGCCGCGAAGCGAAACGCCAAAGATCATGGTCATCAGACCGTCCGATGGAATTCTGGTCGCCGAGCAACAAGAAAGCCGCAAGACCTGCCTTCAGCGCGAAGCAATCATTCTCGATGCCACAAAGGAAACCACATTCATCGCCACGGGCGTAAGCCGGTTCGACTGCTTTATCCTCTCTACGGAATCCGATCAGCACAATGCAATCGCGATAGATATGATGAAGCGGATCGAGCAGGACAACGGCGCGCTGATCGTTCTCGGACACTACGCGGCGGCGCTCATGCGCGGGCTTCTGCCGATGAACTCCGCCCTGCTCGCCTCACTCGCAACTGACTATATGCATAGCCTTGTATCGGCGATGGTTGACACCGCGAGCGTTGCGCAAGCTCCGCCGCGTAGCAGCCCAACGCGATCGCAACCGAGTCTGATCGCAATCAAGGCCGACATTGAGGTGAGGCTTGGTCAAAGGGATTTGTCCCTGACCAGCTTCGCGACGGCGCGCGGTGTCACCGTCCGGCATCTTCAAAAACTCTTTGAAGCGGAAGGCCGGACGTTCTCCGACTATGTGCTGGAACGGCGGCTTGAACGTGCTCGGCAGCTATTGCTCAATACCGTGGTCATTCCACAGCCGATCAGTACGATCGCTTTCGATCTCGGCTTCGGCGACCTGTCCTATTTCAACCGGACCTTCAAGAAGCGGTTCGGAATAACGCCCCGTGAAACCCGCGCACGCAGCATCGCCCTGGTGAACGCATCCGGCGTCGAGAATTGACCGCCTGCCGCGCTGTGGCGTGACATTGCTCGTCTCGTCGAAACCGGCCGGGACCGCGAAGACGAGACGACTGTGAATGGCCGAAGCGGCCGGATCAGGTTGCCGCTCGGCAGAATCGATTCGTAACCCTGTCACGCCCCAGTGAGCAACGTGGCGGATCGCATCAGAATTTATGGCTCAGACCGACCTTGACCATCGGAACATCCACCCTGCTGAACAGACGCCGCCCCGTTACAGTGGTGGAGGTCACGGGATAGCCATATCCATTCGCGATCATCACGCCAGCTCTTGCGTTCTGAAACTGGAATTCAGCGTCGTCAAAGCGGGCGAGCAGGTACTCTCCCTTCAAAGACCATGCGTCGCCGAGCGCATACTCCGCGCCGCCACCGATCACAAATCCGGTTCGCAAGGCAGAGTCGCTTTCTGTGAACGAATTGACGGTCGTGTTTACAGGATCGAACGCCCCGCCGCCGGTCTTTGCGCCGATATACTGCGTGCGGGTTTCGTTCTGCCGCATGAAGGCAACGCCACCTGTTGCATAGACCATCAGCCGGTCGTTGAAGCCGTAGCCGAGACGACCACGTATCGTCGATAGCCATTCGATCCCGCTCTTATGAACGGCTTCAAACTGACGCAGTCTGTTCAGGTTATCGCCATACGGACCGGTTGATCCTTCCGCTGCGTAGGTCACTTGCGAACCTGCGAGATCCGAGCGTGCGATGTCTGCCTCAATGCCCAGGACCATCCGATTGCTGAATTGATAGTTATAGCCCGCGTGAATGCCGAATGAGAGCGCCTTGATGTCCATGTCCGGCGTCTCCCGGCCGGCGATCGCACCATTTGCCCTGGTCATCCGCCCGCGAAAAGCCGCGAAATTGTAGGCGGTATTCATGCCCGCATAGAATCCGCCCCAATCGGCAAAGCCTGCGGATGGAGCAAAGAGACGCGCCAGGGACACTTGGGAGAGAGGCTCGCTACCTCCGAATTTTCCGGTAAAGCCGACGCGGGCGGTACGGCCGGGGCCCGGCTGCTGCACGAGACTGAGCGGATCGACGTAATACTGATCTGTCAAATTCTCGATTGTAGCCCACAGGGTAATGTCTTTTGACAGCTTGTACTCGGCGAAGACATCGAACAGCAGATACGGGTTCCAGACGATCGGCGCGATGATTGCTGCCGCGCCGTATTGTATGGCACCATGCCCGATCGAGCGCGGCCCGATATAACTGACACGTCCACCGGCTGTGAGGTCGTCATTGAGAAACTTTTGCGATACGGTCAAGTTCGCGGAATAGGCCGGCGGAACCTGATTGGCCGCATAATCACCCGACAAGGTCGATCCCATGCAAGTGTTGGCTGTCAGGCAAAATTCAACATTCAGATAGTAGTTGGCCGCAAGCTCCGCGGTGAACCCGTTGTTCTCGTATCGGCCCGACAGCTCCAATCCTTCAAAGCGCGCGCGATCAATGTTGAAGACCTGAAGGCCGGTATAGCTGTAGCCATAGGTAGGATCTACGAAGGTCCGGCTAATGCGTGCAGCGTAATCCTTTACGTCCCAGTTGAAGTATCCGAATTTCAACATCGTCTTGTCCTTGGACGAGAAGACATCATCCTTGATCACATTGATACCGGCCTCCCAATTGTTCGAGCGCTCTGGACGCAGATTGGAATTTGGAATGAGGCTGTAGCCTGCGACCGATTCAAAGAGCGTTGGCATGCGCAATGCGCTGGAATAGTTTGCGTAGAATTGAGTTCCCTTGACGGGCTCCAGCACGACGCCGGCGGACGGGCTGTATCCGCCCGCCTCGCGGGACGGGGTCTGATTGACCTGTGCAGCATTGCTGACGGTGCTCCGGTCCTGAGAGCGGTAGTGCGAATACCGAAGCCCCGCATTCAGCGTCAGCCATTCAATCGGCTTGTAGGCCACCTTGCCGAAGCCTGAAACTTCCTCGCGGTTACCGTTTCTTGACGGGATGCCCAGGTTCAACTGGTCCGTAAACGGTATCGGCCTGGTCGCTTCGTTGAGGTACGACATTCCATAGGTCAATTCCACCGAGCCAAGTTGCTCAAGTCCGACATGCGACTTGTTGGTGATGTCGCCTCCCCACATGGTGCTGTCGTTTCCGGGAAGGTAGTTATAGGGAAGCCCGAAATCCTCCGGCCTGACGTTGCCTCCGATGCTGGTGCGTGGGGGTGTTCGCAGATTGAGCTTGGTCAGCCAGAAATTGGCTCTCAGATCGACCAGACCGTTGTTGTCCGGATTCCAGCGATAGCGAAGCGTTCCTGTATCGAGATTTGTGGTGTCCTCCAGCGGCTGCTGGACGGCCTGGGCCTGGGAGCTCGAGAACAGCGAGGCAATGACATCGCCGGCCTTGCTGCGATAGCCGGTATATCCAACCTGAAGGCTTTGCCCGTTGTCATCTCGAACGGTGGCCTTGGCGAGATACGACTCCGTTTGGAGTTGCGTGTTCAGAACCTGCTCGCCGGTTCGATAGCTTGAAATGCCGCCGTTCTGATAGACGTGAGCATAGGAAATCGGGCTGGGAGGGTAGTAACAAAAGCCGCTGGAATAGCAGAGGGGTTGAGGCCCGGTGTCAATCACCTGCGCACCCGGCCCGTTCTTGCCTGCGAAGTAATTTCCTTGCTTGCGGAAGGCATACCCCCAAAGCAAATCGTAGTTGGCTTCCTTCACCGCAGCGACGGCGCTGAACGAGCCACTGGTCGGGTCGAGCCATCCGGGCCGGTCCAGACCGGACGCCTGCGCCGTCGGTACCGGATAAGGTTGGGGATCGCTCAGATATGGCCGGGGCCAAGTATAACCTCCGCGATCACCTGGCCGGGGGGTGGTGGTGTTGGTGCCAAAACCGCTCTTGACCCATACGCCCCAGTTCTCGCCGGGCTTCACGATATCGTCGGCGCCGAGCGTCCGCATTGCGACAGTGCCGGCGATGCCGCGAGAACTTGCGTCCGAACCTTTGCGAATATCGACGCCGGCGAGCAGATCAGGATCGACAAATGTGCGGTTGGAAATGCCCTGATAGCCTTGGTAGACGGTCAAGCCATTCTCGGCGCCATCAATTGTGACCGCGACACGGCCCATCCCCTGCATACCGCGAATGTTGACGTCGATCCCGCCACCGCCGTTGCGCGCTTCGCCCGACATCACCCCGGGCGTCCCCCGGAAAATGTCCGCGGGACTGCTGCCGCGGAAACGGTCAATGGTTTCTTGCGAGATATAACTGGTCGCACCCGGCGTTTGATACGGCTGGGCTTCGGGCTTTACTCCTGCACCCGATACATCCAGCGTGTCGAGCAGGATCGTCCCCTCCGGTGCCTGTCCCACTGCGCTGGTGCTGCCCGGCCGGTACAGCGTGATGCTCGACGCGCTGTTAAAGCGGGCTGACAAACCTGTTCCGCCAAGCAGGCGATTCAAGGCAGCGTTTGGTGTCATCGTTCATGAAACACCCTTGGTGCCAACTTCGCGCGGAACCGCACCGTCAAATCCGACACTCACTCCCGCAGCACGGGAGAATGCGACAATGGCACTCGACAGGGGTTGCGGTGGAATCGCAAAGGTGATGTTGCGCGGGCTGCTTGCATCCGCGGGCGTGGATGATTGAGCCGATGCGAACGACGGTGGAACGGCAACACTTGCGAGCGACGTCGATCCCAGCAGCAAGGCCAGCCGCACCGCCCTTTGAGAGTTGTTCAAACGCACCGTCGCCCTCCACAAAAGGGCGACCACTTTTCGATCTACCCTACTGGATCAGACGAAGCGTCTTTCGCGTTTTATGAAGCGGCCCGGATTTTTTTATCGGCGATCACGCCGCCAGGAGAAGCGTCACGTAGGGCGTGACATTTACAAGGCGAATGGGCAGGCTGTCCCTCAGAATGTCCGAAACATCGTCGAGATTATTCAGGTCGAAGATCAGTGTCACAGGCCGCTCCATGAGCGACGGGCTGACAATCACGAATTTTCCGCTCCGCCAGCGATTGAGAGACGTAACCACCCGTCCTAATGGCGCGGATACAAAAACCAGGCGCCCTTCACGCCATGCCAGCGCCTCAGCGGGATCGGCCACGTTTGGATTCCCGATGAGTCTGCGACCGTCATTGACCTGCCGCCCTGCCCCCACCCGCACATCCGCGACGCCAAGCCGAATATCGGCGGCGTTTTCCAGAACCGTCACATGAACATCGTCTTCGGCGACGTAGTCGATGTTAAAGGTTGCCCCTGAAGCCATGGTGCGGCCAGCGCCCGCATCGACGACAAAGGGTCGGGCTGTATCAAGCGTGGTGGAAAAAAACGCCTCGCCCTTGTGTAGCGTTACAAGGCGAAGCTGCGGACCAAAATCGAGCGACAACGCCGTCGCGCCGGCCAGTTCCACCTTCGAGTTATCCGGCAAACGTACCGATTTGCGCTCGCCCGCACCGGTGCGATAGTCGCCGAGAAAATACTGCTGATAGCCTAGCCAGCCGCCGCCTCCGATCACCGCTGCTATTGCGGCCTTGCCCAGCGCGCGGCGCGTCAACGCCAGCCGCGATGCGCGGCGTTGTGACCTGACCGCAGGCAAGTCCGGGGCTGCCGACCAGATTCGCTCAATCTCCGCATAGGCCGTCCGGTGGCGGGCATCGCGCCTCAGCCAGGCGCGAAACGCAGAGCGGGTCGAGGCGGTGACCTCGTCCGCGTGCATGGCGGCGAACCAGGTGACCGCTTCACGCGAAACGGGATCCAGATCCTTCACCGGCTCGTCGGTCCATTCGGGATAGTCGTTCACTGGCCGCACCCCTTCCGCACGCGCGACATCCCTGCCTGATACGGACTCTCAATATCTGGAGACGATCTAAAGTGCGAGATTTCTGATGCGTCCGAAAATTATTCTCGTGCGCGATCCAGCGCCGCCTTCAGGTGCATCATGACCTTCACCATCTGGCTAAATGCGGTCTGGGTCGGAATACCGATGGTACGGCCGATATCCTCAAAGGTCCGCCCGTCCAGTCGCGCCAGAAACACGCTGCGCGGCGTCTGCGGCACCTGATTGAGCGCGGATTGCAGAATCACCAGTTCCTGCCGCGAAACCACGACGCGCTCCGGCGATGGAGCCTCATCGGGAATCTGGCCGAGGACCTCCTCTCCGTTGTCAAGAAACGGAACCAGCCGCTGGCGGCGGGCCAGATCAATCGAAAGATTGTTGGCCATGCGAAAAAGATAGGCCTGCACGTTGTCCACCGGGCCGAGCGGCGATGCCGTCAAAAGACGGAGAAATGTTTCCTGAGTGAGGTCGGCGGCAGTCTCCGCGGAAGCACCACGGCGGCGCAGATAGCGCTTCAGGTCGCCATTGTAGCGGCGAAACAATTGCTGCACGTCCCACATCGCCCGTATCGAACCCGATCCCTGATGTCTCTCCTTTCCGAATACAGTCGGACGTATTCCTACACAATCTCAACGGTTTACATTCACTCTAAAGCCCCAATGGAGACAAGCGCCGAGGGTTGGAGATCGCGTGCCGGTTCCTGACCGAACTGACAGACTTCCGAAGGCAGAAGGATTGAAATGCTCCGGCTAAATCAATAGTCCCGGTCGGGCTGAATAAACACCGCGAAGGCAACTCCCAAGAGGGATTTGAACTTGTCATCGCTCCGTGTCGCCAATAAAGCGCAACAGGAGCTTTACGCGGCCATCGCCCGCGATGGCGGCACCCACAAGATGGTCGAAAGGATGCAGACTCGCGCTGAACTATACGCGACGATCCGATTGCACGACTATGAAGCGCTTGATTCTGCGATTGTGCAGACCGTCGTGCCAGAAGGCATGCCGCAGCGTGAGACGTGCAACACGAAGAGCTAGTTCCGGCCTTCGCGGATCAATTCTTGAACAGGAGGTCATGGACGAGGGTGTCGATGGCCGTGACCGCTTCAAGCGCTCTGCGCAACCGACTACGATCTCGGGCCGACAATCGCTTGACCGCAACGGCGTTGGACGGCGGTGTCCCGTGGGCAATATCCTCAACCTGCTGCGCCACAATGAGGTCGAGAAAGACACCCTGCGCTTCGTCGAGGGCATCGAAATCGGTCTCGCTGGCGTGAACAAGTGTCTTAACCCCCGCCAGCCGTGCCGACGTCGATCGCTCCACCACATGATGGCAGATCGCCATGGCGCGCGCCGCAGCGACGAGCCCGAACAGTCCAGCCTTCTTGAGGTCAATGCGGCCATCCTTGTTGGTGCGGATGCCGCCGAAGGATTTCAGGCTATTGGGAACGCCGATGCCCTCGACCAGAAGTTTGACGAAAGCGACCTGGCCCTCGGCCGCAGCGAAGGCGGCCTGCCTCACTGCGACAGCAAGACCGCCGTCGCCGTGGACGGCGCGTAGATCAAAAAAAATATCGACGGACAAAAGATCCTTGGGATTCGCGCGCATGATCCAGTGGTCGATGCGATTTCGCCATGTCGCGACCGATCCGCGCCAGAGCGCGTTCTTTGCCATGACGCCGCCGTTGCAATACGGCACGCCGACCTCATGCAAAATATCGGCGACTTGTGCCCCAAACGCTGCGAACCAGCGATCTTCGTTGCCTTCAGGCTCGCCTCGTTCAAAGATCACGGCATTGTCCTGATCCGTCGCAAGCAGGCTTTCGCCCCGCCCTGCCGATCCAAGCACGACCAAGGTATAGGGCGATGGGGGCCCGCCATGGCCACGCTCCTGCATGATCCGCTCGGCGATTACAGCGGCTTGACGGGAGAGAGCGCCGAGTTCGCTGGAAATCACCTCTGCGAGGTCACGGCCAGACAATCCTTCTGCCAGGAGCGCTTCCGCGACCCGCGGCAATTTTGCCCAGGCAGCCGACAAGGCATGCACGTCAGAGGCATCGTCGATCTCGTCGCCGAGCGATATGGCTTCTCCGGCGCGCAGGCGCAGCAGGTCACGCGCGGACAATGCGCCGACCACGCGGCCGGCTTCATCGACGACACCGAGATGGCGGATCTTGAGACGACTCATCCGGCCGATTGCGCGATAGACGAAGGCGTCCGCAGAAACCGACGCAAGCGGCTCGCTCATGATTTGGCCCACCGGTAATTCGAGCGCGGCCGCTCCCAGTTGGTCGATCGCACGAAGTACGTCGCGCTCAGTCACGATACCGGCCTCGGCCGGCCCGATGCCCGCTTGCGGCCCGCGCACGTACAGAGAGGATACTTTCTCGCTCGTCATTCGCGCCAGGGTTTTACTGACCGAGTCATCCGACGCGACGAAGAGCGCCGGAGTCCGCATGATGTCGCGGTTACGATGGCGATATGCATAGCTGTCGAAGCGCCTCAGCGTCTGCTCCGCATCGATGCGAGTCGGTGCTTCGACGGCCTCGATCCAGCCGAGCCGCACCTGATCGTCGAGCACGGCGATGAGCGCGCGACAAGCCCGTTCGGCTTCGGCAACAGTACGGATGTCGTGGTCGCGCAGCTTCGGCAGCAGCGCCTGGAATACCCGTGCCGTCATGACCGCATCGCCGAGCGCGGAATGACGGTCGGCGACATCGATCCCGAGCCAGGCGACGAGCTTCTCCAGCGCGTATCCGGCCAGTTCTGGCGCGGCGATCTCCGCGAGCAGCCTGGTATCGAGTGTACGCGGCCGCGACCACGGCAACCCGGCCAGATCGCATTCTCGCTTCAGCACCGCAAGATCGAAACCGATCGTGTGACCAATCACGACAGCCTGATCTAGAAACGCGTTAAAGCGCGGCCAGACATCCACGAATAACGGCGATTCAGCGACTGTTGCGTTGTCGATGCCATGAATGCGCGTCGATGCGATCGGGATGGAATCATCCCCTGGTCGCACCAACTGACGGAACGAACCGTCGGCAACCAGCTTTCCCGCTGCGAGGCGCACACCAGCAAGCTCGATCACCCGCGCCTTGCGTGGATCGAGACCAGTAGTTTCGGTGTCAATGACGACGGCGTCGAGCGACAACAGCGGGGCACCGCCATTCGTCCTGTCCATCGACGCCTCCCTCCCTTCGCCTGTCGCGATCGTGCGCAGCCGATCGAAAGTCTAGGCTGCGGCCGCCGCGACAAATGCCCGTTCCAGCGCCGGCCGGTCCATGCGCTTGATCAATTCATCATGGATGTTGCACAGACTGACCCGCAGATAGTTGCGCGTTGTCGAGAAATCGCGGCCGCGCAGCTTCTCGTGAATCGGCATCAACGCGAAATAGGTCTCAGCCAAGGGCTCGGGAATATCCATTACGCGCCTGGGCGCATGACCGGCTGTGAGTTCAAGCCGCTTCGCCAATTCATTCCGCGCAACAAGCCATGCATCTTGCCCGAGCGAGGGAGGCACCGGATAGCGATCAAAGACTGAAAGAACCACCGCAATCAGTTCGTCCAGCATGGCGCGGCGGTCGTCGCCAGCATGCGGCCGCAACACGCCCTCGACCATCTCCCCAACCATCGCCAGACCGAGCGGATACGCCTGCCATCGGGAATGCTCGACGGATGCCGCAAAGCCCTCTTCGGCAAAAAGCACTTTTGCGTAGTGGCCCGCGCGGGCGCGCGAGTATTCATAGATACCCTTCTGCACAAGAAAGGCCGATTGCTCATCGATAAAATCTGCGAGCCTCGCTTTGTCACTGATCGGCGGCTTGCGTCGGAAAAATCTGTCGAACAGATCCATGAGATAGGAATCCTGACGGTGGATATCCTCCATATCACAGTGTTGCGCGGGCAATTCAGTCAACTCATCTCGCATGTGCGAACTTGCCCGCGTTGGTTTGCCCCCTGAAAAGTGGTCCTCCCTGAAGTAGGCTATTGAGCCGTAGGAGGACGTTGGAATGCCCCAGAAGAAGCACAAACCCGAAGAGATCGTGGCGAAGCTGCGCCAAGTCGATGTTCTG
>JBFWQX010000016.1:0-56202 GCA_050249215.1 Afipia sp.
TTTCCGAGCACGGTGCGGACGGTTGCGGACGTTTCGGAACGGGCTTGAACAGCCTGGTTGGTGCCCCTGGCCGGAATCGAACCAGCACTCCTTGCGGAACTCGATTTTGAGTCGAGCGCGTCTACCAATTCCGCCACAGGGGCCCGCAGGACCGCCGCCCCGGGGGCGAACGGTCTGAAGCGGGCGGAATATAGCTCGCGCGAAGATGCGGTCAACCGCCTGTGATTGGCCATCCATCGACACCAGGCACCCGGCGGGGTAGGACCCTTGCGGAATAGGAGATTTTACTCGTGACAAGCGGCATGACCGTGACTTCCGGACACGCGAATGGCTCGACAGATGCCGTCTTTGTTGCGGGCGCCGTGATCGCAGTGGTGGCCGCGCTGACCCTCGCAGGCGCCTGGTTCTTCCAGCTCGTGCTGGATATCCGGCCTTGTCCGCTGTGTCTCGAACAGCGCTACGCCTATTATCTCGCCATTCCGCTGGCGGCGCTGGTGGCGTTCGCCGCCTCACGCGGGGCGTCGCGCCGATTGCTTGTCGCCGGTCTCGCTATCCTTGCGCTGGCGCTGCTCGCCAATGCGGGGCTCGGCGTCTATCACGCCGGCGTGGAATGGGGCTTCTGGCAGGGGCCGACCGACTGCAGCGGACCTATCGTCGATTTCGGCAGCACCGGCAATCTGCTCGACGGCCTCAACAAGGTGAAAGTGATCCGTTGTGACGAAGTGCAGTGGCGCTTTCTCGGATTGTCGCTCGCTGGCTACAACGTGCTGATCTCGCTTGCGCTGGCGGCGGTCGCCGCCTGGGGCATCGCGAAAGCGCGATAACGCAGGGTCTAGTCGTCCGCATCGACCTGCGGTTGCCCGAACAGATGAACGATGCCCGGTGTCGCGATCGAAACGAACACGAAGCGCGACAGATGATGCGCACCGACAAAGATCGGGTCGATATGCAGCGTGAGCGCCAGCGCCAGCATGGCGTCCATCGCGCCTGGTGAGAAAGCTACCACGATATCGCCGAACCGGGCGCTGGTCGTCGTTGCGACGAGCGCGACAAAGATCGCCGAGATCACAATGGCGACGCTGAACGATCCGAGAGCCGCCGCCATGTGACTGAGCAGCGTGCGGGCGGAAATGCGTGCGAATCGCGTGCCGATCAGCGCTCCGATTCCGATCAGCGCGGCGGCATAGGCCCATGCGGGCAAGCCGCCTTCGATCATGCCTGTGCCATGCAGGATACTGGAGCCGAGCATGGCGCCGAACATCCAGCTTGCGGGAAATTTCAAAAGACGCAGCGCCAGCGCGGTGGCGATGCATCCCGCCACGAGCAGCGCGAGCGCCATCGGCGTCGCCGGAGCCGCATGGATGGTCGAATCTGCATGCTGCGCCAGTCCGGCGGCGGCGAGGATCAGCGGCAGCGCCGCCGTCAGGATGATCACGCGCATGGTCTGCACCACCGCGATGCCCGCGACATCGGCGCGCCGTTCGTTGGCCAGCATGATGATCTGCGACAGCGCGCCGGGGCTGCCTGCGAGCAGCGCCGAGGTCCGGTCCCAGCGATGAATGCGCTGCAGATAGTAACTGCTGCCCATGGTGGCGCAGAAGGTGGAGACGGCGAGGATCGCGATGCTGACCGGGTAAGACGCCATGTTGGTCAACATCTGCGGCGAGACCATCGCGCCGAGCGACAGGCCGAGTGTCATGAGGACAATGTGGGCCATCAGCGGCGGCAGGCCCATCGGACGTCCCGCGATCGCAGCGGCGCCGACGGCGATCATCGCGCCGGAGATCAAGCCGCCGGGCAGTTGCAGCCACTGGAAAAACGCGCCGCCCGCAAGCCCGATCAGCAGCGTTTCAAACGTATGCAGGATGTCCCGCGATGTGATGTTGCGAAAGGCGTGGGATAGTTTTTGACGGACAGGTGTCATTTCGGCGGGATTCGGGAAGCGGCCAAGCCGTTATCCCAAATCCCGCTATGGGCCGCAAACGATGCGCGAGCATGGCTCGCACACTGTCCATGCGCGGTGCGATGACAGACAGGCCGGAAGGGCCTGCCCTTCGTTGCGCGTCAGTTCGCCTTGCCTCCGTTCTTCTTGCACTCGGAGCGGAATTTCCTGCGCTCCTTGCCGTGCAGGCCTTTTGCGTCTGCCTGTTTCGAGCATTCGAGCGAAACGGCGGTGCGTTCGGGCTTGGCTGCCTTCGGTGTGTCCGCCTTGGTGGGCGCGCTGGCAGGTGCGGGCTTGGCGCTCGGGGTTGCAGGCGTTGCGGGAGCAGGGGTTTGCGCGAGCGCCGATCCGGCAAGCATCAGGGATGCTGCGGTGGTGACCAGAAGGCGAGACGTAAAGGTCGTCATGGGCTGAACCTCATGTTGCAGAGGGCGCGAGCCTTTGCCCGGGAGCATGAACCGTGGGTGAACGGGCGGCGCGCGCCGCTCATTATTTTTTGACCGGCATGAGAGCGGCGCGTTGAAAGCAAACCGGCGTGAGCTAGGATGTGCGGCGTTCGATATCCCTTATCAGGAGAGTTCGATGACAATCCGAGCCAATCTGTTGTGTGCGGCGCTGCTGGCTGGCGCAGCCACGTTCGCCGCGATGCCTGCGCAGGCGCTGACCGCCCAGGAGTGCAGCGCGAAGTATCAGGCCGCGAAGGCCGCCGGCACGCTGGGCGATCAGAAGTGGAATGATTTCCGAAAAGCGCAATGCGGCGCCGATGCAACGCCCACAGCGACAACCACCGCTCCCAAGGAAGCGCCGAAGGCCGCGGCTGCGCCCAAGGAATCCGCCAAGGCCGCCGAAGCGCCGAAACCGGCGGCCGCTCCGGCCGCCGCAGGCGCCGCGGTGTATCCGACCGCCATTTCGCCGAAGTATTCAAAGGAGACCGCGGGCAAGGCGCGCATGCACACCTGCGTCGATCAGTACAACGCCAACAAGGCCACCAATGCCAATGGCGGGCTGAAATGGATCCAGAAGGGCGGCGGTTATTACAGCGAGTGCACCAAGCGCCTGAAGGGCTGACACCGGTGCGGACATGGAGCCGCCGGGCGTGAGCCGGGCCGGCCGCGCGCCCCGGCGATGGTCGCGCAACATGAAGCGCACGCTGATCGTGCTGGGCTTCTTCCTCGTGGTTTACGGGGCCATCGCCTATATCCTGCTGCCGTCGTTCTGGCGGCATTACGAGCATCAGAAAAAACTCGACGGCCTGCCGATGGTCACGGTCACCGCGCAGGGTATTCCCGCCGACCCGATCAATGTCGGATTGGTCGGATCGTCGAGCGATGTCCTTTGTGCCATGCGCGAGGCGGGATGGACGCCCGCCGATCCGATCACCTTGCGTTCGTCACTGGAAATCTCGGGCAGCGTGCTGCTGGACCGGCCCTATCCGAGCGCGCCGGTCAGTCCGTTGTATTACGACGGCCGCCGTGAGGAACTCGCTTTTGAAAAGCCTGTGGGCAAGAGTGCCGACCGGCGGCATCACATCCGCTTGTGGATGGTGTTGAAGGATGGGCAGGAGAAGCGTCCGGTCTGGCTCGGCGCGGCGACCTTCGATCGCGGCGTCGGGTTCAGCCACTATACCGGTGCGGTCACGCATCATATCGCGCCCGACGTCGACGCGGAGCGGCAACTGATCGAAACGGATCTGCAGGCGGCGGGGATGATCGAGGCCCGATACACGGTGACCGGTGTCGGGCCAACGCTGAACGGTCGCAACGGCGAGGGCGACCCGTATTACACCGATGGCGAGGTGTGGATGATGCGGCTGGTGGAAGGATGCGCGCGGCGTAACAAGCCGCCTGTTGTGCTGTCCGGCCCCGCGGCGAACGAACTCAAGGATGCGATCTGGAAGAGCGTCGCGGACCTGTATCGGCGCACGCAGCAATGACGTGCGGGCCATGCACGGGATGCGATTGACAGCTCTGCGCCGGGGCGCGTGATATGCGGCGTTGTTCCGGGGTGCCGCATGATCGCAAGCCTGAGTGTTATCCTGATCTGTCAGTTGATCGGTGAGGTGATCGTGCGCGGGCTGCGCTGGCCGTTGCCAGGCCCGGTCATCGGCATGGCGCTTCTGTTCGCGCTGCTGATGCTGCGCGATCGCTTCTCCGGGCTGGCGCGCGGGCCGCTGCGGGACAATGCCGTGGAAGGCACGGCGAAAGGGATGCTGGCGCATCTGTCCCTGCTGTTTGTGCCCGCCGGCGTCGGCGTGGTGCAGAATCTCGATCTGCTGGCGCAGCGCGGTGTCGCCATCGCACTGGTGCTCGCCGCGTCGGTCGTCGTGACGCTGCTGGTGACGGCTGGCACCTTTCTGGTCATCAATCGTCTTTTGGCCGGGAAACGTCAATCATGACGGATAATCCCTTCGCGCTGTGGGTCTATCTGTCCCAGACGCCGCTGCTGTGGCTGTCGGTCACGCTTGCGGTCTATGCGGTCGCGGATGCGCTGTCGTTGGCGACCCATCGCAATCCGCTGATGAATCCGGTGCTGCACTCGATTTGGGTCATCGGCATATTTCTATATCTCACCGGCACCAGCTACACGACCTATTTTGGCGGCGCGCAGTTTGTGCATTTCCTGCTCGGACCCGCGACGGTCGCGCTGGCCGTGCCGCTTTACGAGAATCGCCAAAGGGTCGCGGCGGCAATCCTGCCGATGCTGGCGGCGCTGTTGGTCGGGTCGGCCACGGCGATAGTCTCGGTGATGCTGTTCGCCGAAGCCGCCGGGTTGCCGCGTGAGATCGTGCTGGCGCTGGCGCCGAAATCCGTCACCGCCGGTGTCGCCATGGGTATCAGCGAAACGCTGGGAGCCAATCCGGCCATCACCGTGATCGCCACGGTGCTCACCGGCGTGATGGGCGCGATCGTGGTCACGCCGACGATGAACCGGCTGGGGATCACGGATTTTCGCGCGCGGGGCTTCGCGGTCGGGCTGGCGTCGCATGGCATCGGCACCGCGCGGGCATTTCAGGTGGATGAAGTCGCTGGCGTATTCGCCGGAATCGCGATGGGCCTGAACGCACTGGTGACGTCGCTGTTGGTGCCGCTCGCGGTGACATTGCTGCTGCGGTAAGTGCCCGCGTGGATCAGCCATGCGCGCGGCTCGCCTTCAAACAGGGAAGCGGGCGTGATCTGGTGCGTCTCGAATTCCTGACGCCGATCCGGAGGCTTTGATCAATGTCTGCTTCGCTCTATTCGCCGCTGAAGGTCGGGCCCTATCAGCTCAGTCACCGCGTGGTCATGGCGCCGCTGACCCGGATGCGGGCCGCGCAGGCCGACAACGCGCCGCACGGGCTGAACGTGGAGTATTATTCCCAGCGCGCCACCAAAGGCGGGCTGATCATTGCGGAGGCCTCGCCGGTGGTTCAGACCGGGCGCGGAAATCCCAGAACGCCGGGCATCTACTCGCGCGAACAGATTGAAGGCTGGCGCGCGATCACCGACGCCGTTCACGCCAAGGGCGGCGTCATCTTCCTGCAGCTCTGGCATGTCGGGCGGGTGTCGCACTCGTCGTTCCAGCCCGGCGGCGCGCTGCCGGTCGCGCCATCTGCCGTGCCGATCTCCGGCAATTTCACCGCCATGACGGCGGACGGCAAACAGGTGCCGTATGAGACTCCGCGCGCACTCGAGACCAGCGAGATCGCAGGCATCGTCGAGAGCTTCCGCGAAGGCGCGCGCAACGCGCTTGAAGCAGGATTCGACGGTGTCGAGATTCATGGCGCCAACGGCTATCTGCTCGAACAGTTTTTGCAGTCGCGCATCAACCAGCGGACAGATCAGTACGGCGGCTCCGTTGAAAATCGCGTAAGGCTGCTGCTGGAGGTGACCGACGCCGCCATTGGCGTATGGGGCGCCGATCGCGTTGCCGTGCGCCTGTCGCCCTATGGTGTGGCCAACGACACCGGCGAGGCCGATCCGATGCCGCTCTACGGACATGTGGTGAAGGCGCTGGGCACGCGCGGCCTTGCCTATCTGCATTTCATCGAGCCGCGCAGCAGCGGCGCAGGGCGTGCCGACGTCAATCATCAGAACGTGCCGTCGGCGATGGAACTGTTCCGGCCGCTGTGGCCCGGCGTTCTGATCACCGCCGGCGGTTTTACGCGCGAGGCAGCGGAGGATGCTGTGGCATCGGGCAAGGCGGACGCCATCGCATTCGGGCGGCACTTCATCTCGAATCCGGATCTGCCGCATCGGCTGAAGGAGAAGGCGCCGCTGACGCCCTACAATCGCGCGACCTTCTATGGCGGCGCGGAGACCGGCTACACCGATTATCCGTTTTACGAGAACGCCTGAACGCGAATTCTTACGGATCGAGTTCGGTGTCCCAGTAGAGATAGTCGAGCCAGCTTTCGTGCAGGTAGTTCGGCGGGAACAGCCGGCCGTTGCGGTGAAGCTGATGCACTGTCGGCGCGAACGGCGTCTGGCGCGGATGCATCTTCGCCTGCGCCATGGTCATGTTGCCCTTGCGCAGGTTGCACGGTGAGCACGCCGCCACGACGTTTTCCCATGTGGTCTGGCCGCCGCGCGAGCGCGGGATGATGTGATCGAAGGTCAGGTCCTCGGGCGAGCCGCAATACTGACAGGAAAACCGGTCGCGCAGGAACACGTTGAAACGCGTGAAGGCGGGATGCGTCGTCGGCTGCACGAACGACTTGAGCGAAACGACGCTCGGCAGTTTCATCTCGAACGAGGGGCTGTGAACCGCGTGGTCGTAATTGGCGACGATATTGACTCGGTCGAGGAACACGGCCTTGACAGCATCCTGCCAGGACCAGAGCGAGAGTGGATAGTAACTCAGCGGCCGGAAGTCCGCATTCAGCACGAGCACCGGCCAACCGCCTTGTGACACATGTGCGTTCAAGTAACGCTCCTGGCCCCAACCCCAATTGGCTGCGAAGCAGCTTGGGATGACATACTACAGGCAGCGTGACGGGATTGTGAAGAGCGTTTCGGCTCACCTGCCGGTGACCGCTGTACCTCAGTCGGCCATCGACAGCATGTGCGCTTGTGCCGGTTTTACGCGGCCTTTCAGCGTGTCGAGATAGACCTGCTGAACCGCATCGGAACCCCGGCTTTCCACCACATCGAGCTTCGGCCCCATGGCGGCGGTGAATCCGGACCAGACCGCGCCGAATCGCTGGTCGATTCCACCCGGTCCCCATTCCTTGGCGCGCTTGCGGATCTGGTCCGGCGCGAAGAACCATGTCGGTTTCGCACCCGGCAGCGAATCATCGTCGGGCGCGGCGTCCTGATGGGTCAGGCCGACCCGCCCGCTATAGACCAGCCGGTCGCCGAAGTGCTTGTGCAGGCGGGTGCGCAGGCCGGGATTGCCCGCCATATCGACAAAGGCGGCCGCTTGCTGCGGCATCGCTTCAATCTGGTCGTAGGTGACGACCTCGTCGTAGCAGCCAAGCGACGTCACGAAGTCCTTGTTGCTTGCCGATGTCAGTCCGATCACGCGCACCGGCTTGCGGTGGGTGTGCAGCAGCCACGCAAGGCCGAACGCGGTCTTGCTCGATGCGCTGGACAGGATCACGCTTTGCGCGCCGAAGAAATCCTTGTCGGCGAGGAAGTCGTCCACCAGGAATGACAGCATGAACAGCGGCCGCAGCAGCGCCTGATAATCGCCCTGACGTCCCTCGAAGGCGGGATCGCCGGTGACGCGCGCATAGGCGTTGTAAACCGGTGAGACGCCTTGCCTATGCGCGGCGGCGTCGCGGAAGCCGCCTTTCTTCACATCGGCTGCCTCGATCACCAGATGCGTCGCCATCGGCAGATAGCCGAAGATCACTTCGCCTCTGGCGATATCCGGATGGCGCGATTCGAGCACGCGCCCGAACCCCCAGACCGGAATGTTGCCGAAACCCTCAGGTGCCGGAAACAGGTGCCAGTATTTCAACTGCTCGCCCATCATCGCATAGGTGATGTTGTTGGCTGTGAACGCGAAGCGATCGACCTTCACCAGCAACCCATCGTCCGGAAGTTGGGTGATGCCCGGCATCGGCACCTCCATCACCCTGCAGGTGCCAAGATCGTTGCGTCCGACGACGAACTGAGTGGAGGATGTCATTTTCGCGCTCCGGCTTTTTTCGCTGCTGTCTTTCGTAACGCAGTCTTGGCCGTCTTCGCTGACGATTTTGCGACGCGGGATTTGTTTAAAACGCCCTTGCTGTTTGAAACAGATTTCGGTTGTGCGGGCTTTTTCTTCGCGATTGTCCTGTTTGCGAGAGTCTTTTTCGCAAGTGTCTTTTTCGCAGGCGGTTTGGGTGATGTTGCCGCAGCGCCGGCGATCACACCTTCGCGCTTCTTGATGGCGTGATAATACGACCACCACAAATGCGCCGCCGCGCCACGCAACGGCCGCCATGGTTCCGCGAGCGGCTGCATCTCTTTCACCGTCGGGCGTGATTTCAAACCGAGCCCGATCCGCATCGCTTCCTGAATGGCGAGATCGCCGGCGGGCCAGGCATCGCCATGGCCGAGGCAGAACAGCAGATAGATGTCCGCGGTCCATGGGCCGATGCCGTGCAGCCGTGTCAGCGTCGCATGCGCGGTGTCGGCGTCTTCTTCCGCGAGTACGTCGAGATTGAGCCGCTCGTCGCTCAATTCGCGCGCGATGAACTTGAGCGACTTGATCTTCGCGGCCGACAGGCCAAGACGCCCGAGCCGGTCGGCGCGCGCCTTCTTCACCACATCATGATGAAACGGATCGAAGGTGGTGCTGACCCGGCCCCAGATCGCCGCGGCGGCCTTGGTCGACAACTGCTGGCCGCAGACGATGGCGGCGAGACCGGCAAATCCCGGTTCGCGCCGCCGCAGCGCCGGCATCCCGGCGGTCTCAAGCACCGGGCCGAGGCGCGGGTCGCTGCGGACCAGCGCATGGATGGCGTCATCAAGGTCGGCTTGCGTGTCGAGATGGACTGTCATTGGATTTGTGAGCATGAATGGAATCGGACGCGAGTGCAATTGCGCCACGCGTCGGACAGGTTTGAGCCATGCCGCCACCCGTTTTCCGTTTTGCGCCAAGCCCGAATGGATTTCTCCATCTCGGACATGCGCGCTCGGCCTTGCTGAATTCGGATCTCGCGCAACGATCCGGCGGGCGGCTGCTGCTGCGGATCGAGGATATCGACACCACGCGCTGCAGGCCGGAATACGAGCAGGCGATCTATGATGACCTCGCCTGGCTCGGCATGGCGTGGGAACAACCGGTGCGGCGGCAATCGGAGCACCTGCCGCTTTATCGCGGCGCGATCGAACGCCTGATGCGCGGCGGGCTGATCTATCCGGCGTTCGAGACCCGCGCCGACATCGCCCGCGTGGTTGCGGAGAAGGAAAAATCAGGGTCGTGGCCGCGCGATCCCGATGGCGCGCCGCTTTATCCGGGAACCGGCCGGCATCTTTCAGCGGGCGAGCGCGAACGAAAGATCGCTGCCGGCGCGCCCTATGCGTTGCGGCTCGACATGGCTGAAGCCATTGCCCGCACCGGTCCGCTCTGCTGGATGGAGGAGGGGCAAGGTCCGGACGGTGAAACCGGCGACGTCCCCGCGCGGCCCGAGCAATGGGGCGATGTTATCCTCGCCCGCAAGGACACGCCCACGAGCTATCACCTCTCGGTGGTGATCGACGATGCCCTGCAGGGTGTGACCCACGTTGTGCGTGGTCAGGACCTGTTCCGGGCCACCGGTGTGCATCGTTTGTTGCAGGAGCTGCTCGGACTGCCGCAGCCGGTTTATCGCCATCACGCCCTCGTGCTGGACGAGGCCGGGCAGAAATTGTCGAAATCCACACGGTCGACGGCCTTGCGGGAATTGCGCGCCGGCGGAATGACCCCGGACGAGGTGCGGCGCCTTGTTGGTATTACAAGCCATTGAACCCGCGATGGCGTGACTCCCGCGCCCCCGGCATGCCATGTTGGATGTGGATGGGGGAATCATGGCGGCGACATCGCGCGTCAAGCGTAGTCTGAAGACGCGCGTCAGGCGCGGCGCGAAAGCGCCTGCGCGGCAGTCTCCTGCGGCGAACAAGGCCGCTCCGAAGAAGGCCGCTCCCAAGAAGGCCGCTCCCAAGAAGGCCATGGGAAAAAAGCCTGCCCGCAAACCATCCAGGACACCTCCGGCCAAAAGGCCCGAGGCGGACTCCCGGATCGTCGAAGCCGCGCTTGCTGCCTTCGCGCATGAAGTCCGCACCCCTCTGACCGGCATTCTGGCGATCAGTTCGCTGCTGGCGACCTCAGAACTCGGCGAGCGCGAAAAGCGCTGGGTCGATACCATCAAGGCTGGCGCGGAGCATCTTGCGGCGCTGGCGACGCTGTTCGTCGATGCCGCACGCAGCGGCAGCACCGGGCTTGCGGTGCGTCAGGACTTTTTCGATCTGCGGACGCTGTCGCGAACGCTGGGGGATTCGCTGGCCGGACGGGCTTCCGCGAAGGGCCTGCAATCCCAGGTCGGCATCGCCGAGGACCTGCCCGCCTTTGTGATCGGCGATCCGGTCCGTTTGCGCGCCGCTCTGGAAAACCTGATCGACAATGCGGTCAAGTTCACGCAGCAGGGCAATGTCGCGCTGGACGTGTCGGTGAAGGCCGGTGCGGGCGGGCGGCTTCGCGCAAGGTTTGCCGTGTCCGACAGCGGTATCGGCCTCTCGCTCGCGGAAATCAGGCGGCTCTTCAAGCCGTTCTCGCAGGCCAATGTCAGCATCGCCTCCCGCTTCGGCGGCGCCGGTCTCGGGCTGTCGTCGGTGAAGCAGCTCGCACGCGCGATGGGTGGCGATATCACCGCCAGCCAGCGCAGCGGCGGCGGAACCACGTTTGTCCTGACGGTGGCGTTGAAATCGGCTGACGGATTGAAGCCGCCGCCAGGCGTGGAGATGCCGGCGCCCGCCCCGCAGGGTCTGCGTATTCTGAGCATTGAGGACAATCCGTTCGGGCGCGTGGTGCTCAACGCCATTCTCACCGAACTCGGTCATCAGGCCGAATTCATCGGGCGCGGCGAGGCGGCGCCGGAACGGATTGCGCAAGGTCGGTTCGACGCGGTGCTGATGGACATGGTGCTTCCCGGCATCGACGGCATCGAGGCGATCCGGCGGATCCGCGCGCTGGAGGGAGCGTGCGGACGCATCGCGATCATCGGCGTGTCGGGACGTGCAGAAGACGAGGAGCCGTCGCGCGCGGCTGGCGCCGATGGTTTCCTGACCAAGCCGGTCAGCCCGCGTGCGCTGGCGACTGCGCTTCTCCGGACGGTGCGGCGCTAGTTCTTTATTGCGTTTTCTTTACTTGAACCGGTTTCCGCGCCGTCTGGAAACGCCTTGGCCTTTTGCCACTTGGCGATCGACGCATTCAGTTCGCCGCCATAAACGAAAATCGCGGCGATGAAATACAGAAACACCAGCGCGATCATCACCGAGGCGAGACCCGCATAGGTCGTCACGTAATTGCTGGCGAAGCGCGCGAGATACTGGCCGAACACCACGCCGGAGACCAGTGAGCCAACCATGGTGACCACGATGCCCGGCATGATCTCGCGCATCCGGCGCGTTCCGGCAGGCAGCCATTTATGCAGGATCACCAGCGCTACGATCAGTGCGGCGATAGTCAGGCCGAAACGCAGGATCGTCAGCATGTCTTCGTTCGACTCGATCCGCAGCGGGATATGTCGCCGCGCGGCCTCGATGAGCAGGGGGCCGAGCACGATCAGGAAGGCCAACGCCAGCGAGGTAATGGCGGCAACCATGGTGTAGCCGATGGACTCCAGCCGCAGCCAGTACCAGCGCCGCTGTTCGATCACGCCATAGGCGCGGTTCAGGCCGACGCGCAGGCTTTCGACTCCGTTCGAGGCGAAATACAGCGCGAGCACAACGCCGATGGTCAGCACGCCGCTGTGCGACTGGGTCAGGACATTGTGAACTTCGCCGGACAGCGCATCGGCGACCTGCGATGGCCAGGTTTCCAGGATCATCTCGGCGGCCTGGTCGGCGAGTTCTTTCGAGCCGAAGAAGCCAGCGAGAGAGGTGATCACGATCAGGAAGGGAAACAGCGCCATCAGCGCCGACAGCGCGATGTGGCTGGCAATCGCCCAGCCGTCATCGGCCAGGAACGTATAGAACGCATCGAGTGCGATATTGAACGTGTCCCTGATCAGCCTCACGGTTCACCCTGATCCATCACACCCATGATTTACCGTGCCGGTCACGTAAAGTCATGTACGGCTGAAACGCGAAAAGGTTCTGTCCCGCGTTTTCCGCCGGGTGGCATGAGGCCGCTCGCGGTGTTATGTACCCCTCATGACATCGTTCCTTTCAAGTATCGCCCTTCCTATCGCATTGGCAGCGGTCACCATCGTGCTGATGCTCGGCCTGTTCAACATGATGCGCGGCGGCTCGCCCAACACCTCGCAGAAGCTGATGCGGCTGCGCGTGCTGTTTCAGTTCATTGCCATTATCATCGCCATGCTTGCCGTCTGGGCGCTGGGCCGGAGCTGACGCGCCAACCGCGACAACGGATCAACACCATGGTCATTCTCAACCGGATCTACACCCGCACCGGCGATGACGGCACCACGGCGCTCGGCAGCGGCGAGCGCCGTCCGAAGTATGATCTTCGCGTCAGTGCCTATGGAACCGTCGATGAAGCCAACGCTGTCATCGGCGTGGCGCGGCTCCATCTGGCGCAAGCGCAGGAACTGGAGCAGGCGCCTGTGATTGATGCCATGCTCGGGCGGGTACAGAACGATCTGTTCGATCTTGGTGCCGATCTGGCGGTGCCGCAGCGGGACGGCAAGGCCGAGCGGCTGCGCGTCCTGGGAACGCAGGTCGAACGCCTTGAGCAGGATATCGACGCGCTCAATGCCCACCTCGCGCCGTTGACCTCGTTTATTTTGCCTGGCGGAACACCTGCCGCGGCGCATTTGCATCTGGCGCGGACGGTTTGCCGCCGCGCGGAGCGGCTGGTGGTGGAGCTCGCATCCCGGCCGGATGAGCCGGTGAACGATGCGGCCATTCAATATCTCAACCGGTTGTCGGATTTTCTTTTTGTGGCCGGCCGGTCGGTCAATGACAACGGGGCACGGGATGTTCTCTGGGTACCCGGTCAGAACCGCTGAGCCGTGATATTAGGTATACCTTCCTCGTTTTCCATTTTTCGCGCGTTGACCCGGATTGTCGGGACTATTAGGTTCCGCCGCCAGCCGCATTAATGTGGATGTGATCAATCATTTCAGGACGAAGGGGAACCGATGAAGGTTCTGGTGCCGGTTAAGCGCGTCGTTGACTACAACGTCAAAATTCGCGTCAAGAGCGACGGGACGGGTGTTGAACTCGCGAACGTCAAGATGTCGATGAATCCGTTCGACGAAATCGCTGTCGAGGAAGCCCTTCGCCTGAAAGAGGCGGGCAAGGCGACCGAGGTGGTTGTCGTGTCGATCGGGCCTGCACAGGCGTCGGAGACGATCCGCACCGGCCTCGCCATGGGCGCTGACCGCGGCATCCTGGTGAAGACCGATGCGGCTGTTGAACCGCTCGGCGTCGCGAAAATTCTGCAAAAGATTGCAGAAGAGGAGAAGCCCGGCCTGATCATTCTCGGCAAGCAGGCGATCGACGACGACAGCAACCAGACCGGCCAGATGCTGGCGGCATTGCTCGGCTGGGCGCAGGCGACCTTCGCCTCCAAGCTCGAAGTCGACGGATCGGACTTCAAGGTCACGCGCGAAGTCGACGGCGGCCTGCAGACGGTCAAGGTCAAGGGCCCGGCGATTGTCACCACCGACCTGCGCCTCAACGAGCCGCGCTATGCGAGCCTTCCCAACATCATGAAGGCGAAGAAGAAGCCGATCGACGAGAAGGCTGCCGAGAGCTTCGGCATCGACCTGTCGCCGCGCCTCGAAGTTCTCAAGACCACCGAGCCTCCGGGCCGCAAGGCAGGCGTCAAGGTCAAGGACGTCGCTGAACTGGTGTCGAAACTCAAGGAAGCGGGGGCGCTCTGATGGCCACGTTGCTGATTGCTGAACACGATAACGCATCCATTAAGGACGCCACCAACAAGGCGCTGACCGCCGCCGCCGCGCTCGGCGGCGACGTGGACGTGCTGGTTGCGGGCGAGGGCGCCAAGGGCGCGGCGGAAGCCGCCGCCAAGCTCAAGGGCGTCCGCAAGGTGCTGCTGGCTGACAACGCCGCCTACGCGCACGATCTCGCCGAGCCGCTGGCCGCGCTGATCGTCTCGCTGGCCGGTCCCTACGACGCCATCGTCGCGCCCGCGACCACCCGCTACAAGAACACGCTGCCGCGCGTCGCGGCGCTGCTCGACGTCGCGCAGATCTCCGAGATCATCAAGGTGGTTTCGCCCGACACGTTCGAGCGGCCAATCTACGCCGGCAATGCGATCCAGACCGTGAAGTCGAAGGACGCCAAGAAGGTGATCACCGTGCGCACCTCGACCTTCGGTGCCACCGGCGATGGCGGCAGCGCTTCCGTCGACAACGCGGCGGCCGCGGCCGACCCGGCGCTGTCGAGCTTCGTCGGTGAGGAAGTCGCCAAGAGCGACCGTCCGGAACTGACCTCGGCGAAGATTATCGTCTCTGGTGGCCGCGCCATGCAGAGCCGTGAGAACTTCACCAAGTACATTGAGCCCCTCGCGGACAAGCTGGGCGCCGGTGTCGGCGCTTCGCGCGCCGCGGTGGACGCGGGCTACGCGCCGAACGACTGGCAGGTCGGCCAGACCGGCAAGGTGGTGGCGCCCGAGCTGTATATCGCGATCGGCATTTCCGGCGCGATCCAGCATCTGGCCGGCATGAAGGACTCCAAGGTGATCGTCGCGATCAACAAGGATGAGGACGCGCCGATCTTCCAGGTCGCGGATTACGGCCTGGTCGCAGACCTCTATCAGGCTGTCCCGGAACTGACGTCGGCGGTCTAAAATCGAAACCCGGGCGCTTTGCGCCCGGCCTTGTTCATGCACCGGCCGGCGGAAATTCCGCTGGCCGGTGTTTGACTTCCGGGGAGAGGGTGCGGCATGGTTGCCGTATCCTACGGGGCAAGAGCGACAGAGATCGAAAAGCGAATGGCAGCGATCAAGACGGTTGGTGTGATTGGGTCAGGGCAGATGGGCAACGGCATCGCGCATGTTGCCGCGCTCGCCGGGTTCAACGTGGTGCTCTACGATGTGTCCGCCGATCGCGTGAAGTCCGCGATGGCCACCATCAACGGCAACCTGACGCGCCAGGTCGCCAAGAAGACCATCACCGAAGATGCCCATAAGCAGGCGATCGCCAGGATCTCGTCCACGGACAATTTCGACGGCTTCGCGAACTGCGATCTCGTGATCGAGACCGCTGTCGAGAAGGAAGACGTCAAGCGCAAGATTTTCCATGATCTTTGCCCGGTGCTTCGGCCGGACGCCATCATCGCATCGAACTCGTCGTCGATTTCGATCACCCGCCTTGCGGCCTCGACCGACCGCCCGGAAAAATTCATCGGCATTCACTTCATGAATCCGGTGCCGGTGATGGAACTGGTCGAACTGATCCGCGGCATCGCCACCGACGACGCGACATTCGATGCCGCGCGCGGCTTCGTCACCGCGATGGGCAAGCAGATCGCGGTTTCGGAAGACTTTCCGGCGTTCATCGTCAACCGCATCCTGCTGCCGATGATCAACGAGGCGATCTATACGTTGTACGAGGGCGTCGGGAATGTCGAAGCCATCGACGCGGCGATGAAACTCGGTGCGCATCATCCGATGGGACCGCTGGAACTGGCGGATTTCATCGGCCTCGATACCTGCCTGTCGATCATGCAGGTGCTTCATGAGGGTCTGGCGGATTCCAAGTATCGCCCGTGTCCGCTGCTGGTGAAGTATGTCGAAGCGGGTTGGCTCGGCCGCAAATCGCAGCGCGGCTTCTATGACTATCGCGGTGACAAGCCGGTTCCGACGCGATAACGCGGAAAATCAATTCGCCAGACTTTGTTAACCCTCTCCGTTTAGGTTCGCGCCGTAAAGCGGGGAGAGTGCGTTTCCATGGACGTGATGAGCATCGTCAGCAGCATGATGGCCATGCAGGCTGCCAACACGCAGCAGCAGATCGCCACCAGCGTGATGAAGCAGAATATCGATTCGGAAAAATCGGTGCTGCAATTGCTTCAGCCCGCCGCGAACAACCCTCCGGGCGTCGGCGGCAATCTCGATATCTCAGTCTAATTGTCCACCGGGGTGATCCATCCGATGCCGGCGCCGCCGGGTTCGGTCAGGATCGCGATGCGCCCCACATGCGGCACGTCGAAAATTGGCCGCATCAGTTGCGCGCCGGCTGCGACCGCTGTCTTGACCCGGGCGTCGACATCGTCGACAGCCAGATAGGACATCCAGCCTTCGGGCACGCCCTCGAATTCGGGACGGTCGGTCGGAAAGATTCCCGCCGCCATCTCGCCGTCGGCATAGGCGACCCAGTAGGTCGCGCCGTCCTCCATCGGCATCGGCTCGAAGGTCCAGCCAATGGTCTTTTTGTAGAACTGCATGGCGCGGTCCGCGTCAGGCGTCACCAGTTCATTCCAGTGGAAATGTCCGTGCGCCGTCATGGTGGTGTCCTCGTTGCTGTGCGCGGGACGCGGCGATCCGCCTATATCATGCCCTTGGCATCTATCACCGACAGGATGTTGCCTGCGGGGTCCTTGAACCAGGCGATGGTAGGCCCGCCATTGTTGCGCGAAATGCCTTTGGCATCTGTCTTGAACCCCGGGTCGTCATAGATTTCAAAACGCACGCCGCGCTTTCCAAGTTCATCGACGGCCTGATCCACATTCTCGACCGGAAAGTTGAGGACGGTGAACGTCGCCGGCGTATGAGCAGCTTTCGGATAGATCAGCACATCGGCGCCGCCGCCGAGATGGAGGCTCAGGATTCCGTGGTCCTCCGAGATATCGAGGCCGAGTGTGCGGCCGTAGAACTCCCGGGCTTTCCCGATATCGTTGGCCGAGAAGCCGCTGAATGCCTTGCTTGTCTTCAACATGGCCTGTCTCCCTTGCTCCGCGGTCGCTTCGGCGTGAGCCCACGCCATGTTGAACGCCCGCGTATAGAAATTGGTTGCAGGCTCCATCGCTGGAATGACCGCAAGGCCATTCCAGCGGCGAGTCTTGCAGGATCGAGCCGGTTCAGGCTGCCTTGTCATAGGCCTGTTTAAGGGTTGCGATGTCGAGCTTGGTCATTTGCATGACGGCTTCCATCATCTTTTGCGATTGTGCGGGTGACGCACTGCCCATCAGGTGCGGCATGTCTTTCGGAACGATCTGCCAGGAGATGCCGAACCTGTCCTTGAGCCAGCCGCACTGCTGCGTCTCGCCGCCGCCCGCAGAGAGCTTGTCCCAGTAATGGTCGATCTCCTGCTGGGTCTCGCAGTTCACCATGAACGAGATGGCCGGAGTGAAGGAGAACATCGGCGGTCCGTTCAGCGCCAGAAATTTCTGGCCCTCGATTTCGAGTTCTGCCGTCATGACCGAACCTTTGGGCATCGGCATGTTCTCGCCGTAGCGGGAGACGTGGCCGACCTTGGCGGACTTGAAAACGGACTTGTAGAAATCGACGGCGTCCTCGGCTTTGCCGTCGAAGAACAGGCAGGGCACGATGGTTTGCATGGAGTTGCTCCCTTTGTCTCTGAACGGAAGGATCGTGCGGGTCATGCCGTCACGATGGTCTCGAAGCCGCCGAAGAACATGCGCTTGGTATCGAACGGCATTTTCTTCGGGTCCATCATCGCGCCGAGCCGCGGATCCTTCATGACTTTTTCCATAACCTTGTCGCGATGCTTGCGGGACTTGTAGGTGATCCAGGAAAACACCACCGTCTCGCCGGCCTTCAGTTTCACGCTCTGCGGAAACGAGGTGAGCTTGCCGGGCTTGACGTCTTCGGCGACGCATTCGCGATAGTCGAGCGCGCCGTGTTCGAGCCAGACCTTGCAGGCCAGCTTGGCCAGCGCGGTGTAGGCTTTCAGGTTTTTCTTCGGGACCGGCAACACAAATCCGTCGACATACTGCATTTCAGACTCCTTGGTGGTTGCCGGGTTTGATCCGGCGGTGAACGCATTCCTTCGGGTTCAGGCAAAGAACTTCTCGAGCTTGTCGAGAGTTCCGGTCCAGCCGCGCTTGTGGCCGTCCCGCGCCGCCTCATCGAAGAACTTGTCGTGGGTCAGCGTGAGCAGCGTGACGTCGCCTTCCTCGCGCAGCACCACGGTGACCTGCGAGACACGCTCCGGTGTCGAATGCCAGGCCCAACTGAAGACAAGGCGCTGCGGAGGTGTGACTTCGAGATACTTGCCGCCGACCTGATGCGACTGGCCGTCGTCGGTGCTGAAGTTGATCTGGAAATGGCCACCGACACGCACGTCCATGTCGGCCCGCACGCTGTCGCCTATGGTGTGTCCGGGTCCGAACCACTGGACGATTTTGGCGGGGTCCGTCCACGCCTCGAAGACTTTGGAAGCGGGAGCTTTGAGTCGTCGGGCGAGGGTGAGGCTGGGCTGGGTGAGCATAAGTCCTTCTCCACAAAAGCGGCGAGACGATCGAGTTGCGCGGTCCAGAAACGCTGGTAGCGGCCGAGCCATTCCATTGCCTGCTCCATCGGCGCCGCGGTGAGGCGGCACGTCACCGTGCGACCCGTTTTGGTCTTGGTGATCAGCCCGGCGTCCGAAAGCACATCGAGATGCTTCATCACGGCCGGCAGCGACATAGCGAACGGCTTCGCGAGCTCGCTGACAGTGATGTCGCCGCGGCCCTCGAGTTCGGCCAGCAGGGCCCGCCGGGTCGGGTCGGCGACGGCGGCAAACACGCGGTTCAGGTGATCAGACGAATAGTAAACCATTTGGTTAAGTATAAAGACGCGGACGATCCCGTCAAGAGGACAATCCCCGGGTGAACCTGCGGCGTTATTTCGCGGTAGCGGCCTTGATCAGGTTGAAGGCGTCCTCGCTGGCCCACTCAGCAGGACCTGCGATGGTGCCGATCTCGCAGCCCGCGCCATCGACCAGCACCGAGGTCGGCATGCCCAGCGCCCGTCCTGCGCTCTTCAGGTCCTGGAACACCCTGGCCTTCTGGTCGTGGAAGTAGGCGAGTTTGGTCAACCCGGCGTCCTTCAGAAAGGCCTTCGGCTTGTCGGTATCGCGGGTGTCGATATTGATGGCGACCACCTCGAAGTCCTTGTCCCCGAGCGTCTCCTGCAGCTTGTCCAGCGCGGGCATTTCCTTGCGGCAGGGGACACACCAGGTCGCCCACAGATTGATCAGGACCGTCCGCCCCCTCCATTCCGAGAGTTTCCGGGTTTTGCCTTCCGCGTCCTGGAAGGCGAGATCGGGGATCTGGAGCGGGGCGGTGGCCATGGTTAACGCGGCGACCTCGCCCTTCACCAGGGGAGAGATTTTCCTGGCCAGATCGACCGCAGGGGCACACTGGGCCTGCGCCTGCGCATTGCGCATGAACCCGCCAATCCCGTATACCCCACCCACTCCGGCTGCGGCCGCCAGAACTGCGGTAATGGCAACGAGCCGGATGCGAAATCCACGCGTTCGGGGCGCGCCGGAAGTCACGGGATCGGTCTTGTTCATGGTTTTGGGCATGGTCTTGTCTCGGTTGACGCGGTCATTGCGCCATTTCCGCAACGGTTATGGCAATTTGACGGAGGACTTCGGTGCGCGGTTGGATTTCTGAGCAGGAACGCGTGAGTACCAGACTGTGAGTGGCGGACAATGAGTGGCGGACAATGAGCAACAAGATGTGGGGCGGCCGCTTCGGGGAAAGTCCCGATGCGATCATGGAGGAGATCAACGTCTCGATCGACGTCGATCAGCACCTTTACGCCCAGGATATCGCTGCGTCCAAGGCTCACGCCGCGATGCTCGCGGCTCAGGGCATCATCACCGCCAACGATGCAAAAAACATCACCAGCGGTCTAGACACGATTTTGTCAGAGATCGGCAAGGGTTCATTCTCGTTCAAGCGCGCGCTTGAAGACATCCATATGAATGTCGAGAGCCGTCTTGGCGAATTGATCGGACCGGCCGCGGGCCGCCTGCACACCGCGCGTTCGCGCAACGATCAGGTCGCGACCGACTTCCGGCTCTATGTGCGCGATGTCATCGACGATATCGACCGCGCGCTGGCGGCGTTCCAGCGCGCGCTGGTGGATCGCGCCATCGAGCATGCCGACACGGTGATGCCGGGCTTCACCCATCTGCAGACCGCGCAGCCTGTGACATTCGGTCACCACCTGCTGGCGTACACGGAAATGGCCGCGCGCGACCGTGGCCGCTTCGCCGATGCGCGCAAGCGGCTGAATGAAAGTCCGCTGGGTGCTGCGGCGCTGGCCGGGACTTCATTCCCGATTGACCGGCATGCGACCGCGCGGACGCTCGGGTTCGACCGGCCGATGGCGAATTCGCTGGATGCGGTGTCGGATCGTGACTTCGTGCTCGAAGCGCTGTCGGCCTCCGCGATCGCCGCGGTGCATCTGTCGCGCTTCGCCGAGGAGATCGTGATCTGGACCTCGCCGCTGGTCGGACTGGTGCGCCTGTCCGACAAGTTCACCACCGGCTCGTCGATCATGCCGCAGAAGCGCAACCCCGATGCCGCCGAACTGGTGCGCGCCAAGACCGGCCGCGTGATCGGTTCGCTGAATGCCTTGCTGATCGTGATGAAGGGCCTTCCACTCGCCTATCAAAAGGACATGCAGGAAGACAAGGAAGGCGCGATGGAGGCCTTCGCCGCGCTGTCGCTTGCGATCCGCGCCATGACCGGCATGACGCTGGACCTGGTGCCCGAAGAAGCACGGATGAAGGTGGCGGCAGGCGAGGGCTATGCCACCGCCACCGATCTCGCCGACTGGCTGGTGCGCACACTCAAGATGCCGTTCCGGGAGGCGCATCATGTCACCGGGCGTATCGTCGCTAAGGCGGCGGAGCAGGGCATCGCCCTGCACAAGGTCCCGCTCGGCGATATGCAGGCGATCGAACCGAAAATCACTGAAGGCGTGTTCGACGTGCTGTCGGTGCAGGCGTCGGTGGAAAGCCGCACCAGTTATGGCGGCACCGCCCCGGCAAACGTGCGTGCGCAGGCCAAGGAATGGCTCAAGCGGCTGGAAAAAGAGCAAAATTCGGGCTGACCCCGGAAATTTTCGTTCAATCCAGCCCTCGCCAGAGCGGCACCTTCTTTGTATGGTGGCGCGCCATTTCAGGAACGGGACGGAGTGATCCGGTTCTGACATTCGCGCTCCATCTGCGCAGGCACTTTGCGAATGTCAGAACCAAAGGATCACTCGAAATATAATTTGCTGGTGTCCTTTCGTATCCGGCGTTTGTACGGAGGATGCTGCAGAATGACCCAAACGCCGGATACGGGACAACAGCGCGTGACTGCTCGTTCGAATCGCTCCTTCTCGAAACTGACCGCCATCGGGCTGATTGTCGCGTCGTGTGCGCTGGCCGGCTGCGGCCGCAAGGCCGGCCTCGATCTTCCGCCCGGCGCGGCGGAGGAGCAGAAGCTGAACAGCGGCACCGCTGACACCGCCGACCGGAACTCCGCCGGCAACCTGCAGAGCCAGGTTTACACGCCGTCGGGCAGCAAGAGCATCGCGGTCGCGCCGCGCGGAGAGAAAAAGCGCATCCCGCTCGACGCGATTCTGGACTGAGACCAGTATCCCGTATCTGACGTTCGTTGCAGCCCGCTGCGCTTTCCCTACGAACATCAGATACGAAAGGACACTGGTTGATCATAACAACCCTAGCGATCCTTTGGTTCTGACATTCGTAAAGGTTGCCTGCGGAAAATCGTGATACGAATGTCAGAACCGGATCGCCAGGCATGAATCACTTCCAGTATCGTAACGGCGTGCTGCATGCCGAAGACGTGAGCTTGGCCCGCCTCGCGGACGAGGTGGGGACGCCGTTTTATTGCTATTCGACCGCGACGCTGGAACGTCACTACCGCGTCTTTTCCGGCGCCTTCGCCGGCACGCCGCATCTGGTCTGCTACGCGATGAAGGCGAATTCCAACCAGTCGGTCTTGCGCACGCTGGCCAAGCTCGGCGCCGGCGCGGATGTCGTGTCGGGCGGCGAACTGATGCGCGCGCTGGCGGCTGGAATCCCGGCGAACAAGATTCTGTTTTCCGGCGTCGGCAAGACGGCGGACGAACTGCGCCTCGCGGTGTCGCACGACATTCTGTGCATCAATGTCGAATCCGAGCCGGAGCTTGAGGCCCTGTCGCGGATCGCATCCGCCATGGGCCGCACCGCGCGCATCTCGATCCGCGTCAATCCGGATGTCGATTCCGGCACGCATGCGAAGATTTCCACCGGCAAGTCGGAGAACAAATTCGGCATTCCGATCGCGCGGGCGCGCGAGGTCTATGCGCGCGCGGCGAAACTGCCGGGCATCGAGGTCACCGGCGTCGACATGCATATCGGCAGCCAGATCACCGATCTTGGCCCGATGGAAGCCGCCTTCCGCCTGCTCGCCGAGTTCGTCACCGTGCTGCGCGGCGACGGCCACACCATTTCGCATGTCGATTTCGGCGGCGGCCTCGGCGTGCCCTATTACGAGGACCGCGCCGCGCCGCCCGAGCCTGTCGCCTATGCCGAGATGGTCAAGCGCGTGACGCACAATCTCGGCTGCACGCTGATGTTCGAGCCGGGGCGCATGATCGTCGGCAATGCCGGCATCCTGGTGTCGCGCGTGATCTATGTGAAGCACGGCGATGCGCGCAACTTCGTCATCATCGACGCCGCGATGAACGACCTGATCCGCCCGACGCTCTATGAAGCCTATCACCAGATCATGCCGGTACGTGCGGCGGCGCCTGACGCGCCGGTGCTGGTGGCGGATGTGGTGGGTCCGGTGTGCGAGACCGGCGATTATCTCGCGCTCGGGCGCAACCTGCCGGAGCCGAAGGAGGGCGATCTGCTCGCCATCATGACGGCGGGGGCTTATGGCGCCGTGCAGTCCGGTACCTACAACACCCGCGCGCTGGTGCCCGAGGTGCTGGTGAACGGCGATCAGTATGCCGTCGTGCGTCCGCGCATCGAGGCCGAAGCCCTGATTGCGATGGATCGCGTCGCACCGTGGCTGTAGCTGGGCGGTGCCCGCTTGCGTCGTCTATTGATGCAGAATTGCTGCGTTCAGCGGCGTTTTCCGAACCGAAAAAATGATCTTCTCGTTGCCGCTGATGCGCGAGACGTATCGACCAGAGAGCGAAATCATTTCGCAATAGCATTTCATTGCTGAAACGCGCATCCGGGACGATCTTCAAGTCTCATCACTGGCGCTTCGGTCATTGAGACGTTGCGCTGCCGGCCAGGTCATCAGCGCACCGTCGACGCGATCAAGCGAAGAGAATGGATGCACATGATTCCTGACCGGATGGCAGGAGAATTCGTCATGCTGTTTTTTGGCTTCCATCGTCTTGTTGTCGCAGCCGTGGTTGCGTCCGGCCTGTTTGTCAGCGCCGGTACAGGAGCCTCGGCCGGTGCCGTGAATGGCTGGCCGAGCCGTTCGATCAAGCTGATCGTGCCGTTTCCGGCGGGCGGAGCTGCGGACACCATCGCGCGGATCTATGGCGAGAAACTCAGCGAGGCTTTGAAGCAGCCGGTTGTAATTGAAAACAAGGCGGGCGCCGGCACCGCGATTGCCGCGGAAGCCGTCGCCGCGGCAGAGCCCGATGGCTACACATTGTCGCTCGCGCCCGCGGGACAGCTCACAATCCTGCCGCACGTCAACACGTCGATCAAATTCGATCCGTTCAAGAGCTTCGTGCCGGTGTCGCCGCTGGCGTCGGTGCCGTATGTGGTCGCGGCCAGTCCGGATGCGAAGGTGTCGAACCTGCACGAGCTGATTGCCGCGGCGAAAAAGGAGCCGGGCAAGTTCACCTATTCATCGTGCGGCCCGGGAACGCTCTGCCATCTGAGCGGAGAACTGTTCAAGAGCCAGACCGGCACCGATCTCCTGCACGTTCCCTTCAAGGGGAGCGCGCCCGCGATCAACGCCCTGCTTGGCAATCAGGTGAACCTTGCTTTCGATACGCTGACCGTGCTGGCGCCGCAGATCAGGGACGGCAAGGTGAAGGGGCTGGCGGTGACAAGCCGTGAGCGCTCGCCGTTGCTTCCGAATGTGCCGACGGCAGCAGAGGCGGGACTTTCCGATTTCGTGGTCAACTCCTGGTTCGGTCTTGTTGTGCCGGCGTCGACGCCGGTTCCGATCGTGGAGCGTCTGAACGCGGAGGTGATCCGGATCGGAAAACTCCCCGACGTGCGTGAGCGCCTTGAAGCCCAGGGCCTCAGCGTGACGACCTCGACGCCCGAGGCCTTCAGCAGGCTGATCCGTGCCGACTACGAGCGTTGGGGCCGGGTCGTGGATACCGCGGGCGCAAAGATCAACTGACAAACCGGAACGGGCGGCAAGCCATTCGCCTGTTCCTGATTCGAGATTTTCCGGCTCCGTCACGCTTTCGTGAGAGATCGGCTTCGGTCGCGGCAGGGGGCTTGCATGTGGGTATGCAGCATCGGGGCCATGCCTCATTGCCGCCGCCGTGATAAGCTGCACTGAACCGAAGCCGGAGAGCCCGTTGATCGGATCGAGCCCAGACCCATCGGAGCGTCCGCGGACCGCCGAGGATGCCCGGAAAGCCGAGCTTGCGCAGGCCTTGCAGCGTGCGCGGCTTGCGGTCGCATGGGAGCGTGGCTGGCCGCATATCGCGCGCATTCTGACGGTTGCGGGCCTGTTCCTGGCGGCATCATGGGCCGGCTTGTGGGTCACGTTTCCGCTGACCGGACGCGTTATCGCATCCGTGCTGTTTGTGGCGCTGGCGATTGCCGCGCTGGCACCGGCGATCCGGTTTCGCTGGCCGACGCGCGAGGACGCGCTGCGCCGTCTCGACCGTGGAACCGGAATTGCGCATCGTCCCGCCACGGCGCTGACCGATACGCTCACCTCGCAGGATCCGCTCACACAGGCGCTCTGGCAGGAGCAGCGTGCGCGCACGCTCGCCTCAATCAGGCGCATCCGCGCCGGTCTGCCGTCGCCGCGCCTCGCACTGCATGATCCATGGGCGCTGCGCGCGCTGGTCGTTGTGCTGATGGTCGCGACTTATGTCGCCGCCGGCAGCGACCGCTTCGCGCGGGTGGTCGCGGCGTTCGATTGGGACGGCGCGTTCTCCGCCGCCAATGTTCGTGTCGATGCCTGGGTGACCCCGCCGCCTTACACGAGTCGTCCGCCGATCATTCTGTCGGCTTCGGCCAACAAGGATGCGCCGCCGTCGGATGCGGCTCCGGTGTCCGTGCCTGCGGGGAGCACGCTGATCGTGCGGTCCAGCGGCGGCCGGCTTGACGTCGCGGTGAATGGCGGCGTGACGGAGGTCCCTGTCACCGGCAATGCGCCGCAGGGCACCAGCGAGCGGCACTTCACTATTGCGGGCGACGGCACCGCGCATGTCCGCGCGCCCTCGGGGCAGCCGCAATGGGCTTTCCACGCCACGCCGGATCGCGCGCCCGGCATCTCGCTCGCCAAGGATCCGGAGCGGCAGGCCAAGGGCGCGCTGCTGTTGTCGTACAAACTTGAAGACGATTACGGCGTCACCGAGGCGCATGCGCAGTTCACACCGCGCACGCCTAAAGCCGATGACGACAGCGCGCAGCCGCAGCCTTTGTTTGATCCGCCTTCGATCACGCTTGGCCTGCCGAATGCGCGCACTCGTAACGGCGTCGGCCAGACGGTGAAGGATCTGAGCGAAAATCCCTATGCCGGCGCGGATGTCATGCTGACTCTGTCCGCGAAGGATGAGGCGGGCAATGAAGGCCGCAGCGAGCCTTTCGAGATGCGCCTGCCGGAGCGGCTGTTCGTCAAGCCGCTGGCTCGCGCCTTGATCGAGCAGCGCCGCAATCTTGCGCTCGACGCCAACCAGAAGCCGCTGGTGCTGATCGCGCTCGAGGCGCTGACGATCGCCCCGGAAGCCTTCATGCCGGAGCTTGGACACTATCTCGGTCTTCGCAGCGTTTCGGGACAGCTTGTCCGCGCCAACACGCGCGATGCGATGCGCGGTGTGGTGGACAGCCTGTGGGCGCTCGCGGTTGCGATCGAGGACGGCAACATCACCGATGTCGAGAAGGCGCTTCGGGCTGCGCAGGATGCGCTCAAGGAAGCGCTGGAGCGCGGCGCCAGCGACGAGGAAATCAAGAAGCTCACCGACAATCTGCGCGCGGCGCTGGACAATTTCATGCGTCAGCTCGCCGAGCAGCTCCGCAACAATCCGCAGCAACTGGCGCGTCCGCTTGATCCCAACGCCCGGGTCATGCGCCAGCAGGACCTCAAGAACATGATCGACCGCATGGAGCGCTTGTCGCGCTCCGGCGACAAGGATGCGGCGCGTGCGCTGCTCGACCAGATGCAGCAGATGCTGGAAAACCTGCAGATGGCGCAGCCGGGACAGGGCGGCGACGGCGACATGGAGCAGGCGCTGAACGAACTCGGCGACATGATCCGCAAGCAGCAGCAGTTGCGCGACCGCACCTTCAGGCAGGGGCAGGACTCCCGCCGCGACCGCAGCCGCGGCGAGCAGGGTGACCAGAGCCAGATGGACGGTCTGCGCCAGGACCAGCAGGCCCTGCGCGATCGTCTCGGCAAGCTGCTCGACGACATGAAGAAGAACGGCATGATGCCCGGCCAGCGTGGCGACAAGGGTCAGCCGGGTCAGGGCCAGCGCGGCCAGCAGGGGCAGGGCGGTGAGGACGACGGCGATTCGCTCGGCGATGCCGATTCCGCCATGGGCGATGCGGGCAATCAGCTTGGCGAAGGCAATGCCGACGGTGCGGTGGGATCGCAAGGCCGCGCGCTCGAAGCCCTGCGCAAGGGCGCGCAGAATCTCGCGCAGTCGATGCAGCAGGGCGAAGGGCAGGATGACGGTCCCGGCAACCGCGCCGGCCGCCAGCAGAACAGCGGCAACACCACCGATCCATTGGGCCGTCCGCTCAATGGCCGCGAGTGGAGCGACGATCTCACGGTGAAAATTCCCGGCGAGATCGACGTGCAGCGTGTGCGGCGCATTCTGGAAGAACTGCGCCGCCGTCTCGCCGACCCGAACCGGCCGCAGATCGAACTCGACTATATCGAGCGCCTGCTCAAGGATTATTGAGCCTTCGACGCGAGGGCGTTCCCACCCGACATTTCCCGCATGACGCTGCTTGACTATGTCCTGCAACGGCTGTATTTAACTGATTAGTTATTTAACCGAATGGTTATATGGAAGCCGAATGGACCCCCTCAGCATCAAGTTCGCCGCTCTTGCCGATCCCACCCGCCGCGCCATTCTCGCGCGGCTGGTACTGGGCGAGACGTCGGTGACGGAGCTTGCCGAGCCGTTCGCCATGAGCATGCCGGCGGTCTCGAAGCATCTCAAAGTGCTGGAGAATGCGGGCCTCGTCACGCGCGGTCGCGCGGCGCAATGGCGTCCGTGCAGGATCGAACCCGCGGCGCTGAAGGATGTTGACGATTGGCTGGAGAGCTACCGCCGCTTCTGGGAGGCCGGGCTCGACCGGCTCGAAGCCTATCTTGGCGAACTGCAGGCGACAGAAGCGCTTGAAGCGACGGTCAAGCAGCGCAAGCCGGTGAAACGCAAATCACCGAAGCGGACTTCTTTCTTGAAGAAATAGACATTCACGTCAGACCACCCAAACCCGCGTCAGGAGTTTCACAATGGCCGATCAGACACCCCAGCTTCCCCCGCTTGTTCCGCATCTCGTGGTCGAAGGCGCGGCTGATGCGCTTGAATTCTACAACAGGGCTTTCGGCGCCACCGAAATCATGCGGATGCCGGCGGAAGACGGCAAGCGCCTGATGCACGCCCAGATGACGGTGAACGGCGCCACCGTGTTCCTGATGGATTACTTCCCCGAATACTGCTCGCACGGCGACGGGAAAACCGAATCGCCGAAGAAACTTGGAGCTTCGACCTTCCTGATCCACCTCGAAGTGCCGAACTGCGACGAAGCCTACAAGCGCGCGATTGACGCCGGCGCGGTGTCGATCCTTGCGCCCTGGGACGCCTTCTGGGGCGCACGGTATGCGCAGGTGCGCGATCCGTTCGGACACGGCTGGAGTCTTGCCCATCCACAGCCTGTGCCGGCGGCTTAAGACGCCGTACCGATGGAGACGAAACATGACAACTCTCATGTATATCGCGATCGCGCTGGCCATCCTGATTGCCGTCGTCGTCGTTCTGGCGGCGATGCGACCCGATACGTTCCGGGTGCAACGTTCGATTGATATCAACGCGCCCGCGGACAAGATTTTTCCGCTGATCAACGATTACCGGAACTGGGGATCGTGGTCGCCCTACGAGCACGTCGATCCCGACATGCAGCGCACCTTCAGCGGCCCGCCAAGCGGCAAGGGCTCGGTCTACGAATGGCGCGGCAACAAGAATATCGGCCATGGCCGCATGGAAATTCTCGACACGGCGCCGCCGTCGAAGGTGGTGATCAAGCTGGATTTCTTCAGCCCGTTCGAGGCGCATAACATGGCCGAATTCACCATGCAGCCGAAAGGCAGCGCGACAAACGTCACCTGGGCGATGCACGGCCCGGTGCCGTTCATGGCGAAGATCATCCACATGTTCATGAACATGGATCGCATGGTCGGCGGCCAGTTCCAGCAGGGGCTGGTCAGCATGAAGGCCGTCGCGGAGAAATAACGGAGCGATGCGGTGTCCGCGCTAGCGATCGAACATTCTTGCGCCGGGACCTTGCGCCGCGGCCTTGTCGCCCGGATTGCGCAGCGGGCAGGTCTTGAGCGACAGGCAGCCGCAGCCGATACAGCCGCCGAGATGGTCGCGCAGCCGGGTCAGTCTGGCGATGCGCTCGTCGAGGTCCTTGCGCCAGCTTGCGGAAAGCCGTGCCCAGTCCCGCGCCGTGGGCGCGCGCCCCGCCGGCAGCGTCTCCAGCGCGCCGCGGATCGCAGCAAGCGGCACACCGGTGCTCTGCGCCACCTTGATGACGGCGATCCGGCGCAGCACCGCGCGGGAATAGCGGCGCTGGTTGCCCTTGTTGCGCGAACTCGCGATCAGTCCCTTCGATTCATAGAAATGAAGGGCCGATACCGTGACGCCGGAGCGGCGCGCGACATCGCCGACCGTCAGTTCGCGGGGAATCGCCGCCGGTTTTCCATTGTTTCCAGTCGTCATCGCTTGACCTCAAGTTAACTTGAGGTTGTAGGCTGGCTTGAATGTTCCCGCAAGCATTCGCGGAAAACCTGCAAGTCTCCTAAACAGTCAGGAACCAACGATGAGCATCCATCACGACCGGACCCAGTCACCAGGCAGCACGCCGCGGCCGTTTGTTCTCATCAACAGTTTCACGCCGAAGCCGGGCAAGCTGGATGAACTCGCCGATCTTCTGGAAGCCGCGCAGGATCGTTTCGCCGATGAAGTTTCCGGATTTCATGGCGGCCGGATTTATCGCGATGTCGATGGAAGTTCGGCGCTGATGATCGGGGTGTTCGAGACCGAGGATCACTACGAAAGCTGGATCGCATCGAATCTGTTCGCCCGTTACCGCGAACAGATTCAGCCGCTGATCGACAGCATGGGGCAGTCACGGGTAGAGGCGGGCAATGCACGCAAGGCCGCAAATCGCAGACCGGCGGATCATCGGGGCGGCGCAGCGGCCTGATGACCGCTGCAGGTTGCCGTCAGCCGTTGCGGCCCTCGCCGCGCAAGGTCGGCAGGCCGATGCCTGTCGCCTCGAATCCGCCGTCGACGCACAACATCTGTCCGGTGATGTAACTGGCGCGGTCGCTGCACAGGAAGAAGATCGCCTCGGCGAGTTCTTCCTCAAGCCCATAGCGGTTCAGCGGAATGGTGTCGTGATAATCGGCGCGGATCGCCGGGGTGTGAACCGCCTTCGCCATGGCGGTATCGACCGGGCCCGGCGCTACGGCGTTGACGCGAATACCAAGTCCGGCAAGTTCGACCGCGAATTGCTTGGTCAGATGGGCGAGGCCCGCCTTGCTGGTCCCGTAGGCGGTGCGCAGGGTCGAGGCGCGAAGCGCCGAGATCGAGGTGATGTTCACAATCGCGCCGCCGCCAGTCTCGCGCATCAGCGGTGCGGCGGTCTGGGTGCAAAGAAACGGCCCGGTCAGATTGACCGCCAGCACGCGGTCCCAGTCGGCTTGCGTGGTTTCGAGCAAGGGCTTGAAGATTGCGATGCCGGCGTTGTTGACCAGCGCATCGAGCCGGCCGAAATGTACGATGACCTGCCGGAACGCGGCATCGACCGCGCCGGCGTCGGAGACGTCGCAGTGGATCGCCAGCGTCGTATCGGGCGCATTGAGCGATTTGAAAGTCTGGGCCAGCAACTCCTTCTCGATATCGAGAAGCGCCACATGCCAGCCCTCGGCGAGAAACCGCTTCGCGGCCGCAAGTCCGATACCCCGTGCCGCGCCGGTCACCAGCGCAACCTTTATTTGTCCCTTGGTCATATCCCGTTCCGTTTCTTGATTGATGCCTCAAGCGTCCGATCTGGCATTGACCATTTTTCCCGGCGGATCACAACCGCCTCCGGCGGGCCGCGCGTCGCCTGACCGCGCGACGGCCCACACAATCGCCCAGAATATCGAGGATACCTCACGTCATGCCGTCCACTTCGATGTCATCCAGCTTTGTCAGGAACGCGATCGTTCTCGGTCTTTTGTCCGCGATCGGGCCGTTCGCCATTGACATGTACCTGCCGGCGCTGCCGGCGATTGCGACGGATTTGCAGGCGTCCACCGCCGCCACACAGATGACGCTGATGGCGTTCTTCGTCGCCTTCGGTGTCTGCCAGATCGTCTATGGGCCTGTGTCGGACATGGTGGGCCGCAAGCCGCCGCTCTATTTCGGGATTGTGCTGTTTGCGCTCGGCAGCGTCGGTTGCGGTCTTGCGCCCAGCATCACATGGCTGATTGTCTTCCGCTTCGTGCAGGGCCTCGGCGCGGCATCAGTGATGGTAATTCCGCGCGCGATCATTCGCGATCTGCACACCGGCGCCGATGCGACACGGCTGATGTCGCTGGTGATGCTGGTGTTCAGCGTCTCGCCGATCCTTGCGCCGCTGGTCGGCAGCGGTTTGATCGTGCCATTCGGCTGGCGCGCGGTGTTCGTCGCGGTTACGCTCGCGTCCGTCCTGTCGTTTCTGCTGGTCGCCTTCGTGCTGCAAGAAACCCGCCCGCCGGAGGAGCGGGTCGAGGTCAGTGTCCGCAGTGTGCTTGAAGGCTTCGGCGAATTGTTCCGCGACTGGCGCTTTCTCGGCCTGACCTTTATCGGCGGCTTCGGCATGGCGAGCTTCTTCGCCTTCCTTGCCAGTTCGTCCTTCATCTATATCGGCCATTTCGGCCTGACCCCGACCCAGTACGGCCTGACCTTTTCCGTCAACGCCATCAGCTTCATCGGCGCTTCGCAGTTCAGCGGCTACCTCGCCGAACGCTTTGGCATCGCGCGGGTGGTCTCGGTGGCGGTGAGCTGTTTCACCGTGGCGACGCTGGCGCTGTTTGCGATCACCGTGGCCGGTGTCGACAGCCTCGCGGTCCTCGTGGTGATGCTGTTCATCGCCAATGCGTGGCTGGGGCTTGTCATTCCATCGACCATGGTCCTGTCGCTGGAAGATCACGGGCCGATCGCGGGCATGGCCTCGGCGCTGGGCGGCACACTGCAGATGATCACGGGAGCAGTGATGATCGCCGCAGCCAGCGCGTTCTTCAATGGCACGGCGCTGCCGATGGTGACGACTATTGCGGTCTGTGCGGTCGCCGCTTTCATCCTGACGCGGCTGACATTGCGTTCCGGCAAGGCCGCGCCGCAACTGGCGGAATAATGTGAGCTAAAATGACTCAGGCCTTGCGCGACGCCAGCGCGTCCGCGACCGCTGTGCGGATATCGGCGACGGCGAACGGCTTGGTGATAACATCGTGGACGATGGCGTCGAGTCCCGAGGCGCGCTCGCGCTGATCCGCAAAGCCGGTCATCAGCAGAATAATCACCTGCGGAAAGTCGCGCGCCGCCGCGAGCGCCAGCGCGATGCCGTCCATCACCGGCATCTTGATGTCGGTCAGCAGAAGGTCGAACGCACCGTTGTCGCGGGTGAGGATGTCCAGCGCCTCTGCGCCGTCTTCCGCCGTGACGATGTCGTGACCGTCCATGGCGATCGCGCGCGCGACGAGCAGGCGCATCGACTCTTCGTCGTCGGCAATCAGGATGCGCGGCATTCAGGTTCCTCCGGACGCGATGTCCAGCTTGTGGAAGAACCTGACGGCAATTTCGCGGCCTTCCGCCGGCGGCGAGGCGAGGCGTGTCTTGAACCAGGCTTTCTCGCCAGGATTGAGCACCGGCTGCTCCAGCACGGCGTTCCATGCGTAGATGTCCGCGCCTTTGGCGTCGCGCACGATGAACCGCAGCCGCGGAATCTCGACCGGTTTGCGGGTGATATCGACAATCGCGCCCTCGATCAGCAGCACCGGCTTGTTGTTCACGGTCTCGGTGCTGATCTTGAGATCCTCGAACGCGAGACCACGCAGGTTCACGCCCATGCCGGTCAGCTTGAAGAAGGCGGCGGTCTGCGGCATGGCGCGCACCACGTCGGCGCGCCAGATCATCAGGCTGAACACAACCGCGCTCAAGACCACCGCGACGGTGGACATGTTGAGGGCGCGGGGCAGGGCGTTTGACCACGTTCCGAACTGGAGGAAAGGAACCGCAGATGCCTTGATTTTCCCGAACCGGGAGGCTCTGGCCGGGGCCGCTTCGGTCATCGCGTCCTGCCGCGCCAGCGTCGTCCAGGTTCCGTCGGCTTCGCTGACGGGTTGAGCGGTGTCCGGTTCCGGCCATGCGGCGGAGATCGACGGGCTTTCGATATGAGGGGCGGCCTCGTCGCGCCAGTTGTCGGCTGCGCTGTCGGGCGATCCGAATCCACTTGGGGGACGGCTGTCCTCGATATCGGAGGAAACCAGCTCCTGTGGCACCGCCAGCCAGATCTCCTGACAGCGCGCGCAGCGGACTTTCCGCCCGCCTGACCCGAAATTGGCCGGATCGACCGCGTAGGATGTCGTACAATGGGGACAAACGATATGCATGGACGAATCGCCGGAGTGACCAGAAACAGACGCAGCCAGAAGCTATCCTGCGTCCGTTAACGAATCGGAAACCATAACGGCGTCAAAAGCGTTTATGGCGTCCGCTCCCGCGGTTGGGCCACTAGGCGGCGTCTCCATCGGTCATGTCGAACGGAGCTGAGATTGGTCCGGTTCGAAAATGTCGGTTTGCGCTACGGGCTCGGCCCGGAGGTCCTGCGTGACCTGACCTTCCAGATTCCCGCGCGTTCGTTCCAGTTCCTTACCGGACCCTCCGGCGCCGGCAAGACGTCGCTGCTGCGGATGCTGTTCCTGTCGTTGCGGCCGACGCGGGGACTGGTCAACCTGTTCAACAAGGATGTGTCGCTGCTCGACAAGGACGGGCGCGCCGAACTGCGCTCGCGCATTGGAATCGTGCTGCAGGACTTCCGGCTGCTCGACCACATGACGACCTATGAGAACGTCGCGCTGCCGTTCCGCGTGATGGGCCGCAGCGAATCCAGCTACCGCAAGGAAGTCATCGACCTGCTCAACTGGGTCGGCCTTGGCAAGCGCATGGACGCGCTGCCGCCCATTCTCTCCGGCGGCGAAAAGCAGCGCGCCGCGATCGCGCGGGCGGTGATCGCCCGGCCGCAGCTTCTGCTGGCGGACGAGCCGACCGGCAATGTCGATCCCTCGCTGGCGCGGCGGCTGCTCAGTCTTTTCATTCAGCTCAACAAGTCCGGGACCGCCGTCATCATCGCGACCCACGATATCGCGCTGATGGATCAATACGAGGCGCGGCGCATGGTGCTCCACGAGTCGCGGCTGCATATCTATGACTGAGCGCAAGATCATGATGGATCTCGGCGACAGCACATCGGAAGTGGCGGCGCATGCGCGCAACATGTCGCCGATCGTGCCGCGCGGGTCGATCGCGGGACGTGCGCTGATCGCCGTTGTCGCGATCATGACCTATCTGGCCTCGATGACGACCGGCGCGGTGCTGCTGGTGCGGGCGTCAGCGGCCGAGTGGCAGTCCGATGTCTCCAGCGAACTGACGATTCAGGTGCGGCCGTCGCCGGGACGCGACATCGAGCGCGATACCCGCAGCGTGGTGGACGTGACGCAGGCGCAGCCGGGTATTCTTGAGGTCCGGCCCTACACCAAGGATGAATCCGCCAAGCTGCTGGAGCCGTGGCTTGGCGCCGGACTGTCCCTGAACGACCTGCCGGTCCCGCGTGTGATCGTGGTCCGCGTCGCGCCGGGCGCATCTCCCGATCTGGCGGCGTTGCGCCGAAATGTGTCGCAGGCGGCGCCATCGGCGACCATTGACGATCATCGCGCCTGGATCGAGCGGATGCGCTCGATGACAGGCGCGATTGTTCTGGCAGGCACCGGCATTCTCATTCTGGTGATCGTCGCGACGGTGATTTCGGTGTCGTTCGCCACGCGCGGCGCGATGGCGGCCAACCGTCCGATCGTCGAAGTGCTGCATTTCGTCGGGGCGCAGGACCGCTACATCGCCAACCGCTTTCTGCGCCATTTCCTGCGGCTCGGCCTTGAAGGCGGCCTGATCGGCGGTCTGGCGGCGATGCTGACCTTCGGCTTTTCGGAATCCATCGCAAGCTGGTTTTCCGGCACGCCGGTCGGCGATCAGTTCGCCGCGCTGCTCGGCACCTTCGCGCTTCCGGCGTCGGGTTATCTGGTGCTGGCGGCCCAGACCCTGATGATCGCCGCGGTGACGGCCTGGGCCTCGCGGCGGACGCTTTTCGCGACCCTTGAGGAGATTGACTGAAGGCATTTGCGTGCGGGCAGGTATGGGCTAGAACCTCGTCAAAACATGGTGTTGGCATTGTTTCAGGCCACAGCCGCGCCGGATTTTGCAATAGACTGGCGGGTGAACGCGCAGCACCCATGAACAGCACCCGTGACGTGCGCCTGAGCGAGTTGGGATTGTCGGAGGCCTCACAGAGTTACAGGACTGGACGCACGCACGGGCGGCTGCGCCACCGTGTCGCGATGCTGGTTGTCTGCGGCTTGCTGCTGTTCGTCGGTCTCGGGTTTGTCGATTTTCTGTCGCGCGTGCCGCCTGCCGAGGAGCGGCCGCCACGCAACGCCGACGGCATCGTGGTCCTGACCGGCGGATCGTCGCGGATTTCGGATGCGCTGGAACTGCTGTCGGCCGGTTACGGCAAGCGGCTGCTGATTTCCGGCGTGCATCCGACCAACGGCTACAGCGATATCCAGCGCACGCTTCCCGACAGCAAGCGTCTGTTCGCATGCTGCGTCGATCTCGACTATTCGGCGGTCAACACCCGCAGCAACGCGACTGAAACGCGGCGCTGGGCCATGGAGAGGGGCTTCCACTCGCTGATCGTGGTGACGTCGAACTATCACATGCCCCGCGCGATCGTCGAACTGTCCCATTCCATGCCCGATATCGAGCTTGTTCCGTTCGCCGTGGTCGGCGAAAAGTGGCGCGAGGAGCCGTGGTGGACGAGTGGCGCGGCATTGCGGCTCCTGCTATCGGAATATGCGAAGTATGTTTTTGCGCAGGCGCGGGTGGCTTTTGGCGGCGTGGGGCAGGGCGGTATGCCGGAAACCGGCACGCAGGCATCACCGCCCCCGAAGCCGGCCACCGCATCCGCCAATTGAATCGGATTGATAGATGGTTTCGGTATTTCTGCGGTCGCTGCTCTACAATATCGTTTTCTATCTGAACCTTGCGTTCTGGATTCTGCTTGGCCTGCCGACTTATTTCATGCCGCGCAAGGGCATCATCTGGATTGCGACCAACTGGGGCAAGACGAGCATCTGGTGGATGCGGATCATCTGCAACACCAGGGTCGAGTATCGCGGTGTCGAGAGAATCCCGAAAGGTCCGCTGATCGTTGCCGCCAAGCACCAGTCGGCGTGGGAAACCTTCGCGCTGCTGCAGTTCTTCGACGAGCCGCTCTACATTCTCAAGCGTGAATTGACCTGGCTGCCGCTGTTCGGCTGGTATCTGCTCAAGGCCGGCATGATCGGGGTCAACCGCAGTGCCGGCGGACGAACGCTGATCGAGACCACGAAGCGCGCCGCTGAAGAAATCCGGCGCGGCCGTCAGCTCCTGATCTTTCCGGAAGGAACGCGCCGTCCGGTCGGAGCGCCGCCGGCTTACCGAAACGGCGTCAGCCTGATGTATGGTGCCGCCGGTGTGCCCTGCATTCCCGTTGCGCTGAATTCCGGCCTGTTCTGGCCGCGCCGGACATTCCTGCGTTATCCGGGAACGCTGGTGATGGAATTCCTCGATCCGATTCCTCCCGGCCTTCCACGCGATGAATTCGCGCGTCGCCTGCAGGCGGCGATCGAGGAGGCCTCGAATCGTCTTGAAAAAGCGGGCCGTGAAGAACAGGTGCGGCTGATCGGCTTCTCGGCTCCGGTCGTGGCATCGGCCGCCGATCAGGGGTGACGATGCAGCGCCGCCTCGCCATGCAGCAGCGCTGCGAGGCGATGCAGCGGCGCATCGCGTACGCCCTGCGCCTCAAGGGCCGTCACCGTTGCAATGACATACTCGTCGTTCGGCCCATAGGCACCGTGCCCCTGCCGCACCAGCCGTAACTGTTCATCCATGGTCAGGCGGCCTGCATACTGGTCGTGGCTTCTGTCCGCGACATAGGCGAGGGCGCGAACGCGCTGGCGCGCATCGCCCTCGAGCCAGACGGAGCGCATCACCTCGCGATAGACTCCGGTGACCTGTTCGCGTTCACGCAGATAGGAGACAGTGGTCTTTCGCTCGCTGGCCGCGACGCGGAAGGCAACGCCCTGACAGGCGCCGCCGCGGTCGAGACCGAGCACCAGCCCCGGCTTTTCCGGGGTGCCGCGATGGACCATCGAATAGATACAGAGCGAGCGGTGTTCGCCGATCAGCCGCGCCGGTTTCTGTTCAAGGAAGGTAAAACCGGGTTTCCAGATCAGAGATCCATAGCCGAACACCCAGAGATCGCCCTCCGGAAACTCCGATTCTGAAAGGATTTTTGCGGCCATGGCGACGACGTTACCTGAAGGATCACGCCTATCAGCCCGGTAAGGCGTGTGCAACTGTCTGGACTTCAAGGAAATTTGCGAGAATGGTGCGATCTTCCAATTGCCCGATTCCAGTGATCTAGCTCGCATCATGCCGACATCTCCCATCGCACCTCGCCGCCGTCTCTGGCCCGTTTTTGTAATGCCCGTGCTTGTTCTTGTCGCCGCGGTGGCATGGAGCGGGTTCTGGTTCTATGCAGCCTCGCATGTCGACGAGAAATTCGACGAGTGGCGCACGCGCGAGGCCAGGTCCGGCCGCGCCTACGACTGCGCCAACCGCTCTGTGGCGGGTTTCCCGTTCCGTCTTGAGGTCCGCTGCGGCGATCCGGTGGTGACGCTGACCTCGCAGACCGCGGACCGGACCCAGCTCACCGCGCGGCTGAAGGACATTCTGGTCGTCGCGCAGGTCTACGATCCGACAAAAATCATCGCCGAATTCACCGGGCCGGCCGCGGTCAGCGCGGGCGGCGAGTCGCCGTCGTTCGTCGCAGGCTGGGCCACCGGCCGCGCCAGCGCGTCCGGGTTGCCGACGCCGCAGCGCGTGTCGCTGGTGTTCGACGATCCTGCGGTGGATCGCATGAACGGCACGACGCAGTCGCCGCTGCTGCGTGCCAAGCATCTCGAACTGCATACGCGTCTGCTGGAAGGTTCGTTGTCGAACAGCCCGGTGGTCGAGACGGCGCTGCAGATCAATGCGGGAAGCCTGCAGGGGTTGCATCCGGTTCTCGCCGAACCGTTCGATGCGGATATCCGCGCGCTTTTGCGTGGCCTGAAGGATTTTGCGCCGAAGCCCTGGCCCGAGCGCTTCCGTGAAATTCAGGCGGCGGGGGGCCGTCTCGATTTCACCCAGTCGCGCGTGCAGCAAGGCGAGACCATCGCGGTCGCGGCGGGCTCCCTCGGCCTCACCCCGACCGGCTATCTCGACGGCGAACTGACCATGACGGTGGCGGGGATGGAGCGCGTTGTTGCGCAGCTCGGCATCGACAAGCTCCTGATGGACGGCGTGCCGCAATCGACCGTGGACCGCATCGCGCCGGGTGTCAGCGCGCAGGACGTCAACAAGATGATCGGCGCGCTCGACCGGATGATCCCGGGGCTTGGCAATCTGGCGCGGAAGAATGCCAATGCCGGCGTGGTCGCGGGCATCAACATGCTCGGCCAGGCCTCGACGCTGGAAGGCAAGCCCGCACGCGCGTTTCCGCTGAAATTCACCGAGGGCGTGATTTCCATCGGCCCGCTGCGGATCGCGCAGACCGCGCCGTTGTTTTGACGCTTACTTCCCGTCAGGCTTCGGCAGGTTGGCGTGCTTGCGGCCGAAGTCGGGATCGGCGGTTTCCTGACCGAGATTGACGATGCCGCGGCGGATCGCGCGGGTGCGGGTGAAGTGATCGAACAGCGCCTCGCCGTCGCCGCGCCGGATCGCGCGGGTCAGCTTCGACAGGTCTTCCTGAAACGCACCGAGCATTTCCAGCACGGCGTCCTTGTTGGCAAGGAATACGTCGCGCCACATGGTCGGATCGGACGCCGCGATACGGGTGAAGTCGCGAAAGCCGCCCGCCGAGAACTTCAGCACCTCAGCCTGCGTCACGTCTTCCAGTTCATCGGCGGTGCCGACGATGGTGTAGGCGATCAGATGCGGCAGATGGCTGGTGACGGCGAGGACCAGATCGTGATGGTCCGCCGCCATGGTCTCGACATTGGCGCCGATCGCACGCCAGAACGCCGCGAGCTTCTCGACGGCGGCCGGATCGGCGTCCGGCGGCGGCGTGAGAATGCACCAGCGGTTGATGAACAGTTCGGCGAAGCCTGAATCGGGGCCGGAATGCTCGGTGCCGGCGACAGGATGCGCCGGAATGAAATGCACCGTTTTCGGCAGATGCGCGGCCATGTCCCGCAGCACCATGCCTTTGACGGAGCCGACATCGGAGACGATGGCGCCGGGCATCAGATGCGGCGCGATCTCCTCCGCGACCGGCCCGCAGGCGCCGACCGGAATACAGAGGATGACGAGGTCAGCGTCCTTCACAGCCTCGGCGTTCGTCTCCACCACGCGATCGACGATGCCGAGTTCCTGCACACGCTTGCGGGTCGCGGGCGAGCGCGCGGTGGTGACGATCTCGCCTGCAAGCCCCTGAGCGCGGGCTGCGCGCGCAATCGAGCCGCCGATCAGGCCGAAGCCGATCAGCGCAAGCCGCTTGAACAGTGGCTCGGTACTCACTTCTGACCCATGAATTCGGCGAGCGCCGCGACCACGAGGCGATTGGCTTCCTCGGTGCCGACGGTCATGCGCAGCGCATGCGGCAGCTTGTAGTTCTTCAGCGCGCGCAGGATCAGCCCGCGTTTGGTGAGAAACGCATCGGCTTCGTCGGCGGTCTTGCCCTTGGTTTGCGGGAAGTGGATCAGGACGAAGTTCGCAACGCTCGGCGTCACTTCAAGGCCGAGCTTGCCGATTTCCTCGGTCAGCCATGCGCGCCAGGTGTCGTTGTGCGCGCGTGACCTGTTCTGATGCTCGGTGTCCTCCAGCGAGGCGATGGCGGCGTCGGAGGCGGGCGTCGAGACGTTGAACGGGCCGCGGATGCGGTTCACGGCGTCGATGATGTTGGCAGGGCCATACATCCAGCCGACGCGCAGCGCCGCGAGGCCGTGGATCTTTGAGAAGGTGCGCGTCATCACCGTGTTGTCGGAGGTCGCGACCATTTCGATCCCGGCTTCATAGTCATTCTTCGAGACGTATTCCGAATAGGCCGCGTCGATCACCAGCAGCACATGCGATGGAAGACCGGCGCGCAGGCGCTTGACCTCGTCGAACGGCACATAGGTGCCGGTCGGATTGTTCGGATTGGCGAGCCACACCATCTTGGTGCGCGGTGTGACTGCGGCGAGGATCGCGTCGACGTCGGCAGTATAGTTCTTCTCCGGCGCGATCACGTTGACCGCTCCGTTGCCCATGGTGGCAATCGGGTACACTAGAAAGCCGTGGGTGGTGTGGATCGCTTCGTCGCCCTGGCCGAGATAGGTGTGCGCAAGATAGTTCAGCAGTTCATCCGAGCCCGCGCCGCAGATGATGCGGTCGGGATCAAGGCCATAGGTCTTGCCGATGGTTTCGCGCAGTTCGCGCGAGGTGCCTTCCGGATAGTCTTCCAGGTGATCGGCGGCGGCCTTGTAGGCGGCGATGGCCTTCGGCGAAGGACCGAGCGGCGTCTCGTTGGCGGAGAGCTTGAACACGCGGCCGGTCAGCCCCGCGCCGCTCTTGCCCGGCGTGTAGGGTGCGATATCGAGAATGCCCGGCTTCGGCACTGGACGAGACATCAAGGTAACTCCGAAAGAAAGACTATCTGGCTGCGGCAGCCGGCGGGACCGTATAGCGCGTTGCGTGGCTCCCGACGAGGGCCGATGAACGCACCGAGGCCCCCGCGGCGACCAGCGCGGCGGTGATTTTGGTCAGGCCATCCGTGCCCGGAACCGAGATCAGCAGGGCCGCGCCGTCGGATGCGGTGTCGGGAACGGCGATGATCTCGGAAAAAGGGGAGAGCGCGCGCGCCACATCCGCGCTCCAGCCGGAGACGCGGACGCTCCACATCTCGACCTCGGTGACCATGGCGTCGGCGGCGACGCGCGACACCACGAACACCGGCAAGGCTGCGGGATGATCCGCGCGTTCGACGAACGGCAGGCGCGCGATGATCTTCGGCGCGCCCGCAGGCTCCAGCGCGAGCCACCACGGCGAGCGGCTGCTCGCCGCCGAGATCAGCGCGAGGTCGCCCTTGGACTTCGCCACCGCCTCGACCGCGGCTTCGGCGTTAAAGTGTGAGATGAAAGGGACGGTGAAGCCGAAATGAAACCGCGCCGAATCCCGCATCGCGGATTCGCCGGTCGAGAGATCGGCATGCACGGAGAACGGCGCCTGCACGTAGGTGAACGTCGAGATGATGACGCGCCAGATGCTCTCGACAGTGTCGAGCGGGAGAATGCCGCGATGACGCTGCACCAGACGGCGCATCATGTCGGCTTCGCGCGCGGGCCGGAAGGCCGAGCCGACCTCCTGCGTCTTCTTCACCGAGATCAGGCGGTCGATGATGTCGCCGCGCTTCATCAGCAGCTCATGCACCTGCTCGTCGATGGAATCGATTTCGCGGCGCAGGTCCTGCAGGGATGGCGGTTGCTGGGTCATCGTTTCAACTTGAGGCCGAATGCTGTGCACGGCCGAAAGGCCTGCTGGAATTGCTCGAAATGACAGATGTGACGGGCGCATTGATAGGCAGGAGAGCGACCGAAAGCAAAGAAAACATTGGCAATTCCGCCCTTCAAACCGAGCAGGGGCGCCTTGCGCTTTTGCGCTGCAGCTTGACGAAAAGGCCGTTCGTGACTAGTAACTTGGCCATTCCGTGGTCATTTGAGCCGGCCGGCTTGCAGCCACGTTAAACAACTCGCTAAACAGGCCGGGGATGTAAGTGATCCCGGCCGAACCTCGTTTCAGGCCGGGTTTTTTGTGCCTGATTTCCGACGTTGGTCTTCGCGACCTGCTGAGGAGGCCAGAAACAAGATGGTTAATGTCAAACCGGTAAAGAGCGACACCACGGCGGCAGAGCGCGCGCATGAGGCGGATCATCCGTCATCGCTCCTCGCGCAGTTCGGCACCGACAAGCCGCTACGCCTCGACTGCGGCATTGATCTGGCGCCCTTCCAGATCGCCTATCAGGCCTATGGTCAACTCAATGCCGATCGCTCCAACGCGATCCTGATCTGCCACGCGCTGACCGGCGATCAGCATGTGGCCAACGTGCATCCGGTCACCGGCAAGCCCGGCTGGTGGCAGACGCTGGTCGGACCCGGCAAGCCGATCGACACCGATCGTTACTATGTCATCTGCTCCAATGTGGTCGGCGGCTGCATGGGCTCGACCGGCCCGTCATCGACCAATCCCGCGACCGGCAAACTCTGGGGACTGGATTTTCCAGTCATCACCATTCCCGACATGGTGCGCGCGCAGACCATGCTGCTCGATCATCTCGGCATCGACAAGCTGTTCGCCGTGGTCGGCGGCTCGATGGGCGGCATGCAGGTGCTGCAATGGACCACGGCCTATCCCGAGCGCGTGTTCTCCGCGCTGGCGGTGGCATGCAGCACGCGGCATTCGGCGCAGAACATCGCCTTCCATGAGCTTGGCCGTCAGGCGGTGATGGCCGATCCGGACTGGCGCAACGGGCGCTATTTCGAGGACGGCACCCATCCGCATCGCGGCCTTGGCGTCGCGCGTATGGCCGCGCACATCACGTATCTGTCCGACGCGGCCTTGCATCGCAAGTTCGGCCGCCGCCTGCAGGACCGCGAACTGCCGACGTTTTCGTTCGATGCGGATTTCGAGGTGGAAAGCTATCTGCGCCATCAGGGTTCGTCCTTTGTCGAGCGGTTCGACGCCAACAGCTATCTCTACCTGACCCGCGCGATGGACTACTTCGACATCGCCGCCGATCATGACGGCGTCCTCGCGGAAGCCTGGCGCGGCACGCGCACGCGCTTCTGCGTGGTGTCGTTCACCAGCGACTGGCTGTTTCCGACCTCGGAATCGCGCGCCATCGTCCATGCGCTCAACGCCGGCAGCGCGCGGGTGTCGTTCGCGGAAATCGAGACTGACAGGGGACACGACGCCTTCCTGCTCGATGTGCCCGAGTTCATCGAGATATCCCGCGCGTTTCTGGAGTCGGCGGCCTCCGCGCATGGCCTGACCTCGGCGAGCCGTTAGGAGAGACTTCATGGCACTTCAGGATCAGGCGTCTCGCCCGACGGCAGTTCTTCCCGTGACCGAGAACGGCTACCGCGCCGATCATCTGCTGGTCGCGGACATGGTCGAGCCCGGCTCGAAGGTGCTCGATGTCGGCTGCGGTGAGGGCGATCTGCTGCGCCTCCTGGAAACGCGCGGTGTCGACGGACGCGGCATCGAACTGTCGCGCGAAGGCGTCAACCGCTGTGTCGCCAAGGGATTGGCGGTGGTGCAGGGCGACGCCGATACCGATCTCGTCAACTATCCGGACGACTCTTTCGACTATGTGATCCTGTCGCAGACCTTGCAGGCGACACGCCAGCCGCGCGCGGTGCTGGAAAATCTCTTGCGGATCGGGCGCAGCGCCATCGTCTCGTTTCCGAATTTCGGCCACTGGAAAATGCGGCTGCAGCTTCTGATCAAGGGTCAGATGCCGCGCACGGACAACCTTCCGGCCACCTGGTACGACACGCCGAATATCCATTTCTGCACCATCAAGGACTTCGTGCAGTTGTGCGATGAGATCAACGTCAAGATGGAGCGCGCGGTGGCGCTCGATCTGTATGGCCGGCCGCTGCGGCTCAACGCGCCGTGGTGGTTCTGGAACATGTTCGGCGAGCAGGGCGTGTTCCTGCTCAAACGCCGCGACACCTGACTTGATCAAGCGGGCTTAACGTCCACGGCTGCAATGCGGCCGTGTATGCCCGCATTCTCGCCATGAAATGGTCCCGCGATCGCCGCGAAATGACTCCGCGCGCGCCTTTTCCCGTCTTGCTCTCGTCACATCCAGCCGTTTTGTGCACTGCGGCATATCGCTCCGCTCGCGGGGCGATGGGGGAATCTGGATGTTACGAGGGACTTATTGGATGACTGTATCGCGTAAACTTCGCCTGCCACTTCGAGGCGCCGCGCTGGCGCTGTGTTCGGTGGCTGTTGTTGCACTGGCGACGCCGGCCTCGGCGAGGCCGCGCCACGGCGCAAGCCACCACCATCACGTTCACCATTCCAAGCATCACGCCAAGAAGCATTATGGCTATCGTCATCGGCATCATGCGCGGCGCGGCCGGTACGCTGCGGCTGCGGAAGGCTCGGCCTCGGAGGGTTTCGGCGGGTTCGGAGGCGGCTTTGGCGGATCGAACATCGTTGCGGAAGCGCGCCGTTACATCGGTAGCGGCAACCCGACCGGCCGCGCCAGTCTCTGGTGCGCGCGTTTCATGAACATGGTTCTTGAGCGTTCGGGCCATAAGGGCACCGGCTCCGACATGGCACGCTCGTTCGCGAACTATGGCCATCGCATTTCCGGCCCGCAGGTCGGCGCCATCGCGGTGATGTCGCGCGGTCGCCGTGGCGGTCATGTCGGCGTTGTCAGCGGCATTGACGCCAAGGGCAACCCGATTGTGATCTCGGGCAATCACGGTCGCCGCGTCGCCGAGGCGACCTATTCGCGCGGGCGCGTCTACGCCTACGTCATGCCGTCGAGCTAAGGCTGTACCGTATCGCCGGCGGCGATGTTGCCGCCGGCGATCACTTCTGCATAGACGCCGCAATCGGCGTGATCGAACACCTGCATCAGCGCCTGCGGGATGTTCAGGTCGCGTTCGGCGGTCACCGGATCGACGTTGACGGCGGCGCATCGGACGATCCGCTTGACCACCTTCAGCCGCGCGGTGCCGATGGTCAGTTCCTGTCCAAGCAGATCGAATTCGTGCCAGGCGGGCCAGCCGCTGACATAAAGGTTGGCGCGAAAGCGCAGCGGATTGACCGGCTGTCCGACCATGGTCTCGATGCTGGCGACGCTGGCCAGATTGATGATCGACACCACCCTGGCGGCGACGTCCGAGAAGCTGTGGCCGGGCGCGGCGAGGATTTTCGGCGGCCCCCGCAGTTCGCTGGCAAAGTTGTCAGCGAAGAATCTTTCGATGGAGGCGCGCCCTTCCGCGGTTTCGAGGTCGCCGCGCGCCGCCTCCGCATTGTTGTGGCGGATGGTCAGGACGTTGCTGGCGTCGTCGAACCGGGTCTGCAGCCCGGCGAGGCGCTCGTTCCGCATCAGCATCAGGAAGCGGATTTTCGGAAAATACTTCGGGTCCGCCGGATCGAATCCGATGGGGCCGTTCTCGATGGCGTACCGCCGGTCGGCGGGCAGGGTTTCTCCCGGACGCAGGGTTGTTGCCGGCAGCAGTTCCGGGGACAGGCCTTTGACGGGGTAGCGGTAGATGCTCTGGAGGGTTGCGGCAGCGTTTGACATACCCGGTTCCTTAGTCGGATTCGCCGTTTTCCGCTACTTTCGCTGAATTTTCAGCCCTGCCTCTTTCGCAGGCGCACCGCAGTTCCCACATGGGGTTCAAGCCGGTGCAACGCCGGTCCCCGTCCCGGGTTGAGGAACGTCAATGCCGGCGGCGGAACCCCATTGAAGATGCTAACATCCGTGCCTTCGGGGCGGACACGTAGCAGGCTGAGGGAAAACCCGAATGAATATTGAGAAATATACCGACCGCGTGAAGGGATTCATCCAGTCGGCACAGACACTGGCCATGCGTGAGGGCCACCAGCAATTCACGCCCCTGCATATCCTCAAAGTGCTTCTCGACGATAGCGAAGGCCTCGCGGGCGGTCTGATCGACCGGTCCGGCGGCAATTCGCGCGCGATCCTGAAAGCGACCGAGGATGCGCTGAACAAGATGCCGAAGGTTTCGGGCGCGGGAGCGGGGCAGGTTTACCTGGCTCCGGGGACGGCGCGTGCCTTCGACGCGGCCGAACAGGCCGCCGAGAAAGCGGGGGACAGCTTTGTCACTGTTGAGCGGCTGCTGCAAGCGCTCGCCGCCGACAAGGACAGCGACGCAGGCGCGCTGCTCGCCAAGGGCGGCGTCACCCCGCAGAATCTCAACGCGGCGATCAATGCGCTCCGCAAGGGCCGCACCGCCGACAGCGCATCGGCGGAGAACGCCTATGACGCGCTGAAGAAATATGCCCGTGATCTGACCGAGGCGGCGCATGACGGCAAGCTCGATCCGGTGATCGGGCGCGACGAGGAAATCCGCCGCACGATTCAAGTGTTGTCACGCCGCACCAAGAACAATCCCGTCCTGATCGGCGAACCCGGCGTCGGCAAGACCGCCATCGTCGAAGGCCTCGCGCTGCGCATCATCAACGGTGACGTGCCGGAAAGCCTGAAGGACAAGAAGGTGCTGTCGCTCGATATGGGGGCGCTGATTGCCGGCGCGAAATATCGCGGCGAGTTCGAGGAACGGCTGAAAGCCGTGCTCTCGGAGGTCACCAGTTCCGACGGCCAGATCATCCTGTTCATCGACGAGATGCACACGCTGGTCGGCGCGGGCAAGGCGGACGGCGCCATGGATGCGTCCAATCTGCTCAAGCCGGCGCTGGCGCGTGGTGAACTGCACTGTATCGGCGCGACCACGCTTGATGAATACCGCAAGCATGTGGAAAAGGACGCTGCATTGGCCCGCCGCTTTCAGCCGGTGTTCGTGTCCGAGCCGACCGTCGAGGACGCGGTGTCGATTCTGCGCGGCCTGAAGGAGAAGTATGAACTGCATCACGGTGTCCGCATCACGGATTCCGCGATCGTCTCCGCCGCGACGCTGTCGAACCGCTACATCACCGACCGCTTTCTCCCTGACAAGGCCATCGACCTGATCGACGAGGCCGCGGCGCGGCTGAAGATGCAGATCGATTCCAAGCCGGAAGAGCTCGACAACATCGACCGCGAAATCGTGCGGCTGAAGATCGAGCAGGAGGCGCTGAAGAAGGAAACCGACTCGGCGTCGAAGGATCGGTTGCAGCGGCTGGAGAAGGAACTGGCCGACCTTGAGGAAAAGGGGAGTGCGCTGACCGCGAAGTGGCAGTCGGAGCGCGACAAGCTGTCCGATGCCCAGAAGGTCAAAAGCGAACTGGAGCAGGCACGTCAGGAACTGGCCGACGCGCAGCGGCGCGGCGAATTCCAGAAGGCGGGCGAACTGGCCTATGGCCGGATTCCCGAACTGGAAAAGAAGCTGAAGGCGCTGGAAGAAAGCGAGAAGGCCGGCAATGTCGTGCTGGAAGAGGCCGTCACGTCGAGCCATGTCGCGCAGGTCGTATCGCGCTGGACCGGAATCCCGGTCGATAAGATGCTGGAAGGCGAACGCGAGAAGCTGCTCAAGATGGAGCTGCAGCTTGCCGAGCGCGTGATCGGTCAGGCGGAAGCCGTCGGCGCGGTGTCAACGGCTGTGCGGCGTTCGCGCGCCGGATTGCAGGATCCGAACCGGCCGATCGGCTCGTTCATGTTCCTCGGCCCGACCGGTGTCGGCAAAACCGAACTGACAAAGGCGCTCGCCGAATATCTGTTCGACGACGAGACTGCCATGGTGCGCCTCGACATGTCCGAATTCATGGAGAAGCACTCGGTCGCACGGCTGATCGGCGCGCCTCCGGGCTATGTCGGTTATGACGAGGGCGGCGTGCTCACCGAAGCGGTGCGGCGCAGGCCGTATCAGGTCGTGCTGTTCGACGAAATCGAGAAGGCGCATCCCGATGTGTTCAACGTGCTGCTGCAGGTGCTCGATGATGGCCGCCTGACCGATGGTCAGGGCCGCACCGTAGACTTCCGCAACACGCTGATCATCATGACCTCCAATCTCGGCTCCGAGTTTCTCGTCAGCCAGGCGGAGGGCGAGGATACGTCAGCGGTGCGCGAGCAGGTGATGGCCGTGGTGCGGGCGAGCTTCCGTCCGGAATTCCTCAACCGCGTGGACGAGATCATCCTGTTCCACCGGCTGCAGCGGACCGAGATGGGCCGCATCGTCGACATCCAGATGCGGCGGCTGCTCAAGCTGCTGGCGGATCGTAAGATCACGCTGACGCTTGACGAGAAGGCGCGTGAGTGGCTTGCCGCGAAGGGATGGGATCCGGCTTACGGCGCGCGTCCTCTGAAGCGTGCGATCCAGCGCGCGGTTCAGGACCCGCTGGCGGAAATGATCCTGTCCGGCCGCATCCACGACGGCGAGAACGTCGCGGTGTCGGCGCAGGACAACGGCCTGACCTTTAACGGTCAGCTTGCCCGGATCGACAGCGAGACGCCGCCGGTGCCGAAAAGCAAGCTGAACTGAGTGCTCCACCCACGTTGTCATCAACGGGCATAGCCGTTCGAAGAACGGCGTCGCTTCCGCTCGCCTATGTCCCGGTGATCCCGATGGGTCGGGCACGGTGCCTCATTTATCGAGATGGCCGGGACAAGCCCGGCCATGACAAACGTGGTTTGGATCTTCTGCTGTCCCCCATTGAAGAGGAACCGCAGGACATCGCCGAATCTACCTCTTCTTCAGCGCATAGATCGCATTTTCGATATCGGACGACACATAGATCGTTCCCGTGGCCCCCACGCCTACGCCTGTCGGAATGTTGGTCGGCAACGTTCCCGCTGCGCCGGCAAGACCGATTGGCAGGTTGCCGGCGATTTCAGTGACCGTGCCGTTTGCTGGATCAATCGAAATCACCCGCTTCGCGCCGACCTCCGCGACGATCAGCTTGCCGTCGGGCGACAGCGCTATGCCTTCCGGGCCTTTCAGATCTTTGGCGACAACGGTTTTGTTGCCGCTTGCGAGATCGACCTTTGACACCAGTCCGGCGAAGGCCTCGGTGAGATAGACAGTGCTGTCGTTCGCCGCGACAAGGCCGACGGGGCCGGCGAGATCGCTCGCCATGGTCTTGCGGTCCTTGCCATGCTCGCCGCTGGCGCGGACCAGCGACTTGGTACCGAGTTCGTTGACCAGAATGCTGCCGTCGCCGAGGCGCACCGCATCATGCGGGGCCTTGAAGCCGTGCAGCATCTCGATGGTCTTGCCGCTCTTGCGGTCGATCAGTTGCACCGTGCCGGTGAACCAGCTCGACAGCAGGACGAAATCCCCCTTCGCCGTGGCGCTCATCGGATATTCCAGCGTCACGTCCGCGGCGTGCATGCGCGCAGGTTCGCTGACCTTTCCGGTAGCGCCGTCAACGGTGCGGTAGGCGAAGACGTCGGCGACATAGACCGTATCCTTGCCGTTGTCGCTGACGACGCCGATGCCGCCGGGCAATGAGAGCTGGCCGATAATGAGCTGCTTGGCGTTGCCGGTTTCGGGATCGACCTCCTGAATGCCGTTGTCGGCCATGTTGGAGACGAAAATGCGGTCGTTGCTGTCGATGGCGAGATTGTCGAGCGCCGGCTTGAGCTGAGCCGCGACCTTCTTCGCGCCGGTTTTCGGATCGACCTTCACCAGTTGTCCGAGCGCGGTATCCACCACCCAGAGATTGCCTTTTGAATCGAAGTTGACGGCGGCAGGGACCTTGAAGCCTTCGGCGACGACGGCGAGATCGCCCTTGTCGACATCGACCTTCACCACCTGTCCCTTGAACCAGAGCGGACCGTAAAGCAGACCGTCAGGGCCGAATTCGAATCCGTTCAACCCGCCCATCTTCTCCATGATCTTGCGCGGCGGCTTCACGCCTTCGACGTCGATTTCATAGAGCGCATCGCCGAGGAAAACCTGCGTGGCGTAGAGCCGTCCGTCCTTGCGGAAGGCGAGGGAGTTGATGCCGGGCAAACCCGAAGCGAGCTTTTTGATCGGGCCGTCGCCTTTACGGGCATAGAGATCGCCGGTGATGAAGCCGGTCCATGCCATGGTGCCGTCGGGCGCAAAGGCGATGTCGTCGGCCATGCCGCCGTCGGCGGTGGAGACCGCGATCTTCGCGGTGCCCGCCGCGCGGTCCACTTCGTAAAGCGCGGCGCCCGCGACGCTGCCGGCGAACAGGCGTCCGCTCTTGTCGATGCCAAGACCATGCACGCCATGGAAGGCCGAGCCGGGCACGAGTTTCGTCACCTCGTAGGCCTGAGCGAAGGCCGCGGTGGCGGCGCCGAGCACGAGCGTGACTGCAAGAGTGGCGCGCGCGACGAAACGATGTTTCATATTCAAAACCTCCCGGCAGAATGATTTTTATGCCGGAAAGTATTTGTCGCGGTGCGCCGCTTGGCAATGAAAACCGACATTGCGATGCACGCGCGCAACCACTCGCTGCATCGTTTGTTTTAAACGCCGGAATGTTTGTCTTGAATTTTAGCGGTCGCTGGCCTGAGCCGTCTTCTGGCTCTTGGCGGCTTGTGGCTGCGGACGAGTGCCGCCCGGACGGTTGTTGATCATCGTGTCGAGCCGGTCACGTTCGGCTTCAAAGCTCGCCAGCATCGGCCCTTCGAGCGAGCGTCCGCGCGGCAGCTTGATGCGCATCGGATCGACAAAGCGCCCGTTGACCAGAATTTCGTAGTGGACATGCGCTCCGGTGGAGAGGCCGGTCGATCCGACGAAGCCGATCACCTGGCCCTGGCGCACGCGCTTGCCGGGCTCCATGCCCTTGGCGAAAGCGGTCATGTGGCCGTAGGCGGTTTCATAGCCGTTCGGATGCTTGATGCGGATATACTTGCCGTAGCCGCCTTCCCAGCCGGCCTTTTCGATCACGCCGTTGCCGGAGGCGAAGATCGGCGTGCCATAGGGTGCAGCCCAGTCCACGCCGGTGTGCATCTTGGTGTAGCCGAGGATCGGATGGCGGCGGCCACCGAAGCCCGAGCGCATGATCGCGTTGCTGACGGGCTTGCGGACCAGGAACTTTTTCGCGCTTTTGCCAGTCTCGTCGTAATAATCGACGATCGAGTCATCGGGCGCCTGGAAGCGATAGTATTTCTTGGTTTCGCCACCGACCGTGAGGGCGGCGTAGAGGACGTCATTCTTCTCCACGTTGCCGGTGGTTTCATCGTCGCCGGCAAAGAAGACCTCAAACGAATCGCCGGCCTGAACCTTGCGCTGGAAGTCGACGTCGTAGGAGTAGATCCGGATCATGTCCTCGATGACGGTGGCCGGAACCTTGTTGCGCAGCGCGGTCTCATAGATGCTCTGATAGAGCCGCACGCCGGTGCCGTCATCATCGTCATCCTCATCGTCGCCGCTGTTGGCTGCGGTTTCGGTGACGCTGTTGAAACTCGCGGGATCGACCGCGACGTATTTCCCGAGGTCGGACAGCGCGGCCACAGCTTCAATGGTCGTTTCGTTGGCGACAATGACGCGGACCGGCTGCTGGCGCTGCAGTCCCGGACCTGTGCCGGCCATCATGATGCGCAGCTTTTGGCCTTCCTTCAGGCCGCCGTCGCGGCCGCGCGCGCCGAGATTGTTGGCGATCGCCAGCGCTTCGCCGGGTGTCGCGCCGAGGTCGCGCAGAACCGACTGGATGGTGTCGCCCTTCTTGACAATGTGAATCTTTTCGCTGGAGGGATTGCCGCCCGTGATCTGGTCCTTGGTCTTCGGCAGCAGGGTGACGTTTTCCGGCACCACGCGGGCCTCGAAGCCGGCGTAAAGATCCGGCGTGCCTTCCGCGGCATAGGCCATGCGCATCTCGGACGGCGTGTTGGAGGCGTATTTGACCGCGCTGTTGCCGCGCCAGCTCGAGGCGTCGCGCACCCGCATCAAAACCTCGTCGATGGCCACGCTGGCCGCGATTTTCGCGCGCGGCAGCACCGAGGCGAGATCGCGCGTGACGAAGGAGACTTCGGCATCCGGCTCGGCGGCATTGGGGTTTTGCGAATCGTCGCTGTCCGGAGCCGCGGCGGTGCTGACATCGGTCAGCAGACGCTGGGCGTTGAAGGCGGGGACCTTGGCGGAGAGATCGCTGGTCGTGAGCGACAGATTGCCTGCGATTCGCACGAACGGGCGAACCCGCATCACGTCGCGTCCGCCGGCACGCACTGCTGTTGAAACGCGAATGACCTGACGGGCGGCGGCCGATTCGCTCGGAGGCGGAAGGCGATCGCTCTTTCGGGCGGCCGCGCCCTTGTCATTGGCGCCGAACGCGCCGCGCAGCGTGGCTTCGACCCGCTCGGGCACCTTGGCGAAGGTCATTTCGCCGTCGAGGGATGCGAAAACGGCGCCGCCGATCAAAGCCGCGCCGCACAGACCGGTGAGAATCGTGCCGCTGAACCACTGAACGGAGACCCGGCGGCGATCAATGACCGCGGCTTCCGAACCATCGACGGACAGCGGAGGCTCGTGACCGAGATCAATGATCCCGGCACGCCCGTAATGGCCCCCGCGTGACGTCCCGTGGCTCAAAACCGCTGTCCCCCCAAAGCCAGTGTCCCCCCAACGCCTGTCAAAGTTTTTGCCTTCAGGTCTTGTCTTCGTTGTCAGGTCTTCAGCGCTTTACGAACGCCACTTCAAGAACGGCCGCCTCAAGATCAGCCAGTGTGACGTCATCCGGCTCGTCATGCCCGGCGGGATCGCCTTGGGCGGTTAAGAGCCAATAGCCTCTGGTTGTCTTTCAGTCACCGGTATTCGTCGCAAGCCAAGGAAACAGCGAGCCGTCGAGCACCGGTTCCGCACAACTCCCGAAGATGACGATCCCTTAATCTGGCGGCGGCCCCCAACAGCCGCCGAATCTTCGTCCCGGACATCGAAACTATACTTGTATTCGACCGGCCGAGGCATATTTCCTGTGCAGGACGTCGCAGGAATGTGGCTCAAGTACGGCGCGAAGGCCTGATAAATCAGGGGTTCTTGGCAGCCGAAATTTTTTGGGTGCGTTGCGACGATTTTTTGACATGGGCGTTGACAAGCTCTGATGGCCGGGCCTATAACCCGACCACTGAGCGCGGCGGCGCCGGGGCCCACGGGTCCAGGCAAGCTTCCGCGTCGGGTCAGCTTCTCTCCACAGCGAGTGAACAAACAGCCGATAGTTGTCGGTTGTCATTCGGCGTCGGATGGGTAGCGGGTCTCTTTTAGGTAGAGACACACGAGATTTTCGCCCAGCCATGGGCGAGTGAAACCCTCGGGTTTCGGGCTGTTTGACAAGTAAAGATGAAGAAAGAGAAACGTGGACGGCGGAGTCCTTGCGGGTCTCGGTGTTAGGAAGGCTTCGGCTTTCGCGCATTGAGACCGGACGAAAGACTTCGGCGGTACACGTTTCAAAGGTTACACCATCGTTGTCAGCGATGTGAATCGCAGACAGCAGGTTGGCTTCGGCCAACAATGGTGGGACCTCGTCAAACGTTGTGATCAGCCGGTTTAAAGTTTCAAGTCCAACTTGAGAGTTTGATCCTGGCTCAGAGCGAACGCTGGCGGCAGGCTTAACACATGCAAGTCGAACGGGCGTAGCAATACGTCAGTGGCAGACGGGTGAGTAACGCGTGGGAACGTACCTTTTGGTTCGGAACAACACAGGGAAACTTGTGCTAATACCGGATAAGCCCTTACGGGGAAAGATTTATCGCCGAAAGATCGGCCCGCGTCTGATTAGCTAGTTGGTGAGGTAACGGCTCACCAAGGCGACGATCAGTAGCTGGTCTGAGAGGATGATCAGCCACATTGGGACTGAGACACGGCCCAAACTCCTACGGGAGGCAGCAGTGGGGAATATTGGACAATGGGCGCAAGCCTGATCCAGCCATGCCGCGTGAGTGATGAAGGCCCTAGGGTTGTAAAGCTCTTTTGTGCGGGAAGATAATGACGGTACCGCAAGAATAAGCCCCGGCTAACTTCGTGCCAGCAGCCGCGGTAATACGAAGGGGGCTAGCGTTGCTCGGAATCACTGGGCGTAAAGGGTGCGTAGGCGGGTTTTTAAGTCAGGGGTGAAATCCTGGAGCTCAACTCCAGAACTGCCTTTGATACTGAAGATCTTGAGTCCGGGAGAGGTGAGTGGAACTGCGAGTGTAGAGGTGAAATTCGTAGATATTCGCAAGAACACCAGTGGCGAAGGCGGCTCACTGGCCCGGTACTGACGCTGAGGCACGAAAGCGTGGGGAGCAAACAGGATTAGATACCCTGGTAGTCCACGCCGTAAACGATGAATGCCAGCCGTTAGTGGGTTTACTCACTAGTGGCGCAGTTAACGCTTTAAGCATTCCGCCTGGGGAGTACGGTCGCAAGATTAAAACTCAAAGGAATTGACGGGGGCCCGCACAAGCGGTGGAGCATGTGGTTTAATTCGACGCAACGCGCAGAACCTTACCAGCCCTTGACATCCCGGTCGCGGACTCCAGAGACGGAGTTCTTCAGTTCGGCTGGACCGGAGACAGGTGCTGCATGGCTGTCGTCAGCTCGTGTCGTGAGATGTTGGGTTAAGTCCCGCAACGAGCGCAACCCCCGTCCTTAGTTGCTACCATTTAGTTGAGCACTCTAAGGAGACTGCCGGTGATAAGCCGCGAGGAAGGTGGGGATGACGTCAAGTCCTCATGGCCCTTACGGGCTGGGCTACACACGTGCTACAATGGCGGTGACAATGGGATGCAAAGGGGCGACCCCTAGCAAATCTCAAAAAGCCGTCTCAGTTCGGATTGGGCTCTGCAACTCGAGCCCATGAAGTTGGAATCGCTAGTAATCGTGGATCAGCATGCCACGGTGAATACGTTCCCGGGCCTTGTACACACCGCCCGTCACACCATGGGAGTTGGTTTTACCTGAAGACGGTGCGCTAACCCGCAAGGGAGGCAGCCGGCCACGGTAGGGTCAGCGACTGGGGTGAAGTCGTAACAAGGTAGCCGTAGGGGAACCTGCGGCTGGATCACCTCCTTTCTAAGGATGATCCTTCAGTCTGCTTCGGCAGCTATCGGATCGTTTTAGAAACATCAGTGGCCAGTGATTGGATCAATCGCTGAGCTGCATTGGCGGGACACCGCCGTCTTCGTTTCTCTTTCTTCGCGGACGAACACGCGCCAGGGGCGGCGCTGAAGCGTCGACGTTGCTTGCAACGTCGTGCCAGCTTGAGCCTCATATCCTTCAATGGACATGGTCGTTAGGGCTTGTAGCTCAGTTGGTTAGAGCGCGCGCTTGATAAGCGTGAGGTCGGAAGTTCAAGTCTTCCCAGGCCCACCACTTTGATTGCGTCATGCGTCTCTTCGTTGCTTCGAGCATTCGTCTTCTGGAACGGGGGCATAGCTCAGCTGGGAGAGCGCGTGCTTTGCAAGCATGAGGTCGTCGGTTCGATCCCGTCTGCCTCCACCAGAAGTCTGGTTGGGGTGACGGTTTGGTTGCAGTGTTCACGATGCGCTCCATACGGGTGGCGCTCGTTTTAATGTCCGCGATACATCACTTCGCATGCAGAAGGTCTTCACCAAGACATCTGCCTGCGTGATTTCTGACATCGTAAAGAGGAGATCGATCCGAGCAGGATCGCCACAAAGCGTTTTGCAAAACTTGTTTTGCTTTTCGCCGGCGAGACCTTGCGCGTATCTCCAGACCGTTTTCGGCGCTTGGCCATCGTGAGGTGTTCAAGTTGTAAAACGGTCCTTGTCGGCGACGCTTGACCGCATTGCCGTCGGTTCGATCTTACGAAGCAATCTGGTCTTTCTAATCATATCCAGCTTCATGCAGCCTCTATCGAGGGGGCGCGCTGATGATCTTCGGATTCTCAGCAAGTGTGGAGCCAACATTCTGCCGAGTGTGTGGATATTGATAATGAGAGCAATCAAGTGCCTTAAGGGTGTTCGGTGGATGCCTTGGCGCTGAGAGGCGATGAAGGACGTGCTACGCTGCGATAAGCCGTGGGGAGCTGCGAAGGAGCTTTGATCCACGGATTTCCGAATGGGGAAACCCACCTTCGATAGCCGAAACTCTAAGTTCACAACGACGCAAGTCGGTGTGGATTTGGATTTTCGGTTATCAAGTGAAGGTATGAGACTTCTGAATACATAGGAGGTTTCAAGCGAACCCAGGGAACTGAAACATCTAAGTACCTGGAGGAAAGGACATCAACCGAGACTCCGCTAGTAGTGGCGAGCGAACGCGGACCAGGCCAGTCATCAATGTGAGACAATTGGAATCTGTCAGGAAAGCAGAGCCTTAGAGGGTGATAGCCCCGTACAAGTAATGCGAACATTGATGCTCGAGTAAGGCGGGACACGTGAAATCCTGTCTGAACATGGGGGGACCACCCTCCAAGCCTAAGTACTCCTCAGCGACCGATAGTGAACCAGTACCGTGAGGGAAAGGTGAAAAGCACCCCGACGAGGGGAGTGAAATAGACCTGAAACCGGACACCTACAAACAGACGGAGCCCAAGACTTGTTCTGGGTGACGTCGTACCTTTTGTATTATGGGCCAGCGACTTAATTTAACGAGCAAGCTTAAACCGATAGGTGTAGGCGTAGCGAAAGCGAGTCTTAATAGGGCGCCAAGTTCGTTGTATTAGACCCGAAACCTAGTGATCTAGCCATGAGCAGGTTGAAGGTGAGGTAACACTCACTGGAGGACCGAACGGGTGCCTGTTGAAAAAGGCTCCGATGACTTGTGGTTAGGGGT
>JBFWQX010000017.1:0-20398 GCA_050249215.1 Afipia sp.
TCGACGTGCCCGTCAGCACCGTCTTCTTCGAATGCCCGTTGCGGCGATTGACCCTGCCTTCGGCCCGTTCGTCGTCGAGATGCTCGTCGAGTTCGGTATTCAGAAGGCGCTCCGACAACGCCTTCTTCAGATCATCGAGCAAATCCGTCCTTGGCAAATACCTCGTTCGGATCCCGGCCGGCAAGCAACTGCTCTGCCAGAGTGCCAAGCACGGCAAGGTCGACGTGCAGGGCAGCCGCGATGCGCCAGTCCGCGCTGACCATCCGGTCGAACATCCACGCCGGGACCTCAAGCCAACGGTCCGGAAACGCTACAGCGGAAGAGCGCCGCGTCACCCTTCTCGATCACTTCATGGATATGGATCTGCCGCCCGGTCCAGGGATGCCAAGGATAAAGAAGCTCGCGCTCAACACCGGTCCTGTGGGCGTTCCGTCGTCGAGTTGTACAACACCGTTCGGCCGCACTCATCGCTCGGATACCGACCACCAGCGCCGCAACCATCCACAGGCCTGATGCCCGCGCTGGATCGGCAAGCGGTCATGTAATAACTCTATCCGCCTGGTTCAAAAATATCCATCAGGCCGCCTATGAAAGCTTACAATTCAACTATATAGTCGTCTGTTAAGAAGCCTCTCTAAATGCCGGTGCGACGGCGAAGGCTCGCGATAGGGCGCTCAGGATCAGGCGCAACAGAATCCTCAGCCAGGCGAGGACCAGACGGAGGTTGTGGCCGATCGCGGTGAGGACGACGTTGGCGGCGTCGCCGTGGCTCCCCTTGAGGTGGCAGCGGCCGAGATGACCGTCGGCCTTCATGTGCCCGATCACGGCTTCGATGGCTGAACAGCGTCAAAGCTCGCGCTTGATGACACCGAAGACGTCCCGCTTCTGGCCGGAGATAAAGATGCGGTGCGGGTTTTTGGTGTCGTGGCCGCGATATCCCTTGTCGACATAGCCGCGCTCGATCGCGCAGCCGGTGAGCCTTTCAGTGTCCTCGATGACGGTGCCGAGCGTGTGGCCATCATAGGGGTTGCCGGGGAGCGCCTTGGCGTGCAGCACGAACTGGCCGCCTGGGGCGCGGCCATTGGTGGTGGCAATCGAGGCCTTGACGCCGAATTCGTAAGGCGCCGCGGCCCTGCCTTTGCCGATGCATTCAACCTCGGGGGCATGGAAGGAATACAGCTTCCACCCGCGCTGGCGCTGCTGCTGGGACCGGATCTGCTCGGCGCGCGCGAGCGGATATTGGAACACCTCTTCAAGGTCAGGCCGACCTTCGATCTTGCGGCGGACGTCGCGGATGATCCGCCCGACCCGGCTGCGCAAGAGGCGCAGTTGCCGATGGTGGCGCTTGAACTGCTTGGCGTGGGCATAGCGGCCCGCCATCATCACGGCGCGCCTGGCGATGCGCAGATAGGACTGACGCAGCCGCACGCCATGCTTTTTGGTCAGACCCACCAGGCCTTTGACCGCCGCATGCAGGAGTTTGGCATCGGTCGGGAAGGTGATCGCCTTGGGCTGCACGGTGGTGTCCACCGTGACCCGTTTGAGGTGGAGCGTGCGCAGCGCGCCGGCCACATGCGCCACCCGCAGGCTCTCGGCCAGCAATAGCTCGAGCTTGTCGCCCAGCCGCTTGCGCCAATGGCTCAGATCGGAGCGTTCGTGCGGGAACGCGTGCTGGAAGAACTCCTCGCCGGTGAAGTGCTGGAAATACGGGTCATGGACCCAGCGCTCGCATACGCCTTCGTCGGACAAGCCGTAGATGTGCTTGAGCAGCAGCAGACCGACCACGAACCGGCTCTGGATCCCGGGCCAGCCCTTGTTGCTGTAGAGCGGCGCGATCTCACGATCGATCCAGTCCCAGTCGATCTTGCCCGCGAGCTGCACCAGCTCGTGCTTCATGTTGATGATCTGGTCGAGCCTGGCCCGGAACAGATCGCCTTCACCCGTCGCCTTCGGCTGCTTCGGTCGCATCTTCTCCTCCGAGGCGACGACGCAATCACGATCCGCGATTCAGGGGAATCCCGAAAATGAAATTGCAGACTTTCGGGGCTCCAGACCCTGAAAGCCTGCAATCGCAAAGCCTATGCCGCCCGCAAAAATCGAACCCCGATCAACGGCTTGAGAACTTCCTCACGGACGACTATATAAGTGCAGTCCGAATTGATCACCGCCAGTGCTTTCGATGGAATTCACTGATGAATATGTCACGCACAAAAGTTGTCTTACCGCAAATTCCGCACTCACTGCGCAAACTGATGGCTCAGATTGGCCCGCGCTGGGGAGAGGATGTGCCGGACCATATCCGGCAGATGATCGAAGCCTTCAGTACAATTCTGAAAATGGCGCCGCGTGACGGCGTCACAGTCAAGCGCGATATCAGCTATGGCCCGCATGAGCGCCACCGGTTCGATGTGTTCCTTCCGGCGCAGCTCGAGTACGCGCGTCCGGCGGTGTTGTTTGCGCATGGCGGCGCGTTCATGGACGGGCATCGCAACCGTACTGACGAAATATACTCCAACGTGCTCTACTACTTCGCGCGCCACGGGATCGTCGGGATCAATTTTGGTTATCGGCTTGCCGGCGACGCGAAATATCCCGGCGCGACGGAGGATATCGGACAGGTGGTGCGGTGGGTGCACGACCACGCGAGTGAACTCGGTATCGATCCGACGCGGATTTTCCTGATGGGACATTCCGCTGGTTGTGCGCACGCCGGCAGCTACGCCTACAACAAGGCGCTGCATCCGACCTCGGGTCACGGATTGCGTGGCCTGATCGTTGTGAGCGGGCGGGTAAGGGCCGACACATATCCGGACAATCCGAACGCCAGGAAGGTTGAGACCTATTACGGCACGGCCGACATGGCCAAACTCAATGAACTGTCACCAGTTTCCCATATCGACGCTGGCAGTGTGCCGACCTTTGTCGCCTGGGGTGAATACGAAAATCCGCTGCTCGACATGCACTGCGCCGAGCTCGTCTATCGCCTTGGGCAGGCCAAGCGACGCACACCGCCGATGCTCTGGCTCAAGGGTCACAATCACACGTCAACGATCGCGCATTTCAACACGGCCGAGGATGCTCTCGGCCGCGCCATTCTAGATTTTATCGCCGATCCGCGATGACCATCACCGGCATCACAGCGTGATGCCGGTAAACTTCAATTGCGAGAATTCCTCGATCGCATAGCGCACACCCTCGCGACCAACGCCGCTGCGCTTCATGCCGCCGAAAGGGTAGATGTCGAGGCGGAAGCGGGTGGCTTCGTTGATCCATAGCGCGCCGACGTCGAAATCTTCGGAGAACCGCAGCGCTGTCGGCAAATCACGGGTAAAGACCGCGCCCTGCAATCCAAAGGGTGAGTCATTCGCCATGCGTAGCGCGTCGTCGACGGTGTCGAATGGCGTCACCAGCGCGATCGGGCCGAACACTTCCTCTTTCCAGAGACGGGCATCGGTCGACACGTCGACAAGGATGCCGGGAGAAACCAGCGCGGCCGTGCGCTTTGGCTCCAGTGCATAGCGGCCACCTTTGGAGAGCGCGTCGGCGCACATCGCCATCACGCGCTCGGCCGAGGCTTTGCTGACCATCGGTCCGACATCGGTCTTGGCGTCGGTAGCATCGCCGACATTCAGCACCCTTGCCGCCGTGACAAAATGCGTCAGGAACGCATCTAGCACGGGCCGTGCAACCAGAATGCGCTGTGCGGAGATGCATTGCTGTCCGCTCGCCTCGAATGCGGCCGCGGCGATTTTCTTCGCCGCATTCTCGATGTTGGCGTCCAACATAACGATATTTGCCGCATTCGAGCCAAGCTCAGCCACGAATTTTTTGGCTCCGGCGGCGCGCGCAAGTGCATCGCCGCCAGCGGTGCCGCCGGTGAAGGACACCGCGCGCACTTCATCATGGGCCGCGAGTGCCAGCGCGGTCTCCTTATCGCCGGTGACGACCGTGAACAGGTCTTTCGGCCAGCCGGCCTTCTGGAACAGCTTGGCCAGATAGAGCGCCGTGCGCGTTCCCGCCGGCGCTGGCTTCACGATGATGGCGTTGCCGGCTGCGATCGCCGGCGCAACCTTCTGCACCAGCAGATTGACCGGCGCATTGAACGGCGTGATGCCGGCAACGACGCCATAGGGCACGTGCCGCACAAGGCCGATATGGCCCGCACCCGGCGCGGTGATGTCGAGCGGCAGTGTCTCGCCGCCAAGCTGTGTCAGCGCCGCCGCGGTCAGTTCCAAGAATTCGGCGCCGCGTTTGACTTCGAAATTCGCCATACGGATCGGCTTGCCGACATCCTCGCAGATCAGCGATGCGATCTCGTGGCCGGCTTTGATGAGGGCCGCGGCCGCCGCCTTCAGCCAGGCGATGCGCTGATGCGCAGGCTGCTTGCGGTTCGCCGCGAAGGCCACTGTCGCGGCTTTCACGGCGCGGTCGACGCCGGTGGCACCGGATTCGGCGATCTGTCCAATCACCGCGCCGTTTTGCGGACCGACGAGCGCGAATGTCGTGCTGCCGCCTTTGGCGTGCGTTCCACCGACAAAATCGGCGAACACCGGAAGCGCTGCGCTTTCCATGAATGCTATTTGCGCAAACGCTGGATCTGCATGTTCGCCAGGAACGGCACCAGCGGATGCGCGCCCATCTTCACGATGCTGGGAACATCCAGCTTGAGGAGTGCTTCGCGCTGCTTGCCCGACAAGTTGAACTTGTCGGCATAGGCGCGGGCATCGGCAACGAATTGCTGGCGGTCGGTATCGTGATGAGCGAGCCCATGCAACGCCGAGGTCAACTCGACCAGCTCCGGCTTGATCGAAGGATAATGCGCGGCATGGTCTTTCGGCTGTTCGCCGAACCAGGCGAGTGATGCGTAATTGTGGTGCCAGCTCGGATCCATCGACACGATGTCGGGCTTGCGTTCCCCCAATGCACCCGCCGCGCAGGCCCAGCAGCGCAATTCGATATTGCCGGTGTCGTCGAGTTCGGCTTCGTCATAGCCGATCAGCGACTTCAGATTTCCGGTCGCGAGCTTCTCCAGCACCTTGTTGTCCCAGGCGAGTTCCGGGTTCGAATAGCGGTCAGTGCCGGGAAAATGCGACATGCCACCGCTCGAGAGGATCACGGTCTTCAAACCAAGCACGGTGACAGTGCGTGCGACGGCCTGTCCGAACGCGTAGCAGCGCTCCATCGTCGGCTGCGGCGGCAAATAGGCGTTCACATAGATCGGCAGCACCGGATCGGTGAGGCCGATATGCGTGAGGGGAATACCGATCGCGTAGTCGATGCGCGCAGTGCTGGTGAAAGCGGGATCGAAATTCTGCCGATACAATTGTCGGACGATCTCGAAGCTGATCTCGCTCGGAATCTTCCAGTGGAATTTGCGGCCGGCGAATTCGCCCGTGGCCTCGCCGCCGACATGCACGGTGAAGGGCGGTGCGGCGTTGTGGAAGAACTGCTCGGCGTGGTCGTTGGAGAAGATGATCCAGAGGTCCGGCTTCAGCGCCTTGAGTTTTTCGCCAATGGTCGCAGCAACCTTGCGGACCTGCTCGACGGTCGCCTTGTCCTCCGTGTCCGGCATCGTGAAGAATTGCGGGGCGTGAGGCAGCATTGCGCCGCCGATCACTGTGGACATCATTGCAGGCTCTCCCTTGCTACGGCTGGCCGCGCCCCGGTTCGAGGCTCTCTGCGTTAGTATAAGGAGGGACCTAGCGGCAGGTTATCGCAATTCTGACAAAAAATTGCTATGAAACGACAGTCGGGAAGTGATTGGGTAGGCTAGTGGCTATTGCCGCAATACATCCGGAATTGCTGGACGCACCGGTCTCGGAGTATCCGGGCCGTGTCGTGGCCTATGTGCTCGATCTCAAGCGAGGCGGTGGGTTGCCGCCGCACAGCCACCAACGTGCGCAATTACTGATGGTGGCGTCCGGTTCGATTGCCGTCACGGCGGAAGGCGCGACCTTCGTCGCGCCGCCGGAACGCGCGGTATGGGTGCCGGCAAATGTCATGCATGCTACGCGGCATCTGGCTTCGACGCGGCTACATACTTTGTATGTCGCCGGGGACGCTGCATACGGTCTGCCGCAGCAGACGACGGTGGTGCAGATCACCGCGCTCATGCGCGAATTGATGAACGCCGTCGTCGCGCGCCCGCGGCTTTATGATGAACGTGGCGCAGACGGCCGCGTCGTTTCGGTCCTGCTCGATCAACTCGCCGGAGCGGCTGCCTTGCCGCTGAATCTGCCGATGCCGAAATCGGATGCGCTGCTGGCGGTAGCGACGCAGATCCTAGAAGCGCCGGCCGACACGCGCAGCGCCGATGAGCTCGCGCGGTCGCTTGGCATGTCGCTGCGCACACTGGAACGGCAGTTCAAATCCGAAACCGGTCTGCCACTCCGCAGCTTCCGGCGCCAGGCCAAGGCCTTGCGTGCGCTCGAATTGCTGGCATCCGACATGTCGGTGAGCAAGGTTTCCGATGCGCTCGGCTTTGGCCAGCCGAGCGCCTTCATCGCCATGTTCCGCGCCGCGTTCGGTGTGACACCGGGGCGCTATCTGATGACGGAGCTGGAACGGCGCGCGGAATCGGTCTCGCGATAACTGCTTCTGCCTGATTTTCAGGGCTTTGCGCGCGCCGTCTTCGCTTTGCCAGCCTTCGCTTGCTGGGCAAGCTCGGCTTCTTTCAAGCGGCGCGCCATCATCAGTTCGCTGACCTGTTCCAGATGCCGCCGCATCGCAAGGCCAGCGTCCTCGGCGCGGTTTTCCAGGATCGCGCGCACGATCTCGTCGTGATGTTCGGCACTTTCGGCCGTGAACGGCTCGACGATGTTCGCGCGATGGCGTTCGCGATGAACGTGCCACATCACCTTTTCATGCAGTTCCGTCAAAGACCGATTCCCGGCACCGCGCACGATGCCGCAATGGAAATCGTTGTTGAGACCGTAATAAAGGTCCGCTTCGTTGCTTTTCGCGGCCTGCTGCATCTCGCGGTAGAGATCCTCGATTCCGCGCAAAACCTCCGGGCGCTGTACCTGCGTGACGCGGATCACCGCAAGTTGCTCAAGCCCGATCAGGATCTCCATCGTTTCGCCGACCTCGGCCGCATCGGGATCGGTGACGACGGCGCCGACATGCGGAATGAGGCGGACCAAACCTTCCGCCTCGAGCGTCTTCAGCACCTCGCGCAATGGCGTGCGTGAGATGCCGAATTCCTTGCAGAGCTGCGGTTCCGGCAACCGCTCGCCGGATTTCCAGCGGTTCTCCACGATGTCTTTGCGCAAGAGCGGAAGCACCTGATCGTGCATCGGCATGTTGCGTATGACGGCGCCGGGACGCATTGCGTTGGTGCCCGTCCGATCTTCACGTCTCGCCATCGTCTGCTTTCATTTGTCGCATAGCTTTGGCCGGGCCTTGACTCATTCCACTTTCCAAGATCGTATACGAAATACGATCCGGTGGGAACGGGCATGGCTATAGTGTTGGGCGCGGGGGCGCCCCTTCAAGTGAAAGAGCAAGGCGTTGGCGCTTCGGTCAAGCGCAACGAGGACCGTCGTTTTCTCGACGGCAAGGGCGAATACCTGGCCGATCTGCAGGTCCCCGGCATGGCCGAGGTGGCGTTCCTGCGCAGCCCGGTCGCGCATGGCCGCATCCGCTCGATCGAGGTGCCCGAGGCCTATCTGGATCAGGTGTTCTTCGCCGCCGACATTGCGTTCGCCAAGCCGATCCTTGCGGTCAGCGCCGCCAAGGGTTTCAGGCCGTCGGATTATCCGCCGCTGACCGCGGACAAGGCCCGGTTTGTCGGCGATCTCCTCGCGATCTGCATCGCGCCGACGCGAGCCGAAGCCGAAGACATCGCGCAAGCCTGCGTGATCGATTTTGAGGAATTGCCGGCCATCTGGGACATCGACATCGCGCTGGCCGAGGGTGCGCCGCGGGTGCACGAGAGCTGGCCAGACAATGTGTACGTCGAGACCAAAATCGCAACGGGCGATCTTGAGGCTGTGCGTGCCAAGGCCGACGTCACGGTCCGCAAGAATTTGCGCATGGGCCGCCATGCCGGCGTCTCGATGGAAGGCCGCGGCGTGCTTGCGCATTACGACCGCCGGCTCGATGAGCTGGTGGTCTACAGCTCCACGCAGTTTCCCCATGTCATTCGCACCATCATGGCGGAATGCCTTGGCATTTCCGAAAGCAAGCTGCGGCTGATCGCGCCCGATGTTGGCGGCGGCTTCGGGCCGAAGAACAATTTCCATCCTGAAGAGCTTGCCATCGCGGCCTTGTCGATGAAGCTCAACCGGCCGCTGCGCTGGGTCGAGGATCGTCGCGAGCATCTCATCGCCTCGCCGCATGCGCGAGAGCATCGCTACGAGCTCACCGCCTACGCCGACAAGAAGGGTCGCATTCTGGGGCTCGAAGCTGTCGTCACCGTCGACGCCGGGGCCTATTCGGTGTGGCCCTGGACCGCGTCGATGGAGGCCGGCATGTCGGCCGGCATCATGACCGGGCCCTATGACATCCCGGTCTATCATTCCCGCGCGATTACGGTCGCGACCAACAAATCCCCACTCGGTCCCTATCGCGGAGTGGGCCGGAGCGGCGCCTGCTTTGCGATCGAAACCCTGGTGGATGCAGTGGCGCGGGCGGTGAAGCGCGAGCCGGCCGATGTACGGATCGAGAATATGGTTCCGCCGTCGGCTATGCCCTACACGTCGGCGACGCACAAGCTTTACGACAGTGGCGACTATCCGGAATGTGCCAAACGTGCGCGTGACGCGATCGGCCTTGCCGATGTACGCGCGCGCCAGCAGCGCGGTGAGCCCGATGGCCGGCTGATCGGCTTCGGCATGGCAAGTTACACCGAGCAATCGGCGCACGGCACCGCGGAATGGGTGGCGCGTGGATTGCCGGTCGTGTTCGGCTATGAGCCCGCGCTCGCGCGCTTCACGCCGGACGGCAAGCTTATCCTGTTCGTCGGCATCCAGAATCACGGTCAGGGCCTCGAGACCACGCTGGCGCAGGTCGCGCATCAGGAACTCGGCATTCCCGTGAAGGACGTCATCGTCCGGCACGGCGATTCATCCGTCTCTCCCTACGGCATGGGCACTTTTGCGTCGCGCAGCATGACGATGTCGGGCGGTGCCGTGTCTGCGGCGTGCGCAATCCTTGCGGAGAAGGCCATCCGCATCGGCGCCCATCTGCTTCAGGCACCGAAGGATGCTGTGCGGCTCGCCGATGGCAAGGTCTATTTCGGCGAGCAGAGCGTGACATTCGCTGAGATCGGACAGGCGGCGTTCCTGCATCCGGAGCGCCTGCCGGTTGGCGAAGAGCCGGCGCTGGAAGCGACCGCGGTGTATCAGCCGGGCCGCAGCACCGGCGCATTCTCCTACGCGACACACACCTGCGTTGTCGCGGTTCACCCCGGCACCGGTCACGTCGAGGTTCTGGACTACGTCGTCTGCCACGATTGCGGGACCATGGTGAATCCCATGATCGTTGAGGCGCAGGTCGTCGGCGGCGTCGCGCAGGGTCTCGGCACCGCGCTGTACGAGGAAATTCCGTACGACGACAACGGCCAGCCGCTAGCGTCGACGTTCCTCGACTACATGATCCCCGGCGCGACCGAAGTGCCGGATGTGCGTGTGCTGCACATGGAAACGCCGTCGCCGCACACCCGCTTTGGCATCAAGGGTATGGGCGAGGGCGGGGCGATTGCGCCGCCTGCCGTGATCATCAACGCTATCAACGATGCGTTGAAGCGGCTTGGCGTCGAGCTTGGCGAGACGCCGGCCACGCCCGACCGCGTGCTGCAGGCGATCGTCGCAAAGAAGGGCGGTGCCACATGAAGCCGGCACCCTTCACCTACCATCGCGCTGTTTCTCTCGATGACGCTGTCGCGCAACTGGCGGCGCCGGATGCAATGACGCGCGCACTTGCGGGCGGCCAGTCATTGGTGCCGATGCTTAATCTCCGGCTCGCTCCGGTCGACAAGCTGATCGATCTTGGCCGCATCGCCGATCTGAAGCGCGTTGAGGAAAAGCCAGACGGCATCCGTTACGGCGCGCTTCTGACGCATGCCGCGTTTGAGGACGGCAAGGTCCCTGATTGCAGCAACGGTCTCATGCCGTTTGTCGGCTCGCAGATCGCCTATCGCGCCGTACGCACGCGCGGGACCATCGGCGGCGCACTCGCGCTCGCGGACCCTGCGGCGGATTGGCTCACCACAGTGATTGCGCTGGAGGCCAGCCTTGCTCTGGTCGGGCCGGAGGGACGGCGCACGTTATGCGGCGTGGAATTCGCAATCGGGCCGTACATGACCGCGTTGCGCGACGGCGAGATTCTTGAAGCGATTATCGTTCCGCGCCGGCCTGCAAGCGAACGCTGGGGCCATCACAAGGTTGCGCGCAAAACCGGCGAATATGCCGAGTCGATGGCGATCGCGCTGATCGACACAAACAAGCGCAAGGCGCGCCTTGTGCTCGGCGCTGCGGACGGCGCACCGCTGGTGCTGGAGCAAGCCGCGCGTGAGATCGCTGGCGGAAAAGCCGGCGACGCGCTCGCGCCGGTCATCCGTTCCGAAATCGTCGGCTGCGATCGTGACTTCTCGCCCGCCAAAGTGCTGCTGCACACCACCACGGCCTTGCAGGCCGTGAAGAACGCCACCTCGCCATGAAAATCTCGGTCTCCCTCACCATTAACGGCAAGACACGACAGATCGCTGTCGAACCGCGCACGAATCTCGCCGATGTGCTGCGCGAAGATCTGCGCCTCACCGCGACCCATGTCGGTTGCGAGCAGGGTGTGTGCGGCGCGTGCACCATCCTGATCGATGGTGAGCCTGCGCGCTCGTGTATTGCGCTTGCTGTAGCGGCTGACGGCGCGGACGTCCGCACGCTTGAAGGTTTTGAGCAGGACACATTGATGCGCGTGCTGAAGGACGCGTTTCATGACAAGCATGGACTGCAATGCGGCTTCTGTACGCCCGGCATGCTGGTCAGCGCATGGGATCTGCTCAAGCGCAAGGGCAAGCTCACCGAAGCCGACATCCGCGTCGCCATGAGCGGCAATCTCTGCCGCTGCACCGGCTATCAGGGCATCGTCCGCTCGATCAAAGCCGCCTCGGAGAACTGGGCCGCGAATGGCCACTGTGCCCAGGAGCGTGGCGCATGAAGATCGAGAAGAATTTCGATCTTCATCATCCGCGCGATGTCGTCTGGCACAAGATGAACGACGTCTATGTGGTCGCAGATTGCCTCCCGGGCGCGTCGATTGTCGAGAAACTCGACGACAATCGCTACAAGGGCCGGATGTCGGTGAAGGTCGGCCCGATGGCTGCCGCCTTCGACGGCGAGATCGGAATTGACAGCAAGCCGCAGGATTGGACCGCAATCGTTTCGGGCAAAGGCGCAGACACGCGTTCCTCGTCGCGCGCGAGCGGCAGCATGACCTACCGGTTGGACGTGGCGTCACCGGGCAAGACTAAAGTCGCCATCGTCTCTGAGATTAATCTCGCTGGGCCGCTCGCGCAATTCGGCAAGGGCGCCATCATCCAGGAAATCGCAAGCCGGATCACGGCGGATTTCGTCAAGAATTTCGAAGCGCATCTGGCTTCGGCCACGCCGGGCGCGGCGGCATCCGCGCCACAAGCCGGGCAGCAATCGCTCGATGCCGGCAATCTGCTCTGGTCGGTGTTGCGCGCGCGCATTCAGACGTTTTTCGGAAAGCTTTTCGGCCGCTCGCCGGCCGGATCGTGATGTCGGAGATTTGACGCTGCAAATTGAGAGCAGGAGGGACTGATGCGTATGAGCAAGTGCCTAGTTACCGCAATTGTCGGCTTGTCTTTCACCGCCGCCAGCGCGCTGGCGCAGGAGACAATCAAGATCGGCCTGATTCAGCCGCTGACCGGCTCGGTTGCCTATAACGGCACGACCGACGTCAATGGTTCAAAGCTGGCGCTAGACGAAATCAACGCCAAGGGCGGCGTGCTCGGAAAGAAGATCGAACTCATCATCGAAGACGGCCAGTGCCGTCCGGCCAATTCGGTCAATGCCGCCGAAAAACTGATCCAGCGCGATAAAGTTGTGGCGCTCTCGGGTGCATTCTGCAGCTCGGCCACGTTGGCGGTAATGCCGGTTGCGGCGAACTACAAGCTGCCGCTGCTCACCGGTGTCTCGTCCAATGCGGAACTGACTGAGAAGGGCAATCGCTGGTTCTTCCGCGCGACTGAAACCGACGCGCTGCTGGCAAAGTCTTTCGCCCGCATTCTGTTCGACCAGCTCAAGCTGCGGAAGGTTGCCTATATCGGCGTGAACGACGACTGGGGCCGCGGTGGCGTCGCCGAGTTCGAGAAGCAGATGACCGCGCTCGGCGCGGCCACCGTGATGAAGGAGTATTTCGAACATGGGACCTCGGACTTCTACACGCTGCTGACGAAGCTGCGCGCATCGGGTGCGGACGGCGCCTTCGTCGCCGCGGAGACGCAGGACGGCTCGATCTTCGTGAAACAGAAAGCCGAGCTTGGCGTCCAGACCAAGGTGTTCGGCGTCGGCTCCTGGGCGACGGCCGATTTCATGAAGCTGACGGGCGCCGCGTCCGAAGGCATCTATGCCGCGGTGCCTTATGCATCGACCATGACCACGCCGAAGAACAAGGCGTTCGTCGAGGCCTATACCGCGCGCTACAAGGAGGCGCCCGGCAAGTATTCGGCGGCCGGCTACAACGCCATCAATATCCTCGCCGAGGCGATCGCCCGCGCTGGCTCGACCGATGCGGAAAGGATCCGCGAAGCGCTGACCAAGACCGACTATGAAGGTCCGAACGGTAGGTTCGTGTTCGACGAAAAAGGACAGGCCAGCGGCTTCACCGTGGTTTTGATTCAGCTCCAGAAGGGTGTGCCTGTCGTTTCCGCCAGCACGACGGTCGAAAAATAACCGATCGCTTTTGCGGAGGCGGTATGCCCGCCTCCGCCCGCCTTGAGGGGGCGTAAACGGCTTGCCGTTGTTCGCGCGCGGGGATTGATGATGGATCTGTTTCTCCAGCTTCTCGCCAATGGCCTGGTGATCGGCACCTTCTATGCATTATCGGCGCTGGGGCTGACACTCGTCTTCGGTCTGATGCGCGTCGTCAACTTCGCGCATGGCGAATTGTATGTCGTCGGCGGCTTGATCGGCTGGGCGCTGACCGAGATTGCCGGCCTCAATTTCTTCATCACGCTTGTCATCGTGGTCGCAAGCCTTGGCGCCGCTGGCTACCTGATCGACCAGTTCCTGATCAACCGTGTACGTGGGCAGGGCGAGGAGCCGACGATCCTTCTCACCATCGGGCTCTCGATCTTCCTGACCAACACCGCCCTGCTGATCGTCGGCACCGCGCCGCAGAAGGTGCTGTCGCCGTTCGAGAACAAGCCGCTGTTCCTCGGCCCGGTTGTGATCACGCAGTCGCGCCTTGTGCTCGTGGCGATCTGCGCAGCTTTGATCCTGGGCGCACATCTCCTGATTCAGAAGACGACGCTCGGTCGCGCGATGCGCGCAACCTTCCAGGATCCGATGGCGGCGCAGCTCTCCGGCATCCGCGCCAGCCACATCTATGGCTTCACGCTCGCGCTCGGTGCGGCATTGGCTGGCGCGGCCGGCATGCTGCTCGGCTCGATCTATGTCGCGCAGGCCACCATCGGCGGTGTCGTCAGCCTCAAGGCTTTCGTGGTGGTGATCCTGGGCGGCATGGGCAGCTTTGCCGGTGCCATCATTGGGGGCCTTATCCTTGGCGTATCCGAGGCGCTGTGGGGCGGTTATGTGGCCACCGGCTATGTCGATGCCATCGGCTTCGCGCTCGTGATCCTCATGCTGCTGGTGCGCCCATATGGCCTGTTCAGCAAGCAGACCGAGCGTGCGTGATGATATTCGAACGCAATTTCCTTCTCGCCGCGCTCGCGATCGCTCTGATCGTGCCGCTGCTCGTGCAAAATGAGTACGCGATGCATATCGGCGTACTCATCATGTTCTCGGTGATGCTGGCTACAAGCTTCAATCTGATTGTCGGCTATGTCGGCGAGTTTCCGCTCGGCCACACAGCCTTCCTCGGTATCGGCGCTTACGCGGCGGCGTTGTTCTCATCCCGCCTCGAAATGCCGCTTCAGGTCACGGTGATTGTCGCGGCGGTCGTTGCGGCCGTATTCGGCCTGGTGATTGGCGCGATCACGTTGCGGCTGCGCGGTCCGTTTTTCGTGATCGTTACACTGTGTTTTGCGGAAGTGCTGCGTCTGATCGCCAATAACTGGGTTGGCCTGACCAACGGCCCTATGGGCATTTCCGGGATCGCCAAGCCGGGCTGGATGTCGTCAGGCAGCGTGCTGCAGCAGAAGGTCTCTTTCTATTATGTCGGCCTGCTGCTTGCAATCGTATCACTCTACGTATCCTACCGCTTCGTCTACTCCAACGTCGGGCGTGCTGCGGTCGCGGTACGCGAGAACCGGTTCGTCGCGCAATCGGTTGGCATCTGGCCGTTCTATTTCGGGCTGGTTACGTTTGTGCTCGCGGCGGCGATCAGCGGCCTCGCTGGGGGCTTCTACGCACATTACGTTTCGTTTGTCGGGCCGGAAGTGTTCGGCTTCTCCTTCATGGTCTCGATGATCATCATGGTGCTGGCGGGCGGCAAGGGCACGCTCGTAGGCCCCGTGGTCGGCGCCGTCCTCGTCGTGCTGCTCGAGGAATATCTACGTGATTTCAAGGAATTACGATTTTCAATCTTCGGATTGATGGTGATCGCGGTGGTGCTGTTCCTGCCACGTGGGCTGATGGGCTTCATCACGCGGCGCCACGAACAATACCCAGCCTCCGAGAAAGCGAAGGTAGAGCCTTCAAAAGTCGAGACGTCGCATGCTTGAGATCGGCAATCTCTCAAAGCAGTTCGGCGGACTGTCAGCGTTGTCCGATGTCAGCTTCGGTATTCGCAAGGGAGAGATACTTAGCTTGATCGGGCCGAATGGTGCCGGAAAAACGACATGTCTCAATCTCATCACCGGCTTCTACACGCCGAGCGCGGGCCGCGTTCGCTACGGCGATGCCGACATCACCGGCCGCGCGCCTTACGCGATCGCGCAGGTGGGGCTGATTCGCACCTTCCAGAAAACCAATGTGCTGAAGGGCCTGACGGTGTTCGGCAACGTACTGACGGCGCGTCATCGCCATGGCGATACATCGGTCCTGCGCGCGTTCTTTCCGGGCAAGGCGCAACGGCAGCGTGAGGAACGCTTGCGTGACGAAGCGGCCGCCATCGTCGAACAGGTTGGACTTGCGGCGCGCATGAATGTGGAGGCAGACTCGCTCTCATGCGGCGAGTTGCGGCTGCTTGAGGTTGCGATCGCCCTTAGCGCCGGACCGCGCCTCTTGATGCTGGACGAGCCTGCTGCCGGACTCAATACGCAGGAGGCGCAGCAACTCGGCGGCGTACTGAAACGCCTGATGGGAACCAGCGTCGAGGCCATGCTGCTAGTCGAGCACAACATGGCGCTGGTTATGGAGGTGTCGGACCGCATCGTTGTGTTGAATTTCGGCCGCAAGATTGCAGAAGGGGCGCCAGCCGATGTGCGCAATAACTCTGCGGTGATCGAAGCCTATCTCGGCATGCCCGCGACATGAGTACATCCATTCTCGAATTGCGCCAGCTCTACGCTGCCTATGGCAAGGTGCGGGCCCTGCATGACGTCAGTATTCGCGTTGAGCCGGGCGAAGTTGTCGCGCTCATCGGGGCCAACGGCGCGGGCAAGAGCACGATCCTCCGTGCAATTTCCGGTCTGCTAGCGCCTGCCGGCGGCGATATCCTGTTCAACGGTGCATCGATCGCGCGGCGGCGGCCCGATGTCATCGTACGCGACGGTATCGCGCATTGTCCGGAAGAGCGGCATGTGTGGCCCGATCTGTCGGTTCAGGAAAATCTCGGCCTTGGCGCCTATATCTGCCGCGATCGTACAGAGATCGATCGCCGTATGGAAACGGTACTGGAACGCTTCCCGCGCCTGCGCGAACGCCTCACGCAACTGGCCGGAACATTGTCGGGCGGCGAACAGCAAATGCTGGCGATCGGCCGTGCCCTGATGTCGTCACCGCGGCTCTTGTTGCTGGATGAGCCAAGCCTGGGCTTGAGTCCGCTCATCACTCAGGAAGTGCTCTCGGCCATCCGGCAATTGCGCGATCAGGGCATCACGATCGTGCTGGTGGAGCAGAATGTCCACAACGCGCTCTCGGTCGCGAGCCGGGCCTACGTTATCGAGACCGGCCGCGTGGTGGCGGAAGACAGCGCCGAAGGGCTACTGCAGAATCCGGACCTGTTGCGCGCCTATCTTGGGGGGGGGTAACTTGCAGCATCGCTTTCCACGATGACCGACATTGGAATCGTTGTCGATTGCGTCGAACAGGTCCGGCACTCGCACTGTGCGCTTTTGGACCGCTCGCATCCAGTGCTTGATCTTGGCGAAGGTCTGCTCGATCGGATTGAGATCGGGTGAGTAAGGCGGCAGGTACCAGAGCCTTGCGCCGGCTGACTTGATCATCCGGCGGATGGCCGCGGATTTGTGGCTGCCGAGATTGTCCATGACGACGATGTCGCCCGGCTTGAGGACCGGCAGGAGTTGCTGTTCGACATAAGCCTGGAAGCTGTCGCCGTTGATCGGTCCGTCGAAGACGCCAGGGGCGGTCAGCCGGTCGCAGTGCAGTGCGCCGAGGAAGGTCAGCGTGCGCCAGCGGCCAACAGCCTGTTTCTGCTCCCCCCCTTTTCCGCCCGACGCCGAACGATGCGCTTTAACATGCGTCGAGTCGATCATCTGCGTGTCCGTGCAGCGCCCGTTTCCGGCAAGTTTTCGGAACAGGTTTTTCCCAAATCCCGCGTTCGGCCCAGCGCACGAACCGGTTATAGATCGTCATCGCGGGACCATATTCCGGCGGGCAATCGCACCAGCGGCAGCCACTTTTCAGGACATACACGATCACAACTGCGAAGCGGCTAACGCCGCGATGCGAGGCTGTTGATATACGCGACAATCGCGTCGATCTCTACCTCTGTTGGCCTAAACCTTGGCATTTCATCGTGTGGGGCGGCAAGTCCCCGGCTGATCGGACCGCGCAACGAGAGCCTATCCTGGCAGCGCTGCGTGCCGCGCGGGGCTGATCGACAATCCGGCAGGCGTGACGTTCGGAGAGCCCGTACTTCGTCCGGATTCCCTCGACAGCCTGCCGGCGCCGTTCGGGGCTTACAAGTTTCCCGAGGCAACATCCTTCAGGATCTGCTTCTCAAGTGACAGGTCGGCAACAAGACGCTTCAGACGAACATTCTCCCGCTCAAGATCCTTCATTCGTCGGGCCTGATCGACTTCCAGTCCGCCGTATTCCTTCCGCCACCGATAATACCTCTGCTGCGATATCCCGGCCTCACGACACGCAATCGCAGGCGACTTGCCCTGCGACGTCAGCACTTCGATCTGGCGTAGTAAAACTACGATCTGTTCCGCGTTGAACCGCTTCTTCGGCATCTCCAGGCTCCTTTGCAAGACCAATTCTCTCACATCGCCTGGTCCAAAAAAGCCCGGTCAGGTCACTCAGCCAACCAATGATGCTGGCGCGGCTAGTCAGGCCCGGTTCTCGACGTAGACCTCGTTGAGGTAGTAAGCGATCCAGCTTGGAGCGTTGGCGACGCTATTCTTGGCCGGCTTGGTAGTGGTCTTGAAACTTAGGGTCGCGACTCATTAAATCCACCATACAAGAGCGGCGGCAAGGCATACGGAAGCGAGGTAATTTCGCGCCAGCCTGTCGTAGCGGGTTGCGATGCGCCTGAAGTCCTTCAACCTGTTGAACGCACTTTCGATGCGCCAGCACAGTTTGTATAGACGCTTGCTGAAGCTGAATGGTTTCTTCCGGTTGCAGCGATTTGGAATGATGGGCTTGGTCCCGCGCTCATCCAAACCGTCGCGCAATTCGGCACTGTCGTAAGCCTTGTCGCCGAGCATCCGCTTTGCCGGCGTCACACGTCGGATCAGGCGCTCTGCGACCGGACAATCGTGTGCTTCGCCTCCGGTCAAGAGGATGGCAAGGAGGCGTCCTTTAGTCGTCTGTTAAGAAGCCTCTCTAAATGCCGGTGCGACGGCGAAGGCTCGCGATAGGGCGCTCAGGATCAGGCGCAACAGAATCCTCAGCAGGCGAGGACCAGACGGAGGTTGTGGCCGATCGCGGTGAGGACGACGTTGGCGGCGTCGCCGTGGCTCCCCTTGAGGTGGCAGCGGCCGAGATGACCGTCGGCTTTCATGTGCCCGATCACGGCTTCGATGGCTGAACGGCGTCGAAGCTCGCGCTTGATGACACCGATGACGCCGCGCTTCTGGCCGGAGATGAAGATGCGGCGCGGGCTTTTGGTGTGGTGGCCGCGATATCCCTTGTCGACATAGCCGCGCTCGATCATGCAACCGGTGAGCCTTTCGGTGTCCGCGATGACGGCGCCGAGCGTGTGCCCGTCATAGGGGTTGCCCGGGAGCGCCTTGGCGTGCAGCACGAACTGGCCGCCTGGGGCGCGGCCATTGGTGGTGACGATCGAGGCCTTGACGCCGAACTCGTAAGGCGCCGCGGCCTTGCCTTTGCCGATGCATTCGACTTCCGGAGCATGGAAGGAATAGAGCTTCCACCCGCGCTGGCGCTGCTGCTGGGACCGGATCTGCTCGGCGCGCGTGAGCGGATATTGCAACACCTGTTCGAGGTCAGGTCGGCCTTCGATCTTGCGGCGGATGTCGCGGATGATCCGCCCGAGCCTCGAGCGCAAGAGGCGCAATTGCCGATGGTGGCGCTTGAACTGCTTGGCGTGGGCATAGCGGCCCGCCATCATCGCGGCGCGCCTGGCGATGCGCAGATAGGACTGACGCAGCCGCACGCCGTGCTTTTTGGCCAGACCCACCAGGCCTTTGACCGCCGCATGCAGGAGTTTGGCATCGGTCGGGAAGGTGATCGCCTTGGGCTGCACGGTGGTGTCCACCGTGACCCGTTTGAGGTCGAGCGCCGCGGCCTGACATAGCCAAATGTGCTAATGGCCCTTGCTGTGGATAGCGTTACTCTTGTGTTCGGTATCTGGGTCCTCCAAAGCAGAACTCGCTTTATGACGGGCACGACCGAAGTCCGGCTGAGGGTGCAACCAGTTCTAGGTCTACAAGTGTGCCAGCTCGAACTGGAGCTTCATGCTCTACTATTAACGAGACATACTCGAGGCGCACAACCGACAGAAGATGGTCGCATTCTATATGCTAGAGCTGTTCAGATCCTAGCAAGGATCGACTCTACACGACACAATATCGAAAACCTTGGCGTCAACAAGCGTGAGACCATCGGCTCTAGAAGATTGCTTGGGTCGCACCAGCAATGCGTGGTGCATGGTGATTCCGCTTTGAGATGAGGAATGTAATTCTCAATTGGGCATTTAAACCTCGGCCGGAAACGCTCAGTAAGAGTTAGCCGGGTTCGGACAAGTTCATCAATTGCATTAGGGGAAGAATTAGAGACATCAGATCAACCAGCAACAAAACGGGAGATCGCAGAAGAATGATGCGCGTTCAGATTCTCGACGAGGGATTCAACGACCTGATGGAAGCGAGTGATCTTGCGCAGGACGAACGATCCCTCAAACAAGCCCTCCGCAATTTCACGACCGCGGCTGGTTTCGATCGCTTCGCCTATCTTAATGTCTGCGCAGGCGATGTCCGCACATTTTCCAATTATCCCACCGAGTGGCAGGGCACCTATCTGAACAGCAACTACGCGGCTATCGATCCGGTCGTGACGATCGCAAAGCGTGCGATGCAACCCTTCGCCTGGTCTCAGAACGAAAGTGCTGGCTCCGCGCCGGAGACGGTGCGCTTCTTTGGCGAAGCAGCCGACTTCGGGATCCGCAGCGGCATCTCGATCCCCGTGCGCGGCGGCTTCGGCCGAACCGCACTGCTGACGCTCGCATCCGGCAGGCCGAGCGCCGACGCAGAAGTCCGCAACCCGGTTCACGCGATCACGGCGGTTGCGTTCGTGCATGTACATCTCAGCCGCCTCATGCGCGCACCGCACAATCAGGCGATCGCATTGACGCCGCGCCAGTCGCTTTGTCTCGCCTGGGCCTCGATGGGAAAGACGATGGACGAGATTGCCGATCTGCTCGGCATTTCAGAGCGCGCGGTGCGCTTCTATATGAAAGGCGCGCGTGACAGGCTTGGTGCGACCAATACGACCCACGCGGTCAGGCTCGCGATGGAACTGGATCTGATCTAGGTGTTTAGTCCCGGCATTTGATGGGTCGGATTGAGGTTGAATCGTTCTGGCTGAGAAGTCCAGCATTTGCAGATGTATTCGTAAGGGGTGAGGCCCTTGAGGGTCTTCAGCCGACGTGCGTAGTTGTA